>CAVTWM010000009.1:0-13266 GCA_963738455.1 uncultured Actinomycetes bacterium
GCTCGCGTCATGGACGCGCCGTCGAGCTACTGCTCCAAGCGGTCCTACTGGGACACCAACGACATCATGGCCGTGTCCTGGCAGAACCAGGGCTTCCTCAACGCGTCACACCTCCGCCTGCTCGGGATCCTGGACCCCGCGACCGAGGCGTCACCGAGCGACAACGGTGCGGTGACGCTGAGTCCGCTGGCCGCACGCACCGGCGTCCGCGCGCTGAGCCTGACGTCCGGCACCGACACCTATGTCGTCGAGTACCGCCAGCCGGTGGGGCTCGACTCCTGGATGTCGTCCAACCCCGGCTGGGGCTCCCTGGGCGTCACCGTGCGCCGCGAGTTCGGCTCGTCGTCGACGTTCGCGCGGCACGAGTCCTACCTGCTCGACGGACGGCCCACGACGCCGGACGCCGACTTCGGCGAGCTCGACACGGAGCTGCCCACCGGGGTGTGGCTCAACCTGGCGAACGGCAACCTCGGTCTCCGGGTCGTGTCGCAGTCCGCGAGCGGCGCGGTCATCGAGTACCGCAATGGCCCGGCGAGCACCGACCCCCGCTACGTCGCGCCGCCCAGGCCCACCATCAACGTGCCGGTGTCGGGGCTCGTGATGGGCGCGATGCGTGCCACCACGAGCGGCCCGGTCGTCCCGATGCGGTGGTCGTGGCGGGTCACCACCCCGTCGACGAACCCCGCTGCCGCGGCCACTGTGAAGTCGGGCAGCGCCGCGACGGTCGCCCGTGCCGCGGCGTCGGGCTGGTCGGGTGCGGCGTACCGCGCATCCGTCGTCGCCTCCGACGGCACGATCGTGAGCTCGGTCGGGCGCTCGCTGGTGCACTACACCTACGAGACGCTCGCGAGCACGATGAAGTACTCGTCGGGCTGGGTGTCGCAGGCGAAGCCGGGCGCGCTCGGCTCGCGGATCCGGGCCACCGCGAAACGGGGCGGGTACGTCGCATTCATGGTGACGGCGCGCAGCTTCGGCCTGCTCCTGCAGCGCGGTCCCACGGCAGGCTCGGTCGCGATCTACGTCGACGGTCGGCTCCTGCGCACCATGAGCCTGCGCTCGTCGAGCAGCTCCACCAGCCTCGCCTGGTCCCTCAGCTACCCGACCAGCACCCGGCACTCGGTGAAGGTCGTGAACCTCACCGGGGGCAGCCGCGGGCAGCTCGGCTTCGACGGGCTCGTCTCCCTCGTCTGAGGTGGGCCCGACGGCTCCCGAGGTGACGGGCCCACCGGCGTCGGGGGAGGATGTGCCGACCCCGATCCGAGGAGAACGATGACCGGCGCGAGCTTTGCCAGCGACAACCACGCGGGCGTCCACCCGAGCGTCATGGACGCGATCGTCGCGGCCAACACCGGCTACGCGCCGGCGTACGGCGACGACTCGCTCACCGCGCACGCTGTCGCGCTCGTTCCGCCGCCACTTCGGCGACCAGGCCGAGGTGTTCCTCGCGTTCAACGGCACGGGTGCCAACGTCGTCGGGCTGCAGGCGATGCTGCGCCCGTTCGAGGCGGTCGTGTGCGCCGAGACCTCGCACATCAACGTCGACGAGTGCGGCGCGCCGGAGCGCTTCCTCGGGTCGAAGCTGCTCGACGTCGCCACCCCCGACGGCAAGCTCACGCCGGAGCTCGTCGACGCCGCGGTGTGGGGGATCGGCGACCCGCACCACGTGCAGGCGCGGGTCGTCTCCATCACCCAGTCGACCGAGCTCGGGACGGTCTACTCCCTCGACGAGATCCGGGCGATCTCGGCGTGGGCGCACGCGCGCGACATGTACGTCCATCTCGACGGGGCCCGGATCGCGAACGCCGCGGCCGCGCTCGGCGTGGGCCTCGGCGAGCTCGGTGCCGCATCCGGTGTCGACGTGCTGTCCTTCGGCGGCACCAAGAACGGCGCGCTCGGCGCCGAGGCGGTGGTCGTGCTGCGGCCCGAGCTGGCGACGACTCTGCCGTTCATCCGCAAGCAGTCGATGCAGCTCGCCTCGAAGATGCGCTACGTCGCCGCGCAGCTCGTGGCGCTGCTCGACGACGACCTCTGGCTGCGCAACGCCGCGCACGCCAACGCGATGGCCGCCCGGCTCGCCGCGGCGGTCGACGGTGCACCCGGGATCCACGTCACGAACGGCGTCGAGGCCAACGCCGTCTTCGCCGTCCTCGAACGCCCGGTGACCGAGGCGCTGCAGCAGGAGTTCCCGTTCTACGTGTGGAACGAGACGACGGGGCAGGTGCGATGGATGACGTCGTGGGCCACGACCGAGGCCGACGTCGACGCCTTCGCCACCCGCGCACGGGAACTCGCCGCGACGTAGTCGGCGGGCGGGCGTACCGCCCCGGATCGCGTGCGTCGCGCCGTCAGCCGCCGATCGCGGACATCGGCCGCGTGGGCTGGATGAAGTTGAGGTCGTTGATGCCGTGCCCGGGCAGCTTGTCCTTCACCACGAGGCGGAGCCGGCGCTCCACCTCGGCGCGGACCTCGGCGTCGGTCGACGTCGGGTCGCGCAGCGCCGCGCGCAGGTCGAGCTCGTCGCGCGCGAACAGGCAGTTGCGCAGCTGTCCGTCGGCGGTGAGGCGCAGCCGGTCGCACGCGGCGCAGAACGGGCGCGTGACGCTGGCGATGATGCCCACCGTCTGCGGGCCGCCGTCGACGTAGAACTCCTCGGCCGGCGCGGACCCGCGACCCGGGACCGGCGTGAGCGTGAACTGCTGCGAGAGCTCCTCGAAGATCTCGTCGGCCGTGATCATCGTGGACCGCAGCCAGACACCGCTCGCGTCGAGGGGCATCTGCTCGATGAAGCGCAGCCGCCAGCCCTCGGCGAGCGCCCGGCGCAGCAGCGCGGGTGCCTCGTCGTCGTTGACCCCGCGCATGAGCACGGCGTTGACCTTGATCGGCGCGAGCCCGGCTGCCTGGGCCGCCGCGATCCCGGCGATGACGTCGTCGAACCGGTCGCGGAAGGTCATCGCCTTGAACCGCTCGCGATCGAGGGTGTCGAGGCTGATGTTGACCCTCGTGAGCCCGGCGTCGCGCAGCGGCCCGGCGAGGGTGGTGAGCTTGAGCCCGTTCGTGGTGAGGCTGATCTCCGGCGCCTTCGGCAGCTCGTTGATCCGGCGTACGACATCGGCGACGTCGGGTCGCAGCAGGGGCTCGCCGCCGGTGAGCCGCACGCCCGTGATCCCGAGCTCGACGGCGACCTCGAGGACGCGCATGAGCTCGTCGGTGCTCAGCAGCTCCGGCCCCGGGATCCAGTCCGCGAAGTCGGCCGGCATGCAGTAGGTGCAGCGCAGGCTGCAGCGGTCGGTGAGCGACACGCGGAGGTCGTGGTGCACCCGACCGAAGGTGTCGACGAGATCGCTCACGCGCAGTTCACCCACTCGTCCGTGCCGTCGCTGAAGACCTGATGCTTCCACACCGGCAGGCGTCGCTTGGTCTCGTCGATCAGGTCGGCGCAGGCCGCGAACGCCTCCTGCCGGTGGGCCGCGCTCACGGCGGCCACCAGCGCCGACTCCCCGATCTGCAGCGGGCCTACGCGGTGCAGCACCGCGACCGCGACGACCGGGTGCCGCGGCCGCCACCTCATTCGCGACCGCGCGCAGCACGTCGGTGGCGCTGGGGTGTCCTTCGTACTCGAGCCGGTCGACGACGCGGCCGTGGTCGTGGTCGCGCACGTCGCCGGAGAAGGTGACGACCGCCCCGGCGGAGCGGTCGAGCACCAGCGCCTCGACGTCGCGCACCGAGATCACGTCGTGCACCACCTCGGCGCGCCGGACCTGGGTCATGGCGTCATTATCAGGTCATTCGGCGATCCGCGCGCCATGCCGGCCGACCTGGTCGTCGTGAGCCCTCGGCGGACGCTCGGCCGTGCGTCGGCGCGGGTCAGCCGACGAGAGGTCGCACGGCGAGCAGGAGCGCGTCCCAGGCGGTGCGCGGGCCCGCGTCGGTGGTGACCTCCCGGGCGACGCGTTGCGCCGTCACGACGTCGAGCCCGGACCCCGCGATGTCGTCGGCGACGTCGGCCTCGGTGTAGAGGTACGCAGCGTCCTGCGGGCCGCCGTAGCCGTCCGCGAGGTTGTCCGTGTGATGGGCCACGACGAGGAGGCGGCCGCCAGGGGCTACGGCGTCGGCTGAGGCGCGGAGCGCCGGGCGCCGGCCGTCCGCGGCCAGCTGCAGGTAGGCGACGACGACGAGGTCCTGGTCGGCGTCGCCGAGCGACTCGGAGGTGACGTCCGCCCGACGGGTCACGAGGGACCCGAGGGCGCTCGCCCGCTCCGACCAGAGCCGCTCGGCGCGGTCGAGAGCGACGGCGGAGAAGTCGACGAGGGTGGCGGCCCAGCCCCGCGAGGCGAGCCAGAGAGCGTTGCGCCCCTCACCGCCGGCGACGTCGAGCACCCGCCCGACGGGGAGGCCGGAGGCGTGCTGCTCGACGAACATGTTGGGACCCGCCGACCACACGAGATCGGCGGACGCGTAGCGGGCGTCCCACTCGGAGCTGTCCACGTACGAGGTCAACGCCCTTCGGTCAGTGGTGCGAACGCAGCACCATGCGCATCATCTTGATGCTCACTGCTCCGAAACGGAACGCCTGCACCGGGAGCGACGTGCGCTGCCGGATCGTCCGCGCCGTCGGGAGCGGAGCGAGGCTCGGCGTCGACGCGGCGGTGCCGGCAGTGGGGGACTTCGGTGCCTCGGTCGTCATCGCGCCCTCACTCCGGGATGAAGGACCAGCCGGGGCGGCCCTTCGCCTTGTAGATGAACATGTGGTGGAGCAGGCTCTTCATCCAGTGCCCGGCGAGCCCGATCTCGCCCGTGGTCTCGCTGAGGCTGCGACCGTACTCCGGGTACTTCTGGTAGTCGGGGACGACCGGGAACATCGTCATCGACGCCGCCGTGCCCTTGCGGAAGCCCGAGCCGGCGCTGGCCACGCAGGCGGCACCCATCTCGGCCATCGACGCGGTGTGCGTCGGGGTGGCCGCCCCGGTGAGGATCATGTCGGCGATGCTGCGCGCGACCTGGCGCCCCATCAGTCCGGACGGCATCCCGGTCCGCGGCGGTGCGGGCGAGATCACGGTGCCGGCCTCGGTCGTGCGCGGCCGCGAGATCGGGTGCGGCGGCGCGAACGCGATGCCTACTCCGAAGACGTTGGCGTACGACGGGCTGACGTAGGTGCTCGGCCAGTCCTCGGCGCGCCAGTCGTCGTACGCCTTCGGGGTGTAGTCGGCGTCGACCCGCAGGAAGCCGTTGGGCGCGAACATGACGCTCGTGATGTCGTCGCCGGCGCGGTCGTACGCCGCGAGGTCGACCCCGCGGAACGGCGGCAGCAGCATCGCGAAGTCGAAGTCGAGCGTGTCCACGACACCGTCGAGCGTCTCGAAGAAGATGCGTCCCGGTTCGACCTTCTGCACGTGGGCGCGGGTGATCCACTCGACCCCGCGCTCGCGGAACAGCGACTCGGTCCAGAGCTGGCTGGTCGTGACGTAGCCGGCCTGCTGGAACGACATGCCGCCGACGCCGAAGTCACCCAGCTCGTACTCGTTCGTGAGGTAGATGACGTCGGCGAGGTCGCGCAGCCCGCGGGTGCGCAGCTCGTGCTCGACGTTGAACGTGTACTCGAACGCCGCGCCCTCGCACGTGCAGGTGCCGTGCCCGACCCCGATCACGAGCCGCTGGCGCTCGCCGCGCTCGAGCTTGGCGATCACCTCGGCGAACGCGTCCGCCGTCGCCGCGGCGTGGTCGGAGGTGCACACGGACCAGGTGTGGCCGTCCGGCCCGAGCCCGGGCGTGGCGCCGAAGTTCAGCTTCGGGCCGGTGGCGTTGATGAGGAAGTCGTACTCGAGGCTCTCGGACTCGCCGGCGCGCCCGGGCAGCGTGTACTCGATGTCGACGGACGGGCGCGAGGACGCCTCGGTGCCCTCCGGCCGGATCGCGACGGCCTTCGCCTGGCGGAAGGTGATCCCCTTCTTCGCGTAGACCGGGGCGAGGGGGAAGGTGACGTCCTGCTCGGTCATCTTCCCGACCCCGACCCAGATGTTCGAGGGGATCCAGTTCCAGTCGGCCTTGGGGGAGACCACGACGACCTCGTGCTCGGCCCCGAGCAGCTTGCGCAGGTGCAGCGCCGCCGTATGCCCTGAGATGCCTGCACCGAGAACGACGACACGTGCCATGGCTGCTCCTCGAGCGGAAGGGGATGCGCTGGACCTCGCGCCGAGGCTATACCCCTAGGGGTATGACGTGGCAAGGCGGGAGGGCAACCTCAGTCGGAGCGGGCTCCGTGGTCCGAGCCGGGGATCTGCTCGATGGCGTGGACGAGGACGCCCGAGAGGACCTCGAGGGCGTCGCGCACGCCGCCGGTCGAGCCGGGGAGGTTGACGACGAGGCTGGACCCGGACGTGCCGGCGAGCCCGCGCGAGAGCATGGCGGTGGGCACGCCCTTCGCGACCCCGGCCGCGCGCAACGACTCCGCGATCCCCGGCACCGCGCGATCGATCACCCGGGCGGTCATCTCGGGCGTGCGGTCGGTCGGGGTGAGACCGGTCCCGCCCGTCGTCAGGATCACGGCGTACCCGCGCTCGACCCCGGCCCGCAGCGCGGCCTCGACGGCGTCGCCGTCCGGGACGACGACCGGGCCGTCGACGGCGAGGCCCAGGGCGACCAGCCCCTCCCGCAGAACGGGACCGGAGCGGTCCTCCCACACCCCGGCGGCCGCCCGGGTGGACACCGTGATCACCAGGGCGCGCCCGGTCCCGTCAGGCTCGGCGTCGCTCACGTCGAGCCCTCGCGGAGATCGACCACCGAGACTCGAGAACCGGCCTCGACCCGGGTGACGTCCGGCGGGATGACGATGAGCGAGTTGGCGACGGCCAGCGCGCCGACGACGTGCGAGCCCTGACCGCCCACCGGTCGTACCTCGCGCACGCCGTCGTCGCGGACGGTGAGGACGCCTCGCACGTACTGCTGCTTCCCGGCGGGTGAGGCGAAGCCCTCGGTGCACTCCGCCGGCTCCGTCGGCCGGTGCAGCGGGGTGAGGCCCATCAGCCGACGGACGAGCGGGCGCACGAACAGCTCGAAGCTGACGAAGGAGCTCACCGGGTTCCCGGGGAGTGTGACGATCGGGACACCTCGAGGGCCGATACGCCCTGTGCCCTGGGGCATCCCAGGGTTCATCGCTACGCGCGCGAACTCAACCTCGCCGGTCGGCGCGAGCACGGCCTTCACCGTGTCGTACGCCCCCATGCTGACCCCGCCGCTGGTGACGATGACATCGTGCTCGAGGGCGGCCTCATCCAGGACAGATCGCAGGGCGACGGCGTCGTCGCGCACGATCGGTGCCCGCGTCACGACCGCCCCCGCGGCCCGCGCGAGGGCGGCGAGCATCAGTCCGTTGGAGTCGCTGATCCGGCCGTGCGTGAGCGGCGTGCCCGGCTCGACGAGCTCGTCGCCGGTCGACACCACGATCAGGCGGGGGCGTCGGGTGACCGCGACGGCGGCATACCCGACGGCGGCGAGGACCGCGATCGAACGCTCGGTCACGGTCGCGCCCGTGCCGAGGACCACGTCGCCCGCCGCGACGTCGTCGCCTCGGCGGCGCAGGTGCTGTCCCGGCTGCACCGGGAGCCGTACCTGCACGACCGCCGTCCCACCGTCCGTGAGCTCGACGGGGACGACGGCGTCGGCGCCCGCGGGCATGGGTGCGCCGGTCATGATGCGCGCGGCGCTGCCGGGGGCCACGACGGTGTCGCCGGCCGCGCCGGCGGCCAGGTCGCCGGCCACGCGCAGCTCGACCGGTGTGCCCTCCGAGGCCGTCGCGACATCGGCTGCGACGACGGCGTAGCCGTCCATGGAGCTGTTGTCGAACGACGGCAACGGCCACGGGGCGACGGCGTCGCGTGCCATCGCCTGTCCGACGGCATCGAGCAGCGGCACCTCGTGGGCGTCGAGGGGGACGACGCCGTCGAGCACGGCCGCCTGGTGCTCGGTCACCGTTCTCACTCGCCTGCCCCGATCGCGACCGACAGCGGTGGCAGGCTGAGCGGGCGGTTCGGTGCCGTACGTCGCCCGTCCGCGGTGGCGTCACGAATCGCGTTCATGACGTCCTCCAGCGCGCGCAGGGAGTGACCGCTCACGAAGGTGTCGACGTAGGGCATCGCCGCGGCCATGCCGCCGACGAGGGGGCGGTAGCCGGCGGCCGCCTTGCGCGGGTTGACCCAGATGATGTGGAAGGCGAGACGTGAGAGCTGCTCCATCATCCGGCCGACCAGGTCCGGGTCCTCGATCTCCCACCCGTCCGACACGATGACGACCACCGAGCCGCGGGCCATCCCGCGGCGGCCGTACTCGTCGATGAAGGCCTTGAGCGCGCTGCCGATCCGCGTCCCGCCGGACCAGTCCGGCGCGGCCTCCGCCGCCCGGCGGTAGGCGACGTCCGGATGCGTGTGCCGCAGCTGACGGGTGAGGCGGGTGAGCCGCGTGGCGAACACGAACGCCTCCGAGCCGAGCGCGCGGACGGCTCCGCGCATGAGGTGGAGGTAGACGCGTGCGTAGGGCTCCATCGACCCGGAGACGTCGGCGATGAGCACCACACGGCGCGGACGGCTCGTGGTGCGCCGGTGGATCCGCCGCACCGGATCACCTGCCGTGCGGTGCGCCGCCCGCAGGGTTGCGCGCACGTCGAGCCGGTCCCCGGCGTTGTGGCGGCGACGGCGTCGGGCCACTCGCTGCGGTGGCAGGAACGGCAGCCGCGCGATGAGGAGGCTGAGCAGGGCGAGCTCGTCCTCGGAGCAGTCCGCGAAGTTCTTGCGGCCCAGGCGTTCCTGGGTGCTGACCGCGGCGAGGACCGACTCCTCGTCGCTCTCCGGCTCGCCGCTCGAGTCGTCCGGCAGGCCGGTGCTCCCGGTGGGTCGCGACTCCTGGGCGCCGTCGCGACCGGGTTCGCCGGGCGACTTCTCACCGGTCGGCAGCACGGACGGCGGCGGCGGGGGAGCGGTGGGGTCGCCGCGGAACTCGGCAGGGTCGACGAGCCCGCCGAACACCTGCGCGAACACCCGGTCGAAGACCTCGATCTGCTCGTGGCTGCTCACGAGTGTGGTGCGCCCGAGCTCGGCGAGCTCGGCGCGGGTCGTCGGCCGCGCGAGCACCACCACCTGAGCGAACCGGGCGCTGCGCTCGGGCGTGACCGGCACCCCGGCCGCATGGAGCAGCTGGCCGAACGCCGCGGCGACCTCGGGCAGGTCAGCCATGGGCGACCCAGGCGAGCCCGCGCGCCCGAGCCACGTCGTGGTCCTCGCGGTACTTCAGCACGGAGCCGAGCGTCTGGTCCACGGCGTCCTCGTCGAGGGTCTCGAGCCCGAGCAGCGCCGCGGCGTGCACCCAGTCGATCGCCTCGGCGACGCCGGGCGGCTTCTGCACGTCGAGACTGCGCAGCCGCTGCACCGCGCCGGCGACCTGAGCGGCGAGCTCCGGGCCGACGTCGGGTACGCGGGCGCGCACGATGGCGGTGGCCCGGGCGAGCGGCGGGTAGTCGATCCAGTGGTAGAGGCAGCGGCGCTTGAGCGCGTCGTGCAGGTCACGAGTGCGGTTCGAGGTGAGCACGACGATCGGTTTGTGCACCGCGGACAGCGTGCCGATCTCCGGGATCGTGACGCTCGCCTCGGCGAGCAGCTCGAAGAGGAACGCCTCGAACTCCTCGTCGGCGCGGTCGATCTCGTCGATGAGCAGGACGGCCGGGCTGCGGCCCGGGGTGCTCGAGAGCGGCGAGCAGCGGGCGGCGGATGAGGTAGTCGGGACCGAACAGGGTCTCCTCGGCGAGATCGGCGCCCCGGGCCTCGGCGAGCCGGATCCCGAGCAGCTGGCGCGGGTAGTTCCACTCGTAGAGCGCCTCGGAGGAGTCGATGCCCTCGAAGCACTGCAGCCGGATGAGCGGGGTGTCGAGGAGCTCGGCGAGCGCCTTCGCGGCCTGGGTCTTGCCGACCCCGGCCTCGCCCTCGAGCAGGAGCGGCTGGGGGAGGCGGACGGCGCAGAACAGCGCTGTCGCGAGGCCGGAGTCCGCGAGGTAGCCCACCTCGGCGAGCCGCTCGGTCAGCGAGCGCGCGTCAGGGACGAGATCGGCGAGGCTCACGAACGCGGGTACTTCCCGGGATCCGCGACGTAGGCCCGACGGCAGCCCGGGCAGCAGAACCACACCCGCTCGCCGTCGACGTCGGCGAACAGCGCGTCGGCCGACATGACGACGGTCATGCCGCACACCGGGTCGACGGCCGTGCCCGGCGCGACGGTGGACACCTCGAGCCGTACCGACGCCGGAGCGGCGTCCTCCGGGACCGTCGTCGAGAAGGCGCGGTGCGTGCGGGGTCGTTCGCCGATCACCTGCGCGAAGACCGACAGGGCGATCTCGGCAGGGGTGCGGGCACCGATGTCGAGGCCGGCCGGCTTGTGGATCCGCGCCTTCTCGTCGTCGGTGAGGTCGAGCGAGCCGACGACCGCGGCGCCACGCTTGGGGCTGGCGATGAGCCCGACGTACGGGACGCCGGCGCGCACGGCCGCGACGAGGGTCTCCTCCTCCCGCGTGCCGTGCGTCGCGACGATCACGACGTCGGCCGAGTCCAGGTCGCCCGCGTCGTAGGGGTTCGCGTCGTAGCCCAGCGCCGACGCGATCCGGCTCATCGCCTGCGCGATGGGGCTGTCGCCGAGCACGGACACGAGCGGCACCGGAAGGACCGGCTCGAGGAAGATCTCGAGCGTGCCGCCGGACAGGCACGGGTTGTGGACGACGGTCTTGCCCGGCTGGTCCGCCTCGGCGTTGGGTGCGATCCGCAGCAGCATGGAGTCTCCCGACGCCAGCAGCGACAGCGCCTGCTGCGCGCACGGTGGTCTCCGCGCACTGCCCGCCCACGAAGCCCTCGATGACGCCGTCGGCCAGCACGAGCGCCTCGTCGCCGGGCTTGGCCGACGTCGGGCGCTCGGCCAGGACGACGCGTGCGTGCACGAACGGAACCCGGTGCGAACGCAGGGATTCGGCCCGTTCGTGCAACGCCGGGACGGTCATCGCCTACTCCACCGCCATGTCGGTGCGCACCGGACGGCCCTGGATCGCGCGCCACACGTTGGCCGGGGTGAGCGGCATGTCCGCGTGGCGTGACGCCGAACGGCGAGATCGCGTCGATCACGGCGTTGACGATGGCCGCGGGCGAACCCACGGTCGCCGACTCGCCGACCCCCTTGGCGCCGATCGGGTGGTGCGGCGACGGCGTGACCGTCTCGCCGAGCTCCCAGTCGGGGCACTCCATCGCGGTCGGCAGCAGGTAGTCCATGAACGAGCCGCCGAGGTTGTTGCCGTCCTCGTCGAACGCGATGACCTCCATGAGCGCCATCCCGACGCCGTCGGCGAGACCGCCGTGGACCTGTCCCTCGACGATCATCGGGTTGATGCGCGTGCCGCAGTCGTCGACCGCGATGAACCGGCGCACCTTCACCTGACCGGTGCCGGGGTCCACGTCGACGACGCAGATGTAGCAGCCGTACGGGTAGGTGAGGTTGGGCGGGTTGTAGACCACCTGCGCGTCGAGGTGACCCTCGACGCCCTCGGGCAGCTCGAGCGAGGAGTGCGCGTCCATCGCGATCTCCTGGATCGTGCGGCCGCGCTCGGGATCGCCCTTCACGTACCAGCGGCCGAGCTCCCACTCGAGGTCGTCGGGCGCGCACTCGAGCTTCGCCGCGGCGATGAGCCTCGCCTTGTCGCGCACCCGTGCGCGCGACCATCGCGGCCGCCGCACCGGACACCGGCGTCGAGCGTGACCCGTAGGTGCCCAGGCCGAAGGGGGTGTTGTCGGTGTCGCCGTGGATGACCTCGATGTCCTCCGGCGGGATGCCGAGCTCGTGGGCGACGATCTGCGCGAACGTCGTCTCGTGGCCCTGGCCCTGGGTCTGCACCGACAGGCGGACCTGCGCCTTGCCGGTGGGGTGCACCCGCAGGTCGCAGCCGTCGGCCATGCCGAGGCCGAGGATGTCCATGTGCTTGCGGGGTCCCGCGCCGACACCCTCGGTGAAGAACGAGATGCCGATGCCCATGTAGCTCGCCGCGTGCGCGCTTCTCCGCCTGCTCGCGGCGCAGCTCGTCGTAGCCGCGATGTCCATGGCGACGCGCATGGTCGTCGCGTAGTCGCCCGAGTCGTACTCCCAGCCGGTGGGCGTCGTGTACGGGAACTGCTCGGGGCGGAGCAGGTTCTTCAGCCGCAGCTCGGCCGGGTCCATCTCGAGCTTGCCGCCAGGCAGTCGACGATGCGCTCGATGGCGTAGACGGCCTCGGTGATGCGGAACGAGCAGGCGTAGGCGACTCCGCCGGGCGCCTTGTTCGTGTAGACGGCGCGGACGTTGCAGTGCGCGGCCGGGTAGTCGTAGGAGCCGGTGAAGATGTGGAAGAAGCCGGCGGGGTAGTTCGTGGGCTGCGCGACGCTGTTGAACGCGCCGTGGTCGGCGAGGACGTCGACCTTCACGGCGAGGATCTTGCCCTCGCGCGTCGAGGCGATCGAGGTCGTCATGTGGTAGTCGCGGGCGAACCCGGTCGACATGAGGTTCTCGCTGCGGTCCTCCACCCACTTCACCGGCTTGCCGGTGACGATGGAGCCCACGACCGAGCAGCACGTAGCCGGGGTAGATCGGCGACCTTGTTGCCGAAGCCGCCGCCGATGTCGGGGCTGATCACCTGGATCTTGTGCTCGGGCAGCCCGGCGACGAGCGCGTAGAGCGTGCGGTGGGCGTGCGGCGCCTGCGTCGTGCACCAGATGGTGAGCTTGCCGGTGACCTTGTCCATGTCGGCGACTGCGCCGCACGTCTCCATCGGCGCCGGGTGCACGCGCGGGTAGAGCATGTCCTGGGCGACGACGACGTCGGCGCCCGGCGAAGGCGGCGTCGGTCTCCTCTTGTTGCCCGACTCCCAGTCGAAGATGTGGTTGTCGGTCTTGCCCTCCTTGTCGTCGCGGATGACGGGCGCGTCCGGGTCGAGCGCCTGCGGGCGTCGATGACCGGCGGCAGCGGCTCGTACTCGACGTCGATCAGCTCCAGCGCGTCGCGTGCCGAGTAGCGGTCGTCGGCCACCACGAACGCGACCTCCTGACCCTGGAAGCGCACCTTGTCGGTGGCCAGCACGGCCTGGACGTCGTCGGACACGACGGCATCCAGGCCAGGCCGAGCGCTGCGAGGAACGGCGCCGGTGATGACGGCGCGCACCCGGGTGCGGCGCCGCGGCGGTGGTGTCGATCGAGACGATGCGGGCGTGGGCGTACGGGC
>CAVTWM010000010.1:0-49280 GCA_963738455.1 uncultured Actinomycetes bacterium
AGGCCGCGCTCCGCGTCGGCAAGCGGGTCCACCAGGACACCGGGATCGACCGCGCCGGCGCCTCCGTCGTGAGCGTCGCCCTCGCACCTGGCGGCGTCCGACTTCGGCGGCACGCTCGACGGACGCCGCGCCCTGGTCGTCGGGCGCCGGCGCGATGAGCTCGCTCGCGGCCACGCAGCTGCAGCGTTCCGGCGTCACCGACATCGTCATCGCCAACCGCACCCTCGCGAGCGGGCGGCGCCTCGCCGAGCAGGTGGGCGGCCGGCCATCGAGCTCACGCGGTCGACGCGTCCTGCCCGACATCGACATCCTGGTGTCCTGCACCGGATCCACCGGCCTCGTGCTCACCCATGCCGACGTCGTGACCGCCCGCGACGGGGCCACCACCCCGCTGGTCGTCGTCGACCTCGCGCTGCCGCACGACACGGCCGAGACATCGCCGACCTCGACGGCGTGCGCCGCATCGACCTCGCGGCGCTGGCCGAGGTCCCCGAGGCGAGCGCGCCCGAGCACGACGTGGAGATGGCGCGCGCGATCGTCGCCGACGAGGTCCGGGCCCACCTCGCCGCGATGGCGGCGCTGCGCGTCGAGCCGATCGTGGTCTCGCTGCGCGCCCGCGCCGACCAGGTCGTCGAGGCCGAGCTGCAGCGGCTCCGCCTGCGCCTCCCGGAGCTCGACGACACCGCGGCCGCCGAGCTCGCGCGCTCGCTGCGACGCGCCGTGTCGACCCTCATGCACACCCCGACCGTGCGCATGAAGGAGCTCGCCGCCGACCCCGACGGCGCGCGCTACGCCACCGCGCTGCACCGCCTCTTCGACCTCGACCCCGAGTCGATCGCGGCCCTGACCGCCGCCGACGAGACGCAGGCCGTGGGTCTGCCCACCGACGTGACGACGCAGGACCCGTCGTACGACGACCTGCTGGGAGGGCTGTCATGACGATCCGGCTCGCGACCCGCGGGAGCCTGCTCGCGCGCACCCAGTCCGGTCACGTGGCCGACGCGCTGCGCGAGCTCTCCGGCAGGACGTCGAGATCGTGCTCGTGAAGAGCCACGGCGACGCCGACCAGAGCACGCCGCTGGTCTCGTTCGGAGGTGTGGGCGTGTTCGTCGCGGCCGTGCGCGAGGCCGTGCTGCGCGGCGACGCCGACATCGCGGTCCACTCGCTCAAGGACCTCCCGACCGAGCCGGCACCGGGTCTCGTCATCGCCGCGATGCCGCTGCGCCAGGACCCCCGCGACGTCCTCGTCTCGCGCGACGGCTTCACCGTGCTGACCCTCCCGGTCGGCGCCCGGGTCGGCACCGGCTCCCCGCGTCGCGCGGCGCAGCTGCTCGCGGCGCGCCCCGACCTCGACGTCGTGCCGGTCCGCGGCAACGTCGACACCCGTCTGCGCACGGTCACCGACGGCACGCTCGACGCCGTCGTGCTCGCCCGCGCGGGGCTCGCCCGGCTGGACCGCCTCGACGCGGTCTCCGAGGCCATCGAGCCCGACCTCGATGCTGCCCGCCCCCGGCCAGGGGGCGCTGGCGGTCGAGTGCCGCGACGTCGACGCCGACCGACGCCGCGCTGCTCGACGCGCTCCGTTCCCTCGACGACGCGGCCACCCGCGCCGCCGTCACCGCGGAGCGCTCCCTGCTCGCCACCCTCGAGGCCGGTTGCTCGGCGCCCGTCGGCGCCTACGCCACCGTCAGCGGGGACGGCGAGGACCTGCTCGTGCACCTGACCGGGAACGTCGTCTCTCTCGACGGCACCGTGCAGGTGCGGAAGTCCGTCACCGGCGCAGCCGGCGATGCGGTCGCACTCGGGCGAGAGCTCGCTCTGGACCTCCTCGCCTCGGGTGCTCCCGGTCTCAGTCCCGTGAGGGGAAGCGCATCATGAGCGCCGTCACCACCCGTGCCAAGAAGAAGCCGTTCGGCAGCGTCGCGTTCGTCGCGGTCGGCCCCGGCGACCCCGACCTGCTGACGCTGCGCGCGGCCGCGCTGCTGCGCGAGGCCGACGTCGTCGTCGCCGACGTCGACGTCGTGCCGCTCGCGCGCTCGTTCGCGTCACCGCCGCGGAGGTCCAGGCGGCCGTCGACGACAACGGCCTGCCGCTCAGCCACGCCGCGCGCGCGAAGATCGTCGGCGACGCCGCGCAAGGCGGGCCACGCGGTCGTCCGGCTGTTCTCCGGCGACCCGCTGCTCGACGGCGCGCTGCAGACCGAGGCCGCGGCGCTCGCGCGGACGAAGGTGCCGTTCGACATCGCGCCCGGCGTCTCCACCCTCACCGGCATCCCGGCCTACGCCGGCATCTCGCTGCTCGGCGGCAAGGCGCGCGAGGTGCGCGTCGTCGACGCCGACGACCCGGGCGTCGACTGGGCCCAGCACGCCGACCCGCGCGTGACCCTCGTCGTCGTCAACGGCGCCGACCGCGCCGTCGACGTCGCGCGCGCGCTCGTCGACGCCGGCCGGCCGACCAGCACGCCGATCGCGATCACGCGCGGCGGCACCACCGTCGAGCAGCGCACGATCGCCTCGACCCTGGCCGACCTCGCCGCCGCGGTGAAGGCCGCCAAGCAGGCCGGGCCCGGCGTCGTCGTCGTCGGCGAGACGGTCGGCACGCGCGACAAGCTCTCGTGGTTCGAGACCAAGCCGCTGTTCGGCTGGCGCGTGCTCGTGCCGCGCACCAAGGAGCAGGCGGGCGCGCTGTCCGACCAGCTCACGCGCTACGGCGCCGTCGGCGTCGAGGTGCCGACGATCTCCGTCGAGCCGCCGCGCACCCCGCAGCAGATGGAGCGTGCGATCACCGGTCTCGTGTCCGGCCGCTTCCAGTGGGTCGTGTTCACCAGCGTCAACGCCGTGCAGGCCGTCCGCGAGAAGTTCGACGAGTACGGCCTCGACGCCCGTGCGTTCGCCGGCCTCAAGGTCGCGGCCGTCGGCGAGCAGACCGCCGCCGCGCTGACCGCGTTCGGCGTGCGTCCCGACCTCGTGCCCGAGCGGCGAGCAGAGCAGCGCCGGCCTGCTCGAGGACTTCCCGGAGTTCGACCCGATCTTCGACCCGATCAACCGCGTCTTCCTGCCGCGCGCCGACATCGCGACCGACACCCTCGTCGCCGGGCTCGTCGAGCTCGGCTGGGAGGTCGAGGACGTCACGGCCTACCGCACCGTGCGCGCGGCACCGCCCGCGGCCGAGACCCGCGAGGCGATCAAGACCGGCGGCTTCGACGCCGTGCTGTTCACCTCGTCGAGCACGGTGCGCAACCTCGTCGGCATCGCCGGCAAGCCGCACGCCTCGACCGTCGTCGCGTGCATCGGGCCGGCCACCGCGAAGACCGCCGAGGAGCACGGCCTGCGGGTCGACGTCCTCGCCGAGACCCCGTCGGTGTCGGCGCTCGCCGAGGCGCTCGCGGCCCACGGCGACTCGCTGCGGCTCGCGGCCGCCGAGGCCGGCGAGCCCGTGTGGCGCCCGAGCAAGCGCCGCGGCGCGGCCCGCCGCAAGGCGACCTGACGATGGCGCTTCCCGGCCGAGCGTCCGCGGCGGCTGCGGCGCACGCCGGCGCTGCGTCGGCTCGTGGCCGAGACCCGGCTGCACCCGGCCGGTCTCGTCCTGCCGCTGTTCGTCCTCGAGGGCGCTGACGAGCCGACGCCGATCGCGTCGATGCCCGGCGTCGTCCAGCACTCGCGCGACGTCGCTGCGCGCGCCGCGGCGCGAGGCGGTCGGAGCTCGGGCTCGGCGGCGTGATGCTGTTCGGCGTGCCCGCCGACGCGCGACGCGATCGGCTCCGGCGGCCGCCGACCCCGACGGCATCCTCAACGTCGGCGATCGCCGACGTGCGCGCCGAGGTCGGCGACGCCATCGTCGTGATGGCCGACCTCTGCCTCGACGAGTTCACCGACCACGGCCACTGCGGCGTGCTCACGCCGACGGCGAGGTCGACAACGACGCCACCCTGCGTGCGCTACGCCGAGATGGCGATGGCGCTCGCCGACGCGGGCGCCGACGTCGTCGGCACCAGCGGGATGATGGACGGGCAGGTCGGCGTCGGTGCGCGCCGCGCTCGACGAGGTCGGCCGCGCAGCACGTCGCGGTCCTCGCCTACGCCGCGAAGTACGCGTCCGCCGTTCTACGGCCCGTTCCGCGAGGCCGTCGACTCCCAGCTCACGGGCGACCGCCGCAGCCTACCAGCAGGACCCGGCCAACCGCCGCGAGTCGCTGCGCGAGGTGCGCCTCGACGTCGAGGAGGGCGCCGACCTCGTCATGGTCAAGCCCGCCAGCTCCTACCTCGACGTGCTGCGCGAGGTGGCCGACGCTCGTCGACGTGCCGGTCGCGGCCTACCAGGTGTCCGGCGAGTACGCGATGGTCGAGGCGGCCGCCGAGCGCGGCTGGATCGACCGCGACCGCACGATCCTCGAGTCGATCACCTCGATCCACCGTGCCGGCGCCGACATCGTGCTCACCTACTGGGCGGCCGAGGTCGCCCGCTGGATCGCCGAAGGGAAGGCGTGACGCAGTGCCCTCGAACGCCGTACCCCGTACGACGCACCGGAGTCGCAGGCGCTGTTCGCCCGCGGCTCGAGGCCGTCACGCCCGGCGGGGTGAACTCGCCGGTGCGCGCGTTCCTGTCCGTCGGCGGCACCCCGCGCTTCATGGCGTCCGGCCGCGGCCCGTACATCACCGACGTCGACGGCCGCGACTACCTCGACCTCGTCTGCTCGTGGGGCCCGATGATCCTCGGCCACGCGCACCCGGACGTCGTCGAGGCCGTCCGCGACGCCGCGACCCGCGGCTTCTCCTTCGGCACACCCGGCGCCGGCGAGGTGCTGCTCGCCGAGGAGATCGTGTCGCGCGTCGCCCGCGGTCGAGCAGGTGCGGCTCGTGAGCAGCGGCACCGAGGCGACGATGTCGGCGATCCGCCTCGCCCGCGGGTTCACCGGCCGCAGCGAAGGTCGTGAAGTTCGCCGGCTGCTACCACGGCCACGTCGACTCCCTGCTCGCCGCCGCCGGCTCGGGCCTCGCGACCTTCGCGCTGCCCGACACCCCCGGTGTCACCGGGTGCGCAGGCGCACGACACGATCGTGCTGCCGTACAACGACATCGCCGCGGTCGAGGCCGCGTTCGCCGAGCACGGCGACGAGATCGCCGTCGTCATCACCGAGGCCGCGGCCGCGAACATGGGCGTCGTCGCGCCGCGCGACGGCTTCAACGCCGCCCTCGCCCGGATCGCGCAGGCGCACGGCGCGCTCCTCGTCATCGACGAGGTGATGACCGGCTTCCGCGTCGCCCGCGGCGGCTGGCTCGAGCTCGAGGCGCGAGCCGACGACTCGCTGGACGCCGGACCTCGTGACCTTCGGCAAGGTCATGGGCGGCGGCCTGCCCGCCGCGGCGTTCGGCGGCCGCGCCGACGTCATGGCCCACCTCGCCCCGGCCGGTCCGGTCTACCAGGCGGGCACGCTCGCCGGAAACCCGGTCGCCGCCGCGTGCGGCCTCGCCACCCTGCGCGCCTGCACCCCCGAGGTCTACGCCCACCTCGACGCCACCGCGGCGAAGGTCGGCCGGCTGGTGTCCGAGGCCCTGACGCGCCGAGGGTGTGGCCCACTCCCTGTCGACCGCCGGCAACCTGTTCTCGGTGTTCTTCAGCCCGGAGGCCCCACGCGACTACGACGAGGCGCGCACCCAGGAGGCGTTGCGCTACGCCGCCTTCTTCCACGCCATGCTCGACCAGGGCGTCTACCTCCCGCCGAGCGCCTACGAGGCCTGGTTCGTCTCCGGCGGCGCACGACGACACGGCGCTCGACCGGCTCGTCGCCGCCCTGCCCGCCGCGGCCAGGGCGGCCGCGTCCGCGCACCCGGACATCGCGAAGGAGTACGCGTGAGCACCCGCACCGTCGTCCACCTGCTGCGGCACGGCGAGGTCTTCAACCCCACCGGCGTCCTCTACGGACGACTGCCCGGGTTCCGCCTCTCCGAGCTCGGCGAGCAGATGGCGGTGCGCGCCGCCGACGCGCTCGCCGACCGCGACGTCACCGTCGTCGTCTCCTCGCCGCTCGAGCGCGCGCAGCAGACCGCCGCGCCGGTGGCCGGCCGCGCACGACCTCCGGGTCTCGATCGACGACCGGATCATCGAGGCGGCCAACGTCTTCGAGGGTCAGCGGGTCGGTGTCGGCGACGGCATCCTCAAGAACCCGAAGGCCTGGCGCCACCTCTGGAACCCGTTGACGCCGTCGTGGGGCGAGCCCTACACCGAGCTGGCCGGGCGCATGCGCGCGGCCGTCACCGCGGCCCGCTCGGCCGCCCGCGGCCACGAGGCGGTCCTCGTGAGCCACCAGCTGCCCGTGTGGATCGCCCGGCTCGACGCCGAGCAGCGCCGCTTCGTGCACGACCCGCGCAAGCGGCAGTGCGGCCTCGCCAGCCTGACGTCGCTCACCTTCGACGACGACCGGCTCGTCGCCATCACCTACACCGAGCCGTCGGCCGACCTCGTCCGGGCCGCCGAGCGGCGCAGAAGGCCAAGGGCGCCTGACGCTGTGGCGTGCCGCACGTCGCGCGCCGGAACCCTGCGCACCCGCCGTACGTCCAGCCCTCCGACACCGGCCCGACGAGGCAGGAGCCGCGAGTGATCGACGACGCGTCGGCGCGCCATGCTCGTGGCCGCGTGTCCTCGGCGTCGCGCTGGCCCTCGCCGGGTGCGGCACGACCTCGGGCACCGCCGACGGCTCCACCCGATTCGTGGCCGGGGACGGCTCCACCACGCTGCTCGCCCGCCGCCGAGCGCGCGGCCGCGCCGACCGTGCGAGGGACCACGCTCGACGGCACGACCCTCGATCTGGCCTCGTTGCGTGGCAAGGTCGTCGTCGTGAACTTCTGGGCGTCGTGGTGCGCGCCGTGCCGGCAGCGAGGCGGGCGCGCTCGAGAAGGTCTACGGCGAGACCAGGGCCACGGGCGTCGCGTTCGTCGGCGTCGTCTGCGGCGGCAAGGACTCCCGCGACAACGCCCAGGCGTTCGCCCGCCGGTTCGCCATCTCCTACCCGTCGATCTACGACGCCGACAACTCCGTGGTCCTCGCGTTCGCCGGCCAGCTGCCGCCGAGCCGCGATCCCGACGACGCTCGTGCTCGACCGCAGGGCCGGGTCGCGGCGCGGGCCATCGACGCGGTGCGACCGCTCCCGGCTGCTCGGCATGATCGAGCCGCGTGCCTCTCCGAGGAGGCCTGACATGAGCGCGCGTCGACACCGTCACCACCGGCTCGCTCCTGCTCGCCGCGCCGATCGCGTTCGCGGCCGGCGTCGTGTCGTTCCTCTCGCCGTGCGTGCTGCCCGCTCGTGCCCGGCTACCTCTCCTTCATCACCGGCCTCACCGGCGCCGAGATCGCCGGCGAGCGAGCCCCCGAACGGTCCGGCCCCGAGTCCCTGCCGCCAGCGGCCAAGAACAGGGGACCGGCGGTAGGGGCAGGGACTCGCGACACCGGCAGACGCTGGCGCGCACGAAGGGCCGGGTGCTCGTCGGGATCGGTGCTGTTCGTCCTCGGGTTCACGGTCGTGTTCGTGTCCTACGGCGCGCTGTTCGGCGCGCTCGGGGCAGGCGCTGCTGGAGTACCAGGAGCACGATCACCCGGGTGCTCGGGCGTCGTCGTGATCGCTCTGGGCCTCGCGTTCCTCGGGCTGCATCCCGGGCGCCCAGCGCGAGTGGCGGATGCACCACGTCCCGGACGCTCGGCCTGTGGACGGCGCCCGCTGCTCGGCGTGCTGTTCGGCCTCGGCTGGACGCCGTGCATCGGCCCGACCCTCGGGGCCGTGCAGACCCTGGCCTTCACCGAGGCGAGCGCCGCCCGCGGCGCGCTGCTGTCGTTCTTCTACTGCCTCGGTCTCGGGCTGCCGTTCGTGCTCGTCGGGCTGCTGTTCCGCCGCGCATGCTCGGCGCGATCGGCTGGGTGCGCCGGCACAGCCTGCTCGTCATGCGCATCGGCGGCGCGCTGCTGGTCGCGATCGGCGTGCTCCTGGTCACCGGCACTGTGGGACGACCTCACCATCGGGCTCCGCTAGCTGGGCCGGCGGCTTCGGGGTGTTCCTGTGACGGACGTCCGCGACACGGCGCCGGACAGCCCGCTACCGGACGACCTGGTCGTCGAGCCGGATCAGCGGCTCTCGACCGCAGCCCGCCGCGGTCGACGACGCCACCGCGGCGGGGATCGGCGTCGTCGGCTGGCTGCGCTGGGTCTGGCGCACGCTCACCAGCATGCGCACCGCGCTGATCCTGCTGTTCCTGCTCGCGCTCGCGTCGGTGCCCGGTTCGCTGCTCCCGCAGCGCGGGACCGACCCCGATCCGCGTCACGAACTACATCGCCGACAACCCTGAGCTCGGCCGCTTCCTCGACCGGCTCGGCTTCTTCGACGTCTTCGCCGCGCCGTGGTTCGCCGCGATCTACCTGCTGCTGTTCGTGTCGCTCGCCGGCTGCGTGCTGCCGCGATCGCTGGCGCACTGGCGCATCCTGCGCTCACGACCGCCGGCCGCGCCGCGCAACCTCGCGCGGCTCCCCGAGCACCGCCTGCTCGAGTCCGACGGCGGATCCTGCTGCGGTGCTCGACACGGCGTCGTCGTGGCTGCGCTCCAAGCGCTGGCGGGTCGACACCGCCGCCGTCGACGGCGGCACCGGGTCGGTCGCCGCCGAGAAGGGCTACAGCCGCGAGACCGGCAACCTCGTCTTCCACCTCGCGCTGCTCGGGCTGCTCGCGGCGGTCGGGTTCGGCTCGCTCGTGCGGGTTCAGGGGCACCGTCATCGTGCGCGAGGGCTCCTCGCTTCGCGGACACGCGCGCCCAGTTCGACTCGTTCACCCCGGGCAAGGCGTTCGACGACGCGAGCCTGCCGCCCTTCTCCTTCGTCCTCGACGACTTCACGGCCGACTACCAGCGCGGCGGAGCGCAGGACGGCGCCGCGCGGGTGTTCGCCGCCGACGTCAGCCTGTCCCGCGAGCCCGGCGCCGAGCCGCGGGTCGAGCGCATCGAGGTCAACGAGCCGCTCGTCGTCGACGGCGTGAAGGTGTTCCTCGTCGGTCACGGCTACGCGCCGACGATCACGGTGACGGACGCCGACGGCGAGGTCGTCTTCCACGACTCGGTCGTCTTCCTCCCGCAGGACGGCAACTTCACCTCCACCGGCGTCGTGAAGGTCCCCGACACCACGCCCGCAGCTCGGGCTGACCGGCTTCTTCCTCCCCACGGCCGCGGTCGACGAGGTCCGCGGGCCGCACTCGACCTTCCCCGCGGCCGACGACCCGGCCGTGTTCCTGTCCGCGTTGACCGGCGACCTCGGACTGGACTCCGGTCGCGCCGCAGTCGGTCTACAAGCTCGACACGGCGACCATGACCCGGCTCGGCATCGAGGCCATGCGGCCGGGCGAGTCCTGGACGCTGCCCGACGGCAACGGCACGGTCACCTTCGACGGCTACGTCGAGTGGGCGTCGTTCTCCGTCGCACGCGACCCCGGCAAGGAGCTCGCGCTCGCTCGCCGCGATCGTCGCGATCGTCGGTCTCGCGCTCTCGCTGCTGGTGCGTCGCCGCCGGATGTGGGTCCGGGTGTCGTCCGGCTCCGCGGGGGTTACCGTTGTCGAGGTCGCCGGCCTGACCCGTTCCGAGCACGCCACGGTCGCCGACGAGCTCGACGAGCTGGCCGCGCAGCTCGGCACCGTGCGCCCGACCGCCCCCACCGCCACGCCTCCTGGCGCGGAGAAGGAGACCAGGTGACGAACGAGACGCTGGCGGCGTACAGCAACTACCTCGTCTACGGCGCGATGGCGGCCTACACGATCGCCATGGTCGCCTTCGCGACGTCGTTCGCCTCCATGCGCGGGCGCGACCTCGTGCCCGCCGGAGTCGCGACCGAGGAGCAGTCCGGGGCGGCGTCGCCGTGACGACCAAGCAGGCGACCGCGGTCGGCGGGCCCGACGACGGCGCCCTCCCGCCGGGTCGCCGCGCCGGCAACATCGGCATGTCCGTCATGTGGCTCGGCACCCTGCTGCTCGGCGTCGGGAGTGCTGCTGCGCGGGCTCTCGGTCGGTCGGGTGCCGTGGGGCAACATGTACGAGTTCTCGATCACATCGGCGCTTCGCCGTCGCGCTCGCCTTCCTGCTCCTCTCGCTCCGGCGCGACCTGCGCTGGCTCGGCGATCTTCGTCGTCATGCCCGTGCTGCTCACGCTCGGCCTCGCCGTCACCGTGCTCTACACCGACGCCGCGCAGCTCGTCCCGGCGCTCAAGTCGTACTGGCTCGTCATCCACGTGTCGGCCGCCGTGATCTGCGGCGGCGCGTTCTGCGTCGCGGCCACGGTCACGCTGCTCTTCCTCGTCGCCGACGCCGGTGAGCGCCGCGCCGCTCGCGGGCACGCCGTACCGCCTCGACTGGCTCGCGAGGCGCCTGCCCGAGTCGGCCCGGCTCGACGCATGGCCTACCGCATCCACGCGTTCATGTTCCCGCTCTGGACCTTCGCGGTCGTCGCCGGCGCGATCTGGGCCGAGAACGCCTGGGGCCGCTACTGGGGCTGGGACCCGAAGGAGACCTGGGCGTTCATCACCTGGGTCGCCTACGCCGCCTACCTGCACGCCCGCGCCACGGCCGGCTGGAAGGGTCGCAAGGCGGCGGTCATCGCGCTCGTGGCGTTCGGGTGCTTCCTGTTCAACTACTTCGGCGTCAACATGCTCGTCACCGGCCTGCACTCCTACTCCGGCGTCTGACGTGCGGCGCCAGTCGCCCGCGCGACGTACTCTCATGGTGTCGGGCGACGAGCGCGACCAGATGCGCGGGAGGTGACGGGGATGGGCCGGTTCCTCATCATCGCCATCCCGGCGATCGTCACGCTCTACGCCTTCATCGACTGTCATCTTCACGCCCGGCCCGGACATGCGCGCGCTGCCCAAGTGGGTGTGGCTCCTCGTCGTGGTGCGTCCTCCCGTTCGTCGGAGCCGTCCTCTGGTTCGTCTTCGGCCGGCCCCGCGCTCTGCCCGGCGCGACGCCCGGCCCGGGACTGCCCGGTTCGCGGCGTCGCCGCGGGCCGGTCGCCCCCGACGACGACCCTGCCTTCCTGCGCCGTCTCGGCGACGACGCGTGGGAGCGGCGCATGCGCGCCCGTCGGGAGGGTGACGTGACGCCCGACGACCCCACGCGCGACACCCCGCACGACGGCCCGAGCCAGCCCGACTCCCCTCCCGGTCCGACCGCCGCGTCCTGATGCCCGTCGCGACGGCGTCGTCGCTGGAGGGGACCGCCGGGCCGGGCGGCGAGCCGTCGCGGAACCGACGTACGGTGACGTCGTGACCGACTCCTCCGAGCCCACCAGCGCCGCCGTACCCGGGTCCGACCCCGTCCCGGAGCCGGCCCTCCCCGTGCACGAGGTGCCCAGCACCGACGGGCACCCGGTGGTGGTCTACACGCTGCTGCGCTTCCTGCTCGTGGCGCTCGTCGGGGCGGTCCTCTACCTCGTCGGCGTGCGGGGGATCTGGCTGATCATCTTCGCGTTCCTCGTGTCCGGCGTGATCTCGATGGTCGTGCTCAACCGGCGTCGGGAGGTCGCCGCCGTGGGGGTGACCACCGCGATCCAGCGCGTGAACGCCCGCATCGACGCGACGTCGCGCGCGGAGGACGACCTCGCCGACGACGGCCTGCCGCCGGACGCCGTCACGGCGGCCGGGGACTCACCGAGCCCGGCCGAACCCGCCGCTGCCACCCCGTCGGCGGGGGCGGTCACCGGTGTGGTCCAGGACGACGAGGACGACGACCTCGCGCAGTACGAGCCGGTCGACGACCCCCGTCCCGACGACGCCGACAACCCGCGCCGGGCCTGATTCACACCGGACCGGCCCTCGTCGTCGACGCGACGTAGGGCTCGCCCGCCGCCGACGTCAGAGGGCGGTGAGAGCGGCGACGCCTGACGCGTCGATGACGAGGCCGGTGCTGAGCGCGACGGCGTACGCCAGCAGCAGCAGCCCGGTGCCGGCGAGGACGGGCACGAGGTCGCGACCGAGGGCGCCGGACCGCACGATCCGCGCCGGCCGGATCGCGAGGGGGAGCGCCAGCAGCGCGAGGAGCGCCCACGGTCGACCCTGGACGGCGATGACGACGGCGACGACGAACGGCACCGCCAGCGCGACCAGGAAGGCGGTCCGCGTACGGGCGTCGCCGAGGCGCACCGCGAGGGTGTGCTTGCCGGACCCGGTGTCGGTGGGGATGTCGCGCAGGTTGTTGGCCAGCAGGATCGCGACCGAGAGCGACCCGCAGGCCACGCCGCCGGCGACGGCCAGCCGCGTGACCTCGAGAACCTGCACGTACGTCGAGCCGGCGACGGCGACGAGGCCGAAGAACACGAACACGACGAGCTCGCCGAGCCCGGCGTACCCGTAGGGGCGCGGGCCGCCGGTGTAGAACCACGCGGCCACGATCGCCGCGAGCCCCACGAGGACGAGCCACCACGCCTGGGTCAGCGCCACGAGGACGAGGCCGGCGAGGCCGGCGACGGCGAACGCCGCGAGCGCGGCGCGCTTGACCGCACCGGGGCTGGCGAGCTGCTGGCCCGACCAGCCGCACCGGGCCGACCCGCGCGTCGTCGGTGCCCCGGATGCCGTCGCTGTAGTCGTTCGCGTAGTTGACCCCCACCTGGAGCGCGAGCGCCACGACGAGTGCGAGCAGCCGCCCGCACCGCGAGCTGCGACCAGGTGAACGCCGCGTGCGGGAGCGCGAGCCCGGACCCGAGGACGGGGAGATCCTCGCCGGGTGCCAGCGGGGTGTAGGCGAACCAGCCGGAGCCGTCCCCGGCGAGACCGAGCCGCAGCAGCGGCGCGAGGTAGCCGTACGCGATCGCGGTACCGACCAGCACCGGTGCGATCGCCGCCGGGAGCGTTCGCGGCCGCGCCCCCTGCACCCACTGCCCGACGCTCGCCACGGTGCGCGAGTCTCTCACGCCCCCGCACGGGCCTCCCCAAGGGGACGATCAAGGAAGTTGGGGCGCACGATTCCGTCCACAACTCGTGATCTTGAGAAGCGGGCGAGCTCCGCCGCTCAGTCACCTCGGCGAGTCTCGAGGCGTTCACGATCACGAGTTGTGGACGCTGGCGTGCAGGTGAACTTCCTTGATCGTCCCAAGGGGGCGAAGGGTCAGGTGAGGTTGCGGAGCGCGGTGCGGTCGGGCTTGCCGGTGGGCAGGTGCGGGATCGCGGCGAGGTGGACCCAGCGGCGGGGTACGGCGGCCGCGCCGAGCGACTCGCGCACGAGGGCCGCGAGCTCGGCGTCAGCGCGGCACCGCCGTCGGCAGCGGGAGGACTGCCTCCGTGGTCGGCGCCGGCTGCGGGCGGGTCGCGGCGCTCGTCGTCCGGATCGGCCGCGACGACGTAGGCGGTGAGGCGATGGCCCCACGCCTCGTCCGGCTCGGCGAGCACGCAGGCGTCGTCGAGCACCGAGGCGAGCAGGTCCTCCACCGCCGAGACGGCCACGTTGACGCCGCCCACCTGCACGACGTCGTCGAGCCGCCCGAGCACCTCGAGGTCGGCGCCGTGCAGCCGTCCCACGTCGTGGGTCACGACCCATCCGTCGACGAACGTCTCATCCGTCGCCACCGGGTCGCCGAGGTAGCCGCGCGCCAGGGTCGGGCCCGCGAGCGCGATCCGTCCCACCCCGGACGCGTCCGGCTCCAGGATCGACGCCGAGACGCCCGGCAGGGCGATGCCGTCGTAGAACTGACCGCCGCTCGTCTCGGTCATGCCGTACGTCGTGACCGCGGCGACCTGCGCGTCGAGGAGGCGGTCGAGCAGCGCACCCGGCGTCCGCGCACCGCCGAGCAGCACCACCTCGTACGCACGCAGCGCCCCGAGCCCGTCCGGGTCGTCGAGCAGGCGCGCGGCCTGCGCCGGCACGAGCGAGGTGTACGCGGGCAGCGACGGGTCGAGCCGCCAGGTCGCGGCGGCGAACTCGGCCGGGTCGAACGAGGACGCACCGCCCACCGAGCTGAGCACCACGGGCTCGACCTGCGAGACCAGCGACCGCACCAGCACCTGCAACCCCCCGACGCCCGTGACGGGCAGCGCCAGCAACCACGCCGCCGGGCCGCCGAGGTGCTCGTACGCCGCATGCGCCGACGCCAGCAGCGCGGACGGCGGGCAGCAGCACCCCGCGCGGCCGCCCGGTCGAGCCGCTCGTCGCGAGCACCACGGCGATGTCCGGCTCCACGAACGTGCTGCCGCCCTCGCCGAGCACGGCGGCGCGCGACCGGACGGCGTAGGACCCGGTGCCCGCGGGGGCGATCGCGAGGGCGGGGCCGAGCCCGGCGAGGGCGTCGGGCAGCGCGGCGAGCACGGTCGCCGCACCGGCGGGGCCGGGCACCACCTCGAGGAGCGCGAGCGGTCGCCGGGCGACGCCGTCGTCCCCGTCCTGCCTGGTCACACGCAGCAGCCTAGGGTGACGGGTGAACGAGCCCCTGGCTGCGCTCGAGGCAGCCCGCGCGCCCCGCCGGGTGCGGAGCGGGGCCCCCGGCCGAAGGACATCGATGGACTCGCGCACCCGCTACACCCTGCCGCCCGTGGTCGCGGAGGACTCTCCGGCCTTCACCGATCCAGCGCACTCGAGCGTGACGCCGGGCGCCGTGTGGGAGAGCCGGGGCGACTACGGCGACATCCGCTACGAGGTCTCGACCGGCTCCGACGTCGGGATCGCGAAGATCACGATCAACCGGCCCGAGGCGCGCAACGCGTTCCGCCCGCCGACCCTCTTCGAGCTGCAGCACGCGCTGAACGAGGCGCGCGACGACGACGAGGTCGGCGTCATCATCCTCACCGGCCAGGGCGACTGGGCGTTCTGCAGCGGGGGCGACCAGCGCATCCGCGGCAACGACGGCTACATCGGCGACGACGCCATCGCGCACAAGGGCATCGGCCGGCTCAACGTGCTGGACCTCCAGGTGCAGATCCGGCGGACCCCCAAGCCGGTGATCGCGATGGTCGCGGGCTACGCGATCGGCGGCGGGCACGTCCTGCACATCTGCTGCGACCTCACCGTCGCCGCGGACAACGCGCGGTTCGGCCAGACCGGCCCGAAGGTCGGCTCGTTCGACGGCGGCTACGGCAGCGGCCTGCTCGCCCGCCAGATCGGCCAGAAGCGCTCGCGCGAGATCTGGTTCCTGTGCCGGCAGTACGGCGCCGAGCAGGCCTACGACTGGGGCCTGGTCAACGAGGTCGTCCCGCTCGCCGACCTGGAGATCGCGACGGTGCAGTACGCGCGGGAGATGCTCGCGGAGTCGCCGCTCGCGCTCCGGATGCTCAAGGCGTCGCACAACGCCGCCGACGACGGCCTGGCCGGCATCCAGCAGCTCGCGGGTGACGCGACGCTGCTCTTCTACATGACCGAGGAGGCGCAGGAGGGCCGCGACGCCTACAAGGAGAAGCGTCGCCCGGAGTTCGAGAAGTTCCCCAAGCGGCCGTGACAGCCATGCCGCAGGAGCCCCAGCCCGCCGCCTCCGCCGGGACGGCGCCCACCCCGGACCAGCGCAGCCCGGGCACTCCGGGGCCTGCGTCCCCGCTGCCGGTCGGGACCGCAGCCGACGACGCCGGCCGAGCGACGCGTGAGCGCCCCTCGCTCGTCGCCCGCGCCCGGTCGTTGTGGTGCGCCTTCGTGAGCGGCCTCGGGTGAGCATCGACGAGGCGGTCCCGTACGCCCTGCCGCTGGCGCGACGGTTCCGTGGCACCGACGTGCGCGAGGGCATGCTGCTGCGCATCGGCGAGACGTGGGGCGAATGGGCCCCGTTCCCGGAGTACGACGACGAGGTCGCGGCACGCTGGCTCGTCGCCGCGCTCGAGGCGGCCGGCGGTGACTGGCCGGCGCCGCTGCGCCTCACGGTGGAGGTCAATGCGATCGTCCCCGCCCTCGATCCCGTCTCCGTCACCGCACTGGTGACCGACGCGGTCGCGGTCGACGGCTGCACCACGGTCAAGGTGAAGGTGGCCGAGCCCGGCCAGTCCTTCGACGACGACGTCGCCCGCGTCTCCGCCGTACGGGCCGCGCTCGACGACTGCGGTGCCCTCGACGGGCGGATCCGGGTCGACGTCAACGCGGCCTGGAGCCTCGACGAGGCGGCGGAGCGGCTCGGAATCCTCGACGACCTCGCGGGCGGCCTCGAGTACGCCGAGCAGCCGTGCGCCTCGCTGGCGGATCTCGCGCGGCTGCGGGAGCGGACCGGCGTGCGCATCGCCGTCGACGAGGGAGTCCGTCTCGCGAGCGGCCCGGCAGACGCGCTCGTGCGGCGGGTGCGCGACTCCGCCGACGTCGTGGTGCTCAAGGCGACGCCGCTCGGCGGGGTGCGTCGCGCTCTCGAGCTGGCCGCGCAGATCGGCCTCCCCGTCGCCGTGAGCGGCGCGCTCGACTCCACGGTCGGGCTCTCGGCCGGGCTCGCCCTCGCCGGCGCGCTCCCCGACGCACCCCTCGCCTGCGGCCTCGGCACCGGGCGGCTGCTCGCGGCCGACCTGACCCGCGCGACGGCGCTGCCGCAGGACGGCAGACTGTCGGTCGTGCGCCACGAACCCGACCTCGACGCCCTCCACGCAGCCGAGCGCCGGCTCGGCGCCGCGCGAGCCCGGTGGTGGCACGAGCGCCTCGCCCGCTGCGTCGCCGTCCTCGACCGGGCCGCAGGAGGGCCTCGATGAACCCGTCCACCGCGATGGCGCGCGTGATCGTCGACGAGCTGGTCAACGGCGGCGTCGCCGAGGTGGTCCTCTCGCCGGGGAGCCGCAGCGCGGCGCTGGCCATCGCCCTGGCCGACGCCGATGCGCGCGGTGACCTGCGCCTGCACGTGCGCATCGACGAGCGCAGCGCCGGGTTCGTCGCGCTCGGCCTCGCCAAGGTCGGGCGGGAGCCGGTCGCAGTCGTCACGACGAGCGGCACCGCGGTCGCGAACCTGACGCCGGCGCTCGTCGAGGCGTCGCAGGCGGGTGTCCCGCTCGTGGTCATCACGGCGGACCGACCCCCCGAGCTGCGCGGCACGGGCGCCCACCAGACCATCGACCAGGTCAAGTTCTTCGGCGACCTCGTCCGCTGGTCGCACGACGTCGCCGTCGCCGAGCCGCGCGAGGGCCAGGTGCGCTACTGGCGCTCGGTGGTGGCGCGCGCGATCGCCGTGTCGGCGGAGTCGGCCGACCTGGGGCCGGTGCACCTCAACGTCGCGTTCCGCGAGCCGGTCGTGCCCGACGCCGACGAGACGTGGGTCGAGCCGCTCGGCCTCGCACCGGTGGGGACCGACCGCGACGAGCGGCTCCCGGTCGCGGCCGACGTCCGTCTCGCCATGGCGGCTGCCCAGCCGCTCGACGAGGTGCTCGGCCTGCTCGCCGGACCCGAGTCGGACCCGGAGACCGTCGTGCCCACCCGCGGCGTCGTCGTGGTGGGCGACGTCGCCGACGTCGAGGCGAGCGACGCCGCGATCGCCCTCGCCGAGTCGTGCGGGTGGCCGCTGCTCAGCGAGCCGAGCGGGAACGCGCGCAACGGCGACACGGCGCTGGCGCACGGTCCGCTCCTGCTCGCCGACCCGGCGTTCTACGCGGCGCACCTGCCCGAGATCGTGGTCTGCGTGGGGACGCCGGGTCTCTCGCGCTCGGTGATGCGGTTGATTCGCGAGGCTCCGGTCGTGGTCGTGTGCGACGACCGCGACGCGATCCGGCGTCCTGACCCCACGCGCAACGCCACCGCGTTCGTGTCGGTGGTGCCCGAGCCGCCGAGCGTCTACGAGGCCTACGACGACACCTGGCTCGACTCCTGGCTCGCGGCCGACACCCGCGCGGCCGCCGCGGTGTCCAAGCGGCTCGACGACGCCACCGGGCTCACCGGACCCGACGTCGCGCGGACCCTGTGGGACGTCCTGGACGCGACCACGCTGCTGCTCGTCGCCTCGTCCTGGCCGGTGCGCCACCTCGAGTCGTTCGCGCGCGTCCGGGCGAGCGAGGAGGCGCCCTACGTCGTCGGCAACCGCGGCGCTTCTGGCATCGACGGCCTCGTGTCGACCGCCTGGGGCGCGGCGCTCGCGCACCAGACCCCGCGCGCGGCGATGCACATCGACGAGGACGGCGACGCCGAGCTCGTCTCGGTCACGGGCGGATCGGCGTACGCCCTGCTCGGCGACCTCGCGTTCCTGCACGACCACAACGGGCTCGTCGTGGGCGACGACGAGCCGCGCCCGGATCTCGTGATCGTCGTCGTCGACAACGACGGCGGAGGGATCTTCGGGCAGCTCGAGCAGGCCGGCACCGAGCACTTCGAGCGCGTGTTCGGCACTCCGCTCGGGCTCGACCTCGCCGCCGTGGCATCGGCGGCGGCGGTCGACCACGTGGCCGTGGTCGACGACGTGACCTCGCTCGTGACCGCGCTCGACGAGGCCACCGCCGCGGGCAGCGTGCGCGTGATCATCGCGAAGGTGGGCGGTCGCGACGCCGAGGCCGCGCTCCTGCGCGACATCCAGGCCGACGTCACCGCCGCGCTCCGCGACCTCGAGTAGATCCTCGAGTTACTGCCCGAAACCCCGGTTCTGACGGTCCGAATCCGGGGTTTCGGGCAGTAACTCGCGCACGGGCGGGAGGGTCAGAGGGACTCGAGGGCGTCGCGCATGGCGACGAGCTTGGCCTGGGACTCGGCGAGCTCGGAGTCGGAGTCCGAACCCGCGACGAGGCCGCACCCGGCGTAGAGGCGGAGCCGGTCGTCGGCCTCGACCGCGGCGCAGCGCAGCGCGATGCCGAACTCGCCGTCGCCGCGCGAGTCGACCCAGCCGACCGGCCCGGCGTAGCGCCCGCGGTCCATGCCCTCGAGCTCGCGGATGACGGCGAAGGCGCGCTCGGTCGGGGTGCCGCACACGGCTGCGGTGGGGTGCAGCGACGCCGCGAGCGCGAGGGCGGGGGCGCCGTCGGCGAGCACGCCCGACACGTCGGTCGCCAGGTGCTGCACGTTGGCCAGGCGGAGCAGCCGCGGCGTGGGAGGTACGTCGAGGTCGGTGCAGTGCGCCGCGAGGGCGAGCGCCACCGAGCTCACGGCGTACTCGTGCTCGGCGTGGTCCTTCGCCGAGTCGAGCAGGGCCTCGGCGAGCGAGGCGTCGTTCGTGGCGTCCGACGAGCGTCGCATGGTGCCGGCCAGCACGCGCGAGGTCACCGAGTCGCCGATCCGGCGCACGAGCATCTCGGGGGTGGCGCCGAGCAGGTTGTCGACCGAGAAGGTCCAGCACGACGGGTAGCGGGCCGCGAGCCGGCTGAGCAGGAAGCGGGTGTCGATCGGGCCCTCGGTGGTCACGACGACGTCGCGGGCGAGCACGACCTTGTCGAGCTCGCCGTCGTCGATCCGGCGCACGGCCTCCTCGACGGCCGACTGCCACTCGGGCACCGACAGCGATCCCTCGGAGTAGGCCACCCCCTGCGGCGCCACCGGCACCGCGCTCGGGTGGGCCAGGGCGGCGAGGGTCTCCTCGACCGCGTGCCGGGCGTCGCGCTGCGAGCCGGCGACCACCGTGAGCCAGCCGACGCCGTCGCGGCGGCCCACGACCACGCGCGGGACGACGATGACGGAGTGGCCCGGCGTGGGGTCGAACGCGAACGACGCGAACGCGACGGGGCCGGACCCCGGCACTTCGAGCGCGTCGTCGACGTCGAGGTCGGCGGCCCAGTGCGCCCACCAGCGCTGGGCGCGGGAGAAGCGCTCCGCCCCGGTGAACTCGGCGCGCGCGGCCTCGCCCCAGCCGACGAGCCCGGTGTCGACACCGTCGGAGTCGGTGGTCACCCACGAGGTGGTGGCGATGCCGCGCGGCAGCAGCGAGAGGAGGGGTCGCCCGGCCAGCTCGGCCGGCAGTGCGACCGTGCGTACCGTCGCCGGCGGGGCGGGTACGGCGTGCAGCGCGGTCGACACGCGGACCAGGCTAGGCGTAGTCCGGCGTCGCGGCAGCCCGGCGCGTGACGAACGTGGCCGACGTCTCCTGGCATCGGCCCGCGGCCACCCCCGCGACGCCGACCGTGCCCACCCCGCGACGCAACCCTGCGACTCCGACCGTGGCTCCCGAGCACCCGGTCCGGCGAGGTAGAGTACGGACGCGCTCGTGAAGGAATTCACAAGCGCACGCGCGCGCCTCTCTGACCCCGAGGATCCTGAACCCCGTGAGCACCCAGACACCGCCGCCCCGCTACGACGCCGACGTCATCGTCGTCGGCGCCGGGCCCGCCGGATCCGCCACGGCCTACCACCTGGCCCAGCGGGGCCTCGACGTCCTCGTCCTGGAGAAGACCGCGTTCCCGCGCGAGAAGGTCTGCGGCGACGGCCTCACCCCCCGCGCGGTGAAGCAGCTCATCGAGATGGGCATCGACACCAGCCCCGAGAGCGGCTGGGCGCGCAACGAGGGCCTGCGCATCATCGGCGGCGGGCACCGCCTCGAGATGCGCTGGCCGGACCTCGCGACCTTCCCGGACTACGGCCTCACCCGCACCCGCAAGGACTTCGACGAGATCCTCCTGCGCCAGGCGCAGAAGGCGGGTGCCCGGGTCCTCGAGCGCACCTCGGTGAACGGACCGGTACGCGACGAGCGCACCGGTCGCATCGTCGGGGTCACCGCCCGCACCACCGACGCCGACGGCACCAAGCACGACGAGGTGAGCTACCGCGCCCCGCTGGTGGTGGCCGCCGACGGCAACTCCAGCCGGCTGTCCGTCGCCTCCGGGCGCGAGCGCCTCGAGAACCGGCCGATGGGCGTGGCCGTCCGCACCTACTACACGAGCCCGTTCAGCCACGACGAGTGGCTCGAGAGCCACCTCGAGCTCTGGGACGGCGACAAGCTGCTCCCCGGCTACGGCTGGGTCTTCGGGCTCGGCGACGGGACCGTCAACGTCGGTCTCGGGATCCTCGACTCCAGCCCCGCGTTCGGCAAGGTCGACTACCGCGGCCTGCTCGAGCGCTGGGTCGCGCAGACCGACTCGTCGTACGGCTTCACCCCCGAGCACCGCACCGAGCCCATCCGCGGCGCCGCGCTCCCGATGGCGTTCAACCGCAAGCCGCACTACGCCGACGGCCTGCTCCTGGTCGGCGACTCCGCCGGCATGGTCAACCCGTTCAACGGCGAGGGCATCGCCTACGCCATGGAGTCCGGCCAGCTCGCCGCCGAGGTCATGGCGCAGGCACTGCGCCGGCCCACGGCCTACTCCCGCGAGAAGGCGCTCGCCGACTACCCGCGCCTGCTCCGACAGGAGTACGGCGGCTACTACACGCTCGGTCGCGTCTTCGTGAAGCTGATCGGCAACCCCGAGATCATGCGGCTGTGCACGCAGAAGGGGCTGTCCCGGCCCCTCCTCATGAAGTTCACGATGACCATGCTGTCCAACCTGCGCGACCCGCGGGGCGGGCAGGCGGTCGACCGGATCGTCAACGCACTGGCGAAGGCGGCGCCGGCCGCCTGACCCGAGCTCGCTCCGCACCACTAGGATCTCGACGGCGCTACGACGGAAAGGGCACTGCTGTGGGCGAGGTCTACCTGCCGATCCTGGTGCTCGGCGTCCTCGGGCTCGGCTTCGGGATCTTCGCCGTGGCGGCCCCGACCTTCATCGGGCCCCGGCGCTACAACCGCACCAGGCTCGACTCCTACGAGTGCGGCATCGACCCCACCCCGCAGGCCATCGGCGGCGGCCGCTTCCCGATCAAGTACTACCTGACCGCGATGCTCTTCATCGTCTTCGACATCGAGATCGTGTTCCTCTACCCCTTCGCCGTCGCGTTCGACCAGCTGCGGCTGTTCGGCCTCATCGAGATGGCGCTGTTCATCGTCACCGTGCTCGTGGTCTACGGCTACGTGTGGCGCCGGGGCGGTCTCGAGTGGGACTGACCGCGGCGGTGGACACCGTGACCGACGTACGGCGAGCAGACGGACAGGAGGGCTAGGACGATGGGCATCGAGGAGAGCCTCCCGAGCGGTGTGCTGCTCACGACCGTCGAGAAGGTCGCCGGGTTCGCGCGCTCCGGCTCGATGTGGCCGGCGACGTTCGGCCTGGCCTGCTGCTCGATCGAGATGATGTCGACCGGCGCCGGGCGCTTCGACCTCGCCAGGTTCGGCATGGAGGTCTTCCGCGCCTCGCCGCGCCAGGCCGACCTCATGATCGTGGCCGGTCGGGTGAGCCAGAAGATGGCACCCGTCCTGCGCCAGATCTACGACCAGATGCCCGAGCCCAAGTGGGTGCTCGCGATGGGCGTGTGCGCGTCGTCGGGCGGCATGTTCAACAACTACGCGATCGTCCAGGGCGTCGACCACATCGTCCCCGTCGACATGTACCTCCCCGGCTGCCCGCCGCGCCCGGAGATGCTGCTCGACGCGATCCTCAAGATCCACGAGAAGGCGCGGGCCAAGAAGCTCGGCGTCAACCGGGAGAACGAGATCACCGAGCTCGAGGAGGCCGCGCTGCTGGCCACCCCGACCTCGGCGATGAAGGGGCTGCTCCGGTGACCGAGACCCCCGGGGCCACTCCCGACACCGACATCGTCCCCGCGGGGACGCCCACCATCCCGGTGGTCGACGTCCGCTCCGGCATGTTCGGCGGGTCCGGCACCGGCGACACCTCCGGCTACGGCGGGCTCGTGCGCACCATCGAGATGCCCGCACCCGCGGTGCGTCCGTTCGGCGGCTGGTTCGACGAGGTGGCCGACGAGCTCGACCTCGCGCTGCGCGACGACGGCCTCGGTCTCGACGTCGCCGTCGAGCACGTCGTGGTGCACGCGGACGAGATCACCTTCCACGTGCGCCCCGAGCACCTGCTCGCGTTCGTCCGCCGCCTGCGCGACGAGCCGGCGCTGCGCTTCGAGATCTGCATGGGCGTGAGCGGCGTCCACTACCCGCACCAGACGGGTCGTGAGCTGCACGCGGTGTGGCACTTCCTCTCGATCACGCACAACCGCCGGGTGCGCGTCGAGGTCTCCGTCCCGGACTCGCACCCGCACGTGCCGAGCATCGTGTCGGTCTACCCGGCCGACGACTGGCACGAGCGCGAGGCGTTCGACATGTTCGGGATCGTCTTCGACGACCACCCCGGCCTGACCCGCATCCTCATGCCCGACGACTGGCCCGGGCACCCGCAGCGCAAGGACTACCCGCTGGGCGGGATCCCCGTCGAGTACAAGGGCGCCACCATCCCGCCGCCCGACGAGCGGAGGTCGTACTCCTGATGGCCGACATCACCTACGAGTCCGTCGTACGAGGTCCTCGGCGACGCACCCGCCGCGGACGACCTCTACGCGGGCGCCTACGACACCACCGAGGGCCGCGTCTTCACCGTCACCGGCGCGGACTGGGACACCGTGCTCGCCCCGGCCGAGGGGGAGAAGGAGCGCATCGTCGTCAACATGGGCCCGCAGCACCCGTCGACCCACGGCGTCCTGCGGCTCATCCTCGAGCTCGAGGGCGAGACCGTCACCGAGGCCCGCTGCGGCATCGGCTACCTGCACACCGGCATCGAGAAGAACCTCGAGTACCGCACCTGGACGCAGGGCGTCGCCTTCGTGACGCGGATGGACTACCTCGCACCGATCGCCAACGAGGCCGGCTACTGCCTCGCCGTCGAGAAGCTGCTCGGGATCGTCGACCAGGTCCCGGCGCGCGCCAACCTCATCCGCGTCATCGCGCTCGAGCTCGAGCCGGGTCTCCTCGCACCTCGTGGCGCTGGCCACCGGGGCGTTCGAGATGGGCGCCCTGACCCCGATGACCAACGGGTTCCGCGACCGCGAGCTCGTCCTGGACCTGCTCGAGATGATGTCCGGCCTGCGGATGAACCACGCGTTCATCCGCCCCGGCGGCGTCGCCCAGGACCTGCCCGAGGGCGGGGTCGAGCAGATCCGCGCGGTCCTCAAGCAGCTGCCCGCCCAGCTCGCCGGCGTCCCGCAGATGCTGGTCGACAACGGCATCTGGAAGGACCGCACCTCCGGCATCGGCTACCTCGACCTCGCGGGCTGCATGGCTCTCGGCATCACCGGTCCCGTGCTGCGCTCCACCGGACTGCCCTACGACGTGCGCAAGGCGCAGCCCTACTTCGGCTACGAGAACTTCGACTTCGACGTAGCGACGGCCGACACCAGCGACGTCTACGGCCGGTTCCTCGTGCGGCTCGAGGAGATCAACCAGTCGCTGCGCATCGTCGAGCAGGCGCTCGACATGCTCGAGCCCGGCCCGGTCATGGTCGCCGACAAGAAGATCGCCTGGCCCGCCCAGCTCTCGATCGGCGGCGACGGCCAGGGCAACTCCCTCGACCACATCCGCCACATCATGGGCGAGTCGATGGAAGCGCTCATCCACCACTTCAAGCTGGTCACCGAGGGCTTCGCGGTCCCCGCGGGCCAGGCGTACTCCGCCACCGAGGCCCCGCGCGGCGAGCTCGGCGTGCACGTGGTGAGCGACGGCGGGACCCGCCCCTACCGCGTGCACGTGCGGGACCCATCCTTCAACAACCTGCAGGCCACCGCGGCGATGTGCGAGGGCGGCATGGTCTCCGACGTCATCGGCGCCGTCGCCTCCATCGACCCCGTCATGGGCGGTGTCGACCGGTGACCTCCACCCTGATCCGAGTGAGAGAGACGACATGGCACTGACGGAGCAGACCCGCGCCGACGCGGTCGAGCTCGCGGGACGCTACCCGCAGAGCCGCTCGGCGCTGCTGCCGATGCTGCACCTCGTCCAGTCGGCCGAGGGCACGGTGACCCCCGACGGCATCGCCCTGTGCGCCGACGTCGTCGGGCTCACCACGGCCGAGGTGGCCGCGGTCGCGACGTTCTACACGATGTACAAGCGCCACAAGGTCGGTCGCTACCACGTCGGGGTGTGCACCAACACCCTGTGCGCGGTGCTCGGCGGCGACGCCATCTGGTCCGCCGTGTCCGAGCGGCTCGGCGTCGGCCACGACGAGGTGACGGCCGACGGGCTCGTCTCGCTGGAGCGGATCGAGTGCCAGGCCGCGTGCACGCACGCGCCGGTGATGACCGCCAACTGGGAGTTCCTCGACGACATGGACGTGCCTCGGGCGCTCGAGGTCGTCGAGAAGCTGCAGTCCGGCGAGGAGGTCTACTCCACCCGCGGCCCGCGCATCGGCACGTTCGAGGAGATCGAGCGCACGCTCGCCGGCTTCGAGGACGGGCTCGCCGGCGAGGGTCGGACCGACGACAAGATGCTCGCCGGACTGACCTACGCCGAGGCGCACGGCATGACGGCGCCGGACTCGCCCGCGGTCTCGCCGCTCGTCAAGGTCGCGGCACAGAAGTCGGAGGCCTGAGCCGTGGCCCTGACCCCGATCCTCACCGCCCACTGGGACGAGCCCGACTCCCACACGATCGAGGGCTACCGCCGCCACGGCGGCTACGACATGGTCCCCGTCACCCTGGCGGTCCAGCCCGACGACGTCATCTCGCTCGTGAAGGAGTCCGGCCTGCGGGGGCGCGGCGGCGCGGGCTTCCCCACCGGCATGAAGTGGGGCTTCGTCCCGCAGAACGACGGCAAGCCGCACTACCTCGTCGTCAACGCCGACGAGTCCGAGCCGGGTGCCTGCAAGGACATCCCGCTCATGATGGCCAACCCGCACGCGCTGGTGGAGGGCTGCATCCACGCCTCCTACGCCATCCGCGGCAACCTCGCGTTCATCTACATCCGCGGTGAGGTGCCCCACGTCATCCGGCGCGTCACCGCCGCGGTCCGCGAGGCGTACGCCGCGGGCTTCCTCGGCACCGACATCCTCGGCTCGGGCTACGACCTCGACATCGTCGTGCACTCCGGTGCGGGCGCCTACATCTGCGGCGAGGAGACGGCGCTCCTCGACTCCCTCGAGGGACGTCGCGGCCAGCCGCGCCTCAAGCCGCCGTTCCCCGCGGTCGCGGGCCTCTACGCCTCGCCGACCGTCATCAACAACGTCGAGACGATCGCCAACGTGCCCACGATCGTGCGCAACGGCGCCGAGTGGTTCAAGCAGTTCGGCACCGAGAAGTCGCCCGGCTTCAAGCTCTTCGCGGTCTCCGGGCACGTCGAGCGCCCCGGCATCTACGAGGCGCCGCTCGGCACGACGATGCGCGAGCTGCTCGACTACGCCGGCGGCGTGCGCGAGGGGCACCAGCTCAAGTTCTGGGTCCCCGGCGGCTCCAGCGTGCCGATGCTCCTGCCCGAGCACCTCGACACCCCGCTGACCTACGAGGACATGTCCGCGCTCGGCACGATGCTCGGCACCGGCACCCCGATGGTCTTCGACGAGACCACGAGCGTCGTGCGGGCCATCAGCCGGTGGATGCACTTCTACAAGCACGAGTCGTGCGGCAAGTGCACGCCGTGCCGCGAGGGCACGTTCTGGCTCGAGCAGATGCTCGCGCGGTTCGAGGACGGCACGGCTGCGGAGGCCGACATCGAGACCGTCGACGAGATCTGCAAGCAGATCGCCGGCCGCTCGTTCTGCGCGCTCGGCGACGCAGCGGCGACACCGTACGCGCCGGCGCTCGCCTACTTCCGCGAGGAGTTCCTCGCGGGCACCCACACCCCGGCCGACGACCTCTTCGATCCGGTCGCCGCCACCGTCTTCGCGGGAGCCGCGGCGCGATGACCATCACCTCGTCGGGCAACCCGACCCCCACCACCACCGTCACCGACGGCATCTCGTTGTCCGTCGACGGCGTCGACATCACCGTGCCCAAGGGCACGCTGGTGATCCGCGCCGCCGAGGCGCTCGGTGTCGCCGTGCCACGCTTCTGCGACCACCCCCTCCTCGAGCCGGTCGCCGCCTGCCGCATGTGCCTGGTCGAGATCGAGGGCCAGCCCAAGCCGCAGCCGGCGTGCGCGGTGACGGTCGGCGAGGGCATGAAGGTGCGCACGCAGGTCACGTCCGAGATCGCCGAGCAGGCGCAGCAGGGCGTGATGGAGTTCCTGCTCATCAACCACCCGCTCGACTGCCCGATCTGCGACAAGGGCGGCGAGTGCCCGCTGCAGAACCAGGCCATGTCGCACGGCCGGGGCGAGTCGCGGTTCGACGGCGTGAAGCGCACGTTCCCCAAGCCCATCAACGTGTCCGCGCAGATCCTCCTCGACCGCGAGCGGTGCGTGTCCTGCGCCCGCTGCACGCGGTTCGCCGAGCAGATCGCGGGCGACCCGTTCATCGAGCTGCTCGAGCGCGGCGCGAAGCAGCAGGTCGGCACGTCGAGCGACCAGCCGTTCGACTCCTACTTCTCGGGCAACACGGTCCAGATCTGCCCGGTGGGCGCGCTCACGAGCGCGAAGTACCGGTTCCGGTCGCGCCCGTTCGACCTCGTCTCGACCCCCACGGTGTGCGAGCACTGCGCCTCCGGCTGCGGCCTGCGCACCGACGTCCGCCGCTCCACCGTCCTGCGCCGGCTCGCCTGGGACGTGCCGGAGGTGAATGAGGAGTGGAACTGCGACAAGGGCCGCTTCGCGTTCGGCCACCAGGCCGACGGCCGGCTGGAGCACCCGCTCGTCCGCGACGAGAGCGGCGAGCTGGTCGTGACGTCGTGGCCCGAGGCCATCACGATCGCCGCGGCGGGCCTCCGTGCTGCCGGTGCCTCCTCCGCCGTGCTCACCGGCGGTCGCCTCACGCTCGAGGACGCCTACTCCTACGCGAAGTTCGCGCGCGTGGTGCTCGGCACCGACGACATCGACTTCCGGGCACGGGCGTCGTCGCCGGAGGAGGCAGCGTTCCTCGCCGCGCTCGTCGCCGGACGTCCGCTCGGCCCCACCTACGCCGACCTCGAGTCCGCGCCGGTCGTGGTCCTCGCCGGTCTCGACGCCGAGGACGAGTCGCCGATCGTCTTCCTGCGCCTGCGCAAGGCCTCGCGAGCCCGCGGCCTGCGCGTGTTCGCCGTCGCCCCGTTCGCGTCCTCGGGTGTCACCAAGGCGAAGGGTGCCGTCCTCCCGACCGTCCCGGGCGCCGAGGCGGCCACCCTCGACCTGCTGGCCGACGACGAGTCCGCCACCGGCGTCACCGCCGACGCGGCGCGTCTGCTGCGCGAGCCGGGGGCCGTGCTGCTCGTCGGCGAGCGGCTCGCCCAGTCCGCAGGTGCGCTGTCCGCCGCGGCGCGCCTGGCCGCCGCGACCGGCGCCCGCCTCGGGTGGGTGCCACGTCGTGCCGGCGAGCGCGGAGCGCTGGACGCCGGTGCCCTCGCCGGGCTGCTCCCCGGCGGCCGCCCGCTCGACTCCGAGCAGGCGCGCGCGGAGGTCGCCGCCGCGTGGGGCGTCGACCCGTCGGCCCTGCCGGCCACCCCCGGCCGCGACCTCGCGTCCGTGGTGACGTCGGTGCACGCCGACGTCACGGCACTGGCCGAGGCCACCGACCCCGCCACCGTGTCGCGCTCCGTGGCCGCGCTCCTGGTCGCCGGCGTGGAGGCAGCAGACCTCGCCGACCCCGAGGCGTTCCTCGTGGCGCTCGACTCCGCCCCGTTCGTGGTGTCGCTCGAGCAGCGGCACTCGGCGGTGACCGAGCGGGCCGACGTCGTGCTCCCCGTGGCTGCCGCGTCGGAGAAGGCCGGCACCTTCCTCGACTGGGAGGGACGCCCGCGCGAGTTCGCCCAGGTGTTCCCGCACTCGCTCGCCCTGTCGGACTCCCGGGTGCTCGCCATGCTCGCCGACGAGCTCGACGTCGCCTTCGGTCGCGGCGACCTCGCGTCGGTCCGGGCGGAGCTGACGGCGCTCGGGTCGTGGCACGGCGAGCGGGCGGAGGCCCCGAGCGTCGCCGCCGAGGCTGCCCCGTCGACGTCGGACGGCGAGGCCGTGCTCGCCACCTGGCGCCAGCTGCTCGACCGCGGCCTGCTCCAGGAGGGCGACCCCTACCTCGGCGCCACGGCCCGCACCCCGGTGGCCCGGCTCTCACCGGCGACCGCCGCGGCCGCGGGCGTGGCCGACGGCGCGCTCCTCGCGGTGTCGACCGACTCCGGCCGCCTCGACCTCCCGCTCGTCGTCACGGCGATGCCGGACGGCGTCGTCTGGCTGCCTGCCAACTCCGAGGGCTCGACCCCGCGCGCCACGCTCGGCGCCGGGCACGGCGACGTCGTACGCATCGGGGGAGGTGCCGCATGAACGCCCTCATCGCCTCCGCGCAGGGCGACCTCAGCGTCTTCGGCAAGGACCCGTTCTGGCTCGTCCTGCTCAAGGTGGTCGTCCTGTTCGTCGGGCTGCTGCTGCTGACCCTGTTCATCACGTGGTTCGAGCGTCGCCTCGTCGCGCGGATGCAGCAGCGCAGCGGCCCCAACCGCGTCGGCCCGCTCGGCCTGATGCAGCCGATGGCCGACGGCATCAAGCTCGCCCTCAAGGAGGGCATCACCCCGATCAACGCCGACAAGGTCGTCTACCTGCTCGCGCCGATGATCGCGGCCGCCACGGCGATGCTCGTCTTCGCCGTGATCCCGATCGGCCCGATGGTCAGCATCTTCGGCGTCGAGACGCCGCTGCAGCTCACCGACTTCTCGGTGTCCGTGCTCTACGTCTTCGCGATCGCGTCGATCGGCATCTACGGCATCGTGCTCGCCGGCTGGTCGTCCGGCTCGACGTACTCCCTGCTCGGGGGGCTGCGCTCGAGCGCCCAGATGGTCTCGTACGAGATCGCGATGGGCCTGTCCTTCGTCGCCGTGTTCCTCTACGCCGGGACGATGTCGACGTCGCAGATCGTGGCCGGGCAGACCGACTGGTGGTTCGGGCTGCTGCTGGCGCCCTCGTTCGTCATCTACCTGATCTCGATGGTCGGCGAGACGAACCGCGCACCCTTCGACCTCCCCGAGGCCGAGGGCGAGCTCGTCGCCGGCTTCCACACCGAGTACTCCGGCCTGCGCTGGGCGATGTTCTTCCTGGCCGAGTACGTCAACATGATCAACGTCTCGGCGATCGCCACGACGCTGTTCCTGGGCGGCTGGCGGATGCCGGCTCCCGTCTCCACCGTCTGGCCCGGCGCCAACGAGGGCTGGTGGCCGGTGCTGTGGTTCCTCGGCAAGATCTTCGCGTTCATGTTCGTGTTCGTGTGGCTGCGCGGCACCCTGCCCCGGCTGCGCTACGACCAGTTCATGAAGTTCGGCTGGCGCGTGCTGATCCCGGTGTCCATCGTCTGGATCCTGCTCGTGTCCGCGTGGCGCGGGATCCGCAACGAGTACGGCACGGACCTCCGCACCACGCTGCTGTGGCTGGGCCTCGCCCTGTTCGTCGCCGCGGTCTTCGCCTTCCTGTTCGACCTGCGCCGTGGGTCGCAGCCCGCGTCCGTCGAGGAGCCCCAGGAGTTCGACGCGTTCGCCGGTGGCTATCCGGTCCCGCCCATGCCCGGTCAGGAGATCACCGTGACCCGTCGCGCCAAGGCGACCGTCACCGCCACCGTCGTGCCTGTCGACGGTCCCGGCGAGGGGGAGGAGGCGCGCGATGAGTGACGAGCGTCGGTTCTTCCGCGGCTTCGGCGTCCCGCTGACGCAGATCTTCAAGCGGGTCACGACCGAGCAGTACCCCGAGGAGAAGGTCCCCACCCAGGCTCGCTACCACGGGCGCCACCAGCTCAACCGGCACCCCGACGGCCTCGAGAAGTGCGTCGGGTGCGAGCTGTGCGCGTGGGCCTGCCCCGCGGACGCGATCTACGTCGAGGGTGCCGACAACACCGAGGATGAGCGCTACAGCCCCGGTGAGCGCTACGGCCGCGTCTACCAGATCAACTACCTGCGGTGCATCTTCTGCGGGCTCTGCATCGAGGCCTGCCCGACCCGGGCGCTGACGATGACCAACGAGTACGAGCTCGCCGACGACAGCCGCGCCGCCCTGATCTACGAGAAGGTCGATCTCCTCGGACCGCTGCTGCCCGGCATGGCACAGGCGCCGCACGCGATGGTGCCGGGCACGACCGAGACCGACTACTACCTCGGCAAGGTCACGGGCGCCGTGGCCAAGCAGGTCGGCGAGGTCGAGGCGCGCAAGCTCGGCACCTGGACCGGTCCGCGCGGCACCGACGAGGTCACGGCATGACCGCCCTCCTCGCCGCCGTCGAGACCTCGGGCAACACCGGCGAGCAGATCACCTTCTGGGTCTGCGCGATCGCCGCGGTCGTCGGGGCGCTCGGGATGCTCCTCTCGCACAAGGCCGTGCACAGCGCGCTCTTCATCGCGGGCACGATGATCAGCCTCGCGGTGCTCTACGTCGCGCTCGAGGCGCCGTTCCTCGGCATGACTCAGGTCATCGTCTACACCGGCGCGGTCATGATGCTGTTCCTGTTCGTGCTCATGATCGTCGGGGTGGACTCCTCGGACTCGTTGGTCGAGACCATCAAGGGCCAGCGCGTCGCCGCCGTGCTGTTCGCGCTCGGCTTCGCCGGCCTGCTCATCACGGGCATCGGTGCCGCGACGCTCGGCACCCCCGTGGGGCTCGACATCGCCAACAGCGTCGACGGCGGCAACGTCCAGGGCATCGCGCGCCTCATCTTCGGTCGTTACGTCCTTGCGTTCGAGGCCACGTCCGCGCTGCTCATCACGGCTGCGCTCGGCGCGATGGTCCTTGCCCACCGCGAGCGGCACACGCCGCGGGCGACCCAGCGGATGCAGTCCGAGGAGCGCGTGCTCTCGGGCAGCCCGCAGAACCTGCCCGGCCCCGGCGTCTACGCACGCCACAACGCCGTGGGCACACCGGGTCTGCTCCCCGACGGCACCCCCACGGACCGCACCGTGCCCGAGACCCTTCGCGGCGTCAGTGCCCGGGTCGGCGTCGACCACGACGACACGGCCCAGGTCAGGGCCCTCGCCGCCGGCGGCCACGTCATCCCGACGACCGACGAGGAGACCGAGTCGTGAACCCGGCCAACTACCTCTACCTCTCGGCCGTGCTGTTCAGCATCGGTGCCCTGGGGGTGCTGGTGCGGCGGAACGCCATCGTGGTCTTCATGTGCGTGGAGCTCATGCTCAACGCCAGCAACCTCGCCTTCGTCTCGTTCTCCCGCCAGCACGGCAACCTCGACGGCCAGGTCATCGCGTTCTTCGTGATGGTGGTCGCAGCCGCCGAGGTCGTGGTGGGGCTCGCCATCATCATGACCATCTTCCGTACCCGCCGGTCGGCCTCGGTCGACGAAGCCAACCTGCTGAAGTACTGAAGGGGTAGACGTGTCACCGTTCTCGGGCGCGGTCACCGTCGCCGCCGAGGCCATCACCCCGGCCGCGGCGAGCGGCGTGTTCACGCTGACCTGGCTGCTCGTCGGGTTGCCGCTCCTCGGCGCCGCGATCCTGCTGCTCGCCGGCCGTCGTTCCAACGCGTGGGGCCACTGGCTCGGCGTGCTGGCGTCCGTCTCCTCGTTCGTCGTCGCGGTGGTGCTGTTCCTCGGCCTGCTCGGTGAGGACCCGGAGTCGCGCACGATCACCCAGCACCTCTTCGACTGGATCGCGGTGGGCACCTTCGAGGTGCCCGTCGACCTGCGCCTCGACCAGCTGTCGATGACCTTCGTCCTGCTCATCACCGGTGTCGGCAGCCTGATCCACATCTACTCCGTGGGCTACATGAGCCACGACCCAGAGCGCCGCAAGTTCTTCGGCTACCTCAACCTGTTCGTGGCCTCGATGCTGCTGCTGGTGCTGGCCGACAACTACCTCCTGCTCTACGTCGGCTGGGAGGGTGTGGGCCTCGCCTCCTACCTGCTCATCGGCTTCTGGTTCGTGAAGGAGACGGCGGCGGTCGCCTCCAAGAAGGCGTTCGTCGTCAACCGCGTCGGTGACGTCGGCATGTCGCTCGCGGTCATGCTCATGTTCGTCACGTTCGGCTCGGTGACGTTCGAGGGCGTGCTGTCCGAGGCGGGCCAGGCCAGCGAGTCGACCCTCACGTGGATCGGGCTCGCGCTCCTGCTCGCGGCGTGCGGCAAGTCCGCGCAGTTCCCGCTGCAGTCCTGGCTCCTCGACGCCATGGAGGGCCCCACCCCCGTGTCGGCGCTGATCCACGCCGCCACGATGGTGACGGCCGGCGTCTACCTCATCGTGCGGTCCGGCGCGATCTTCGACGCCGCCCCCACCGCGCAGACGTTCGTGGTGGTCGTCGGCGCGATCACGCTGCTCATGGGCGCGATCATCGGCTGCGCCAAGGACGACATCAAGAAGGCGCTCGCCGGTTCCACCATGAGCCAGATCGGCTACATGATCCTGGCGGCTGGCCTCGGCCCCGTGGGCTACGCGTTCGCGATCTTCCACCTCGTGGTCCACGGCTTCTTCAAGGCCGACATGTTCCTCGGAGCCGGGTCGGTCATGCACGGCATGAACGACCAGGTGAACATGCGCCGTTTCGGTGCGCTGCGGACAGTCATGATGGTCACCTGGATCACGTTCGGCGCGGGCTACCTCGCGATCATGGGCATCCCGCCGTTCGCCGGCTTCTACTCCAAGGACAAGATCATCGAGGCGGCGTTCTCGCAGAACACGCTCACCGGGATGGTCACCCTGGTCGGTGCCGGGATCACGGCCTTCTACATGACCCGGCTGTTCGTCATGACGTTCCACAGCGAGAAGCGGTGGACCGACGACGTCCACCCGCACGAGTCGCCGTGGATGATGATGGGTCCGGTCGCCATCCTCGCCCTGCTCTCCGCGGTGGGTGGTTTCCTCCTCGCCTACAACGGCGCGATCGAACGCTGGCTCGAGCCCGTGACCGGGTTCGAGGAGCCCGTCAACGCGATCTCCTCGCGCGGCATGGAGGCGATCAGCCTCGTCGTGGTCCTGGCCGGTGCCGCACTGGGCTGGATGCTCTACCAGCGTCGTACCGTCCCGGAGGTCGCGCCCGCCGGCAACCTGCTCACGCGCGCTGCTCGCGCCGACCTCTACGGCGACGCCGCCAACGAGGCCATCTTCATGCGGCCCGGCCAGTACCTCACCCGGCTGCTCGTGTGGTTCGACCTCCGCGTGGTCGACGGGATGGTCAACGGGGTCGCGGCGACGATCGGCGGGCTGTCGGGCCGGTCCCGCAGGTGGCAGACCGGCTTCACCCGCTCGTACGCGCTGTCCATGCTCGGTGGAGCTGCACTCGTAGTTGCCGCCCTCGTCCTGGTGAGGCTGTAACCGTGAGTGCCATCCTTCCCGTGCTCTTCGCGGCGCCGCTCCTCGGAGCCGTCGTCGTGATGCTGCTGCCCCGGGGTGCCGACAAGCTGGCCAAGCAGGTCGGCCTCGCGGTCTCGATCCTGGTGTTCGCGCTCACGCTGGTCCTGGCGTTCCGCTTCGACGTCGCCGCCGCAGCCGACTTCCAGTTCGCCGTCGCCTACGACTGGATCCCCGCCTTCGGTGTCCAGTTCGCGCTCGGTGTCGACGGCATCGCCCTCGTGCTGGTCGCGCTCTCGACCTCGCTCGTGCCGATCGTGCTCCTCGCCGGGTGGAACGACGCCGACGACTCGCGCGGCTCGGTCAAGGGCTACATCGCCCTGATCCTCACGCTCGAGGCCGCGATGATCGGCGTCTTCGCCGCCACCGACGTCTTCCTGTTCTACGTCTTCTTCGAGGCCATGCTCGTCCCGGTCTACTTCCTGATCGGGCGCTACGGCGGTCCGCAGCGCAACTACGCCGCGGTGAAGTTCCTGCTGTACTCGCTCTTCGGCGGGCTGCTCATGCTCGCGGCACTGATCGGCCTCTACGTCGTGTCCGCCGACCTCACCGGCACGGGCACGTTCGACTTCGCCTCGCTCGCCGGCCTCGACATCCCGGTCGACACGCAGAAGTGGCTGTTCGCCGGGTTCTTCATCGCGTTCGCCATCAAGGCGCCGCTCGTGCCGTTCCACACGTGGCTGCCCGACGCCGCGGCCGAGTCCACGCCCGGTACCGCCGTCCTGCTCGTCGGCGTGCTCGACAAGGTGGGCACGTTCGGGATGCTGCGCTACTGCCTGGAGCTGTTCCCCGACGCGTCGCGGTGGGCCACGCCGCTCGTCATCGTGCTCGCCGTGGTGGGCATCATCTACGGCGCGCTGCTCGCCATCGGCCAGACCGACCTCAAGCGGCTCATCGCCTACACCTCGGTCTCGCACTTCGGCTTCATCGCGCTCGGCATCTTCGTGATGACCACCCAGGGCCAGAGCGGCTCGACCCTCTACATGGTCAACCACGGGTTCTCCACCGCGGCCCTGTTCCTCATCGCGGGATTCCTCATCAGCCGTCGCGGATCCCGCGTCATCGAGGACTTCGGCGGCGTGCAGAAGGTGGCGCCGGTCCTGGCGGGGACCTTCCTGCTGGCCGGCCTGTCGTCGCTGGCGCTGCCCGGCCTGTCGAGCTTCGTGAGCGAGTTCCTCGTCCTGGTGGGCACGTTCGAGCGCTACACGTGGGTCGGTGTCATCGCGACCCTGGGCATCGTGCTCGCCGCCCTCTACATCCTGCTCATGTACCAACGCACGATGACCGGGCCCACACCCGACGTGGTGCGCGAGAAGGTCGGCGACCTCGGTGGCCGGGAGGTGCTGGCGGTCGCGCCGCTCCTCGTCGTCATCGTCGCGCTCGGTGTCTTCCCGCAGCCGGTGCTCAACGTGATCAACCCCGCGGTCGACCGGGTCATGCAGGCCGTGAACGCCACCGACCCGGCGCCCGCGGTGGCACCGGTCGCTGAAGGGACGCAACCGTGAGCGCCATCCTCGCCGCGGCGGGCTCCTTCGAGATCCCCACGATCGAGTACGCCGCACTGGCGCCGATCCTGGTGGTCCTCGGGGCGGCCGTCGTGTCGGTCCTCGTCGAGGCGTTCGCGCCGCAGCCGCACCGCCGCCCGATCCAGCTGGTCCTGACGTTCGCCGCGCTCGTGGGCGCGTTCGTCGGAGTCATCGCGGCACGCGGCACCCGCGAGGTGGTCGCCGAGGGCTCGGTCGCGATCGACGGTCCCACGCTGTTCATGCAGGGGACGATCCTGCTGCTCGCGTTCATGGCCGCCCTCGTCATGGCCGAGCGGCAGGTCGACCCGGTGGGAGACGCGTTCGCGCCGCGGGCCTCGGCCCTGCCGGGCTCGGAGGACGAGCAGGTCTTCACCCAGCTCGGCTGGCTGCAGACCGAGGTCTGGCCGCTGTTCCTGTTCTCGGTCGGCGGCATGCTGCTCTTCCCGGCGGCCACCGACCTGCTGACCATGTTCGTCGCGCTCGAGGTGCTCTCGCTGCCGCTCTACATCCTCGCCGGGCTCGCGCGGCGCCGTCGCCTGCTCTCGCAGGAGGCGTCGCTCAAGTACTTCGTCCTCGGCGCCTTCTCCTCCGCGTTCTTCCTCTACGGCACCGCGCTGCTCTACGGCTTCGCCGGCACGGTCTCGCTCGCCGGCATCGCCGACGCCCTCACCGCCACCGCCGACAACTCCGGTCTCGTCATCGCCGGCACCGCGCTGCTCGCGGTGGGCCTGCTCTTCAAGATCGGGGCAGCACCGTTCCACCAGTGGACACCCGACGTCTACCAGGGCTCACCCACCTCGATCACGGGTTTCATGGCCGCATGCACCAAGGTGGCGGCGTTCGGTGCGCTGCTGCGGGTCATGTACGTCGGGCTCGGCGGCATCCGGTGGGACTGGCGCCCGGTCATGTACGTGATCGCGGCGCTGACGATGCTCGTAGGCGTGGTGTTCGCGCTGACCCAGACCGACATCAAGCGCATGCTGGCCTACTCCTCGATCGCCCAGGCGGGCTTCATGCTCGTCGGCGTCCTGGCCACGAACGCCGCGGGCCTGCAGGGCACGATGGTCTACCTCCTCGCCTACGGCGTGGCCACGATCGGCGCGTTCGCGATCATCACGCTCGTCCGCGACTCCACCGGCGAGGCGACCCATCTCTCGCAGTGGCGCGGTCTCGGCAAGCGGTCCCCCGTCGTGGCGAGCGCGTTCGCGCTCTTCCTCCTGGCGTTCGCGGGCATCCCGCTCACCAGTGGCTTCACCGGCAAGTTCGCCGTCTTCACCGCCGGCGTCGCCGGTGGTGCTGCACCGGTCGTGGTGATCGGTGTCGTGGCCAGCGCGATCGCGGCGTTCTTCTACATCCGGGTGATCGTGGTCATGTTCTTCAACGAGCCCGCGGCCGAGGGTGGCCCGAGCGTGGTGGTGCCCAGCAGCTTCACCACGTTCGCGATCACCATCAGCGTGGCGCTCACCGTCGTCATCGGTGTCGTGCCGCAGGTCGTCCTCACCATGGTCGACCAGGCCGGCGTCTTCGTACGCTGACGGCACCGACACAGGAGGCGAACGCGTGAGCGAGGCACTGCCCTTCGGGCTGTCGCACGTCGACGACGCCCTGGCCGACGCGCTGCGGGCCGGGCTCGACGACGTCGAGGTCACGCTGCGCAAGCAGACGACGAGCCGCTACCCGTTCATCACGGAGGCCTCGAGCCACCTCGTCAACGCGGGCGGGAAGCGGTTCCGCCCCCTCCTCGCCCTCGTCGCGGCGCAGTACGGCGACCCGCATGCGCCGGGCAACGTGCCCGGCGCCGTCGTCGCCGAGCTCACGCACCTCGCGACGCTCTACCACGACGACGTCATGGACGAGGCTCCGCTGCGCCGCGGCGCCCCCTCCGCCAACGCCCGGTGGGACAACACCGTGGCGATCCTCACCGGTGACTTCCTGTTCGCGCGCGCGGCCGACGTCGCCGCCGACCTCGGCGCCGACATCGTGCGGCTCCAGGCGCGCACCCTCGAGCGACTCTGCACCGGACAGATCCGGGAGACGGTCGGCCCCAGCGACGGCGAGGACCCGGTGGCGCACCACCTCGAGGTGCTGGCCGACAAGACCGGTTCGCTGATCGCCACGGCGGGGCGCATGGGGGCGATGACGTCGGGAGCTCCCGAGAGCATCGCCGTGGCCATCAGCGCCTACGGCGAGAAGTTCGGTGTCGCGTTCCAGCTCTCCGACGACCTGCTCGACATCGCCAGCGAGTCGGCGGCGTCCGGCAAGACACCAGGTACCGACCTGCGCGAGGGCATCCGCACCCTGCCCGTGCTCTACGCGCTGCGCGGTACCGACCCCGAGGGTGCCCGGCTGCGCGAGCTCCTCGCCGGCCCCCTCGTCGACGACGACCGGCACGCGGAGGCGCTGCGCCTGCTGCGTGGCTCACCCGCGATGGCCGAGGCGCGCACCGAACTCGTCCGCTGGACCGAGTCGGCGCGGTCCGAGCTCGACGCTCTGCCGGCCGGCCCCGCCCGCGAGGCGCTCTCGCAGATGTGCGACGTCGTCGTCGACCGCAGCACCTGACCTCAGACCGGTGCCTCGACGTCGTCGGTGCTCGCGGCGCGTCTGGCCGCGCGGTTCGAGCGGTTCTGCCGCAGCCCGTCGTAGCTGAACACCAGGAGTGCCAGCCAGACGATGCCGAAGCCGACCCAGCGCACCGGTGGCATCTGCTCGCCGACGATCAGCACGCCGATGAGGAACTGGATGGTCGGTGTCAGGTACTGCAGCAGCCCGATCGTCGACAGCGGGACCCGGTTGGCCGCGCCGCCGAACAGGAGGAGTGGCACCGCCGTGACGACACCGCACGAGAGCAGGAGAAGGGTGTTGGCGGTGGAGGAGTGACCCAGGACGAGTGAGTCGGACGACTGCAGCCAGACGAGGTACCCGAGGGCCAGCGGGGTCGCGTAGGCGGTCTCGACCGTGAGGCTCGCCAAGGGGTCGACCCCGGCGAGCTTCTTCACCAGGCCGTAGCCGGCGAACGAGAACGCGAGCGTGAGCGCGACCCAGGGCAGCCGGCCGTAGCTCGCCGTCAGGATGACGACGGCGACGGCCGCGATGCCGACGGCGCTCCACTGCAGCGCGCGGAGCTTCTCGCCGAGCAGCAGCGTGCCCATGAGGACGAGGACCAGCGGGTTGATGAAGTAGCCCAGCGACGCCTCGACCACGTGGCCGCTGTTGACCGCCCAGATGTAGACGCCCCAGTTGGTGCCGATCAGCACGGTGGCCGCGAGCAGCAGGAGCAGGGCGCGACCGCTGGCGAGGACGGGGCGGAGACGCGCCCAGGTGCGGGTGACCGTCAGCAGGATGGCCATGAAGACCAGGGAGAACACGAACCTGTCGGCGAGGATCTCCAGCGGGGTGGCCGGCTCGAGCAGCGGGAAGAACAGCGGGAACACGCCCCACATGGCGTAGGCGCTGATCCCGAGGATGAGGCCGAGCTTCAGCTCGGAGCGCGCGTGCGCCTCGGCGGGGGTCTCACTCATGACGACGGCGACGCTACGCGGCGCGCGTCCGCGCGTCGAACACGGCGCGACCGGGACGTGCGTGAGCCCCGCCGACATCGCCGACGGGGCTCACGACGAGACCGGATGCCCAGGTCAGACGATCTCCCAGGTGTCGCTCCCGGCGAGCAGCGACGCGAGGTCGCCCGGGCCGCCGGCCCGCGCAGTGTCCAGCTGAGCCCGGAAGGCCCGGTCGTAGGAGGGACGGTCGATGTCACGGAAGACCCCGATCGGGGTGTTGGTGAGCGTCATCGGGTCCGACAGCCGGGAGAGCGCGAAGGCGACCGAGGAGTCGTCGTTGTGGGCGTCGTGGACGAGCACGGACTCGATGCCCACCTCGGCGACGTCGGCGATCTCGAGACTCCCGTTGGCAGCGCGGACGACGCCGCGCGACCCGTCGACGAGGGTGATCGGCTTGCCGTGCTCGAGGCGGAAGGTGACGGTGTCGCGGTGCTCGGAGTCCTTGAGCGGGTCCCACGCACCGTCGTTGAAGATGTTGCAGTTCTGGTAGATCTCCACGAGGGCCGTGCCGTCGTGCAGCGCCGCCTGGCGCAGGGTCTCCGTGAGGTGCTTGCGGTCGGAGTCGATGGTGCGCGCGACGAACGACGCCTCGGCGCCGATCGCGAGGGACACCGGGTTGAACGGGTGGTCGAGCGAGCCCATGGGGGTGGACTTGGTGACCTTGCCGACCTCCGAGGTGGGGGAGTACTGGCCCTTGGTCAGACCGTAGATCCGGTTGTTGAACAGCAGGATCTTGAGGTTGACGTTGCGGCGCAGCGCGTGGATCAGGTGGTTGCCGCCGATGGAGAGCGCATCGCCGTCGCCGGTGACGACCCACACGGAGAGGTCCGGCCGGGTCATCGCGAGACCGGACGCGATCGCGGGTGCGCGGCCGTGGATCGAGTGCAGGCCATAGGTGTTCATGTAGTACGGGAAGCGGCTCGAGCAGCCGATGCCCGAGATCCAGACGATGTTCTCCTTCGCGAGCCCGAGCTCGGGCATGAAGGACTGGACCCCGGCGAGGATCGCGTAGTCACCGCAGCCCGGGCACCAGCGGACCTCCTGGTCGGTCTTGAAGTCCTTGGCCGACTGCTTCGCGTCCGCCTTGGGCACGAGGTTCAGCGACGGGAACCCGAGCTCGACTGCCTCAGACACTGGCGACCACGTCCTTGATGACTCCGGCGAGCTCTTCCGCCTTGAACGGCAGGCCACGCACCTGGTTGTAGGCGATCGCATCGACGAGGAAGCGACCGCGGATGAGCAGCGCGAGCTGTCCGAGGTTCATCTCCGGGATGACGACCTTGTCGTAGCGGCGCAGCACGTCGGCGGTGTTGGCCGGGAACGGGTTGAGGTGACGCAGGTGCGCCTGGGCCACGCTGGCACCGGACCGCCGGGCGATCTGGCAGGCGGCGTTGATCGGGTCCGTAGGTCGAGCCCCACCCGAGCATGAGCACCCGGGCATCGCCGTCCGGGTCCGCGACCTCGAGGTCCGGCACGGTGATGCCGTCGATCTTGGCCTGGCGCAGCCGCGTCATCTTGTCGTGGTTGTCGGGGTCGTAGGAGATGTTGCCGATGCCGTCGGACTTCTCGATGCCGCCGATGCGGTGCTCGAGCCCCTTGGTGCCGGGTACGGCCCACGGGCGCGCGAGCGTCTCGGGGTCGCGCTGGAACGGCCAGAACTCGGTGCTGCCGTCCTCGTTGGTGTGGTTGTGCTCGCGCGCGAACGCGACGCGGAGGTCGGGCAGCGAGTCGACGTCCGGGATCAGCCACGGCTCGGAGCCGTTCGCGACGTAGCCGTCCGAGAGCAGGAACACCGGGGTGCGGTAGGTCGTCGCGATGCGGACGGCCTCGATGGCGGCGTCGAAGCAGTCGCCGGGGGAGCGCGGTGCGACGATCGGCACGGGCGCCTCGCCGTTGCGGCCGAACATCGCCTGCAGCAGGTCGGACTGCTCGGTCTTGGTGGGCAGACCCGTGGAGGGTCCGCCGCGCTGCACGTCGACGATCACCAGCGGCAGCTCGAGGGAGACCGCGAGGCCGATCGCCTCGGACTTCAGCGCGACGCCCGGACCCGAGGTGGTGGTGACGGCGAGCATGCCGCCGTACGCCGCACCGATGGCGGAACCGACGCCGGCGATCTCGTCCTCGGCCTGGAAGGTCATGACACCGAACTTCTTGTGCTTGCTCAGCTCGTGGAGGATGTCCGAGGCCGGCGTGATCGGGTACGACCCCAGGAACAGCGGCAGCTCCGCGCGCTGTGCCGCGGCGATGAGACCGTAGGACAGGGCGAGGTTGCCGTGCATGTTGCGGTAGCGCCCGGCCGCCATCGGCGCGGGCTGGATCTCGTACTGCACCGAGAAGTCCTCGGTGGTCTCGCCGAACGACCAACCGGCCTCGAAGGCCGCGATGTTGGCTGCGAGGATCTCCGGCTTCTTCGCGAACTTCTGCCGGAGGAACGTCACCGTGCCCTCGGTCGGCCGGTGGTAGAGCCACGAGAGCAGCCCGAGCGCGAACATGTTCTTCGCGCGCTCGGCCTCCTTCTTCGTGATGTCGAAGCTCTTGAGCGCCTCAACCGTGAGCGAGGTCAGCGGGATGGGGTGCACGGCGTACGAGTCGAGCGAACCGTCCTCGACCGGGCTGGCGTCATAGCCCACCTTCGCGAGGGCACGCGGGGTGAACTCGTCGGTGTTGACGATGATGTCGGCGCCGCGCGGGAGGTCGCGCATGTTGGCCCTGAGCGCTGCCGGGTTCATCGCCACCAGCACGTTCGGGCTGTCGCCCGCCGTGGTGATGTCGTGGTCGGCGAAGTGCAGCTGGAACGCCGAGACACCGGGGATGGTCCCTGCGGGTGCGCGGATCTCGGCCGGGAAGTCCGGCAGCGTCGCGACGTCGTTGCCGAACCACGCCGTCCGCGAGGTGAACTGGTCGCCGGTCAGCTGCATGCCGTCGCCGGAGTCGCCCGCGAACCGGATGATCACTCGGCCGAGCTGGACGATCTGCTTGCTCACGTTGCTCCTGCCTTGCTGCGATGGCCGGTCGCCCGGCTGGTCCCCGTAGACATTCGAGCAGCCCCAGACCCGGGTCTGGTCGCGGGGGGTCGTCGCTCCCATCCTCGCGCGCATCCCGCCCGGTTGCGCGTAGGCGCCCCGTGGGCACGGACGCGTCTCCGCAACCGATGCGAGCTCACGACGAGGGTGCGACCTTTCTGGAGTCAGTGTGAACTATCTCGCGTGCCGTCGGGCCGCGCTCGAGCGGGGTGAGCTTTCGTGAGTCCGTGTGCACCGTCCGACGCGCGTCCGCACGTCACTACGCTCGTCCTGTCCACGCCCACGCGCAAGCCGGACGGCCGGACCGACGAGGAGGTGCCGACGTGACAGCCCGCCCGGTCGACCTCGCGCTCCCGTCGGTCGGCCCGCCCGGTCCCCCGGCTCCCGTGCGGATCACCCTCAGCGACGGCAGCAGCACGTACTCCCTGTGGGTCCTCGACGTCGGGCTCGCCTGCTGCTCGGTCGAGTTCGTCGCCGCGGCGCTCGGAGCCGCGCAGGTGTCCGGTGAGCTGACGCTCGGGACCGCGTCCGACGCCGTCGACGTCCTCGTCGTGTCCGGCACCTGCACCGATGCCATGGCCCCGGCCCTGCTCCGGCTGTACGAGAGCCTCCCCGAGCCGCGGCGGGTCGTGTCGTTCGGCGCCTGTGCCAGCTCGGGCGGCCCCTACTGGGACTCCTACTCCGTGACCAAGGGCATCGACACGCTCATCCCGGTCGACGTGTACGTGCCGGGCTGCCCGCCGCGCCCGGAGGCGGTCATCGAGGCGCTGGGCATGTTCGCGGCCACCTCGGACCTGGGGGCCACGTCGTGAGCCCCCTGGTCGAGGCGCTGACCAGCCACCTCGGCGAGTCCGTGGTGCGGGTACAGCCCGGGTTCGGGCCGACCACCGTGGAGGTCGACCGCGCGAGGTGGGTCGACGCGCTGCGCAGCCTGCGCGACGCCGGGGCGACCTTCTTCGACTTCCTGACTGCGGTCGACGAGCTCGACGCCGGGTTCGCGGTGGTCGCCCACGTGTCGACCCCGGACGCCGCGGACCACCTGCTGGTGCGCACGATGGTCGGCCGGGACGACGCCGAGCTGGCCAGCGCCTGCGGCGTCTACCGAGGGGCCGGCTGGCACGAGCGCGAGACCCACGAGATGTTCGGCATCGGCTTCCCCGGCAACGACCGGCTCGATCCGCTGCTGCTCAAGGCGGGCGGCGCGGTGCGCCCGCTGCGCAAGGACGTGCTGCTCGAGCCCCGGCTCGACACCCCCTGGCCCGGCGAGAAGGAGCCGGGCGCCACCGACGGTCGCTCGCGGCGTCGGCTCCTGCCGCCGGGCGTGCCCGCGGACCGGGAGACCCCGTGACCGGCGTCGGCGGCGACCCCGGCGGTCTGCCCGCGCGCAGCCGCGGCGTCATCGCCCTCGTGGAGGAGAACTGCACGGTCTGCATGATCTGCGCCCGCGAGTGCCCGGACTGGTGCATCCACATCGACGCGCACACCGAGACCGTGCCGGCCGAGACCCCCCGTGGCCGAGATCGGACCAGCAACGTCCTCGACCGCTTCGCGATCGACTTCTCGCTGTGCATGTACTGCGGCATCTGCATCGAGGTCTGCCCGTTCGACGCGCTGCACTGGTCGCCCGAGTTCGACTACCCCTCGACGACGCGCGACGGCCTCACCCACGAGAGCGAGCGCCTCGCCACCTGGCGGGTGCTGCCGGCGGGTGAGCCCGCCTAGCGGTAGTTGACGAACTGCACGGCGAAGTCGAGGTCGGCGTCCTTGACCAGGGACTGCACCGCCTGGAGGTCGTCGCGGCTCTTCGAGGTGACCCGCAGCTCCTCACCCATCACCTGGGCCTTGACCGACTTCGGGCCCTCGTCGCGGATGAGCTTGCCCAGCTTCTTGGCCTGCTCCTGGCTGATCCCCGCGGTGAAGGTGCACGAGATCTTGTACTCCTTGCCGGAGGAGCGGGGGTCCTCCGCCGTGAGGCTCTTGAGGGAGATCTGGCGCTTCACGAGCTTGTCGCGGAAGACGTCGAGGGCGGCGGCCACGCGCTCCTCGGTCGAGGCGGTGATCTCCACCGCGAGCTCGCCCTTCCACTCGATCGACGAACCGGTGTTCTTGAAGTCGAAGCGCTGCGCGAGCTCCTTCGCGGCCTGGTTGAGGGCGTTGTCGACCTCCTGGCGGTCGACCTTGCTCACGATGTCGAAACTGCTGTCGGCCATGACCGGTCCCGGGCCCTTCTGCTCGTCGTCGTGCGGGCCGTACGGCGATTTCGCCGACGGTGCACGTCCTATGTATCCTTCCTGCGCCGTCCCCGGACGGCAAAGGCGGGTTGCCCGAGCGGCCAATGGGAGCGGACTGTAAATCCGTCGGCTTTGCCTTCGATGGTTCGAATCCATCACCCGCCACACGTGAGGAGCGAGGGGCGCGACCGGATCCCGGTCGCGCCCCTCGCCACGTTCGGCCCGCGGCTCCGCCTCAGGCAGCGGTCGCGGCGTCGGCGAACCACGCACCCACGAGGTCCTCGCTGATCGCCCACAGGCGCGCCGCCATGGCCTCGTCGAGGGCCGCGGCGCTCGGCGCGACGATCCGGGGGTTGCCGTGCTGCTCGAGGAAGCCGTCCGGCCCGACGTAGCACCCGGGTGGGAGCCCGGGCTCGGTGGCGGCGTAGAGGCTGGGTAGGGCCCCCATCTCGGCGGACTGTGCGAGAAGCGCGTTGCCCCACCCGGCGAACCGGGCGCCGACGCCGCTGCCGCGCATCTCGGGACCACCGCCTGCAGGTTCGTGGCGGCGTAGCCCGGGTGGGCTGCGTAGGACGCCACCGGGAGTCCCGCGGAGTCGAGCCGCCGCTGCAGCTCGAAGGCGAAGTGCAGGTTCGCGAGCTTGCTCTGGCTGTACGCCCGCCAGCGCCCGTAGCGACGCTCGCCCATCAGGTCGGCGACGTCGATCCGCCCGGCCCGGTGCATCGAGCTCGATACGGTGACCACGCGACTCGCGGATGCGGTGCCGCCTCCTCGGACGAGGGCGGGGAGCAGCGCAAGGGTCAGAGCGACGTGGCCGAGGTGGTTCGTGCCCAGCTGCATCTCGAAGCCGTCCGCCGTGAGCCGTCGGGGGATCGCCATGACGCCGGCGTTGTTGACGAGGAGGTGGAGCGGGTCGCGGCCGATGTCGGACGCGAACCGGTGGACCGAGCCGAGGTCGGCCAGGTCGAGATGCACCTGCGTGACCGGCCCGGCCCCCGCCGCGCCGTCGAGCCCGACGCGGATCCGGTCGAGCGCCGCCTCGCCCTTGGCGTGGTCACGCACCGCCAGCACCACCGCGGCGCCGTGCCGGGCCAGCTCCTCGGCGGTGACCAGCCCGATCCCGGAGCTCGCGCCGGTGACGACGGCGCGGCGGCCGGACAGGTCAGGGATGTCGGACGCGGTCCATCGGGTCATGTCTCCAGTGTCGTCCGGAGGTCGGGATCCCGCACGAGCCGGCCGTTTTGGAGGAACGCGACCCGGGTGGGTACGATTCTCAGGCTCTACGCCCCCATAGCTCAGTCGGCAGAGCGTCTCCATGGTAAGGAGAAGGTCTACGGTTCGATTCCGTATGGGGGCTCGGAACAGCGGCCTCTGTCCAGCCCGGACAGGGACCGATCGTCTCGGCGGAGTAGCTCAGCCTGGCAGAGCAAGCGGCTCATAATCGCTGTGTCGCCGGTTCAAGTCCGGCCTCCGCTACCACCGAACGAACGACATTACGTCAGTAGGAAAGGCACTCCCGTGGCCAAGAGCGACGTCCGCCCGAAGATCACCCTGGCGTGCCAGGAGTGCAAGGACCGCAACTACATCACCAAGAAGAACCGGCGCAACGACCCGGATCGCCTGGAGATGAAGAAGCACTGTCCCAAGTGCAACCAGCACACCGTGCACAAGGAGACCCGCTAGCCGCTGGCCCTCGGGCCGCACTCCTGTCCCGTCGAACGGCCGTCCCCTCGCGGGGGCGGCCGTTCGCGCGTCCGGACGCACCCTGTGCTCCCGTCGCGGCGCCGCCGTCGCGACGCGGCCACGGCGTCCACTAGCGTCGCGTCCGGACGCTGACCCCCGGGGCCGGCGCGGGTGCTGAGGAGGCCGACGTGGGACGACTCGACGACCGGGTGGCGATCGTGACCGGCGGCGGCCGGGGGATCGGTCGCGCCACGGCGCTCGTCTGGCCGGCGACGGCGCGGCGTCGTGGTCAACGACATCGACCCTGAGCCCGCCGACGAGACGTCGCGCTGGTCGTGGCCGAGGGGGGCCGGGCGGTCGCCGTCGTCGCGAACACGATCGAGCTCGACCAGGCGCACGCGCTCGCGGCGGCGGCCGTCGAGGCCTTCGGCAAGATCGACATCGTGGTCAACAACGCGGGCACCACGCGCGACAAGATGTTCCATGGCCTCACCGACGAGCTCTTCGACTTCGTCATGGACACGAACCTGCGCACGGCCTACCACACTACCCTCGCCGCGATGCCCTACCTGCGCGACGTCGCCAAGGCCGAGATCGCCGAGCTCGGCGCGCCCGCCTACCACCGCAAGATCGTGTTCACGTCATCGGTGGCCGCGCTCATGGGCATCCCCGGCCAGTTCAACTACACGGCCGCGAAGGGGGCGCTCATCGGCGTCACCCACACCCTCGCGCGCGAGCTGGGACCGTTCGGCATCAACGTGAACGTGCTCGCACCCGGCTTCGTCGAGACCCGGCTCACGGCAGCGAAGGAGCAGGGCGCCACGTACGGCATCCCGCAGGAGATGCGCGAGGCCTCGCTCGGCCTCATCGCCCTCGGGCGCCTCGGCGTACCGGAGGACATCGCCAACGTGACGGCCTTCCTGGTGTCGAGCGACGCCGACTACATCTCCGGGGCGACGATCCCGGTCACCGGCGGACAGATCGGGGGGATTGACCGTGGGCATCAACCACGACGTGCTCGGCAAGGTCTACCCGCCCAGCCCCGTCTACGAGGTGGGTCGGGAGAAGATCCGCGAGTTCGCCACCGCCATCGGTGACCCGAATCCCGCCTATCACGACATCGTGCACGCGCAGTCGCTCGGCCACCGCGACATCGTCGCCCCGCCCACCTTCGCGTTCACCGTCACGCTCGAGGCCTTCCGCGCGGTGATGCAGGACCCCGAGCTCAACATCGACTTCGCGCGCGTCGTCCACGGCGAGCAGCGGTTCGTCTACGCCCGCCGGATCGTCGCCGGAGACACACTGGTGGTGGTCGCGAGCCTCGACAGCCTGCGCACCGTGGCCGGCAACGACATGGTGTCGACGCGCTTCGACATCACCACGCCGGAGGGCGAGCCGGTGGCCAGCACCTGGTCGATGACGGTCGCTCGCGCGGCCGCGGAGGAGGCGTCGTGACCACCGCCGTTCGCTGGGGCGACGTCGAGGTCGGCGCCGAGCTGCCGCCGCTGGTGGTCTCGGTGCAGCGAGCCTCGCTCGTGCGCTACGCCGGGGCGTCCGGCGACTTCAACGCCATCCACTGGAACGAACGCGTGGCGACCTGGTCGGGCTGCCCGACGTGATCGCCCGCGGGATGCTCACGATGGCGTCGGCCGGGCGCGTCGTCACGGACTGGGTCGGCGACCCGGCCGCGCTCGTGGAGTACGGCGTCCGGTTCACCCGCCCGGTCGTCGTCCCCGACGACGACAGCGGCGCCGAGATCGCGTTCTCCGCCGTCGTGGCCGAGAAGCGCGACGACAACCTGGTCCGCGTCGACATCACAGCGCGGTGCGACGCGTCACCGTGCTCGGGCGTGCCCAGGCCGTCGTCCGGCTGGCGTGAGCAGGCCCAGCCCTAGGCTGCGCCCGTGACCGTGCCACCGTCGCTCGCCGACCTGACGACCCTGCGGGTGGGCGGGCCGGCCGCGGAGGTCGTGGTCGCCCACGACGAGGGGCCCTGGTCGCCGCGGTGCGCGAGGCCGACGCGTCCGGGACCCCTGCCCTGGTCGTGGGGGGCGGGAGCAACCTCCTCGTCGCCGACTCCGGCTATCCCGGCACGGTCGTCCTCGTCCGCACCACCGGGGTCGCCGTCGAGGCCGACACCTGCGGGGGTGCCTGGGTGACCGTCGCCGCGGGGGAGTCCTGGGACGAACTGGTCCGTCGGGCGGTGGTCGAGGAGTGGTCCGGCGTCGAGGCGCTCTCGGGTATCCCTGGCTCCGTCGGGGCGACGCCTATCAGAACGTCGGGGCCTACGGCCAGGAGGTGTCCGACGTCGTCGCGCGCGTGCGCACCTGGGACCGGCGGGACCGGACCCAGCGGACCTTCCCCGCGTCCGAGTGCGGATTCGGCTACCGCACCAGCCGGTTCAAGGAGGAGCCCGGGCGTCACCTCGTGCTGGACTCAGCTTCCAGCTCCGCCTGTCGCCGAACTCCGAGCCGATCCGGTACGCCGAGCTGGCCCAGTCCCTTGGTGTCTCCGTCGGCGACCGAGCGCCTCTGGGCCGGGTCGGCGAGGAGGTGCTGTCGCTGCCGTCGGGAAGGGCATGGTGCTCGACGCCGAGGACCACGACACCTGGAGCGCTGGGTCGTTCTTCACCAATCCCGTCCTGGACGCCGCTGCTGCGGCGGCCCTCCCTGCGGGAGCTCCTCGGTTCGACGTGGGCGGTGGGCGGGTCAAGACGAGCGCCGCGTGGCTCATCGAGCACGCGGGGCTGCGGCGCGGAAACGGCGTCGGCTCGGCGGCCACTGTCGGGCAAGCACGTCCTCGCGTTGACCAACCGAGGAGGGGCCACGGCCGAGGACCTCCTTGGCCCTGGCGCGGGATGTCCGTGACCGCGTCGCCGAGTCGAGCGGTATCGTCCTCGAGCCCGAGCCGAAGTCGTGCGGCTGCTCCCTCGACCGCACCGACCGAACTCCTGCATCCCCGTGCGCAGGAGGTTAGGTTCGACCCACACGCCCGCTCCTCAGGAGGATCGTCATGTCAGACGTCGTACGCCCCGTCGGCCCGGTCGACATCGCCGTGATCGCGTTCGACGAGCCGAGGTTCGACGGCTCGGTCGCCGGTGCGATCGCCGACCTCGTCGCCGCGGGCACCGTCCGAGTCCTGGACATCGTGCTCGTCAACAAGGACGAGAACGGCGTCACCACGCTGTTCGAGGTCACCGACGTCGAC
>CAVTWM010000011.1:0-41135 GCA_963738455.1 uncultured Actinomycetes bacterium
GACGACTCCGAACCCCGCCGCGGTGGCGTCGTCGACCGCGGCGGGCTGGGTCGAGAGCCGCTGCTCCGGCTCGACGGCCGGGTCCTCCGGCAGCGAGCCGTCCGACGCGGTGTCGCGGACGTCCGTCACAGGAACACCCCGAAGTCGCCGGCCCAGCTGCGGAGCCCGATGGTGAGGTCGTCCCACGTGGCCGGTCACCAGGAGCACGCCGATCGCGACCAGCAGGGCGCCACCGATGCGCATGACGAGCAGGCTGTGCCGGCGCACCCAGCCGATCGCGCCGAGCATGCGCCGGAACAACAGCCCCACGAGCACGAACGGGAGCCCCCAGACCGAGGCAGTAGAAGACGGAGAGCAGCGCGTCGCGGGCGGCGCTCGCCTCGGTGAACGCCAGGGTCGGCACGGCCCCGAGGGTCGGGCCGATGCACGGCGTCCAGCCGAGCCCGAAGAGGACTCCGAGCGCGGGCGCCGTCCACAGGCCGAGGTCCGGGACGTGGTGCATCCGCCACTCGCGCTGGGCGCCCGGGATCCAGCCCAGGAACGCGAGGCCGAGACCGATCACGACGACGCCCAGCACCCGGGTGATCTGCTCCTGGTACTCGAGCAGCGCCTGCCCCAACGCGCCGAACAGCACGCCGTAGGACACGAACACGACCGTGAACCCGAGGACGAACAGCACCGATCCCGCCAGCACCCGGCTCGTCGTGCGCGGCGCCGCTGCCGGAGCGCGAGTCCCTGCCCCTACCGACCGAGAATCACCCTGTTCTTGACCGCTGAGGGCAGGGACTCGGGTCCGGACCGGTTCGGGGGCCTGCTCGCCGGCGAGCTCGGCACCGCTGAGGCCGGTGACGTAGGACAGGTAGCCCGGCACGAGGGGCAGGACGCACGGCGAGAGGAACGACACGACGCCGGCAGCGAACGCGATCGGGGCCGCGAGCAGGAGCGACCCGGTGGCGACGGTCTCGACCGCGCTCACGACGGCTCCCGCAGCACCGGTTCGATCATGCCGAGCAGCCGGGAGCGGTCCACCGCGCCGAGCGCCCGCGCCGCCACGCGGCCCTGGCGATCGAGCACCAGCGTCGTGGGGATCGCGGCGGGCGGCAGCTGGCCGCGGAACGCGAGGACCAGGGAGTTGTCGGCGTCGAACATCGACGGGTAGGAGACGTCGAACCGGCGGGCGAACGCCTTCGCGTTGTCGATCGAGTCCTTGCCCCCGCTCACGATGCCGACGAACTCGACGCCGTCGGCCCGGGTCTCGCCGTAGACCTTCTCCAGCGTGGCCGCCTCGCCACGGCACGGCGAGCACCACGACGCCCACATGTTGACGACGACGACCTTGCCCCGCAGCGAGGCGAGGTCGAGCGCGGCGCCGTCCAGCGTGGTTCCCGCGACGTCGGGTGCGGAGTCGCGCTCGGCGGCGGGGAGCAGCACCGTGGACCCGTCCCCGGCGACGTAGCGCGTGGTGTCGTCGGTGGAGCCCGACGTCGTGCCGCACCCGGCGAGGGTCAGCGCGACGCCGAGGACACCGGCCACGAGCACGGCGCGCCGACGCGTCGTCGAGGTCACGGTCGCTGCTCCTGTTCGTCGGGCCGGTGTCGGGTGCTGGACGTACGGCGGGTGCGCAGGGTTTCCCGCGCCGACGGCGGCACGCCGCAGTCGGTCAGGCGCCCTTGGCCTGCTGCGCCGTCTTCGACTGCCGGACGAGGTCCGCCGACGGCTCGGTGTAGGTGATGGCGACGAGCCGGTCGTCGTCGAAGGAGAACGAGGTCAGGCTCGCGAGCCCGCACTGCCGCTTGCGCGGGTCGTGGACGAAGCGGCGCTGCTCGGCGTCGAGACGCGCGATCCACACGGGGAGCTGGTGGCTCACGAGCACCGCCTCGTGGCCCCGTGCGGCCCCGCGTGCCGCCGCGACCGCGGCCCGCATGCGCCCGGCGATCTCGACGTAGTGCTCCCCCCAGCTGGGGGTGAACGGGTTGTAGAGGTGGCGCCACGACTTCGGGTCCTTGAGGATGCCGTCGCCGACCCCCACCTGGTGGCCCTCGAAGATGTTGCCCGCCTCGATGATCCGGTCGTCGATGACGACCCGGATCCCGTGCCGCTCGGCCACGGGCGCCGCCGTCTGCTGCGCGCGTTCGAGCGGTGAGGAGACGACGACGGTGACGTCGCGGTCGGCGAGCGCGTCGGCCGCCCGCACAGCCATCTGCTCGCCGAGCTCGGAGAGCCGGAAGCCGGGGAGGCGCCCGTAGAGGACGCCGCTGGGGTTGAAGACCTCGCCGTGACGCAGGAGGTGGACGACGGTGCGCGTGGTCACGCGAACTCCTTCGCGATGTCGGGGTGTGCGGTGGCCGCAGCCCTGGCGGCGGCGGGGAGCGCGGAGACGAGCCGATCGAGTGCGGTCCCATCATGCGCCGCCGAGACGAACCAGGCCTCGTACGCGCTCGGCGGGAGGTAGACGCCCTGGTCGAGCATCGAGTGGAAGAAGGCGGCGTAGCGCCACGACTCCTGCGTGCGCGCCTGGTCGTAGTCGCGTGGGGCCTCCGGCGAGAAGAACACCGAGAACAGGTTGCCGGCCCGCGCGAGGGAGTGGGCCACACCCTCGGCCGACAGGGCCTCGGACACCAGCCGGCCGACCGTCGCGGCGGTGGCGTCGAGATGGGCGTAGACCTCGGTCCGTGCAGTGGGTGCAGCGTCGCGAGGCCGCACGCCGCGGCGACCGGGTTTCCGGCGAGGGTGCCCGCCTGGTAGACCGGCCCGGCCGGGGCGAGGTGGGCCATGACGTCGCGACGCCCGCCGAAGGCCGCCGCGGGGAGGCCCGCCGCCCATCACCTTGCCGAAGGTCACGAGGTCCGGCGTCCACGAGGAGTCGGATCGCGCCTCGAGCTCGAGCCATCCCCCGCGCGCCACGCGGAACCCGGTCATCACCTCGTCGACGACGAACAGCGCGCCGTGCTGCTGCGCGATCCGCGCGAGGGCGGCGTTGAAGCCGGGGAGCGGCGCGACGACGCCCATGTTCGCGGCCGCGGCCTCGGTGATGACCACGGCGATGTCGTCGCCGTGCGCGGCGAACGCGGCCTCGACGGCCGCCACGTCGTTGTACGGCAGCACGATCGTCTCGTGCGCCTGAGCACCCGTCACTCCGGGGGTGTCGGGCAGCGCGAAGGTGGCGAGGCCGGAACCCGCGGCTGCGAGCAGGGAGTCGACGTGGCCGTGGTAGCAGCCGGCGAACTTCACGACCTTCGCCCGGCCGGTGAACCCGCGGGCGAGGCGGATCGCGGACATCGTCGCCTCGGTGCCGCTGCTCACGAGCCGCACCTGGTCGACGGCCGGCACGCGCGACACGATCTCCTCGGCGAGCAGCACCTCGCCGGCGCCGGGTGTGCCGAAGGAGAAGCCGCGCGTCGCGGCGTCGCGGACGGCCTCGACCACTGCCGGGTGGGCGTGTCCGAGCACCATCGGGCCCCACGAGCAGACGAGGTCGAGGTAGTCGCGGCCGTCGACGTCGGTGATCCACGGGCCGCGACCGGTCGCCATGAAGCGCGGCGTCCCGCCGACCGCCTTGAACGCGCGCACCGGCGAGTTCACGCCGCCCGGCGTCACCTCGAGGCCGCGTGCGAACAGCGCCTGCGACTCCGGTGCGATGTCGGGGTAGGTCATGCGCGTCCGTCCGCGATCCAGCGGGCGACCTCGGCCGCCCAGTAGGTGAGCACGATGTCGGCCCCCGCCCGGTGGATCGAGGTGATCGACTCGAGGATCGCGCGGTCGCGGTCGATCCAGCCGCGCTCCGCGGCCGCCTCGATCATCGCGAACTCGCCCGACACCTGGTAGGCCGCGACCGGCACGTCGACGAGGTCGGCCACCTCGCGCAGCACATCGAGGTAGGAGCCGGCGGGCTTGACCATGACGAGGTCGGCGCCCTCCTCGACGTCGAGACGCAGCTCCCGCAGGGACTCGCGACGGTTGGCCGGGTCCTGCTGGTAGCTGCGACGGTCGCCCGTGAGCTGGGAGTCGACCGCCTCGCGGAACGGTCCGTAGAAGGCAGAGGCGTACTTCGCCGCGTAGGCGAGCACGGCGACGTGCTGTGCCCCGGCGTCGTCGAGTGCGGCGCGCACGACGCCGACCTGCCCGTCCATCATCCCGCTGGTGCCCACGATGTCGGCGCCCGCGGCGGCGAGCGCGACTCCCATGTCGGCGTAGCGCAGCAGGGTCGCGTCGTTGTCGACGTCGCCGTCGGCCGTGAGCACGCCGCAGTGGCCGTGGTCGGTGAACTCGTCGAGGCAGAGGTCGGCCATCAGGACGAGGGAGTCGCCGACCTCGGCCCGGACGTCGGCCACGGCGAGGTTGAGGATGCCGTCCGGGTCGGTGGCCGCCGAGCCGGTCGAGTCACGCGCGGCGGGTACGGCGAACAGCATCACGCCGCCGAGCCCGAGCTCCGCGGCGCCCGCTGCCGCGGCGCGCAGGGAGTCGCGCGAGTGCTGGGCCACGCCGGGCATCGAGGTGATCGCCACCGGCTGGTCGACGCCCTCGCGCACGAACAGCGGCAGGACGAGGCCGGCCGGGTGCAGCCGCGTCTCGGCGACGAGCCGCCGCATCGCCGCGGTGCGTCGCAGGCGGCGCGGCCGCTCCGTCGGGAACGCCACGGTCAGGTCGCCTTGCGGCGGGCCGCACCACGACGCTTGCTCGGTCGCCACACGGCCTCGCCGGCCTCGACCGCCGCGAGTCGCAGCGAGTCGCCGTGGGCGGCGAGCGCCTCGGCCAGCGCCGCGACGGACGGGGTCTCGGCGAGGACGTCGACGCGCAGCCCGTGCTCCTCGGCCGTCTTCGCCGTGGCCGGACCGATGCACGCGACGACGGTGGTGGCGTGCGGCTTCCCGGCGATGCCCACGAGGTTCCGCACCGTGCTCGAGGACGTGAACAGCACGGCGTCGAACCCGCCGGTCTTGATGGCCTCGCGCGTCTCGGCCGCGGGCGGGGCCGCACGCACGGTGCGGTAGGCCGTGACGTCCTCGACCTCCCAGCCCATCTCGATGAGCCCGGCGACGAGCGTGTCGGTGGCGATGTCGGCCCGCGGCAGGAAGACGCGGTTGATCGGGTCGAAGATCGGGTCGAACTCCGGGAAGTCCTCGAGCAGGCCGGCGCTGCTCTGCTCGCCCGCCGGGACGAGGTCGGGTCGTACGCCGAAGGCGGTGAGCGCGGCGGCAGTCTGGTCGCCGACGGCCGCGACCTTGAGCCCGGCGAACGCCCGGGCGTCGAGGCCGTACTCCTCGAACTTCTCGCGCACGGCACGGACCGCGTTGACGCTGGTGAACGCGACCCACTGGAAGCGCCCCGACACCAGCCCGGTGATCGCGCGCTCCATCTGCTGCGGGGTGCGCGGCGGCTCCACCGAGATGGTCGGCACCTCGACACCCACCGCGCCGTAGCGGGTGAGCTGCTCGGACAGGGCGCCCGCCTGCTCCTTGGTCCGCGGGACGAGCACGCGCCAGCCGAACAGCGGCTTGGTCTCGAACCACGAGAGCTTGTCGCGCAGTGCCCACGGTCTCGCCGATGACGACGAGGCCGGGGCCGGCCTGCTTCGCGTCCTTCACGGCCGCCGGGAGGTCGCCGAGGGTCGAGACGATCGTGCGCTGCTCGACCGTGGTGCCGCCCCGGGTGATGGCCACCGGCGTGCCGGTGGCGCGGCCGGCGGCGGTGAGCGCACGCGCGATGTCGACCGCGCGGTCGGCACCGCCGAGCACGACGAGGGTGACGCGCGGGTCCGCGTGCTGCGCCCAGTCGACGCCGGGGTCGTCGGCGTCGACGACGCGGACCTCGCGCGCCTTGCCGCCGAGCAGGCCGATGCCGGCGTAGGCCGGGATGCCGGTGAGGGTGGACACGCCAGGGGCGATGTCGAAGTGCACCTTCGACTTCGCGAGGGCGGCGGCCTCGGTGGACAGCGCGCCGTCGAGGAGCGGGTCGCCGGAGAAGAGCCGCACGACCGCGCGGCCGTCCTTCGCCGCGTCGCCGACGATCTTGGCCCGCGCGGCGTGGCTGAGCGGCAGGCCGTCGGCGTCGACGGCCGGCTGGACCTCGGCGTGCGCGCCGGCGAACGAGCTCGCCAGCGACACGACGTCGACGTCGGCGACGACGAGGTCGGCCTCGCGCAGCAGGGCGGCCGCGCGCAGGGTCAACAGGTCGGGGTCACCGGGGCCGACCGCGACGAACGAGACGGAACCGACGGGCCGCTTGCGGCACGAGTCGTGCTGGCGCTCATGATGCGCTTCCCCTCACGGGATTGAGACCGGGCACCCCGGCGGCGAGGAGGTCGAGGGCGAGCTGGCGCCCGAGACCGACCGCGTCGCCGGCGTACCGGTGACGGACTTCCGCACCTGCGAGCGGCCGTCGAGACTGACGACCACCCCGGTCAGGTGCACGAGCACCTCGCCGCCGGCCGAGGTGACGGTGGCGTGGGCGCCGACAGGCGCCGAGCAACCGGCCTCGAGGGTGGCGAGGAGGGAGCGCTCCGCGGTGACGGCGGCCCGGGTGTCCGGGTCGTCGAGATCGCGGAGGGCGTCGAGCAGCGCGACGTCGTCCTCGACGTCGCGGCACTCGACCGCCAGCGCCCCCTGGCCGGGGGCGGGCAGCATCTGAGGTCGGGGTCGAGCACCTGCGTGACCGCGTCGAGGCGGTGCAGCCGGGCGAGCCCGGCACGGGCGAGGACCACGGCGTCGACCTCGCCGTCGGCGACCTTGCGCAGGCGGGTGTCGACGTTGCCGCGGATGCCCACGACCCGAGGTCCGGGCGGACCGCGAGCAGCTGGGCGGCGCGGCGCGGCGAGCCGGTGCCCACGGTGGCGCCGAGCGGGAGCGACTCGAGCGAGTGCCCGTCGCGGGCGACGAGGGCGTCGCGCGGGTCCTCGCGCGGCGGGGATCGCGGCGAGGCGGAGACCGGCGGCGCCGGCCGGTGGGCAGGTCCTTGATCGAGTGGACGGCGACGTCGGCGTCGCCGCGCAGCACGGCCTCGCGGACCGCGGCGACGAACACCCCGACCCCGCCGAGCGTCGGCCAGCGGCGTGCGCTGGTCGGCGTCGCCGTGCGTGTGCACCTCGACGAGCACGACCTCGCGACGCCGAGCGCTCGGCGATCGCCGCGGCGACGTGGCCGGACTGGGTGGCGGCGAGCAGGCTGGCGCGCGTCGCGAGCGCGGATGGCGTCACGACAGGCCCCCGAGCAGCTCGTCGTAGGACGCTCGCCCGAGCCGGGGTCCGCGGGGCGGCGACCGCGGCGGCCTCGTCGGCGGCCGTGACCGCGGCGATGGCCTCGGGGTCGAGGTCGAAGAGCCGGTGCAGCGCGGTGGCGTAGCGCGCGCCGTCCGGGTCGGCGGCGAGCTCCTTCATCCGGACGGTCGGGCGTGTGGAGCAGGGTCGAGACCGTGCGCCGGAGGGTGCGGGCGACCTCGTCGGCGGCGTCGTCGTCGAGCGCGGGCAGGCGCAGCCGGAGGCGCTGGAGCTCGGCCTCGACGACCTGCTCGGCGCGCGCCCGCAGCGACACGACGATCGGCTCGACGCGCTGCGCCGCCATCGCGGCGAGGTGGGCGCGCACCTCCTCGGCCACGATCGCGCGGGCCATCTCGACGTCGTGCTCGGGCGCGCTGCGCCGCGGGGACGTCGGCCACCGCCGCGAGGTCGATGCGCGCGACGCCGTCGAGCTCGGCGATCGACTCGGCCGGTGTCGTGCGGCAGCGCGAGGTCGACGACGACGAGCGGCGGTGGCGCCGTGCGCGGCGCGCAGCGAGCACCTGGTCGGTGGTGAGCACGAGGCCCGGTGGAGCCGGTGCAGGACACCACGAGGTCGACCTGCGGCAGCACGTCCGCGAGCGACGACGAGCTCGACGGCCGGCCGCCGACCTGCGGCGGCGAGGCGCTGGCCGTGGGCGATCGTGCGGTTGGCGACGACGAGGTCGGTGACTCCGGCGCGCGCGAGCAGCGTGGCCGACAGGCGTGCTCATCGCACCGGCGCCCACCACCAGGGCGCGGCGTCCGACGAGCGACGCCCGCCCAGGTCTGGGCCGCCAGGTCGAGTGCGACGCTCACGATGGAGATGCCGGCGCGGTCGATCCCGGTGTCGTGGTGGACCCGCTTGCCGACGCGGAGCGCCGCCTGCGCGAGGTCGTTGATGCTGCGACCGGCGGTGGCGGCGTCCTGCGCCGAGCTTCAGCGACGACCGCACCTGGCCGAGGATCTGCTGCTCGCCCACGACCATGGAGTCGAGGCCCGACGTGACCTCGAACATGTGCTGGACCGCGCGGTCCTCGTAGCGCACGTAGAGGTGCGGCGTGAGCTCGTCGCGCGGGACGCCGGTGGCCTTGGCGAGCGACTCGGTGACGTCGACGACGCCGCCGTGGAACCGCGACACCTCGGCGTAGACCTCGACCCGGTTGCAGGTGGAGAGCACGAGCGACTCGGCGACGTGCGGGGAGACGAGCAGGTCGCACCTGGAGCTTCTCGGCGGCAGCCTCGACGAGGGCGACCCGGTCGAGCAGGGCGACCGGAGCCGTCCGGTGGCTGACGCCGACGACGAGAAGGGTCACGGGCGCACCACCGCCTGCCTTGCGCTGCTCGTGGAAGGCGAGGATCTGCAGCTCGGTGGCGAGGTCGACCTTGCGGACGTCGACGCCGTCCGGAGTGGAGAGCACGGCCGGCGCGAAGTTGAGGATGCTCGTGACGCCGGCGGCGACGAGGCGGTCGCACACGTCCTGCGCGGCCGACGCCGGAGTCGCGATGACGCCGATGCACGCCTCCGTCTCGAGGACCACCGTCTCGAGCTCCTCGAGCGCGCGCACCTCGATCGCGGCGCCGTCGCGGCCGGCGTTGATCTTCTCGCCGATGCGCGCGGGGTCGGCGTCGACCAGGCCCACGACGCGGAAGCCGCGGGTGGCGAAGCCGCCGTAGTTGGCCAGGGCGTGGCCGAGGTTGCCGACGCCGACGATGACCACGGGCCAGTCCTGGGTGAGGCCGAGCTCGCGGGCGATCTGGTAGACGAGGTAGTCGGTGTCGTAGCCGACGCCGCGGGTGCCGTAGGACCCGAGGTGCGAGAGGTCCTTGCGCAGCTTGGCGCTCGTGACCCCGCTGGCCGCGGCGAGCTCCTCGCTCGACACGGTGGCGACCCCGCGCTCGGCGAGCTGCGGTGAGCACGCGGTGGTAGATCGGGAGCCGGGCGACGGTGGCCTCGGGGATGCCACGCCGCGACGCGTCGGACGCGCGGGACAGCGGCACGTTGCTCACCCCGGTTCCTGCGGCACGTGAGGGTGCTCGGCCCGGCCAGGGTAGGTAGTTGTGAACGAACGCACAAAGTCGCGACGGACGACCGTTCCACATATGCGGACAGTCCGGGACGTGACGCTGGTCACCTCCCCGCACCCCCGGTGTCGCGAGAAGGTCCCACGGTGGCGCGGACCGGGGTCGAGATACCCGACACCGGCCGGTGCCGTCGCGACCTCAGCGCGCGGCGGCGCGCTGCCGCGCGGGCGGCGCGCTTCTCCTCGAACCGCGACGCGGCGGCGTCGAGGCCGGCCATGAACGCGGCCAGGCGCTCGCGGGCCGCCTCGCCGTCCGGACCGAGGTCGTCGCGGTCCCAGACGTTCCAGGCGCGCAGCACCGGCGAGAGGACCTCGTCGTGGTGGATGCGCAGGTCGTAGATGCCGGCCATCGCGATCGCGACCGAGCGGCGGGTGAAGCCCTCGACCTCGTTGCCCGGCATCTGGAAGTTCTCCGACGATGTCGAGCGACCGCCGTCATCGAGGCGTCCGGCGCGATCTCGAACGCCGCGGCCATGACGTTGCGGTAGAAGAGCATGTGCAGGTTCTCGTCGGCCGCGATGCGCTGCAGCAGACGGTCGCAGCCGGGGTCGTCGGTGTGGCGGCCGGTGTTGCGGTGCGAGATGCGGGTGGCGAGCTCCTGGAAGGAGACGTAGCCCATCGTGGTGAGCACGCTCTCCTCGGCCGCGGAGGAGAAGCCCCGGCTCATGTGGTCCATGCGCTCGCGCTCGAGCGCGACGGGGTCGACCGAGCGCGTCACCAGTGAGGTAGTCGCGCATGGCGGTGGCGTGGCGTCCCTCCTCCGCGGTCCAGCGGTGCACCCACTCGCCCCACGCGCTGTCGCGCCCGACGACGTCGGACAGCGCGCGGTGGTAGCTGGGGAGGTTGTCCTCGGTGAGCAGGTTGACCACGAGCGCGGTGCGCGCGACGCCGCTGACCGGCGACTGCTCGGCGGACCACGCCTCGCCCTCGTACTCGCCGTCGAAGTCCGTGCCCTGGCTCCACGGCACGTACTGGTGCGGGAACCACTCCTTGGCCGTCGCCAGTGTGCCGCTCGAGCTCGCGCGTCGCGACCGGCTCGAGCTCCCGGACGAGGTCGGCGTTCGTGCGGTCTGCGATGGCGGTCATCCGGCCTCCTAGATTTGGTTACGTAACCGTAGCCTGCCCGCCGGGACCCACCAAGTACGCGTCCGGCCGGGACCGGTTCGCCACGCTCGCGCGAGGTGCGCCGCCATGGCATCGGGCGTGCGGATTCGCTTGGTGCTGCTGGGGTTTCGGTGGATATCGTCTTCCACTGTCGGTGGTACAGGTGTACTATTAGTGTCATGAGGGTGGATCCGGGGTCGGTCACCGAGGTGCGGCTGCTCGGCGAGGTCCGGACCCGGTGGCGGCACTGCCCGCGGGTGGGTCGGCTGATGATCGTGCGCGCCCCGGACCAGCCGATGGTCCTCGACCCCGGCCCGGCGCATGCGGCCGCGGTGGTCGCGTGGCGGTCCGGGCAGGACGCCGTGCTGGCCCGGCTCGAAGCCGCGCTGGCCGCGCCACCCGGGCCGGGCAGCGCGGCGGTGCTGGTCGCGGTCCCGGCGACCGGGCTCGGCTCGCGGGGCCGGCTGCTGCGGGTCCTGCTCGCGGACCGGGTGCTGGCCTGGGCGCAGGCCGGGGCGGCGGCCGCGCTGGCCGACTACGCCGGACCGCGCCCGCGGGCGGCCAGCACGGATGCCCAGCTCCGCGCGGAGGTCCGGGTCGCGCGGCGCTGCTCGGATGACGCCGCCGGGCGCGACATCGCCGCCGCGCGGGCGCTGGCCGGACCGGCCCGCCCGGTCCGGGACCTGCTCGCCGCCGGCTCGATCTCCCTGCGCCACGTGAGTGCGGTGCTGGACCGCACCGAGCTGGCCGACCCCGCGACCGTGACCGCCGCTTTGGCCCTGGTCGTCCCCCGGCTGCCCACCATGCCCGCCCCGCGGGTCCGGGCCGCGGTGTCCACCGCGCTGATCCGGGTCGACCCGGCCGGGACCGCCACCCGAGCCGCCGTCAAACGCCGCCACGACCCCGGGGTCCGCTACCGCGAACTCGGCGACGGCCTGGCCGAGCTCACCGCGACCCTGCGCACCGAGGACGCCCGCACCTGCCTGGAGCACCTCGACACCCTCGCCGACCGCCACCTGCTCCACCTCCGCCACTGCCAGCCCTGCGCTCAGCTGACCCCGGCCGAGATCGGCCCGGCCCGCGCCGCCGCCCTGGTCGCCCTGCTGCTACGCGGCACCGACCACGACCACAGCCCCGACACCACCGGCACCGCCACGCCCACGGGTTCAGCGGCGACCGGCACCGCCGACCCGGTGCAGGGATCCCCGACCGGACGCACCCGGCGCCGCCGGCGCGGGTCGCGAGCGGGGCGCGGGTCGCGGCGCGGGGAGCTGCAGGTCGTCCTCGACCTCGCCACCCTGCTCGGCCTCGCCGAGAACCCCGCCCTGCTCAACGGCGCCCCCATCCCCGCGCGAGATCGCCCGCGAGCTCGTCACGTCCTGCGGCAGCCTGCGCCGCATGATCACCGACCCCGTCACCGGGCACCTGCTCGACTACGGCACCCGCACCTACCTCCCCGACACGCTCAAGGACTTCGTCGCCGCCCGCGATCGGACCTGCCGAGCACCCGGCTGCGGACAACCCGCCCTGCGTTCGCAGCTCGACCACATCGTGCCGTTCCCCCACGGACCCTCCACCGCGACGAACACCACGATGGAATGCAAACGCGACCACGACCTCAAGACCCGCGGCATCCTCCAACTCCGCGAGAACCCCGACGGCACCCGGAGCTGGACCACCCCCGACGGACAGACCAGCCCGCACGGACCCGACCCCTACCTCCACCACCCCGAGGACCCCATCGGCCCCATCCCCTACTGACGTGCCCGGCGCGGGGTGCGTCAGCTCGCCGACCCGCTCGGTCGATCAGCGACCGAGGGCGGCCCGGAGCCGGACCGGGTCGACGCGCCAGAAGTCGTGCTGGACGCCGTCGACGAGCGTGACCGGGATCTGCTCCCAGTACTGGTCGGCCAGGTCCGGGTCGTCGAGGATCGAGAGCTCGACGAACGAGTCGCCCGTCTCCGCGCACACCGCCTCGATCACGGCGCGCGCCTCCTCGCAGAGGTGGCACTCGGGCTTGCCGATCAGCGTGACGCGCGGGCTCACGACGCGCTCTCGCGCAGCCTGCCCTTGGCGATCTTGCCGGTGGACGTGTGCGGCAGCGTGTCGACGATCTCGATCCAGGTCGGGCACTTGAAGCGGGCGAGTCGTGACTCGCAGAGCGCTGCCACCACCTCGGGGGTCAGCGTGCGTCCCGGGAGCGGGACGACGTACGCCTTCACCGTCTCTCCGGTGTGCTCGTGCGGGATGCCGATGACGGCGACCTCGGCGACGTCAGGGTGCGAGGCGATCACCGTCTCGATCTCGAACGGGTAGACGTTGAACCCGGACACGAGCACGAGGTCGCGGCGGCGGTCGACGAGGTGGAGGTCGCCCTCGTCGTCGGCGTAGGCGACGTCGCCGGTGGCCCACCACCCCTCGGGGTCGGGACCCTCCGAGCCGTCGGGCCAGTAGCCGGAGAACAGGTTCGCGCCGCGGATCCAGATCTCGCCCGGGTCCTCCTCGTCGGCCACCTCGCCCGCCTCGTCGACGAGGCGCACCTCGACCCCGGGCAGCGGTGAGCCGACGCATCCCGGCTTGGCCCGCCGGGCCACCATCGTGGACGAGACCACCGGGGCCGCCTCGGTGAGCCCGTAGCCCTCCCAGACCGGCTGGCCCGCGAGCCGCTCGAACGCGGCGAACACCGCCGGCGAGAGCGGCGCCGCACCCGAGATCAGCGTGCGCACCCCGGCGAGCTGGTGGTCGAGGTCGGGGACGTGCGACCAGGCGACGAAGACGGGCGGCGCAGCAGGGATGTTCGTGACCTGGTGCTCCTGCACGAGGCGCAGGGTCCCGACGGGGGAGAACTTCGGGACGAGCACCGACGTGGCACCCGTGGCCACGGCCATGCCGAGCGCGGCGTTGAGCGCGTAGACGTGGAAGAGCGGCAGGACGATCAGGACGACGTCGTCGGCCGCCATCGGCTCGGGCTCGATGCTGCGCAGCTGCGCGATGTTGGCGAGCAGCGCGCGGTGGCTGAGCATGGCTCCCTTCGCCGGCCCGCTGGTGCCGGACGTGAACAGCAGCACGGCCAGCGACTCGGGGTCGAACGGGACGGAGCCGTCGACCTTGGCATCGGCGCGGTGTCCGGCCCGCACGATCGCGTCGTACGACGGGTCGCCGACGACGGCGAGCGCGGTGGCGGTGCCCGCGGTGGCCTGGGCCGCGACGGCCTCGGTGGCCTCGTCCGCGACGAGCAGCCGTGCCCCCGAACGGGTGAGCAGGTCCGAGACCTCGTGCACGGTGTAGCCGGTGTTGAGCGGGAGCGCGACCATGCCGGCGCGCAGGGTGGCGAAGTACGTCGCCACGAACTCGATCCGGTTGCCGAGCAGCATCCCGACCCGGTCACCGACCACCAAACCCTGGTGGCGCAGGCCCGCGGCCATCGCGTCGACCACGGAGTCGAGGGTGTGCCACGACGTCTCGGAAGCCCGATGCGGAGTCGACGAAGGCGGTGTCGTCCGGGCGCGACCTCGCCGTCTCGTGCAGCAGGTCGGCGAGGTTGACCGCCGGGGAGAACGTCACGAACTGATCGTGGCACAGCCACCGACGTTAGGCTCCGGGGCATGGCCGGGACCCACAAGACCGATCTCGTGCGTGCCTCCCAGGTGGCCGGCGAGGCATCAGCCGCCGCCGCGGAGGTGGCGCCGGCGCAGCTCGTCGAGCCGGACCTGACCGGTGCCGCGTTCTTCGACGTCGACAACACCGTGATGCGCGGGGCCAGCATCTTCCACCTGGCCCGGGGTCTGGCGAAGCGCAAGTTCTTCACGATGCGCGAGGTCGGCGACTTCGCCTGGAAGCAGGCCAAGTTCGTCGTCAACGGGGCGGAGGACCTCGAGGACATGGCGTCGGCCACCGAGGCGGGGCTCGCCTTCGTCAAGGGCAAGCGGGTCGAGGACGTCGTGAGCATCGGCGAGGAGATCTTCGACGAGCTCATGGCTCGCAAGCTCTGGCCCGGGACCCTCGCCCTGGCCCAGGGGCACCTCGACCGCGGTCAGCGGGTGTGGCTGGTCACCGCGACACCGGTGGAGCTGGCGTCGATCATCGCGGCCAAGCTCGGCCTCACCGGTGCGCTCGGCACGGTGAGCGAGATCGAGGACGGCGTCTACACCGGCCGGCTGGTCGGGGCTCCGCTGCACGGCAAGGCCAAGGCCGAGGCGGTCCGGGCGCTCGCCAGCCGCGAGGGCCTCGAGCTGGTGCGCTGCACGGCGTACTCGGACTCGGCCAACGACGTCCCGATGCTCTCGGTCGTCGGCCGGGCCGTGGCCGTGAACCCCGACTCCGCGCTCCGCAAGCACGCGCGCGCGGTGGGCTGGGAGATCCACGACTACCGTCGCGCCCGGCTCGCGAACCGCTACTACGTCCCGGCCGGCGTCGCCGCCGCGGCGGGACTGGGGATCGGCATCGGCATCGGCATCGGCGCCGCACGGCACAAGCGCTGACCCGGTCGGGCCGCGGCGCTGCCGTGGGTCCGGCTCAGGCGCGGGTGTAGCGCAGGGTCAGCATCCCGCTCGGGAACGGCGTCGCGGACTCGAGGCGCAGCGCGGTCCGCGTGGCGATGCGCGGGAAGAGGCGCTTGCCCGAGCCGAGCAGGAGCGGCACGACCGTGAGGGTGAGGTCGTCCACGAGGCCGGCCTCGAGGAACTGGCTGATCAGCTGGCCGCCGTCGACGTAGACGTGGCGCATGCCCTGCCGCTCCCACTCGGCCACGGCCTCCTCGGGAGTGCGCGACCCAGAACGTGAAGCCCTCGCGCGGCCGGACCTCGCGCGAGGTGAAGACGTAGACCGGGCGACCGCCGTAGGGCAGGTCGGCCATGTCCTCGATGAAGTCGTACGTGCCGCGCCCCATGCCGATCGCGTCGACGTCGGCGATGAACGCGTCGTAGCCGTAGTCCTCGCCCTCGGCACCGGCGGCGAACAGCCAGTCGAGCGAGTCGTCGTCGGTCGCGATGTAGCCGTCGAGCGTGTGCGCGATGAAGACGGAGATCCGAGGTCGGGGCACGGCCTCCGCCCGCTACCGGAAGACGGAGCGGCGCTGGACCAGGAGGCGGTACAGCGTCTGCTGGATGGTCTCGCGCACCTGGTCGGTGAGGTTGAAGACGAGCATCGGGTCGTCGGCGGCGCCGTCGGGATAGATGGTCGGTCGGGATCGGCTCGCCGAACTCGATGATCCACTTGCTCGGCAGCGGCACGAGGCCCAGCGGGCCGAGCCACGGGAAGGTCGGCGTGATCGGGAAGTACGGCAGGTTGAACAGCCGGGCGAGGGTCTTCGCGTTGCCGATGATCGGGTAGATCTCCTCGGCGCCGACGATGGCGCACGGGATGATCGGCGTCTTGGTGCGCAGCGCCGTCGCCACGAACCCGCCGCGGCCGAACCGCTGCAGCTTGTAGCGCTCGGTGTAGGGCTTGCCGATCCCCTTGAACCCCTCGGGCCACACGCCCACGATCTCGCCGGTCGCCAGCAGCCGCTCGGCGTCGGGGTTGCACGCGAGCGTGTGCCCGGACTTGCGCGCGACCTCGCCGAGGAACGGCGTCTGGAACACGAGGTCGGCACCGAGCATGCGCAGGTTGCGGTGGGCCGGGTGGTGGTCGTGCAGGGCGAGCTGGGTCATGACGGCGTCGAGCGCGATGGTCCCCGAGTGGTTGGCGACGACGCAGCGCGCCGCCCTCGGCCGGCACGTTCTCGATGCCGCGGGTCTCGGCGCGGAACCACTTCGAGTAGAGCGGGCGCAGCGGCGCCATGAACACCCGGTCGGTGAGCTCCGCGTCGAACCCGAAGTCGTCGACGTCGTACTCGCCGGTGACGCGACGGCGCAGGAAGTCCAGCCAGTCGGCCACGGTCGCGTCGAGCCTCGCGGGCGAGCCGTCGACGTCGTGGGTCTCGTCGAGCGCACCGGTGTCGTCGCGCTCGGGCGTGGGTTCCGGCACGGCGGCCGGGACCGCCTTGCGCCGGCGAGGCCCGGTCGCGCCGGCCTGGCGTGCGGCGCGGGAGGCGGCCTTGCGGGCGCCGTCGTCGCCGCCGATCGGGATCACGGTCGCGTCAGGCACGGCCGGGTGCCTCCTCCCGCAGTCGCGCGGCGAGCCGCGCCTCGGACAGGGTCGACGAGCCGAGCGCGTGCGCGATGCCTGCGCTCGAGCGACTCGGCGCGATGCTTGGGAAGCGCGCGGTCGAGGCCGCGGTCGTGGACGAACTCGACGAACGCGTCGCGGGTGGAGTAGGCCGGCGCGAAGCCGAACCGGTCGCGCAGCCGGCGTGGTGTCGAGACCGCGGCCGTAGGTGAGGAACTTGATCTGCTCGGGCGAGAAGTCGGCGAGCCCTGCCCGGCGGAACCAGCCGCCGACCGTGCCCGACGAACGGGGTGGGCACCGGCAGCACGGCCTTCCCCGCGAGCCGGAGCGCCTGCGACAGCATGAGGATCCCGTCGCCGGCGACGTTGTAGGTGCCGGGGTGGTCGCCGACGGACCGCTCGCCGGATCACCTCGAGGCCGTCGTCCTCGTGCACGAACTGCAGGCGGGCGTCGTGGCCGAGGACGGTCGGGACGACGGGCAGGCCGAAGTAGCGCCGCCATCGGGGTGTCGACCTTGGGGCCGATGAAGTTCGCGAAGCGCAGCGTCGTGACCGCGACGTCGGGCCGCCGGCGGGCGAACCCGCGCACGTAGGCCTCGACCTCGACGGAGTCCTTGGCCCAGCCCGAGCGCGGCTGGCTGCGCGGCTCGGTGTCCTCGGTGAACATCGCCGGGTCCTTCGGCCCCGCGCCGTAGACCGACGACGTCGACTTCACGATCAGCCGCGAGATGCCCTCGGCCTTCTGGCAGGCGGCGAGCAGCTGCATCGTGCCGATGACGTTGATCTCCTTCATCGACACGCGCCCGCCGGCCTGCACCGGCGTGGAGAGCACGCCCATGTGGACGACGGTGTCGACGCCGGCGGCCGCGATGACCTTGCCGATGATCGGGTTGCGGATGTCGGCGCGCACGAACTCGGCGCCGCCGATGTCCGAGCGCGGCGGCACGATGTCGACGCCGACGACGCGGTCGATCCCCGGGTCCTGGGACAGGATCCGGGCCATGCGGCTGCCGAGGTGGCGGGAGACACCTGTGACCAGCACGACGCGGGACACCAGACCTCCGGGATGAGTTCTCGGGATACCCCGATCATGCCTCACCCGGGCCGGGCACGGGTGCTCGCGGGCCCGGATCCGGACATGCGTCAGGCGGGGACCCGCACGGGCCCCCGCCTGACGGCTGAGTTCTGGTGCCGCTACTTCTTGTTACGACGCTGAACGCGCGTCTTCTTGAGCAGCTTGCGGTGCTTCTTCTTCGCCATGCGCTTGCGGCGCTTCTTGATGACGGAGCCCACGGCTCGACCTCATTTGCCTCGTCCGGACAGCGACGCCCGGAGGGCAGCCGCAGAATGGGGATGGCGCGCGACACGAGATCGCACGCGACCGGTGCCCACCCTACCTCGCCGCAGGGCGCGGCTGTCCCGGCGTCGCCCGGCGGACGCGCGGCCACGACCGGAGTCGGCCGGCGGCGCTCGAGGGACGGCTCAGGCGGTCTCGACGAACGAGTCGCGCAGGTAGTCGTGGACGGCCTGCTCCGGCACCCGGAACGAGCGCCCGACGCGCACGGCCGGCAGCTCGCCGTTGTGCACGAGCCGGTAGACGGTCATCTTCGAGACGCGCATGACCGTCGCGACCTCGGCCACGGTGAGGAATCGGACCTCGGATAGGGGTCGCTCGTTGCCGCCATCGTCCACTTGTCCTTCGGAGCAGCGCGTGGCGGGATCGGCTTCCCCACCGGACCCGCGACGACACACGCTGCCCACTGCTCGGCGATCAGGCTAGTGGCGACAGGGGCTCGTGGGGAAGGTGTGACGGGACGTCACCCGTGTCGCCGGTCACCCGATCGGGCGACTCCGCGCCCTCCTTCCGCGAGTAACACGTCGAAACCCCGCTTTCGGCAGGACGAAAGCGGGGTCTTCACGTGTAACTCGCGGACGGGGGTGGGTCAGAAGCCGTGGTAGGGGTCGGCGTTGAGGCCGTGCCAGGGGAAGACGGCCTCGCGCGTGCGCAGGACCGCGGCGTCGATGGGGTCGGCGGGGTCGTAGCCGGCCTCCCACGAGCGCACCCGGGGCTCGCGCCCGTCGGTCATGAGCGACGGTGCCGGCACCTTGCAGCCGATCCGTGACGAACGAGCGCCACGACTCCGGCACCGGCGTCTCCGGCGGGATCGGGGTGCCCACGGCGACGGCGATGAGGTGCGACCAGGCACGCGGGACGACGTCGATCCACGAGTAGCCGCCTCCGCCGAGCGCCGACCCAGCGGCCGTCGCACGACCCGGTGCGCGAGGTCGTGGAGCGCCTCGTAGGTCAGCCGCTGCCCGTCGATCGAGAGGGCGAGGTGGGCGAGCGGGTCGTCGAGGTGGGTGTCGCAGCCCTGCTGCGTCACGAGGATGCTCGGCCGGAACTCCTCGAGCAGCGGGGGCACGACGCCGCTGAAGGCGCGCAGCCACCCGTCGTCGCCGGTGCCGGGCGGCAGCGCGAGGTTCGCGGCGGACCCGAGCGCGTCGGGGCCGCCGATCTCGCTCGGGAACCCGGTGCCGGGGAAGAGCGCCCGGCCGGACTCGTGCACCGAGATGGTGAGCACCCGCGGCTCGTCCCAGAACGCCGCCTGGACGCCGTCGCCGTGATGGACGTCGACGTCGACGTACGCGACCCGCTCGACACCGTGGTCGAGCAGCCACTGGATGGACACGGCGATGTCGTTGTAGACGCAGAAGCCCGACGCGGCACCGGGCATCGCGTGGTGCAGGCCCCCGGCGAGGTTGACGGCGTGGAGCGCTCGACCCTCGTACACGGCACGGGTCGCGGCGAGGGTGGCGCCGCAGACCGCCCGGGACGCCTCGTGCATGCCGCGGAACGTCGGGACGTCGTCGGTGCCGAGCCCGCGGTGGACGTCGATCGCCGCGGGGTCGGCCGAGGCGCAGCGCACGGCGGCGATGAACTCGTCCTCGTGCACCGTGGCGAGCATCGCGTCGTCGACGTCGTCCGGCTCGATCACGGTGACGTCCGTCGCCCTCGAGCAGCCCGAGGTCGCGCGACGAGGTGCATCGCGAGCTGCACCCGGATCGGCGCGAGGGGGTGACCGGCACCGAAGTCGTACGACGCGAGGGCGTCGTCCCAGACGACAGCCGCGGCTCCGGTCACCGACGCGATCACTGCCCCGACGCGAGCTCGTGGCTGCGGTCGCGCGCTGCCTCGAGCGCCGAGATGAAGGCGGCCCGCACCTTGTGGTCGTCGAGCGTGCGCAACGCCGCGACCGTGGTGCCGCCGGGCGAGGTGACGTTCTCGCGCAGCACGCTCGGGTGCTCCCCGGTCTCGCGCAGCATCGTCGCTGCGCCGTAGAAGGTCTGCACCACCAGCTCGGTGGCGGTGCTGCGCGGCAGGCCGAGGAAGACCCCGGCCTCGATCATCGCCTCGGCGACGTAGAAGAGGTAGGCCGGGCCCGCTGCCGCTGATCGCGGTGACCGCGTCCTGGTGCTTCTCGTCGACGCGCACCACCTTGCCGACCGCGCTGCAGCAGCGTCTCGGCCTCGGCGATGTGGGCCTCGTCGCAGTGCGCGCCGGGTGAGATGGCGGACATGCCCTCGTCGACGAGGGCGGGGGTGTTGGGCATCACGCGCACGACCGGCACGCCCTCGGGCAGGCGCGACTCGAGGTAGGCGGTGGTGATGCCGGCCGCGATCGACACGACGAGGGTCCCGGGGCGCACGTGCGGCGGCGATCTCGTCGCACAGCGCGCCCATGTCCTGCGGCTTCACGACGAACACGAGCGTGTCTGCCGTGGTCGCAGCATCGACGTTCGAGCACGACGTCGACGCCGTACTTCGCCTGCAGCTCGGCCACGCGCTCGGGGCGGCGCTCGGTGACGACGAGCTCGACCGGGGCCGCGACCCGCGCGCAGGAGACCGGAGAGCAGGGTCTCGCCCATGACTCCGGCGCCGAAGATCGCGACGAGACTCATGGCGTCAGCCCTTCGAGGTGAGAGCGCGAGCGAGCAGGGTCAGGTTCGCAGGTCGCTCGGCCAGACGCCGCACGAGATAGCCGTACCACTCGTCGCCGTAGGGCACGTAGACCCGCATCCGCTCCCCCTGGGCGGCGAGGCGCTGCTGCTCCTCGGGCCGGACGCCGTACAGCATCTGGAACTCGTAGCTGCCCGGGGCGCGGTCGTTGCGCACCGCGAGCGCTCCGCCGATCTCGATGAGCCGCGGGTCGTGCGTGGCGAGCATCGGGTAGCCCTCGCCCTGCATGAGGATCTTCATCGCAGCGGACGTAGGCGCGGTCGACGTCGCCCTTGTCCTGGTAGGCCACGCTCTCGGGCTCGTTGTAGGCGCCCTTGCACAGCCGCACGCGCGAGCCCTCGTAGGCGAGGTCGCGGCAGTCGGCCTCGGTGCGTCGCAGGTAGGCCTGGAGCACCGCGCCGGTGCCCGGGAAGTCGGCGCGCAGCTCGCGGAGGATCCCGAGCGTGGAGTCGGTGGTGGTGTGGTCCTCCATGTCGAGGGTGACCGTCGTGCCGACGCGCCGTCGGCCTTCTCGCAGATGGCGCGGACGAACTCGTGCGCGATCTTCTCGCCGTCGCCCGGGAGCGCCTGACCCACGGCCGAGAGCTTGACCGACACCTCGGCGCCCGACGGTGAGCCCGGCCTCGCCGAGCGCGTCGAGCAGCTCGAGGTAGGCGTCGCGGGTCGCCTCCGCCTGCGCGCGGTCGAGGGTGTCCTCGCCGAGCCGGTCGATCGTCACGACGCGGTCGCTCGCCAGCAGCTCGGCCGTGGCGCGCACGGCGTCCTCCGTCCGCTCGCCGGCGACGAACCGCGTCGACGAGGGCGCGCGCGGGCGGCGGCGTCGGTGGCGACTTGCCTGAGCTTCTCGCTGCGCGACATCGACAGCAGGACACCTCGCAGCACGGGGGCACTCCTCACGCTCCTCGGCGGCCGCGCCGCCGTTCCGGCGTCAGGCTACCCGCGGGCGCTCGCTGACGGCGCCGTCGGCGTCGTCAGGGCCGCCTGGACGGCGGGCGCGGCCATCGCCACGATCTCGTCCTCGGTCGCCGAGGCGATGGGCTCGATCTTCAGCACGTAGCGCATCGTGGCGATCCCGAGCAGGTACGAGGTGGCGAGCGTGACGCGCATCCGGGCGTCGGGGACGCCGAGGCTCCGCGCCACCCGGTCGACCACCGCGCTGTCGAGGAACTCGCGCAGCGACGCGGTGGCCTTCGAGGCGCCGGCGCCCGCCCGGACCATCTCGCGAGCTGCTCGCGCGTCTCGGGCTCGTCGATCATCCGCAGGGTCACGCGCACGAGCCGCTCGCCCATCCCGTCGATCCCGGGCGCGAGCAGCTGCGCGATCGACGTCGCGGGATCGACCGGCAGGCGCATCGCCGCGGCGAACAGCGCCTCGCGGTTGGCGTAGTAGCGGCGCATGACGTCGGGGGCGACGCCGGCCGCCGCGGCGACGCCGCTGCACGGTCGTGTTCACGTAGCCGCGAGCGCGCGTAGGCGGCTCGGGCGGCGTCGAGGATCGAGCGCGTGATGTCGTCGGGGTTCGTCACGAGATCGCCTCCGCTGCCGGCTCACAGTGTGCGTGGGCGAGGTGCTCGCGGGCGAACGCGAGGGACTCGGCGAGGTCGGCCTCGCGCTCGGCGCGGTCGAGCGGCCTTGCGCGTGGAGATCTCGACGACGACCTGGCCGTCGAAGCCCGACGCCGCGAGGCCGTGCAGCAGCTCGGCGCACGGCTGGTTGCCGCGTCCGGGCACCAGGTGCTCGTCGCGGTTCGAGCCCGAGCCGTCGGCGAGGTGGACGTGCACGAGCCGCTCGCCGAGGTCGCGCGCCATCTCCAGCGCGTCGGATCCCGACACCGAGGTGTGCGAGAGGTCGAGCGTCGTGTGGAGGTAGTCGTCGTCGCGCACGTCCCAGCTCGGGCAGGTACGCCGCGAACTCCCGCGACGCCGCGCGCCACGGGAACATGTTCTCCACCGCGAACCGCACGTCGGTCTCGTTGGCCATCGTCTCGATGCCGGCGACGAACTCGCGGGCGTAGTCGCGCTGCCAGCGGAACGGCGGGTGCACGACCACGGTGGCGGCGCCGAGCAGCTCGGCCGCGGCCTGGGCGCGCTGCAGCTTCGGCCACGGCTCGCTGCCCCAGACCCGCTGGCTGATGAGCAGGCACGGGGCGTGGATCGACATGATCGGGATGCCGTAGTGGTCGCGCAGGCGCAGCAGCGCCTCCGGGTCCTGGCTCACGGCGTCGGCGAGCACCATGACCTCGACGCCGTCGTAGCCGAGCCGCGCGGCCATCTCGAAAGCGGCCGCGGTCGACTCGGGGTAGGTCGACGCGGTCGACAGGGTCACGAGCGGGCTCACGGGATCATCCTGCGTCGTCGAGCCGCGCCGTCACCAGTCTCGGCGGGAACCCGGCCGTGGCCGGACAGGGCCCGAACGAGGGTGATGAGCACGGCACCGACGGCGCCGACGCCCACGGCGACCCGAGCCCGTCCCGGTCCGGCTGCCACGACAGCTCGAACAGGTCCGAGAGCGCAGGGATGAGAGGACGCCGAGGAAGCCGACGAGCATCGCGCCGCACGATGGCGAGGCGCAGCGCGTTCCAGCGGACGCGCGACCTGGACGAGCACCCACCAGGCGACGACGAACAGGGTCACGACCGCCGCGGAGCGGGCCGCCGCGACGTCGTCGTCCGTGACGGTTGAGCGTAGCCGTAGGTGGCGTACGACCGAGAGCGCGCGAGATCACGTCCGGCGGGCATCGCGAACTTCAGCACCCGGCGGAAGAAGCCCTGGCGGAAGCGCTGCTTGTTGGGCATCAGGGCGAGGAAGAACGCGGGCGATGCCGATGGTCAGCGCGGTGACGACGGTGAGGTGCCGGTTGAGGAACGGGAACGGCAGCACGAGCACCACCGTGGCGATCGACACGACCATCGCGTAGAAGCTCTTGGTGAGGAACAGGTCCGAGACGCGCTCGATGTTGCCGAGCACGCGGCGACCCTCGGCGACCACCGACGGCATGACCGAGAACTTGTCGTCGAGCAGCACGATCTGCGCGACCGCGCGGGTGGCGCCGGCGCCGGACCCCATCGCGATGCCGAGGTCGGCGTCCTTGAGCGCGAGGACGTCGTTGACGCCGTCGCCGGTCATCGCGACCACGTGGCCGCGGCTCTGCAGCGCGCCGACCATCGCGCGCTTCTGCGCCGGCGTGACCCGGCCGAACACGCGGGTGGTCTCGAGGACCTCGGCGAGCGCTTCGCGGTCCTCGGGCAGGTCGCGGGCGTCGATCGGGCTGCTCCGCGCCGGGGATGCCCGCCTGCGCGGCGATCGCGCCGACCGTGACGGCGTTGTCGCCGCTGATGACCTTGACGCGCACGCCCTGCTCGAGGAAGTACGAGACCGTCTCGGCGGCGTCGGAGCGCAGCGTCTGGTTGATGACGACGAGCGCGGCGGGCTGCAGGTCGCCGGCTCCGTCCTCCGCCGACGGGCGTGCCCGCCGACCGGGCGAGGAGCAGGACGCGCGCGCCCCGCCGCGCGAGCCCGTCGGCCCGGGCGCGCACCGGGTGGCCCTCGGGCAGCAGCATCTCCGGGCGCTCCGAGCACCCAGGCGCCGTGCCCGGCGAAGGTGGCCGCGGACCACTTGCGCGAGCTGGAGAACGGGACGGTGGCGGTCGACGGCCCAGCCGGTCGGTGGGCGGGTACTTCGCGGCGATCGCGACGAGGGTCTGGTTCGGCTCGGGCTCGCTCGCGCCGAGGGCGCCGAGCGCGTCCGTCGACCGGCAGGGACTCGTCGAGCACGACGACCGCGTGCACCGACATGCCGGGCTCGGTGAGCGTGCCCGTCTTGTCGACGCACACGACGTCGACCCGCGCGAGCACCTCGACGGCGGGCATGTCCTGGACGAGCGCCTGCTTCTGCGCGAGCCGGATCACCGAGACCGCCATCGCGACGCTCGTGAGCAGCACCAGGCCCTCGGGCACCATCGTGATGACGCCGGGGACGGTGCCGGCGATGGCCGCGCGGATGTTGCCGTCGTTGGCGTTGTACTGCGAGATGAACAGCGACGATGCGCCACGGGCAGCAGCGAAGTACGACACGCAGCTTGATGAACCGCTGGATCGAGTCGCGCAGCTCGGAGCGGGTGAGGCTGAACTTGCTCGCCTCGTCGGCGATCTTCGAGGCGTACGAGTCGTGCCCGACGCGGTCGGCGCGCACGACACCCGATCCCGCGACCACGAACGAGCCGGACAGCACCTCCGACTCGATCGGCTTGTCGACCGGGTCGGCCTCGCCGGTGAGGAGCGACTCGTCGAGCTCGAGGCCGTTGGAGTCGAGAACGATCGAGTCGACGAGCATCTGGTCGCCCGTGCGGATGAGGATGACGTCGTCGACGACGATCTCGTGCGGCGGGATCTCGACGTCGACGCCGTCGCGTCGCACGGTCGCCTGCTGCTGCCCGACGAGGGACAGCTTCGCGAGCGTGCGCGCCGCGCGGTACTCCTGCGTGATGCCGATGGCCGTGTTGATGACGATCACGAGGCCGAACAGGGAGTCGATGAGCGGCGCGCTCACGAGCATGAGCACCCAGAGCGACCCGATGAGCAGGTTGAAGTAGGTGAAGGTGTTCGCCCGGACGATGTCGCCGAGGCTGCGGGCGTTCTTGTCCTTGATCGTGGTTGACCCGACCGCCGGCGACACGCTCGGCCACCTCGGCCGAGGTCAGCCCGATCGCCGGGTCGACCACCGTCGCTGTCGAGGCTCACCGCTCCAGCCTGTCGAGCCGCTCGAGGATGACGCCCTCCCGCAGCGCCCACGGCCCGATCTCGACCCGCTCCACGCCGAGGAGGTCCATCGCCGACTCCGCCACGATCGCGCCCGCGAGCAGCTGCGGTCGCCCGGCCGACGCTCACGCCGGGGAGCTCCGTGCGGTCGCGAGCCGTCATGGACGCGAGCTTGGGCACCCACAGCCGCAGGTCGTCGCGGTCGAGCCGGCGTCGGACGAACGGCCCGTCGCTCGACGGCGCCGCGCCGGCGATGCGCGCCAGCGAGCGGAACGTCTTGCTGGTGGCGACGACGTGGCGCGGCTCCCCCGACCGCGCGATGCGGCCGGTGACCTCGGCGATGGTGGCGCGCACGTGCTTGCGCAGCGCCTTGACCTGCGTCGGGCCGCGCCGGGTCCTCGGTGAGGAAGCCGCGCGTGAGCCGACCGGCACCCAGCGGCAGCGAGACGGCGACGTCGGGCGCCTCGTCCGTCCCTGACGCGATCTCGAGCGAGCCGCCGCCGATGTCGAGGACCAGCAGCCGACCGGACGACCACCCGTACCACCGCCGCACGGCGAGGAAGGTCAGCCGGGCCTCGTCGTCGCCGGAGAGCACGACGAGATCGATCCCGGTGCGCTCGCGGACCTCGCTGAGCACGTCGTCGCCGTTCGCCGACTCGCGGATCGCCGACGTCGCGAACGACATCATCTCGGTGACGCCGAGATCCTCGGCGACGTCCTGCGCGGAGTGGATGAACGTGACGAGCGTGTCGATGCCGCCGCGCGAGATGCGGTCGCCGTCCATGTGCTCGGAGAGCCGCATCTCGGTCTTGTGCGAGTGCGCGGGCAAGGGTGCGGCACCGTGGTGCGCATCGACCACCAGCAGGTGGACGGTGTTCGAACCGACGTCGAGGACTCCGAGGCGCACGCCCCGATGCTAGGCGGTCCGCGGTGGGCCCCGTCAGCGGCGGGCCGGATGCCCCTAGTGTTGTGTGGTGCCGCCAGCCAAGAAGACCAAGAAGCCGCCGGTCGAGGTCGTGCTGACCCGTCGCGACGAGGTGCCGCTCGACTTCCCGCGCGCCTGGATCGAGTTCCCGGACCCGCTCGACCCGGAGCAGGTCTACCGCTGCGACCTCACCTGGCTCACCAGCCGATGGACCTGCATCTACGGCGCCGGCTGCCACGGCATCGACCGCACGAAGCCCGACGACGGCTGCTGCGTGCTGGGCGCGCACTTCTCGGACCGGAACGACGAGAAGCGCACGCAGAAGTACGCCGGACCTGCTCACGGCCGAGGACTGGCAGTACGAGAAGGTCGGCCGCAAGAAGGGCTTCGCGGAGAAGGACGAGGACGGCGCCCGCAAGACGCGCGTCGTCGACGGCGCCTGCGTCTTCCTCAACCGCAAGGGGTTCGAGGGCGGCGAGGGCTGCAGCCTCCACAACCTCGCGCTCCGGCTCGGCAAGGCACCGCTCGAGGTGAAGCCGGACGTGTGCTGGCAGCTGCCCGTCCGCCGGCACTTCGAGCACCGCGAGCACACCGACGGCACGCAGCAGCTCGTGATCTCGATCGGCGAGTACGACCGTCGCGGCTGGGGCCCCGGCGGGCACGACCTGGACTGGTACTGCAGCGGGTCGACCGAGGCGCACGTGGCCGTCGAGCCGGTCTACCTGACCGAGCGCGGCACGCTCGTCGCGCTCATGAGCCAGGAGGCGTACGACGTCCTCGCGATCCACTGCGAGGCGCGCATGGCGGCCCTCACCGCCGCCCGCAGCGTCGCCGCGAAGCAGCGCACGGCCAAGGAGCGCGCCCTCTCCCTCCAGGCGTTCGCCCCGCACCCCGCCGACCCCGCCTGACCTCCCAACTGCACCATCGTTCCTTTAGGGGTGATCAACGCAGTTCAACTGCGCGATTCGCTCCGCAACTCGTGATCTTGGGCTCGTCCTGGGGGCGCGGCGAACGGCGGTCGCTCCCAGTGCCTAGGGTGCGGGCATGGCCAAGGCTCGCTCGGCGTCCTACCGCTGCACGGAGTGCGGGTGGACCTCGCCCAAGTGGGTCGGGCGGTGCGGCGAGTGCCAGGCGTGGGGAACCGTCTCCGAGGTCGCGACGGCGACGTCGTCGAGCGGTCTGCGCAGCCGCACGAGCGGTGTCGCCCCGATCCGGCCCGCCCGGCCGGTGTCGCAGATCGCCGAGCACACGGTGAAGCGGTCCAGCACCGGCCTCGGCGAGTTCGACCGCGTCCTCGGTGGTGGCCTGGTCCCCGGCCAGGTCGTGCTGGTGGCGGGGGAACCGGGCGTGGGGAAGTCCACGCTGCTGCTCGACGTCGGCCATCGCTTCGCCGAGCGGCCGGACCGACCCACGGTGCTCTACATCTCCGGCGAGGAGTCGGTGGAGCAGATCGGAGTGCGGGCGCGGCGCATCGGCGCGGACTCCGAGCGGCTCCTCCTCGCGGACGAGAACGACCTGCAGACCTTGCTGGGCCACATCGAGCAGCACGACCCGGCTCTGGTCGTGATCGACTCCATCCAGAGCATCGCGTCGTCCGACATCGAAGGCCGCGCGGGCGGGGTCACGCAGGTCGTCGAGGTCACGCAGGTCCTCAGCCGCGTGGCCAAGTCCCGGCAGATGCCGATGCTCATCGTCGGCCAGTCCACGAAGGACAGCAGCATCGCCGGTCCGCGCGCGCTCGAGCACCTCGTCGACACCGTGCTCACCTTCGAGGGCGACCGCCAGTCGGCGCTGCGGCTCCTGCGCGCGGTGAAGAACCGGTACGGCCCGGCCGACGAGATCGTCTGCTTCGAACAGCTCGACGTCGGGCTGCGCGAGGTTCGCGACCCGAGCGAGCTGTTCCGCGAGCACCGCGAGCGCCCGGTTCCCGGCACGTGCGTCACGGTCACGATGGAGGGCCGCCGCCCGATGCTCGCCGAGATCCAGTCGCTCGTCGCCGATCAGGCGGAGGGCGGCGGCGGCAGTCCCAACCCCCGCCGCGGGGTGAGCGGCCTCGACTCCTCGCGGATCGCGATGCTCATCGCCGTCACCGAGCGCTGCTCCAGCGCGAGGCTCAGCAACCGCGACGTCTTCGTCGCCACCGTCGGCGGCGCCAAGATCACCGACCCGGGCGCCGACCTCGCCACGTGCCTCGCGATCGCGACGTCGTCGATGCACCTGGCCATGGCCGCCGATGTCCTCGCCATCGGCGAGGTGGCGCTCTCCGGCGACATCCGCCCGGTCCCGTTCATCGCGCCGCGCATCGCCGAGGCCGCCCGGCTCGGCTTCCACCGCATCCTCGTGCCTCGCGGCACGGCGTCCCTGCTCACCAAGAACGGCGACCACCCGCACGACTCCGGCGGCCCGCGGATCTCGGAGGTGGCTCACCTCACGGAGGCGGTCGCCCTGCTGGACCGGCTCGCGGCCAGGTCCGGCTGACCGTCGGCCGCCCGCGGTCGTTGCCGTACTGCGACCGGCCTGACGGCGGAGGCGCGCGGCGAGTCGCTAGAGTGGCGGCGCCGAAGGCCCGTCAGCCACGATGTCGCCTCCGCACTGATCGACTGCAGCTGGGGGCTCCGTGGCCGGCGAGAAGAACGTGGACGTCGACGCCGCGCTGCGCGCTGCCATCGCCCAGGTCGCACCAGGCACCGTGCTGCGCGACGGGCTCGAGCGCATCCTGCGCGGACGCACCGGTGGTCTCGTGGTCCTCGGGCACGACCGGACTGTCGAGGCGATGGCGTCCGGCGGCTTCTCGGTCGAGGTGGACTTCTCCGCGCAGCGCCTTCGCGAGCTGGCCAAGATGGACGGCGCGGTCATCTGCGACCGCGACGCCACCAAGATCATGCGCGCCGCCGTCCAGCTGCTGCCCGATCCGTCGATCCCGACCGACGAGCAGGGCACGCGTCACCGCACCGCCGACCGCGTCGCCAAGCAGGCCAACTTCCCGGTCGTCAGCGTGAGCAAGTCGATGAACACCATCGCCCTGTACGTGTCCGGCCGTCGCTACGTCCTCGAGGACTCCGGTCAGATCCTCTCGCGCGCGAACCAGGCTCTCGCGACCCTCGAGCGCTACAAGATGAGGCTCGACGAGGTCAGCGGCACGCTCTCCGCGCTCGAGATCGAGGACCTCGTCACGGTGCGCGACGTCAGCTCGGTCGCGCAGCGCCTCGAGATGGTGCGCCGCATCTCCTCCGAGATCGCGGACTACCTCGTCGAGCTCGGCACCGACGGCCGCCTCATGTCGCTGCAGCTCGACGAGCTGATCGCCGGCGTCGACAACGACCGCCATCTCGTCGTCCGCGACTACCAGCCGGGCGCGGGCCGCAAGGTGCGCCCGCTCGAGGCCGTCCTCGCCGACCTCGACTCCCTCTCCGCCGCGGACCTGCTCGACCTCACCTCGGTCGCACGAGCGATCGGGTTCGCGCCGTCGCCGGAGCTGCTCGACCAGCCGGTGAGCCCGCGCGGCTTCCGGTTGCTCGCGCGCGTGCCGCGCCTCCCCGAGATCGTCACGGACCGCCTCGTCGGCCACTTCGGCGGGCTCCAGAAGCTGCTCGCCGCGAGCATCGACGACCTGCAGACCGTCGAGGGTGTCGGCGAGGCGCGTGCGCGCTCGATCCGCGAGGGCCTCTCCCGTCTCGCCGAGTCGAGCATCCTCGAGCGCTACGTCTGACTCAGCCGTTCCGGCCGGCTCGCGGCGCAGCACGATCGCGAGTTGGGGACGGATCGTGCAGCTGAACTTCCTTGATCGTCCCTAGGGGGAGAACGGCCGAGGGGTCAGGCGATGGCGTCGGGGAGCGCGACGAGGATGACGGCGGGACCGCCGTCGACCGGGCGCATCACTCCTCGGGCGTACGACGGCAGCGCCCCGACGGCGTCGCCCGGCTCGGCCACGAGCTCCCCCGGCCGAAGCACCGACTCCACGCGGTCGACCGCGATCCCGAGGTGGCGCCGCCAGACGGGCAGGAGCACGTCGCCGGCGACCGACGGATCCGTGCGCAGGTCCACCACGGGCACCGTGCGCCCGTGCGCGTCGACCAGCGCGACGGGGCGACCGAGCACGTGGTGCGCGCTGTCCGGCACGAGGGCGAGCGCGACGCCGCGGATCACCTCGCGGACGTCGGTCACGGCGACGGCGTAGAGCGCCGTCCCCAGATGGAACACGACGTGCCCGGTGTCGTCCGTGGACGTCGGCGCCGCGTCGGTGGACGCCCACAGCACCGGGTCCATCGTCGACGCGAGCGACGCGTCCGCGGCCGCGGACCTCGGAGTCGCGACGACGACGTGCACCGGTACAGCCGCGGTCGCACGGGCGCCGGGCACCGGCACCACGACGGGGAGCGACCACTCCGGCGACAGTCGAGGCGTGACTCGCGCCGGTGCGACCGACCCGGTCCGTACGGGCGCGGACGCGTCGGCGGATGCGGACGCGGCGGGCTCGGCGGGCTCGGCGGCCTCGGCGGGCTCGGCGGCCTCGGCGGCCTCGGCGGGCTCGGCGGTCGCCGCCTGGACGGGCACGGACGCAGCCGTCGGCTCGGGCGTCGCCGTCGTCGTCGCCGGCCTCCCGGGGGTGGGTGCGTCGGGTCCGGCCTCGACGTCGGTGTCGAGGCGGGCGGTGAAGATCGAGGCGGAGGTCACGAGATCTCCCCCGCGGCGCGGCGCTCGCACTCCTCCGCCAGGCGGCGGCAGAGCACGACGAGCTGGGCGACGTCGCACCCGTCGAGGAGGTCGGTGAGGTCGGGCTCGGGGGTGGTGGGGAGGGCGACCGCAGCCGCTCGGTACTCCCGCGCCGCCGCACCGTGCTGCCCGCAGCGCGACAGCGCGCCGGCGAGCTGGAACCGGGCGTGGCCCGCCTTCGGTGCGAGGTAGACGGCCTTGCGCAGCGCGACGAGGGCGCCCTCGTCATCGCCGACGGTGGCGCGGGCGCGACCCTCGACGATGTAGGCGTCGACCTCGAACGGGCTCGCCGTCGCAGCCGCCACGGCGAGGCGGGCCGCCTCCGCGTAGCGGGTCTGCTCGAGCGCTTCGCGGGCGAGGTGCAGGAGGTCCGTCGCGGCGTCCGGGTCGGGCACGGAGTGCGACGTCGACCACGCCGGCGTGCTCGGGGCCTCGGGCCACGCCACCGGCTCCGCGGCGGCGCGGGGCCGACGGACCAGCCGACGGTGGTGCGTGACGGCCTCGGCCCGCGGCGGCGCAGGAGCCGGCGCGGGGATCGGCGCGGCCGGCAGGTCCTTGCGGTAGACGAAGGCGTCGCCGATCGTCACCAGCGTGAAGGCGTCGGTGACCTGCCAGAGCGTCTCCGCGTGCCCGAGGAGCAGGTAGCCACCCGCCCCCAGCACGCCGTGGAACCGCCCGATGAGGTCGCGCATCGTCTCGCGCGCGAAGTAGATCGTGACGTTGCGGCACACGACGAGGTCGACCTCGCCGTGGTCGAACGGCGACTCGTCCGTGACGAGGTTGTGCAGCCGTACGTCGACCTGCGCCCGGATCGAGGGCACCACCTCGGACGTCCCGTCGCCGATCGGCTCGAACCAGGTCGAGAGCCCCGGCTCGGTCACGAGCGCGAGGGACCGCCCCTGGTAGCGCGCGCGCTCGGTGGCCGCGACCGCCGCCGAGGACAGGTCCGTGCCGAGGATGCGGACCTCGGGAGCCGTCGTGAGGGTCCCGGCGACCTCGGCCGCGAGCATCGCGATCGAGTACGGCTCCTCGCCCGTCGAGCAGCCGGCGCTCCACACGGTGAGCGGCCGACCGCGCGCGACAGCGCGCCGCATGAGCTCGGGCAGCAGGCGGTGGCGCAGGGCCTGCATCTGCGGCGGGTTCCGGAAGAAGTGCGTCTCGGGGATCGTGACCTCGTCGAGCAGCCGCTGCCGCTCGTCCGAGCCCGCGGGGGCGCTGACCCGTGAGAGGTAGGCACCGAGGTCGGCGGCACCGGTCGCCGCGATGCGCTCGGACACGATGCCCGCGAGGGTGGCTCGCCGGCTCTGGTCGAACACCAGCCCCGCCTGGCGGGCCAGGAAGCCGGCGAGGGCGGCGTACTCGGCATCCGTCAGCTCGCGCGATCGCACGGTCAGCTCGCTCATGTCACACCGCCTCCGGTACGACGAGGCGCGCCACCGCATCGGCGATCTCGGCGGCGATCTGCGGAAGCGGCAGCTCGACGCCCACGGCGCCGAGGGCGGCAGCCGCGGCGGGCATCCCCCACACCGCACTCGTGCCTTCGTCCTGGCCGATGGTGACGGCCCCCACCCGGTGCAGCGCGAGCAGGCCGGCGGCGCCGTCGCGCCCCATGCCGGTCAGGAGCACCCCGACGACGCGGTCCCGGCAGGCCTTCGCCGCCGTCGCGAACGTCCGGTCGATCTCGGGGACGTGGAACTGCTCGGGTCGCGGTTCCTCGATGCGCAGGCGCATGTTCTGCTCCACCACGGTGTTCCCGTGGCTCGGCGCCAGCACCACCTGGCCCGGGCGCAGGCGCTGGCCGTCGAAGCCCACGGTGACAGGCATCGGCACCACGCCGTCGAGCCACATCGCCAGACCCTCGACGAAGCCGTCGGCCATGTGCTGCACGACGAGGATCGCGGCCGGCAGGTCGACCGGAAGTGCCCCGAGGATCTGCGACAGAGCCGGCGGACCTCCGGTGGACGCACCGATGATCACGAGGGGGGTGCGACGACGCGACTCGCCCCGGTCCGCACGTGCGGCACCGGCCCCGTCGGCGTCGGACGACGAGCGTGCCGGGCCGAGGCCGCGCGAGCGCAGCCGGTCACGCGGGTGGGTGATCACCCGCACGCGGCTCGCCACCGTCAGGTGGCGGTAGAGCGACTCGGCGTAGAGCGCGGCTCCCAGCGCCTCCGTCCCCGGCGTGACGACGTCGACCGCGCCGGCGGCCAGCGCCGCCTCGGCGTCCTGAGCCGCACCTCCCGTCAGGACGATCGGGGTCGCTCGGCGCGACATCACCCGCTCGACCACCTCGAGGCCGCCCGCACCCATGGGGAGGTCGAGCAGGACCGTGTCGGGCGTGTGCTCGCAGACCAGGTCCACAGCCTCGTCGACCGTCCGCGCGACTCCGCAGACGTCGATCCCGGCGAGCAGCAGGATGTGCTGGAGCCGGGCGAGACGCACGTGCGTGCTGGCGACGACCACGGCCGACACCAGGCGTGCCGGGTGCGCCGGCACACCGGTGTCTCGCACTGGCGACGTCACCTGTGCCCTCCCGGCCGAACCCTGTCGGCGGGCGTGCGTCAGCGCACTCCGCTCGTGCTTCCCGATTCGTCACGAACCCCGGGTCACTTGAGACGAACCCGGGCACCACCTGCCGCGCGGCGCGGTCAGGTGAGGGAGAAGACGGCGGGCTCCGACGTGACCTCACCGTTGCGGCCGACGAGCTTGTAGGTGCCGGCCTCGGCGAGCGGCTGGTCGGCCGGGCACCCCTTCGCCGACAGCCGGCCGAGCCAGGTCACCGACACGGAGTAGGACTGGTCCGGCGCCAGGGTCGCGATCTGCGGGTTGCCGCCCTGGTTGCAGTCGTCCGAGGACCACACGCGCGTGTCGCCGGAGGAGATCACGAGCTCGTTCTGCGCCGCGCCGATGTCGCGCGTGCAGGCCGCGCTGCCCGTGTTCTGGATCCGCATGCGCAGCCGCGGGGTGGAGCCGACCGTGTAGCTCGCGGCATCGGTCGACGCAGTGACCGTGATGGCGGAGTCCGGGCACGCCTGGATCCCGGTCGAGGTCGCCGACGCGGTCTTCGAGGGCGAGGCCGACGCGGTCTTCGACGGTGTCGGCGACGGGGTCGCGGACGTCGATGGCGTCGGTGAGCTCGAGCCGGTGGCGACCGGCGATGTCGTCGGGCTCGCGGTCGGCGACCCGCTGCGACCGGTCAGCAGCCAGCGCACCCCCAGGGCCAGCGCGAGGATCACCAGGATCACGAGGACACGGCGCACCCAGTAGGTCCCGGGCGACTGCGGTCCGACCGGGTGCATCAGCGAGCTCACGGACCCGACGCTACCGGGCGGGAGCGGCGCGCGTCGGGCGGTGCGAAGATGCGCCGAGTCATGCCGACCTCACCGCTGCACGCGCCGCTCCTGTCGTGGTACGCCGACGCCGCCCGCGACCTGCCCTGGCGACGGCCGTCCTGCGACGCCTGGGGTGTCCTCGTGAGCGAGGTCATGCTGCAGCAGACGCCGGTCGACCGCGTGGTCCCCGCCTGGGGCACCTGGCTGGACCGATGGCCCACGCCTGCCGCCCTCGCCGCGGACTCGCCCGGCGAGGCGGTACGGGCGTGGGGACGCCTCGGCTACCCGCGCCGCGCCCTGCGCCTCCACGCCGCCGCGGTCGCGTGCGTCGAGCGGTTCGCCGGAGCCGTGCCCTCGTCGTACGACGACCTCCGCTCGCTGCCCGGGGTCGGCGACTACACGGCCGCGGCCGTGGTCGCCTTCGCGCACCACCGGCGCGCGATCGTCCTCGACACGAACGTGCGGCGCGTCCTCGCCCGTGTCCTCGACGGCAGCGAGCTGCCGCGACCGTCGGTGACGACGGCGGAACGCTCCCTCGCCGCGTCCGTCCTGCCTGACGACGACGGCACCGCGGCCGCCTGGTCGATCGCCCTGATGGAGCTCGGAGCCCTCGTCTGCACAGCCTCGTCACCCTCGTGCGACCGGTGCCCGGTCGCGTCGTCCTGCGCCTGGCTGGCTGCGGGCACGCCGTCGTACGACGGACCCACCCGTCCCGTGCAGCGCTTCGCCGGCACGGACCGGCAGGTGCGCGGCAGACTCATGGCCGTGCTCCGCGACGCGCACGGGCCCGTGGCGAAGACCGCCCTCGACGCGGTCTGGCACGACGCCGTGCAGCGGGAGCGCGCCCTCGACAGCCTCGTCGCGGACGGACTCGTGGAGCCGCTCCCCCGCCGTCGCTACGCGCTCCCGTCGGCACCGGCGCGAACGCTTCCGCCACCACGCGGCAAGTAGCGGGCATGGACCCCGTCCGCGGCGTCGACGCCGCCCTCGTCCGCTCCGCGCACGACCCTGAGGCCTTCGTCGACGTCGTCCGCTCCCTGGGTCCCGCGCTCCACGCCTACCTCGTGCGACGGGCACCGGACGACGCCGACGACCTCCTCGCCGACACCTGGCTCCGCGCCTACTCGGCCCGCGCCACGTTCGACCCCGCGCGGGGCACGGCCCGCGCGTGGGCCTTCGGTGTGGCGCGCCACAGCCTGCACGCGCACTGGCGCCGGACGTACGCCGCCCCGACCGCACCCTCGACCGGTGAGGCCGTCGAGGACCCGTGGCCGGCCGTCGACGACCGCCTCGCCGCAGCAGCCGCCGCGCCGGCCCTGCGCGAAGCCCTCCGCGACCTCCCCGACGCCGAGCTCGAGCTGCTGCTGCTCGTCGCCTGGGACGGGCTCACCCCGACCGAGTCCGCTGCCGTCGTGGGCATCCCGGCCGCCACGGCACGCACCCGGCTGTTCCGCGCCCGCGCCCGGCTGCGCGAACGCCTCGCCGAGAACACGCAAGAGCACGGTGTCAGCGCCACCGCTGGCGCGACCGGAGGAGACCCCCGATGACCGAGCCCACGATCCAGCCGCTCAGCGACGCCGACACCGTGACCGCCCTCGCGGAGCTCGATACCTGGGACGAGCTCCGCACCGCCGGAGCGGTGAGCACCGATGCCGCTCCCGCCGTCGACCGCGCGATCACCGCCGTCACCGCCGCGATCGCTGCCGAGCCCCGCCGTGCCACCGCCCCGGCCCCCACCGCCGCCCGACGGGACGTACGTCGCCTCGCCGTCGCGGGCGCCCTGGTCGCCGCGGTGACCGCGGCCGCGCTCGTGCTGCCCGCCCTCGTCCGCGCCCCGTCCGCGTCGGCAGAGGCAGCGGGCCTGCTCACCCGGGCGGCGGACTCGATCACCGCCAGCGACCCGGCCACCCGCCCCGGCCAGTGGTGGCGGCTCACCACCACCGGCTTCGCCCTGTCCATGAACCCGAACACGAACAAGGACGACGCCCCAGCGACGGACGCCGCCTGGCTGGTGGGTCGCACCCGCACGACCTACGTCGCGGTCGACGGGACACGCCCGACCTGGTTCGTCGACGGACCTGCCTCGCCGCGTCGTCAGGTCGCCGGTCCCACGGGCGGCGACGCCCCCGCGCTCGATCCTGGCGTCACCTGGACGACTGACCTCGCCCCGAGCACCACGACCGCTACCTGGCAGTCCCCGAGCCCGAGCTTCCTCGCGGCCCTCCCGCGAGACACGGCGGCCCTGCGGGACCGGCTGTACGCCGACTCGGGCGGCAGCGGCCGGTCGAGCGACGGCGAGGCGTTCGTGTACGTCGCCGACGTGCTGCGCAGCGGGCTCGTCCCCGCCGACCTCCGGGCCGCCCTCTACCGCGTCCTGGCCACGGTCCCCGGCGTCGAGATCACCGCGTCGGACGCGCTCGTCGACGGCGTCCCCGGTGTCGCCATCGGCCGCTTCGAGGACGTCGACGGCACCCGCCAGGAGATCGTCATCGACCCGCGCGACGGGGAGCTCGTCGGCGAGCGCGAGATCGCCGTGACCGAGCTCGACGGCATCGCCGCGGGAACCGTCGTCCTGGAGACCCGCACCGTGCGCACCGTCGTCGACGAGGTCCCGTCCGACGTCGTCGCGCGCGCCACCGTCTCGCACTGCACGAGCCACGACGACGGACGGGTCGACTGCCAAGCGCGCTGAGCGACCCTCCGTTCGGCCGCGGCGGTCAGGACTTCAGCGACGCCGACGCGGACCCACCGAAGTTGCTCCGCACGCTGATCGTGCGCGGGTTGTCGACCCACCCGCGCTGGTCGGTGTACCTCCCACCGCCCCTGTTCGTCAGGGCGAACATGAGGTTGCCCTGCGCCGTGTAGACGCTGAGGATCGCGTTCGGGTTGGAGCTGGTCGCCTCGATGGTGAGCAGCCCCCGCTTCCAGGTGGCCCTCGTGATCCGCACGACGTCGTTGGCCGGTGGGGCACCGGGGACGACGCTGACGGTCGTCGCACGGCTGACGCCGAACCAGGACGCGGTGATCGTGACGCTCGTCGCCGCCGCCACGCTCGACGTGGCCAGGTTGAACGTGCTGGTGGAGGCGTTGGCGCTCACCACCGTCTCCTGCGGCACGCTGGCGATCGCCGGCTGGCTGCTGGTGAGCCGGACCACCGCCCCCTGCACCATCGGGGCGCTGAACCGCACCGTCCCGGTGGCGTTCTGCCCGCCGACGACCGACGTCGGCACGAAGCTGACCGAGGTCAGCGACGGGCCGACCGGGGTGGCCGGGTTCACGGACAGGTTGTGCGTGCGCGAGATGTTGTCGCTCGTCGCCCCCATGATCGAGACGATCGTCGGCGGGGCAGCGGGGTTCGACGTGATCGTGAACGTGCCGCTCGTCTGACCCGGCGGGATGGTGATGGACACGGGGACCTGGGCGACCGTGGGGTCGCTCGAGAAGAACCGCACCACGGTCGGCTCCGGGTCGGGGAAGCCGAGGTCCACGGTGCCCGTCGTCGACTCGCCGGCGCGCACGGAGTCAGGGTTGATCGACAGCGCCCCGATCGAGCCGGCAGCCATCGCCGGGCTCGGCAGGGCGAGCAGGGTCGCGAGGAAGGTCAGCGTCACGAGCGGGACGACACGGCGCACAGGAACTCCTGGGGCTCGGGGCCCCTCCCGCCGACCACGCTAGATCAGCGGTCCCGGACCCACCAGCGCCACGTGGCCCTGCGTGCTCGCCGGGCACCGTCATCCGGACGGCGGGGCGCGACGAACGCCGACGGCGGCACCCCCGGTGAGGGAGTGCCGCCGTCGATGTCGGGCGCGGTTACGAGGCGGCGCCGGCCCCGGCGTCGCCGGTGCCTGCAGCCTCGACGATCTCGTCGATCTGCGGGACCTCGGTCTTGGCCTCGCCGCGGAAGGTGAAGACGCGCTCGACGCCCTCGCCCTCGACGTCGACCACGATGATCGAACCCGGGCGCAGCTCGCCGAAGAGGATCTTCTCCGACAGCGCGTCCTCGATCTCCCGCTGGATCGTGCGACGCAGCGGGCGGGCGCCGAGGACCGGGTCGTAGCCGCGCTCGGCGAGGAGGTCCTTCGCCGCACGCGTGAGCTCGATGCCCATGTCCTTGTCCTTGAGCCGCTGGTCGAGCTTGGCCAGCATGAGGTCGACGATCGTGACGATCTCGTCCGGCGTGAGCTGGTGGAAGACGACGATGTCGTCGACGCGGTTGAGGAACTCGGGCCGGAAGTGCTGCTTGAGCTCGTCGTTGACCTTGTTCTTCATCCGCTCGTAGCTCGACTTGCTGTCCTCGGAGTTGGAGAAGCCGAGGTTCTGGCCCTTGGCGATGTCCCGCGTGCCGAGGTTGGTCGTCATGATGATGACGGTGTTCTTGAAGTCGACGACGCGGCCCTGGGCGTCGGTGAGCCGACCGTCCTCCAGGATCTGCAGCAGCGAGTTGAAGATGTCCGGGTGCGCCTTCTCGACCTCGTCGAAGAGCACGACGGAGAACGGCTTGCGGCGCACCTTCTCGGTGAGCTGGCCGCCCTCCTCGTAGCCGACGTAGCCGGGCGGTGAGCCGAACAGCCGCGAGACGGTGTGCTTCTCGGAGTACTCGCTCATGTCGAGCGAGATGAGCGAGTCCTCGTCGCCGAAGAGGAACTCGGCGAGCGTCTTGGAGAGCTCGGTCTTACCGACACCGGACGGGCCGGCGAAGATGAACGAGCCACCGGGACGCTTCGGGTCCTTGAGGCCGGCGCGGGTGCGACGGATCGCCTGGGACAGCGACTTGATCGCCTCGCCCTGGCCGATGACGCGCTTGTGCAGCTCGTCCTCCATGCGCAGGAGCCGGGCGTCTCCTCCTCGGTGAGCTTGAACACCGGGATCCCGGTGGACGCCGCCAGGACCTCGGCGACGAGGTCCTCGTCGACCTCGGCCACGACGTCCATGTCGCCGGCCTTCCACTCGCGCTCGCGCTGGGCCTTCTCGCCGAGCAGCTGCTTCTCCTTGTCGCGCAGCGAGGCGGCCTTCTCGAAGTCCTGCGCGTCGATCGCGCTCTCCTTCTCGCGGCGGACGTCGGCGATGCGCTCGTCGAACTCGCGGAGGTCCGGCGGCGCGGTCATCCGCCGGATGCGCAGGCGCGAGCCGGCCTCGTCGATCAGGTCGATCGCCTTGTCCGGCAGGAAGCGGTCGGAGATGTAGCGGTCGGCGAGGGTCGCCGCCGCGACGAGCGCGGCGTCGGTGATGGAGACCCGGTGGTGCGACTCGTAGCGGTCGCGCAGGCCCTTGAGGATCTCGATGGTGTGCGCCAGGGTCGGCTCCTGCACCTGGATGGGCTGGAACCGGCGCTCGAGCGCGGCGTCCTTCTCGACGTACTTGCGGTACTCGTCGAGCGTGGTGGCGCCGATGGTCTGGAGCTCGCCGCGGGCCAGCATCGGCTTGAGGATCGACGCCGCGTCGATGGCGCCCTCGGCCGCACCCGCCCCGACGAGGGTGTGCATCTCGTCGATGAACAGGATGATGTCGCCGCGCGTGCGGATCTCCTTGAGCACCTTCTTGAGGCGCTCCTCGAAGTCGCCGCGGTAGCGGCTGCCGGCCACGAGCGCACCGAGGTCGAGCGTGTAGAGCTGCTTGTCCTTGAGCGTCTCGGGCACCTCGCCCTTGACGATCATCTGCGACAGGCCCTCGACGACGGCGGTCTTGCCGACGCCGGGCTCCCCGATGAGCACCGGGTTGTTCTTGGTGCGGCGGGACAGCACCTGCATGACCCGCTCGATCTCCTTCTCCCGGCCGATGACCGGGTCGAGCTTGCCCTCGCGCGCGGCCTGGGTGAGGTTGCGGCCGAACTGGTCGAGGACGAGGGAGGTCGACGGGGTGCCCTCGGCGGGGCCGCCGGCCTGCTGCGGCTCCTTGCCCTGGTAGCCGGACAGCAGCTGGATGACCTGCTGGCGGACCCGGTTGAGGTCCGCGCCGAGCTTGACGAGGACCTGCGCGGCGACGCCCTCGCCCTCACGGATGAGGCCGAGCAGGATGTGCTCGGTGCCGATGTAGTTGTGGCCGAGCTGCAGCGCCTCGCGCAGCGAGAGCTCGAGGACCTTCTTGGCGCGCGGCGTGAACGGGATGTGACCCGACGGGGCCTGCTGGCCCTGGCCGATGATCTCCTCGACCTGCTGGCGCACGGCCTCCAGCGAGATGCCCAGGGACTCGAGCGCCTTGGCCGCGACGCCCTCGCCCTCGTGGATCAGGCCGAGGAGGATGTGTTCCGTGCCGATGTAGTTGTGGTTGAGCATCCGGGCCTCTTCCTGGGCCAGGACGACGACCCGGCGAGCCCGGTCGGTGAACCTCTCGAACATCTGCACTCCCCTCACCACGAGCAGCCGCGGGGCGGCCGTTCTCGCAAGCCTAGCCCGGCATCCGCCAGACCTCATGTCGCGTAACCCCTGGGACGTACGGGACGTTCCCCGGGGGTTACGCCCTCGGTGAACCGGGACCCCCGCCGGACGCCGCGGACCGGCCCCTGAGCGAGGGCTGAGCGAGTCGGTTGCGGCTACCCCCGGCCGGTGGGACATGATCGGCGCCATGTCTGTGCGGTGGCGCCTCATCCTGGCGAGCTCGTTGATGCTGTTCACCGAGCTCCTGCTTATCCGGTGGCTCGGGGCGAACCTGCTGCACCTGTCCTACTTCTCCAACATCGTGCTGCTCGGCTCGTTCCTCGGCATCGGGCTCGGGTTCCTCATGGCCAAGCCGGGGCGCAAGCCGCCGATGTGGTTCCCGGTCACCCTCGCGCTGCTCGTCGTCGCGGTGCTCAAGTTCCCCGGCGGCATCGACCGTGCCGGCACCGACCTCATCTACTTCACCGCCGTGCA
>CAVTWM010000012.1:0-465498 GCA_963738455.1 uncultured Actinomycetes bacterium
GCCGACCCGTCGGTCATCGGCGGCGCCGGCACCCCCGCTGCGGCGGAGCCGGCCCCGAGCAGAGGACGCCGCCCCCGAGGCGGCTCGCGGAGCAGCACCGACACCGAGGCAGCTGCCGCTGTCGAGGACGCTGCGGTCGAGGCGCCCGTCGCCGAGGCCGAGGCGACCGAGGAGGCCGCCAGCACCGGCCGAGGCGGCCGGCGAGGACAGCGAGACCACCGAGGCCTAGGCCGGAGTTCACCACATCCGAGACGGACGTTGCGGCCCTCGGCCGGGACGCAAGAACAGGAAGGACCGCCGATCATGGCGAAGCTCAGCACCGACGAGCTCCTCGAGGCTTTCAAGGAGATGACCCTCATCGAGCTCTCCGAGTTCGTGAAGCAGTTCGAGGAGACCTTCGAGGTCACCGCCGCCGCCCCCGTCGCCGTGGGCGCCGCCCCCGCCGCCGGCGGTGCTGCCGGTGGTGCCGAGGAGGCCGAGGCTCAGGACGAGTTCGACGTCATCCTCGAGGACGCCGGCGACAAGAAGATCCAGGTCATCAAGGAGGTGCGCACCCTCACGAACCTGGGCCTCAAGGAGGCCAAGGACCTCGTCGAGGCCGCGCCGAAGCCGGTCCTGGAGAAGGTCAAGAAGGAGGACGCTGACAAGGCCAAGGAGGCCCTCGAGGCCGCCGGCGCCAAGGTCACCGTCAAGTAGCTCCTGCCTCCCGCACGACCGCACGCTCGTCGACGGGCGGCACCCCACGGCGTGCCGCCCGTCGCGCGTCTGCTCGGCACCACTCCGGGTCGGACCCGTCGGTCCGGATTCCGGCGTACCGGCGGGTCACGGTGCGGTCACCTCTCCCGGTGGCGCCGTGGTGCTTGACTCCGCCCCGTCCGTGCGGTCACCATCGGACCGCGCTAGACCCCGGGCCGCACGGCCCGTGGGACGAGGTCCACCGCGAGTACGCCGCCCCGCCCGCTGTCGAGCGGAGGTCGGCCCCAGGTGCGACGACGGTCCCACGGTGCTCCAGGCGACCGGGACTCGACAGCGGCTGCCCTTCGTGGGTATGCTGCCGCTTTGCGCTGCCTATTCTCTGCCGTGTCCGTTGGACAGGGCGTGATCGGCGTGCGCGCGCGAAGGTCCGCGAGCCCTCGGAAGGACGCCTCTTGGCCGCCGCCCGCAAGTCTGCTGTTCCCACCCCACGTTCCTGGCCCGCACCGGGTCTCGTTCGCCAAGATCCGCGAGCCGCTTGGAGGTCCCGGACCTCCTCGCGCTCCAGACCGAGTCGCTTCGACTGGCTGCTCGGCAACCAGAAGTGGCGGGACCGCGTCGCCGAGGCGCTCGAGTCCCGGCGCCACGTCCCCGAGACCTCCGGTCTCGAGGAGATCTTCGAGGAGATCTCCCCGATCGAGGACTTCAGCGGCTCGATGTCGCTGTCGTTCCGCGACCACCGGTTCGAGCCCCCGAAGTACACCGTCGAGCAGTGCCGCGAGAAGGACTTCACCTACGCCGCGCCGCTGTTCGTCACCGCCGAGTTCATGAACAACGAGACCGGCGAGATCAAGTCCCAGACGGTCTTCATGGGCGACTTCCCGCTCATGACCGACAAGGGCACCTTCATCATCAACGGCACCGAGCGCGTCGTCGTCTCGCAGCTCGTCCGCTCGCCGGGCGTCTACTTCGAGCGCACGCCGACAAGACCTCCGACAAGGACGTCTACGTCGCCAAGATCATCCCGCGCGCGGTGCGTGGCTCGAGTTCGAGATCGACAAGAAGGACCTCGTCGGCGTCCGCGTCGACCGCAAGCGCAAGCAGCCGGTCACCGTGCTGCTCAAGGCCCTCGGCCTGGAGCAACGAGCAGATCCGCGAGCGCTTCGGGCAGTACGAGTCCATGGTGGCCACCCTCGAGAAGGACGGCATCACCGAGCAGGACGAGGCGCTCTCGGACATCTACCGCAAGCTGCGCCCGGGCGAGCCGCCGACGCGTGAGGCCGGCGCAGGCGCTGCTGGACAACTTCTACTTCAACCCGAAGCGCTACGACCTCGCCAAGGTCGGCCGGTACAAGATCAACAAGAAGCTGGGCATCGACCTCCCGCTCGACCGAGTCGACGCTCACGATCGAGGACATCGTCGCCACGATCGAGTACCTCGTCCGCCTGCACGCCGGGCGAGACCGACTGATCACCGCGCCCGAGGGCGCCGACGCGTCCGCGCGGAGACCGACGACATCGACCACTTCGGCAACCGTCGTCTGCGCACGGTGGGCGAGCTGATCCAGAACCAGATCCGCACGGGTCTGTCCCGGATGGAGCGCGTCGTCCGCGAGCGCATGACCACCCAGGACGTCGAGGCGATCACGCCGCAGACCCTGATCAACATCCGCCCGGTCGTCGCCTCCATCAAGGAGTTCTTCGGCACCAGTCCAGCTCTCGCAGTTCATGGACCAGACCAACCCGCTCGCGGGCCTGACCCACAAGCGCCGCCTCTCGGCGCTCGGGCCCGGCGGTCTGTCCCGTGAGCGCGCCGGCTTCGAGGTCCGCGACGTCCACCCGTCGCACTACGGCCGCATGTGCCCGATCGAGACCCCTGAAGGTCCCGAACATCGGTCTGATCGGCTCGCTGTCCTCGTTCGCCCGCGTCAACGCGTTCGGGTTCGTCGAGACGCCGTACCGCAAGGTCGACCAAGGGCAGCGTCACCGACCAGATCGACTACCTGACCGCCGACGAGGAGGACCTCCACGTCATCGCGCAGGCGAACTCGCCGCTCCACGACGACGGCACCTTCCGCGACCCGCGCGTGCTCGTGCGCACCAAGGGCGGCGAGGTCGACTACGTGCCCGGCACGAGCCGTCGACTACATGGACGTCTCGCCGCGCCAGATGGTGTCGGTCGCGACCGCGATGATCCCGTTCCTCGAGCACGACGACGCCAACCGCGCCCTCATGGGCTCGAACATGCAGCGTCAGTCCGTCCCGCTGCTGCGCAGCGAGGCGCCGCTCGTCGGCACCGGCATGGAGTACCGCGCCGCCACCGACGCGGGCGACGTCATCGTGGCCGAGGCAGGCGGTGTCGTCACCGAGGTGTCGGCCGACGCGATCACCGTCGCGCAGCGACGACGGCGACTACCGCACCTACCGGCGTGCAGAAGTTCCGTCGCTCCAACCAGGGCACGAGCTTCAACCAGCGGCCGATCGTCGAGCGAGGGCGCCCGCGTCGAGGGCGGCCAGGTCCTCGCCGACGGGCCCGTGCACCGACAACGGCGAGATGGCGCTCGGCCGCAACCTGCTCGTGGCGTTCATGCCGTGGGAGGGCCACAACTACGAGGACGCGATCATCCTGTCGCAGCGCCTCGTGCAGGACGACGTCCTGTCCTCGATCCACATCGAGGAGCACGAGGTCGACGCCCGCGACACCAAGCTCGGCCCGGAGGAGATCACCCGGGACATCCCGAACGTCTCCGAGGACGTCCTGGCCGACCTCGACGACCGCGGCATCATCCGCATCGGCGCCGAGGTCGTCACCGGCGACATCCTCGTCGGCAAGGTCACGCCCAAGGGCGAGACCGAGCTGACCCCCGAGGAGCGCCTGCTCCGCGCGATCTTCGGCGAGAAGGCGCGCGAGGTGCGCGACACCTCGCTCAAGGTTCCCCACGGCGAGTCCGGCAAGGTCATCGGCGTCCGCGTCTTCGACCGCGAGGAGGGCGACGAGCTGCCCCCGGGCGTCAACCGCCTGGTGCGCGTCTACATCGCCCAGAAGCGCAAGATCACCGACGGTGACAAGCTCGCGGGCCGTCACGGCAACAAGGGCGTCATCTCGAAGATCCTGCCCGTCGAGGACATGCCGTTCCTCGAGGACGGCACCGCCGGTCGACATCGTGCTCAACCCGCTGGGCGTGCCCGGCCGCATGAACGTCGGCCAGGTCCTCGAGACCCACCTCGGCTGGGTCGCCAAGACCGGCTGGGAGGTCGAGGGGACGCCCGGCGTGGAGCGAGCGCCTCGCCGATCGCCGCGCCGCGCGGCCGCTCCGGGCACCAACGTCGCGACCCCGGTCTTCGACGGTGCCCGCGAGGAGGAGATCACCGGCCTGCTCGACTCGACGATCCCGACGCCGCGACGGCGACCGGCTCGTCGGCGGCGACGGCAAGGCCGCGGCTCTTCGACGGCCGCTCCGGCGAGCCGTTCCCCGAGCCGGTCTCGGTGGGCTACATCTACATCCTCAAGCTGCTCCACCTCGTCGACGACAAGATCCACGCTCGCTCCACCGGCCCCTACTCGATGATCACGCAGCAGCCCCTGGGCGGTAAGGCCCAGTTCGGTGGCCAGCGGTTCGGCGAGATGGAGGTGTGGGCGCTCGAGGCGTACGGCGCCGCCTACGCCCTGCAGGAGCTGCTCACGATCAAGTCCGACGACGTCCTCGGCCGCGTGAAGGTCTACGAGGCGATCGTCAAGGGCGAGAACATCCCGGAGCCCGGCATCCCCGAGTCCTTCAAGGTGCTCATCAAGGAGATGCAGTCGCTGTGCCTCAACGTCGAGGTGCTCTCCGGCGACGGCATGACCATCGAGATGCGCGACACCGAGGACGACGTCTACCGCGCGGCCGAGGAACTCGGCATCGACCTGTCCCGGCGCGAGCCGTCCAGCGTCGAAGAAGTCTGACGGCGAGGGCGGCGGTCGGCCGACGACCGCCTGACCGCCGCCGCACCCTGACGACACCGACGAGCAACACCGACAGTTAGGAACGCAGACGTGCTCGACGTCAACTTCTTCGACGAGCTTCGCATCGGCCTGGCGACCGCGGACGACATCCGCACCTGGTCGCACGGTGAGGTCAAGAAGCCCGAGACCATCAACTACCGCACGCTCAAGCCCGAGAAGGACGGACTCTTCTGCGAGAAGATCTTCGGCCCCACCCGGGACTGGGAGTGCTACTGCGGCAAGTACAAGCGGGTGCGCTTCAAGGGCATCATCTGCGAGCGCTGCGGCGTCGAGGTGACCCGCGCCAAGGTGCGTCGTGAGCGCATGGGCCACATCGAGCTCGCCGCGCCGGTCACCCACATCTGGTACTTCAAGGGTGTCCCAGCCGCGCTCGGCTACCTGCTCGACCTCGCCCCGAAGGACCTCGAGAAGGTCATCTACTTCGCGGCGTACATGATCACCTCGGTCGACGAGGACGGCGCGCCACGAGGACCTGCCCTCGCTCGAGAGCAAGATCGACGTGGAGAAGAAGCAGGCTCGCCAACCGCCGCGACGACGAGGTCAACAAGCGCGCCACGAAGCTCGAGGCCGACCTCGCCGAGCTCGAGGCCGAGGGCGCCAAGAGCCGACGCAGCGCCGCAAGGTCAAGGAGTCGGCCGAGCGCGAGATGGCGCAGATCCGCACGTCGCGCCGACGCCGAGATCGACCGCCTCGACCGCGTCTTCGACCGGTTCAAGGGCCTCAAGGTCCAGGACCTCGAGGGCGACGAGGTGCTCTACCGCGAGATGCGCGACCGCTACGGCCGCTACTTCTACGGCGGCATGGGCGCCGAGGCGATCCAGCAGCGCCTCGAGACCTTCGACCTCGAGGCCGAGGCGGAGAAGCTGCGCGAGATCATCGCGACCGGCAAGGGCCAGCGCAAGACCCGTGCCCTCAAGCGCCTCAAGGTCGTCAACGCGTTCCTGCAGACCCGCAACTCGCCCATGGGCATGGTGCTCGACTGCGTCCCGGTCATCCCGCCGGACCTGCGCCCGATGGTGCAGCTCGACGGTGGCCGCTTCGCGACCTCCGACCTCAACGACCTCTACCGCCGCGTGATCAACCGCAACAACCGCCTCAAGCGCCTGCTCGACCTCGGTGCGCCCGAGATCATCGTGAACAACGAGAAGCGGATGCTCCAGGAGGCCGTCGACGCGCTGTTCGACAACGGCCGCCGTGGTCGTCCGGTGACCGGTCCGGGCAACCGCCCGCTCAAGTCGCTGTCCGACATGCTCAAGGGCAAGCAGGGCCGGTTCCGCCAGAACCTGCTCGGCAAGCGCGTCGACTACTCCGGCCGTTCGGTCATCGTCGTCGGCCCGCAGCTCAAGCTGCACCAGTGCGGTCTGCCCAAGCAGATGGCGCTCGAGCTGTTCAAGCCGTTCGTCATGAAGCGGCTCGTCGACCTCAACCACGCGCAGAACATCAAGTCCGCCAAGCGCATGGTCGAGCGTTCGCGCGCCGGTCGTGTGGGACGTGCTCGAGGAGGTCATCGCGCGAGCACCCGGTGCTGCTGAACCGCGCGCCCACGCTGCACCGTCTCGGCATCCAGGCGTTCGAGCCCCAGCTCGATCGAGGGCAAGGCCATCCAGATCCACCCGCTCGTCTGCGCCGCGTTCAACGCGGACTTCGACGGCGACCAGATGGCCGTGCACCTCCCGCTGTCGGCGGAGGCGCAGGCCGAGGCCCGCATCCTCATGCTGTCGAGCAACAACATCCTCTCGCCGGCGCACGGCCGTCCGATCACCTCGCCGTCGCAGGACATGGTGCTCGGCATCAACTTCCTGACCTCCGAGCGCGCCGGCCTCGAGGGCGAGGGCCGTGCCTTCACCTCGGTGTCCGAGGCGTTCATGGCCTTCGACGCCCGCGAGATCAAGCAGGCCGAGCAAGGTCAAGATCCGCTTCACCGACGTCGTCCCGCCGCTGGGCTGGGACGCGCCGGAGGGCTGGGAGGCCGGGCCAGCCGTTCGTGCTCGAGACCACGCTGGGCCGCGCGCTGTTCAACGAGGCGCTGCCCGTCGACTACCCGTTCGTGAACACCGAGGTCGACAAGAAGGTCCTCGGCGGCATCGTCAACGACCTCGCCGAGCGCTACCCCAAGGTGCAGGTCGCCGCGACGCTGGACGCCCTCAAGGAGGCCGGCTTCCGCTGGGCCACCCGCTCGGGCGTCACGATCTCGATCGAGGACGTCGTCACGCCGCCGAAGAAGGCGCAGATCGTCGACGAGGCCGAGACGCGGGCCGACAAGGTGCAGGCGCAGTTCGAGCGCGGCCTGATCACCGACTCGGAGCGCCGTCAGGAGCTCATCGAGATCTGGACCCGCGCGACCGACGACGTCGCCGACGCGATGCGCGAGCACTTCCCGCGCCACAACCCGGTGTTCATGATGGTGAACTCCGGCGCCCGTGGTAACTGGATGCAGGTGCGTCAGATCGCCGGTATGCGCGGTCTGGTGGCCAACCCCAAGGGCGAGATCATCCCGCGGCCGATCAAGTCGAACTTCCGCGAGGGTCTGTCCGTGCTCGAGTACTTCATCTCGACGCACGGCGCCCGCAAGGGTCTGGCCGACACCGCGCTGCGTACGGCGGACTCGGGCTACCTGACCCGTCGTCTCGTCGACGTCTCGCAGGACGTCATCATCCGCGAGACCGACTGCGGCACCGACCGCGGCCTGGCCACGGCGATCGGCGTCGTCGGCTGCCGACGGCACGGTGCGTCGCGACGACGAGGTCGAGTCGACCGCCGCCTCGCGCGTGCTGTCCGAGGACGTCGTGGTGGGCGGCAAGACGCTCGCCAGCGCCGGCCAGGAGCTCGGCCTGCTCGTCATCGACGAGCTCGTCGCGGCCGGCGTCAGCGAGGTCAAGGCCCGCTCGGTGCTCACCTGCGAGAGCAAGGTCGGCACCTGCGCCACCTGCTACGGCCGCTCGCTGGCCACCGGCAAGCTCGTCGACGTCGGCGAGGCCATCGGCATCGTCGCCGCCCAGTCGATCGGCGAGCCCGGCACGCAGCTGACCATGCGCACGTTCCACACCGGCGGCGTCGCGGGTGAGGACATCACCCACGGTCTGCCGCGTGTGGTCGAGCTCTTCGAGGCGCGCACCCCCAAGGGCGTCGCCCCGATCAGCGAGGCCGCCGGCCGCGTGCGCATCGACGACACCGACAAGACCCGCAAGCTCGTCGTCGTCCCCGACGACGGGTCGGAGGAGGTCGCCTACCCGGTCTCCAAGCGCTCGCGCCTGCTCGTCGGCGACGGCGACCACGTCGAGGTCGGGCAGCAGCTCGTCCAGGGCGCCGTCGACCCGAAGCAGGTCCTGCGCATCCTCGGCCAGCGCGCGGTGCAGCTGCACCTCGTGGCGGAGGTCCAGGAGGTCTACCGCTCGCAGGGCGTGTCGATCCACGACAAGCACATCGAGGTCATCGTCCGTCAGATGCTCAAGCGCGTGACGATCATCGAGGGCGGCGACACCGAGTTCCTCCCCGGCGAGCTGGTCGAGCGCGGCCTGTTCGAGGCGGAGAACCGTCGCGTCGTCTCCGAGGGCAGCCAGCCCGCGGCGGGTCGTCCCGAGCTCATGGGCATCACCAAGGCCTCGCTCGCGACCGAGTCGTGGCTGTCGGCGGCCTCCTTCCAGGAGACCACCCGGGTGCTCACGGACGCGGCGATCCACGCCAAGTCCGACCCGCTGCTCGGCCTCAAGGAGAACGTCATCCTGGGCAAGCTCATCCCGGCCGGCACGGGTCTCCCGCGCTACCGCAACATCCGGGTCGAGCCCACCGAGGAGGCCAAGTCGGCGATGTACGCGTCGCTCTCGGCCTACGACGACCTCGACTACGGCTCGTTCGGCACCGGCTCCGGCCAGGCCATCCCGCTCGAGGAGTACGACTTCGGCGGCTACACGAACTGAAGCCGAGCGGAACCGGCGAGGCGAGGAACGAGCCTCAGGCCGGTTCCCGAGGCGATGCGAGTGCACCGTGCAGGTGACACGAGCTGAAGCCGACGGACACGCTCGCGAGGAGGGGCACCCCGTCGGGGTGCCCCTCCTCTCGTCTGCGCGTCGGGTCGCTCGCGGGGGACGCGGCCCGACCTGGCAGGCTCGTCCCGTGCTCGAGCCACCGCCCCCGCCGTCCGTGCCGCCCGCCGCCGCCCCCTCCGCCCCCGCCGCTACGGCGGCGGAGCCCCGGCGCTCCGCCCGTGCCGCGGACCTCGTCGAACGCCGTCGTCGCCCTCGTGCTCGCCATCGCCGCCTGGGCGGTCTGCCCGATCGTCGCCGGCGGTGGCCGCACTCCTGGTCGCTCCCTCGGCCCAGCGCGAGATCGACGCCGGCGGGGGCTGGGTCACCGGCTCCGGGCTGCGTGAGGCCGCCCGGATCATCGCGTGGATCAACATCGCGGTCGGGGTCCTGGTGGTGCTCGGCTTCGCCGTCGTCCTGCTCGCCGCGGGCGTGAGCGGGTCGAGCGCCGGCTGAGCCACCTGGGCGGTCGCGCCGCCCCGGCTCGCCGGTTCTGCCAGGCTGGGTGGCCGGCCGCACCCGGCCGCACCGTCCCGAACCCAGGAGCACCCGTTGTCCGACCAGACCCCCGACGGCCACCCCCGAGCCCAGCGTGCCCGAGCCGGTCGTCGAGGCCGTCGAGGCCGTCACCGAGGCGCCCGCGCCCGCCGCCGCCCGAGGCCCCGGCCGGCTCCGGAGCCGCCCGCCGCGCCGCCGAGCCGCCTGCCGCGGCGATCCCGCCGCCGCCGGCCCCCGTCGTGGGTGCCACCGCCGTCCCGGTTTCCCGAACGGCAAGCCGATGCTCGACGCCGCCGGCAACCCGGTGTCCGACAAGTCCCGCCTGGCCGCGGCGCTGCTCTGCTGGTTCGTCGGGATCTTCGGCGTCCACCGCTTCTACGTCGGCAAGGTCGGCACCGGCATCCTCATGCTCGTGACCCTGGGCGCCTTCGGCATCTGGGCCCTCATCGACCTCATCGTCATCCTGGTCGGGGTCGTTCCGGGACAAGTCGGGCAAGGCCCTGCAGAACTGGTGACCGCGGCCCGGGCCGGCGTGACGCTGCTCACGCCGGTCCGGAGCCCGTCCGCGGCCGCCACCGGCCTACCGCCCACCCGCCGACCCCCGCGGACGGCGTGTCGCGGCGTGTCGAGGCCCTCGGCCCGCGGATCCGGTGCCACGATGGCCCCGTCGGCCAGCTCGTACGCCGATAGTCGGACGTCGGCCGCGCTCGCGGAGACGGCGGGCCGTCCCTGCGGCGTCGCCCGCGTTTTGACCCCAGCCCTGCGGCCTGGGTAAAGTCTCTCCCTGTGCCTGGGCCCGCCCAGGTGTGCGCGCGTGCACCCGGTTCGTCCGACGGATCGCCCCCCACGCGCAACGACCTCCATATCGGGGAACTGTCTCCCTGCCCGGTCGGGCAGGGCTCGACACGCCCGAGCGCGGGGGTCGGAGCACCCCCGAGCGATCGGGGCACCCCGACAGCGCGTCACCGTGCGGTCGGGTGCACCACGACACGAGCACGTCGCAGCCCTATGAACACGGAGACTTGAGTGCCCACGATCCAGCAGCTGGTCCGCAAGGGCCGGCAGGACAAGGTCTCGAAGAACAAGACGCCCGCGCTGAAGGGAAGCCCCCAGCGCCGCGGTGTCTGCACGCGCGTCTACACGACCACGCCCAAGAAGCCGAACTCGGCGCTGCGCAAGGTCGCTCGTGTCCGCCTCACCAGCGGCATCGAGGTCACCGCCTACATCCCGGGTGTCGGCCACAACCTCCAGGAGCACTCGATCGTGCTCGTGCGCGGCGGTCGTGTGAAGGACCTCCCCGGTGTCCGCTACAAGATCATCCGCGGCGCGCTCGACACGCAGGGCGTGAAGAACCGCAAGCAGGCCCGCAGCCGTTACGGCGCGAAGAAGGAGAAGAGCTGATGCCTCGCAAGGGCCCCGCTCCCAAGCGTCCGATCGTCGTCGACCCGGTCTACGGGTCGCCGCTCGTCACGCAGCTCATCAACAAGGTGCTGCTCGACGGCAAGAAGTCGACCGCCGAGAAGATCGTCTACGGCGCGCTCGAGGGCTGCCGCGAGAAGACCGGCACCGACCCCGTCGTCACGCTCAAGCGCGCGATGGACAACGTCAAGCCGACCCTCGAGGTCCGCAGCCGCCGCGTCGGTGGCGCGACCTACCAGGTGCCGGTCGAGGTCACGTCCGGGCCGCAGCACCACGCTCGCGCTGCGCTGGCTCATCACCTTCTCGCGCCAGCGTCGTGAGAAGACCATGACCGAGCGCCTCATGAACGAGCTGCTCGACGCCAGCAACGGCCTCGGCGCCAGCGTCAAGCGCCGCGAGGACATGCACAAGATGGCCGAGTCCAACAAGGCCTTCGCGCACTACCGCTGGTAATCGCGCACCACACCCCGCACCACTCGTCACTTTTCGGATTCGGAGCTCACCGTGTCGACCGACACCGCCCTCGACCTCGCCAAGGTCCGCAACATCGGGATCATGGCGCACATCGACGCGGGCAAGACCACGACCACCGAGCGGATCCTGTTCTACACCGGTATCAACTACAAGATCGGTGAGGTCCACGACGGCGCCGCCACCATGGACTGGATGGAGCAGGAGCAGGAGCGCGGCATCACGATCACGTCGGCCGCGACGACCTGCGAGTGGGACGGCACCACGATCAACATCATCGACACGCCGGGCCACGTCGACTTCACCGTCGAGGTCGAGCGCTCGCTGCGCGTCCTCGACGGCGCCGTCGCCGTCTTCGACGGTGTCGCCGGCGTCGAGCCGCAGTCCGAGACGGTGTGGCGTCAGGCCGACCGCTACGACGTGCCGCGCATCTGCTTCGTCAACAAGCTCGACCGCGTCGGCGCGGAGTTCCACCGCTGCGTCGACATGATCGTGTCGCGACTCAACGCGACCCCGCTCGTGCTCCAGATCCCGATCGGGGCCGAGGCCGACTTCCGCGGCGTCGTCGACCTGGTCCGCATGAAGGCCCTCGTGTGGCCCGAGGACACCCAGAAGGGTGAGGACTACAACGTCGAGGACATCCCCTCGTCGCACACCGAGGCCGCCCGCGAGTGGCGCGACCGTCTCCTCGAGACGATCGCCGAGGCCGACGACGCGATGATGGAGAAGTACCTCGAGGGCGAGGAGCCCGGCGAGGCCGAGCTCCACGCCGCGATCCGTCGCGCGACCATCGCCGGCAAGCTCACCCCGGTGCTCACCGGCTCGGCGTTCAAGAACAAGGGCGTCCAGCCCATGCTCGACGCCGTCGTGGCCTACCTCCCGAGCCCGCTCGACGTGCCCGAGGTCGAGGGTCACAAGGTCGGCGACGAGGAGACCCTCATCGCGCGCCGCCCGAGCAACGACGAGCCGTTCGCCGCGCTCGCGTTCAAGATCATGACCGACCCGCACCTGGGCAAGCTGACCTACATCCGCGTCTACTCCGGCGTGCTCGAGGCCGGCACCGCGGTGCTCAACTCGGTCAAGGGCCGCAAGGAGCGCATCGGCAAGATCTACCGGATGCACGCGAACAAGCGCGAGGAGATCTCGAGCGTGGGCGCGGGCGACATCGTCGCCGTCATGGGTCTCAAGGACACCACGACCGGCGAGACGCTGTGCGACGACAAGCAGCCGGTCGTCCTCGAGTCGATGAGCTTCCCCGCCCCGGTCATCCACGTGGCGATCGAGCCCAAGACCAAGAGCGACCAGGAGAAGCTGGGCACCGCGATCCAGCGCCTCTCCGACGAGGACCCCACCTTCCAGGTGCGGACCGACGAGGAGACCGGCCAGACGATCATCGCCGGCATGGGCGAGCTGCACCTCGAGGTGCTCGTCGACCGCATGCGCCGCGAGTTCAAGGTCGAGGCCAACGTCGGCAAGCCGCAGGTGGCCTACCGCGAGACGATCACCAAGCAGATCGAGCGCGTCGACTACACGCACAAGAAGCAGACGGGTGGCTCCGGCCAGTTCGCGAAGGTGCAGATCGGCATCGAGCCGTCGTCCGGCACCACCGAGGGCGAGGGCGGCTACGAGTTCGTCAACGCCGTCACCGGTGGCCGCATCCCGCGCGAGTACATCCCGTCGGTCGACGCCGGCTGCCAGGAGGCCATGGAGAACGGCGTGCTCGCCGGCTACCCCATGGTCGACATCAAGGTCACGCTCAAGGACGGCGCCTACCACGACGTCGACTCCTCCGAGCTCGCGTTCAAGATCGCCGGCTCGATGGCGTTCAAGGAAGCGGCGCGCAAGGCCGGCCCCGTGCTCCTCGAGCCGATGATGGCCGTCGAGGTCACCACGCCCGAGGACTTCATGGGCGAGGTCATCGGCGACCTGAACTCCCGCCGTGGCCAGATCCAGGCCATGGAGGAGCGTTCCGGCGCCCGCGTCGTCAAGGCTCTCGTCCCCCTGTCGGAGATGTTCGGCTACGTCGGAGATCTCCGGAGCAAGACCCAGGGTCGGGCGAGCTACTCCATGCAGTTCGACTCGTACGCCCAGGTTCCGACAAACGTGGCGACCGAGATCATCGCGAAGGCGCGGGGCGAGTAGCCACCGACCTGCGCACCCAGGGGTGATCGATCGCACAGCGTGAGAGAGCCCGAAGCGAGGCAGAACGACCAGCAAGAACCCCGATCCCGATCCATCACGGACCTACGTCGTACGGCGTATCCATCCACAGTCCACAGGAGGACCCCGTGGCGAAGGCGAAGTTCGAGCGGACCAAGCCGCACGTCAACATCGGCACCATCGGTCACATCGACCACGGCAAGACGACGCTGACCGCGGCGATCACCAAGGTGCTGCACGACGCCTACCCGGACGTGAACCCGTTCACGCCGTTCGACCAGATCGACAAGGCTCCCGAGGAGCGTCAGCGCGGCATCACCATCTCGATCGCGCACGTCGAGTACCAGACCGAGGCGCGCCACTACGCCCACGTCGACTGCCCTGGTCACGCTGACTACATCAAGAACATGATCACCGGCGCGGCCCAGATGGACGGCGCGATCCTCGTGGTCGCCGCCACCGACGGCCCGATGCCGCAGACCAAGGAGCACGTGCTCCTCGCCCGCCAGGTCGGCGTGCCGTCGCTCGTGGTCGCGCTCAACAAGTGCGACATGGTCGACGACGAGGAGATCCTGGAGCTCGTCGAGCTCGAGGTGCGCGAGCTGCTCTCGTCCTACGAGTTCGACGGCGACAACATCCCCGTCGTGCGCGTGGCGGCCTTCCCGGCGCTGCAGGGCGACGCGAAGTGGGGCGAGTCGATCCTCGAGCTCATGAAGGCGGTCGACGAGTACATCCCGACCCCGGAGCGCGAGACCGACAAGCCGTTCCTCATGCCCGTCGAGGACGTCTTCACGATCACCGGTCGCGGCACCGTCGTCACCGGTCGTATCGAGCGCGGCATCATCAAGGTGAACGAGGAGATCGAGATCGTCGGTATCCGCCCGGCCACCACGAAGACGACCGTCACCGGCGTCGAGATGTTCCGCAAGCTGCTCGACGAGGGCCAGGCCGGCGAGAACGTGGGCCTGCTCCTCCGTGGCACCAAGCGCGACGACGTCGAGCGTGGCCAGGTCCTGTGCAAGCCGGGCTCGGTCACCCCGCACACGGAGTTCGACGCCAACGTGTACATCCTCAGCAAGGACGAGGGTGGCCGCCACACGCCGTTCTTCAACAACTACCGTCCGCAGTTCTACTTCCGGACGACCGACGTCACCGGCGTCGTCACGCTGCCCGAGGGCACCGAGATGGTCATGCCCGGCGACAACACCGAGATGAAGGTCGACCTCATCCAGCCGATCGCCATGGAGGAAGGCCTCCGCTTCGCGATCCGCGAGGGTGGCCGCACCGTCGGTGCCGGTCGCGTCGTCAAGATCCACAAGTAGGACCTGCGTCATCACCTGGTGACCGCGGTCGGGTCCGGCTAGCCCGGACCCGACCGCGATCCCACCGGGGCGGCCCCCACCGGGGCGGCTCCTCACAGCGGCACACGAACGAGAAGGACACCGAAGCCACCATGGCGGGACAGAAGATCCGCATCCGGCTCAAGGCCTACGACCACGAGGTCATCGACAGCTCGGCGCGCAAGATCGTCGAGACGGTGACGCGTACTGGTGCGCAGGTCGCGGGCCCGGTGCCGCTGCCGACGGAGAAGAACGTCTACTGCGTCATCCGCTCGCCGCACAAGTACAAGGACAGCCGCGAGCACTTCGAGATGCGCACCCACAAGCGCCTCATCGACATCCTCGACCCCACGCCGAAGACCGTCGACTCGCTGATGCGACTCGACCTCCCGGCCGGTGTCGACATCGAGATCAAGCTCTGAGGAACGCAGCCACCATGAGCAAGCACATGAAGGGGTTGCTGGGCGAGAAGCTCGGCATGACCCAGGTCTGGGACGAGAACAACCGCGTCGTCCCCGTGACCGTGGTCAAGGCCGGGCCCGTGCGTCGTCACCCAGGTCAAGACCCCCGAGCAGGACGGCTACAGCTCCGTCCAGATCGCGTTCGGCGCCATCGACCCGCGCAAGGTGAACAAGCCCGCTTCGGGCCACTTCGCCAAGGCGGGCGTGACGCCGCGTCGCCACCTGGTCGAGCTGCGCACCTCGGACGCCTCCGAGTACACCCTGGGCCAGGAGCTCGCGGTCGACACCTTCGAGGTCGGTCAGACGATCGACGTCGTCGGCACCACCAAGGGCAAGGGCTACGCCGGTGTCATGAAGCGTCACGGCTTCCACGGCGTCGGCGCGTCCCACGGTGCGCACCGCAACCACCGCAAGCCGGGCTCCATCGGCGGCTGCGCGACCCCCGGCCGTGTCTTCAAGGGCATGCGCATGGCGGGCCGCATGGGCGTCGCCCGGCAGACCACCCAGAACCTCACCATCCACGCGATCGACGCCGAGAACGGCGTGCTGCTCATCAAGGGCGCCATCCCCGGCCCCAAGGGCGGCCTCGTGCTCGTCCGCACCTCGGCGAAGGAGGCCTGACGCCATGAGCACCCAGGTCGAGACCGCCGAGGTCACCTCGGTCGACATCAAGGACGCCGGCCGGCAAGGTCACCGGCTCGCTCGAGCTGCCCGCCGACGTCTTCGGCGTGCAGGTCAACGTCCCGCTGATCCACCAGGTCGTCGTCGCGCAGCTCGCTGCGGCCCGTCAGGGCACGCACAGCACCAAGACGCGCGCCGAGGTCCGCGGTGGTGGCCGCAAGCCGTACAAGCAGAAGGGCACCGGTCGCGCCCGTCAGGGCTCGACCCGCGCGCCGCAGTTCACCGGCGGTGGCGTGGTGCACGGCCCGCACGCCGCGCGACTACGCCCAGCGCACCCCCAAGAAGATGAAGGCCGCCGCCCTGCGTGGTGCCCTCTCCGACCGGGCTCGCAACGGCCGCGTGCACGTGGTGTCCGAGCATCGTCGCGGGGGAGACCCCCTCGACCAAGGCTGCGATCCAGGCGCTCGCCGCGCTGTCGCGACCGCCGCAACCTGCTCGTCGTGGTCGAGCGCGAGGACGACGTGACGTGGCTCTCGCTGCGCAACGTCCCCGCGTGCACCTGCTCGTGCCCGACCAGCTCAACACCTACGACGTGCTCGTCAGCGACGACGTCATCTTCACCCAGGGCGCGCTCGACGCGTTCCTCGCCGGTCCGCGTACCGGCAAGGGTGCGAAGGCCGTCGCCACCGAGTCCGAGGCCGCAACGACCGAGGGGGCCTCGCTGTGAGGATCGCCGACCCGCGCGACATCCTGCTCGCGCCCGTGATCTCGGAGAAGAGCTACGCGCTCCTCGACGAGAACAAGTACACGTTCATCGTGTCGCCCGACGCCAACAAGACCCAGATCAAGATCGCGGTCGAGCAGGTCTTCGGCGTCAAGGTGACGAACGTGAACACGATCAACCGCCAGGGCAAGGTGACCCGCACCCGCTACGGGTTCGGCAAGCGTGCCAACACCAAGCGCGCCATCGTCAGCCTCGCCGACGGCGACCGCATCGACATCTTCGGCGGTCCGGTCTCCTGACCGGGCAACCGACGCAACCGACGAGGAAGAGAAACCCGATGGGTATCCGCAAGTACAAGCCGACCACTCCGGGCCGCCGTGGCTCGAGCGTGGCCGACTTCGTCGAGATCACGCGGTCGGAGCCGGAGAAGTCGCTCGTTCGCCCGCTTCCGAAGAAGGGCGGCCGCAACAACCAGGGCCGCATCACCACCCGTCACCAGGGTGGTGGCCACAAGCGCGCCTACCGCGTCATCGACTTCCGTCGTGCTGACAAGGACGGCGTGCCGGCCAAGGTCGCGCACATCGAGTACGACCCCAACCGCACCGCGCGCATCGCCCTGCTGCACTACGCCGACGGCGAGAAGCGCTACATCGTGGCGCCGAACAAGCTGTCGCAGGGCGACACCGTCGAGACGGGTCCCTCGGCCGACATCAAGCCCGGCAACAACCTGCCGCTGCGCAACATCCCCGTCGGCACCGTCATCCACGCCGTCGAGCTGCGCCCCGGTGGCGGCGCCAAGATCGCCCGTTCGGCCGGCACGAGCATCCAGCTCGTGGCCAAGGACGGCCCGTACGCCCAGCTGCGTCTGCCCTCGGGCGAGATCCGCAACGTCGACGTCCGCTGCCGCGCGACGATCGGCGAGGTGGGCAACGCCGAGCAGAGCAACATCAACTGGGGCAAGGCCGGCCGCATGCGCTGGAAGGGCATCCGCCCGACCGTCCGCGGTGTCGCCATGAACCCGGTCGACCACCCGCACGGTGGTGGTGAGGGCAAGACCTCCGGTGGTCGCCACCCGGTCAACCCGAACGGAAAGCCCGAGGGTCGCACTCGCAAGGCCAACAAGGCCAGCGACAAGTTCATCGTCCGCCGCCGCAAGACCGGCAAGAAGCGCTAAGGGAAACCACTCATGCCTCGCAGCCTGAAGAAGGGCCCCTTCGTCGACGGCCACCTGGTCAAGAAGGTGGACGACCAGAACGCCAAGGGCACCCGCAACGTCATCAAGACGTGGTCGCGCCGATCGATGATCGTGCCGGACATGCTCGGCCACACCATCGCGGTCCACGACGGTCGCAAGCACATCCCGGTCTTCGTGACCGAGAACATGATCGGTCACAAGCTCGGCGAGTTCGCGCCGACGCGCACCTTCCGTGGCCACGTCAAGGACGACCGCAAGGCCAAGCGCCGCTAATCGCGGCGCGACGCCACCGACCGAGAAGACAGACCTGACGTGAGTACGACGACCAGCAAGGGGACAGCGATGGAAGCCAGGGCCCAGGCGCGCTACGTGCGCGTCACGCCCATGAAGGCACGCCGCGTCATCGACCTCATCCGCGGCCTGCCGGCCGCCGAGGCACAGGCGATGCTGCACTTCGCGCCGCAGGCGGCGAGCGAGCCCGTGGGCAAGGTGCTTGACAGCGCCATCGCCAACGCGACGAACAACTTCAAGCTCGACCCCGACACCCTGGTGGTCCGTGAGGCCTACGTGGACGAGGGCCCGACGCTGAAGCGGTTCCGTCCGCGTGCCCAGGGTCGTGCGTACCGCATCCGCAAGCGCACCAGCCACATCACCGTCGTCGTCGAGTCGGTCACCGCCGACTCGGCGCGGAAGAAGGGGTGACCCGGCCGTGGGCCAGAAGATCAACCCGTACGGCTTCCGTCTGGGCATCACCACCGACTACAAGTCGCGCTGGTTCGCCGACTCCTCCAAGGAGGGTCAGCGCTACCGCGACTACGTCGACGAGGACGTCGAAGATCCGTCGCCTCATGACCAAGGGCATGGAGCGCGCCGGCATCAGCAAGGTGGAGATCGAGCGCACGCGTGAGCGCGTCCGCGTCGACATCCACACTGCTCGCCCCGGCATCGTCATCGGCCGCCGTGGCGCCGAGGCCGACCGCATCCGCGGCGACCTCGAGAAGCTCACCGGCAAGCAGGTGCAGCTCAACATCCTCGAGGTCAAGAACCCCGAGATCGACGCGCAGCTCGTCGCGCAGGGCGTGGCCGAGCAGCTCTCGAGCCGTGTCTCGTTCCGTCGCGCCATGCGCAAGTCGATGCAGTCCGCCATGAAGGGCGGCGCCAAGGGCATCCGTGTCCAGGTGTCCGGCCGTCTCGGTGGCGCCGAGATGAGCCGCACCGAGTTCTACCGCGAGGGTCGTGTGCCGCTGCACACGCTGCGCGCGAACATCGACTACGGCTTCTACGAGGCCCGCACGACCTTCGGCCGCATCGGCGTGAAGGTCTGGATCTACAAGGGCGAGGTCAGCCAGTCGCGCACCGAGCGCGAGGCGGCCATCGCCGCGGAGCGCCTCGGCGCCGCCGCGTCGCGAGCGTCCGGCTCGCGCCCGGCCGCTGCGCGTCGCCCGACGCCGTGACGGCGCTGACTGCCCGCTGCGGACTCGAGCGCCGCGCGAGGCGCCCGTCGCCGTCGAGACCGTCGAGGCCGCTGCCGCGGTCGAGACCACCGGAACGGAGGCCTGACCGATGCTGATCCCTCGCAGGGTCAAGCACCGCAAGCAGCACCACCCCGACCGCACGGGCGCCGCCAAGGGCGGCACCAAGGTGACCTGGGGCGAGTGGGGCCTGCAGGCGCTCGAGCCGGCCTACGTGACCAACCGTCAGATCGAGTCCGCCCGTATCGCCATCACGCGCCACATCCGCCGTGGCGGCAAGGTCTGGATCACGATCTACCCGGACCGCCCGATCACCAAGAAGCCGGCCGAGACCCGCATGGGTTCCGGCAAGGGCTCGCCCGAGTGGTGGGTGGCCAACGTCAAGCCCGGACGCGTCATGTTCGAGCTGTCCTACCCCAACGAGACCGTGGCTCGCGAGGCGCTCACCCGCGCCGCGCACAAGCTCCCGATGAAGTGCCGCATCGTGCGGCGCGAGGTAGGTGACAACTGATGGCCACCGGAACCAAGCCCGCCGAGCTGCGCGTCCGCTGACCGACGACGAGCTCGTCGAGAAGCTGCGCGAGGCCAAGGCCGAGCTGTTCAACCTGCGCTTCCAGGCGGCCACCGGCCAGCTGGAGAGCCACGGCCGACTGCGCGCCGTCCGCACGGACATCGCGCGCATCTACACGATCATGCGCGAGCGCGAGCTCGGCATCACCCCGGTGGGTGCCGCATGAGCGACAGCAACGAAGCGCATGAAGGCGATGACCACCGAGACCGAGACACCCGCGGCTTCCGCAAGACCCGCGAGGGGTACGTCGTCAGCGACAAGATGGACAAGACCGTCGTCGTCGCTGTCGAGGACCGCTTCAAGCACCCGCTGTACGGCAAGGTCGTCCGCCGCACGAGCAAGCTGAAGGCGCACGACGAGGCCAACGCGGCCGGCATCGGCGACAAGGTCCTCCTCATGGAGACCCGGCCGCTCTCGGCGACCAAGCGCTGGCGCGTCGTCGAGATCCTCGAGAAGGCGAAGTGATCGATGGGCGGCCGCACTCGCGCGGATCCGCCCGAAGATCGCGAGTTTTGGTCGTCACCCGACGGCCGCCTAGACTCACCAGGTCCGGCGCTCGCGCCGGACCGCACCACACCATCAGTTCCGCCAGGCTCGCCACGTCGAGAACCGGCGCGACAACAGGAGACAGACAAGTGATCCAGCAGGAGTCGCGACTGCGTGTCGCCGACAACACGGGTGCCAAGGAGATCCTTTGCATCCGCGTTCTCGGTGGCTCCGGTCGGCGCTACGCGGGCATCGGCGACGTCATCGTCGCCACCGTCAAGGACGCGATCCCCGGTGGCAACGTGAAGAAGGGCGACGTCGTCAAGGCGGTCATCGTGCGCACCAAGAAGGAGCGCCGGCGCCTCGACGGGTCGTACATCCGCTTCGACGAGAACGCCGCCGTCATCCTCAAGGCCGACGGCGAGCCGCGCGGCACGCGCATCTTCGGCCCGGTCGGGCCGCGAGCTGCGCGAGAAGCGCTTCATGAAGATCATCTCGCTGGCTCCGGAGGTGCTCTGACATGGCTGGCCTCAACATCAAGAAGGGTGACCTCGTCCAGGTCATCACCGGCAAGGACAAGGGCGTCCAGGGCAAGGTCATCGCCGTCCTCGTCGAGGCCGACAAGGTCCTCGTCGAGGGCGTCAACCGGATCAAGAAGCACACGAAGGTCGGCCAGAGCGACCCGCGGTGCGAAGACCGGCGGCATCGTCACGCAGGAGGCCCCGATCCACGTCTCCAACGTGATGCTCGTGGACCCCACGGACAACCGCCCCACCCGCGTCGGCTTCCGTCGCGAGGCCGTGACGAAGAACCGCCCCGACGGCACGTCGTACGAGACCTCGCGCAGCGTGCGCGATCTCCAAGCGCACCGGTAAGGACATCTGATGACCGCCACGCCGAGACCACCGAGGCGTCGAGACCGCTGACGACGCTCGGTCGCCGCGGCTCAAGGCGCGCTACCGCGAGGAGATCGTCCCCGCGCTGCGCGAGGAGTTCGCGCTTCGCGAACGTCATGCAGGTCCCCGGCCTGACCAAGATCGTGGTCAACATGGGTGTCGGCGAGGCTGCTCGCGACTCCAAGCTGATCGAGGGCGCCATCAAGGACCTCGCCGCGATCACCGGCCAGAAGCCGCAGGTGACCAAGGCCCGCAAGTCGATCGCCCAGTTCAAGCTGCGCGAGGGCATGCCGATCGGCGCCCACGTGACGCTGCGCGGCGACCGCATGTGGGAGTTCCTCGACCGGCTGCTGTCGGTCGCGCTCCCGCGCATCCGCGACTTCCGCGGCCTGTCGCGCGACCCAGTTCGACGGTCGCGGCAACTACACGTTCGGTCTCAACGAGCAGTCGATGTTCCACGAGATCGACCAGGACGCCATCGACCGCGTCCGCGGCATGGACATCACGGTGGTCACCACCGCGTCCACCGACGACGAGGGCCGTGCGCTCCTGAAGCACCTCGGCTTCCCCTTCAAGGAGAACTGACCGTGGCGAAGAATGCCCTGATCAACAAGGCGAACAGCAAGCCGAAGTTCGCCGTCCGCGGCTACACCCGGTGCAACCGGTGCGGCCGTCCGCACTCGGTCTACCGCAAGTTCGGCCTGTGCCGCATCTGCTTCCGCGAGATGGCGCACGCCGGCGAGCTGCCCGGCATCACCAAGAGCTCCTGGTAACACCCGACGACGCCGCAGGTCCGACTCGAGGTACGAGCCGGAAACCACGGTGAGAGAGGCCACCTCGGCCATGACGATGACTGACCCGATCGCAGACATGCTCACGCGTCTGCGCAACGCCAACACGGCGTACCACGACGCCGTGGCGATGCCCCACTCGAAGATCAAGGCGGGAATCGCCGAGATCCTCAAGCAGGAGGGCTACATCGCCGAGCTGGCGCGTCGAGGACGCCGAGGTCGGCAAGACCCTGACGCTCGACCTCAAGTTCGGCCCGAGCCGCGAGCGCTCGATCGCCGGCGTGCGCCGCGTGTCCAAGCCCGGCCTGCGCGTGTACGCCAAGAGCACCGTCGCTGCCCACGCGTCCTCGGTGGCCTCGGCGTCGCGATCATCTCGACGTCGTCCGGTCTGCTGACCGACCGGCAGGCCGCCAAGAAGGGCGTGGGCGGGGAAGTCCTCGCCTACGTCTGGTAGCGGGAAGGAGAGCACGAGCATGTCGCGCATCGGACGTCTGCCCATCTCCGTCCCGTCCGGTGTCACCGTCGACATCGACGGCGCCACGGTCACGGTGAAGGGCCCCAAGGGCACGCTGACCCACGAGGTCGCCGAGCCCCATCACGGTCGCCAAGGCCGAGGACGGCACCCTCGAGGTCGACCCGCCCCAACGACGAGCGCATGTCGCGCTCGCTGCACGGGCTCACCCGCACGCTGGTCTCCAACATGGTCATCGGCGTGACCGACGGCTACACCAAGAGCGCTGGAGATCTCCGGCACCGGTTACCGCGTCGTGGCGAAGGGCACGGACCTCGAGTTCGCGCTCGGCTTCAGCCACCCGGTCGTCATCGACGGCGCCCGAGGGCATCACCTTCGCCGTGGAGAGCCCGACCAAGTTCTCGGTCTCCGGGATCGACAAGCAGCAGGTCGGCGAGGTCGCCGCCAAGCTGCGCAAGCTCCGCAAGCCCGACCCGTACAAGGGCAAGGGTGTGCGCTACGCCGGCGAGGTCATCCGCCGCAAGGCCGGAAAGGCGGGCAAGTAAGCCATGTCCATCGTCACCAAGCTCGGCTCGGGCAACAAGAAGGCGGTCGCGCGCAAGCGTCGCCACACCCGGGTCCGCAAGAAGGTCACGGGCACCGCGTCCCGTCCCCGCCTGGTCGTCACGCGCTCGACCCGCCACCTGTTCGTCCAGGTGGTCGACGACGCGCACGGGCACCACGCTCGCGTCCGCGTCCACCATGGAGGCCGACCTGCGTGCGTTCGACGGGGACAAGAGCGCCAAGGCCAAGAAGGTCGGCGAGCTGCGTCGCTGAGCGCGCCAAGTCCGCTGGAGTCGAGACGGTCGTCTTCGACCGCGGCGGCAACAAGTACCACGGCCGCGTCGCGGCCCTCGCCGAAGGCGCCCGCGAGGGCGGCCTCGCGTTCTGACGCGAACGACGGATTCGAAGGAAGAGGTTAGTCATGGCTGCAGCCCAGCGCCGCGGGAGGCGGCGCCGGCGGCAACGAGCGTGGACGCGACCGTACGCGACGGTAAGGGTCCCGCGGCGGAGAAGTCCGCCTTCGTCGAGCGCGTCGTAGCGATCAACCGCGTTGCCAAGGTCGTCAAGGGTGGTCGTCGCTTCAGCTTCACCGCCCTGGTGGTCGTCGGCGACGGCGACGGCACCGTCGGTGTCGGGTACGGGAAGGCCAAGGAGGTGCCCGCGGCGATCGCCAAGGGCGTCGAGGAGGCCAAGAAGAACTTCTTCAAGGTTCCCCGCATCCAGGGCACGATCCCGCACCCCATCACGGGCGAGGCTGCGGCGGGCGTGGTCATGCTGCGCCCGGCCGCGCCCGGTACCGGCGTCATCGCCGGTGGTCCGGTGCGCGCCGTGCTGGAGTGCGCCGGCATCCACGACGTGCTGAGCAAGTCGCTCGGCTCGGACAACGCGATCAACGTCGTCCACGCGACGGTCGCGGCCCTCAAGGGCCTCGAGCGTCCCGAGGAGGTCGCGGCCCGCCGTGGCCTGCCGCTCGAGCACGTCGCCCCGGCCGCGCTGCTGCGCGCCCGTGCCGCCGGGAGCGGGTGCGTGATGGCCCGGCTCAAGGTCACCCAGCTCCGTTCGGGCATCGGTGGCAAGCAGAACCAGCGCGACACCCTGCGCACGCTGGGGCTCAAGCGCATCGGTGACGTCGTGGTGAAGGAGGACCGTCCCGAGATCCGCGGGATGGTCAACACCGTCACCCACCTCGTCAAGGTCGAGGAGGTCGACTGACATGACGCTCAAGGTTCACCACCTGCGCCCGGCGCCGGGCTGCCAAGACCGCCAAGACCCGCGTGGGTCGCGGTGAGGCCAGCAAGGGCAAGACCGCCGGTCGCGGCACCAAGGGCACCAAGGCCCGCTACCAGGTGCCCGCGTCCTTCGAGGGCGGGCAGATGCCGATGCACATGCGGCTGCCCAAGCTCAAGGGCTTCAAGAACCCGAACAAGGTCGAGTTCCAGGTCGTCAACGTGGCCCAGCTGGCCGCGCTGTTCCCCGAGGGCGGCACGGTCGGCGTCGACGAGCTGGTCGCGGCCGGCGCGGTCCGCAAGAACCAGCCGGTCAAGGTCCTCGGCAACGGCGACATCGCCGTGGCGCGTCCAGGTCAGCGCCCACGCGTTCTCCGACACCGCCAAGAGCAAGATCGCCGCGGCCGGCGGCTCCGTCACCGAGCTCGCCTGAGCACGCGACCCGTCACGCACCCGAGGGGCGTCTCCCGCGTCGTACCCGACGCCGAGGACGCCCTTCGCGTGCGACTGTTAGGCTCAGGCGGTCCGTGGGGGAGTGCCCGGATCGCGTGGGATGACCCGCCCGCGGCGCACGTGCCGCGGGCGTCCGCCGTCACACCGGACGCCACGGGCGTCCACCAGGAGGGGCTGTGCTTTCCGCGTTCGCGTCGGCGTTCCGTACGCCGGACCTGCGCAAGAAGCTGCTGTTCACCCTCGGCGATCATCGCGCTGTTCCGCCTCGGCTCGGTGGTGCCGACCCCCGGTGTCGACTACACCGCGATCCAGCGGTGCATCGAGCTGGTCCAGGACAACTCGATCTACGGGCTGATCAACCTGTTCAGCGGCGGCGCGCTGCTCCAGCTGTCGGTGTTCGCGCTGGGGATCATGCCGTACATCACGGCGAGCATCATCATCCAGCTGCTGACCGTGGTGATCCCGCGCCTCGAGACGCTGCGCCAGGAGGGGCAGGCCGGCCAGGCCCAGCTCACGCAGTACACCCGCTACCTCACGGTCGGGCTCGCGATCCTGCAGTCCACCGGCATCGTCGCGCTGGCGCGCGTGCCCGGACGCCTGTTCCAGGGCTGCAGACGAGCAGATCGTGCCGGACCAGTCGATCCTGCTCATCATCCAGATGATCTTCGTCATGACCGCCGGAACGGCCGTCATCATGTGGCTCGGCGAGCTCATCACCGACCGCGGCGTCGGCAACGGCATGTCGCTGCTGATCTTCACCTCGATCATCGCGACCTTCCCCGGCCAGCTCTGGCAGATCTGCACGATCAACGGCGTCGTTCACGCTCGCGCTCGTCGCGGTGGTGGGCGTCGCGCATCATCGCGGCCGTCGTCTACGTCGAGCAGGCCCAGCGGCGCATCCCGGTGCAGTACGCCAAGCGCATGGTCGGCCGGCGGATGTACGGCGGGACCTCCACCTACATCCCGCTCAAGGTCAACATGGCCGGCGTCATCCCGGTCATCTTCGCCTCGTCGCTGCTCTACGTGCCGCAGCTGATCGTGCAGCTCTCGGGCAGCACAGGGCGAGGTCGCGCAGTGGATCTCGCAGCGAACTTCTCCAGACGGCACCAAGCCGCTCTACCTGCTCACCTACGCGCGTGCTCATCATCTTCTTCAGCTACTTCTACGTCGCGATCACGTTCAACCCGATCGAGGTCGCCGACAACATGAAGCAGTACGGCGGCTTCGTGCCCGGCATCCGCGCCGGCAAGCCGACCGCCGAGTACCTCGACTACGTGCTGACCCGCATCACCCTGCCGGGCTCGATCTACCTCGCGGTCATCGCGATCATCCCGTTCGTCGCGTTCGCCTTCCTCGGCGTCGGTCAGCGCTTCATCTTCGGCGGCACGAGCCTGCTCATCATGGTCGGCGTCGGCCTCGACACCGTGAAGCAGATCGAGTCGCAGCTGCAGCAGCGCAACTACGAAGGGTTCCTCCGCTGATGCGCGTCGTGCTGATGGGCCCGCCCGGGGCCGGCAAGGGCACGCAGGCCGTCGTGCGTCGCGAGCGGCTCGGCATCCCGCACGTCTCGACCGGCGACATCTTCCGCGCCAACGTCGCCGGCGGCACGCCGCTCGGCGTCGAGGCCCAGAAGTACATGGACGCGGGCGAGTACGTCCCGGACTCCGTCACCAACGCGATGGTCCGCGACCGGCTCGCGCGAGCCGGACGCCGAGCCCGGCTTCCTGCTCGACGGCTACCCGCGCACGGTCGCCCAGGTCGACGAGCTGCGCCGGCATGCTGGCCGAGCACGGCGCGGCCCTCGACACGGTCGTCGAGCTCACGGTCGACACCGACGAGGTCGTCGGCCGCCTGCTGAAGCGGGCGGCCGAGCAGGGCCGCAGCGACGACACCGAGGACGTCATCCGGCGCCGGCTGCGAGATCTACGCCGAGCAGACCGCGCCGCTGACCGCGCGTCTACGCCGCAGCAGGGCCTGCTGGTCCAGGTCGACGGCCTGGGCTCGGTCGAGGACGTCACCGCCCGCGTGCTCGCGTCCTCGGCGTCTGACACCGGTCACCGATGTTCCGCCGCAAGGACCGGATCGAGATCAAGACCGCCCGAGCCAGATCGCAGCTGATGCGCGGGGCCGGCCTCGTCGTGGCCCGCACCCTCGAGACTGCTGCGCGAGCGCCGTGGCGCCCGGCGTCACCACGCTCGACCTCGACGCGATCGCCGAGGCGTCCATCCGCGACCACGGCGCCGATCCCGTCCTTCCTCGGCTACCACGGCTACCCGGGCAGCATCTGCACGTCGGTCAACGACGAGGTCGTGCACGGGATCCCGGGCGACCGCGTGCTGCGCGAGGGCGACCAGATCTCGATCGACTGCGGCGCGATCCTGGCCGGCTGGCACGGCGACGCCGCCATCACGGTCGGCGTCGGGCGAGGTCGCCCCGGCGCTCGTCGAGCTCTCCCGGGTCACCGAGGAGGCGCTGTGGGCCGGCCTCGCCGCCGCCCAGGTCGGCGGCACGGCTCAACGACATCGGGGTCGCGGTGGAGGCCTCCGTGCGCGCCCAGCCCGGCGGGGCCGGCGTACGGCATCGTCGAGGAGTACGTCGGCCACGGCATCGGGACCTCGATGCACATGGAGCCCAACGTCCCCAACTACGCGTCCCGGGCCGCAGCCTGGCGCTCGTGCGCCGGCATGGCCCTGGCCGTGGAGCCGATGGTCTGCGCGGGCGACCGGGCCGTGCACACCCTGGCCGACGACTGGACCGTGGTGACCACCGACGGCCTGCCGCGCCTGCCACTGGGAGCACACGGTCGCGCTGACCGCCGACGGGCCCTGGGTCCTCACCGCGCTCGACGGCGGCGCCGCGCGCTTCGCCAGCCCTCGGCGTCGCCAGCCCGGCGAGCGCTCGGCCCTGACCCGTGTGGCTGCCCGTCACGGGTGCTGACCTGCGGCGATGCCGCTCCGTCCGGCGGTCGGCCGACCGGCATGACCGGCGATTACCGCCCGAGGGCGTTTTGACGTAGACTCGACCCTCGGCTCTTCGAGTCGCGCCTCGGCGTGCCTCGCCCCGGTCCTGCCCGCAGGTCCGGCACGGACTCCGGGCCGCCCTCGGAGCGGTTCACGACCAGCAAGGTAACCCAGACGAGACGGATGAAGTGCGAGGACATGCCCAAGAAGGACGGTGCCATCGAGCTCGAAGGCACGATCACCGAGTCTCTCCCGAACGCCATGTTCCGGGTCGAGCTCGACAACGGGCACAAGGTGCTTGCACACATCAGCGGGAAGATGCGGATGCACTACATCCGGATCCTTCCCGATGACCGGGTCGTCGTGGAGCTCTCGCCCTACGACCTGACCCGCGGCCGGATCGTCTACCGCTACAAGTGACGGTCGGCACCCCGACCACGCGGGAACCCCGCGTGCGACGAGGACCGACCACCGCTGTCCACCACCTCGGCACGGGCGCTACCGCGCCTGGCACGAGCACCCGTGGAGAGATCGATGAAGGTCAACCCGAGCGTCAAGAAGATCTGCGACAAGTGCAAGGTGATCCGCCGTCACGGTCGGGTCATGGTCATCTGCGAGAACCCGCGCCACAAGCAGCGTCAGGGCTAGTCGCACCGGTCTGAGGGCACCCGCCCCCCGATCGGAGTCGCAGCACCAAGAGCGTCACCCGAACCCCGGCAGCACACGTGCCGCGCGCGGGACGCCACCCCCGGCCCGGAGGCCGGGGACCCACCGAGGGCGGTGGGACCGGTGACGCTCCCGAAACCTCCGGACGAACTGGAAGAGAGAACGCCCGATGGCACGTCTCGTCGGCGTCGACCTCCCCCGCGACAAGCGGCTCGAGGTTGCGCTCACGTACATCTTCGGCATCGGCAAGACCCGCGCAGCACAGACCCTCGAGGCAACGGGCATCAGCCCCGACCTCCGGGTGAAGGACCTCTCCGACGAGGACCTGATCAAGCTGCGCGACTGGCTCGAGGCCAACTACAAGATCGAGGGTGACCTCCGCCGCGAGGTCGCCGCAGACATCCGCCGCAAGGTCGAGATCGGCTGCTACCAGGGCCTCCGGCACCGCCGCGGCCTCCCGGTCCGCGGACAGCGCACGCACACCAACGCGCGTACCCGCAAGGGCCCGAAGAAGACCGTGGCCGGCAAGAAGAAGGCCGGCAAGAAGTAGTAGTCCGACGGTCCTGCCGGGTCAGACACCCGCGACCGAAGGACCGATGACCTCAACCAGAACGGATTGTCAATGCCTCCCAAGAGCCGTACGGCTGCGGGCGCCAAGAAGGTGCGCCGCAAGGAGAAGAAGAACATCGCGCACGGACACGCGCACATCAAGAGCACGTTCAACAACACGATCGTCTCGATCACGGACCCCTCGGGTGCGGTGATCGCCTGGGCCTCGTCCGGCCAGGTCGGCTTCAAGGGCTCGCGCAAGAGCACGCCCTTCGCCGCCCAGCTCGCTGCCGAGGCGGCCGCCCGCCGTGCCATGGAGCACGGCATGAAGAAGGTCGACGTCTTCGTGAAGGGCCCGGGTTCGGGCCGCGAGACCGCGATCCGCTCGCTGCAGGCGACCGGCCTCGAGGTCGGCACCATCCAGGACGTGACCCCGAGCCCGCACAACGGCTGCCGCCCGCCCAAGCGCCGGCGCGTCTGACGCCCCGAGAGAGAGCTGAAACACCATGGCCCGTTACACCGGGGCGGACTGCAAGCGCTGCCGCCGCGAGAAGACCAAGCTGTTCCTCAAGGGTGCGAAGTGCGAGTCGCCGAAGTGCCCGATGGAGTCGCGTCCCTACCCGCCCGGCCAGCACGGCCGCGGTCGGACCAAGGACAGCGAGTACCTGCTGCAGAAGCGCGAGAAGCAGAAGTGCGCGCGCATCTACGGCGTGCTCGAGAAGCAGTTCCGCGGGTACTACGAGGAGGCCCAGCGCAAGCAGGGCAAGACCGGAGAGAACCTGCTCCGCATCCTCGAGACCCGTCTCGACAACGTCGTCTACCGTGCCGGGTTCGGCGAAGAGCCGCGACATGGCGCGCCAGCTGGTGCGTCACGGCCACATCACCGTGAACGGCAAGAAGGTCGACATCCCGTCGTACCGCGTCTCGGCCAACGACATCGTCGAGGTCCGTGCCGCGAGCCGCGAGCTCACGCCGTTCGTGATCGCTCATGCCGAGCTCGGCGAGCGATCCGTCCCGGCGTGGCTCGAGGTCATCCCGTCGCGGATGCGCGTGCTGGTCCACTCCCTGCCCGAGCGTGCCGTCATCGACACGCAGGTGCAGGAGCAGCTGATCGTCGAGCTCTACTCGAAGTGACGCGCGGAGCCGGCGTCGGTCCTCACGGATCGGCGTCGGCCACCCCGTCGACCCCGTCACACCCACCACAGGCGTCAAATAGCGGGCGCCACGGAAGGACCATCACGTGCTGATCGCCCAGCGACCGACCCTCGTCGAGGAGACGGTCTCGGAGTACCGCTCGCGCTTCGTCATGGAGCCGCTCGAGCCCGGTTTCGGCTACACCCTCGGCAACTCGGTGCGCCGCACCCTGCTGTCGTCCATCCCCGGCGCCGCTGTCACCAGCATCCGCATCGACGGCGTGCTGCACGAGTTCACCACCGTGCCGGGCGTCAAGGAGGACGTCACCGAGCTGATCCTCAACATCAAGCAGCTCGTCGTCTCCTCGGAGCACGACGAGCCCGTCGTGATGTACCTGCGCAAGCAGGGCCCCGGCGCGGTCACCGCTGCCGACATCGCGCCGCCCGCCGGCGTCGAGGTCCACAACCCGGGCCTGCACATCGCCACGCTCAACGGCAAGGGCAAGCTCGAGATGGAGCTCGTCGTCGAGCGCGGCCGCGGCTACGTCTCGGCGCTGCAGAACAAGCAGCCCGGCCAGGAGATCGGCCGGATCCCGGTCGACTCGATCTACTCGCCGGTCCTCAAGGTGACCTACAAGGTCGAGGCGACCCGCGTCGAGCAGCGCACGGACTTCGACCGCCTGGTGATCGACGTCGAGACCAAGCAGTCGATGGCCCCGCGCGACGCCGTCGCGTCCGCCGGCAAGACGCTGGTCGAGCTCTTCGGCCTGGCCCGCGAGCTCAACCTCGACGCCGAGGGCATCGACATCGGCCCGTCGCCCGCCGACGCCTTCGTCGCCGAGCAGCTCTCGACCCCGATCGAGTCGCTCGACCTCACGGTGCGCTCGTACAACTGCCTCAAGCGCGAGGGCATCCACACCGTGGGTGAGCTCATCGGTCGCAGCGAGGCCGACCTGCTCGACATCCGCAACTTCGGCTCGAAGTCGATCGACGAGGTCAAGGCCAAGCTCGCGACTCTCGGTCTCGCGCTCAAGGACAGCCCGCCCGGGTTCGACCCGACCACGGCCGTCAGCTTCTACGACGACGACGACCAGGGGTACGCCGAGGACGAGCAGCTCTGAGCAGCTGACGGCCCCCCGACCACCCCGACACCAGGAGAACGACGATGCCCACCCCCACCAAGGGTCCCCGTCTCGGCGGCAGCCCGGCCCACGAGCGGCTCATGCTCGCGAACCTCGCCACGGCGCTGTTCGAGCACGGCAGGATCACCACGACCGAGGCCAAGGCCAAGCGCCTCCGCCCGCTCGCGGAGCGCCTCATCACCCACGCCAAGCGCGGCGACCTGCACGCGCGTCGTCGCGTGCTCGCCGTCATCCGTGACAAGGGTGTCGTGCACGAGCTCTTCGCCGAGATCGGCCCGCGCTACGCCACCCGTCCGGGCGGCTACACCCGCATCACCAAGATCGGTCCGCGCAAGGGCGACAACGCCCCGATGGCCGTGATCGAGCTCGTCGAGGCGCTGGCCGAGGCCGTCGTCGCCGAGGCGACCGGCGCGACCAAGCGTGCTGCGAAGGAGAAGGCGACCAAGGAGTCGGCCGCGGCCGCCCCGGCCGTCGTCGAGGAGACCGCGGACGTGGTCGACACCGAGACCGCCGACGCGGTCGAGGACGTCGACGTCGAGGCCACCGAGGTCGTCGAGGCTGACGCCGCCGACGTCGTCGACGAGGCAGCGGACGAGGTCGCCGAGGCTGCGGCCGAGGAGACCGAGGACAAGGCCTGAGCACCCTGACCGACACCCACGAGCCCGCCGCCCCCACCGGGGCCGGCGGGCTCGTGCGTCTCCGTGCGGCCATCTCCTACGACGGGACGCACTTCCACGGCTGGGCCACCCAGCCCGGGCTGCGCACCGTGCAGGGCGAGCTGGAGGCCGCGCTCGCGGTCGTCCTCCGGCTGCCCGAGCCGCTGCGCGTCACGTGCGCCGGCCGGACCGACTCCGGGGTCCACGCGCGCGGGCAGGTGGGGCACCTCGACGTCCCCCCGGACGCCTGGGACGCGCTGCGGTCGCGGGGCACCGACGTCCCGCTCCGCCGCCTCGCCGGCGTGCTGCCCGACGACGTGCGGGTCAGCGACATCCGCGTCGCGCCACCCGGGTTCGACGCCCGGTTCTCGGCGATGTCGCGGACCTACGCCTACCGCGTCTCGGACCGCCCGGGCGGTGTCGATCCGCTGCTGCGCGCCCACGTCCTGCACCACCCCGGCCTGCACGGCGGACGGCTCGACGTCGACGCGCTCAACGTGGCCTCGCAGGCGCTGCTCGGCGAGCACGACTTCGCGTCGTTCTGCCGCAGGCGCGAGGGAGCCAGCACCGTGCGGACGCTGCTCGACCTGCGCTGGGAGCGCGACCTCACCGACGACCTGGTGATCATGTGGATCCGCGCCGACGCGTTCTGCCACTCGATGGTGCGTGCGCTCGTCGGGGCGCTCCTGCCGGTGGGCGACGGGCGCCGACCGGCGTCGTGGCCCGGGGCGATCCTCGCGGCCGCGCGCCGCGACCCCGATGCCGACGTCGCCCCGCCCCACGGGCTCACGCTCGAGCGGGTCGCCTACCCGCACGACTCGGAGGTGGGGGAGCAGTCGGTCCGCTCGCGCCGGTTCCGGGGCGCCGACTCCGGCTGAGCGGTCGGGCGATTCTGTCGTGCGGGCTGCGAAGGCACGGCCGCGGTGCCACGCTCGGGGCGTCCGCCCGCTCCTGAGGAGGCTCGCATGCGCGTCGTAGTGGCCCTGGGTGGCAACGCCCTGCAGAAGCGCGGCGAGCCGATGACGGTGGAGAACCAGCGGGCCAACGTGCGGGTCGCCTGCGTGGCGCTGGCGCCGGTGGCGCTCGAGCACGAGCTCGTGATCTCGCACGGCAACGGCCCGCAGGTAGGGCTCCTCTCGTTGCAGGCCTCGGCGTACGACGAGGAGTCGACGTACCCCTTCGACGTCCTCGGCGCGCAGACCGAGGGGATGATCGGCTACCTCATCGAGCAGGAGCTCGGGAACCTCGTCCCGTTCGAGAAGCCGATCGCGACGATCCTCACGATGACCGAGGTCGACCCGGACGACCCGGCGATGAGCAACCCGACCAAGTTCGTCGGGCCGGTCTACACCGAGGCGGACGCCCACCGGCTCGCGGGCGAGCGGCACTGGACGGTGAAGCAGGACGGCGACGCCTGGCGCCGGGTCGTCCCGTCGCCGCTCCCGAAGCGCATCTTCGAGATCCGGCCGATCGTGCAGCTCCTCGAGGCGGGGACGGTCGTGATCTGCACCGGTGGAGGCGGCATCCCCACGATGTACCTGCCGCAGGAGCAGCTCGACTTCGCCGACGACCGCAACCCGCGCACCCTGGTCGGGGTCGAGGCGGTCATCGACAAGGACCGGTCCTCCGCGGTCCTCGCCGAGGACATCGGGGCCGACCTGCTCGTGATCGCGACGGACACCGACGCCGTCTACCTCGACTGGGGCACGCCGCAGCAGCGCGGGATCGCCGCGGCAACCCCGGACGCGATCGAGGCCTACCCGTTCCCGGCCGGCTCGATGGGCCCGAAGGTCGAGGCTGCGGCCGCGTTCGCCCGCTCGGCGCCCGGCAAGGTCGCGGTCATCGGCGCACTCTCCGACATCACGAAGATCCTCGCGGGAACCCGCGGCACCCGGATCGCCGTCGACGCCGGTGAGACGCGCTTCCACTGAGCCGTGCGGGACGTCGCCGACGCGCTCGCTCGGTAACCGGTTGTGCCGCACGCCGTCGGACGGGTGAGAATCGGGTCTCGTGGGTCACGTCGAGGTCGCCAAGGTCACGCACACGCTCCCGGACGGGCGCGTGCTGCTCGACGAGGTCAGCTTCCGGGTCGCCGACGGCGCCAAGGTGGCGCTCGTCGGGGCCAACGGCGCCGGCAAGACCACGCTGATGCGGCTCGTGTCCGGCGACCTCGATCCGCAGGAGGGCGCCATCGTGCGCTCGGGTGGGCTGGGCGTCATGCGCCAGTTCATCGGTCAGGTCCGCGACGAGTCGACCGTGCGTGACCTCCTCGTGTCGGTCGCGCCGCCGCGGGTGCGCCAGGCGGCGCTCGCCCTCGACGCCGCGGAGCTCGTGATGATGGAACGCGACGACGAGGCGTCGCAGATGGCCTACGCCCACGCGATCGGCGAGTGGGCCGATGCCGGCGGCTACGACGCCGAGGTGCTGTGGGACGTCTGCACGGTGGCGGCGCTGGCCCTCCCCTTCGAGCGGGCGCAGTACCGCGAGACCCGGACGCTCTCCGGCGGCGAGCAGAAGCGGCTGGTGCTCGAGGCACTGCTCCGCGGCCCCGACGAGGTGCTGCTGCTGGACGAGCCCGACAACTACCTCGACGTGCCCGGCAAGGAGTGGCTCGAGCAGCGACTGGCGGAGTCGCCCAAGACCGTGCTCTACGTCTCGCACGACCGGGAGCTGCTCGCCCGGACGGCGACCCAGGTCGTGACGGTCGAGCTCGGCGCGGCCGGCAACACCACGTGGACCCACGGCGGCGGCTTCGCGTCGTACCACCAGGCCAGGGCCGACCGCTTCGCCCGCCTCGAGGAGCTGCGGCGCAGGTGGGACGAGGAGCACGCGAAGCTCAAGGCGCTCGTGCTCATGTACAAGACGAAGGCGGCGTACAACGACGGGCTGGCGAGCCGCTACCAGGCCGCGAAGACCCGCCTCGCGAAGTTCGAGGAGGCCGGGCCGCCGCAGGAGGTGGCGCGCGAGCAGACCGTGCGCATGCGCCTCGTCGGAGGTCGCACGGGCAAGCGCGCGGTGATCTGCGAGGGCCTCGAGCTCACCGGGCTGATGCGGCCGTTCGACCTCGAGGTGTGGTTCGGCGAGCGCGTGGCCGTGCTCGGCGCCAACGGGTCCGGGAAGTCGCACTTCCTGCGGCTCCTCGCGGCCGGCGGGAGCGACCCCGACGTCGAGCACCGACCGGTGGGCGACGTCGCCATCACCCCGGTCGACCACTCGGGGGTGGCGCGGCTCGGCGCCCGGGTGCGGCCGGGCTGGTTCGCCCAGACGCACGAGCATCCCGAGCTGATCGGCCGGACGCTGCTCGAGGTGCTGCACCGCGGCGACGACCGCCGCGACGGCATGGGCCGCGAGCTCGCCGCCCGCAAGCTCGACCGGTACGAGCTCGCCTACGCCTCGGAGCAGACGTTCGAGTCGCTCTCCGGCGGGCAGCAGGCCCGGTTCCAGATCCTGCTGCTCGAGCTGTCCGGCGCCACCCTGCTGCTGCTCGACGAGCCCACGGACAACCTCGACATCGCCAGCGCCGAGGCGCTGGAGGAGGGCCTGGAGGCCTTCGAGGGCACGGTGGTGGCGGTCACGCACGACCGCTGGTTCGCGCGCGGTTTCGACCGGTATGTCGTGTTCTCCGCCGACGGCACGGTCCGCGAGGTGCCCGAGCCCGTCTGGGACGAGTCGCGCCCGGTCCGCGCCTGAGGACGACGGCCTCCGTCCCGGGCGGTCCGGGCCGGAATCCGCGATTTGGAGCCCCTCGGGGCGTCCCGGTACTCTGATGCCCTGCTGTGCCCGCCCGGGCGCGTCCGAAGGGATGCCTGCCGGGGGAAAGCGCGGCCTGGGTGTCAGGGATGGCATCCAGTACGACGTGCCACGGACCATCGTCCGCGGCACGTGCAGAGTCCCGGTCCCGACGAGTGAGAGAACAGGTGCGGCTCCATGCGCACGTACACGCCCAAGCCCGACGACATCACGCGCGAGTGGCACGTCATCGACGCCACCGACGTCGTCCTCGGCCGGCTGGCCACGCAGGCGGCGACGCTGCTGCGCGGCAAGCACAAGCCGACCTTCGCCCCTCACATCGACGGGGGCGACTTCGTCATCATCATCAACGCCGAGAAGGTGGCGCTCACGGGCAACAAGCGTGAGCAGAAGATGGAGTACCGCCACTCCGGCTACCCGGGCGGCCTGCGGGCGACGTCCTACGTCCAGCTCCTGGAGTCCAACCCGCGTCGTGCGGTGGAGAAGGCCGTCAAGGGCATGCTCCCCCACAACAAGCTCGGTCGCCAGGTCATCAAGAAGCTGAAGGTGTACACGGGTTCGGACCACCCGCACGCCGCCCAGCTGCCCCAGCCGTTCGAGATCACCCAGGTCGCGCAGTAAGCGCCACGGCAACTCCAGACACTGAAAGGACCGTGGGCGTGAGCGAGACCGTCGCCGAGACCACCGAAGAGACCACCATCGACACCGACGAGGTCGTCGAGGGCAACTACACCACCGAGACGCCGACCTCCGCGGTCGCCGTCACCCACCGCGAGGTCACCGCGCGCCCCGCCAACGCGACGGGCCGCCGCAAGGAGGCCATCGCCCGCGTGCGCCTGGTGCCGGGCACCGGCCGCTGGGTCGTCAACGGCCGCACCCTCGAGGGCTACTTCCCCAACAAGGTGCACCAGCAGCTGGTCAACGAGCCGTTCGTGACGCTCGGCCTCGACGGCGCGTACGACGTCATCGCCCGCATCTCGGGCGGCGGCAACACCGGCCAGGCCGGTGCGCTGCGTCTGGGCATCGCCCGGGCGCTCAACGAGATCGACGAAGAGGCCTACCGCCCCGCGCTCAAGAAGGCCGGCTTCCTCACGCGCGACGCGCGCATCAAGGAGCGCAAGAAGGCCGGTCTCAAGAAGGCCCGCAAGGCCCCGCAGTACTCCAAGCGCTAAGAGAGGGCCGGGAGCTCGCTCCCGGGCCCGAACGTGCGCGCAGGAGTTGAGCCCGAGCCGCAGGCGAGGGCGATCACAGCGAGCGCTGAGCGCGAGGCAGACAGACCATCGCACGATGCCCCGGGGCTACGCTCCGGGGCATCGGCGTGTAGGGACAAAGGAGCACCATCGTGGGTCGACTGTTCGGGACCGACGGCGTGCGTGGCCTCGCCAACGCCGACCTCACCGCCGAGCTCGCTCTCGACCTCGCCGTCGCCGCGGCGCACGTGCTCGGTGACGTCGGCGCCTTCTCCGGTCACGACGACCGCCGCCCCGTCGCCGTCGTCGGCCGCGACACCCGCGCGAGCGGGGAGTTCCTCGAGGCGGCCGTCGTCGGCGGGGCTCGCGAGCGCGGGCGTCGATGTCTGGCGGGTCGGTGAGCTGCCCACCCCGGCGGTGGCGTTCCTGACCGCGGCGCTCGACGCCGACCTCGGCGTCATGCTGTCGGCCAGCCACAACCCGATGCCGGACAACGGCATCAAGCTCCTCGCCAAGGGCGGCCACAAGCTGGCCGACGACGTCGAGGACGCGATCGAGTCGCGCATGCGCGAGGACTGGACGCGTCCGACCGGTGCCGGGGTCGGCCGGGTGAGCTACCACGCCGAGGGCGCCGAGCTCTACGTCACGCACCTGCTGTCGACGCTTCCGCACCGACTCGAGGGCGTCACGGTCGTCGTCGACGGCGCCAACGGTGCCGCCTCCGTGGTCGGTCCGGACGCGCTGCGCCGCGCGGGCGCCACGGTCATCGAGATCCACACCGCGCCCGACGGCCTCAACATCAACGACAACTGCGGGTCCACGCACCTCGGCGACCTCCGGGCCGCCGTCGTCGAGCACGGCGCCGATGCGGGCGTGGCGTTCGACGGCGACGCCGACCGCTGCCTCGCCGTCGATGCCTCGGGAGCGGTCGTCGACGGCGACCACGCGCTCGCGATCCTCGGGATCGCGATGCGGGAGCGCGGCGTCCTGACCCACGACACGGTCGTCGCCACGGTGATGGCCAACCTCGGCTTCAAGCTCGCGCTCGACGAGGTGTCGCTCTCGGTCGTCGAGACCGGGGTGGGCGACCGCTACGTCCTCGAGGCGATGCGCGAGGGCGGCTACGTCCTCGGCGGCGAGCAGAGCGGCCACGTGATCCTCGCGGACCACGCCACGACCGGCGACGGTGTCCTCACCGCGCTGCACCTGCTCGCGCGCGTCGCGCAGACGGGGACGCCGCTCGGCGAGCTCGCCGCGATCGTGCGCAAGCTGCCGCAGGTGCTGCTCAACGTGACGGACGTCGACAGGTCCCGCGTCGACACCGACCCCACCCTGCTCGCGGCGGTGGGAGCGGCCGAGGCCGAGCTCGGCCGCTCGGGACGTGTGCTGCTGCGGTCCTCGGGGACCGAGCCCGTCGTGCGGGTCATGGTCGAGGCCGCCACCAGCGAGCAGGCCACCGCGGTCGCCCAGCACCTCGCCCAGGTCGTGAAGGCCACCCTCGGCGAGTAGAACAACAGGAGCACTGCGCCGAAGCCCGAGGGGCGACGAGCGGGAACGCCCCGCAGGGGCGTGAGCGTTCGTCCGTCGCGGAGCGCGGCCGCGTGGAGGCGCCAGAAGCGACATGGGGCCCAGGTACCCTGGGCCCCATGTGCGGAATCGTGGGTTACGTCGGGGAGAAGCAGGCTCTGCAGGTCGTCGTGGAGGGGCTCCGGCGTCTCGAGTACCGCGGCTACGACTCCGCCGGCGTCGCCGTCGTGGCCGACGGTCTCCTCGACACCCGCAAGAAGGCGGGCAAGCTGGCCAACCTCGAGTCGCTGCTCGGGACGGACCCGCTGCCCCAGTCCACCATCGGCATCGGCCACACGCGCTGGGCCACCCACGGCGGCCCCACGGACGCCAACGCGCACCCGCACGTGAGCGAGGACGGCAAGGTCGCCGTCATCCACAACGGCATCATCGAGAACTTCGCCGAGCTGCGCGACGAGCTCTCCGCACTCGGGGTGACGCTGCGGTCGGAGACCGACACCGAGGTCGTCGCGCACCTGCTCGCCGCCGTGCTGCCCTCCGTCGGCATGGACCTCGCCGAGGGGATGCGCGTCGTGTGCCGCCGGCTCTCCGGCGCGTTCACCCTCGTCGCCGTGCACTCCGACCTCCCCGACGTCGTCGTCGGCGCCCGGCGCAACAGCCCGCTCGTGGTCGGGCGGGGCGAGGGCGAGAACTTCCTCGCCTCCGACGTCGCCGCCTTCATCGCCTTCACGCGCAACGCGATCGAGCTCGGGCAGGACCAGGTCGTCGAGCTCCGCCGCGACAGCATCGTGGTGACCGACTTCGACGGTGCCCCTGCGGCGACCACCGAGTACGAGGTCACGTGGGACGCCTCGGCCGCCGAGAAGGGTGGCTACGAGACCTTCATGGCGAAGGAGATCGCCGAGCAGCCCAAGGCCGTGTCGGACACGCTGCTCGGCCGGATCAACCGCGACGGACTGCTCCAGCTCGACGAGATGCGCCTGACCGACAACCAGCTCCGCGAGATCGACAAGGTCGTCGTGATCGCGTGCGGTACGGCGTACCACGCGGGGATGGTCGCGAAGTACGCGCTCGAGCACTGGACCCGGCTGCCGTGCGAGGTGGAGCTCGCGAGCGAGTTCCGCTACCGCGACCCGGTCGTCGGCCCGCGCACGCTCGTCATCGCCATCTCTCAGTCGGGCGAGACGATGGACACGATCATGGCGCTGCGCTACGCCCGCGAGCAGGGCGCGAACGTCCTCGCGATCTGCAACACGCAGGGCTCCACGATCCCCCGCGAGTCCGACGCCGTGCTCTACACCCACGCCGGTCCCGAGGTCGCCGTCGCGTCGACGAAGGCGTTCCTCACGCAGATCGTCGCGTGCTACCTCGTCGCGCTGTTCATCGCGCAGGTCCGCGGCAACAAGTTCGGCGACGAGATCCGCTCGGTCGTCCGCGACCTCGCCGACATGCCGCAGAAGATCGACCTCGTCCTCGACACCACCGAGGAGATGAAGGCGCTCGCCGACGAGCTCAAGGACGCGCGCTCGGTGCTGTTCATCGGTCGCCACGTCGGGTTCCCGGTGGCGCTCGAGGGCGCGCTGAAGCTCAAGGAGCTCGCCTACATGCATGCCGAGGGCTTCGCCGCGGGCGAGCTCAAGCACGGTCCCATCGCCCTGCTCGAGGACGGCGTCCCGGTCATCGTCGTCGTGCCGTCGCCGGTGGGCCGCAGCGTGCTGCACGAGAAGATCGTGTCGAACATCCAGGAGGTGCGGGCTCGCGGTGCGCGCACCATCGTGATCGCGGAGGAGGGCGACGAGGCAGTGGTGCCGTACGCCGACCACCTCGTGCGGATCCCCGCGTGCCCCACGCTGCTCCAGCCGCTCGTCGCCACCGTGCCGCTGCAGGTGTTCGCCGCGGCGATGGCCACGGCGAAGGGTCACGACGTCGACCAGCCGCGCAACCTCGCGAAGAGCGTCACCGTCGAGTAGCGCAGCGCCGATCAGCACTAACCCTCCCCATGGGACCGGCGGAGGAGGATCATGGCGAACGCGCACCGGGCCGACCGGGCGACGTGATCGGGGGAGGCCGAGATGGGTCGTATCCGGGAGCACGAGCTGGGCAAGGGGACGCTCGGCTACCAGGGCGAGACGCAGGAGTACTACGACTCCAAGCGCGGACTCTGGAAATGGACCCGGCTCGCCATCGTCGTGGTGCTGCTCGTGCTCGGTGCCCTGTTCTTCGCCGGGTCGTTCTCGACCGTCGCGTCGGGGACGGTCACCGCGGTCAACCAGGACAAGAGCGAGTGCACCGTGGTCCTGGCCGACGGTCGCACGGGGACCGTCGTCGTCCCGCTCGGCACCGCACCGAGCGTCGGCTCGGCGCAGGTGGTGTCGGTCCTGCCCTGGGGCCGGATGGTCGCGGGAGACATCACGAGCCAGGCGCGACTGACGGGCGCGATGTTCCTCGTCGCCGGCCTCGTGGTCGCCGGCTGGGGCATCTACCGCACGATGACCGGCTACGTCGCGCCCACCACCGTGCTCGCCCCCGAGCACCACGGCGTCGGGGATCCGCGCGGCTGATCACGGCGTGGGCGCGGCGTACTGCATGAGCAGGGTGTCGTGCCAGCCGCGGCCGTCGGTGTCGCGCTCGAACCCGCGCAGCACGCCTACGTCGCGGAAGCCGCACGCGCGGTAGCAGGCGATCGCGGCCGCGTTGTGCGCCGCTGGGTCGATCATCACGAGGTGGTGCCCGCGATCGCGGACGAGCCAGTGCAGCACCGCACCCACGACCTCCCGGCCCAGGCCTCGTCGGTGCACCGATGCCGGCGAGGAACAGGTCGATGCCGTTGTCGTCGTAGTCGGCGTCGCCCTCCTCGTACGCCTGCACGTAGCCGACGACGGCACCTTCGGCGCCGACCGCGGAGGTCCCGCGCAGCTCGACCACCCACTTCGTGGCCCCGTCGAACTCCTCGAAGGGCCAGTCGGGCTCGGCCGGGTGCCACCACTCGGCCACCGCGGGCGCGGCCCGCAGGGCGCGCAGCGTGGCGACGTCGTCGGGGGTGATCGCGCGCAGCCGCGTGCGTGCGGTGACCAGGTCCGGGGCCGCGTCCATGGCGTCATGGTGCCCTGCCGGGTGGCAGGCTGACGCCATGATCGTGGGCATCGGCATCGACGTCGTCAACGTGCCGCGCTTCGCCGCGTCGATGCACCGCACGCCCGGCCTGGTGGACCGGCTGTTCACCGCCGAGGAGCGCCGGACCGACGCCGGGCACCCGCGCACCGAGACGTCGCTCGCCGCCCGCTTCGCCGCGAAGGAGGCCGTGGCGAAGGCGCTCGGCGCCCCGCAGGGCATGGCGTGGCACGACTGCGAGGTGATCGGCGACTCCGACGGCCGGCCGTGGCTGCGCCTCTCCGGGTCCGTCGCCGTCGAGGCAGCCGGGCAGGGCATCGACCGGTGGCACCTGTCGCTGACGCACGACGGCGACGTCGCGATCGCCTACGTCATCGCGGAAGCCTCGTGACCGCGCGACCGGCCACCCTCGCCCTCCCGGTGGGCGAGGTCCGCCGCCTCGAGGCCGTCGCGATGGCGACCTTGCCGGACGGGACTCTCATGCAGCGCGCCGCGGCGTCGATCGCCGTGATCGCCGGGTCCATGCTGCGCGACCTCCACGGCCGCGTCACGGGGTCACGCGTCGTGCTGCTCGTCGGGTCCGGCGACAACGGTGGTGACGCCCTGTTCGCGGGTGCCCGGCTCGCGGACCGGGGCGCGCGGGTCGACGCGGTGCTGCTGGCCGACCGGCACCACCTCGCGGGCGCCGCGGCCCTGGCCCGCGCGGGAGGCCGGCTCCGCACCGGCGACGACGTGCTCGCCGCCGCGGAGCTGGTGGCGGCGGCGGACCTCGTGCTCGACGGCATCGTGGGCATCGGCGGCCGAGGCCCGCTGCGCGGCACGGCCGCGACGCTGGCGGGGGTGCTCCGCGAGACCGACGTCTCGGTGCTCGCCGTCGACATCCCGAGCGGCGTCGATGCCGACACCGGCGTCGTCGCGGATGCGACGGCCGTCATCGACGCCGACCGGACGGTGGTGCTCGGCACGCTGAAGCCCGGGCTCCTGCTCGGTGCCGGGTCCGCCCGCGCGGGCGACCTCGCCGTCGTCGACATCGGGCTCGACCTCGCGGACGTCCCGGCAGGCGTCGGGCTGGTGCGGGTCGACGACCGGCTCGCCGCCGAGTCTCTGGCACACCCGGGATCCGACGACGACAAGTACTCGCGCGGGGTGGTCGGGATCAGCACGGGCTCCGAGCGCTACCCCGGCGCCGCCGTGCTCTCCACGGGTGGCGCGCGGTACGGCGTGGCCGGCTACCTGCGCTACATCGGTCCGGCGTTCGACGCGGTCGTGGCGGCGTGGCCGGACACCGTCGCGCGACCCGGGCGCGTGGCGCTCGCCGGGCGTGCCTCGTGCTGGGTCGTCGGGTCCGGGCGCGGCACCGACGAGGACTCGCGGCTCGCCGTGCTCGACGCGGCCGCGCTGGACGTGCCCCTGCTGCTCGACGCCGATGCCCTGACCCTGCTGGCCGAGGACATGGAGGTGCGCGCGGCCGTGCTCTCGCGCGAGGCGGTCACCGTGCTGACCCCGCACGACGGCGAGTTCGCCCGGCTCGCCGGCGCCCCCGTGGGCGCGGACAGGTGGGTCGCGGCCCGCACGCTCGCGCGCGAGCTGAACGCCGTGGTGCTGCTCAAGGGCGCGTCCACGGTCGTCGCCGCGCCGAGCGGGGTCGCCTACGTGTGCGTCACCGCGCCGCCCGAGCTGGCCACGGCGGGGAGCGGTGACGTGCTCGCCGGCCTGGTGGGGTCCCTGCTCGCCCACCACCACGCGAGCGCAGGTGTCGACGATGACGACGCCGCTCGCCTCGCGGCGGTCGGCGCGCACGTGCACGGCGTCGCGGGGGCGCTCGCGGCGTCCGGCGGCCGCACGGTCGCCGCGCTCGACCTCGTGCACGCCCTCCCCGACGCCGTGAGCCGGGTCCGCGGCTGGGTGCGGGAGGTCACGTGAGCAGGCGCTCGCACGGCCAGGAGGGTTGCCGTGGGCCACACTGAGCGGGTGAGCGTGCTCGGAGACCCCAGGGCGGACGCCCCCGCCGCGCAGCGCGGCTGGACGCCGTCCGCGCTCGCCCGCGGGGCGGTCGCCGTGGTCGACCTGGCGGCGCTGCGGCACAACGTGGCCCGGTGCGGCGAGGCGGCGCCGGGTGCCGAGGTGATGGCCGTCGTGAAGGCGGACGCCTACGGGCACGGGCTCGTCCCGTGCGCGCGTGCAGCCCTCGAGGCCGGCGCGACGTGGCTCGGGGTCGCGCTGCCGGACGAGGCGATCCGGCTGCGCGACGCCGGGGTCGGCGGTCGGGTCCTGACCTGGCTCGTCGTGCCGGGCGCGCACCTGGCCGAGTGCCTCGTGCGCGACATCGACGTCACCGTCTCGGCGACCTGGGTGCTCGACGAGGTGCGTGCCGCGGTCGCGGCCACCGGGATCCGGGCGCGCATCCAGCTCAAGGCGGACACCGGCCTCTCGCGCAACGGCGCCACCGCGGACGACTGGCGCGAGCTGGTCGTCGCGGCGCGCGACGCCGAGCGGGACGGCGTCGTCGAGGTCACGGGGATCTGGACGCACCTCGCCTGCGCCGACGAGCCCGGCCACCCCTCCATCGCGGTCGCGCTGGACACCTTCGCCGCCGCCGTCGCAGCCGCCGAGGCCGGCGGGCTGCGTCCCGAGGTGCGCCACGTCGTGAACTCGGCCGGGCTCTTCAGCCTGCCGCCCGGGCCCGCCAACCTCGTCCGGCCCGGCATCGCGCTGTACGGGCTCTCTCCGGGGTCGGCCATCGGCTCCGCGCAGGCCCTCGGCCTCGAGCCGGTGATGTCGCTGCGCGCCCGGCTGGCCTCGGTGAAGCGGGTCGCCGCCGGCTCGGGCGTCTCGTACGGCCACACGTACGTCGCCGCGTCGGACACCACCCTCGCGCTCGTGCCGCTCGGCTACGCCGACGGGCTGCCGCGCACCGCGTCGAACGCCGGTCCCGTGCTCGCCGCGGGGGCCGTGCGCCCGATCGCGGGCCGCGTGTGCATGGACCAGGTCGTGATCGACCTCGGTGACGACACCGCGTCGCCCGGCGACGAGGTCGTGCTGTTCGGCGCGGACGGACCGTCGGCCGACGAGTGGGCGGCCGCGTGCGGCACGATCGGCTACGAGATCGTCACCCGCATCGGACCGCGGGTGCCGCGGGTCTACGTGGGGGAGCAGTCGTGAGCGACACGGCGAGCCGCGCGCTCGTGGCGAGCCCCGGTCGCGTCGCGGGGGTCGTCGGAGCGGTGGGTGCGGCTGTCGCCGTGGGGGCTGCGCTCGGCGTCGCCGCCGAGAAGGTGCTCGTCCGGCGCGCGCTGCGCGTGGACCCGGAGCGCGACGAGCCGTTCGGCACCCTGCGCGGGCGTGTCGTGCCCGTCGTCGCCGACGACGGGACGCACCTGCACGTCGAGGTGGAGGATCCGCCGGAGGGCTCGATCGCCGAGCGGGCGGGCGACGGGCTCACCATCGTGTTCAGCCACGGCTACGCGCTCGAGCAGGACTCGTGGCACTACCAGCGGCGTGACCTGCGGGCGCTGGGCCGACTGGTGTTCTGGGACCAGCGCAGCCACGGCCGCAGCGAGCGCGGGCCGGCGGACAACGCGACGATCGACCAGCTCGGGCGCGACCTGGCGGCGGTGATCGAGGCCACCGCGCCCACCGGACCGCTGGTGCTGGTCGGCCACTCGATGGGCGGGATGACCGTGATGTCGTACGCCGCGCACCACCGCGACCAGTTCGGTGACCGGGTGCGCGGCGTGGCGCTCGTCGCGACCAGCTCGGGTGGCCTCGCCGACGTACCCCTCGGGCTGCCCGCTCCGCTCGCCCGCGTGTTCCACAACGTCGCGCCGTCGATCGCCGGGGTCCTCGCCCGGCGCAAGGACCTCGTCGAGAACGCGCGGCGGGCGGGCAGCGACATCGCCTACCTGCTCACGAAGGTCTACTCGTTCGGCAGCAACGTGCCGCCGTCCCTCACCGGCTTCGTCCACCGCATGCTGTCGGCGACCCCGATCGACGTGGTCGCGGAGTTCCTGCCCACCCTCGAGACGCACGACAAGCGACTCGCGCTCGACGCGATCGGCGACGTCGACACCCTCGTCATGGTGGGCGACTCCGACATGCTCACGCCGAGCAAGCACAGCGACGAGATCGTCCGGCACGTGCCGGGAGCCGAGCTCGTGGTGATCCCGGACAGCGGGCACATGGTGATGCTCGAGAAGTACCCCGAGGTGAACCAGCACCTGCGCGAGCTCGTGGCGCGCGTGCGCAAGGGGCTCGGATCGACGTCGCAGGAGACTGCGTGACCTCGAGGGTCGTGCCGGACCGTGCGGCGATGCACGAGCTCGGTGAGCGGCTCGCGTCCTGGCTGGTGCCGGGCGACCTCGTGGTGCTGTCCGGCGGGCTCGGCGCGGGGAAGACCACGCTGACGCAGGGGATAGGACGTGGTCTCTCGGTGCGCGGCGACGTCACGTCGCCGACGTTCGTCATCGCGCGCGTGCACCCGTCGACGGTCGGCGGGCCGGCGCTCGTGCACGTGGATGCCTACCGGCTCTCCTCGCTCGACGAGGTGGACGACCTCGACCTCGATGCGTCGCTCGACGACGCGGTCACCGTGGTCGAGTGGGGCGAGGGCAAGGTCGAGGGGCTCGCGGAGAACCGGCTGCTCGTGCACGTCGACCGGGCCCTCGGCGGCGACCTCGAGACGGCGTCCGGGTCCGACGTCGACGAGCCGCGGACGGTCACCGTCGCAGCCGTCGGCCCGCGGTGGAACGGGATCGACCTCGACGCGGTGCTGCTCGTGGCGGCAGGCGAGTGACGGTGCTGCTCCTCGCGATCGACACGTCGTCGTCGGCGGTCACCGCCGCGGTGCACGACGGCGCGACCGTGCTGGCGTGGGCCACCGAGCCGGGGGCCCAGGCGCACGGCGAGCTGCTCGCGCCGACGATCGCCCGGGTGCTCGCGGCGGCCGGCGTGACGGTCGGGCAGCTCACCGACATCGCGGTCGGGGTCGGGCCGGGACCGTTCACCGGCCTGCGCGTGGGCATCGTGACCGCGCGCGTGATGGCGGAGGCCCTCGGGATCCCGCTGCACGGCGTCTGCTCGCTGGACGTGCTGGCCCACGAGGCCGTCTCCACCGCGGCGGTGTCGGGGTCCTTCGCCGTCGCGACGGATGCGCGCCGCAAGGAGGTCTACCTCGCCACGTACGGTCCGGACGGCCGGCGCGCCACCGGACCCGCGGTGCTGCGGCCGGCGGACGTCGACTCCGTCGTCGCCTCGTCGTCGGTCGTCGGGGCGGGCGCCCGGCTCTACCCCGACGTCTTCACCGACCCGCGCGAGCCAGAGCTCGTGTCGGCGGCGTGGCTCGCCTCGTACGCCGTCGCGGAGCTGGCGGCCGGCCGGGCGCTGCTCGACTCCGCGCCCATGTACCTGCGACGCCCGGACGCCGTGGCGAGCGCCGAGCGCAAGCGGGTGACACAGCCATGACGCTCCGACCCATGCGGTGGTGGGACGTCGACGACGTCGCGGCGCTGGAGCGTGAGCTGTTCCCGGACGACCCGTGGACGGTGGAGCAGTTCTGGGGCGAGCTCGCGCACGTACCGGAGACCCGCTGGTATGCCGTGCACGAGAACGACTCCACGATCGACGCCTACGTCGGGCTGTTCGCGGTTCCACCCGACGCCGACGTGCAGACCATCGCGGTCGCGGCGTCCGCGCAAGGGCACGGCCTCGGTCGCGAGCTGCTCGGCGCGCTGCTCGACGAGGCCGATCGGCGAGGGTGCACCCAGGTGTTCCTCGAGGTGCGCGACGAGAACGCCGCCGCGCTGGCGCTCTACGCGCGGGCCGGTTTCGAGAATCAGGGTCGACGTCGCGACTACTACGGACCCGGCGCGGACGCGATCGTGCTCCGCCGCCGGCTCGGCCGCGGCGACGAGGACGGCTCGTGAGCGCCGACGAGCCGCTCGTCCTCGGCATCGAGACCTCGTGCGACGAGACCGGTGTCGGGCTCGTGCGCGGCACGACGCTGCTCGCCGACGCGATCGCGAGCAGCGTCGACGAGCACGCCCGCTTCGGGGGCGTGGTGCCCGAGGTCGCGAGCCGTGCGCACCTCGACGCGATGGTGCCGATGATCCGTCGCGCGTGCGAGACGGCGGGGGTGACGCTGCGCGACGTCGACGCGATCGCCGTGACCGCGGGACCGGGGCTCGCCGGGGCGCTGCTCGTGGGTGTCGCCGCGGCCAAGGCGCTCGCGCTGTCCCTGGACCGGCCGATCTACGGCGTCAACCACCTCGCGGCGCACGTGGCGGTCGACCAGCTGCAGCACGGGCGGCTGCCGGAGCCGACGATGGCGTTGCTGGTGTCCGGCGGTCACTCGTCGCTCCTGCTCGTCCCGGACGTGACGTCGGACGTCCGCCCGCTGGGTGCCACGATCGACGACGCGGCGGGGGAGGCCTTCGACAAGGTCGCGCGGGTGCTCGGCCTCCCGTTCCCCGGCGGCCCGCACATCGACCGGGTCGCGGTCGACGGCAGCATCGCGATCGACTTCCCGCGCGGCCTGTCCTCCTCGCGCGACATGGCCCGGCACCGCTTCGACTTCTCCTTCAGCGGCCTCAAGACGGCGGTCGCCCGATGGGTCGAGGCGCGCGAGGCGGCGGGCGAGCCCGTGCCCGTGGCCGACGTCGCGGCGTCGTTCCAGGAGGCCGTGGTCGACGTGCTCACCCGCAAGGCGCTGCTGGCGTGCGAGGAGCACGGGGTGGAGCACCTCGTCGTCGGTGGTGGGGTCGCGGCGAACTCGCGGCTGCGGGCGATGGCGCAGGAGCGGTGCGACGCCGCCGGGGTCGAGCTCCGCGTGCCGCGTCCCGGCCTGTGCACCGACAACGGGGCGATGGTCGCAGCACTGGGTGCGGAGATGGTGCGCAGGGGGCGGTCGCCGGGGTCGTTGGGCCTCCCGGCAGACTCGTCGATGCCCGTGACCGACGTGAGCGCACGCGAGGGAGAGCGATGATCGTCCGCATGTGGGAGGCGACCGTGTCGCCAGGTCGGCTGGACGACGCGATCGCGTGGGTCCGCCAGGACCTCGTGCGACGCGCCCTGCTCTCCGAGGGCTGCCTCGCGGCGGAGATCCTCGTGCACGAGGGCACGCCGGAGTCCGTCGTCCTCGTGACCCGATGGGACGTCGCGCCGGTGTTCGAGGAGGGCTGGCCGGAGGACGAGATCCTCACCCGCGGCCGCGCGCAGCACTTCCAGACGCTGCGCACCGACATCAGCTGAGCCCCGCCGCTCTCAGCGGACGTACAGCGCGGACTCGACCGACGTCGAGGTGGGTCCGACAGCCTGGGGCGACCACCCCACTGGAGGACGCCATGGCCCGCAGCGCGATCACGCCCGACCGCACGCACCCGCACCACGCCCACGACCCTGACGGTGTTGGGGCGAGTGCCGGCGAAGGCCCGCACGAGCACGATCTCGGGCTGCGTCACGACGTCGATGTCATCCTCGGCCGCCGTCGCCTGCTCGGGCTGCTCGGCGGGCTGACGGCCGCGGGTGCGCTGGCCGCGTGCGGTCAGGGGTCGAGCGGCTCGGCGTCGTCGTCCGCGTCCACGTCCGCGCCCGCGTCAGCGGCGGCGCCGTCGTCCTCGGCGCCCGCGTCGTCCTCCGCGAGCGCCGCCGACCTGGTCGAGGTGCCCGACGAGACCGCCGGGCCGTTCCCCGGCGACGGGTCCAACGGTCCCAACGTGCTCGACGACGCCGGCATCGTGCGCTCCGACATCCGCTCGAGCTACGAGATCTCGACGACCACCGCGCAGGGCGTGCCGCTCACGATCCGGATGAGCGTGCGCGACGCCGCCACCGGAAACGCCCTCGCGGGCGCGGCCGTGTACCTCTGGCACGCGGACCGCGAGGGCAACTACTCCCTCTACTCCGACGCGGCGGCCGCGGAGAACTACCTGCGCGGCGTGCAGGAGACGGATGCGAGCGGCGCGGTGGAGTTCGTGTCCGTCTATCCCGGCTGCTACGACGGTCGGTGGCCGCACATCCACTTCGAGGTCTACTCCTCGCTCGCCGACGGCCGTCTCGTCCGGTCCGATCGTGAAGACGTCGCAGATCGCGCTGCCGAAGGAGACGTGCGACGCGGCGTACGCCGCGGCCGGCTACGAGACGAGCGTGCGCAACCTCGCGTCGACGAGCCTCAGCACCGACAACGTCTTCCGCGACGACGCGGGCATCCACCAGCTCGCGACGATGAACGGTGACCCCACGTCCGGCTACACGGCCGCGCTCACGATCGGCGTGTGAGGCTCGGCGTCGTCGTCGTACTGTCGTGGCATGAGCATCCTGGGCGACGTGCTCGCCGCCGGACCCGGTGCACTCGACGGCGGACTGGCGTCCGAGCTCGAGGCACGCGGCCACGACCTGTCCGGGACGCTGTGGTCTGCCCGTGTGCTGCGCGACGACCCCGCTGCGATCCGCGACGTGCACGCGGCGTACTTCCTGGCCGGTGCGCGCGTGGGGATCTCGGCGTCGTACCAGGCCTCGCGGTCCGGCTTCGTGCGACACGGTTCCACGCCCGCGGAGGCTGACCGGCTGCTGGTCCTCTCGGTGGCGCTGGTGGCGGAGGCGCGCGAGATCGCGCGTCGAGCGGGCGCGACGCAGCCGATGCTCGTCGCGGCGTCGATAGGTCCGTACGGCGCGACGCTGCACGACGGGTCGGAGTACCGCGGTCGCTACGGCGTCGCGCACGACGACCTCGTCGCGTTCCACCGGGAGCGGATCGAGGTGCTCATCACGGCGTCGCCCGACCTGCTCGCGATCGAGACCGTGCCCGACGTCGACGAGGCGCACGCGATCGTCGAGGCGCTGCATGGGATCGACGTCCCTGCCTGGCTGTCGTTCTCGTGCGCCGACGGAGCGCGGACGTGCGCCGGGCAGCGGATGGAGGACGCGGCGGCCGTGGTCGCGTCGGCGCCGGGCATCGAGGCGATCGGGATCAACTGCACGAAGCCGGAGCACGTCGCAGAGCTCGTCGGGCGCATCCGGGCCGCGCAGCCCGACCTGCCGATCGTCGTCTATCCCAACGCAGGTCGCGTGTGGGACGGTGCCGCCTCGGTGTGGCTCGGTGACGGAACCGATCTCCTGCCCCGCCCCGCCGTGCGCGCGTGGTTCGACGCCGGGGTGGCGCTGGTGGGCGGGTGCTGCGGCCTGGGTCCGGACGCCGTCGCCGACATCGCCGAGGTCGCGGCAGCTGAGAGGTATCCACCGTCCTGGCCGCCCGAGAGGTGCCATTAGGTGCGCTGTACTGAGCCGAGCCGACGTCCTATCGGCAGATGCTCAACACCTGACCAGAGCCAGGACCGTCCGTGCGCTGCGGGCCCACACAGCCCGGATCCTGCCCTGGCCGCCCCAAAGGGTTTCCGCCCGCTCGTTGACTACCGCATGAGGGTGAGGGTCTCCCACGAGTCGGCGGCGAGGGTTCCGTGGTCGACGCGCGGGAACGGGAGCTCGAGCTCGCCGAGCAGGCCCTGCACGTGCGCGCCAAACCTGTCGTGGCCCACGCCCTGACCCCACACGAGAACCACCAGCAGTCCGTCGTCGGTGTGCGCGACGATGGTCTGATCGGGGCCAGTGCTGCCGCCATCGCGGAAGCGGTGCGCTGCCTCGGCGTAGCGCGGGAGTAGCTGGGCGGAGTTCCCAGGGAACAACAGCGTGACGACATCCAGCGACACGGTCCACCTCCGTAGTACATTGCGTTTACTATGACGCGAACGGTACACGGGGTTGACCAACGGCACAACAGCCCTGACCCGCCGCTGATCGGGGCACTGCTGCGCAGACCCTTCCTGGCGGTCCGGGATCACATCGTGCAGCGGCTGCACGCCGAGGGCTACCCCGACCTACAGGCCGCCCACTTGGCCGTCTTCCAGCACCCGGGACCGCACGGGTTGTCACCGGGCGAGATCGCGCGCCGCGCTGGCGCGACCAAACAGGCGATGAGCAACCTTCTGGCTCAGCTCGAGCGTTCCGGGTACGTGCGTCGAGCTCCTGACCCCGACAACGGGCGGCAGCGGGTAGTCGAACTGACCGAGCGGGGCCGCGCGGCGACGAGCATCATCCGCTCGGCCGTCACCGACCTCGAGTCCGATTGGCGCGAGAACCTCGGCGACACCGACTACCGACGGATGCGCACGCTGCTGGAACGACTCAACGACGTCGTGAACAACTCTGCATGACAGGCCGCGGACCAGCATGCTGATGTGTGCCGCCGCCAGCAGCGTCCAGTGCCGCCAGGGTCCATCCGGGAGCACGCAGAAGTGATCTCACTGGGTTCCTCGTCAGCGCATGCGCGGAGGTGGCCGAGACTCCGCGGCGCCGTTCATGTTCTGGCGTGAGTCATCGCACGGGGGCGCTCGTCGCGGGCACTAGGAGGGTGCTATTGGTCGATCCGGGCCATGTTAGCTTCGTCGTGGCGATCGCCTGCGGCGGGCGTGAGGGCGTTCAGTCGCTCGAGCTGGTCGGCGGTCAAGGTGATGAGGTCGGCTGCGGTGTTCTCCTCGACCCGAGTCACTCGGCGGGTACCGGGGATGGGCGCGATGTCAGTCCCGCGGGTCAGGAGCCAGGCAAGTGCGGTCTGGGCGGGCGTAGCGCCGTTCTCGGAACCGATCGCCCGTACCTCGTCGACGATGGCCAGGTTTCGGGGGAAGTTCTCCCCGGTGAAACGGGGGTTCGTCTTGCGCCAGTCGTCATCGGCGAAGTCGTCGACGGTGCGGATCTGACCGGTCAGCAGGCCGTGGCCCAGCGGGGAGTAGGGGACGAGCCCGATGCCGAGCTCGCGGAGCAGCGGCAGGATCTCGTGCTCGACGTCGCGGGTCCACAAGGAGTACTCGGTCTGCAGCGCTGCGAGCGGGTGCACCGCGTGCGCCCGTCGGATCGTTGCCGGTGCGGCTTCGGACAGGCCGAAGTGGAGCACCTTGCCCTCGGCGACCAGGTCGGCGACGGCGGCGGCGGTCTCCTCGATGGGGGTGTTCGGGTCCACCCGGTGCTGGTAGTACAGGTCGATGCGGTCGGTGCCCAGCCGCTGCAGGGACCCGTCGACCGCGGCCCTGATATTGGCGGCACTGCTGTCCACGGTGCCGGGACCACCGGCACTGTGGGACACCAGACCGAACTTGGTGGCGATCACGACGTCGTCGCGGCGGCCGGCGACGGCCTTGCCGACGACTTCCTCGCTGTGGAACGGGCCGTAGACCTCCGCGGTGTCGATGTGGGTCACGCCGAGGTCCAGGGCCCGGTGGATGGTGCGGATCGACTCGGCGTCGTCGACGGCGCCTTCCGTGGTGTAGGTGCCGGCCATGGTCATGGCACCGAGGCCGATACGGGAGACGTCGAGCCTTCCCAGGTGCGCGTTCTGCATGAGATTCGTCCTCCTGTCCTGGCGCGTCGCGGAGCGCGACGGGTTTCCGGTCACGCTGAAGGAGCCAGGCGCCTCAGGTCCGGGGTTGGGTCCTAGGGGCGTTCCGGGACGACAGCACTTGATTGTCACTCTCACGGCGCTGGCGACCCAGTCGTTGGGGTTGCGGCTTCGCAAAGTCCGTCGCAAGGCAGAGGCAGGCGTCGCTCCGGGGTAACCGCGAGGTGCCTGATGCGCGATCGGTCGGAGTCGGGAGGGGTGACATTGGGCGGAACCCGATGGTCATGCCGCAGGCGACGTGTGGGCGACGTACCGCTTCCGACGTTCCGGCGGAACGTCGTCCGACCAGCCCCCAGGCTTCCCTGCAGGACGGACACTTCCGCCTTGTCGCACTCCGATCAGTCGGGGACCTCCTGACCGATCCGGGCTAGCCTGCGGTGTGCCCGAGTTCACCTGGCGACCGGCCAACGAGGGAGCGATCGAGGACGTCCAGGCGGTGTTCGACGCCGGTGGCGCCCGCAAGTGCCGCTGCCAGGCGCTCAAGACCGAAGGCTGGATCTGGCGCGACACCACCCAGGAGCAGCGGGACGCCGCCCAGGTGGAGCAGACCGGTTGCGGCACCGACGGATCCACGTCCGGCCTGATCGGGTACCTCGACGGCGAGCCGGCCGGCTGGGTCGCGGTCGAGCCCAGGGAGAACTACCCGAGGCTGTGGAGCCGGAAGCAGCCGTGGATGCGGATGGACCCGGAACTCCACGGCGTCTGGTCGGTCACCTGCTTCGTCGTGCGGAAGGGCTTCCGGCGGCAGGGGCTGATGTACGAGCTTGCCGCCGCGACCGTCGACTATGGCGGGCAGGTGGGCGCTCACGTCCTGGAGGGCTACCCGACGGAGCCGGCCGAGGGGAAGACCGTGATCTGGGACGAGGCTTCGGTCGGGTTGCTGCACGTCTTCCTCGACGCCGGCTACGAGGTGGTGGCCTCGCCGACCCTGCGCCGGAGGGTGGTGCGTCTCCGACTCGGCGGATCGCCCTTGCGGACTACGGCCTCGGCTTCCAGCATGGGGGACGAATTCGCATGGCCTGTACAGGTGCGGTCGTGACCTGACACTCGCCGCCGCCGACGTGCCGATCTGCGTCGCCTTCGTGCGGTTCGACGTGCAGTCGCGCTCGGCTGATTCTGACTTTGAGATTGACTGCTACTGCCGGTCTTCGAGCGTGCACAGGAATCGGGAGGCACCATGAAACTGCTGCTCACGTCGGGCGGCGTCACGAACCCGACCATCCACTCAGCGCTCGTGGAGCTTCTCGGCAAGCCGGTCGAGGAGTGCCACGCCCTCTGCGTCCCGACCGCGCAGTGGGGTCACCCGATGTGCGGCCCGAGATCGGTGCGGGGCTTGGTCGCCAGCGAACCCGACTTCCGCTACCTGTCCGGCTTGGGCTGGGCGTCCCTCGGCGTCCTCGAGCTCACCGCACTGCCCACGATCGGGCCCGAGAGGTGGGTGCCGTGGGTCCGGGAGGCCGACGTTCTCCTTGTCGACGGCGGCGACGCGACGTACCTGTGCCACTGGATGCGCGAGTCAGGGTTGGCGGACCTGCTGCCGACGCTGTCGGACAAGGTCTGGGTCGGGGTGAGCGCTGGGAGCATGGTGATGACGCCGAGGATCGGTGCGGACTTCGTGGAGTGGCCGTCCGCACCGGACGACCGCACGTTGGGAGTCGTCGACTTCTCGATCTTCCCGCACCTGAACGCCTTCCCCGACAACACCCTGGCCAACGCGGAGCGGTGGGCGGCTGACCTCGGCATCCCGGCCTTCGCCATCGATGAGCAGACGGCCATCAAGGTTGTCGACGGCTCCGTCGAAGTGATCTCCGAGGGGCAGTGGACACCGTTCGGGGTCCCGGGGTCCCGGAGCGCGAGTCCACGTCAGTGAAGGAGTTCACGGATCTCCCGGGCGAGGTCGACTGAGGCTTCGATCTCGACCTTGCGGTTCGTCAGGCTCTCGACATTGATGCCGAACGGAAGACCCAGCCGGCGACAGAAGCCGATCAGGGCGCGGGCGTTGGTCACGCACTGGTCGTAGGACTCTGCCAGCGGGTCCTGCGACCGAGTGAGTTCTGTGTGCAGCCAGCGTGGGACGTCGATGCCGAGCCACGACATGAACTCCAGGGTCTTCATGGAGCCGCACGGTGCCAGAGTGAGGATGACTGGGCGCGGGTCGATGCCCTCGTCCCGGCAGAGATAGACGTAGTCGGACAGCAGGTCACGGATGTGATCCAGGTCGTAGCAGACCTGGGAGACGAAGAAGTCGCACCCGTCCTCCTGCTTGCTCATCATCCGTCGGTGCTCCTGGCCGGTGCCGACATGCCGTTCAGCGATGCAGACGCCACCGAGGCAGGGTCGTCGGTCCAGACCCGCGTGCAGGCGGTACGCGTCGGTGAGCCGGGTCGTCACCGTCTGGTGACGGGAGGCGGCACCGACGAGCACCGTGAGCACCCGGTCGGTGTCGACCTCGGTCAGCCAACGGCTCAGGTCCGCCTCGGTGTACTTGCCGACCGCGCGGTAGACGACCACCGGTCTGGTCCAGCCGGACAGGTGCCGGTCCAGGAAGTCCGCGGGATCCATCATCGGCATGAACGGGAAGGGCCGTGTATCCGGGGAACGATCGCTCTCGGCATCGACGTCATAGATGATCAGCCCATCCAGCGCCACCGAGTCCAGGCGCGCCAGCGTGGCCTGCGCCACCTCGTCAGCGCGCCCCGGAGTCGTCGTCAGACTCGGCGGGGTGATCCCGTACAGGAGCAGCCCGTGCTCGGCCCGTCGCAGCAGTTCCAGCACTGAACCGCCTCCGCCCAAAGCCATAACCACAGCATGTCAAGACGCTCGGCCTTCGCGCACTGACGTGCCGATCAGCGTGCCGCTTCGCGGCGCGCAGATGCGCCTGATCGCGATCCTGTGCCCGGCTCGATGCCTGAGAACACCGACGTTGGCGCTGCACGTCGCGTTAGCGGCGAGCGCTCTTGCTCGGGCGCACGGCCATGACCACAGCCGCGATCGCGAGCGCTGCGAGCGCGAGCGGAACAACTGCTGGCGCGTACCGAACGCAGACCGGCGGACCGCTGGCCCGACTGCACTGACCGATCAACCCCGTGGCGGCGGAGGCAAGAACTAGCGCGGCAGCAACCACGATCCAGCCCCAGCGTGGCCGGCGCACGGGTGGCGAAGTCATGACGCGTCCTCCTGGGTGGCCATCATGCCGCCGGTCTGCCGCGCAATGGTGCCGAATCGCTTGCTGATCAGTGCGTCCGGCCACTCGGCAGCTGCGTCGCGCGCGATCCGCGAGCCGTTCCCGGTCAGGGGCGTGCTGTGCGGGTGGTGAGGGTGACGTAGTCGGGGTGGCCGGGGTCGAGGTCGGGTCGTACCTCGATGCGCCAGGTGCCGGTGTGGACCATGTGGTGGTGCTTGGCGCAGAGCAGGACCATGTTCGCGATGGCGGTTTCGCCGTGGTGTTCCCAGTAGGTGATGTGGTGGGCTTCGCAGCGTGACGCGTCGAGGTCGCAGCCGGGCACGGCGCAGCCACCGTCGCGCACGGTCAGGGCGCGGCGGAGCTTGGGTGGGGCGGTGCGGTAGGAGCGGCCGACGTCGAGGACGTGGCGGGTGGGTTCGCCGAAGAACCGGTTCCACCACGACACCTCGTCGTCGAGGTCGTCGCTGAACTGCGTGGTGGCGGCGAGGTCGGTGTCCGCGGCGAGCGCCTCGGGGCTCGGTTCTTGCGCGAGGTGCAGGTCGTAGTCCCAGCCACCGCCGCCGGGTCGGGGACGCAGCGCCGGCTGCCACGGCGGGGCGGTCGAGGCGGGGACTCTGCCGGGATGCACCGGCGAGCGGTGCCGGGTGGTGCGCCGGGTCGGCTTGTCAGGACGGGGTGGACCTCGGCGTCGCAGAGCAGCCGGTCGATGGTGCTGTTGGGGACCGGGACGGTGCCGAACCCGGGGAGCAGGACATGCCCGCCGAGCCCGACCGCGTAGTCGTCGGCGTGCACGGTGACGGTGAGGTGCGGGCGTTGCGCGTGCTTGGTCCCCAGCGCACCGTCGTCGAGGAGGCGGGTCACGAGGTCGGCGAGGATCCGGGCGTTGCGGTGCTCGCGGCGTTGCCGACGCAGGCCCGGTGTCGCCCCAACCCGGTCCCCGAGCCCGTCGAGCCCGCCGAGCCCGCCGGGGTGGTCGGTGGTGAGTTGGCCGCGTGCGGTAGAGGGTGTCGTGGCACTGGTCGAACGCGGTGAGGACCAAGGCGGCGGTCTCGGTGGCGAGGAACCCGGTGACCGCGACGCCGTCGGGGACCGGGGTGAAGCGCAGGAACTCCGCCTCCCGCGCCGCCAGCACGGCGGCGTCGGCGCCGGCCGGGTCCGCCACGAAGGCGGCGCGCTCGATGACGCGGCGGACCGCCGTGACAGTGCCGGTCGCGGCGGTGTGCAGGGCGGCGGCCTCGATCCTGGCGCGTTGCACGTCGTAGGCCGCACCGGCAATGCCGCGGAGCTTGGTCGGGATCAGGGTGGTGATCTCCCGGACCGCGCCGGCACTGATCGCCCCGGCCAGCCACGCGTCGCCGGTGGCGGCGAACTCGAACGCCAGCTTCTCCCCGAGCGCGACCGCCGACCGGGACTCACCCGTGGACAGGCCCGCCGTGACCTCGAGCCAGCGCGTCGTGGAGGTGAACCCGCTGCCCGCCGCGACGTCGTCGGCGCGGACCTGCGTGGTTGCGTGCACCGCGAGGGCGTGGGTCTGCGACGCGAGCCGGTGCAGCTCCGCGGTGACCGTGAGCAGCTCGGCATCGGACAGCGACTCCAGCAATCCCGTCCCGATCACCGCGACGGCGGAGTCGAGCGCCGCGCGCAGGTCCGCACCGCGGCCGTCACCGACGGCGGAGGCGGGAAGTCCAGGACCGAGCTCATGACCGGAAACTACCGACCACCTCCGACAGTCCACCCCGGCCGAGAACCCTCTGGGGACAACCACTTTCAGCCCGTAGCGAACTCCGACGGTCACGCCCGCAGAACCGGCTCCTCGGTCCGAAGTCCACGGTCGGCGACAGTCCACTCCGGCCGATAACCCTGTGGGGACAATACCGTTCAGCCGACAGCCACCTCCGACGGCCATGCCCGCACAACGGGCTCCTCGGTCCGAAGCTCGCGATCCACGACAGTCCAGCCGCGCTGGGACGCGTCTACGCGCCGTCCGTCTCGCGATGCTGGGCTCGGTCTGGAGCTCCGCGTAGCCTGAGGCCGTGTCGTCGCGCGCGTGGGGGCGTGGAGAGCGATGCAGCTGAGTAGGGAGCGGAGGCGCCACCGTGGCGGAGCAGTTCATCGACGTCGACCACTATGTGTCGTCGCTGCCGCCTGCGGCAGCCGTCGCCGTCGCGGAGCTGCGACGCCGGATCCACGCCGCAGTGCCCGGACTCGGCGAGGCGATCAGGTACAACATCCCGACGTTCACGCAGGACGGCACCTCGGTCGTGCACATCGCCGGCTGGAAGCACCATGTGAGCGTCTACCCCACGCCCGACACGAGCGAGGACCAGGCGCTCGCCTCGGCGATCGAGCCCTACAGCTCGGGGCAGGGCACGCTCAAGTTCTCGCTCAAGGAACCGCTGCCCTACGACCTCGTCGACGACGTCGTCCGTAGCCTCGCCGCGACCCGCGGCCGGAGCTAGCGCCAGCGTCCTCAATCGAGGGAGATGACCGCCCACGGGTCGGTGCCGATCCGGGTGAGCAGGACCACGGCCCGCCCCGACGCGGCGGGCAGGGCCAGGGCCCGGCGCACCTCGTCGGGCTCGGCCGCGATGGCCCGCTTCTTCACGACCACATGGCCGACCCCGAGCCGCACCAGCTCCTCGCGCAGCCTGGCGATGTGGAACGGCAGCGCCTCCTCGACCCGGAACCGCGTCGCGAGCGAGCCGGGGTCGAGGTCGACGTCAGTGCTGACGTACGCGACGCGCGGGTCGAGGAGCCGGCCACCCACCCGGTCGGCGACCTCGCCCACGAGACCGGCCCGGATCACGGCGTCGTCCGGCTCGAGCAGCCAGCAGCCGACCGGGCCGACGGGTGGCGGTTCCTCGTCCTCGAGCCGCACCGTCGACTCCAGCGTCGTGACGGCGCCGGCGCGCACGACCACCGCGCGGCGGCGGGTCCCGGCGGGGTTGAGCGCGGGCCACGCGAGCTCGGCCTCGACGAGCTGGCCGTCGACCGACGTCCAGGTCGCGCAGCCGCCGGGCGGTGTGAGCTCGTGCGGCACGCCGGGGGCGACCTTCGCCACCGTCCGCGGCACCAGGGTGCCGACGTGCTCGACCCAGGACCAGGACGGCGACCAGGCGTCCGGCGCCGTCAGCCGCTGGCCGCGACCGTCCCGGCCGCCGATCGGGTCGCGCCGCGCGGGGTCGAGGAACGCGGCATCGGCGTCGGCCAGGGCGTGGTCGAGGACGGCGGGGTCGGTGACGTCGCCCTCGTGGACGGCGACGAGCGGCGGCGCACCCGAGCGCCTCGGCGTTGGCCGCGCGCGAGCGCCGCCGTGCCCGGGTCGCGCTCGACCGCGGTGACCTGCAGGCCGGCCCGGGCGAACGCGAGCGCGTCGAGGCCGAGGCCGCAGCCGAGGTCGGCGACGTGCGTCGCGCCGGCGGCGGCGACCCGCTCCGCCCGCAGGTCGGCCACGGTGGTGCGGGTGGCCTGCTCCAGGCCGTCCTCGGTGAGCAGCAGTCGATCCGCGAGGAGGCCCAACCGAGGCCGGGCCCGGCGGCGCAGCCGGACCTGGGTGAGCGCGGCGCCGAGCAGCGCGGGATCCACGCCGGGGTGGGCCGCGCGCAGCGCCGTGGCAGCCCGCAGCGGGTCGACCGCCGTCGCATCCCCCGCCGCCGCTCGTGCGTGGGCCGCCACGTCGTAGGCCGACGCCGTGGCCAGCACAGCCCTCCCGAGCTCGCCGCGCAGCGCAGCCACCGTCTCGGGATCCACGTCGACACCCTGCCATCCGACCGTCCGGCGGGCCTGGTCGACGCCGGGGGACGAGCCCGCGGCTGGCACTCGGGTTGACCGAGTGCCAGCCGCTTCCTAGGGTGGGACCTGTTGGCACTCTCCCCACGAGAGTGCCACGCGATCGGCCCGGTGCGGCACCCGCGACGACGCCCGGATCCCGCCGATCGCATCCGTGCACCACGACCCACTCTAGGTGGAGGACAGACCGTGTCGGTCACCATCAAGCCGCTCGAGGACCGCATCCTCGTCAAGACCCTCGACGCCGAGCAGACCACGGCGTCCGGCCTCGTCATCCCGGACACCGCCAAGGAGAAGCCCCAGGAGGGCAAGGTCCTGGCCGTCGGCCCCGGCCGCTTCGAGGACGGCCAGCGCCTGCCGCTCGACATCAAGGTCGGCGACAACGTCATCTACTCGAAGTACGGCGGCACCGAGGTCAAGTACGACGGCCAGGAGTACCTCCTCCTGTCCGCGCGCGACGTGCTCGCCGTCGTCGAGAAGTAGTCGATCGGCCCCGAAGAACGCACACGCACATCCGCCCCGGCGGCCCCCGGGCCCCGGGGCGGACTCGTCCCACAGACATACGAAGGAACGGCACACAGCCATGGCCAAGATCCTGGAGTTCGACGAGGACGCGCGTCGCAGCCTCGAGCGCGGCGTCAACGCGCTCGCCGACGCCGTCAAGGTGACGCTCGGCCCGAAGGGCCGCAACGTCGTCATCGACAAGAAGTGGGGCGCCCCCACGATCACCAACGACGGCGTGACCATCGCCCGTGAGGTCGAGCTCGAGGACCCGTACGAGAACCTCGGCGCCCAGCTCGCCAAGGAGGTCGCCACCAAGACCAACGACGTCGCCGGTGACGGCACCACCACCGCCACCGTGCTGGCCCAGGCGATGGTCCGCGAGGGCCTCAAGGTCGTCACCGCCGGCGGCGCCCCGATGGACCTCAAGCGCGGCATCGACAAGGCCGTCGAGGCCGTCAGCGACCGCCTGCTCGAGGTCGCCCGCGAGGTCGCGGGCAAGGACGAGATCGCCAACGTCGCGACCATCTCCTCGCAGGACCGCGCGATCGGCGAGCTCATCGCCGAGGCGTTCGACAAGGTCGGCAAGGACGGCGTCATCTCGGTCGAGGAGTCGAACAGCACCGCGCTCGAGCTCGACTTCACCGAGGGCATGCAGTTCGACAAGGGCTACATCTCGCCCTACTTCGTCACCGACGCCGAGCGCATGGAGGCCGTCCTCGAGGACGCCTACATCCTCCTCGTGCAGGGCAAGATCTCGTCGGTCTCCGAGCTGCTGCCGCTGCTCGAGAAGGTCGTCGCAGGCCGGCAAGCCGCTGTTCATCATGGCCGAGGACGTCGACGGCGAGGCGCTCTCGACCCTGGTCGTCAACCGCATCCGCGGCACGTTCTCCTCGGTCGCGGTCAAGGCCCCGGCGTTCGGCGACCGCCGCAAGGCGATCCTGCAGGACCTCGCCATCCTCACCGGCGCGCAGGTCGTCGCCCCCGAGGTCGGGCTCAAGCTCGACCAGGTCGGCCTCGAGGTGCTCGGCACCGCGCGTCGCATCGTCGTCACCAAGGACGACACGACCATCGTCGACGGCGGCGGCGACCACGAGGCCGTCGCCGACCGCGTCGCGCAGATCCGCGCCGAGATCGAGAACACCGACAGCGACTGGGACCGCGAGAAGCTCCAGGAGCGCCTCGCCAAGCTCGCCGGCGGCGTCTGCGTCATCAAGGTCGGCGCGCACACCGAGGTCGAGCTCAAGGAGAAGAAGCACCGCATCGAGGACGCCGTCTCCGCGACGCGCGCCGCGATCGAGGAGGGCATCGTCGCCGGCGGCGGCTCCGCCCTCGTCCACGCCGCCTCGGTGCTCGACGACAACCTCGGGCTCGACGGCGACGAGGCCACCGGCGTCAGCATCGTGCGCAAGGCCGCGGCCGAGCCGCTGCGCTGGATCGCCGAGAACGCCGGCGAGCAGGGCTACGTCGTCGTCGCCAAGGTGCGCGAGCTCGCCGGTCGGGCACGGCTACAACGCCGCCGACCGACGAGTACGTCGACCTCATCGCGGCCGGCGTCATCGACCCGGTCAAGGTGACGCGCTCGGCGCTGCAGAACGCGGCCTCCATCGCCGCGCTGCTCCTCACCACCGAGGCGCTCGTCGTCGAGAAGAAGGAGGACTCCGACGACGAGGGCCACGGCCACGGCCACTCGCACGGCCCCGGCGGCCACAGCCACTGACGCCCCGCACCAGCACGACGAAGGCCCCGACCGCACCAGCGGTCGGGGGCCTCGTCGTCGCGAGGCTGCGGCTGCCTGGGGGGACGCACGGCACCTGCGGCGTCGCCGGGACGTGCGGTCGTGTCCGGGGACGGGAGAGACCGCTCGCCCGGCGGCGCGAGTCAGGCGGGCAGGGAGGTCGGCTGGCGCATGCGCTGGCGCAGGTAGATCGCCTCGCGCTCGTCCTCGCACATGCCGCCCCACACGCCGTACGGCTCGCGCGACGGAGAGCGCGTGCGCGGCGCACTGGGCGACCACCGGGCACCGGGCGCAGACCGACTTGGCGGCGAGCTCGCGGGACAGGCGCGACGGGCCGCGCTCGCCCTCGGGGTGGAAGAACAGGTCGCTGTCCTCGCCGCGGCAGGCGCCGTCGAGCTGCCAGTCCCAGAGGTCGGCGTTCGGGCCGGGGAGCCGGGAGACGTCTGCCATCGGTGCGCTTCCTTTCGTCGGGGATCCGAACCTAGTACCGCGCCATACGTTGGTCAAGTACCGAGGATGAACAATGTCTGTCGAAGGGTCATCGGCGTTCGTCGACGGACGTCCCGAGGCGGCTCATGACACATACCTGCAGTCACGAGGTGACGGGACGGATGCTGGCGTTCGGTGACTGCGGCCAGGCGGTCCAGTCCGTCCGGACGATCCTGACCGGATCCTGACTCGGTGTGGCGCGTCTCGAGTGGCGGACCGGTCCGCCGGCTCCACAATCGGATCGTCATGGTCCTCCCCGAGCCCGCCGCCGCGCCCGACGCGACCGCGGCGGTGGGCAGGTCCGGGACTCACCGTGGCCGCCGTGGCCCGCCGGCTCGGGGTCGCCCCCGCCACCCTGCGCACCTGGGACCGCCGCTACGGCCTCGGGCCGTCCGCGCACTCCGCCGGGTCGCACCGCCGCTACTCCGCGCTCGACGTCGCCCGGCTCGACCTCATGCGCCGCCTGGTCAACACCGGCGTGCCTCCGGGCGACGCCGCCCGGGCCGCGCTGGCCGCCGACGGTCGTCCGCCGCGCCGGTACCGACGCCGACCTGCGCCGTCCGTCGCTCGACGCCGCTCCCCGGCCGTCGACGCCTCGACCTCGACCCGCTCCTCGACGAGCTCGACGGGCCGACCCAGCGCGGCGGCGGCGCCGTCATCGCGCTGCCCACGGCGGCACCCCGCCGGTGCGCGGGCTGGCCCGCGCGGCGATGAGCCTCGACTGCACCGCCTGCACCGAGATCGTGCGCGACACCCTCGACCGTCGGGGCGTCGTCTGGACCTGGGACAACCTCCTCGTGCCGGTGCTCGTCGGCGTCGGCCGCCGCTGGGAGAACACCGGTCGCGGGCGTCGAGGTCGAGCACGTGCTCTCCGAGTCGGTCATCGCGGCGCTCTCCGGCGTGGTCGCGCGGCTGCGCGGCGCCGGTGAACCCGCGTCCCGTGCTGCTCGCCTGCGCCGACGAGGAGATGCACTCGCTGCCGCTGTTCGCCGTCGCGGCCGCGCTCGCCGAGCGCCGGATCGGTGCCCGGGTGCTCGGCGCCCGCGTGCCGCACGACGCGCTCGTCGCGGCGATCCGGCGTACCGGACCGGCGGCGGTGCTCGTGTGGTCCTACGCCGAGCGGCACGGACGGCGCCGAGCAGCTCGCCGACCTGCCCGTGCTGCGCCCGGCGCCGCGTCGTGCTCGCCGCCGGCCCCGGCTGGGCCGCGACGCTGCCGCCCGGCGTCGGCGCGCGTCACCGACCTCGTCGACGCCGTGACCCGGATCTCGCACGCCGTCGCCGCCTGAGCGACCGCGCCGGCCGTACCGCGCGAGCCCGGTGCTCCACCGGCGGATCCGTCGCGCGGCCGGATACGCTCCGTGACGCCGGACGCCACGGTCGACCGTGCTCGCGCCACGCCCCCGGTCGACTGACGGAGCGCCCACGTGGACGACGAACTGACCGAGCTGCTCGCCACCGGCGAGCGGGCGGCGTTCCACGGACGCCCGGCGGCGGGCGTCGCGCCCGCTGCAGCGCGCGGTCGAGCTGGCCCACGCGCGCGGTCACGACGCCGAGGCCACGGCCGCGGCCTGGCTGCTCGGCGTCTGCCTCGGCGCCGCCGGTCGGTACGGCGCGGCGACGACCGTGCTCGAGCCGCTCGCGCGTCGCGGCCCCGAGGAGCCGCGAGCGCCGGCTGTTCTCCTCGCTCGCGGCGGCGACGCTCGCGAGCGTCTCCCGCCAGCTCGGTCGGCACGCCGACGGCCGCCGGATCGACGAGCGCGCCCTCGAGCTCGCCGGCGACGCCCCCGAGGCGCGGTTCGACGCCTAGCTCGGCCTGGCGGCCGACGCGGTCGGGCTCGGCGAGGCTCGAGACCGCCGAGGCCGCGCTCGCCGAGGCGCTCGACCTCACGGCCGGGCGCGGCGACTGGTGGCGCCAGCGGGTCCGGCTGGACTGGGTGCGCGCCGAGATCGCCCTGCTTCGCGACGAGGCGGCCGAGGCCGTCGCGCGGGCCTCCAGCGCCGTCTCGCTCGCCGAGACGTCCGGGGCTCCGCGGCACGTGGCCAAGGGGCTGCTGTTCTGCGGCGTCGCGCAGGTGCAGACGGCGACCTGGACGAGGCGGTGCTCACGCTGCGCCGTGCGGCGACCCTGGCCGAGAGCCTCGGCGCGCTGCCGCTGGTGTGGCCGGCTCGCGCCGTCCTCGGTGCTCTCGTCGCGGAGCAGCACCCGGCCGAGAGCGCTGCCGCGCTGACGTCGGCGCGCTCCGTCGTCCGCCAGATCGCCGACGACCTGCCCGAGAACCTGGCCGCGGACTGGCTCGCGCGGCCCGACATCGCGGCGCTCCTCGACCACTGACGCCTCCCGACCTGCGGCTTCGGCGGTCGGCTGCGGTGTCCGGCCCGCCCAGATCAGAATGGTCCGGACTGAAGTCCGGTGCCCAACATGCCGAACAACCCTGTGAAGGTCGCCGCACCCCATGCGGCGGCACCGACCGGGAGGACGTCCGCGCCGCCATGACCACCGTTCTCGTCTGCGACGACGCACCACTGGCCCGCGAGGCCATGCGTCGTGCCGTCGGCGCCGTCCCCGGCGTCGAGCGCGTCACTGCGGCCGGCAGCGGTGAAGAGGTGCTCGCCCGGTTCCCGATCGAGCGTCCCGACCTCGTCCTCATGGACGTCCGCATGCCCGGGATCGGCGGCGTGGAGGCCTCCCGCCGCCTCGTCGCCGCCCACCCGGACGCCGCCATCGTCATGCTCACCATGGGCGAGGACCCCGACGGTGTCGCCCGCGCGGTCTCCGGCGGGGCCCGCGGTTACGTCGCGAAGGACTGCAGCCGCGAGGAGGTCGCCGCGACCGTCGCGATGGCCCTCGCCGTCGGCCGCGACGGACCCACCTCGCGCTCGAGCCGCGTCCGCCCGTCCGGCAGCCCGCCCGCGCTCACCGAGCGCGAGCAGCAGGTGCTCGACGGCATGAGCCGCGGGCAAGAGCAACGCCGAGATCGGTCGCGAGCTCTACCTGTCCGAGGACACCGTGAAGACCCACGCCCGCCGGCTGTTCCGCAAGCTCGCCGCGGCCGACCGCGCGCAGGCCGTCGCCCTCGGCTTCCGCTGGGGCTTCCTGCGCTAGCTTTTGGCGCCTCCAAGAACCGCTCCTGCCGGAGCGGTTCGTCGGCGCTCGGCTCCGCTCCGGGGCGGGTCGCCCGGCCTCGGCGGTCGCGATCGGTCCTCGCCGGCACCCTGCGGGCGCCGACTCGGCCCGATCGCCCCTCTCGCTTCGCCGTACTTCTGGCGCCTCCAAGGACCGCTCCTGCGGAGCGGTCCGTCGGCGCTCGGCTCCGCTCCGGGGCGGGTCGCCCGGCCTTCGGCCCGGCGACGGATCGGTTCTCGCCGGCACCCTGCGGGCGCCGACTCGGCCCGATCGCCCCTCCCGCTTCGCCGTACTTCTGGCGCCTCCAAGAACCGCTCCTGCCGGAGCGGTTCGTCGGCGCTCGGCTCCGCTCCGGGGCGGGTCGCCCGGCCTTCGGCCCGGCGACGGATCGGTTCTCGCCGGCACCCTGCGGGCGCCGACTCGGCCCGATCGCCCCTCCCGCTTCGCCGTACCGCAATGTTCGTGGGCAGTGCTCTCCTTCGACTGCCGCGCACCCGCGCCCGGGATTCGGGGCGGGCACTGGTACGGCGGTAGCCTGTGGGTCACCGCTCGCGCGACCGGAAGGCCTCCTGTGTCCGTCCCCATCGGCATCCCCGAGAAGTTCGCCGCGCTCGGGCTGACCTACGACGACGTGCTGCTGCTGCCGGGCGAGACCGACGTCGTCCCGGCCGAGGTCGACACCACCACCCGGCTCACGCGCGAGATCACGCTCGCGGTGCCGCTGGTCTCCGCGGCGATGGACACCGTCACCGAGGCGCGGATGGCGATCGCGATGGCCCGCCAGGGCGGGATCGGCGTCCTGCACCGCAACCTCTCGATCGAGGACCAGGCCTACCAGGTCGACCTCGTGAAGCGGACCCAGACCGGGATGATCTCGAACCCGATCACGATCCACCCCGAAGGCCACCCTCGAGGAGGTCGACCGAGCTCTGCGGCCAGTACCGCGTCTCCGGCCTCCCGGTCGTCGACGAGGACGGCGTGCTGCTCGGCATCGTCACCAACCGCGACATGCGGTTCACGCCGGTCGCCGAGTGGGCGCACACCCTCGTGGGCGACGTCATGACGCCGATGCCGCTCATCACCGGGCACGAGGGCATCGAGCGCGAGGAAGCGACGATGCTGCTGCGCCAGCACAAGCTCGAGCGGCTGCCGATCGTCGACGACCGCGGCCGCCTGACCGGGCTGATCACGGTGAAGGACTTCGTGAAGTCCGAGCAGTACCCGAACGCCACGAAGGACGGCGACGGCCGTCTCATGGTCGCGGCGGCGATCGGCTACTTCGGCGACGCCTGGGAGCGCGCCACCACGCTCGTCGAGGCCGGGGTCGACGTCCTCGTCGCCGACACCGCCCACGGCCACGTGCGGCTCCTGCTCGACATGGTCGCGCGGCTCAAGACCGACCCGGCGACCCGCCACGTGCAGGTCATCGGCGGCAACGTCGCCACCCGCGCCGGCGCGCAGGCGTTCGTCGACGCCGGCGCCGACGCCGTCAAGGTCGGCGTCGGCCCGGGCTCGATCTGCACCACCCGCGTCGTCACCGGGGTCGGCGCACCGCAGATCACCGCGGTCTACGACGCGTCGCTGGCGTGCCGGCCGGCCGGCGTCCCGGTCATCGCCGACGGCGGGCTCCAGTACTCCGGCGACATCGCGAAGGCGATCGTCGCGGGTGCCGACTCCGTCATGCTGGGCTCGCTGCTCGCCGGCTGCGACGAGAGCCCGGGCGACCTCATCTTCGTCAACGGCAAGCAGTTCAAGTCCTACCGCGGCATGGGCTCGCTCGGCGCGATGTCCTCCCGCGGCAAGAAGTCCTACTCGCAAGGACCGCTACTTCCAGGCCGAGGTCGTCAGCGACGACAAGCTCGTGCCCGAGGGCGTCGAGGGCCGGGTCGCCTACCGCGGCCCGCTCTCCGCCGTCGCGCACCAGCTCGTCGGCGGGCTGCGGCAGTCGATGGGCTACGTCGGCGCGCGCAGCATCCCCGAGCTGCACGAGCGGGGCCGCTTCGTCCGCATCACGGCGGCGGGGCTGAAGGAGAGCCACCCGCACGACATCCAGATGACGACCGAGGCGCCCAACTACCACCAGTAGCCGTCCCCGCGAGAGCCACGAAGGACACCAGTGACCGAGATCGAGATCGGCCGCGCGAAGCGCGCCCGTCCGGCGTACTCCCTCGACGACATCGCGATCGTGCCGAGCCGCCGCACGCGTGACCCCGAGGCGGTCTCGGCCGCGTGGCAGATCGACGCCTACCGCTTCGACACGCCGGTGCTCGCCGCCCCGATGGACTCCGTCGTCTCGCCCGCCACCGCGATCGAGATCGGCCGCCTCGGCGGGCTCGGCGTGCTCGACCTCGAGGGGCTGTGGACCCGCTACGAGGACCCCGAGCCGTTGCTCGCCGAGATCGCCGAGCTCGCCCGAGGGCGAGGCCACCCGGCGGCTGCAGGAGATCTACGCCGAGCCGATCCGCGAGGACCTCATCGCCTCGCGCATCGCCGAGATCCGCGCCGGCGGCGTGACGGTGTCGGCGTCGCTCTCGCCCAGCGCACCGCGCAGCTACGCGAAGGCCGTCGTCGACGCCGGGGTCGACATCTTCGTCATCCGCGGCACGACCGTGTGCGCCGAGCACGTCCCCGGTCCCGACTCCCGCACGAGCCGCTCAACCTCAAGCAGTTCATCTACGAGCTCGACGTCCCCGTGATCGTCGGCGGCTGCGCCACCTACCAGGCCGCGCTGCACCTCATGCGCACCGGCGCCGCGGGCGTGCTCGTCGGCTTCGGCGGCGGCGCCGCGCACACCACGCGCGACGTGCTCGGGCGTGCGCGTGCCGATGGCCTCCGCCATCGCCGACGTCGCCGCCGCCCGACGCGACTACCTCGACGAGTCCGGCGGTCGCTACGTCCACGTCATCGCCGACGGCGGCGTCGGTCGCAGCGGCGACATCGCCAAGGCGATCGCCTGCGGCGCCGACGCCGTCATGCTCGGCTCGCCGCTCGCCCGCGCCACCGAGGCGCCCGGCCGCGGCTGCGCACTGGGGCATCGAGGCGGCGCACGCGGAGCTGCCCCGCGGCGAGCGCGTGCAGCTCGGAACGGTCGGCACGCTGGCCGAGATCCTGCACGGCCCGTCGCGCACGCACGACGGCACGATGAACCTCGTCGGCGCCCTGCGCCGGGCGATGGCGACGACGGGCTACTCCGACCTCAAGGAGTTCCAGCGCGTCGAGATCGTCCTCAGCCACGCCTGACGTCCCGCGCCGAGGGTGCGGGCAGAGGTCCGAGGCGGGCGCCGTCGGCGGTTCGCGGGTTGTGTCGGCCCGGCCCTCCGATGCGCACGCGGCAGCTCCTCGGTCGCAGGCGGTGCCCGCAGGCTACCGGCCGGTAACCAGCGGCATTAGTCTGTGCGGCATGACCGCCGACGTCGTTGCCGACTCCCTCTCACCCGCCCGCGACACCGCGATCCCGAGCGCTACGGTCGCGCGGCTGCTGCGCCACGCGGTGGTCGGGCCGTCGGCGCTCGACCGCACACGACGATCGCGCCGTTCACCGGTGAGCCGGCCGCGATCCTGCCGCTGTCGACCGAGCACGACGTCGAGGCCGCGTTCGCGATGTCGCGCCGCGCGCAGAAGCACTGGGCGAACCGCGCCCCGCGCGACCGCGCCCGCATCCTGCTGCGGTTCCACGACCTGGTCCTCGACCGGCAGAGCCAGATCCTCGACATCGCGCAGACGGAGACCGGCAAGGCGCGACGTGACGCGTTCGAGGAGATCGCCGACGTCGCGCTCAACGCGCGCTACTACGCACGCGGCGGCCCGGGGCTCGTCGCGCAGCGAGCGGCACCTCGGCGTCTTCCCGGTGCTCACGCGCACGACGGAGAACCACCACCCGAAGGGCGTGGTCGGGATCATCTCGCCCTGGAACTACCCGCTGACTCTCGCGGTGTCCGACGCGATGCCCGCCCTCGTCGCGGGCAACTCCGTCGTCCTGCGTCCGGACCTGCAGACCACGCTCACCGCGCTGTGGGTGGTCGACCTGCTGCGCGAGGCGGGCCTGCCCGAGGGCGTGCTCAACGTCGTGATCGGCGACGGCGCCGTCGTCGGGCCGTGGGTGGTCGACCGCGCCGACTACGTCATGTTCACCGGGTCGACCCGGGTCGGCCGCGAGATCGCCGCGCGCTGCGGTGAGCGCCTCATCGGCTGCTCCCTCGAGCTCGGTGGCAAGAACTCGCTGATCGTGCGGGCCGACGCCGACATCGCGCGGGCCGCGGAGATCGCCGAGCGCGCGTGCTTCGCGAACGCGGGCCAGCTCTGCGTCTCCACCGAGCGGTGCTGCGTGCACGAGGACGTCGCCGAGGAGTTCCTCGCCGCGTTCCTGGCACGCGTCGAGGCGTTGCGGTTCAAGGCGGGGGTCGGCTGGGGCGCCGACATGGGGTCGCTCATCTCCGCCCGCCAGCTCGACGCGGGTGACCGCGCACCTCGCCGACGCCGTGAGCAAGGGCGCCGAGGTGCTCGCAGGCGGTCGGGCACGACCCGACGTCGGTCCGTTCTTCTTCGAGCCCACCGTCCTGCGCGGGCGTGACCGCCGACATGGCCCTCTGCGCGGAGGAGACGTTCGGCCCGGTCGTCGCGGTGTCGACGTTCCGGACCGACGACGAGGCCGTGGCCCGGGCCAACGACACGGAGTACGGCCTCAACGCCGCGGTCATCACGCGGGACACCGCCGCGGGCAGGGCGATCGCGGCGCGGATCCGGGCCGGCAACGTCAACGTCAACGAGGCCTACGGCTCGGCGTGGGGGTCCACGTCCGCGCCGATGGGCGGGATGAAGGCGTCCGGCCTCGGTCGTCGGCACGGCGTCGAGGGGATGCTGCAAGTACACCGAGTCCCAGACCGTCGCCGTGCAGCACGGCATCGGGTTCGGCGCCGCCCTTCGGCCGCAGCGACGAGCAGTGGGCCGGCCTGATGGCCACCGCGTTCCGCGCCCTCAAGAAGCTGGGTGATGAGGTGACGGACCTGCACTACGACGTCCTCGTCGTCGGCTCGGGCTTCGGCGGCTCGGTCACCGCGCTGCGACTCGCCGAGAAGGGCTACCGCGTCGGGGTGCTCGAGGCCGGCCGCCGGTTCGCCGACGCCGACTTCGCCACCACGTCGTGGCGCGTCCGCAAGTTCCTGTGGGCGCCGCGGCTCGGCCTCTACGGGATCCAGCGCATCCACCTGCTGCCCGACGTCGTGGTCCTCGCCGGCGCGGGTGTCGGCGGCGGCTCGCTCGTCTACGCCAACACCCTCTACGTGCCGCCCGCAGCCGTTCTTCGAGGACCCGCAGTGGGCCGGCATCACCGACTGGCAGCGCGAGCTCGCGCCGTACTACGACCAGGCCTCGCGCATGCTCGGCGTGACCGACGTGCCGCACCGGTCGCCCCTCGACGACACGTTCGCCGCCGTCGCGGACGACATGGGGGTGGGCGACACCTTCCGGCTCACGCCGGTCGGGGTGTTCTTCGGCGACGGCCTGGCACGACCGTGCCGGACCCGTTCTTCGGCGGAGCAGGGCCCGAGCGGACCGGGTGCATCGAGTGCGGCGAGTGCATGACCGGCTGTCGGCACAACGCGAAGAACACACTGCCGAAGAACTACCTCGGCCTCGCGGAGGCAGCAGGGGCCGAGGTGCACCCGCTGACGACCGTGTCGAGCATCCGGCCGCGTGGAGGGCCGCGGCTACGCCGTCGACACGGTGCGCACCGGTCCGCTCATGCGCGGCCGCCGCACCTTCACCGCCGACCACGTCGTGGTCGCGGCCGGCACCTACAACACCCAGAAGCTGCTGCACCGCATGCGCGACGAGGCGCTGCTGCCGCGGATCTCGCCGCGCCTCGGCGTGATGTCGCGCACCAACTCCGAGTCGCTCGTCGGCGCCGTGTCGCGCCGCACCGACGTCGACTTCACCCGCGGTGTCGCGATCACGTCGTCGTTCCACCCGGACCCGCACACCCACGTCGAGCCGGTGCGCTACGGCAAGGGCAGCAACCTGATGGGGCTGCTCGGCACCGTGCTCACCGACGGCGTCGACGGCACGCCGCGGTGGCGCGTGTGGGCCCGCACCGTCGCGGACCGTCCGGGTGAGGCGCTGCGCAGCCTCGACGTACGCCGTTGGTCCGAGCGGGGCGCCATCGCGCTCGTGATGCAGTCGGTCGACAACTCGATCACGGTGAGCAGCGTGCGGACCCGGCTCGGCCGGTGGAAGCTGACGTCGCGGCAGGGCGACGGCGAGCCGAACCCCACCTGGATCCCGTCGGGCAACGACGCCGCGCGCCGCATCGCGCAGAAGATCGGCGGCGACCCCATGGGCAACCTCGGCGAACTCATCGACGCGCCGATGACCGCGCACTTCGTCGGCGGCTGCTGCATCGGGGCGGACCCCGAGCACGGGGTCATCGACGGCTACCACCGGGTGTTCGGGCACGACGGGCTGCACGTCGTCGACGGGTCGGCGGTCTCGGCCAACCTCGGGGTGAACCCCTCGCTCACGATCACCGCCCAGGCCGAGCGCGCGATGGCGCTCTGGCCGAACAAGGGCGAGGTCGACCCACGGCCGCCGCTCGGCTCGGCCTACACCGAGGTCGACGCGGTCGCGCCGCCGGCGACCCGTGGTGCCGCCGTCGGCGCCCGGGGCGCTGCGCCTGCCCGTCGTCGACGTGCGGCACGGCGACGCGGCAGCGCGGCACGGCGTCGCCACCGACTGAGGTCAGGACGGCCGCGCCGGTGCGGGGTCGGGGCGCTCACACGCACGAACGTCCAGATTCCGGGGCTGCTGCGGCCGGCCCCCGAGGCGCCCCCGATCGACTCGGGCGGTTCGCCGAACAGGCTCGGTGAACGGACCTACGGTGCCTTCGTCTAGGGCCCACAACGGTGTGGGCCCGTGAGGAGTCGCTATGCGCAGGAACCGGGTATTCATCGGTGTCGCCGCATCGACGGTCGTGATCGTCGCAGTCACACTGACGCAGTCAGCGCCTGCCACGTCCGCGCCCCAAGCCGTCGGAAGCGCGACGGCACGGTCGACGGGCGGGGAGTACGTCGTGCTCTACAAGGTCGGCCAGAGCGCCGCGGACGCACGCGCGGCGATCACGCGAGCGGGTGGCCGCATCGTCAAGGAGAACCTCAAGATCGGCTACGCGCTGGTCACCAGCGCCGACGCCGCCTTCACGTCCAGGGTCCGGACCAGCGTCGGCGGCGTGGCCCGCAACCGGGTCATCGGGACGGCGCCGAAGCAGGTCCGCTCCGGCTCGAGCGACGTCGAGCGGCTCACCGCCGAGCGCGCTGCCAGCAAGGGTGCCGGCGTCGGCTCGCACCACGCGGAGCCCGCGCCCGGCCCGGCCCCCGCGCCCGAGCCGTTGGCGAACCGTCAGTGGGACATGCGCCAGATCGGCGCCACCGCGACCGGGTCCTACGCGAAGAACCCCGGCAGCAAGAAGGTCCTGGTCGGGATCATCGACACCGGGATCGACGGCGCCCACCCTGACATCGCGCCCAACTTCGACGCGGCGCAGAGCCGCAACTTCGTCACGGACATGCCCGACATCGACGGGCCGTGCGAGCACCCGAGCTGCGTCGACCCCGCGAACGAGGACGACGACGGCCACGGCACGCACGTGGCCAGCACGATCGGGTCGCCGATCAACCAGCTCGGCATGGCGGGCGTGGCGCCCAACGTCACCCTCGTCAACATCCGGGCCGGGCAGGACTCGGGCTTCTTCTTCCTCCAGCCCACGCTGGACGCCCTGGTCTACGCCGGCGACATCGGCGTCGACGTGGTCAACATGAGCTTCTTCACCGACCCGTGGCTGTTCAACTGCCTCGACAACCCCGCGGACTCCCCGGCGGAGCAGGCGGAGCAGCGGGTCATCCGAGAGGCGACCCAGCGCGCCCTCAACTACGCCATCCGCCACGGGGTGCTGCCGGTGGCGGCCGAGGGCAACGAGGCGACGGATCTCGGCAACCCGACCGTCGACGACACCAGCCCCGACTTCCCGCTGGACGCCGCGAAGCACCGCGACGTCGACAACTCCTGCATCACCGTTCCGTCGGAGTCGCGCGGCGTGGTCTCCGTCAGCGCCACCGGTCCGACGACGCGCAAGGCCTACTACTCCAACTACGGCACCGAGCAGACCGATGTCGCAGCCCCCGGCGGCGACTTCTACGACTCGGCCGACAACACGGGTGACGCCCGCAACCTCGTCCTGGCCGCCTACCCGGCGGCACTGGCCGAGCTCAACGGCGACCTCAACCCGGACGGCACCCCGAACAACCCGTTCGTGGTCCAGGACTGCAACGGGACGACCTGCGCCTACTACCAGTACCTGCAGGGCACCTCGATGGCCGCACCGCACGCGGTGGGTGTGGCTGCGCTCGTCGTCAGCCGGTTCGGCAAGGCGGACAAGGCTCACCACGGCGGTCTCGGGCTCGATCCCAAGAAGACCGAGGAGATCCTGCTGCGCACCGCCGTGCCGCACGCCTGCCCGCAGCCGCGCCTGCTGGAGTACACGCGGATCCGGGCCGACGGATCGGTCGGCACGGGGGAGGCGTACTGCGCCGGACCGATCAACGACAACGGGTTCTACGGTCCCGGCATCGTCAACGCCTACGCGGTCGTGACCGCGCGTCGCTGACCTGGCACACGTGCGGGAGGGTCCGGAGACGGGCCCTCCCGCACCGTGCTCGGTGTCAGTCGGCGTCGCGCCAGGAACGCCACAGGGCGGCGTAGGCGCCGTCGGCCGCGACGAGCTCGTCGTGGCTGCCGAGCTCGCTGATCCGGCCGTTCTCCACGACCGCGATGCGGTCGGCGTCGTAGGCCGTGTGCAGCCGGTGCGCGATCGCGATGACCGTGCGGCCCTCGAGCACCGCGTTGAGCGAGCGCTCGAGGTGGCGCGCCGCGCGCGGGTCGAGCAGCGACGTCGCCTCGTCGAGAACCAAGGTGTGCGGGTCGGCGAGGATCAGCCGGGCGAGCGCCACCTGCTGCGACTGGCCCGGTGCCAGTGCGGTGCCGCCGTTGCCCACCTTCGTGTCGAGACCGTCGCTGAGCTCGTCGTACCAGGGCAGCGCGTCGACCGACTCGAGGGCGCCCAGAAGTGTCGCGTCGTCGGCGTCGGGACGCGCGAGCAGCAGGTTGTCGCGGAGGCTGCCCACGAACACGTGGTGCTCCTGGTTGACGAGGGCCACCTGGGTGCGGACCGTCTCGGCAGGCATGCGCGACAGGGCCGCGCCGCCCATCTCGACCGAGCCCGTGCGCGGCGCGTAGATGCCCGCCATGAGCCGGCCGAGCGTGGACTTCCCGGCGCCGGACGGCCCCACGAGCGCGAGGCGCTCGCCCGGCGCGACGTCGAGATCGATGCCGTGGAGCACGTCACGTCCGGCGCGGTAGCCGAAGCGCACGTCGTCGACGACGAGGCGGTCGTCGAGCGGCACGAGGTCGTCGTCGGTCTCGGGGTCGGGGACCTCCTGCACGCCGACCAGGCGGGCGAGCGATGCCTGCCCGACCTGCAGCTCGTCGTACCACATGAGGATGAGGTCGACGGGCTCGACGAGCATCTGCGTGAAGAGCAGGCCGGTCGTCAGCTGTCCCAGCGAGATGGTGTCGTTGGAGACGAGCCAGCCGCCCCAGACGAGGACGCCGACGAGCGGGAGGGCGTAGCCGGCCTCGATCCACGGGAACCACGAGCAGCGCAGCCACAGCGTGTAGCGCTCCCACGACACCCACCGGCGGATGCGGTTGTCGGTGACGTCGATGCGCGACTCGCCGAGGCGGTAGAGCTCGACCGTGCGACCGGCGTCGACGGTCTCGGCGATCGACGCGCTCACCGCGGCGTAGGTGGAGGACTCCGCGCGGTAGGCCTGCGGTGCACGCCGGAAGTACCACCGGGACGAGATCAGGATCGTGGGCACGCCGAGCAGCCACGCGAGCGCGAGCTGGGGGGCCGTGAACACGAGCGCGCCACCGACGAGGACCGCGGTGACGATGGCGATCGTGATCTCCGGGATCGCTTCGCGCACAGCGTGGTTCAGCCGGTCGACGTCGGTGGTCGTGCGCGACACGAGGTCGCCCGTGCCGGCCCGCTCCACGACTCCGGTGGGCAGCTGCACGGCGCGGGTGAGGAAGTCCTCGCGCAGGTCGGCGAGCACCTCCTCGCCGAGGACGCCCGAGCGCAGCCGGGTGATGCGGGTGAACACCGTCTGCACGACGAGCGACACGACGAAGATGATGGCGGCCGTGTTGACGACGTCGGCCGTGGTGCCGTCGACGAGCGCCTGCACCAGGCCACCGAGGACGATCGGTCCGACGAGCGCGGCCACCGAGGCCACCGAGTGCGTGCCGATGACGATGGCGAACGCCTTGCGGTGCCGCCGGAACAGCGAGCGCGTGTAGCGGCGGATGGTGTCCTCGCCGGCGATCGGCAGCGACGTCCCGGTCTGCGTGGAGGCGGCGACGGCGTCCTCGGGCGGCATCACGACGACGTCACCTCCTCTCGGGTCACGACGGCGCGGTAGCGCGGCTCGTCGCGGAGCAGGGCGCGGTGCCGACCGGTGGCGACGACCACGCCGTCGAGCACGAGCGAGACCTCGTCGGCGGCGTCGAGCGCGAGCGGGGACGACGTGAGGACCACGGTCGTGAGCCCGGTGCGGACCTCGCGCATGGCTGCGGCGATGCGGGCCTCGGTGTGGGCGTCGACCGCGCTCGTGGGCTCGTCGAGCACGAGGATCGGCGGGTCGGCGACGAGCGAGCGGGCGAGGGCGAGCCGCTGGCGCTGCCCACCGGAGAGGGACCGACCGCGCTCGGTGACGCGCGCCCGCATCGGGTCCGACGAGTCCGGCGACGAGTCGACGAGCGCGTCGAGGACGTCGTAGGCGGACGCCGCCTCGATCGCGTCGCTGATGCTGACCCGTCCTGACCGCGGCACATCGAGCAGCTCCGCGAGCGTGCCGGACATGAGCACCGGGTCCTTGTCCTGCGTGACGATCGTGGCGCGGACGTCCGAGCGGCGAGGTCGCCGAGGCGCACGCCGTCGATCGTCACGCCCGACCCGCCGGGGCCGATCCCGGCGAGGCGGAGGGCGATCTCGTCGGCCACGCTCTGCTCGGCGCAGACGACCGCAGTGAACCGGCCGGGCGTGATCGTCAGGCCGGAGATCGGGTCGTGCAGCACGGCGGTCCGCGCGAACGGCAGACGCGCCGTGCCCGTGTCGGTGTCCTTGCGCTCCACCAGGAGCAGGCGCACGACGCGCTTGGCCGCCACGTAGGCGGAGGTCCAGCGGTGTGCGGCCTCGGTGAACGTGCGCAGCGGGATCACGAGGAACGCGGAGTAGCCGTAGAACGCGACGAGCTGACCCACGTCGAGCGAGCCGGAGAGCACGAGGTGGGCGCCGACCCACGTGACGACCACGACGAAGATGCCGGGCAGCGCGACCTGGAGCGCGTCGAGCAGCGACCGGAGCCGGGCGACGTCGACGGCGGCACGGCGTACCTCCTGCGAGGCGTCGTGGAACCGGCGGATGAACAGCTCCTCGCCGCCGATGCCGCGCAGCACGCGCAGCCCCGCGACGGTGTCGGCCGCGAGCTCGGTGGCCTTGCCCAGCCGGTGGCGCTGCTCGGACTCGCGACGCTCGAGCGGCTTGAGCAGGGGACCGACGCCGAGCCCGAGGAGCGGGATGCCGATGATCACGATCGCGCCGAGCGCGAGCGAGGAGTGGAGCAGGATCGCGGCGACCACGACGAACGCGACGACGGCGCCGGCGAACCGGGCGAGCACGTCGAACGCGCTGCCGATCTTCTCGACGTCGCTCGACGTGACGGCCACGACCTCGCCCGTCGCGACGGTGGCGCTGAGCTCGTTGCCGAGGTGGGCCGAGTGCCGCACCACGAGCTGCTGGGTCCGGCTCGCGGCGGTGATCCAGTTGGTCACGGCCATCCGGTGGCGCAGCACCCCGGCGAGCGCGGCGAAAGCGCCGAGCCCGAACAGGGCCGCGGCGGCGCGCAGGAGGTCGGTCCACATGTGGTCGGCGGCGGCCTGGACCCCGGCGCCGAGCGCCGCGGGCACGATGGCCTGCGCCAGCATCCAGAGGATGCCCCACAGGATGCCGATCGCGAGCGTGCGCCACTGATGACGAGCGATCCAGCGGAGGTAGGCGAACGGCGAGCGCAGCTCCGGGGTCCCCGGATCCGTCAGCGGCAGTCCCGTGAGCATCATGACCGCCCGAGCGTAGGCCCGCGGCGGCGCGCCGGTCGCCACGGTTTCGCTGGCATCGCGACGTCCCGGTCGATACCGTCGCGGCAGAGTCGGCCGCTGCGCAGCGCCGAGATGACCAGAAAAGGTGACCCTGTGAGCGACCCCACCCAGCCGCCGCCGTCGGACGAGAACCCCTTCGCCGCGTCGCCCGAGGGCGTCACGCCGCCTCCCGCGAGCGACGTCCCGCCGCCGCCCCCCGCCCCGGCCTACGGCACGCCGCCGCCCCCGCCGCCCGGCCGCCCGCCTACGCTCCCGCGCCCGCGGCCTACGGTGCCCCGGCAGCGACGGTGCCCAACAACATGGGCCTGGCCATCGGTGCCCTCGTCGCGGGCCTGTGCTGCGCCGGTCTCATCGGCCTGGCCACCGGCATCATCGCGGTGGTCTTCGCCAGCCAGGTCAACGGCAAGGCAGCGGTCGGCGACATCGCCGGCGCGACCGAGTCGGCGCGCAAGGCCCGGCTGTTCTCGCTCATCACGTTCGTGATCGCCGCCATCGGCATCGTGATCGGGATCATCATCGTGGCCACAGGCGGCTTCGAGGGCAGCTTCAACGTCGGCACCTGATGCGCTGACGGCTCGAGCCCGAGCGAGGCGGGCGGTGCCCGGCGGTTACGATCGCTGCACCGCCCGCCTCGCCGTTTCCGAAGGGCCCGTGACCCTGTGTCGACCGCTCACCACCGTCCCGTCCTCGTCGTCGACTTCGGGGCGCAGTACGCCCAGCTGATCGCTCGCCGGGTCCGCGAGGCCCACGTCTACAGCGAGATCGTCCCGTCGTCGATGCCGGTCGCGGAGATGCTCGCGAAGGACCCGGTGGCCGTGGTCCTGTCCGGCGGGCCCGCGTCGGTCTACGCCGACGGCGCTCCCCAGGTGGACCCGGCGCTGTTCACGACCGGGGTCCCCACGTTCGGCATCTGCTACGGCTTCCAGGCGATGGCGCAGGCGCTCGGCGGCGAGGTCGCGCAGACCGGGCTCTCCGAGTTCGGCGGCACCGCGCTCCAGGTCGTCGCCCCGGACTCGGCCCTGTTCGCGGGCACCCCTCGCGAGCAGACGGTGTGGATGTCGCACGGCGACGCCGTGCAGAGCGCGCCGGAGGGGTTCACGCGTCGTCGCGGTCAGCGACGGCGCGCCCGTCGCCGGGTTCGAGGACGTCTCGCGGCGTCTCGCCGGCGTGCAGTTCCACCCCGAGGTCATGCACAGCGAGCACGGGCAGCGGGTGCTCGAGCACTTCCTCCACGACATCGCCGGCATCGAGCCCACCTGGACGGCGTCGAGCGTCATCGACGACCAGGTCGAATCGATCCGCGCCCAGGTGGGCGACAAGCTCGTGATCTGCGGGCTCTCCGGCGGCGTCGACTCCGCGGTCGCGGCCGCCCTGGTGCACAAGGCCGTCGGCGACAACCTCACCTGCGTCTTCGTCGACCACGGGCTGCTGCGCAAGGGCGAGCGCGAGCAGGTCGAGACCGACTACGTCGCGGCCACGGGCATCCGCCTCAAGGTGGTCGACGCGTCGGACCGCTTCCTCGCCGAGCTCGACGGCGTGACCGACCCCGAGGAGAAGCGCAAGACCATCGGGCGGCTGTTCATCCGCGTGTTCGAGGACGCCGCGCGCGAGGTGGTCGAGGAGGCCGGTGCGCACGGCCAGCAGGTGGAGTTCCTCGTCCAGGGCACGCTCTACCCCGACGTCGTCGAGTCCGGCGGCGGCACCGGGACGGCCAACATCAAGAGCCACCACAACGTCGGCGGCCTGCCCGACGACCTGCAGTTCGCGCTCGTGGAGCCGCTGCGCGACGCTGTTCAAGGACGAGGTCCGCGCCGTCGGTGCCGAGCTCGGGCTGCCGCCGGAGATGGTGTGGCGCCACCCGTTCCCAGGCCCCGGGCTCGCGATCCGCATCGTCGGCGCCGTCTCCCGCGAGCGCCTCGACGTGCTGCGCGAGGCCGACGCCATCGTGCGGCAGGAGACCGCGGCCGCCGGCGTCGACCGCTCGATCTGGCAGCTGCCGGTCGTGCTGCTCGCCGACGTCCGCTCGGTCGGCGTGCAGGGGGACGGCCGCACCTACGGACACCCCATCGTGCTCCGGCCGGTGTCGAGCGAGGACGCCATGACGGCGGACTGGTCGCGGCTGCCCTACGACCTGCTGGCGCGGATCTCGACCCGCATCACCAACGAGGTGCGCGAGGTCAACCGGGTCGTCCTCGACATCACCAGCAAGCCGCCAGGCACCATCGAGTGGGAGTAGCCCACCACCGACCTCAGGCGTGAGCGGGAGCGCGCTGCCGGCGACGCGCTGACGCTGTGTCCGGATCGCGAGCCGGGCATTGACATCCGGCGGTCGGCGCGGCACTGTGGGAGCGCTCCCATCGTGGTGGAGAGGTCCGTCAGGGCTGAACCGGCTCTCGTCACCGCGAGCGGAGTCAGGACGCCGACGGCGCGGTGAGGACGAGGGAGCCGCGCCGCGCCGTCGGACCCTGGACCGCCGCCCACGCAGCCGTCGCGCCACGGCACCCCCTGAAGGGACCCGAGTCCTCGTGAGCACCACCACGCAGCCCGCCACCGCCACCGCCGTCACCCGCCCGTTCCCGGAGGGGTTCGTCTGGGGTGCCGCCACCGCCGCCTTCCAGATCGAGGGGGCGAGCACCGAGGGCGGCCGCGGTCCGTCCATCTGGGACACGCTCTGCGCTCGTCCCGGAGCGATCCTCGACGGCTCCGACGGGTCGGTCGCGTGCGACCACTACCACCGGTGGGAGTCCGACCTCGACCTCCTCGGCGAGCTGGGCCTCACGGCCTACCGCTTCTCGCTGGCGTGGCCACGGCTGCTCCCGACCGGCCGTGGTGAGCTCAACCCCGAGGGCCTGGCGTTCTACGACCGCCTCGTCGACGGCCTCGTGAGCCGCGGCATCGAGCCGTTCGTGACCCTCTACCACTGGGACCTGCCGCAGGCGCTCGAGGACGAGGGCGGCTGGCGCTCGCGCGACACCGCCTTCCGGTTCGCGGAGTACGCCGCGCTCGCGCAGCACCGCCTCGGCGACCGCGTGAAGCACTGGACCACCCTCAACGAGCCGTGGTGCTCGGCGTTCCTCGGCCACGCCTCCGGCGAGCACGCCCCCGGCCGGACCTCACCCGGTCGAGGCCGTGACGGCCTCGCACCACCTGCTGCTCGGGCACGGCCTCGCCGCGCAGGCGCTGCACGGCGGACGGCGTCCGGCTCAGGTGGGGATCATGGTCAACCTGTACGAGGTCTCGCCCGCGACGGACTCCGCCGCCGACGTCGACGCCGCGCGCCGCCTCGACGGTGTGCAGAACCGCTGGTTCCTCGACCCGGTGCTGCGCGGCTCCTACCCCGCCGACATCGTCGAGGACCTCGCCCCGTTGACCGACATGGCGTTCGTGCAGGACGGCGACCTCGAGACCATCTCGACCCACCTCGACCACTTCGGCGTCAACTACTACAGCTCGTTCGTCGTCCGAGGGCTCGACGCTCCCGCCCCGATCCCACCCGGTGGACGTCCGACGCCGTGGGTCGGCTGCGAGGACGTCGAGCCGGTCGAGCGCGGCCTGCCGCGCACGCACATGGGCTGGGACGTCGACCCCGCCGGGCTCACCCACACCCTCGAGCGCCTCGAGCGCGACTACGACGTGCCGCCGATCTTCGTGACGGAGAACGGCGCGGCGTACGAGGACGAGGTCGTCGACGGCGAGGTCCACGACACCGGCCGTGCGGCGTACATCGACGCGCACCTGCGGGCGTGCCTCGACGCGGTCAACGCGGGGGTCGACCTGCGCGGCTACTTCGTCTGGTCGCTGCTCGACAACTTCGAGTGGGCCTGGGGCTACACCCGCCGCTTCGGCGTCGTGCGCGTCGACTACGACACCCAGGAGCGCACCATCAAGCAGAGCGCGCGCGCCTACGCCGCCATCGCGCGCGACAACGGTTGGGCCTGACCGGATCCGACCCCAGGCCCCGAGTAACAGTCCAGATGCACGCACACTGAGCGTGGTTCACGTGCATCTGGGCTGTTACTCGCGCCAGACCGGTGACGTCGCTAGCTCGACGCCCGCACGACGAGGTGGGTCTCGAGCACGTCCTGCTGCGCCTCGCCGCGACCCGCGAGCTGCACGAGCATGAGCTCGGCCATCCGCCGTCCCATGCGGTCGATGTCCTGGGCGACCGTCGTGAGCGGCGGCTGCGCGGTCGCGGCGGCCGGGATGTCGTCGAAGCCCACGATCGGCGACGTCGTCGGGCACCTTGCGCCCGGACTCGACGATCGCCTGCATGGCGCCGAGCGCCATGAGGTCGTTGCCGGCGAACACCGCGTCGACGTCGGGCCGCGACGCGAGCAGGCGACGCATCGCGTCGTAGCCCGACTCGGTCCCGAAGTCGCCCACCTCGACCAGTGAGCCTTCAGCGGGCAGGCCGGCGCGCTCGAGCGCGCTGCGCCACCCGGCCAGCCGATCGGTGGTGGCGACCATGTCGGGAGGGCCGCTGATGGTGGCGATCCGGCTCCGGCCGCTCGCGATCAGGTGCTCCACCGCCGTCGCCGCGCCGTCGACGTTGTCGGAGTCGACCCACCAGAGGTCGGTCCAACCGGCGTGGACGGTGCGCCCGGCGAACACCGCCGGCACCCCCGCGGCGACGATCGCGGACACGAGCTCGGTGTCGCCGTGGCCGTGCACCACGAGCAGCCCGTCGAGGCGCAGCGCGGCGAGGTCGATGATGCGGTCGCGCTCCTGCTCGTCGCCGGCGAGCGCGAGGACGAGAGCGACGTCGGCGTCGGCGAGGGCCGCGTGCGCGCCGCGGGCGACCCGGGCGAAGTAGGGGTCGCTGAAGAGCCGGTCGTTGGTCTCGTTGACGACGAGCCCGACGAGCCCGGTGCGTCCGGTGACCAGGCTGCGCGCGGAGAGGTTGGGCCGGTACCGCAGCTCCTCCGCGGCCCGGCGTACGGCGTCCGAGGCGGCCGGGCTGACGTTGGACGCGCCGGACAGCACCCGGCTCGCCGTGCCCCGGCTCACGCCGGCGAGCGCGGCCACCATCTCGAGGGTGGGGCGCTGCGGACCGGGGCGGCCGCTGCGCGTCGACGTCATGTCCGGATCATGGCAGGCCCGGCACGTGGAACAGCCCAACTGCACGCGAACCTGGCTCGGTCTGCGTGCAGCTGGGCTGGTGCTCGTGGTCGGGACCTACTCGGGCGGGGTGGGCTCGGCGAAGACCTTCTCCTCGCGGACGTTCGCGCTCACCGCGGTGGCGACCCCGGCCGCGCCGAGGGCGACCAGGACGATCGGCCAGACGAAGCGGGCGTCGAGGTCGACGTCGGTCACGCCGACGACCAGGTAGGCGAGCGCGAGGCCGGTGAAGACGAGTCCCGCGATGAGCGAGATCCAGTCGAGGTCATGACGTCGCACGACGCACCTCCAGCTGTCCGAGGCCGACCTCGGCGGTGAGGGTGACGGTCGTGGTGGGGCCATCGGAGTCGATGGCGGGGAAGGTCTTCTCGACCAGAGTTGGTGCCCGACTGGTCGGGACCCTCCGGGAGGTCGATGTCGCCGAGGTCCGACGCTGCCGTCGAGCACCAGCGTGGTGTCGGCGGGGACGACGACGATGAGCTGGCCGAGCCCGACCGTGGCACCGACGTCGCCTGGCCGGGCGGGCAGCGACGTCAGGTCGAGCACGGCCTCGCCCGCCTGAGCTCGAAGCTCGGCCGACGTCGTGGGGGTCCAGCGACGGTCGCCCACGCCGGCTCCCGAGGTGTCGCTGACGCACGCGCGGCACGAAGGCGATCGCCTGCGCGACGAGCAGCAGGATCACCGCGGGAGCGATCAGCCAGCGGGCGCGGCCGCGGAACGCGCCGACCAGCAGGCCGATGCCGAGCACGGCGAGCATCGCGGCGGCCACGACCACCGCCGGGACGTTGACGCCCGGCCGCGGCGAGGACACCGAGCACGCCGCCGACGAGCACGGCCGCCGACAGCGCGATGAGGCCGAGGAAGGAGCGCGGCTCGGTGCGGCACGGCGGAGCGGGATCGGCGTCGGCGCCGTAGACCTGGCCGGTGCGCCGGGTCGACGAACGTGCCGGTGCCGCCGGCGGCGTACGACGGGGGCACGGTGCCCGCGAGCGCCGGCGGCGCGACCGGCAGCCACGAGCGGCTCGTCGGGATGAGGATCCAGGCGACGAGGTAGGCGAGGGCGAAGGCGCCGCCGGTGAAGACGGTCGCGACGACGAGCAGGATGCGCAGGAGCACCGGGTCGATGCCGTACTGCTGACCGATGCCGCCGCAGACGCCGGCGAACACGCGGTCGGTGCGGCTGCGGCGCAGCGGCGGCCGCTGGGGCGGCGGTGAGTAGGGCGGCTGAGGAGGCGTGGTCGAGGGGGCGGTGGCTGCCGTGCGGACGCCGCCGGGCGGGGTCGACGGGCTCCGCGATGGTGGGGTTCTCGTTCATGGCTTCACCGTCCGCCCGCGGCAGGGGTCGCGGCACATCGGGGATCAGCCCTGACCCGACCCTGAACCGACCCTGACGCGCACCCGGGGGTCCGACCCCGATGTGCGGCGAGGGCCGGACGGGGATCATGGAGGCGTGGACCACCCAGCCAGTCATCGCGCCTCGCGTCTACCGGGCCGCGCGCGGGCGCGTGCTGGGCGGGGTGTGCCGCGGCATCGCCGACCACCTGCACTGGTCGTCGACGCGCGTCCGCGTGATCTTCCTGGTGCTCACGCTCGTCGGCGGCTTCGGCCTCGTGCTCTACGCCGCCTACTGGGCCTGGCTGCCCGCTCGACCGACGGTCCGAGGGCGCGACGGCGACGGGTCGCCGGCGCCGCGCGCGAGGGCCGCGACCTCGCCGGCGTGCTCGGGCTCGGGGCGCTCGCGGTCGGCGTCGTCGCTGCTGCTGCTCGGCGCGCGGGCGTCGACGTCGCCGGGTCGTGGGTCGATCCCGCTCGTCCTCGTCGCCGTCGGCGTCGGCGGTGCTGTGGCGGCAGTCCGACGACAGCCGCCGGGCCGCGCTGCTCGCCGACGTCGGCGCCAGCGCGCGCGCCACGACGGCCACGGCCGTGCGGCGCTCCGGCCCGCGCATCGCGCTCGGCCTCGCGCTCGTGCTGCTCGGCGTCTTCGGGGTGCTGGCCTCGCAGGGCGACCTGGTCGCCTCGCTGCGCGGCCTCGCCGCTGCGCTGCTCGCCGTCGGCGGTCTCGCCCTCGTGCTGCTGCCCTTCGTGCTCGGCTGGTGGCGCGACCTCGCCGCCGAGCGCCGCGCGCGCATCCGGTCGGAGGAGCGCGCCGAGGTCGCGGCGCAGGTGCACGACTCCGTGCTGCAGACCCTGACGCTGATCCAGCGGTCGCGCCGCGACCCCGACGAGGTCGTGCGGCTCGCGCGCACCGAGGAGCGCGCGCTGCGCAAGTGGCTCTACGCGCCGGTCGGCGATCCCGACGGCGACGCTCGTCGCGGCGCTCGAGGCCGAGATCGCCGACGTGGAGGCGGCGTACGCCTGCACGGTCGAGGTCGTGCACGTCGGCGACGTGTCGCGCGACGACCGGGTCGACGCCCTCGTGGCCGCCGGCGCGCGAGGCGGTGGTCAACGCCGCGAAGCACGCCGGCGGCACGGTGTCGGTGTACGTCGAGTGCGACGACTCCGGGGTCGAGGTGTTCGTGCGCGACCGCGGTCCGGGCTTCGACCCCGACGCCGTGCCCGACGGACCGGCTCGGCGCTGCGCGAGTCGGTGCGGCCCGCATGGCGCGCGTGCGGCGGCAGCGCGCGAGGTGCGGTCCGCGCCCGGCGAGGGCACCGAGGTGGCGCTGCGCCCTGCCCGCGGCCCTCGGCGTCAGGAGCATGCCGTGACCGACCCCGGTCGACCTGGCGAGACCGGGCCGCCAGCCGCGGACCGCTGCGCGTGGTGCTCGTCGACGACCACCGGCTCTTCCGCGCCGGGGTGCGCTCGGAGATCGGCGAGCGGGTCGACGTCGTCGGGCGAGGCCGGCGACGTCGACGAGGCGATCGCCGTCATCCACGCGACGACGCCGGACGTCGTGCTGCTCGACGTCCACCTGCCCGGGGGTGGTGGGCGTACGGTGCTCGACGCGCTGCGTCGACGGAGCTGCCGGACGTGCGGTTCCTCGCGCTGTCGGTCTCGGACGCCGCCGACGACGTCATCGGTGTCGTGCGCGGCGGTGCGCGCGGCTATGTCACGAAGGCGATCTCGGCCGACGACCTCGTCGACGCCGATCGCCGCCGTGGCCGACGGTGACGCCGTGTTCTCGCCGCGGCTGGCCGGGCTTCGTCCTCGACGCCTTCTCCACCGGGCGACCGACGCAACGACGAGGGCCTCGACTCGCTCAGCCCGCGCGAGCGCGAGGTCATGCGGCTCATCGCGCGCGGCTACACCTACCGCGAGGTCGCACGCGATCTCGTGCTGTCGGTCAAGACGGTCGAGACCCACGTGTGCGCCGTGCTCCGCAAGCTGCAGCTCACCAACCGCCACGAGCTCGCCCGCTGGGCCGCGGCGCGCCACCTCGTCTGACCTGCCGCACGCCCGCCGCGCCCCGCGTAACGTCACGGGGTCAGCGGGCGTACCGGTGCGAGAGGTGGAGACGGCGGATGTCGGTGCAGGTCCAGGGAGTGGTGGCGCGCGGCAAGGGGCTGCCCGTGTCGCTCGAGACGATCGTCGTCCCGGACCCGGGGCCGGGCGAGGCGCGCGTGACGGTCCAGGCGTGCGGTGTCTGCCACACCGACCTGCACTACCGCGAGGGCGCGATCAACGACGACTTCCCGTTCCTGCTCGGTCACGAGGCCGCCGGCGTCGTGGAGTCGGTCGGTCCGGACGTCACCGACCTCGCGCCCGGCGACTACGTCGTCCTCAACTGGCGCGCGGTGTGCGGCACGTGCCGGGCCTGCCTGCGCGGCCGCCCGCAGTACTGCTTCTCGACGTTCAACGCGACGCAGAAGATGACGCTGCTCGACGGCACCGAGCTCTCGCCTGCGCTCGGCATCGGCGCGTTCGCCGAGAGACCCTCGTCGCGGCCGGGCCAGTGCACGAAGGTCGACCCGGCCGCACCGCCGGAGGTCGCCGGCCTGCTCGGGTGCGGGGTGATGGCCGGCCTCGGCGCCGCGCTCAACACCGGCAACGTGTCGCGCGGCGACACGGTCGCCGTCATCGGGTGCGGCGGCGTCGGCGACGCCGCCATCGCCGGCGCGCGGCTCGCCGGAGCGCGGCACGATCGTCGCCGTCGACATCGACGACCGGAAGCTCGAGAAGGCCGCTGCACTTCGGGGCGACGCACACCGTCAACTCGCGCGAGGTCGACGCGGTCGAGGCGATCCGCGCGGCGACAGGCGGCTTCGGGGCCGACGTCGTCATCGAGGCGATCGGCCGTCCCGAGACCTACGAGCAGGCGTTCTTCGCACGCGACCTCGCCGGGACGGTCGTGCTCGTCGGCGTCCCGAGCCCGGACATGCGCCTCGACCTGCCGCTCATCGAGTTCTTCGGCCGCGGTGGCGCGCTGAAGTCGTCGTGGTACGGCGACTGCCTGCCGTCGCGCGACTTCCCGATGCTCATCGACCTCTACCTGCAGGGCCGACTTCCGTTGCAGGACTTCGTGTCCGAGACGATCGGGATCGGCGACGTCGAGGCCGCGTTCGAGAAGATGCACCGCGGCGAGGTGCTGCGCTCCGTCGTGGTGATGGGGTCGTGACGGCGCGCGTCGAGCGAGTCGTCACGAGCGGGGTCTTCAGCCTCGACGGGCAGGACTTCGACGTCGACAACAACGTGTGGCTCGTCGGCGACGACGCCGAGGTGATCGTCGTCGACGCCGCGCACGACGCCGCGCCCGATCCTCGAGGCCGTTGCGGGACGTGCGGTGCTCGCGATCGTGTGCACGCACGCGCACAACGACCACATCACCGCAGCGGCGGACCTCGTCGAAGCGACCGGCGCTCCCGTGCTCGTCCACGGCGACGACCGCATGCTGTGGGACGTCGTCAACCCGGCCCTCGAGCCCGAGCCGCTCGAGGACGGTCAGCGCATCGGCGTCGCCGGGATCGAGCTCGAGGTGCTGCACACGCCGGGGCACTCGCCGGGCGGCGTGTGCCTGTGGGCGTCGGACCTCGGGGTGGTGCTGTCGGGCGACACGCTCTTCCACGGCGGGCCCGGGCGCGACCGGGCGCTCGTTCAGCGACTTCCCGACGATCCTCGACTCGATCCGCGAGCGGTTGCTCGCCCTGCCGCCGACGACGCGCGTCCTCACCGGTCACGGCGACGAGACGACGATCGGCGCCGAGGCGTCGGGCTACGACGACTGGGTGGCGCGCGGCCACTGACCCCGCGCGCTCCCGGGCGCTCGGCCACGGAGCACCAGTCCTCCCAGGCGCTCGGCCACGGAGCCCCCCGTCCTGCCGGGCGCTCGGCCATGGAGCGCCCGTTCGGGCGCTCGGCCACGGAGCCCCCCGTGCGGGCGCTCGGCCACGAGGCGCCCTGTCCTCCCTGGCGCGCGGTGCTGCCGCCCGTGTCGTGCACGGCGTCGGCCGCGCAGCGCATACGCTGCGCGGCATGAAGTACGTCTATGAAGCCGTCGTCGTCCTGCACTTCATCGGTCTCGCCATGCTGGTCGGTGGGTTCATCGCGCAGAGCAGGTCGACTCCTCGGCTGGTCAGCCGCACGATGTTCGACGGTGCCATGACCCAGCTGCTCACCGGCCTGATCCTCGTCGGCATGCGCGAGAGCAGCCTCGACCTCGGCGAGGACGACCTCGACCGCACCAAGATCGCGGTCAAGCTCGGCATCGCGCTCGTCGTCGCCGATCATCGCCCTCGTCGGCCGCCGCAAGCCCGAGGGCGAGCAGCAGCCCTACTGGCTCGCCGCCGGCGTGCTCGCCCTCGTGAACGTGGTCGTCGCCGTCTTCTGGTGATCCTCCGCGCCGGTGCTGCCCCCCAGCGCACACCCCAAGATCACGAGTTGCGGACCAGAAGCCGCAGCTGAACTCCCTTGATCACCCCTTAGGGTCAGGAAGTTGAGTTCAGGTGCGGGAATCTGTCCGCAACTCGTGATCTTAGGGACGGGGCGTCAGCCGGGCATGGTGCTGATGAAGAAGGCCTCGGCGACGCGGCCCTCGGCGAGGCCGCCCTCGGCGGCCAGCCGCTGGCCCCAGCCGCGGATGAAGCCCTCGAGGTCCTCGAGGTGGCCGGTCTGCGACTCGTGGGCGCGCAGCGCGGCGAGCTTGCGCGGGAACGTCTCGGTGACGTCGACGTAGTGCGTGAACTGGGGGTGGCCCATCACCCACACCTCGGTGACCGACCACGCGTCGAGCCCCTCGTCGTCGAGCAGCGACGTGTGGGCGAAGGGGTTCCGGGCGTCCGGGTAGACGGCCTGGATCGACGCCTCGCCCGCGGCCATGTGGTCGGGGTGCGACGCAGGGATGCGTGCCCAGTTGCGCTCCGGCGTCTGGATGAGCATCCGCTGGGGCCGCACCTGACGGATCACCCGACTGATGTCGCGCCGCAGGCCGTGGCTGACCGTGAGCTCGCCGTCGCGGTACCCCAGGAACCGGACGTCGGTGACCCCGACCGCCGCCGCTGCGGCAACCTGTTCGGCGCGACGGATGCCAGGGATCTCCGAACGTGGCACGGTGGGGTCGAAGCCGCCGGCGTCGCCGTCGGTGATCACGCAGTAGGTCACCGACACGCCGGCGGCGACCCACTGCGCCACGGTGCCCGAGGCCCCGAAGTCGACGTCGTCGGGGTGCGCGGTCACCACGAGCACGCGAGTGACGTCGGCGTCGTCGAGCATGGAGGTCCTCCTGTGAACCTGCGTCCGCAGTCCGGTCGCGCGGCGCGCGACAGCGTGCGGACCAGCCCGGCACATGTGCCGGACGGGGATGCGTCCCGGTCATCGTACGGAGCGGGCGAAAGCCGAGGCCTCCGCGTGCCGATGAACCTCCCATGAGCAGTAGCCCTACCTCGTCGCGCCCCGGGTCGTCCCGCGGCATCGTCGCCGCGGTGGTGCTGGCGGTCTCGGCCGCCCTGCTGCCCGCCGCAGCCGTCCTCCCGCAGGCGCAGGCCGCCGCACCCGCCCCGTCGGCCGCCGCCGCCCCGAGCGCCCTGCCGACGCCGAAGTCGCGTACCTTCACCGCCGCGATCGACGCCGAGGCCGAGTACCAGGGCCAGACGACCTGCAGCCCGACGACGAAGCCCGGCGCGGCCAAGCTCGCCGCGCTGCTCAACGCGACGTACGGCACGTACTCGATCGGCATCCCGCGCTCCTGCTCGGTCGGCGGCCAGAGCGAGCACAAGGAGGGCCGTGCCCTCGACTGGATGGTCAACAGCAAGGTCGCGGCCCAGAAGGCGCGCGCCGAGGCGTTCCTCACCTGGCTGCTCGCGACCGACCAGTGGGGCAACGCCGCGGCGATGGCCCGCCGCCTCGGCGTCATGTACATCGGCTGGAACAACCGGTTCTGGCGCGGGTACGACATCGCGACCGGGTGGACCGAGCTCAAGGGCTGCCTCACCGAGCCCGCGAAGGCGGCGAGCGGCTACGACACGTTCTGCCACCGCAACCACGTGCACATCTCGCTCACGTGGGAGGGCGCGCTGGCGATGACGTCGTTCTGGAGCGGCATCCCGCTCGCTCCGTCATGCGACCCGGGCTGGGCACCGGCCCAGGCCGCGCCCGCCCGCGGCGGTGACCTCGTCATGATCTCGCCGGTCCGCGTGCTCGACACCGTCACGGGTCGCGGCCTGGACAGCCCGTGCCGGCTCGGCGCGCCGCGCTGGAGCGGTGACCGTCGGGGGATCGTCGTGTCCGTCGTCGGGCAGGGCGGCGTCCCGGCCACCGGCGTGGCCGCGGTCGCCGTACGCGTGAACTCCTACCGCGGGAGCGCCCCGAGCGCCACGGTCGCCCTGCGGAGCACCGACTCCACCGCCTCGCTGCCCGCCGTGACGACCCTGTCGTCGGGCGGCTACCCGGCCACCGCGGTCATCCCCGTGGCGCCGGACGGCACGATCCGGCTCACGGTCGACAAGGGCTCCGTCGACGTGCAGATGGAGGTCGTCGGCTGGGCGCCGGCCCTCCCGGCCGCACCGCCCGCTCCGGCCGCGTCCACGACCGAGGGCCAGACCCACGTCGTCGCCCCCGCCACGGTGTTCGACGCCACCAGCGCCCCCCTCGCCCCGGGCGAGAGCCGGATCGTCACGCTCGCCGGCAAGGGCGGCATCCCGGCCGCCGGGTTCACCGGGCTCGCCCTCACGGTCGGCGTGAACCCGACCGCCACGGCGGACGCCATCGGGGTGATGTCGGGCGGCTTCATCAGCTACATCGGCAACGTGACGTCGTCCCGCGTCGCACCTCGCACCACGACGGTCATCGCGCCCACCACCGATGGCCGGATCCTGCTGCGCAACCGCGGGTCGTCGCCCGCGGTCGTCCGCGTGCGGGTCCTGGCCTGGTTCGGCGACACCCCCACGCCGGGCGGCGGCTCGCTGCACCTGAACTCCGTCCCGGTCCGGGTCGTCGACACGTTCTCGAACGTCGGCCTCACGGGCGCGGCACCCAGCTCGGTCGCGCGCACGGTCCGGATCACGGGCGGCACCGCAGCACCCGCGGGTGCCACAGGTGTGCTCGTGTCCGTCAGCTCGTACGGCGCGACTCAGGACGGTCTCGTGCAGCTCGGCTCGCGCTGGACGATCGACGGCCTCAACGTCAACCGCTCGCAGTGGGCGCACGAGGTGGTCGTGCTCCCGCTGCTCCCGTCGGGCGTCGTGTCGGTCCGCCTGCCGGTCGGCGGACACCTGCGGATGTCGGTCCTCGGCTACGTCGACTGAGCACGCCGACCGCACCTCCGCCGGCCTCCGCGGTGGGGGTGGTGAGGCCCGGCGCTGTCCGGCCGGCGACCTAGACTGAGCCCGAGATGACCTCCCTCTTCGACGACCTCGGTCTGCCTACGCCGGACCCGGTCCCCGTCGCGCGCCCGAGCGCGGATCCCGCGCTCCTGCTCGACGACCTCAACCCCGAGCAGCGCGCCGCCGTGCGAGCACCGGGGGAGCCCGCTGCTCATCGTCGCGGGTGCCGGGTCGGGCAAGACCCGGGTGCTCACCCGGCGGATCGCGCACCTGCTGGCGACCGGCGACGCCCGGCCCGGCGAGATCCTCGCGATCACGTTCACCAACAAGGCCGCCGGCGAGATGCGCGAGCGCGTCGTCGAGCTGGTCGGCAACCGGGCGCGGGCGATGTGGGTCTCCACCTTCCACTCCGCCTGCGTGCGGATCCTGCGCAAGGAGGCGCCGCGGCTGGGCATGACGTCGTCGTTCTCGATCTACGACGCCACCGACTCCCAGCGCCTGATGACCCTCGTGTGCCGCGACCTCGACCTCGACCCCAAGCGCTATCCGCCGCGCGCGTTCAGCAACCAGGTGTCCAACCTCAAGAACGAGCTGATCGACCACGAGACGTTCACCGGCCGCGCGAGCAACCACCAGGAGAAGACCCTGGCCGAGGCCTACGCCGACTACCAGCGCCGCCTCCGGCGCGCCAACGCGTTCGACTTCGACGACCTGATCTCGTCCACCGTCGCCGTGCTCCAGCTGTTCCCCGACGTCGCCGAGCACTACCACCGCCGGTTCCGCCACGTGCTCGTCGACGAGTACCAGGACACCAACCACGCGCAGTACGTGCTGGTCAACGAGCTCGTCGGTCGCGGCGACGCCGGGGTGCCGCCGGCGCAGCTGTGCGTGGTGGGCGACGCGGACCAGAGCATCTACGCCTTCCGCGGCGCCACGATCCGCAACATCGAGGAGTTCGAGCGCGACTACCCGAACGCCAGCACGATCCTGCTCGAGCAGAACTACCGATCGACGCAGACCATCCTGACCGCGGCCAACGCGGTGATCACCCGCAACACCGCGCGGCGGGCCAAGCGCCTGTGGACCGACGCCGGCGACGGCGCGCAGATCATCGGCTACGTCGCCGACAACGAGCACGACGAGGCCGCGTTCGTCGCGGGTGAGATCGACCGGCTCTCCGACGAGGACGGCGTCCCCGCTCGCGACGTCGCCGTGTTCTACCGGACCAACGCGCAGTCCCGCTCGCTCGAGGAGGTGTTCATCCGCGTCGGCCTGCCCTACAAGGTCGTCGGCGGCGTCCGCTTCTACGAGCGCAAGGAGATCCGCGACGCGGTGGCCTACCTGCGCTCCCTCGCCAACCCGGAGGACGACATCTCGCTGCGCCGCATCCTCAACACGCCGCGCCGGGGGATCGGCGACCGCGCCGAGGCGTGCGTCGAGGTGCTGGCGCAGCGCGAGCGCATCACGTTCGCCGACGGCGCTCGCCCGAGCCGACGAGGCACCGGCGATCGCCACCCGCTCGCTCACGCAGATCCAGGCGTTCGTCACGCTGATGGCCGACCTGCGCACCCTCGTCGAGGCGGGTGCCGGTCCGGCCACCGTGCTGGCCGCCGTCCTCGAGCAGACCGGCTACCTCGCCGAGCTCGCGGCGAGCACCGATCCGCAGGACGAGACGCGCGTCGAGAACCTCGCCGAGCTCGAGTCCGTGGCCCGCGAGTTCGAGACCGACCGGCCCGACGGCACGCTCGGCGACTTCCTCGAGCGGGTCTCGCTGGTGGCCGACTCCGACGAGATCCCCGACTCCGACGACCACGGCGGCGTCGTCACGCTCATGACGCTGCACACCGCCAAGGGCCTCGAGTTCCCGGTGGTGTTCCTCACCGGCCTGGAGGACGGCGTCTTCCCGCACATGCGCTCGCTCGGCGACAACCGCGAGCTCGAGGAGGAGCGCCGGCTGGCCTACGTCGGCATCACCCGGGCCCGGCAGCGCCTCTACGTCTCGCGCGCGGTCGTGCGCTCGGCCTGGGGTGCTCCGTCGTACAACCCGCCGAGCCGCTTCCTCGACGAGCTGCCCGGGCGAGCTCGTGCACTGGAACCGGGAGGACCCGATCGTCACGGGTGGCCGGGCGGCCTCGCAGGGCGGCTTCGGCGCCGCTCCGTCGCTCGTGGCAGCGGTGCAGCGCCCCGGCGCGCGGTCGCCCGGCAACCGGGTGGTGGTGTCGGTCGCCGCCGGCGACCGCGTCACCCACGACAAGTTCGGGCTCGGCACCGTGGTGTCGACGAGCGGCATGGGCGAGAAGGCCGAGGCCACGATCGACTTCGGCGCAGAGGGCACCAAGCGGCTGCTGCTGCGCTACGCCCCGGTCGAGAAGCTCTGACCCTCGGTCGTGAGTGCCCGCGCGTCGTGGAGAGCGCGCTGGCACTCACACGGCGCGGGGTCACATGCGGATCAGCTGGGCGACCGTCGTCACGGGGACCGCGGGCAGCCAGGACGGCGGCCGTGCCGGGCGCCCGGGCACCGAGCCCCACAGGAACACCGCGGGATCGGTGGGCCGGTCCCCGACTCGGACCTCGAGGTGCAGGTGTGCGCCCGTCGCGTTGCCGCTCGAGCCGACCCGGCCGATCTGCCTCCCGGCCCGGACCGGGCCGAGCTTCACGGTGGTCGACGACAGGTGGCAGTACCAGACGGTGACGCCGGGCCGGACCTCGATGACCACCATGCGCCCGTAGCCCGGGTGCCGGGGGAGCGCGATGACGGTGCCGTCGTCGACCGAGTAGACGGGTGTGCCCAGTTCGCCACGAAGTCCAGGCCGGTGTGGCGGGTGGCCCAGTGCTGGCCCTTCTCGCCGAACGAGGCCGAGATCCGCGATCCCGGCACGGGGTTCGCCCAGAGCCGGGCCGGGCGGTCGACGAAGGAGACGGAGCGGGAGACGGAGAGCACGCCGCCGGCGCGCTCGCGCGCCCCGGACGCGATGTCCGGCATCTCGAGCGAGGCGCCGTCGTCGACGGGGTTGGTGGTGGCTCCGGGGCCGGGCGCGGTCGAGAACGCCGACACCGAGCTGGGCAGGCTGGTCACGGCCAGGCCCGCCACGGCGAGCGCGGCGAGGCCGCCCATCGCCAGGGCGTGGCGTACCCGGCTGCGTGACACGGGGAGAAGCGTCACCGACGCTTACGGCTCCTGGCAACTTCGGGCGGGTTCCCCTGCGGCTCGCGCGAGCCGACGCGCCCTCGGCTGCTCGCGATCGACGTCGCTCCGGGTGCCACGGTGTGCCCCTCGTGGTCGAGGTGGGCGAGCGTCGTGCAGATCTCGTGGACGACCCGGCCGTCGACGGGGAGCGACATGTGCCCCACGCCGCGGATGAAGACGTTCCGCGCGTTGAGGTCGGGGTGCACGATCGTCGCCGACCGCTTCGGCGTGATCACTGGTCGAGGTCGCTCCAGACGGCGAGGAACCGGGTGCGGCACCCCGGAGCCGGCTCGGCGAGCTCGCGGATGACGTCGCTGCCGGGCCGCAGCTGGCGCACGAGCGGGTGCGGGAGGACGAACGCCGGGACGGTACCCTCGTGCGGGCTGCCGAGCGTGACGAGCGTGTGCACGCGCTCGTCGCCGCCGAGGCGCTGCACGTAGTAGCGCGCGACGAGGCCGCCCATCGAGTGGCCGACGACGTGGACGCGCTCGTAGCCCGTCTCCGCGCACACCTGCTCGACCAGCGTGCCGAGGCGATCGGCCAGCAACCGGATGTCGCCGTTGATCGACGAGTAGTTCACCGTCACCACGCGACCGAAGCCGCGTCGCCGCAGCCCGCGCCGAAGCAGCGCGAAGACCGAGCGGTTGTCGACGATCCCGTGCACCAGGATGATCGGCGTCCCCGCGGCCTCGACGTCGCCGACCAGGAGGCCGCGCTGCACCGGGGGCAGGTCCGCCAGCCGCGTGCGGTGCAGCACGTCGTGCGAGGCGCTCCTCGAGGATCCCGAACGGCCACATCGCGAGGTGCGCCGTCCACCACGCCAGCTCGACGGCCGTGCCCCGCACGCCGCTGGGGGACAGGACGGCGCGGCGCGCGTTGGAGGCCGGGTACGGGTGTCGTCGACAGCGCGAGCCGACCCGCTCGAGGCGGCTCGGCTCGCGCGCGTCGTCGGAGGCGTCCTCGCTCGTGCTGCACGTGCGCGAGGGTAGACCGCTTCCTCGGCTGAAGGGCATCCCCGACACGGATCGTTGCGCCGCGAGAAGTACGCTGCGGACGGCCGACCGGCCCCACGCCGTCCTCCAGGAGGCCGCCATGAGCACCACCGCCACTGCTCCGCGCACCCCCAGCGGGGCGCCGATCCGCGTGGTGGTCGCCAAGCCGGGCCTCGACGGTCACGACCGCGGCGCCAAGGTCGTGGCCCGCGCGCTGCGCGACGCCGGCATCGAGGTCGTCTACACCGGCCTGCACCAGACGCCCGCGCAGATCGTCGAGACGGCGATCCAGGAGGACGCCGACGTCATCGGCCTGTCGATCCTCTCCGGCGCCCACATGACGCTGTTCGCGGCCGTGCTCGAGCAGCTCGCCGAGCGCGACGCCGCCGACATCGTCGTGTTCGGCGGCGGGATCATCCCGGCGGCCGACATCCCCGAGCTCGAGGCGCTCGGCGTCGCCAAGATCTTCACCCCCGGCACCACCACCGCCTCGATCGTCGACTGGGTGGTCGACCGCGTGGGCGCCTCCGCCTGACACGGTTGCAGCCCGTGTGACCCAGGTCGCACGACGTCCCGATCCCGGGGGTCCGTGAGGGGCACGGGAGGCCCGTGGCTAGAGTCGCGAGCGATCCCGCGTTGCCGGTGACACCGGGTCATTCCCGGTGCATCTCGGTCGCTCCCCCGACGAGTCAGGACAACCAGCGGTGGACCTGTACGAGTACCAGGCGAAGGACCTGTTCGCGAAGCATGGCGTGCCCACGCAGAGCGGCGAGGTCGTGCACACGCCGCAGGCGCGCGAAGGAGGCCGCCGACGCGCATCGGCGGCCTCGTCGTCGTCAAGGCCCAGGTGAAGACCGGTGGCCGCGGCAAGGCCGGCGGCGTCAAGCTCGCCGCGACGCCGGAGGAGGCCTACGAGAAGGCCCACGACATCCTCGGCCTGGACATCAAGGGCCACATCGTCCACCAGGTGCTGGTCACCCCGGCGGCCGACATCGCCGAGGAGTACTACGTCTCCTTCCTGCTCGACCGCGCCAACCGCACCTACCTCGCGATGGCGAGCAAGGAGGGCGGCATGGAGATCGAGCAGCTCGCGGTCGAGCGTCCCGAGGCGCTCGCGAAGGTGCGCGGTCGACGCGCTCGTCGGCGTCGACCGGGCCAAGGCCGAGGAGATCGTCGACGCCGCCGGCTTCGACGCCTCGGTGCGCGAGCAGGTCATCGAGATCCTGCAGAAGCTGTGGGACGTCTTCATCGAGGAGGACGCCACGCTCGTCGAGGTCAACCCGCTGGTGAAGACGCCCGACCGGCAAGGTCGTCGCGCTCGACGGCAAGGTCTCGCTCGACGAGAACGCCGAGCTTCCGTCACCCCGACCACGAGGCGCTGGTCGACGACACCGAGACCGACCCGCTCGAGCTGCGCGGCCAAGGAGAAGGACCTCAACTACGTCAAGCTCGCCGGCGAGGTCGGCATCATCGGCAACGGCGCCGGCCTGGTCATGAGCACGCTCGACGTCGTCGCCTACGCCGGCGAGGAGTTCGGCGGCCAGAAGCCGGCCAACTTCCTCGACATCGGCGGCGGCGCCTCGGCGCAGGTCATGGCCGACGGCCTCGAGATCATCCTGGGCGACCCGAGGTCAAGGCGGTGTTCGTCAACGTCTTCGGCGGCATCACCGCCTGCGACGCGGTCGCCAACGGCATCGTGCAGGCGCTCGCAGCTGCTCGCCGACAAGGGCGAGGCGGTCACCAAGCCGCTCGTCGTGCGCCTCGACGGCAACAACGCCGACCTCGGTCGGCAGATCCTCCCCGACGCGGCGAACCCGCTCGTCGAGCTCGTCGACACCATGGACGGTGCCGCGCGCCGCGTGGCCGAGCTCGCAGCCCAGGGGGCCTGAACCGATGGCGATCTTCCTCACCGAGAACTCCAAGATCCTCGTCCAGGGCATCACCGGCTCCGAGGGCACCAAGCACACGATCCGCATGCTCGGGTCGCACGCGAACATCGTCGCCGGCGTCACCCCCGGCAAGGGCGGCCAGACCGTCACGCCGAGGGCCGCGACATCCCGGTGTTCAACTCCGTGCGCGGAGGCCGTGGCCGCCACCGGCGCCGACGTCTCGGTGGTCTTCGTGCCGCCGAGGTTCGCCAAGGCGCGCCGTCGTCGAGGCCGTCGACGCCGGCGATCCCGCTCGTCGTGGTCATCACCGAGGGCATCGCCGATCCACGACACCGCCGCGTTCTACCAGTACGCCGAGAACTCGGGCACCACGCGCATCATCGGCCCGAACTGCCCCGGCCTGATCAGCCCCGGGAAGTCCAACGCGGGCATCATCCCCGGCACGATCACCAAGGCCGGCCGCATCGGCCTGGTGTCCAAGTCGGGCACGCTGACCTACCAGATGATGTACGAGCTCCGCGACCTCGGCTTCTCCTCGGCCGTCGGCATCGGCGGCGACCCGGTCATCGGCACCACGCACATCGACTGCCTCGCGGCGTTCGAGGCCGACCCCGAGACCGACGCGATCGTGATGATCGGCGAGATCGGCGGCGACGCCGAGGAGCGCGCGGCGGCGTACATCAAGGACAACGTCACCAAGCCGGTCGTCGGCTACGTCGCCGGCTTCACCGCCCCCGAGGGCAAGACCATGGGCCACGCCGGCGCGATCGTCTCCGGCTCGTCGGGCACCGCCCAGGCCAAGAAGGAGGCCCTCGAGGCCGTCGGCGTCAAGGTCGGCAAGACGCCGAGCGAGACCGCCCGCCTCATGCGCGAGATCATCACCGGCGCCTAGACGCACGTCCTCGAGTCCCTGCCCGCCGTGGCCGCCCTGAGACCCCGCACTCGGCCGGTGCTCAGGCGCAGGGACTCGGCGGTCTCTCGCAGGCGGCGTGCGCCGACCGTCCTGACGCCGCGGCCTGGGACACTCGCTCGGCATGCGCAGGTCCCTGCTCCTGCCGGTCGTGCTCGCCGCGGCGCTACTCCCCGCCGCCGCGCGGCTCCGGCGCGTGCGGGCGGCCCGGTCGCCACGGCCGTCGCACGGCGTCCGCCGCCGTCGTGCCGCGGTCGGCCCGACCCCGTCGCACCTGGGAGGGCGGCCAGCCCGGTGCCGGTCGCGCCGCGCTGGTGGCCGCAGCGGCACGTGCAAGCCGTCGCGCGCCTGGAGCGCCGGCGTGGCCGAAGCCGGTGGGGTTCGCGCCCACGGCGACGGGCCGGCTCTCCGGCGCTGCGTCATCGGTCTCGACCCTGGCCACGACATCGGCAACTCGCTCCACCTCAGCCAGATCAACGCGACCTACTGGGTCGGCCTGCACCAAGACGTGCAACACCACCGGGACCGCGACCAACGCGGGCTACCCCGAGGCGACCTACACCTTCGACGTCGTCGCGCGGCTGCGCCGGCTGCTCGTCGGCGCAGGGCGCGCACGGTGATCGTCACGCGCGACCGCAACAGCACCGACACCTACGGACCCTGCGTCGGGGCGCGCGGCGCGCTCGGCCGCGCAGGAGCACGCCGACTTCATGGTCGCGGTCCACGCCGACGGCGCGCCGTCGACCGGCCGCGGGTTCCACGTGATCGCCCCGGCGCTCTACCGCGGCTACACCGACGACATCTACGCCGGGTCGCGAGTGCCTGGCCACGGCGATGGTCGCCGGGCATGGCCGCGGCCGGTCTGCCGCCGCTCGACGTACCTGTCGAGCCCGCTGTCAGGTCCGCAAGGACATCGGCGCGATCAACATGTCCGACGTCCCGACGCATCACGGTCGAGACGCTCAACATGCGCAACGCCGCGCGACGCGCGCGCCTCGCCTCGAGCGCCGCAGGTCGCCAGAAGATCGCCCAGGCGCTCTACGCCGGCATCGTGCGGTACGCCCGCACCCGGTGACCCCGCTGCGCGCACGTGGCGCGCGGCTGATTCCGGCCTGCTGCCGTGAGACGTGCGGCATCCTTCGGGGGTGGACGAGCAGATCGTGGTGGCGAGCACCGACGAGCAGTATGCGGTGTTCGGCGGCCTGATCCGCGAGTACTGGGACTGGCTCCGCGAGCGCTACGCCGACCTCCCCGGGTTCATCGACGCGGTCGGCGGCCACCAGGCGATCGACGCCGAGCTCGCCTCGCTCCGCGAGGTCTACGGACCGCCGCAGGGCACGGTGCTGCTCGCGGTCCGCGACGGCGAGGTCAGCGGCGCCGTCGCCTACCGCGACCTGCACGACGGGTCGTGCGAGATGAAGCGCCTGTACGTCCCGGACCGCTTCCAGGGGAGGGGCACCGGTCGGCTGCTCTGCGTCGCCCTCATCGAGGCGGCCGCGGCGCAGGGCTACGAGACCATGCGCCTCGACACCGGCTACCAGAACTCGGAGGCCATGGCGATGTACGCGACGCTCGGCTTCCGCGAGTGCCCGCCGTACCACGAGTACCCCGCCGATCTCATGCCGCACCTGAGGTTCCTGGAGCTCGTGCTCGTCGCCGACCGGCCGGCCTGACTGGCGACCCGACGTCCCGAGCGGCTCCCGCGGGCGGCCGATCGCCGAGTCGACGTCGGTTCACCCGTGTCGCTGGCCGGGTCGCACCCCCTCGTGGTGCGAGCATCGAGGAATGACGTCGATGCTCGAGCGCCCCGGCCCGGAGGCGCCGTCGACGTCGACCGTCCCGCCGCACCTCCCGGGCGGACCTGGCGGCGACCGTCCCGGTCGCCGGCGTCACCGCGGCGCTGTGGGCCGCTGCCGTCGGGCTCGCGATCGTCGGCGCGATCGTGATCGTCGCGTGGGCGGTGTCGAGCCGAGGCGACGACTCGCTGAGCACGCCGATCTCCGCCGCCGGGGTGTTCTGGCTGGTCGCCCACCACGCCGCCGTCTCCACGCCCGAGGCGACCGTCACCCTCCTCCCGCTGGCGCTGCTGGCGCTCCCGCTCGTCCTGCTCGTGCGCGCCGGTCGGTGGGCCGCGCGCATCACCGCCGTCGGCAACGCGAGCGACGCGGTCCTGCTCGTCGGTGCCGGGACGGCGGGCTACGCCGGGGTCGCGGTCGGCGTCGCATCGATGGCGTCGATCGGCGACGCCTACGTGAGCGCGGTCTCGGCCCTGGCGTGGGCCGCGGGGCTCGCGGTCGTCGGACTCACGGTCGGCGTGCTGCAGGAGTCGGGCCTCGCTGCGGGACCCGTCGCTCGGCTGCCGCACGCGGTCCGCGACGCCGTGCCGGTGGCGCTCGCCGCGGGTGCGGCGCTCGTGGTCGCCGCGGGTGCGGTCACCGTCGCGGCGATCGCCACCCGCTGGTCGACCGTGACCGGTCTCGTCGCGGGTGCCTCCCCGGGCGCGTGGGACTCGATCGGGCTGTTCCTCGTCTCGCTCGCCTACCTGCCCAACCTGCTGCGTGTGGGCGCTGGCCTACCTCGCCGGGCCCGGCTTCGCGGTCGGCGGCGGCGCGGTGGTCGACCCGTTCTCGGTGTCCGGCGCGCTGCTGCCCGGCGTGCCGCTCCTCGGTGCGATCCCGCCGGACGCCCCCGCGGCCGCGCCGCTGCTGCTCCTCCTCCCGGTGCTCGCCGGGGTCGTCGGCGCAGTGGTGCTGCGGCGACGCGGCACCTCCACCTCCTCGACGAGGCGCGGCGACGGCGGTCGGGTGCGTCGCCGTCGGGGTGGCGGTCGCGGCGTGCTGTGCGCGCTCTCCGGCGGCGCCGCTCGGCTGCGGCCCGGCTCGCGCACCTCGGGCCCAGCGCCTCGTCGACCGGGCTCGCCGTCGTCGGCCTCGTCGCCGCCGGGGCCGCGCTCTGGCTGCTGCTCGCCCGCGTGATGCCCACGGTCTGGGTCCGCGAGAGCGACCTCACCGTCGAGCCGTGACAGGCGGCTCCGGCGTACGACGCCCCCGCAGGCGGCTCCGCGGCTCCCCGTAGGATCGGCCGCGCAGCCCAGACCCCTCGCACTTGGACCTCGCGTGCCCGCCACCGCCCTGCCCGTACCGCACCGGGCTCGTCGCGCCTCGTGGTGCTCGTCTCCGGCTCGGGCACCAACCTGCAGGCCCTGCTCGACGCCGCCGCCGACCCGGCCTTCCCGGCCGAGGTCGTGGCCGTCGGCGCCGACGCCGGCGCCATCGTCGGCGCTCGAGCGCGCCGCGCGCGGCCGGCGTCCCGACCTTCGTCGTGCGCGCTCGCCGACTACGCCGACCGCGCCGCCTGGGACGCCGCGCTGGCCGACGCCGTCGCGGCCCACGAGCCCGACTGGGTCGTGTGCGCCGGGCTTCATGCAGCATCCTCGGCGCGGCGTTCCTCGAGCGGTTCGCCGGCCGCGATCGTCAACACCCACCCGGCGCTGCTGCCGTCGTTCCCCGGCGCGCACGGCGGTCCGCGACGCGCTCGACCTACGGCGTGAAGGTCACCGGCTGCACCGTGCACCTCGTCGACGCCGGCGTCGACACCGGGCCGATCCTCGCGCAGGCCGCCGTCGCCGGTCGCGCCGACGACGACGAGGCCTCGCTGCACGACCGCATCAAGACCGTCGAGCGCGACGCTGCTCGTCGACACCGTGGCCGCCCTCGCGACGCCACGGCTGCACCGTCACCGGCAGGAAGGCCAGCATCCCGTGAGCACCCGACCCGATCCGTCGCGCCCTCGTCTCCGTCTACGACAAGACCGGCCTCGACGAGCTCGCCCGCGGCCTCGCCGCCGCCGGCGTCGAGATCGTGTCGACCGGCTCGACCGCCGCGCGCATCGCCGGGCTCGGCATCGCGGTGACGCAGGTCGCGGACCTCACCGGCTTCCCCGAGTGCCTCGACGGCCGGGTGAAGACGCTGCACCCGCGGGTGCACGCCGGGATCCTCGCCGACCTCCGGCTCGAGGACCACCAGCGCCAGCTCGACGAGCTCGGCATCGCGCCGTTCGAGCTCGTCGTGGTCAACCTCTACCCGTTCGTCGACACCGTCGCCTCCGGCGCCGACGCCCGACGAGTGCGTCGAGCAGATCGACATCGGCGGCCCGACCATGGTGCGCGCCGCGGCGAAGAACCACCCGAGCGTCGCGGTCGTGACCTCGCCGTCGCGCTACGCCGACGTCCTCGCCGCGGTCGCGCGCCGGCGGCTTCACGCTCGAGCAGCGCCAGGCGCTCGCCGCCGAGGCGTTCGTGCACACCGCGACCTACGACGTCGCCGTCGCGTCGTGGCTCGGCAACGTCGTCGCGCCCGACCGACGGCGGCACCGGCTTCCCGGCGTGGATCGGCGCGACCTGGGAGCGCGCGGAGGTGCTGCGCTACGGCGAGAACCCGCACCAGCGCGCCGCGCTCTACGTCACGAACCACACGCCGCGACCCGGGCCTCGCGCAGGCCGAGCAGCTGCACGGCAAGGAGATGTCCTACAACAACTACGTCGACGCCGATGCCGCGCGCCGTGCGGCGTACGACCACGCCGAGCCCGCCGTCGCGATCATCAAGCACGCCAACCCGTGCGGCATCGCGGTCGGCGCCGACATCGCCGAGGCGCACGCGCAAGGCGCAACGACACCGACCCGGTCTCGGCGTTCGGCGGCGTCATCGCCGCGAACCGCCCGGTCACCGCCGAGATGGCGCGGCAGGTCGCCGAGGTCTTCACCGAGGTCGTCGTCGCGCCCGGCGTTCGACGACGAGGCGCTCGAGATCCTGCAGCGAGAAGAAGAACCTCCGCCTGCTCGTCGCGGCCGACGTCCCCGCGCACGGCGGCATCGAGATCCGGCCGGTGTGCGGCGGCCTGCTGCTGCAGGCGACCGACAAGGTCGACGCGCGCCGGCGACGACCCGTCGACGTGGACGCTCGCCTGCGGCGAGCGCGGCCGACGAGGCGACGCTGCGCGACCTCGCGTTCGCCTGGCGCGCGTGCCGCTCGGTGAAGAGCAACGCGATCCTGCTCGCCAAGGACGGCGCGGCCGTCGGCGTCGGCATGGGCCAGGTCAACCGGGTCGACTCCGCGCCGGCTCGCGGTCGCGCGGGCCGGCGACGGGCGCGCGCGCGGCTCGGTCGCGGCGTCGGACGCGTTCTTCCCGTTCCCCGACGGCCTCGAGGTGCTGATCGCGGCGGGCGTGCAGGCCGTCGTGCAGCCCGGCGGATCGGTGCGCGACGACGAGGTCATCGCCGCGGCCACGCGCCGCCGGCGTCACGATGTACCTCACCGGGACCCGCCATTTCTTCCACTGACCGGATCGCGCCGTCCGACGCGACGGCGCCGACTCACCACCATCACCCGCCGCTGTGGGCGATGGCGCTCGCGTTCGCCGTCGGGGTGCTCGCGGCGGCCCAGAGCCGCATCAACGGGCAGCTCGCGATCGAGGTGCAGGACGGGCTGCTCGCGGCGCTGATCTCGTTCGGCACCGGGCTCGTCGCTCGTGCTCGCGATCGCCCTCGTCGCTGCCAGGGCCCGCGCACGGCGCTGCTGCACGGCGCTCCGCGCGGAGCTGCGCTCCGGCGGGCTGCGGTGGTGGCACCTGGTCGGCGGCGTCCTCGGTGCGACGTTCGTCGCCGGCCAGGGGCTCGTCGTGCCGCTGCTCGGGCGTCGCGCTGTTCACCGTGCTCGCCGTCGCGGGCAACACGACCGCGTCGATGCTCACCGACCGGTTCGGCATCGGGCCGGGCGGGCGTCGTCCCGTGACGCCCGGCGCGCGTCGCGGCCGCCGGACACGGTGCTCGCCGTCGCGCTCGCGGTGTCGGGCCGGCTCGTCCGTCGGCGACCTCGTGCTGTGGGCGGTGCTGCTCGCGCTGGTCGCCGGCGCGGGCACCGGCGTCCAGCCCGCGCTCAACGGTCAGGTGGCGCGCGCACGGGAGAGCCGCTGGTGGCGACCGTCGTCAACTTCGTCGGTCGGCACGGCCGGCGCTGCGGCGTCGCGCTCGGTCGTCGAGCACCTGGTCGGGCACACCTGGGCGAGCCCGCCGCCGCCGTGGGAGCAGCCGCTGCTCTGGCTCGGCGGCGCCATCGGGGTGGCGTTCATCCTCGCGCCGCGATCGTCGTGCGGCCGCTCGGCGTGCTGCTGCTGGGCCTGCTCAGCACGTCCGGACAGCTCACCGGGTCGCTGCTGTCCGACCTGCTCTTCCCGACCCCGGGCACCGTCGTGACCTGGCAGCTGGTCGCCGGCGTGCTCCTCACCGGCGGCGCCGTCGCGTGGGCGGCGTACCGGCCACGCCGGCGCTGACGGGAATCGGGCAGACCCGGGGAGCCGGTCCGTGGAAGGCTCGCGGCATGGGTCGGTTCCAGCTCGCACAGCTCAACGTCGCGCGCCTCGCGCACCCGCTCGACCATCCGGCGCTCGATGCCGTTCGTCGCCAACCTCGATGCCGTCAACGCCGTGGCCGACGCCGCGCCGGGTTTCGTGTGGCGGCTGCAGGAGGAGTCCGGCAACGCGACGGACCTGCGTCCGTGGGGCGACGACATGATCGTCAACATGAGCGTGTGGGACGACCTCGAGTCGCTGCGCGCCTACGTCTACGGCGCGGCCACTCCGACGGTGCTGCGCGCAGCGCCGCGCCTTCTTCACCCGATGGAGCACCCGACGTCCTCGTGCTGTGGTGGGTCCCGGCCGGGCACCGGCCGACGCTGGACGAGGCGCGCGAGCGGCTCGACCGCCTCGACAAGGACGGGCCGACGCCGTACGCCTTCACGATGCGGGCGCCGTTCCCGCCCGACCCGGGCTCGGGGGCGTGAGAGGATCCGGCCCGTGACGGCGACGATCCTCGACGGCAAGGCCACCGCGGCGGCGATCAAGGCCGAGCTCGCCGTGCGTGTCGCCCGGCTGCGCGAGCACGGCATCACGCCCGGGCCTCGGCACGGTGCTCGTGGGCGACGACCCCGGGCAGCCGCTCCTACGTCGCCGGCAAGCACCGCGACTGCGCCGAGGTGGGCATCACCTCGCATCCGCGTCGACCTTCCGGCCGACGCCACGCAGGCCGCAGGTCGACGACGCGATCCTCAGCTCAACGCCGACCCCGCGTGCACCGGCTACATCGTGCAGCTGCCGCTCCCGAAGGGCCTCGACGAGAGCCGCGCGCTCGAGCTGATCGACCCCGACAAGGACGCCGACGGGCTGCACCCGACCAACCTCGGCCGGCTCGTGCTCGGCATCCCCGCGCCGCTGCCGTGCACGCCGCGCGGCATCGTCGAGCTGCTGCGCCGCTACGACGTCCCGATCGCCGGCGCCGAGGTCACGGTCGTCGGCCGCGGCGTCACCGTCGGCCGCCCGCTCGGGCTGCTGCTCACCCGCAAGAGCGAGAACGCCACGGTCACGCTCTGCCACACCGGCACGCGCGACCTCGCCGCGCACACCCGCGCCGCCGACATCGTCGTCGCCGCCGCCGGCGTCGCCCACCTGCATCACCGCCGACCTGGTCAAGCCGGGCGCCGCCGTCCTCGACGTCGGCATCACGCGCACCGACGCGGGGCTCGTCGGCGACGTCCACCCCGACGTGCGCGAGGTCGCCGGCTTCGTGGCGCCGATGCCCGGCGGGGTCGGGCCGATGACCCGCGCGATGCTGCTGGCCAACGTGGTCGAGGCCGCCGAGCGCGCGGCCGGGCTGGCCTGACGCGTGCTGGCGCGGCTGCGGCACCGAGTGGCCGATCACCGTGCCGTCACTCGCGCGTGGTGGTCGTCGGCCTGCGTGCGTCGTCGCCTCCGGGCACTTCCGCCGCGGCACCGTGTCGTGCTGTCCTTCGGCGTCGCGCTCGCGCTGTTCCTCCGGCTGCTGCTCGCCGACGACGACGCCGGGCTGCTGCGCGGTGCGGTCGAAGGCGATCGACGTCGCCGTCCTCGCGGTCGCTGGCCGTGGCGACCAGCGTGCCTCGCGCTCTGGGTCCCCCCGCCCGAGCACGTGAGCGCCCCGGCGGAGCGGACGTAGCGCTCTCCCCTAGATGTCTTGATGACGAGATATCCATCCGGACCCGGGCCGTCAGACGCCCCGGGCCGACCGACAAGGAGAGCGCGCCATGGCCCGTACCCCCGTCACCGTCACCGTCACCGGCGCCGCCGGCCAGATCGGCTACGCGCTGCTCTTCCGCATCGCCTCCGGCCACCTGCTCGGCGCCGACGTGCCCGTGCGCCTGCGCCTGCTCGAGATCACCCCGGCGCTCAAGGCCGCCGAGGGCACCGCGATGGAGCTCGACGACTGCGCCTTCCCGCTGCTCGCCGGCATCGACATCACCGACGACGCGCGCGCCGCGTTCGACGGCGCCAACGTCGCCCTGCTCGTCGGCGCCCGTCCGCGCACCGCGGGCATGGAGCGCGGCGACCTGCTCTCGGCCAACGGCGGCATCTTCAAGCCGCAGGGCGAGGCCATCAACGCCGGTGCCGCTGACGACGTCCGCGTCCTCGTCGTCGGCAACCCCGCCAACACCAACGCGCTCATCGCCGCCGTCGCACGCGCCCGACGTCCCGACGAGCGCGCTTCACCGCGATGACGCGCCTCGACCACAACCGCGCGCAAGACGCAGCTCGCGAAGAAGGCCGGCGTCACCGTCAACGACATCACGAACCTGACGATCTGGGGCAACCACTCCGCGACCCAGTACCCCGACATCTTCCACGCGAAGATCAACGGCGAGAACGCCGCCGAGGTCGTCAACGACCAGGCCTGGCTCGAGAACGACTTCATCCCGACCGTCGCCAAGCGCGGCGCGGCGATCATCGAGGCGCGCGGCGCGTCGTCGGCGGCGTCGGCGGCCAACGCGGCGATCGACCACGTCTACTCCTGGGTCAACGGCACCCCCGAGGGCGACTGGGTCTCGGCGGCGATCGTCGTCCGACGGCTCGTACGGCGTCCCCGAGGGCATCATCTCCTCGTTCCCCGTCACCTCGAACGGCGGCGAGTGGGAGATCGTCCAGGGCCTCGAGATCGACGACTTCTCGCGCGCCCGCATCGACGCCTCGGTCGCCGAGCTCGTCGAGGAGCGCGACGCCGTCGCGCGAGCTCGGCCTCATCTAGCACCCGCTCCCGACTCCGCACGACCCGACGCCGCCCGGCGACTGACCCAGAAGCGAAGGAGCACCCGTGGCGAAGATCAAGGTCGTCAACCCGGTCGTCGAGCTCGACGGCGACGAGATGACGCGGATCATCTGGCAGTTCATCAAGGACAAGCTGATCCTCCCGTACCTCGACGTCGACCTGAAGTACTACGACCTGTCGATCGAGAACCGCGACGCCACCGACGACCAGGTCACGATCGACTCGGCCAACGCCATCAAGAAGTACGGCGTCGGCGTCAAGTGCGCGACGATCACGCCGGACGAGGCGCGCGTCGAGGAGTTCGGCCTCAAGAAGATGTGGAAGTCGCCCAACGGCACCATCCGCAACATCCTCGGCGGCGTCATCTTCCGCGAGCCGATCGTCATCTCGAACATCCCGCGCCTCGTGCCCGGCTGGACCAAGCCGATCATCATCGGCCGCCACGCCTTCGGCGACCAGTACCGCGCCACCGACTTCGTCGTGCCCGGGCAAGGGCAAGCTCACGATGACGTTCATGCCCGAGGACGGCGGCGAGCCGATCGAGCTCGACGTCTTCGACTTCCCCGGCGGCGGCGTCGCGATGGCGATGTACAACCTCGACGACTCGATCCGCGACTTCGCCCGCGCCTCGATGCGCTACGGCCTCGACCGCGGCCTGCCGGTCTACCTGTCGACGAAGAACACGATCCTCAAGGCCTACGACGGCCGCTTCAAGGACCTCTTCGCCGAGGTCTTCGAGACCGAGTTCAAGGCCGACTTCGAGGCCGCCGGCATCACCTACGAGCACCGCCTCATCGACGACATGGTCGCTGCGGCCATGAAGTGGGAGGGCGGCTACGTCTGGGCCTGCAAGAACTACGACGGCGACGTCCAGTCCGACACCGTCGCGCAGGGCTTCGGCTCGCTCGGCCTCATGACCTCGGTGCTCATGACGCCGGACGGCAAGACCGTCGAGGCCGAGGCCGCGCACGGCACGGTGACGCGCCACTACCGCCAGCACCAGCAGGGCAAGCCCACCTCGACGAACCCGATCGCCTCGATCTTCGCGTGGACCCAGGGCCTGCGCTACCGCGGCAAGATGGACGGCACCCCCGAGGTCACCGCGTTCGCCGAGACCCTCGAGCGCGTCTGCATCGAGACCGTCGAGGAGGGCAAGATGACCAAGGACCTCGCCCTGCTCATCGCCCCCGACGCGCCGTACCTGACCACCGAGGAGTTCCTCGACGCGATCGACGAGAACCTCCAGAAGGCCATGGCCTGACCGGCCTCGAGCTACTGCCGACCCGGATTCGCGACCGCGAACCGGGGTTTCGGCGTGTCACTCGGAGCAGCGGGCGGTGGACGGGCGTCGGGGCGGGTCGTAGCGTCCGGCTCGGCGATGGCAGGATGACCCGGTGCTCACCGTCGTCACCGCCAACGTGAACGGGATCCGCGCGGCGGCCCGGCGCGGCGGGCTCGACTGGCTGGCTGCGCGCGGGGCCGACGTCCTCTGCCTGCAGGAGGTGCGCGCCACCGACGAGCAGCTCGCCGAGGTGCTCGACGACGCCGGTCTCGGGCACCTGCACGTCGCGCACACCGAGGCCGAGCGTCGAAGGGCCGCGCGGGCGTCGCGGTGCTCACGACGGCGCCGCACCGCGCCGTGCGCGCTCGGCGTCGGTCCGGCCGAGTTCGCCGGCTCCGGGCGCTGGGTCGAGGTCGACGTCGACACCGCGCTCGGCCCGCTGACCGTCGTGAGCACCTACGTCTACACCGGCGAGGCCACCGACGAGGATCGGCAGGCGCGAGAAGTACCGCTTCCTCGACGCGATCGAGGCGCGGCTCGCGCGTCGCTGGGTGCGCCGCGCGCGCCGGCGGCACGCGCGTCGTGTGCGGCGACCTCAACGTGGCGCACCCGAGGTCGACATCAAGAACTGGCGCGGCAACCGCGGCAAGGCCGGGTTCCTCGAGGGCGAGCGCGCCTACCTCGACGCGCTGGTTCGACGAGCTCGGCTGGACCGACCTCGGCCGCGCGCTCGGCGGCGAGGGCCCGGGCCCGTACACCTGGTGGTCGTGGCGCGGGCGCGGCTTCGACACCGACGGCGGCTGGCGCATCGACTACGCCCTCGCCACGCCGCGGCCTCGCCGCCGCGCGCGGTCAAGGCCGAGGTGGGCAAGGCGCCGACGTACGCCGAGCGCTGGAGCGACCACGCGCCGCTCACCGTCACCTTCGCCTGACGACTGACTCGCGGATTCCCGCAGGGCGCTAGTCGTGGACGCGGGGGTCCTGGACGCGCTCGCGGATCGCGGCCGCGGCGTCGTCGTCCGGTGCGGCCTGCGCCTCGAGCTCGGCGGCGACGCGCTGCTGGTAGCGCGACGACCTCGCGCGAGCGGGTCGCGTCGTCCCAGCCGAGCACGTCGCCCATGAGCCGCGCGGCGTGCCGTGCCGCGACGAGGCCGCGGTCGCCTGCCTCGAGGTAGAGCCGGGTACGCCGGGTGAGCACGTCGTCGACGTGCAGCGCGCCCTCGTGGCTGGCCGCGTGCACGATCTCGACCGCCAGGGTGCCGGCGCCGCCGGGCACCTCCTGCGCGAGAGCGGGATTCGCGGCCACGACGTCGAGCAGCTCGGGCAGCAGGCGGCCGTAGCGGTGCGCGAGCCGGTCGAGGTGCTCGTCGTCGACGATGCCGCGCGCCGCGTGCGCCCGCGCCGTCGCGCAGGACGTCCGTCCGGCTCGGCCGCGCCGATGAGCGGCACGTCCGACGGTGGTCGAGGCCGGCAGCGGTCCGGTCGTCCGGGAAAGGTCGTCGCGGCAGCGCGTCGACGGCGTCCTCGGCCATGACGCGGTACGTCGTGTACTTGCCGCCGGCGATCGTGACGAGGCCGGGCAGCGGACGGCGCACGGTGTGCTCGCGCGAGATCTCCGACTCCGAGAGCCCCTCGGTGTCGACCAGCGGGCGCAGCCCGGCGTAGAGGCCGATGACGTCGGACTCGGCGAGGTTGCGACGTGAGCGCGGCGTTGGCCATGCCCGAGCAGGTAGGCGAGGTCGGCGTGCGTCGCCGACGGGTGCGACAGGCCGTGGTGCCAGGTGGTGTCGGTGGTGCCGATGACCCACGAGCGGCCCCACGGCAGCACGAACAGCACCGAGCGTCGAGCGTCTTGGTGATGAGCGCGACCGAGGCGTCGATGCGGTCGCGCGGCACGACGATGTGCACGCCCTTGCTCGGGCGCATGCGGATCGGCGTCTCGACGCCGGCGAGCTGCTCGGTCAGCCCCGCCCACACGCCGGTGGCGTTGACCACGACGCGTCGCGGGGATGTCGTGCTGCTGCGCCGGACATCGCGTCGAGCGACCCGGGCGCCGACGACGCGGTCGCCGTCGCGGGCGATGTCGAGCACGCGCGCCGCCGAGACCAGCGACGCGCCGTGCGACGGCCGCCGTGCGCGCGAGCTCGAGCGTGTGCCGCGCGTCGTCGACCTGGGCGTCGTGGTAGCGGATGGCGCCGGCGAGGGTGTCGGGGCGCAGCGACGGGAACGCCTTGAGCGCCGCGGACTTCGATCAGGTGGCTGTGCCGCGGGCACCGAGGGCTGCAGGCCGCCGAGCGTGTCGTAGAGCGTGAGCCCGGCGCCGACGTACGGCCGCTCCCAGACGCGGTGCGCGAGCGGGTAGAGGAACGGCAGCGGGGTGACGAGGTGCGGAGCGAGGTGGTCGAGCAGCAGCGCGCGCTCGCGCAGGGCCTCGCGCACGAGGCGCGAAGTTGAGCTGCTCGAGGTAGCGCAGCCCGCCGTGCACGAGCTTGCTCGACCGGCTCGACGTGCCCGGCGGCGAAGTCGCGCTGCTCGACGAGCCCGACCGAGCAGGCCGCGCAGCCGCGGCGTCGAGCGCGATGCCGCACCCGGTGACGCCGCCGCCGACGACGAGCACGTCGACCCCGCCGCGCAGCCGCTCCCACGACGCCGTCGCGGTACGCCGCGTCGAGGCGTCCGGGGGTGGTCATCGCTTCGACCGTACCCGCCCCCGGCACCGCCGTCGACGCGCGCCCGACCTCTAGGATCACCGCATGGACGACCATCCGGGGGCGCTGTGGTGAGCGAGTTCCTCGTCAACCTCGGCGTCGTGCTGGTCTTCACCCTCGTCGGAGGGTTCTTCGCCGCGGCCGAGATCGCCCTGGTGTCGCTGCGCGACAGCCAGGTGCAGCGGCTCGTCGCACGAGCACGGGCGGCGCGGCCAGCGGCTGGCCGAGCTGGTGGCCGACCCCAACCGGTTCCTCGCGGCCGTCCAGGTCGGCGTCACGATGGCCGGCTTCCTGTCCGCCGGGTTCGGCGCGTCGCGCATGTCGCCCGAGGTCGCGGCCGTGCTGGTGGACCTCGGCCTGCCGCCCGGGCGTCGCCGACGCCGTCGCGTTCGTGGCCGTCACGGTCCTGCTGGTCTACCTCTCGCTCGTCTTCGGCGAGCTCACGCCCAAGCGCATCGGGCTGCAGCGCGCGGAGACCATCGCCGTCGGCGTGGCCGGGCTCATCGACTGGCTGGCCCGGATCACGCGCCCGTTCATCTGGCTGCTCTCCGCCTCGACGAACGTCGTCGTGCGGGCGCTCGGCGGCGACCCGAACGCGAACCGCGAGGAGATCTCGCGAGGACGAGCTGCGCGGCATCCTCGCCTCGCAGGCGAGCCTCACGCTCCAGGAGCGCGAGCTCATCGACGACGTCTTCGAGGCCGGCGAGCGCGAGGTGCGCGAGGTGATGGTGCCGCGCACCGAGGTCGAGTTCCTCGACGCCACCACGCCCGCCTACAAGGCCGCGCGCCTCGTCGTCGACCTGCCGCACTCGCGCTACCCGGTGTTCCAGGGCTCGCAGGACGACATCGTCGGCTTCGTGCACATCCGCGACATCCTGGCCCCCGACGTCGCCGACCGCGGGATCCGTGTCGGCGACCTCGCCCGCGAGATCCTCATGCTGCCGGGCAGCAAGCGCGTGCTCCCCGCCATGTTCGAGATGCGCTCCGCGGGAGCCCACCTGGCCATCGTCGTCGACGAGTACGGCGGCACCGCAGGCATCGTCACGCTCGAGGACCTCGTCGAGGAGCTCGTCGGCGACATCCGCGACGAGTACGACCTCGCCGAGCGCCCCGAGCGCGCCGGTGGGCGCCGACCTCGAGGTCGACGGCCTGGTCAACCTCGAGGACTTCGCTGGAGGAGACCGGCGTCGAGCTGCCCGACGGGCCCGTACGAGACCGTCGCCGGGTTCCTGATCGCGACCCTGGGCCGGCTGCCCGAGGTGGGGGAGTCCGTCGACGTCGACGACCACGTCCTCACGGTCACCGAGCTCGACGGCCGCCGGGTCGCGCGGATCCGGCTGACGCGGGCGGACGGAACCGGGTCGCGCGCCCGACCCCGACGCGGTGGGAGAATCCCCGGCATGAGTGCCACGCCGCGCGTCCTGTCCGGGATCCAGCCCACCGCGGGCTCGTTCCAGCTCGGCAACTACCTCGGGCGCGGTGCGGCACTGGGTGGCGTTGCAGGACGACCACGACGCGTTCTACATGGTCGTCGACCTGCACGCGATCACCGTGGAGCAGGACCCGGTCGAGCTGCGGCACAACACCCTGCTCGCCTACGCGCAGCTGCATCGCCGCCGGGGTCGACCCGACCGCTCGACCCTGTTCGTGCAGAGCCACGTCCCGGAGCACGCCCAGCTCGGCTGGGTCATGCAGTGCATGACCGGTTTCGGCGAGGCGTCCCGCATGACGCAGTTCAAGGACAAGTCGGCGCGCAAGGGCTCCGACCACGCCTCGGTCGGGCTGTTCACCTACCCGATCCTGCAGGTCGCCGACATCCTCGTGTACCAGGCCGACGGCGTGCCGGTCGGCGAGGACCAGCGCCAGCACCTCGAGCTCACGCGCGACCTCGCCCAGCGGTTCAACACCCGCTACGGCCAGACCTTCGTCGTGCCCACGCCGCTCATCGTCAAGGACACGGCCAAGATCCTCGACCTGCAGGACCCCAGCGCGAAGATGAGCAAGTCGCTCCCCAACGGCGCGATCTTCCTGCTCGACGACCCGTCGGTGATCACCAAGCGCTTCAAGTCGGCCGTCACCGACAGCGAGACGCGAGGTGCGCTTCGACCCCGCCGCCAAGCCCGGCGTGTCGAACCTGCTCACGATCCTCGCGACCTTCACCGACCGCGACGTCGACACCGTGGCGAAGGACTACGTCGGCCGGGGCTATGGCGCGCTCAAGGGCGACACGGCGGAGGCCGTGGTCGCGTTCGCCGAGCCGTTCGCGGCCCGGGTCCGCGAGCTCGTCGCCGATCCCGCCGAGCTGCACCGGCTCATGGCGGGCGGCGCCGAGAAGGCGCGCACGGTGGCCGCACGGACAGTCGCGTCGGCGTACGAGCGGCTCGGCCTCGTCCCGGTCGGCGGCTGACCGTGCCCGGCCGGGTCCGGATCGGGGTCGCGATCGCGATCCCCGAGCCCTGGGGCGCCGAGCTCGAGGGCTGGCGGGCCTCGTTCGGCGACCCGCAGGCCTCGGCGATCCCGGCCCACATCACCCTGCTCCCTCCGACCACCGTGGCCGAGGCGGAGCTGGGGGAGGTCGAGTCGCACCTGACCTGCGCGGCGAGCTCGCACGCAGCGTTCGACGTCCACCTGCGCGGGACGGGCACCTTCCGTCCGGTGTCGCCGGTGGTGTTCGTGGCGCTTGCCTCGGGCATCGGTGGCTGCGAGCGGCTGCAGGCGCACGTGCGGCGCAAGATCCTCGAGCAGGAGCTCGAGTTCCCCTATCACCCGCACGTCACCGTGGCGCACGACCTGCCCGACGACGTCCTCGACGAGGCCTACGACGCGCTGGGGTCGTTCTCCGCGCGGTTCACCGCCTCGGAGTTCGCGCTGTACGTGCACGGCCGCGACGGTGTGTGGCAGGTCCGCCGCTCGTTCCCCCTCACCGGCTGACCAGACGCGACGAAGGCCCGCGCGGCTCAATCCTTGGGGTCGCGCGACGGCGGCGCGATGACGCGCACGTGCCCGCCCGGCACCGGCTTGGACCGGGCCCGCTCCGGGCCGACCGCCGGGACCTGCGGCTGCTCGGCTGCTGCCGCGGCGGACGTTGGCCCGGGTGTCGCCACGGGGGCGGGATCGTCGGGCGCGGGGCCGGCCACCACGGGGAGAGGACCGGTGTCCTCGAGCGCGGTCGGCGTACCGCCGGGTGCGCCGGCCATCGTCCGGGCCGCCGGCGCCGGCGGCACCGGACGCGAGGTGCTCGGCTGACCGGGCGTCGTGACCACCACCGACGGTGTCCCCACCGAGGCCGCGCGCGGTGCGGACGCGCTCCCGCGCCGGACGGGGGGTGCAGCAGCGGCGACCACGCCGGTCGCAACGGCCCTGCTGCTGAGCGGATCGGATCCGGGCGCCGCGGGCTGGGCCGGAGCGGCCGCGGGCGCGGGTCCGGAGTCCCGACGTCGCCACCACAGCGCGGTCACGACCACGAGGAGGAGGACGGCGCCGAGCCCGGCGATCACGCCCCAGGGCAGCGACCGCGACGTCGTGGTGGGGGTGGTCGATGCCGACGAGCCGCCGTCGCTGCCGGGGGACTGCGACGCGGTCGGCTCCGGGCTCACGACCGCGTTGGGGTCGACGGGATCGACGAGCGTGCCGACGGCCGTGACCTTCCCGAGGTTCGCGAAGCCCCAGTCGAGCAGCTTGCGAGCGGCGGTGTCCGTGGGCTCGCCGATCTGCATGAGGGTGACGACGAGCGTGTGACCGTTGCGCTCGGCCGCGCCCCAGAAGGTGCGGTGCGCGAGCGACGTGAACCCGGTCTTGCCCCCGACCGTGCCCTTGTAGCCGCGCAGCAGCAGCCGGTTCTGCGTGTAGATCTTGTACGTCTGCCGCTTCTTGCCCGCAGCGACCGGCTTGCCGGGGAAGTCGTAGCTGACCGCTCCGGTGACCGCTCGGAAGTCCTCGAGGCCGAGGGCTGCGCGCGCGATCAGGGCCATGTCGTAGGCGCTGGAGAGCTGGCCGTCGGCGTCGAGCCCGCTGGGGTTCTTCACCGTGGTGTCGCGAGCCTGCAGGAGGTCGGCCTCGGCCTGCATGGCCGCGACGGTGGGGGCCATGCCGCCGTTGGCCCCGGCGATGGCGGCGGCCGCGTCGTTGCCGCTCGGCAGGAGCAGGCCGTGCCAGAGGTCCCACAGGGTGTAGGTGGCGCCGGGGACGATCCCCACGTGGCCGCCGTCGGCCGAGGCCTCCTCGAAGGTGGCCTTGTGGACCGTGTCCTTGGGCACGAGTGGCATCACGGTGAGCGCGGTGAGCGTCTTGAGCATGCTGGCGGGCCGCGCCCGGCGGTGGGCGCCCTTGGCGGCCAGCACCTCGCCGGTGGTGAGGTCCGCGAGCACCCAGGACTCGGCCACCACCGCGGGGAGCGGCTTCGAGCCCGCCTCGCGGTCGACCACGACGCCCTTGCCGGCGAGCGCGGGGCCCCCGATGACGTCGGCGGTGGGTCCGGCGAGCGCGGTCGAGGGCGTGGCGTCGGCGGCGGTCGCCCCCGCGAGGAGGAGCGACGCGGCGAGGGTCGCCACCACGACCATCCGAGCACGCGTCAGCATGCGCCGAGGGTAACCCGGCGGCGGCCCGGATCCCGCGTCCGAGCCGGACGCCTGCCGGGCAGGACCCCCGGACGCGCCGCGGGGGCGGTCGCGACTAGCGTGAGGAACGACGTCGGACGAAGGGACAGGCCATGGCTCGCCAGACCGAATCGGGGCTGCCGTTCCAGCCGGTGTACGGACCGGACGACCTGTCCGGGTTCGACCCCGCGGAGCGCCTCGGCGAGCCCGGCGCCTACCCCTTCACCCGGGGCGTCTACCGCTCGATGTACACCGGCAAGCCGTGGACGATGCGGCAGTACGCCGGCTTCGGCACCGCGGCGGAGTCCAACGCCCGCTACCACCAGCTGATCTCCGCCGGGACCACGGGGCTGTCGGTCGCGTTCGACCTGCCTACGCAGATGGGCTACGACTCCGACCACCCGCTGGCCCACGGCGAGGTGGGCAAGGTCGGCGTCGCCATCGACTCCCTCGAGGACATGCGCATCCTCTTCGAGGGGATCCCGCTCGGCGAGGTCTCGACGTCGATGACGATCAACGCTCCCGCCGCCGTGCTGCTGCTGCTCTACCAGCTCGTCGCGGAGGAGCAGGGAGTTCCTGCGACCGAGCTCACCGGCACCATCCAGAACGACGTGCTCAAGGAGTACATCGCCCGCGGCACCTACATCTACCCGCCGGCGCAGTCGCTGCGGCTGATCACGGACATCTTCGGCTACTGCCGGGCCGAGATCCCGAAGTGGAACACGATCTCGATCTCCGGCTACCACATGGCCGAGGCCGGGGCGACGCCCGCGCAGGAGATCGCGTTCACGCTCGCGGACGGCATCGAGTACGTCCGGGCGGCCGTCGCGTCCGGGCATGGACGTCGACGAGTTCGCGCCGCGCCTCGCGTTCTTCTTCGTCTCGCGCACGACGCTGCTCGAGGAGGTCGCGAAGTTCCGCGCGGCCCGGCGCATCTGGGCGCGGGTCATGCGCGACGACTTCGGGGCCACGAACCCCAAGAGCCAGATGCTGCGCTTCCACACCCAGACCGCGGGCGTGCAGCTCACCGCCCAGCAGCCCGAGGTCAACCTCGTGCGCGTCGCGGTGCAGGGCCTGGCCGCGGTGCTCGGCGGCACCCAGTCGCTGCACACCAACTCCTTCGACGAGGCGATCGCCCTGCCGACCGAGAAGGCGGCGCGGCTCGCCCTGCGCACCCAGCAGGTGCTCGCCTACGAGACCGACGTGACGGCCACGGTCGACCCGTTCGCCGGCTCGTACGTCGTCGAGTCGCTCACCGACGACGTCGAGGAGGCGGCCCTCTCGCTCATGCGCCAGATCGAGGACATGGGGGGCGCCGTCGCGGCGATCGAGCGCGGCTTCCAGAAGGCGGAGATCGAGCGGTCGGCCTACGCCATCTCGCAGCAGATCGACTCCGGCGAGCGGGTGGTGGTCGGCGTCAACAGGTTCACCGTCGCCGAGGAGGACCACTACGAGCCGCTCCGGGTCGACCCGACCATCGGCGCCGCGCAGTGCGAGCGCCTCGAGAAGCTGCGGGCCGAGCGCGACCAGGCCGAGGTGGACGCGCGCGCTCGAGGCGGTGCGCGCCGCCGCCCGCGGCACCGACAACGTCCTCTACCCGATGCGCGACGCGCTGCGGGCGCTCGCCACGGTCGGCGAGGTCTCGGACGCGCTGCGCGAGGTCTGGGGTCTCTACACCCCGGCCGACGTGTTCTGAGCCGACCCGCCACCAGCGGAAACACGGGGGTCCGGCGCCCGAAACCCGGGCGCACGAGCATCCGATCTGTTCACCTGGGTCACGGATCGGTTGCGGACGGGTCCTGACTCGCGGCTCAGGTAACGACAAGGTGTCCGGCCCGACTAGGGTCGAACCGTGATCGCTCCGGTAATCCACCGGGGCGCAAGGAAGGAGTCCTCCCTTGTTGAAGGGCCTGAAGGTAGCCACCGTGCTCGCCGCCGGAGCGCTCGCGCTCGCGGCGTGCGGCAGCAGCGATGGCGGTTCCAGCACGACCTCCCCGTCGGGGTCGACGTCCACGTCGGCATCCCCGACCCAGTCCACCGTCAAGGTCGGCCTGGCGTACGACATCGGCGGCCGTGGTGACCAGTCGTTCAACGATGCCGCCGCTGCCGGTCTCGACAAGGCCGCGAGCGAGCTCGGCGTCGAGATCAAGGAGCTCGAAGCGACGCAGGGTGAGACCGACGCGCAGAAGGAGGAGCGTCTGACGACGCTCGCCGAGGGCGGGTACAACCCGATCATCGCGGTCGGCTTCGCCTACGCGGTGTCGCTGGAGAAGGTCGCGAAGGCAGTTCCCGGACGTCAGCTTCGCGATCGTCGACGACGCCTCGCTGTCGGAGAAGAACAAGAACGTCACCAGCCTCGTGTTCGCCGAGAACCAGGGCTCGTTCCTCGTCGGTGCGATCGCGGCCCAGGCCTCGAAGACCGGCAACGTCGGCTTCATCGGTGGCGTCAACGTCCCGCTGATCCAGAAGTTCGAGGCCGGCTACACGGCCGGTGCCAAGGCCGTCAACCCGGCCATCAAGGTCCAGGTCAAGTACCTGACCGAGGCGCCGGACTTCTCCGGCTTCGGTGACCCGGCCAAGGGCAAGGTCACGGCCCAGGGCATGTTCGACGCGGGCGCCGACGTGGTCTACCACGCCGCCGGCGGTTCGGGCTGCGGGCGTGTTCGACGCGGCCGCCGCTGCGAAGGGTCTCGCCATCGGCGTCGACTCCGACCAGTACCTGACGGCCAACGCCGGCCGTGAAGGCCGTCGTCATCACCTCGATGCTCAAGCGCGTCGACGTCGCGGTGTTCGACGAGATCAAGGCCTTCGTCAACGGGACGCCGCTCACCGGCGTCAACACCTTCGACCTGGCCAAGGACGGCGTCGGCTACTCGAAGAGCAACCCGGCGGTCGAGCCGTACATGGCGAAGACCGACGAGCTGCGCCAGCAGGTCATCGACGGCACCATCACGGTGCCCGAGAAGCCGTAAGGCACTAGAGCGACCCGGTTCTCCGAGCGCGTCCCCGACGCGCTCGGAGAACCACCCGTCGGGCCCGATCCGTGCGTGTAGCGTGCGGATCGGGCCCGCGGTCATGTCCGGGGGAACGGGTCCGTCCGTCCTTCGCGTCGGCACGAGGAGTGAGCGACCATCAGCAGCCAGCCGGTCGTCGAGCCCACCGCAGTCGCACCTGCGGTCGAGCTCCGCGACATCACCAAGACCTTCCCGGGCGTCGTCGCCAACAAGGACATCAACCTCGTCGCACGGCGCGGTACCGTCCATGCGATCGTCGGGGAGAACGGCGCCGGCAAGTCGACCCTGATGAAGACGCTGTACGGCATGCACAAGCCCGACAGCGGCACGATCGCGCTCGACGGCGAGGTCGTCGCGCTGGGGTCGCCGAGCGAGGCCATCGCCCGCGGTATCGGCATGGTGCACCAGCACTTCCAGCTCGCCGACAACCTCACCGTCCTCGAGAACGTGGTGCTCGGCAGCGAGCCGACCCGCGGCGGGTTCCTCGACATCGACACCGCTCGTCGTCGCATCGACGAGATCTCCGACAAGTACGGGCTCGACGTCCACCCGGACGAGCTCGTCGAGGATCTCGGCGTCGGCGAGCGCCAGCGCGTCGAGATCCTCAAGGTCCTCTACCGCGGCGCCCGCACGCTCATCCTCGACGAGCCGACCGCGGTGCTCGTCCCGCAGGAGGTCGACGAGCTCTTCGACGCGCTGCGCGAGCTGAAGTCCGAGGGCCTCGCGATCCTGTTCATCTCGCACAAGCTCGACGAGGTGCTCAAGGTCGCCGACGAGATCACCGTGATCCGCCGGGGCACCACCGTGGCCACCGTGCTCCCGGCCGACGTCACCGCGCGCGAGCTCGCCGAGCTCATGGTCGGCAGCGAGCTGCCCACCCCGGAGACACGCGAGTCCACCGTCACCGACGTCGCCGAGCTCGTCGTGGAGGGGCTCTCGCTCGTCGACGACCTCGGCCGATCGCTGCTCGCCGACGTCTCGTTCACCATCCACCGCGGGCGAGGTGCTGGGCATCGCCGGGGTCGAGGGCAACGGTCAGGCCGAGCTCGTCGAGTCGATCATGGGCATGCGCAAGCTGTCCGCCGGGCGCGTCCAGCTCGCGGCCGAGGACATCACCGCCTGGAGCACCCGTCGCCGTCGCGAGTCGGGCATCGCCTACATCCCCGAGGACCGCAGCAGGCACGGGCTGCTGCTCGAGTCGCCGCTCTGGGAGAACCGGATGCTCGGCCACCAGACCCAGGCGCCCAACAGCAAGGGCGTCCTCCTCGACCGCGCGGGGCCAAGAAGCGACACCCAGCGCATCGTGGACGAGTACGACGTGCGCACCCCGTCGATCGACGTGCTCGCGTCGGCGCTCTCGGGCGGCAACCAGCAGAAGCTCATCGTCGGCCGCGAGATGAGCGGTGAGCCCACCGTCCTCATCGCCTCGCACCCCACGCGCGGCGTCGACGTCGGCGCGCAGGCCGCGATCTGGGACCTGCTGCGCGAGGCTCGGTCGAAAGGCTTGGCCGTGCTGCTGATCTCGGCCGACCTCGACGAGCTGATCGGGCTCTCGGACTCCATCAAGGTCATGCTGCGCGGCAGGCTCGTCGCCGACGCCGATCCGTCGAACGTCACGCCCGAGCAGCTCGGGTCCGCCATGACCGGTGTGGGGGGTGCTGCGTGATGGCCGGCCGGTTCGACGCGCGACGCATCGCGCTCAGCATCGCGGCACCAGCCCTCGCGATCGCGTTCTCGCTTCTGGTCACGTCCGTGGTGCTCATCGTCGCGGGCAACAACCCGATCGAGGCGTACACCACCATGGTGTCGCAGCTGACGAAGCCGAGCATCCAGGTCAACATCCTCAACTCCGCGACCACGTACTACCTGTCGGCCATCGCCGTCGCCATCGGCTTCAAGATGAACCTGTTCAACATCGGTGTCGACGGCCAGTACCGCCTCGCGGCGATGCTCGCCGCGGCCGTCGGCGGTGCGGTCGCCCTTCCGCCCGTGCTGCACGTCGGCCTGATCCTCGCCGTCGCGATGCTCGTCGGTGCGTTCTGGGCCGGGATCGCCGGCCTGCTCAAGGTGACGCGCGGCGTCAGCGAGGTCATCTCGACGATCATGCTGAACTTCATCGCGACCGGCATCGTGGCGTTCCTGCTCGCGCCCGGACGGCTGGCGGAGTCTGCGGAGGGGTCCAACAACATCGTCGACGACGCCGATCCCGCCCTCGGGGCAGTTCCCGGGACTCGACATCATCCCCGGCACCGACAACGTGGTGTTCGGGATGATCATCGTCGCGGTCCTCGTCGGCATCGGCTTCTGGTTCCTGCTCAACCGCACCCGGTTCGGGTTCGACCTGCGCGCGACCGGGTCATCGGAGCCGGCGGCCGTGGCGAGCGGCGTCAACGTGAAGCGGATGGTCGTCTACAGCATGCTGCTCTCGGGCGCCGTCGCCGGACTCGTGGGCATGCCGCAGCTGCTGGGCTCGTCGTACTCCTACGGCCTCGACTTCCCGACCGGGCTCGGCTTCACCGGCATCGCCATCGCGCTGCTCGGCCGCAACTCGCCCATCGGCATCGCGTTCGGTGCGCTGCTGTGGTCGTTCCTCGACAACACCTCGAACAGTCTCGAGTTCGAGGGCGTGCCCAAGCAGACCGTCCTGATCATGCAGGGCGTCATCGTGCTCTCGGTCGTCATCGCCTACGAGCTCGTCCGCCGCTACCAGATCCGGCTGGTCGCCAAGGACGTCGGACGACAGCTCGGCACCGATGTCGCACCGACAGAGCAGGAGGTCGGCGCATGAGCACCACAGACGCTCCGGCAACACACGCGGCAACGAGGCCGAGGGGCGCCGCCGAGCTCAAGCGGGCCAAGACCTGGCGCCTGCATCTACCTCGCGACGGGCCTGCTCGCGCTCCTCTCGCTCGTCCGGCTGGTCACCGGCGTGACGAACCTGACGTCGGCGGGAACCGTCGCCGCAGCGCTGGGGCTCGCCGTCCCGATCGGCATGGCCGGTCTCGGCGGTCTGTGGTCCGAGCGCGCGGGCGTGGTCAACATCGGCCTCGAGGGCATGATGATCCTGGGCACGTTCGGCGCCGGCTGGGCCGGCTACCAGTGGGGTCCGTGGGCGGGTCTCGTGGCCGCGATCGCGTTCGGCGCCCTCGGCGGGCTGCTCCACGCCGTCGCGACGGTCACGTTCGCGGTCGACCAGATCGTCAGCGGTGTCGCGATCAACATCCTCGGCGGTCGGGCCTGACCCAGTTCCTGGCCGCCGAGCTGTTCGCAGGGGACCCAGGGTGGTGGCGCCACGCAGTCGCCGCCGATCCCGCCGATCGGGCTCGATCACGCTGCCGGGGATCTCCGACTGGGCAGGCTCGATCGCGGACAAGGGCTGGTTCTTCGTCTCCGACCTCGCGGGCGTCGTCGCGGGTCTCACGACCGACGTCTCCTACATCACGATCATCGCCATCGGTGCGCTGGTCCTGACGTTCTTCATCCTGTGGCGCACCGCGTTCGGGCTGCGCCTGCGCTCCTGCGGCGAGGCGCCGTACGCCGCGGCGACGCTCGGCGTCAACGTCATGAAGTACAAGTACATCGCCGTCGTCGTGTCCGGCGCGCTCGCCGGCTTCGGCGGCGCCTTCCTCGCGATCGTCGCGGCGGGCATCTACCGCGAGGGGCAGACCGGCGGCCGCGGCTACATCGGCCTCGCCGCGATGATCTTCGGCAACTGGCGTCCCGGCGGCCTCGCCGCCGGAGCGCTGCTCTTCGGCTACACCGACGCCCTGCAGCTGCGCGGCGGCGGAGCCGTGCACGCGCTGCTGCTGCTCACGGCGCTGCTGCTGCTGGGCTACGGCCTCTGGCTGCTCTACCGCCGCAGCTTCCTGAGCGGCGTGATCGCCGTCGTCATCGCGATCGGCGTCTACTACTGGTACGCCGATCACCGACGACGTCGCACCGCAGGTCGCGTTCATGACGCCGTACGTCGCGACGCTGCTCGTGCTCTCGCTGGCCTCGCAACGACTGCGCATGCCGGCGGCCGACGGGAAGCCGTACCTCAAGGGCGAGGAGCATTAGCGCCGTGTCCGAACCCGAGATCGACTGGGAGGCCCTCACGGGCCGCCGCGGTCGAGGTGATGAGGCGCGCCTACGCGCCTTACAGCCGCTTCCACGTCGGCGTCGCCGGCCTCGTCGACGACGGCCGGGTCGTCGTCGGGCTGCAACGTCGAGAACGCGGCGTACGGCGTCGGGCTGTGCGCCGAGTGCGGGATGGTCTCGACCGCTGCACGCCACCGGTGGCGGTCGCCTCGTGGCGGTGTCGTGCGTGGACGCCAACGGCGACCCGCTCATGCCGTGCGGCCGCTGCCGCCAGCTGCTGTGGGAGAACGGCGGCGCCGAGTGCCTCGTCATGTCGCCGCGACGGCGTCCTGACGCATGGACGAGGTGCTGCCGCTGGCGTTCGGCGTCGAGGATCTCGAGCACGTGACGGGGGAGTCCCATGGGTGAGCAGTTCGCCGCGGTCGACGTCATCGTCGCCAAGCGCGAGCGGCACGAGCTGTCCGACGCCGCAGATCGACTGGGTCGTCGACGCCTACACGCGCGGCGTGGTCGCCGACGAGCAGATGTCGTCGCTCGCGATGGCGATCCTGCTCAACGGCATGAACGCGCGCGAGATCGCCCGCTGGACCGCCGCGATGATCGCGAGCGGCGAGCGGATGGACTTCACGAGCGTCGGCCGGCCCACGGCCGACAAGCACTCGACCGGCGGGGTGGGCGACAAGATCACGCTGCCGCTCGCGCCGGTCGTCGCCGCCTGCGGCGCGGCGGTGCCGCAGCTGTCGGGCCGCGGGCTGGGCCACACGGGCGGCACGCTCGACAAGCTCGAGTCGATCCCCGGCTGGCGCGCGTCGCTGACCAACGAGGAGATGCTCGCCGTGCTGCGCGACGTCGGCGCGGTGATCTGCGCCGCCGGCGACGGCCTCGCGCCCGCGGACAAGAAGCTCTACGCGCTGCGCGACGTCACCGGCACGGTCGAGGCGATCCCGCTCATCGCGAGCAGCATCATGAGCAAGAAGATCGCCGAGGGCACCGGCGCGCTCGTGCTCGACGTCAAGGTGGGCTCCGGCGCGTTCATGAAGGACGCCGAGCGCGCGCGCGAGCTCGCGACCACGATGGTCGCGCTGGGCCAGGATGCCGGCGTGCGCACCCGCGCGCTGCTCACGGCGATGGACACCCCGCTCGGCCTGACGGCGGGCAACGCCCTCGAGGTCCGCGAGTCGGTCGAGGTGCTCGCCGGCGGCGGGCCGGCCGACGTCGTCGAGCTCACGGTCGTCCTCGCGCGCGAGATGCTCGAGCCGCCGGCGTGACCGGGCCCGACCCCGCCGACATGCTGCGCGACGGCCGCGCGATGGACTCCTGGCGACGCATGATCGCCGCGCAGGGCGGCGACCCGGACGCGACCCTGCCGGTGGCGCGCGAGTCGCACGTCGTCACGGCCGAGCGCTCGGGCGTGCTCTCGCGGCTCGACGCGCTCGCTGTCGGCGTCTCGGCCTGGCGCCTCGGCGCCGGCCGGGCGCGCAAGGAGGACCCGGTGAGCGCCGGCGCGGGCATCGAGATGCACGCGAAGCCGGGCGACGCTCGTCGTCGCCGGTGCGCCGCTGCTGACGCTGCACGCCGACGACCCCGACCGTTTCGCGCACGCGCTGCCGGCGCTCGAGGGCGGGGTCGAGATCGCCGACACCGGCAGCGTCGTCGACCGCCTCCCCCTCGTCCTCGACCGCATCGGAGGCTGACGTGCCGCAGCTCGTCCCCGCGCCCACCCGCATCCCCGTCCCCGGCGGCAAGACGATCGACGAGTACGTCGGCCGCGTCACGACCGGCACCGCCCGAGGTGTCGGTGGCGCACATGGTGGCGCCACCGGCGTGGGACGAGCCGGCGCAGACCCCGGGGTTCGACGAGGTCACCGTGGTGCTGCGCGGCATCGTCCTGGTCGAGCACGACGCCGGGGTGCTCGAGGTGGCCGCCGGCCAGGCCGTCATCACGCGGGCCGGCGAGCGCGTGCGCTACTCGACCGGCGCACGAGGGCGCCGAGTACGTCGCCGTGTGCCTGCCGGCGTTCGCGCCGGAGCTCGCCCACCGCGACGACTGAGGTCGGACACCGCTCGGCCGCGCCCGGGGGAGACGGACCGGCCGTCCACGGTCACACTCGGAGCATGAGCACCGAGCGCCCGAGCCCGTACGCCGTCACGCTCGACCAGCTCGAGAGCGAGGCTCACGTCGCGCTCGAGGACCAGGTCACCGAGGTCGCCGACGCACCGAACGCCGGCCCCGTGCCCGTCGAGGAGCTCGACCGCGCGAGGCTGCTCGGCGTCGTCGGCGACGGTCGCCTGCGCTGACCGCGCGAGCGTGAACGGGCCCGCGCGGGTGGCGTGCGGCGCCGTGGGGGCGGGTCGGGTCAGTAGCCGGCGGAACGGCCGAGCTTGAACGGGTCCGAGCGCGGCGTGGGGTGCAGGTCGGCGCGCGGGCACCGGGCCAGGGTGAGGCCGGTGACCGAGAGCGCGTCGTCGCACAGGCCCTCGACCGTGAAGCCCGCCTCGATCCCGGCCGGCGTGATGGTGACCCGGTAGATCGTGACCTCGTGCTTGGCGGGGGTGTCGTACATGACGGCGACGGTGCCCACGAGGCGCGCGTCGCCGCGGGTGCCGCCGAGGCCGTTCCAGGGCTGGTCGTAGCGCTGCCACACCGAGGCCGAGGCGTTCCAGACGCCGCCGAGCGAGACGTCGTCCCGGCGCAGGGCGGTGAGCACGAGCGTGGCCATGCGGCTCTCGAGCACCGCGGCAGGCCGGATGACCTCGACCTGATCGGTCAGCACAGGTGAGATTCGTGGCTCCACCCCTGTGTCATCGGCAGCCCTCTGGCCGGGTTGAGTCCGGACGCCTCGATTCGTGTCACAGACCGATAGCGTGACCGGGTGAGCGTCGAACTGGGTCCCGTCCACCCGTCCAGCACCCCTCGAGACCCGGCTGCGGGGCAGCACGCCGCCCTGCCCGAGGACGTCGTGCGCCGGGCCCCGAAGGCGCTGCTCCACGACCACCTGGACGGCGGGCTGCGCCCGGTCACGATCATCGAGCTCGCGGCCGAGACCGGCTACGACGCGCTGCCCACGACCGACCCGGCGGCCCTCGCGGACTGGTTCGTCGAGGCGGCCGACTCCGGCTCGCTCGTGCGCTACCTCGAGACGTTCGCGCACACCGTCGGCGTGATGCAGACGCGCGAGGCGATCGCGCGGGTCGCCTCCGAGTGCGCCCAGGACCTCGGCGCCGACGGCGTCGTCTACGCCGAGGTGCGGTTCGCGCCCGAGCTGCACGTGACGCGTGGGCTCGCGCTCACGGAGGTGATCGAGGCGGTCCTCGAGGGGTTCCGGACGGGCGAGGAGCTCTCCCGTGCCGCCGGTCACCCCATCCGCGTGCGCGCCCTCCTCACGGCGATGCGCACGGCCGCGCGGTCGCGCGAGATCGCCGAGCTCGTCGTGCGCTACCGCGACCAGGGCGTGGTCGGCTTCGACATCGCGGGCGCGGAGGCCGGCTTCCCGCCCTCGCGCCACCTCGACGCTTTCGAGTACCTGCGCGGGGAGTCCTGCCACATCACGATCCACGCGGGTGAGGCGTTCGGCCTGCCGAGCATCCACGAGGCCGTCGCGTTCTGCGGCTGCGAGCGTCTCGGGCACGGCGTCCGGATCGTGGACGACATCACGGTCGACTCCTCCGGCGTCGCTCACCTCGGTCGCCTCGCGCAGTACGTGCGCGACCTGCGCATCCCGCTGGAGCTGTGCCCGTCCTCGAACGTGCAGACCGGCGCGGCGGCGTCGATCGCCGAGCACCCGATCGGCTTGCTGTCGGGCCTGCGCTTCCGGGTCACCGTCAACACCGACAACCGGCTGATGTCGGGGACGTCGATGACGCGCGAGATGCTGCTGCTCTCGGAGGCGTTCGGCTGGGGTCTCGCGGAGATGCAGTGGGTCACCGTCAATGCCCTGAAGAGCGCCTTCGTCCCCTTCGACGAGCGCCTGGCCCTGATCGACGACGTCGTCAAGCCCGGCTACGCCGCTCTCGCCGCCGCCCTCGTCTGACCCCGCGCCGCGAGACATCGGGCGGGGCCTCGAGAGTGCGGTCAGGCGTCGTCGTGGTCGTGCAGGGCCCGGAGCATCGCCGCGAGCTCGCGGGCGCCGAGGGGGCGGCAGCCCTTGGCCGTCGCGGTGGCGACCAGCTCCGGCTCCACGGCCATGAGCAGACGACCGCGTCGCCACAGCGTGGCCGGGGGCTTGCGCCGCTCGGCAAGGTCTCGGACGAAGCGGCGCAGGAAGTTCTTCCACGGCGCCCGGTGCAGGACCACGGCGTCGGCGAGGATCCCCAGGTCACGGCAGTCCGCGATGATCTCCGCCGCGAACACGCCCTCCGCGACCACAGCGGGTGCCGCCCCGCGCGCGAAGATCGAGGTGCCCGTCGCCCGGCTCTGCGCGATGTCATAGGCCGGCACCTCGACGGCGCCCTCGCGGCACAGGGTCGCCAGCGCCCGCACGGCCCGGTCCGCGTGCCAGGCCCGGACGTCGTCCCAGTCGATGATCCCGAGGTCGTCGGAGCGCGGCATCGACGGCTCGTCGATGTCCTTGTAGAAGTCGTCCAGCCGGAAGACCGGGAGGCCGCTCCGCGTCGCGATACGCGTCTTGCCCGACCCCGACGGGCCGCACAGCAGGACGACCGTCGCGGGCGGCGTCACGGCGAGGGCTCGGGTGGCCGCGTCGCGGCCCACGCCGGGCCGCACGGCAGGAACCCGCGCCGCTCGTACCACTGCTTCGGCCAGTCGTCGACCAGCGCGGTAAGCGCGGCGTAGGCGCAGCCACGCTCGGCGATGACGTCGAGAGCCGTCGCGAGCATCGCGTCGCCGTACCCCCGACCGCGGTGCGACGCCATGGTGGCGACACCGTCGATCTCGCCCGCCCAGCCCGCGACGCAGATGTCGAGGCTCGCGACGGGCTCGCCGGAGTCCGGATCGCGTACGGCGTAGGCGAGCATCTCGCCGGAACGTGGGTAGGACTCGCGGCGCTCGATCAGCTGGCGGACCGTCTCCGGCTCTGCGTTCGGCAACCACTCCTCGGCCCACAGCAGCCGGTGCAGCGGCTCGACGACCGCGTTCTCGACGAGCTCCACGGCGACACCGGCAGGAGCCTCGATCGGACCGGCCGATGTCGGGCGCGCCATGATCAGCTCCCGCTGGACCTCGTACCCCTGCTCGACGAGCGAGGCGCGAGTCTCCGACGAGAGGTCGCACAGCGCGAACACGTGCCGGTGCGCGAGGCCGGCACCGCCGAGGTGCTCGTCGCCCCACGCCACGATCGCCTCGGCGCCGGGGTCGGCGCGCAGCAGGATCCCGTTGTTGGCATAGGACCGCGGCCACTCCGGCGAGAGCAGGATCCACGTCGTGTCGTCGGGCCTGATCACCGTCGACCCGCGACGCCAGGTCAGCTCCGCGTACCAGTCCGCGATGCGGCCCTCGAGGCTCTCGGGGGAGGTGGCGGACCCCACGGCAGGTGCCTCAGACACCGATCGGGTGCCAGACCGTCTTCGTCTCGAGGAACGAGCGGATCCTCGAGAGCCCGGGGTCCGCGGTCCAGTCCTCGGTGTCGGGACGGCGCACGCGCTTGAGGTTGTCGGCGGCGGCGCGCTCGAGCTCGGTGCGCAGCGCGGCGTCGTCGACGCCGGCGACGTCGATCGCGTTCACGTCCATGTGCGAGGCCAGCCACGGGGCGATCTCCGCGACGTGGCCGGTGAGCAGGTTGACGACGCCGCCGGGGACGTCGGAGGTCGCGAGCACCTCCGAGAGCGTGATCGCCGCGAGCGGTCGCAGCTCCGAGGCGACCACGACCGCGGTGTTGCCCGAGACGATCACCGGCGCGAGGACCGACACCAGCCCCAGCAGCGACGACTCCTGCGGTGCCACCACGGCGACGACGCCGGTGGGCTCGGGGATCGAGAAGTTGAAGTACGGCCCGGCGACGGGGTTCGCGCCGCCGAGCGTCTGGCTCAGCTTGTCGGCCCATCCGGCGTACCAGACCCAGCGGTCGATCGCGGCCTCGACGACCGCCTCGGCGCGACGTGCGGTGAGGCCCTCGGCACCGGCGACGTCGGCGACGAACTGCGCGCGCCGACCCTCCATCACCTCGGCGACGCGGTAGAGCACCTGCCCGCGGTTGTAGGCCGTGGCACCCGACCATCCCGGCACCGCCTTGCGCGCCGCGACGACGGAGTCGCGCGCGTCCTTGCGCGACGCGAGCGCGGCATTGGCCAGGAACCGGCCCTTGGCGTCGGTGATCTTGTAGCTGCGGCCGCTCTCCGAGCGGGGGAACGCGCCACCCACGTAGAGCTTGTAGGTCTTGCGTACCTCGAGGCGCTGCGTCATGTCTTCTCCCTCACACCCGTCCTGGTCACACCACGTCGAGGTAGGCCGCGAGCCCGTGGCGGCCGCCCTCGCGGCCGTACCCGGACTCCTTGTAGCCACCGAACGGGCTCGTGGGGTCGAACCGGTTGAACGTGTTGGCCCACACGACGCCGGCGCGCATCTGGTTGGCCATCTTGAGGATCCGCGATCCCTTCTCGGTCCAGATCCCCGCCGAGAGGCCGTACGGCGTGTTGTTCGCCTTCTCGACCGCCTCGGACGGCGTGCGGAACGTGAGCACCGAGAGCACGGGACCGAAGATCTCCTCGCGCGCGATGCGGTGCGCCTGCGAGACGCCGGTGAACACCGTGGGCGCGAACCAGTACCCCCGCGTGGGCAGGTCGCAGTCGACCGTCCATCGCTCGGCGCCCTCGTCGTCGCCGACGCCGGCGAGGTGGCGGATCCGCTCGAGCTGCTCGAGGGAGTTGATCGCGCCGATGTCGGTGTTCTTGTCGAGCGGGTCGCCGAGGCGCAGCGTGGACGAGCCGGCGCTTGAGGCGCGTGACGAGCTCGTCGGCGATCGACTCCTGCACCAGCAGCCGCGATCCGGCGCAGCAGACGTGCCCCTGGTTGAAGAAGATCCCGGCGACGATGCCCTCGACCGTCTGGTCGATCGGCGCGTCGTCGAACACGATGTTGGCGGCCTTGCCGCCGAGCTCGAGCGTGACCTTCTTGCTCGTCCCGGCCACGGCGCGGGCGATGGCCTTGCCCACCTCGGTGGAGCCGGTGAACGCGACCTTGTCGACGTCGGGGTGCTCGACGAGTGCGCGTCCCGTGTCGCCCGCGCCGGTGATGATGTTCACCACGCCGGGCGGCAGGTCCGCCTGACGGCAGATGTCGGCGAACAGGAGCGCGGTCAGCGGCGTGGTCTCCGCGGGCTTGAGCACCACGGTGTTGCCGGCGGCGAGCGCCGGCGCGATCTTCCACGCCAGCATGAGCATCGGGAAGTTCCACGGGATCACCTGGGCGGCGACGCCGAGCGGGCGCGGGTCGGGTCCGAACCCGGCGTGCTCGAGCTTGTCGGCCCAGCCGGCGTAGTAGAAGAAGTGCGCCGCGACCAGCGGGATGTCGACGTCGCGCGACTCCTTGATCGGCTTGCCGTTGTCGAGGGTCTCGAGAACCGCGAGCTCGCGCGAGCGCTCCTGGATGAGGCGCGCGATGCGGAACAGGTACTTCGCCCGCTCCTTGCCCGACGTCTTCGACCACACGCGGGTGTAGGCACGCCGCGCGGCCCGCACCGCGCGGTCGACGTCGTCGTCGCTCGCGACCGAGACCTCGGCCAGCACCTCCTCCGTGGCGGGGTTGATGCTCTTCATGCTCGAGCCGGTGCCGTCGACGAACGCGCCGTCGATGAACAGCCCGTACGACGACGCGATGTCGACGACCGCGCGGGACTCCGGTGCGGGCGCGTACTCGAAGGGGGTGGGGGGCATCGTTCCTCCGCGTCAGTCGACGGTGACGTAGTCGGGGCCGGAGTAGCGGCCGGTGGCCATCTTCTGGCGCTGCAGCAACAGGTCGTTGAGCAGGCTGGACGCCCCGAGCCGGAACCAGTCGGGGGTGAGCCAGTCGGTGCCGACCGTCTCGTTGACGAGGACGAGGAACTTCATCGCGTCCTTCGTCGTGCGGATCCCGCCCGCGGGCTTCATGCCGATCTGGTGCCCGGTGAGGTCGCGCCAGTCGCGGCAGGCCTCGAGCATCACCAGGGTGACGGGGAGCGTGGCTGCGGGCGAGATCTTGCCGGTGGACGTCTTGATGAAGTCGGCGCCGGCCATCATCGCGAGCCAGGACGCGCGCCGGACGTTGTCGTACGTCGACAGCTCTCCGGTCTCGAGGATCACCTTGAGGTGCGCGGTGGCGCCGTTCTCCGCGCACACCGCCTTCACGGCCGCGATCTCCTCGAAGACCTCGAGGTAGCGTCCGGACAGGAACGCGCCGCGGTCGATCACCATGTCGATCTCGTCGGCGCCCTGCAGTACGGCGTCGCGCGTGTCGGCGAGCTTGACGTTGAGCGACGCGCGCCCGGAGGGGAACGCGGTCGCGACCGCGGCGACCTTGACCCCGGAGTCGCCGAGCTCCGCCTTCGCGAGCCCGACGAGGTCGTTGTAGACGCAGACAGCAGCGGTCCGCGGCGCCGTCGCGTCGTGCGCGTCGGGGCGCTTCGCCTTCGCGCACAGGGTCCGCACCTTGCCGGGGGTGTCGTTGCCCTCGAGCGTGGTGAGGTCGATCATCGAGATCGCGAGGTCGATGGCGAAGGCCTTCGCGGTCGTCTTGATCGAGCGGGTCGACAGGGCTGCGGCGCGGGCGTCGGCGCCGACCTGGTCGACGCCGGGCAACCCGTGCAGGAAGCGGCGGAGCGCAGCGTCCGAGCGGGTCACGTCGGCGAGCGCACCGGAGTCGGCGAGCAGCGCGGTGGAGGATCGGCTCACCGTCCGATCCTAGTCTCGCGACGACGACCCACAGCCGGTCTCGCGATGAGTGCTCGAGGCGTCCGGCTGCCGGACCAGGGCAGAAGATTTCGGCGCGACCGCGCCTCGGCGTTAGAGTGCGGCCCTGGCGCCTGCTGTGTGGAGAGGCCATCGGCGCGCCGACGTCCCGGAAGGCCCCGCCGTGGTCGCCGATGCCCCCGTTCCGCCGCAGCAGCGGATGCACACCCCCGACGACAAGCTCACGAAGCTCGTCCTCGACTACGTCTCGAACCGGCTCTCGATGCCCGAGACCCCGCTCGACCACCCCGGCGAGAAGGCCGAGGTCGACGCGATCCTGTCCGGCCTCGTCACGCGCGAGGGGATGGATCCCGAGCGCGTCATGGAGATCTACTCCCAGCACCTGAGCAAGACGGTGCTCTCGGCGGACTCGCCGCGCTTCTTCGCCTTCATCCCCGCGGCGCCGACGAAGGCCGCTCTCCTGTTCGACATGGTCGTGTCGGCGGCGTCGCTCCAGGGAATCTCGTGGCTCGAGGCGGCGGGTGCGGTGGCCGCCGAGAACCAGGCGTTGCGCTGGATCTCCGACGCCGCGGGCCTTCCGGCCTCGGCCGGTGGCGCCTTCGTCTCGGGCGGCTCGGCCGGCAACCTGTCGGCGCTCGTGGTCGCACGGGACACAGGTCGTCGCCGGCTCGTCGAGCGCGACGGCGAGCAGGCGAGGTTCCGGCGTCTGCGGGTCGCCGTGAGCGACCAGGCGCACTCGTCGGTGAAGAACACCTTGTCGATCCTCGACGTCGATCCGTTCGTGGTGCGCACGTCCGACCACCGGTTCACCGGTGAGGCACTGCGCGCCGCGCTCGACTCCGACACCGACCCCGACACGATCGTGGCCGTGGTGGCGACGTCGGGCACGACCAACGCCGGCATCATCGACGACCTGCTCGGCATCGGAACGCTCGCGCGCGAGCGCGACCTGTGGTTCCACGTCGACGGCGCCTACGGTGGCGCGGGGCTGTTCGCGCCGTCGGTGCGCGAGCGCTACGCCGGCATCGAGCTCGCCGACTCCTTCATCGTGGACCCGCACAAGTGGCTGTTCGCACCCTTCGACTGCGCGGCGCTCATCTACCGCGAGCCGTGGCTCGCGAAGCGGGTGCACACGCAGGACGCGTCCTACCTCGACGCCATCCACCACGACGACGGCTCCTACGAGTGGAACCCCACCGACTACGCCTACCACCTGACGCGTCGCGCGCGGGGCCTGCCGCTGTGGTTCTCCCTCGTCGTGCACGGCACGGACGCCTACACCGCGGCGATCGAGCACACGATCTCGCTCACGCGCGCGGTCGCGGACGAGATCGAGGCCGCCGAGCACCTCGAGCTGGTCCGCGAGCCGAGCCTGGGTGTCGTCCTGTTCCGACGTGCAGGGTGGACCGCGCACGACTACGACGAGTGGGGTGCGCGCCTGCTCAAGGCCCAGGTCGCATTCGTCACGAGCACCACGTGGGAGGGCGAGACCATCGGCCGCTTCGCGTTCCTGCACCCGGCCACCACGCTCGACATGGTGCGCGAGGTCCTCGCCACGATCGAGTAGGCCGCTGATCGCCGGACTCCCTGCGGCCCTTCGACGGACGCGGCATGATCGCGGCGTGGACGAGGGGAGCAGGGTCGGCGTCTCCGACGCGCACGCGTCCGTGGTCGCGTCCGGGCGCACCGACCTCGGGCTGCGGGTCGACCTGGTGCCCTACGACGAGGAGCGCAAGGTCGACGACTCGTCGGAGTACGACACGTGGCCCGACGGCGGGCTGGACGAGCCGCCCATCGGGCTGGGGCGGATGCTCGTCGAGCTCACGGACGCGGCCGGCGTGACGGGCGTGGCCGGCGTCGTGTCGTGGCACCTCGAGGCCTACGGGCCGAACCCGGGCTCGCACGCGTGGAACATCGGGATCGGTCTCGCCGAGGTTGCACGCGGGCACGGTGTGGGATCGGTGGCCCAGCGGCTGCTCGCGGAGTGGCTGCTGGCGACGACACCGGTGCACCGCATCGAGGCGTCCACCGACGTCGCCAACATCGCCGAGCAGCGGGCGCTCGAGCGCGCCGGCTTCACCCGCGAAGGAGTGCTGCGTTCGGCCCAGGAGCGCGCCGACGGTCGCCACGACCTCGTCTCGTACTCCCTCCTGCGCACCGACCTCCCGCGGACGGCACGCGAGTAACAGCCCAGATGCACGCAGAACCGGTCGGCTTTGCGTGCATCTGGACTGTTACTCGCGGATCCGGCCCAGCGGGTCAGAGGCCGAGGGTGGCGGCCATGCCGAGCTGGAGCTCGGCGAGGCGGTGGGTGGCGACGAGGCGCGCGGCATCGACGTCGGCGCCTGTGGCGGGCCCGTCGGCGATGACCGGCACGACGACCTCGAGGTAGCACTTGAGCTTGGGCTCGGTCCCGCTCGGCCGGACGATGACGCGCGTGCCCTCAGCGAGGCGAAGGCGCACACCGTCGGTGGGCGGCAGGCCGTCACCGCCGCGCTCGAGGTCCTCGAACGCCTCGACAGCGAGGCCGGCGATCTCGGTGGGCGGCGCCGAGCGCAGGCGAGTCATGGCGTCGCTGATCACCGAGAGGTCGGTGACCCGCACCGAGAGCTGGTCGGTCGCGTGAAGTCCGTGCGCGATGGCGAGGTCGTCGAGGACGTCGTGCACGGTGCGCCCGGCCGCCTTGAGCGTGGCCACCATCTCGACGATGCGCAGGGCCGCGCTCACGCCGTCCTTGTCGGCCACGCGCGACGGGTCGACGCAGTAGCCCAGCGCCTCCTCGTAGCCGAACGCCAGACCCGGGATGCGTCCGATCCACTTGAAACCGGTGAGCGTCTCCTCGTGCTCGAGCCCGTACGCCGCCGCCATCCGGGACAGCAACGACGACGACACGATCGAGTTCGCGTAGGTCCCCGTCGCGCCGCGCTCGTGCATCCACCAGCCGAGCAGCCAGCCCACCTCGTCGCCGCGGAGCATCCGGTACGCCGGTCCACCGCCCGCCCCGCGGTCCTTCGTCGGCACCGCCGCCGCGCACCGGTCGGCGTCGGGATCGTTGGCGATCACGACGTCGGCGTCGCTGTCGAGGCCCTCCTCGAGCGCGAGGTCCATCGCGCCCGGCTCCTCCGGGTTCGGGAAGGAGACCGTGGGGAAGTCGGGGTCGGGGCGGAACTGCGCGGCGACCACACGGGGGGCGGCGAAGCCGGCCGCTGCGAGAGCGGCGAGCACCACCTCACCGCCGACACCGTGCATCGGCGTGTAGGCGATGGCGACGTCGCGTGGCGCGTCCGCCGGGACGAGGGCGGCGACCTCCGCGAGGTAGGCGTCCAGCACGGCGTCGTCGAGCGTCTCCCAGCCGTCGCCCCGCGGCAGGTCGCGCACCGCGCCGACGGCGTCGATGCACGCGCTGATCTCGGTGTCCGCGGGCGGCACGATCTGGGTCCCGTCGCCGAGATAGACCTTGTAGCCGTTGTCCTGCGGAGGGTTGTGGCTCGCCGTCACCATGACTCCCGCTGCACATCCGAGGTGCCGGATCGCATACGCGAGAACGGGAGTCGGCAGTGGGCGCGGCAGCACGAGCGCGTGGATGCCGGCACCCTCCATCACCTCGGCGGTGTCGCGGGCGAACGCGTCGGACTTGTGCCGCGCGTCGTACCCGATCACGACCGAGCCGCCGCCTCGCGCGTTGACGTACGTCGCCAGACCCGCCGCCGCGCACGACACGACCGCCCGGTTCATCCGGTTCGGCCCCGGGCCGATGGCACCACGGAGGCCGGCCGTCCCGAACTCGAGCCGGCCCGTGAATGCGTCCAGCAGCTCGACCGCCGCGCCCTCGTCACCGGAGCCCGCGGCATCGAGAAGTCGGTCGAGTGCGGCTCGCGTGTCGGGGTCGGGGTCGTCGGCGAGCCACGCGCGAGCGCGGTCGAGGAGGGTGAGACCGGGCGCGGCGGTCACAGCGACGCCACCACCTGGGCGAGCAGCCGGCCCATGCGCTCGGCCGCCGCCCGGCCCGCCTCGAGGACCTCCTCGTGGTTGAGGGGCTCCCCGGTCATGCCCGCGGCGAGGTTCGTGACCAGGGAGAGTCCGAGGATCTCGAGACCCGCCTCGCGCGCCGCGATCGCCTCGAGCGCCGTCGACATCCCCACGAGGTCGGCGCCCAGGGTGCGGGCCATCCGGACCTCGGCCGGCGTCTCGTACTGCGGTCCGCGGAACTGCGCGTAGACCCCCTCGGGGAGATCGGGCTCGATGCTCCGGCAGATCGCGCGAAGCCGCGCGGAGTAGAGGTCGGTGAGGTCGATGAACGTGGCCCCGCGCAGCGGGGACGCGCCGGTCAGGTTGAGGTGGTCGCTGATGAGGACCGGGGTCCCGGGCGTCCAGGACGGGTCGAGACCGCCGCACCCGTTGGTGAGGACGACGACACGGCACCCGGCCGCTGCCGCGGTACGCACGCCGTGCGCGACCGCCTCGACGCCGCGCCCCTCGTAGTAGTGGGTGCGGCCGAGGAACACGAGCGCGCGGGTCCCACCGGCTCGGAGGCTGCGCACGCGGCCCGCGTGCCCCTCCACCGCCGGAGGCGGGAAGAAGGGCAGGTCGGTGACGGACAGGTCCGCCACCGTCTCGCCGATCAGCTCGGCGGCGGGAACCCAGCCGGACCCGAGCACCAGGGCGACGTCGTGCCGGTCGACGCCGGTGAGGCGGGCGAGCTCGGCGGCGGCGGCGCGCGCGGCGGCGGGGGGATCGGTCATCAACAGGTCGGCTGTGTCGCTCACGCGCCCGACGCTATCGAGATCCGGCGGGTGAGGTCAGCCGATGCCCCGACCGGGCCGAGCGCGCAGCGCAGCGACCCGTACGCCGCCGAGACCGTCAGGGCGGCGAGGTTACCGATCTCGGTGCGGAATGATGACCGCATGACGCGTGTGGTGATCGTCGGCGGCGGACCCGGAGGCTATGAGGCGGCTCTCGTGGCGGCACAGCTGGGGGCCGAGGTGACCGTCGTCGACCGCGACGGGCTCGGTGGCTCCTGCGTGCTCACCGACTGCGTCCCGAGCAAGACGCTCATCGCGACGTCGGAGGTCATGACCCTCGCCGCCGACAGCGGCGAGCTCGGCGTCCGGATCTCCGGCAGCACCCCCGCCCCCGGGCTCGTGTCCGTGGATCTCGGCATGGTCAACGACCGGGTCAAGCGGCTTGCCAGCGCGCAGTCGATCGACATCCAGGCGAGGCTCGAGCGCGAGGGCGTCGAGGTCGTGCGAGGTCTCGGCCGGCTCGCCGGACCGTCCACGGTCCTGGCCGAGACGTTCGACGGGATCACGCGCTCCTTCGAGGCCGACGCCGTGCTGGTGGCCACCGGTGCCCGCCCGCGCATCGTCGCGGGTGCCGAGCCCGACGGCGAGCGCATCCTCACCTGGGAGCAGGTCTACGACCTCGACCACCTGCCCGAACGGCTCGTCGTGGTGGGCTCCGGCGTCACGGGGGCCGAGTTCGCCTCCGCCTACAACGCGCTCGGCTCCGAGGTCGTGCTCGTGTCCTCGCGCGAGCGGGTGCTGCCGGGCGAGGACCCCGATGCGGCGCAGGTCCTCGAGGACGTGTTCCGCCGCCGCGGGATGCAGGTGCTGGGGCGGTCGCGCGCCGTCGCGGCGCGGCGCGAGGGCGACGGCGTCGTCGTGACGCTGTCCGACGGCACCACGGTGGAGGGCTCGCACTGCCTCATGGCGGTCGGGTCCATCCCCAACACCGAAGCAGTTGGCCTGGTCGAGGCCGGCGTGTCCCTGACCGCGTCGGGCTACGTCGAGGTCGACCGCGTCTCGCGCACGAGCGCGCGCGGGGTCTACGCGGCAGGCGACGTCACCGGCGTCCTCATGCTCGCCTCGGTGGCGGCGATGCAGGGTCGCATCGCGATGTGGCACGCGCTGGGCGACGCGGTGTCGCCGCTCGACCAGTCGAACGTGTCGAGCAACGTCTTCACCGATCCGGAGATCGCGACGGTCGGCGTCACCCAGGCGCAGGCCGACGCCGGTGCCATGGACGTGCGGGTCGTCAAGCTGCCGCTGGCCACCAACGCGCGCGCGAAGATGCAGGGCCTGCACGACGGGTTCGTGAAGCTGTTCTGCCGCCCGGGCACCGGCATCGTGGTCGGCGGGGTCGTCGTGGCGCCGAAGGCGAGCGAGCTCGTCTTCTCGATCTCGCTCGCGGTCGAGCACCGGCTCACCGTCGACCAGGTGGCGGCGTCCTTCACCGTCTACCCGTCGCTCACCGGGTCGATCGCCGAGGCCGCGCGCCAGCTCCACACACACACCTGACCGCCCGCCCCGCCAACTGCACGATCTGTCCCATAGGGACGATCAAGGAAGCTCAACTGCATGATCCGTCCCGTAGGGACGATCACGTGCGGCCAGGTACGGCGCTGACCGGGTGCCGCTGGGCTGGAGGCCCCTCGCGACACCCGGTCAGCAGCACCCCCGGGCCGACGTCGTCAGGGGGTGGCAGGTGCCGCGGTGGTCGCAGGCCCGATCACGGCGACTCCGGCGGGCGGCGTCGGGACGGCCTCGACCGGAGTCGTGACACCGAGCGAGAGTGCGACGACGGCGGCCACGCCGACGGTCGTGAGCGCGAGCGGGTGCATGCGAGAGCCCTTCGTGGCGTTGGGATCAGGCGGTGGGGGACGGCGTGGGCGCGGGTCGGTTCCCGTGAGTCCCACCGGACTTGCCGGGTGACGACCCCGTGGCCGAGCTGTGCGGCTTCGGCTTCTGGGTCTTGCCGAGCTGGCCGGGAGGCGTGGCCGGGCGGTTGCCCTTGCCGGTGGCCGAGGCCGACGGATCCGCGGACCCGGTGGGCGTGGCGGTCGGCAGCGGGAGGCCGAGAGCGACGGAGCAGTAGATGACGACGTTCTCCGGGCTCCCGGCGAGGGCCTCGAGCTGGCGCTTGAGTCCCACGCCCTTCGGCTGGCCACCCTGCGCGTACCAGGCGCGGCACAGGCCCACGGCCTTGCCGCCGGGCGCGGTGATCGAGGCGCTCGGTGACGCAGCGGGCGACTCGCCCGCGGGAGTGCCGCTGCCGTCCGTGACGGTGCCGGACGGAGCCGAGGAGTCGGACGACGACTCGTCGTCGCCCTGGTCGTCGTCGTCGAGCGCCACGGTCGATCCGGAGGTCTCGGGCGCTCCGACGAGGACGTGGGCGAGGTGCTGGACCGGACCGGGGAGCACCCCGGACGCGGCCGCGGCCGCCGTGCCTGCCGTGGCGACGACGGCCACGGCCGCCAGCGCCGCGACGACGCCAGCCGAGCGTGAACGGCGGCGGATCGGGATCACCAGGGTGGGCGTGGCGCGTGCCGCGAAGGCGGCCAGGACGGCCGGCTCGGCCGCGAGCTCGCGCTCCGTGGCGGGAGCTCGCAGGGCCGCGACGAACGCCGTGAGGGCCGGGTCGGCCGCGACGGAGTCGGCGTCGAGCACCTGGTCCAGGCTCTCGATCAGCGTGTCGTCGTTCTCGGGCGTCAGCGGTGCGTCAGGCGTGGTCACACCACCAGAGCGGCGCAGAGCCGTCGAGCGTTACACCTGCGCTGAGCCGTCCGGGTGAACCCGGGACCCCAGGTCGCGGGAGAGCCGAGTGAGTCCTCGGTGGCAGAGCACCCGGACCGCCCCGGAGCTGCGGTTCATGATGGTCGCGACATCGGCGACGTCGAGGCCCGCGACCACGCGCAGCATCACGGCCTCGGCCTGGTCGGGCGGCAGCGTCCGCACCAGTGCGAGCGCCGACTCCGTGTCGAGGTTCTCGACCAGGACCTCCGCGGGGTCGATCCCGCCACCCACGTCGCCGGACACCTCGTGCGGGTCCGCGGCGGCGCTCACCGGACGGCGGGCGTCGTAGCGCTGCGCGTCCACGAGCCTGTTGCGGGCGACGGTGAACAACCACGACCGGAACGCGCGGCCGTCTCCGCTGAAGGACTCGAGGTCGCGCACCACCTGCAGCCACGTCTCCGAGGCGACGTCGTCGGCGCGACCCAGGTCGAGCCCGCGCAGGTAGCGCACGAGCATCGGCTGCAGCGCGCGGAAGAGCTCCACGAAGCCGTCGTGGTCGCCCGTGCGAGCCCGTGCGAGGGCGTCGCTGAGCGCCTCGTCGACGTCCGGCTCGTCGGTCATGGTCGGTCACCGTAGACCCAACTGGCGTGGATCTGTGCATCCGAGCGCGACGCGCGCCACCCGATCGGGCGCGTGGCCCGCCAGGTCCGAGCCGATCCCAGCGACCCGAGGCGAAGGCGCAGAAGCGTTGTGGCACAACGTGACTCGGCGCCATGGCGCATCGCTCCCGAGAGGCGTCCCTCGTGGCACGCACCAGCCGCCGATCACGTCGTCAGAGCCGTCGCGCGGCGCCGGAGTTCGGTGAGATGCGGAGCGGTGCGGTGTTGACGGCTTCGAACGCCGAGGCCGGGACACGGCCGAGAGCGCTCACGAGTGCGGACGACCACCGCGTGTCCGACGTCCCCTGGAAGTACCACGGACTGCCGTTGTCGGCGAGGACGATGCCGTACTTCTTCATCGCTCGAAGCACCACCTGAGCCTGCGCGGGGAACGACGAGATCGGGTAGGACGCCTTGAGCCGGAAGCGCGCGCCCATCGGGGGATAGCCGTGGTCGCTCACTGACCCGGCGTGGTGCCGTGCCGGCCAGAGGTAGGCCCGGTCCGTGACATTGGTGGTGAACCGGATCGCGTGGTCGATGGAGCCGCGCGCGACCTCCTCGTAGCGGACGAGGCCGGGCAGGATCGGGAGGCCGGCTGCGTCCGCGGAGGTCCAGCCCGCCGGGCGGAGCGTGTTGTTGCCGAGGTACCAGACCGCGCCGGACCCGGCGTACCAGCCGGTGGACGTCAGGCGGGTGTCCCACGTCTCGAACAGCGTGCAGGTGGCGGCGTCGACGACGATCGCGTGGCGGTCCCCGGCCGCGTTCCAGCCGCCCTCGATGAGCGTGGAGCGAGAGAGCGGGTAGCGCACGCGGTTGCTCTCCGCGGCGTACCCGAACCGGACCGGGACACGTGCGGCGCCGCGCACGATCGTGACGGGGATGCCGTACGGGACGGGCTGTGCACCGAACGAGGGACCGAAGTCGGCGTGGAGCCGCCTGGTCGCGACCTGCATGTGCGAGAGCCACTGCGCCGAGCGGGGATGCACCGCGAGCCCGGAGACATCGGCGTGCCAGTAGCTGTCGGCCGGGAAGGCGCGGCACGTGGTGCCCGGGAGGTACGCCGAGGTCGGCACTGCAGCCGCGGGCGCGAGCGATGCGGGGGGTGTCGACGCAGCGTTGCCGGACGCCGCGCCGCCGACGACCAGCGCCGCGCTCGTGGCCGCGAGGGCGAGAGCGCGTGCGGCATGCCGAGGTCGGCGCAGCGTCACAGTCCTGTCATCGGCCGCGAGCCTGCGCGGCTGATGGTCCTTCCGGGTGTCGACCGTCCGCACGGCAGGAGGACGCGGCGCCGCCGGTCAGAAGTCGCCGCCGCCACCGAAGTCGCCGCCGCCACCGAAGTCGCCGCCCCCGAAGCCGCCGCCGCCGAAGTCGCTCCCGCCACCGCCACCGCCCGAACCGGACGTGTCGACGTAGGTCGGGCCGCTGAAGGCGCCGCCGAGCATCGAGCCGAGGAAGAGCATCGACACCATGTCGGCGCCGCTCGACCGGTAGTAGCCGCCGGCGTAGGGGGCGTAGGAACGGCCCGCGGCCCAGTAGGGCACACGCCCGCCGCCCGCCATCTCGACCTCGCGCGCAGCCGGGAGCTCGCCGGCCTTCAGCGTGGTGGCGCACGCGGCGCAGACGGGGACCGGCCGAGGGGCGCCGCCGTCGGGCGCCCACGTGACGTCCTCGGTGCTCGGGCCGTGGCGCGGGTCGACGAAGCACGGCGCACGCCGGTCCGGAGGCGTCCGGCCTTCGCTGCGGGCCTCCACGCAGGCCATCGCGTAGCGCCCGTCCTCAAGTGCCGCCGTCACCGCGGCGGCGTCCTCGGGCCGCACCATGGCATCGGCCGACTTCTTCGCTGTCTCATAGGAATCCAGCGCTCGTTGCGCATCGGCTCGACCTGCGTCGTCGAGCCGAGGATCGTCGACGTCGAGCTGCGCGACGACCTCGCCGTACGACGTCACGTCCTCGTCGACCGTGCGCCGCACTGCCGCCGTGCGCTCGGCCACGGCCTTCTTGTTCTTGCGGTAGGCCCAGGTGCCGCCCCCGACCAGCGCCAGGGCACCGACACCGAGCACGGCGAGGAATCCCACCCCCGCGCCGCCGCTCGACGAGCCCTCGCCCTGGTCGGCCGAACCGGTCCCACCGCCGGTGACGACGGGCGTTGCCGCCGTGACGAACGAGCTGATGACGGCATAGGCGCCGGCGTCCTGCTGGTCGCGGTAGGCCACGGTGGCAAGGGTGCTGACCGAGTTGCTGGTGTCGCCGGCCCGGAACGCAGACGACGCGTCGTCGCCGATCCACAGCGCGTAGGTCCCGCTGACCTTGCCCATCGCCGTGTACAGCGCGTCAAGGGTCTCCGACGACGACCCGTTGACGGCCGCCGACTTCGGCAGCACCGCGACGAAGAACGGGTAGCCGGTGTCGCGGATCTGGGCGCGAAGCTGGTCGGCGTCGGCTCCGGACAGCATCGACTCGGCCGCGGGGTCGACGTAGACCGACTCGCCGGCGCGGAGCGCGGCGGCCGCCTGGTCGACGCCGGTGGTGGTGGTCGCAGCCCCACGAGCAGCGGGTGGGGTCGCCTGCACCGCCGGTGCGAGCACGAGTCCGGTGCCGAGGGACAGCACGGTGACGGCGATCAGGCGGGCAAGCAGGGTCGAGCGGCCGGTGCTCATGACGTCATCCTCACACCTTCGTGACGATGCGCGGACCCCTGACCGTTCCCCGGTCCGGGGCTCCTTCGCTGTGAGCGCAACGGCGCCGTCGTCAGCCCTTGATCTCGAGCAGGACCGTGCCGCTGGGAACCGTCGCGCCGACCTCAGCGGCGAGGCTCGTGACCGTGCCCGCCTTGTGGGCCGTGAGCGGCTGCTCCATCTTCATCGCCTCGAGCACCACCACGAGGTCGCCCGCCTCGACGGTCTGCCCCTCCTCGACGGCCACCTTGACGATCGTGCCCTGCATGGGTGCGGCGACGGCATCGCCGGACGCGGCGCTGCCGGACTTCTTCGAGCTGCGCTTGGGCGCCTTCTTCGGGCCGGCCGAGCCGCCGCCCGAGAGCGACAGCCCGGCGGGGAGGACCACCTCGAGGCGCTTGCCGCCGACCTCGACCGTGAGCGACTGGCGCTCCTCCGGTTCGGTGACGTCCGCCGCGGCACCGGAGTAGGCCGGGATGGTGTTGTCGAACTCGGTCTCGATCCACCGCGTGTGGACGCGGAAGGGCGTGGCGTCGTCGGTGGCGAACGCCGGGTCCCGCACGACGGCGCGGTGGAACGTGATCGCCGTCGCGATGCCCTCGACCTCGAACTCGTCGAGCGCGCGACGAGAGCGCTCGAGCGCCTCGGTGCGCGTGGCGCCGGTGACGATGAGCTTCGCGAGGAGGGAGTCGAAGTTGCCGCCGATGACGTCGCCGGTCGTGAAGCCGGCATCGAGGCGGATGCCCGGGCCGGACGGCGGGTTCCACACCGTGAGGGCGCCGGGCGCGGGGAGGAACGAGCGGCCCGGGTCCTCGCCGTTGATGCGGAACTCGATCGAGTGACCGCGCAGGGGCGGGTCGTCGTAGCCGAGTGCCTCGCCGTTGGCGATGCGGAACTGCTCCCGCACCAGGTCGATCCCCGAGACCTCTTCTGTCACAGGATGTTCGACCTGCAGGCGGGTGTTGACCTCGAGGAACGAGATCGTGCCGTCGACCCCGACGAGGAACTCGCAGGTGCCCGCGCCGACGTAACCGGCTTCGCGGATGATCGCCTTCGACGAGGTGTAGAGCTCGTGCAGCTGGGCCTCGGAGAGGTAGGGCGCGGGCGCCTCCTCGACCAGCTTCTGGTGCCGGCGCTGCAGCGAGCAGTCGCGGGTCGACACCACCACGACGTTGCCGTGCTGGTCGGCGAGCACCTGGGTCTCGACGTGGCGCGGGTTGTCGAGGTAGCGCTCGACGAAGCACTCGCCGCGACCGAACGCGGCGACCGCCTCGCGCACCGCGGAGTCGAACAGCTCGGGGATCTCCTCGAGGTTGCGGGCCACCTTGAGGCCGCGGCCGCCGCCGCCGAACGCCGCCTTGATCGCGATCGGCAACCCGTGGGCGCGGGCGAACTCCACGATCTCGTCGGCGTCGGTCGACGGGGTCCGGCGTGCCCTCGACCTGCGGGGCGCCGGCGCGCTGCGCGATGTGCCGGGCGGAGACCTTGTCACCGAGCGAGCGGATGGCGTCGGGCGGCGGGCCGATCCAGGTGAGTCCGGCGTCGATCACGGCCTGGGCGAAGTCGGCGTTCTCGGACAGGAAGCCGTAGCCGGGGTGGACGGCGTCGGCGCCGCTCGTGCGGGCGGCGCCGAGGATCTTCTCCACGACGAGGTAGGTCTCGGCGGCCGTGGAGCCGCCGAGGGCGTAGGCCTCGTCGGCCGCCTTGACGTGCAGGGCGTCGCGGTCAGGGTCGGCGTAGACCGCGACGCTCGAGATGCCGGAGTCCCGGCACGCGCGTGCCACTCGGATCGCGATCTCGCCGCGGTTGGCGATGAGGACCTTGGAGATGGTCATCGCTGGTGTGCTCCTGACGCCGAGGACGGGTGGCCGTAGCCGCTTCGCTGAGACTGCCAGAACAGGGTGCCCGGATGGGGGTCGGGGTCTAGACGGACTTCGGGGGCTGCGCACGCGCCGCGAGCTCGTCGAGGCGCTCCGCACAGCGCCGGGCGACGTCGTCGACCTCCTCGAGGGTGCGTCGCAGCTCGTCCTGACGTGCGACGAGGTCGGCGCGCGCCACAGCGAGCGAGGCGAGCAGGCGGGTGATCTGGCCGGACTCGCCGGGTTCGGCGTCGTACATGTCGACGATCTCGCGGATCTCGGCCAGCGACATGCCGAACCGCTTGCCACGCAGGGCGAGCACGAGGCGGGCCCGGTCACGGGCGTCGTAGACCCGGGCGGAGCCGCTGCCCCGGCGGCCCGGCGTCACGATGCCGGCCTCCTCGTAGAACCGCAGCGTGCGCGTGGTGACGCCGAGCTCGGCCGCGAGGCGACCCACGGAGTACGTCTCGCCGGCCATCTCCTGCGGTACGGCGGCGGTGGCGCTCGGCATCGACGTAGCTCCTCTCCAGCACCCATGATCACGAGTTGCGGACGGAATCGTGCAGGTGAACTGCCGTGATCACCCCTAGGGGGAGAAGAGTGCAGCTGGTGGTCTGGCGTCGGGGTCGAGTGTGGCGCTAGTTTGACGTTTACGTCAACGTCAAGTGAGCCGAGTGGAGGGTTTGTGACCGAGAAGGCGGTGCGGGCTGCTCGGGCGGCCGCGTTCGTGGTGCCCGCTGCCGCGGCCGCGAAGCTCGCCGCCCAGGGCAAGCTGCACCCGCGCGCCCGGCTCGACCTCCTGCTCGACCCCGGCTCGTTCGTCGAGGACGGCCTGCTCGCCAACGCGCTGGCGGGCGGGCTCCCGGCCGACGGCGTGATCACCGGTCGCGGCACGGTCGACGGGCGGGCCGTGCTCGTCGTCGCCAACGACCCCACGGTGAAGGCGGGTTCGTGGGGCGCGCGGACCGTCGAGAAGATCGTGCGCGTCACCGAGGCCGCGCTGCGGGAGGACGTGCCGCTGTTCTGGCTCATCGACTCCGCGGGTGCCCGGATCACCGACCAGGTCGACCTGTTCCCCGGCCGGCGGGGCGCCGGGCGCATCTTCCACAACCAGGTCGCGCTCTCGGGTCGCGTGCCGCAGATCTGCTGCCTGTTCGGCCCGTCGGCGGCCGGCGGCGCCTACATCCCCGCCTTCTGCGACGTCGTGATCATGGTCGAGGGCAACGCCTCGATGTACCTCGGCAGCCCGCGCATGGCCGAGATGGTCGTGGGCGAGAAGGTGTCGCTCGAGGAGATGGGCGGTGCCCGGATGCACGCCACGGTGTCCGGGTGCGGCGACAACCTCGCGCACGACGACGCCGACGCGATCGAGCAGGCGCGCCTGGTGCTCTCGTATCTCCCGCGCAGCTGGCGCGAGTCGCCGCCGGTGTACGCCGCCGAGCCGCCCGTCCGCGCCTTCACCCCCGATCTCGTGCCGATGCCGGAGAGCCGTCCCTTCGACGTGCACGACGTCGTCGACGCGCTCGTCGACGCGGACTCGTTCTTCGAGATCAAGCCGCTCTTCGCTGCCGAGCTCGTGACCGGCTTCGCGCGCATCGACGGGAAGCCGGTCGGCATCGTCGCGAACAACAGCGCGGTGCGCGGCGGCGTCCTGTTCTCCGACAGCGCCGACAAGGCAGCACGCTTCATCTGGTGGTGCGACGCGTTCAACGTCCCGCTCGTGTATCTCGCCGACGTCCCCGGCTTCATGATCGGCTCCGAGGTCGAGCGGCACGGCATCATCCGGCACGGCGCGAAGATGATCACCGCCGTCAGCGAGGCCACGGTGCCGCAGGTGTCCGTGGTGCTGCGCAAGGCCTACGGCGCTGGTCTCTACGCCATGGCCGGTCCCGGGTTCGGGCCCGACGCGTGCCTCGCACTGCCCACCGCGCGCATCGCGGTCATGGGTCCGGAGGCGGCCGTCAACGCGGTCTACGCCAACAAGATCGACGCGATCCAGGACCCCGAGGAGCGAGCGGCGTTCGTGGCCGAGCGTCGAGCCGAGTACGAGGTCGACGTCGACCTGCTCCGGCTCGCGAGCGACCTGGTCATCGACGCCATCATCGAGCCGGGCGAGCTGCGCCGCGAGCTCGTCCTCCGGCTCGCCGCGGCCGAGGGCAAGGACCGCACGTTCAGCACGCGACGCCACGGCGTCCCACCGGTCTGACACCGAGCCACCTGCGACTCGCCGCGCCGGACCACTACCGTGAGCCGACGATCCCCTGGCCCGAGCCGAGAGGTGCCGCGTGACGATCACCCTCGTCGAGGCAGCCGACTCCCGGCCCGCGCTCCTGCTGCGGGAGAAGGTCTTCCGGAGCGTCGGCGTCGTGCTCCTGCTCGCCCTGACCGCGTGGCTCGGGTGGAACTTCGTCGACGGGCCGCAGCAGTTCGTCGACGTCGCGATGGCGGGCCTGCGGATCGGCGCGCTGTACGGGCTCGTGGCGCTGGGCTACACCCTCGTCTACGGCATCGTCGGGCTCATCAACTTCGCGCACGGTGACCTGTTCATGCTCGCCTCGGTGTTCTCCTCGATGCTGCTCGTCACCTGGCTCGGGGCCGAGACGCCGGGGGCTCGCAGCTGGGCGCTGATGGCGGTAGTCCTCGTCATCGTCATGGTGGCGTGCGCCGGCATCAACGTCGCCGCGGAGATCGGCGCCTTCCGCCGGCTCCGCGAGGCTCCCCGGCTCGCATCACTGGTCGCCGCGGTGGGCCTCAGCTTCGTCTTCCGGTGGGTCGGGCTGCAGCTGAACGGCTCGGGCCAGCGGATCTGGCCGACCCTCGTCCCGGAGGGCGGCATCGAGCTCGGTCCGGTGACGATCGACTACGCGACCCTGGTGGTCACGGGCGTCACCCTCCCGCTCCTGCTCGCCCTGGCCTACGTCGTGTCGCGCACGCGTCAGGGCAAGGCGATGCGGGCCACGGCGCAGGACCAGGAGCTGGCCCGGCTGATGGGGATCGACGTGAACCGCACGATCGCCTTCACCTTCGCCATCGGCGGCGGGCTCGCAGGCGCGGCGGGGCTCCTCTACTTCGAGACGTTCGGCAACACCAACTACTCCGACGGCTACCAGTTCGGCCTCATCGCCTTCACGGCCGCGGTGCTCGGCGGGGTGGGCAACCTGCCCGGCGCCGTCCTCGGCGGTTTCCTCATCGGGCTGATCCAGGCCTTCAACGACGGCCTGCCGCACGGCTTCGGCCAGGGGTGGTCGCAGTCCGTCGTCTTCTCCGTCCTGATCCTGCTTCTGGTGTTCCGGCCCGAAGGGATCCTCGGGACCCGTACGGTCGAGAAGGTCTGACCCACGGCAGCACCACGCCGGAGCGTGTCTCGACCGCGGAGCTCGTCCGGCGCCGCCATCCGATGATCCCTGTCGATCCAATCGATTACGGAACGTGTCCGAGTACGCCGTTCGTGGAGGAAAGATCAACCGAACGTACGAGGCAGAACACCCTCTCGGCGGCATTGGAGGTCGCAGAGAGTGACTAAATTGAACGATGAGATCGAGCCCTCCGGCTCGGCGTGTGAGGCGGCGGTCCCGACATCCCTCGGGACCTTCGAGCGGGGCCGCGGCCCCGGTGGAGGTGTACGGACATGAGCACGAACCTTCGGCAGCGGCTCGGCCGCCGCGGCGGCATCGCGGTCGGCGTCACGCTGAGCCTGGTGAGCGGCATCCTGGTCGCTCCCGGCCTCGTGGGCACGGCCTCGGCGGCCGCGTTCACCGGCGTCCATGTCCAGAAGGGCGGCTACCGCACCGGCACGGCGACGGTCAGCGGGCTGAGCGGCGCCGTGTTCAACGCCTACAAGGTGGCCTCGAGCACCACGACCACCGTGCCCGGCGGCGCTCCGGCCGCGACCTGTACGACCAACGCCGCTGGTGCGTGCGACCTGCCCCTGACCGGGCTGACCTCGACGACCTATGTGCTCGTCGTCGAGCAGTCCTCGCCGGCCGGGTGGGACAAGATCTCCACCCTGGCCACGGGCTCGACCAGCTCGACCAGCGCCTCCCCCTACGTCGTCAACGTGACGCTGAACTCGGGGAACGCCTACACCGCGACCGCCCCGAGCTCGAGCCGGTCGTGGGCGAACCGCCTCCAGAACCCCGCGTTCCCGGACAAGTGCGGCCTCAACATCGCCGTCCTGTTCGACCAGTCCTCCTCCATCGACTCGGGCGAGATGTCGCAGATGAAGACGGCGGCCACCGGGTTCGTCACGGCACTGACGGGCACGCCGTCGAAGGTGGCGCTGTACACCTTCGCGACGAGCGCACCGGGCAACAACCCCAACTACGCGCTCCAGTCGGTCCAGACCGGCGCCGGCGCCACGATCGTGAACAACCGCATCAACGCGATGGCCAACGCGGGCAACGGATACACCAACTGGGACCAGGGCCTCTACCAGATCGCGACGAGCAGCGAGTCCTACGACGTCGCACTCGTCCTGACCGACGGCGATCCCACGGTCTTCCACACCGGCGCGACGAGCACCAACGTCACGCAGCAGAACGTCGAGGAAGCAGTCCACTCGGCCAACGCCATCAAGCACGAGGGCACGAAGGTCATCGGCGTCGGCATCGGCATGGACGCCGACTCCGTCAACAACATCGCCGCGATCACCGGCCCGACCGCGAACTCGGACTACTACACGACCAACTTCGCCAACCTCGGCGCGACGCTCGCGGCCATCGCCCAGAAGTCCTGTGGTGGCACGGTCACGGTCGAGAAGCAGGTCGACAGCTTCGGCACCGTCGCCCCCGCCAACGGCTGGACCTTCAGCGGCGCGATCTCCGCCAACGGCGGTTCGGTCGTGCCGGTGAGCGGTGCGACCTCCACGGTCAACGGTTTCGACGGTCAGCTCGTCTTCACCCTCACCGGCGGGACCTGGCCCAAGACGTTCACGGCGACGGAGACCGCGCAGCCCGGGTACACGCTCCAGGGCGTCCAGTGCTACCTGAACGGGTCGCCGCGGGCGTCGACCACCTCCGGAACCTCGGTCACCGTCCCGGTCGACGCGAAGGACGCCGTTCGCTGCGTCTTCACGAACTCCCGCACGGTCACGACCATCGCACCTCCGGCGAAGCCCGTCCCCGTCCCTCCGACCTGCTCGGTGGACGGTTCGCTGACCCTCGTCGACGGTGACCACTACACCTGGAACGGCAGCCACAACCTCGGGGTCGGGACGCACGTGGTCACCGCCACCGCGGCGACCGGCTACCAGTTCACCGGCGGGGCCACCACCGTCAGCTACACCGTCACCGTGCTGCCTAAGACGAACGACTGCCCCGCCGTCCTGGTCGCTCCGACCGTCGTGCCGCCGACCTGCTCGGTCGCCGGCTCGGTCACGCTCCCGGCGAACACGGGCACGGTCACCTACTCGAAGGTCCAGGTCGGGCTCGTCGTGACCGTCACGGCGACGACCCAGGCGCCGTACGTCTTCTCGGCGACGCCGGGCTGGGTCGTCAGCGCGAACAAGCTCACCGCGACCTACACCGTGACCGTCGCCGGGCCGACGAACGACTGCCCTGCGACCCTGGTCAACCCGACCGTCGTGCCTCCGACCTGCTCGGTCGCCGGCTCCGTGACGCTTCCGGCGAACACGGGCACGGTCACCTACTCGAAGGTCCAGTCGGGCCTTGTCGTGACCGTGACGGCCACGACCCAGGCGCCGTATGCCTTCTCGGCGACGCCGGGCTGGGTCGTCAGCGCGAACAAGCTCACCGCGACCTACACCGTGACCGTCGCCGGGCCGACGAACGACTGCCCGGCGGTGCTGGTCGCTCCGACCGTCGTACCGCCGACCTGCTCGGTGGGCGGCTACGTCACGCTGCCGGCGGACACGGCGACGGTGTCGTACTCGCAGGGCACCGTGGGTCAGCTGGTCACGGTGACGGCGACCACGCAGGTTCCCTACGTGTTCTCCGCGACGCCCGGCTGGGTCGTCAGCGCTGACCGGCTCTCGGCGACGTTCGCCGCGACCGTGTTGCCCCCGACCGACGAGTGCGTGATCCCGGTTCCGGTGCTCACCCCCGTCCCGCCGACCTGCTCGGTGGATGGTTCGGTGACGCTGGTCGACACCGCGGACTACACCTGGCTCGGCGACGTCGACGTCCTGGGCGTCGGCACGCACACGGTCACCGCGCAGGCGGCCGAGGGGCTGCTGTTCCCCGGATACGTCAGCACGGCTTCCGTCACCGTGACGGTGCTCCCGGCGACGAACGACTGCCCGGCGGTGCTGGTCGCTCCGACCGTCGTGCCGCCGACCTGCTCGGTGGGCGGCTACGTCACGCTGCCGGCGGACACGGCGACGGTGTCGTACTCGCAGGGCACCGTGGGTCAGCTGGTCACGGTGACGGCGACCACGCAGGTTCCCTACGTGTTCTCCGCGACGCCCGGTTGGGTCGTCAGCGCTGACCGGCTCTCGGCGACGTTCGCCGCGACCGTGCTGCCCCCGACCGACGAGTGCGTGATCCCGGTTCCGGTGCTCACCCCCGTCCCGCCGACCTGCTCGGTGGATGGTTCGGTGACGCTGGTCGACACCGCGGACTACACCTGGCTCGGCGACGTCGACGTCCTGGGCGTCGGCACGCACACGGTCACCGCGCAGGCGGCCGAGGGTCTGCTGTTCCCCGGATACGTCAGCACGGCTTCCGTCACCGTGACGGTGCTCCCGGCGACGAACGACTGCCCGGCGGTGCTGGTCGCTCCGACCGTCGTGCCGCCGACCTGCTCCGCAGCCGGCTACGTCACCCTGCCGGCGAACACGGCCACGGTGACCTACTCGCAGAGTCAGGTCGACCTCGCGGTCACCGTCACGGCGACCACGCAGGTCCCCTACGTGCTGACCCCGGCGAACGGCTGGACGGTCAGCCAGGACGGCCTGAGCGCGACGTTCGAGACCGCTGTCGCGGGTCCGACGAACGACTGCCCCGCTGCGCTCGAGGCGCCGACCGTCGTCGAGCCGACGTGCTCGGCCGCCGGCTACGTCACGCTGCCCGGCAACACGGACAGCGTCACGTACTCGCAGGAGACCGTCGGCCTGACCGTGACCGTCACGGCGACCACGCAGGCTCCCTTCGTGTTCTCCGCGACGCCCGGCTGGGTCGTGAGCGAGGACGGTCTGACCGCCACCTTCACGGTCGACGTCGCGGGCCCCACGAACGACTGCCCGGTGACGCCGGTGGATCCGACGATCACGGCGCAGCCGGTGTGCACGGGTCCGGGTACGTCGGCGCCGGGGTCGTTCACGGTGCCGGAGGACAGCGAGCTGGTGTCGTACACGGTCGAGGGTGACGTGGTCACCGCGACGACGCAGGCGCCGTACCGGTTCACCGCCGCTCAGGGGTGGACGGTGAGCGAGGACGGCCTGTCCGCGACGTTCACTGTGGTGTTCACCCCGGCGGGTGACTGCCTGGTCGAGGCGGTGCCGGTCGAGCCGGTCGTCGAGGCGTCGGCGTCGTGCGGGATCGAGGGGACCTACACGATCCCCGAGATCGTGGGCGTGACGTACTGGGTCGACGGCGAGCCGATCGCGGCCGGCACCTACGACGGTCCGTTCTCGGGCACCATCTCCGCGACGGCGGACCAGGGCTACGTGCTGCCGGAGGGCGAGTGGTCCTTCGCGCTGGAGCTGGCCGCTGCGGAGGCCTGCCCGGTGATCGTGATCGTGACCCCGGTCGACCCGACGGTGACGCAGTCCGACACCTGTGAGGTGGAGGGTTCGTACACGATCCCGACCACGGCCGGTGTCACCTACCTGCTCGACGGTGCGCCGATCGCTGCCGGCACCTACCCCGGGCCCGCTTCGGGCACGATCACCGCGTCGGCGCAGGAGGGCAGCGAGCTGGTCGACAGCTCCTGGTCCTTCGACCTCGCGTTGGCCGCCGCAGCCGCCTGTGCGGACAACCCCGGCACGCTGCCGAACACCGGGTCCTCGGCCCTGGGCCTGGGCACGGTGGGCGCGATCGTCATCCTGCTCGGAGCGATGCTCGCCGTGCTGGGCGTGCGTCGTCGCGAGGACGACACGCAAGGCTGAGCCCGCACGACCCTGGAGGGGCCCCCACGGTGACGTGGGGGCCCCTCCTGGCCTTCCCGCGGCTCCACGTCCTGCGCCGATCGGTGTCGAACCGACGTCCGAACCGTTACGGACAGTGATCGCCTGGGCCGTTCGGGGACGAGGGATCGTCCGAACGTACGAGGCGTTGCACCCGGATGGCGGCAGGCAATGTTGCAGAGAGTCACTAGATTCGGATGTGGCATCGAGCACGTCGACTCGAGGTCGAGCAGTGGGGCCGGGCACTCGCCCGGCGGCCGCGATCCGGGCCTGCGGCCCGGGGGAGAGGACGTCGTCATGGCATTTCCTGGGGTGAGCCGGAGCTCGGGACGCACGCGTCCGGGACCGGTCCGCAAGTTCCTCATCGCACTGGCAGCGCTGCTGCCGGTGGCGGCGATCCTGGCCGTCCCGGCGCCCGCCAGCGCCCACAGCAACTCCGTCACCGGCGTCGTGGCGTGCCAGCCCAACGGCAGCTACACCGTGACCTGGACCATCGCGAACGACTGGAGCACATCGGCGCAGGTCACCGAGAAGAGCCACACCGGTGGTGGCACGGTCAGCGGTCTCCCCGCGACCGTTGCGAAGAGCCCCGGCACGATCACCGTCACCCAGACCGGTATCAGCGGCACGACCAAGTCGGCGTCGCTGACGATCCACAGCGTGTGGTCGGGCTACGAGCGTGACAACAGCGGTTCGGTGTCGATGAACGGCAAGTGCGCGCCGCAGCACCTGCCCGTCACGTTGTGCCACGCGACCGACAGCAACACGAACCCGTACGTCAAGATCACGGTCGACGACGACGCCGTGATCAAGGACGGGCACAACGGGCACAACGGCCCGGTGTGGAACCCGACGCTCAAGCCGCAGCACATCTCGTGGGGCGACATCATCCCGGCGTTCGACTACTACGACAGCAACGGGGTGCTCAAGCACTACGCGGGCAAGAACCTGCCGGCGGGCGCGTCGATCCTCGCCAACAACTGCGTCGTGCCGCCGACCTCCGTGACCGTGCCAGCGCCCGTCGTCGTTGACGAGTCCTGCACCGCCGGGGGCTCGATCACCATCGCCGCCGTCACCGGCATCACCTGGAAGATCGACAACGTGAGCAAGGCACCGGGGACGTACCCGGCGACCGTCGGACAGCACACCGTGAAGGCCACGGCGCAGGAGGGCTACACCATCTCCGGCCAGTCGACGTTCACCGTCACGGTCGGGGCCAAGCCCGACTGCCGCACCGTCGTGACGCCGGTGGAACCGACCATCACCGCGCCCACCTGCACGACCGGCTCGGCCATCCAGCTGCCGACGACCACCGGCATCACCTACGTGCTGAACAGCAACAACAACACCGTGACCGCCACGCCGAACGAGGGCTACCGCTTCGCGGGCAGCGCCCAGGTCGTCGTGTTCGGCCCCTACCAGCTCGCCGGCCCGACCGACGAGTGCGTGATCCCGGTCCCGGCGACGCCGGTTCCTGCTCCCGCGACGTGCTCGGCGGACGGCTCGCTGACGCTCGTCGACGGCGCGCACTACAGCTGGAACGGCCCCAACACCCTCGGCGTCGGCACGCACGTCGTGACCGCCACCGCTGACCAGGGCTACCTGTTCCCCGGCTACGTCACCACCGCCACCTTCACCGTGACGGTCGACGCGGCCACGAACGACTGCCCGGTGGCACTGGTCGACCCGACCGTCGTGCCCCCGACCTGCACGGTCGGCGGCTACGTCACGCTCCCGGACGACAGCCAGGCCGTGTCCTACTCCCAGTCGGCCGAGGGCAGCGTCGTCACGGTCACCGCGACGACGCACGAGCCGTACGTCTTCACGCCGAAGACCGGCTGGGTCGTCAGCGAGGACGGCCTGTCCGCGACCTTCACCACGACGGTCTCGGGACCGACGTACTCCTGCGTCATCCCCGTGCCGGCGCAGCCGGTCCCGTCCGCGCCGACCTGCTCGGTGGACGGCTCGCTGACGCTGGTCGACGGTGAGCACTACACCTGGGACGGCCCCAACACCCTGGGCGTGGGCACGCACCTGGTCACCGCCACGACGGACGAGGGCTTCTACTTCACCGGGCTGGGCACGCAGGTCACCTACTGGGTGACCGTGCTGCCCCGGACGAACGACTGCCCGGTGACGCCGGTGGATCCGACGATCACGGCGCAGCCGGTGTGCACGGGTCCGGGTACGTCGGCGCCGGGGTCGTTCACGGTGCCGGAGGACAGCGAGCTGGTGTCGTACACGGTCGAGGGTGACGTGGTCACCGCGACGACGCAGGCGCCGTACCGGTTCACCGCCGCGCAGGGGTGGACGGTGAGCGAGGACGGCCTGTCCGCGACGTTCACCGTGGTGTTCACCCCGGCGGGTGACTGCCTGGTCGAGGCGGTGCCGGTCGAGCCGGTCGTCGAGGCGTCGGCGTCGTGCGGGATCGAGGGGACCTACACGATCCCCGAGACCGTGGGCGTGACGTACTGGGTCGACGGCGAGCCGATCGCGGCCGGCACCTACGACGGTCCGTTCTCGGGCACCATCTCCGCGACGGCGGACCAGGGCTACGTGCTGCCGGAGGGCGAGTGGTCCTTCGCGCTGGAGCTGGCCGCTGCGGAGGCCTGCCCGGTCATCGTGATCGTGACCCCGGTCGACCCGACGGTGACGCAGTCCGACACCTGTGAGGTGGAGGGTTCGTACACGATCCCGACCACGGCCGGTGTCACCTACCTGCTCGACGGTGCGCCGATCGCTGCCGGCACCTACCCCGGGCCCGCTTCGGGCACGATCACCGCGTCGCCGCAGGAAGGCAGCGACCTGGTGGACAGCTCGTGGTCCTTCGACCTCGAGCTGGCCGCCGCAGCAGGGTGCGCGGAGAACCCGAGCAACCTGCCGAGCACCGGATCGACCGTCTACAGCGTGGGCGCGATCGGCGTCATCGGGCTGCTGCTCGGTGTGCTGCTCGTCGCCTTCGGCGCCCGACGTCGGGCGGACGAGTCGTAGCCGCAGCACGACACGATGAGGAGGGCCCCCACCGCGAGGTGGGGGCCCTCCTCATGTGCGCGAGCGGCCGGTGCAGCGGACGGGTGCCGTCAGGTGCGTGGTGCCCACAGGCCGACCCAGGAGACGCCGAGCGACTCCACGAGGCGACGTGTCAGCGGGAGCGAGAGCCCGACGACGGTGGAGGGGTCGCCGTCGATGCGCTCGACGAACGCGCCGCCCAAGCCGTCGATGGTGAACGCGCCGGCCACGTGCAGGGGCTCGCCGCTGGCGACGTACGCCTCGATGGTCGCGTCGTCGAGGTCGGCGAAGGTGACAGACGTGGTCGCGACCTCGGACACGACGCGGTCGTCCGTCGCCCGCTCGGCGACGGCGATCACGGTGTGGCCGGTGCGGAGCTGCCCGGTGCGGCCGCGCATGGCCCGCCAACGGGCGAGCGCCTCGTCGGCGTCCGCCGGCTTGCCGAGGGCCACTCCGTCGAGGTCCAGCACCGAGTCGCAGCCGATCACGATCGAGCCGGGCAGCTCGTCCCGGACCTCGTCGGCGATGGCTCGGGCCTTCGCCTCGGCGAGCGCCGTGCACACGTCCACGGGGTGCGCGAGCCCCTGCGCGGCGAGAGCGGCCTCCAGCGCCGGCTCGTCGACGTGGCTCACCCGGACGACCGGGTCGACCCCGGCAGCGCGCAGGAGCGACAGTCGCGCGGGGGAGGCGGACGCGAGCACGACCGTCGTCGGCACGGGCGGGACCACCGGCGGATCAGCGCGGCGCGGCGGAGGCGCGCCAGCCGCCCGAACCGGGCGGCGTGCGCAGCGAGCGCGCGGGGGCGGACCAGGCGGCTCGTCGGGGCGGTGTCGTCGACGCCGCCCCCGCACCGCCGGCCGCGGCGAACACCGCCACGAGCGCGGCCACCTCGACGGCGTCGGGGGTGCCGCGCACGACGCGCAGCACCGGTCGCTCGACCACGTCGGCAGCAGTGTCCGGGGAGTCGGTCACAGCGGGATGTTCCCGTGCTTCTTGGGGGGCAGGGTCGCGCGCTTGGTGCGCAGCGCGCGCAGCGCGCGGGTGACGTGGGCTCGAGTCTCGCTGGGACGGATGACGGCGTCGACGTAGCCGCGCTCCGCTGCGATGTAGGGGTTGGCCAACGTGGTCTCGTAGTCGGCGATGAGCTCGGCCCGACGGGCGTCCGGGTCGTCCGCGCCGCCGAGCTCCCGGCGGTAGAGGATGTTGACCGCGCCCTGCGCGCCCATCACCGCGATCTGGGCGCTCGGCCACGCGACGTTGACGTCGGCGCCGAGGTGCTTGGACCCCATGACGTCGTAGGCGCCGCCGTAGGCCTTGCGGGTGATCACGGTGACCAGCGGCACGGTCGCCTCGGCGTAGGCGTAGATCAGCTTGGCCCCACGGCGGATGATGCCGTTCCACTCCTGGTCGGTGCCGGGGAGGAACCCGGGCACGTCGACGAACGTGAGCACCGGGACGTTGAACGCGTCGCACGTCCGGACGAACCGCGCGGCCTTCTCGGACGCGTCGATGTCGAGGGTGCCGGCGAACTGCATCGGCTGGTTGGCCACGACGCCGACGGAGCGACCCTCGACGCGGCCGAAGCCGATGAGGATGTTGGGCGCCCACAGCGGCTGGATCTCGAGGAAGTCGCCGTCGTCGAGCACCGACTCGATGACGGTGTGCATGTCGTAGGGCTGGTTCGGGGAGTCCGGGACGAGCGTGTCGAGCGCTGTGTCGGTGTCGGACTCGGACAGGTCGGCCTCGACGTCGAAGGACGGGACCTCGTCGAGGTTGTTGCTCGGCAGGTAGGAGAGCAGCGCCTTGACGAACTCCATCGCCTCGGGCTCGTCGGCCGACATCGCGTGCGCCACACCGCTCTTGCTGTTGTGGGTGCGCGCTCCGCCGAGCTCGTCGAAGCCGACGTCCTCGCCGGTGACGGTCTTGATGACATCGGGTCCGGTGATGAACATGTGCGACGTCTTGTCGACCATGATCGTGAAGTCGGTGATCGCGGGGGAGTAGACAGCGCCGCCGGCGCACGGGCCCATGATCAGCGAGATCTGCGGGATCACGCCGGACGCGTGGACGTTGCGGCGGAAGATCTCGCCGTACAGGCCGAGGGAGACGACGCCCTCCTGGATGCGCGCGCCGCCGGAGTCGTTGATCCCGATGACGGGGACGCCGGTCTTCATCGCGAGGTCCATGACCTTGATGATCTTCTCGCCGAACACCTCGCCGAGGCTTCCGCCGAAGATGGTGAAGTCCTGGGCGAAGACGCACACCTGGCGTCCGTCGACCGTGCCGTAGCCGGTGACGACGCCGTCGCCGTACGGCCGGTTGTCCGGCAGGTCGAACGCGTTGGAGCGGTGCCGGGCGAGCGCGTCGAGCTCGACGAAGGACCCCTCGTCGAGCAGCATGTCGATCCGCTCGCGAGCCGTGGCCTTGCCCCGCGAGTGCTGCTTCTCGACGGCCTTCGGCGACGCCGCGTGCGAGGCGTCGGTGCGTCGCTGCTCGAACGCGGCGATCTTCCCGGTCGTGGTCTTGGGGTCGTCGTCGACCGACGATCCGTCGGCAAGTTCTGGTGCTGCGGTCACCGCGCGTCACCCTTCGCGTCCCGGTGTCGACCCGAGCGGCCGGCCGTCTCTCGTACCTTAGCCACGTGCCCTCATCCGACGCCCAGCACCCTGAGCCCCACGACGCCCGCGCCCGCGACCGCGGCCGGGTGCGGGTCTGGGACGACGCCGCGCTGCAGCGCGCCCTCGACGCGGCGGACGGCGACGTGTGGGGTCCGGTGGCGGTGCTCCCGTCGACCGGCTCGACCCAGCTCGACGCTCGTCGACCAGGTGCACGAGGGTGCGCCCGAGGGCTTCACCGTCGTCGCCGACGAGCAGACCGGCGGTCGCGGTCGGCTGGACCGCGCATGGGTGTCGCCGTCCGGCGCGGGGCTCGCGATGTCGGTGGTGCTCCGGCCGTCCGTGGGGGTCGAGACCTGGGGCTGGATCCCCCTGCTCACCGGACTCGCCGTCGGGTCCGCGTTACGCGACCGGGGGATCGAGACCGGGCTCAAGTGGCCCAACGACGTGGTGGTCGACGGCCCGGCCCGTGACGGTGGGGCCGGGCCGCGCAAGCTGGCCGGTGTGCTCGTGGAGGCCGTGGGTGGTGTCGCCGTGGTCGTCGGCATCGGGGTCAACGTCGACCTCGACGCCGACGAGCTCCCCGTGCCGCATGCGACCTCGACCTGGCTCGAGGGTGCGGACGTCGCGCGCGAGGACCTGCTGGTCGGGATCCTCGAGGAGATGCGCCGGCGCTGGACCATGTGGCAGCGGGCGGGCGGCGATGCCGTCGCCTCCGGGCTTCGGGCGGAGTACCTCGAGCGTTCCGTCACCGTGGGTCGGGAGGTGCGGGCGCTCCTCCCGGGCGGAGCGGAGGTGCTGGCTCGCGCGGTCGGCGTCGACAGCCGCGGCGGGCTGGAGCTGCACGAGCCGGACGGCTCGACCCGGACGGTGACGGCGGGCGACATCGAGCACCTGCGCTGACGAGACCGTGCGCGCCGTGCCACGATGCCGACATGGGTTACCCGACGAAGCTCCTGGCCGACGACGAGAAGATCGTCTACGAGCTGCGGCCGCACTGGCGCGCGCTCATCTCGCCCGTGCTCGTGTTCCTCGTGACGGTGGCGGTCGGCTCCTACCTGCTCGCCAAGTTCGACAACTCGGCGGTCCGGATCACGGTCACGGCGGCGATGCTCATCGCCCTCGTGTGGTGGGTGCTCAAGCCGCTGGCCTACTGGTGGACCACGCAATACGTGTTCACGGACCACCGCATCATCGTGCGCACCGGGCTCATCGCCCGGAAGGGCCGTGACATGCCGCTCTCCCGCGTGAACGACGTGTCGTTCTCCCACGGCGTCATCGAGCGGTTCCTCAACTGCGGCACCCTGCAGGTCGAGTCCGCCGGCACCCAGGGACAGCTGACGATCCACAGCGTCCCCAACGTCGAGCAGATCCAGCGCGACATCTACCGCCTCCACGACGAGGACGACGAGCGCCGTCGGCGCAACAGCGGCGCGCCGCCCAGCGCGTGACCGACCCGGCCCTTCCGTCACCGTCTCGGGCCGCGCCCGAGCTGGTCGTCGACGACCTCGTCGACCTGGTGCTCGGAGCCCGGCGCCAGTGGCGTCGCGACGAGGTGGCCGCGGCCGCCGGGGTGCCGCTGGAGGACGCCCGCCGGCTCTGGCGGGCGATGGGATTCGCCGACGTCGGCGACGCGGTGGCCTTCACCGACGAGGACGTCGCCGCCCTGACGCTGCTCGCCTCGCTGCTGAGCCGCGGCGTGCTCGACCGTGCGACGGCGGTCGACGTCGCACGCAGCCTCGGGCAGACGACGAGCCGCCTCGCGGACTGGCAGGTCGACACCTTCGGCCGCCTCCTCGTCGAGCGCGGCGTGCTCGACCAGGGCGATCCGCTCTCACCCGCGTCCGCCTCGGCGTTGGCCGCCGAGATGGAGATCCTCCTCCCGGCGCTCGAGCGGCTGCTCGTGCACGGGTGGCGCCGCCAGCTCGCGGCGACGCTGGAGCGCGGGCTCGCCGACGCGGAGGCCTCCGGCGACGTCGAGTCCGGGCACCTCACGGTGGGGTTCGCCGACCAGGTCGGCTTCACCCGGCTCGCCCGGCGCATGGAGGTCGACGAGCTCGCGGTGCTCGTCGAGCGCTTCGAGTCCCGGTCGGCCGACATCGTCGTGGGTGCCGGCGGCCGGCTGATCAAGACGCTCGGCGACGAGATCCTCTTCGTCGCCGCGGACCCGCGTGCGGCGGCCGAGGCGAGCCTTCGACTGCTCACCGAGCACGAGGCCGACGAGGCCATCCCGCGCCTGCGCATCGGGCTCGCCACCGGTGTGGTGGTCACGCGCCGCGGTGACGTGTTCGGCACCACGGTGAACCTCGCGAGCCGGCTCACCGCCGTCGCCCGCCCGGACAGCGTCCTCGTCGACGCCGCCACCGCTGATGCGCTCGCCGACGACGTCGGGCTCCGGCTGCGCCCGCTCACCCCGCGCGCGGTGCGCGGCATCGGGCTCGTGCGCCCGGTGGCGCTCGAGCGGCGCCACGCCTGACGGCGACCGTCGGGCGGATCGGCGTCGGCATGCGGACGGTTGAGGGCGCGCGCCGGGCGACACGCCGCGCGGAGGGGGTTCCGACCCGCCGATGCCCCTGTTGGGGGAGCGAGGAGCCCCCGCCTGTGTCGATACTGACGCGGTGACGCACGGGACGGGTGCGGCGGCCGCTCGGGATGGCGCTGTCGCGAGGCTCAACGACGAGTCCTTCCGGCTGCGCGCCCTGATGGACTTCGTGGCCGCGGTCGCGGCTGCCACGGGCTCGGCCGACATCGTCCGGGTCATGGCGGCGGAGTCGCGCACGGCGCTGGCGGCGTCGTCGGCGTCGCTGTCCGTGTGGGAGCGCGACCGCGGCCGGATGCGCACCCTCGTGAACCACGGTGACCTCGGACCGGACGAGGTGGCCGAGCCCGACGACGAGGTCTACCAGCTCGCCGACCACCCGCTCGCGGACCGGATGTTCCGCAAGGGGATCGGCTACCGCCAGTCCGTCCGCGACCCCGGCGCCGATGTGCGCGTGCACCGCATCCTCGTGGCCGAGACCAAGGACTCGTGCCTCGCGCGTGCCGGTGATGTTCGAGGGACGGATCTGGGGCGAGCTGTGGGCCACCCGTCGCGCGGACTTCCCGCCCTTCGACGACGATGACCTCGAGTTCGCCCACCTCGTGGCCGCACTCGTCGGCGCGGGCATCGCGCAGTCGGAGCACATCGAGCGGGTCGAGCGGCTCGCCTACACCGACGAGCTCACCGGGCTGGCGAACCGGCGGGCGTTCGAGGACCGGCTCGACGACGCCGTGGCGGCCTACCGCGAGAGCGGGACCGCCGTGGGTCTCGTGGTGGTCGACATCAACGGGCTGAAGCGGATCAACGACCACCTCGGTCACCACGTCGGCGATGCGTCGCTCATGACCTTCGCGGCGGAGCTGTCGGCGGGTTCCTCGAGGCTGCCCGGCACGCTGGCCGTCCGGCTGAGCGGCGACGAGTTCTGCCTGCTCGCGGTGGGTGCGTCCGGCGACGACGTCGTCGCCCTCGCCGTCGACGTCTGCCGCCGCGGCTCGGCCGTGCTCGAGGAAGGCGTCGCCTGCGGCGTCGTCTCGACCGACGACCTGCCCACGGCCGATGTCACGCCCGCACGGCTGCTGCGCGCGGCCGACGCGGCCCAGTACCGCGCCAAGCGGGGCGGGATCCGCACCCCTGTCGTGGCCGGCCGGACGCGCGACGACGTCGTCCTCGACGAGCTGAGCGACGGTCGTGAGCGGCGTCGGTTCCGAGGCCGAGGGGTCGCGTCGCCGGGAGAGATCCTCGACGAGCTGGTCCGGCGCCTCGACGACACGGTCGACCACGACCCGGAACGGCGGATGGCCGTGGTGGCCCAGGTGCTGGCGCAGACCGTGGATGCCGCGAGCTGGTTCGTCTCTCGCCTGCCCGCGGGGGGCGCCGACCTGCTGACGGTCCGGTCCGGCATCGTGCGACGCGGCGACGCGCAGGGCGAGGACTACTACGCGGCCAACGACAGCTATCCGCTCGAGGACTACCCCGCCACGTTCGCCGCGCTGTCCGGTCGCGTCGTGATGGTCGACGTCGACGACCCGCGCAGCGATGCCGCCGAGGTCTCGCTCCTCTCGCTCGCCGGGCTGTCGCAGATGCTCATGGCCGGCGGCGCAGACAGCAACGGGGACCGCTGGCTGCTCGAGGTGGTGGGCGACGCGTTGTCGGCCCCGATGCACGGCTACACCTCCGTGCTGCAGGCCGGCGTCGCGTTGGCCCTCCGCGCGTGACGTCGGCCTATCCTTCGCTCATGGCGCGTGTGCTCGTCGCCGAGGACGACCCGGACATCAGTGAACCGCTGGTCCGGGCACTCGGTCGTGAGGGCTACGACGTCACCCACGTCGTCGACGGCCGGACGGCACTCGCCGCCGCCCTCGCCGGCCAGACCGACCTGCTCGTGCTCGATCTCGGCCTGCCCGGGATGGACGGCCTCGACGTGTGCCGGTCCCTGCGCAGCAGCGGGAGCACCTTGCCGGTCCTCGTCCTGACCGCGCGCACGGGCGAGGCGGATCTCGTCGTCGGGCTCGACGCCGGCGCCGACGACTACGTCGCGAAGCCGTTCCGCATCGCCGAGCTGCTCGCGCGGGTGCGCGTCCAGCTGCGCCGGGCCACGCTCTCGGAGCCGGACGTGATCGCCCAGTGCGGCGTCACGATCGAGCTCGCCTCGCGCCGGGTGTTCGTCAGCGGTCAGGAGTCGGCCTTGACCCCGAAGGAGTACGACCTGCTGCTCGCACTCGCCCGCCGGGCCGGCGCCGTGGTCGGGCGCGAGGAGCTCATGCGCGAGGTGTGGCAGACCGAGTGGTTCGGTGCGACGAAGACGCTCGACATGCACGTGAGCACGCTGCGCCGCAAGCTCGGCGAGGCGGGGTCGTGCATCACGACGGTTCGCGGCGTCGGCTTCCGGTTCGAGAAGGGGTGCTGAGCCCGTGCGCCGCCGCCTGCTCATCCTGGTGTTCACGACGTCGTCGCTGGCGCTGACCCTCCTCGGCGTGATCCTCGTGTCGGTGATCTGGACCGCGATGGCGAGCGCCAGCGAGGACCGCGCGGAGGCGACGGCACACGTCGCCGCGTCGGGCATCGAGGACACTCATCGAGATCGGCGGAGTCGTCACCGACGCCACGCTGCTCGAGTACGTCCGCGACGAGGCGCACCTCACCGCGGTCCTCCCCGACGGCCGCGTCCTCACGACCGGCCCGCTCGTCGAGGGCCCGGCGTACGTCAAGTCGGTCACGGTGGACGACGTCACCGTGACGGCGCGGATCCTGCACGCGGTCAACGTCCGCAAGGTGACGTCGCAGACCCTCATCGTCATCACGGTGTCGCTCGTGGCGCTCGTCCTGGTGATGTTCGTGGCGCTGTTCTACGCCCGGCGCCTGACGCGACCGCTGGAGGACTTCGCCGAGATGGCCGGGCGCATCGCCACCGGCGACCGCCGCGACATCGGGCGTCGCTACGGCGTGCCCGAGCTCGACGCCGTGGCCGAGGTGCTCGACGCCGGCGTCACGAGCTTCAACGCCCTGCTCGAGAACGAGCGCCGCGTCACCACCGAGGCCTCGCACCAGCTGAAGACACCGCTCACCGCTCTCTCGCTGCGTCTCGAGGAGATCCTGGCGACGGACGACCTCGCCGTGGCGCACCACGAGGCGACCGCCGCGCTCGGGCAGGTGGAGCGCCTCTCGGGGGTCGTCGACGAGGTCGTGGGCGTCACGCGCGGGTGGCACCTCGCCCCCGCCGAGGTGTTCTGCGTCGACGACCTGGTCTCGAGCCAGCTCACCGAGTGGCGTCCGGCGTTCCGGGCCAAGGAGCGCGGGCTCGCCCGGGTCGGCGTCACCGGCATCGGGGTCCTGGCGCTCCGGGGGGCGCAGGCGCAGGCGCTGGCCACGCTCCTCGAGAACTCGCTGCGGCACGGCGAGGGCACGACCACGGTCCGGGTCCGCGCCACCGGAGGGTGGGCGGTGGTCGAGGTGGCCGACGAAGGCCCCGGCGTCCCAGAGGGCCTCGAGGACCGGGTGTTCGAGCGGAGCGTGAGCGGCGGGGATTCCTCGGGCCTCGGGCTCGCCCTCGCTCGCACCCTCGTGGCCGCCGACGGCGGGCGGCTGGAGCTGCTCTCGGCCCGGCCGGCGGTGTTCGCGATGTTCCTGCGCACCGACCCGGACGCGGCCACGCCCGTGAGCGGCGCGACGACGGGGGCGACCGGCGACTCTCTGCCCAGCGGGGAACGGGCGGTCGAGACCGCGGCGGCGGGTTCGGCGCGGCCGGGGAGCGGCGCGGCTCAGACCGACGTGGGTCAGACCGAGGTGGCGACGGCGGCGTCGTCGGCGGCGTCGGTGTCCTCGGGGAACACCCAACGGCGGTAGGACCAGAACCGGAACATCGTGCCGAGCGCGAGGCCGATCACGTTGGCGCTGATGTTGTCCGCGATGGGGCCGGTGAGACCGAGCGCGTAGTGCGAGAACCACAGGCAGCCGACCGAGATGGCGAGGCCGACGCCGTTGAGCAGGAAGAAGAGCAGGTACTCGCGGTGGAAGCTCGTGCGGCCACGGTGCCGGAAGGTCCAGTAGCGGTTGCCGAAGTAGGCGAAGGTCGTCGCGACGCAGACGCTCACGACCTTCGCGGTGAGCGGCTTGTCGTAGAGCGGGCCCTCGCCACCGGCGAAGCGCAGGAGGTTGAACAGCCCGACGTCGATGACGAGTGCGCAGAGGCCCACGACGCCGAACTTGGCGATCTCGTGGACGAGGTGATCGGCCTGGCGATAGAGGGCGCGCACGAACTCGGCACCTCGGCGGGACGCGTCGATCACTCAAGGAGTCTACCGGCAGCCGCGACCCCTCCTCGCCACGGCCGTGGGGTGAGGCCGGTCACCCGAACGGGTGTCCGACGGGTGACCGGCGGTGGTGCGGGCCGGTCGCGCTGACCGTCCCGGACGGCAGCGGGGACCCGTCCGCGCGAGTAGCCTCGCCCCGTCCGCTGCCCGGCGATCCGGGCACGAGGCGGGTCGTCGAGTCGTCGAGCCGTCGAGCCGTCGAGGGGAGTCCGGTGGATCTGCGCCTGTCCGAGGAGCACGAGGAGCTGCGGCGCACCGTGGGCGAGTTCGCCCAGGACGTCGTGCGGCCCGTGATCGGTGAGTACTACGCCCGCGGCGAGTTCCCCTACCCCGTCGTCGAGGCGATGGGCCGGCTCGGGCTGTTCGGGCTCCCGTTCCCGGAGGAGTACGGCGGCATGGGCGGCGACTACGTCGCGCTCTGCGTGGCCATCGAGGAGCTGGCCCGCGTCGACTCGTCCGTCGCCATCACGCTCGAGGCAGCGGTCTCGCTCGGCGCGATGCCGCTCTTCCGGTTCGGCACGGAAGAGCAGAAGCGCGAGTGGCTGCCCCGGTTGTGCCGCGGCGAGATGCTCGGCGGGTTCGGGCTCACCGAGCCGGGCGGCGGCTCGGACGCCGGCGCCACCCGCACCACCGCCGTCCTCGACGGCGACGAGTGGGTCATCAACGGAACCAAGGCGTTCATCACCAACTCGGGCACGTCGATCACCGGGTTCGTCACCGTGACCGCAGTGACCGGCGCTCGCGACGACGGCAAGCCCGAGATCAGCGCGATCCTGGTGCCGTCGGGAACGCCCGGGTTCACCGTGGGGTCGTCGTACGCGAAGGTCGGCTGGAACGCCTCCGACACGCACGAGCTCGCCTTCGTCGACGTGCGCGTCCCAGCGGCGAACCTGGTCGGCACGCGCGGCCGCGGTTATGCGCAGTTCCTGTCGATCCTCGACGAGGGTCGCATCGCGATAGCCGCCCTCGCGGCCGGGCTCGCCCAGGGCTGCGTCGACGAGTCGGTCCGCTACGCCGGCGAACGTCAGTCGTTCGGGCGCCCGATCGGCGCGCACCAGTCGGTGGCGTTCCTCGTGGCGGACATGGAGATGCGGGCGCACATGGCTCGACTCGGCTGGCGCGACGCCGCCGCGCGGATGTCGGCCGGGCGAGCCCTTCCGGCGCCAGGCCGCGATCGCGAAGCTCTACTCGTCCGAGGCCGCGATGGACAACGCCCGCTGGGCCACGCAGGTGCACGGCGGCTACGGCTTCACGATCGAGTTCCCCGTCGGTCGCTTCTACCGCGACGCGAAGATCCTGGAGATCGGCGAAGGGACGAGCGAGGTCCAGCGCATGCTCATCGCGCGCGACCTCGGGCTCCCGCACGCATGAGCCACCGGATCGTCCGCGGCCCGGATCCCGAGGTGCCGGCCCTCGAGCGGGTCACGCTCTGGTCGTCCGACGGCGCGGCGGTGGCCGTCGTCCCGCAGGGCGGCATGGTCGCGACGTCGATGACGCTCGACGGCGTCGAGGTGCTCGCGCGGCGCCGCGGCCTCGCGCACTACCTCGCCACCGGGTCCACGTACGGCATCCCGTTGCTGGCGCCGTGGGCGAACCGGCTGGCGGCGGTGGGGCAGCGCGTCGGCGACGTCGAGTGGGACGTCCGCGTGGGCGATCCCTGCGTGCACCCCGACGAGTTCGGCCAGGCGATGCACGGGCTGCTGGCGGGCGCGTCGCAGTGGGAGGTCGAGGAGGTCGGGCGCCGACGACGGGGCGGCGTGGCTGCGCGCACGGCTGCACGTCGACGAGCGCCTGGAGTGCTTCGCGTCGTTCCCGTTCGCGCACGACCTGGTCGTGGAGATGCGGCTCGTCGGTACTGCGCCTGCGCATCACGACCTCGCTCACCGCCACCGGTGATCGCGCGGTGCCCGTCGCGTTCGGCTGGCACCCGTGGTTCGCGTTCCCGGACGTGCCGCGCTCGGAGTGGGTCCTCGACGTGCCGTTCACCCGCCGGGCCACCCTGACCGACCGCAACCTCCCGACCGGTGAGGTCCGCACCGCACCGGTGCCCCCGGGCCGCTCGGCTCGAGCGTGCTCGACGACCTCTTCGTCGACGTCGAGGCAGGTGCTCGCGCCACCGTGCGCGGCGGGTCCCGGTCGGTGACGGTCGACTACGTCTCCGGCTACGACGTCGCGCGTGGTCTTCGCACCAGCCGTGCTCGACGTCGTGTGCATCGAGCCGATGACGGCTCCCACCGATCCGTTCTCAGGGTGGTGGCCGCTGCGGACCGCCGTGCCGGGGGAGACGGTCGAGGCGGTCGTCGAGCTCACGCTCGGTCGCCACTAGGCTCGGCGCGTGACCCTCCCCGATGCGCACGTGGCCACGGGTTTCCCGGTCGTCGGTGTGGTCGGCGGCGGACAGCTCGCGCGCATGATGCAGCAGCCGGCGATCGCGCTCGGCGTCGGCCTGCGGGTGCTCGCCACGTCGTTCGAGGAGAGCGCCGCGCAGGCGGTCCGCGACGTGCGGATCGGCCGGCACGACGACCTCGAGGACCTGCGTGCGTTCGCCGCCGGGTGCGACGTGGTCACGTTCGACCACGAGCACGTCCCGCCGGCGTTCCTCGAGGCGCTCGAGGCCGACGGGATCGCGGTGCGCCCGGGACCGGCGGCGCTCGTCCACGCGCAGGACAAGATCGTGATGCGCGAGGCGCTGACCGCGGCCGGTGTGCCCTGTCCGAGGTGGGCCCACGTGACGACGTCGGCCGACGTCGCCGAGTTCGCGGTCGAGGCCGGCTGGCCCGTCGTGCTCAAGACGTCGCGCGGCGGCTACGACGGGCGCGGGGTGTGGGTGGTCGAGGACCTCTCCACCGCGGCCGGGCTGCTGGACTCCACCGCCCTACCCCCGGGCGCACGGTGGCTGGCCGAGGAGCACGTCGACTTCGTGCAGGAGCTGTCGGCGCAGGTGGCGCGAAGCCCGCACGGGCAGGCGGTGGCCTACCCCGTCGTCCGCACGGTGCAGACGGGTGGGATCTGCACCGAGGTGATCGCACCGGCACCGGGCCTCACGCACGACGAGGCCGTGACGGCGCAGCGCGCTGCGCTCACCGTCGCGGGGGCACTCGGCGTCGTCGGGATGCTCGCGGTGGAGATGTTCGAGACCCGCGACGGCCGCGTGCTCGTGAACGAGCTGGCGATGCGGCCGCACAACTCCGGGCACTGGTCGATCGACGGCGCGATCACCTCGCAGTTCGAGAACCACCTGCGCGCCGTGCTCGACCTCCCGCTCGGCGACCCGTCCGCGATCGCGCCGTACGCCGTGATGGTCAACGTCCTCGGCGGCGTCAAGGGCGAGCTCTACCGCGCCTACCTGCACTGCATGGCGCGCGACCCGGGCCTCAAGGTCCACATGTACGGCAAGGACGTGCGTCCGGGGCGCAAGATCGGCCACGTCACCGTCGTCGGCGACGACCTCGACGACCTGCTCGCCCGGGCGCACCACGCGGCCGACTACCTGACGGGAGTCATCGATGAGTGACGCACTCACCACAGCGATCGGTGGTGTCCCCCTCGTCGGCATCGTGATGGGCTCCGACTCCGACTGGCCCATGATGAAGGCGGCGGCCCAGGCGCTCGCGGAGTTCGGGGTGGCGCACGAGATCGGCGTCGTCTCGGCCCACCGCATGCCGGAGGAGATGGTGGAGTACGGACGGACCGCCGTGGACCGCGGGCTGCGCGTGGTCATCGCGGGCGCCGGCGGTGCCGCGCACCTGCCCGGGATGCTCGCGTCCCTCACCCCGCTGCCCGTGATCGGCGTACCCGTGGCGCTCGCCCACCTCGACGGCCTCGACTCGCTGCTCTCGATCGTGCAGATGCCCGCCGGCATCCCGGTGGCCACGGTCGCCGTGGGCAACGCGCGCAACGCCGGCCTGCTCGCGGTCCGCATGCTGGCGGCCGGCGACGACGAGCGCGGGAACCTGCTGCGGGCGCGCATGGCAGGAGTTCCAGTCCGCGCTCAACGCCGCCGCCAAGGCCAAGGGCGCCTCGCTCCGCAGCACCCTCACCTGACCACCCTCAGCCGCGGCTGAAGACTCGGGACCTCGACCCCGGCCACCCCGACTACGTCTCTGTCACCCTCGCCGCCCGCACAGCACGCTCCTGAGGCCGCCAGCTGGGCCACATCCACCGGGAGGGGTCAGGGGAGGAGGCGGGGCCACTCGATGGCGGGGCAGCGGTCCATGACGACGTCGAGGCCGGCAGCCCGCGCCCGGGCCGCGGCGGCCTCGTCGATCACGTCGAGCTGGAGCCAGACGGCGTCGGCGCCGATCGCGATGGCGTCGTCGACGACGGCGCCGACCCGCCCCGAGTTCACGAAGCAGTCGACGACGTCGATCGGGCCGAGCTCGAACACGGCGTCCGCCAGAGTCGCGTAGCCCCGCTCGCCGTGGACGGTCGCGGCGGGCGGGTGGACCGGCACGATGCGCTTGCCCTTGGCCTGCAGGACACGCGCGACGCCGTAGGCCGGACGGCGTGGGTTCTCGGAGAGCCCCACGACTGCCCACACTGCCGAGTCGCGCAGCAGCCGGGTCACGACCGCGTCGTCGCCGTACAGGTCGGGGTCACGGTCCATGGCGCGCACGCTAGCCCGTCGGGACCGGGTTCGGCGGTCGCCGGCCGGCTGGCGGGACCTGCTCCTACTCCCGAAAGGGTCGCTTCCGGCGTCCGGAGACGACCACGTCGGGAGTAAGGGGCGACGAGGGGGTGGCTGGCGGGTTAGCGGGGAGTGAGGTTGGGGCGGCCGAGGGCTCGGACGTCCCAGCCCGCGCGCTGCCACAGCCCGGCGTCGAGGGAGTTGCGGCCGTCGAGCAGGCGCCGGTGCGCGACGACCTTTCCGAGCGTCTCGGGGTCGAGCTCGCGAAACATCGTCCACTCGGTGAGGTGCAGGACGACGTCGGCGTCGCGGCAGGCCTCGACGGGATCGGCCTCGTACTCGAGGTGCGGGCGCGTGCGCCGCGCGTTGGGCAGCGCCTTCGGGTCGTTGACGCGGACGTGGGCGCCGAGCTCCTGGAGCGCCGCCGCGACGTCGAGCGCGGGGGAGTCCCGGATGTCGTCGCTGTCGGGCTTGAACGCGGCGCCGAGCACGGCGACCCGGGCCCCGGTCACGACGCCGCCGAGAAGGTCGAGCGTCTCCTCGACCGCGCGACGTCGACGGCGCATGTTGATGTCGTCGACGTCGCGCAGGAACGCCAGCGCCTGGTCGACCCCGAGCTCCTCGGCGCGGGCCATGAAGCCGCGGAGGTCCTTGGGCAGGCAGCCGCCGCCGAAGCCGATGCCCGCGTTGAGGAACCGGCGGCCGATGCGCGCGTCGTGACCGATCGCGTCGGCGAGGGCGACGACGTCGGCGCCGGTCGCCTCGCAGAGCTCGGCCATCGCGTTGATGAAGGAGATCTTCGTGGCGAGAAAGGCGTTCGCGGCGATCTTGACCAGCTGCGCCGTCGCGAGGTCGACGACGACCCACGGCATGCCGTGAGCCAGCACGGGGCGCGTACAGGGCGGCGAGCTCGTCGGCGTCGGCCTGCGACGCGACGCCGACGACGAGCCGGTCCGGTTCGAGCGTGTCCTGCACGGCGAAGCCCTCGCGCAGGAACTCGGGGTTCCACGCCAGGCGCACGGCAGCGCCGGCGGGAGCGAGCTCGGCGAGGCGGTCGCGCAGCCGCTCGGCAGTCCCGACCGGCACGGTCGACTTGCCGACCACGAGGCACGGGCGCGTGAGCAGCGGGCCGAGGGTGTCGATCGCGGCATCGACGTACGCGAGATCGGCAGCGTTGGAGCCCGCGTGCTGCGGGGTGCCGACGCAGAGGAAGTGCACGTCGCCGTGCTCCGCGGCCTCGGCGTACGACGTCGTGAACCGCAGCCGGCCGGTGCCGAGCGCCCGGACGCAGCAGCTCGTCGAGCCCGGGCTCGTAGAACGGGGACTCACCGCGACGCAGCAGGTCGACCTTGCCGGCATCGACGTCGAACCCGAGGACGTCGTGCCCGATCTCGGCCATCGCCGCGGCGTGCACGGTGCCGAGGTAGCCGCAGCCGATCACGGTGATACGGCGGGGCGCGAAGGGCGGCTGCTGCGGTGCGGCGTTCACGCGCCGAGCCTAGGCCAGACGCGTGCCCGGGACCGGACCGGTGAGGCGAAGGGCAGCCTGCTGAGCCGCCGTCGAGGCCGCCGCGTAACCTCGGGATCGGACGCGACGAACGCCCCACCCCCGGCTCGAAAGGCACTCCGCAGTGGCCAGCCTCGGCAACCCCGACTTCGACCTGTACCGCCCCTCGCGAGGAGCACGACATGCTGCGCGAGGCGGTCCGCGCCCTCGCCGACCGACAAGATCGCGCCGCGCGCGGCCGAGATCGACGAGACCGCCGAGTTCCCGTACGACGTGCTCGCGGCGCTGACCGCGAGCGACTTCCACGCGATCCACGTCCCCGAGCAGTACGGCGGCGCCGGGGGCGACGCCCTCGCCGCGTGCATCGTGATCGAGGAGGTCGCACGCGCGTGCGCCTCGAGCTCGCTCATCCCCGCGGTCAACAAGCTCGGCTCGATGCCCCTGCTCGTCGGCCGGCTCCGAGGAGATCAAGCAGGCGTACCTGCCCCGGCTCGCACGCGGCGAGGGGATGTTCTCCTACGGCCTGTCCGAGCCCGAGGCCGGCAGCGACGCGGGCGGCATGAAGACCCGCGCCGTGCGCGACGGCGACGACTGGGTGCTCAACGGCGCCAAGCGCTGGATCACCAACGCCGGCGTCTCGAAGTTCTACACGTCATGGCCGTGACCGACCCGGACAAGCGCACCCACGGCGGCATCACGGCGTTCGTCGTCGAGGACGGCGACGAGGGCTTCTCGCTACGGCGCGCTCGAGAAGAAGCTCGGCATCAAGGGCTCGCCCACCCGCGAGCTGTACTTCGACAACGTGCGCATCCCGGACAGCCGCCGCATCGGCGAGGTGGGCGCCGGGTTCGCCGATCGCGATGAACACCCTCGACCACACGCGCGTCACGATCGGCGCGCAGGCGGTCGGCATCGCGCAGGGCGCGCTCGACTACGCCGCGGCTACGCCAAGGAGCGCAAGCAGTTCGGCAAGGCGATCGCGGAGTTCCAGGGCCTGCAGTTCATGCTCGCCGACATGGCCATCAAGCTCGAGGCCGCCCGCCAGCTCGTCTACGCCGCGGCCGCGAAGAGCGAGCGCAACGACGCCGACCTCACGTTCTTCGGCGCCGCCGCGAAGTGCTTCGCGTCCGACGTCGCGATGGAGATCACCACCGACGCCGTGCAGGTCCTCGGCGGCTACGGCTACGTCAAGGACTACCCCGTCGAGCGGATGATGCGCGACGCGAAGATCACCCAGATCTACGAGGGCACCAACCAGGTGCAGCGCATCGTCGCCGCACGCCAGCTGCTGAAGTAGGCGGGGCTCGCCGCCGAGTACCGGCCGCGCAGCTCGAGGCTGGGGGAGTCGTCGGGAGCCGACCTGCTATCCGTCGCCCCACAGGGCGTCGACGTTGGGCAGGTCCTGGAAGCGCGAGAAGGTGCCCGTCTGCGCGATCTCGTCCGCCGCCTGCAGGAACCCCGCCCACGCCGTTCGGGACAGCGTGCCGCCCACGCTGATCCGCCGGACGCCGAGAGCTGCTGCTTCCGCGACGGTCGTGAAGGGGGCGTTGATCAGCAGGTTCACCGGCTTCGGCGCCACGGCCGCGACGATGGCGGAGATGTCGTCCACGGCGGTGATCCGTGGGGCGTACAGGCAGTCGGCGCCCGCCTCGGCGTAGGCGCTGAGCCGTCGGATGGTCTCGTCGATGTCCGGCCGACCCACGACGAATCCCTCGGATCGACCGGTGAGCACGACGCCGGTACCGCTGTCGTCGATCGCTCGGCGGGCCGCCCGAACGCGGTCCACGGCGAGGTCGAGGTCGAAGAGCGGTGTGGCCGTGCTTCCGGTGGAGTCCTCGATGGAGAGCCCGGCGATGCCGGTCGCAGTGGCGAGCGTGACGTTCTCGTACACCTGCCGGGGCTCGACGGCGTAGCAGCCCTCGAAGTCGGCGTTCACCGGCACGTTCACGGCATCGGCGATCAGGCGAAGATGCTCGAGGGCCTCATGCAGGGTGACCTGGTTGTCGGCGCGACCCATCGTCCAGGCCAGACCAGCGCTCGTCGTCGCCAGCGCCGGGAAGCCACGTTGCTCGAGCGCCCGGGCGCTCCCGACGTCCCACGGGTTGGGCATCACGAAACAGCCCGAGGAATGCAGACGGCGGAACTCATCGACCCGAGACCCATGCACGTTCACGCCAACCTCCTGCAGCCGGGTGTGACCGCACCCTAGCCCCGCGCGGCCCGGCGGACGAGGCCGATGACGGGACGCTGACGGCGCTGCGGCTCAGTCGCCGATGACCTCTGGCGGGGACTCGTTCCCCAGCAGGGTCGTCACCACCACGGAGAACCCGTTCGGCACCTCGCCCTCGAGCGAGGTCACGAGCTCGTCGACCGGTGGCAACTCGTCGGGCGTGCGGACATGCACGTAGAAGGTGCCGGAGACGAGATCGACGCTGTCGACCCTGGCGCCGGGAACGGCCGTGATCCACGTCTCGGCAGTCGCCTGGACCCGGTCCGACCACACGGCGACGAGGTACGTCGCGACCGTGTTGGCACCGAGGGGCACGAGGACGAGGAAGAACAGCGTGCCGACCGCGACGTAGGCCCGACGCCGCGACAGCTCTCGGCTGATCGAGCCCTCGGAGGCGTAGCCGGACGCCGTGAAGACGAGGATGCCGACCAGCACCAGGGCCACGAAGTTGGACAGGAACAGCACCAGGGCGCCGACCGCCAGCACGACCGATCCCTGGCCGAGGCAGACGCCGACCACGACCAGCGGCGGTACCAGCGAGATCGCGATCGCGACGCCGGGCAGCACCGCCGCGACGTCGCGCCGGGTGAGCGCCACCGAACCCGCCACACCGGTGGCGAGGGCCGCCACGAGATCGAGCAGCCCGGGCGAGGTCCGGCCGGTGATCTGGCTGTTCGTGAACAGGTTCGTGCTGCCCGGCGTGACGAAGACGAAGAGCACCCCGACGAGGACGACCAGGCCGCCACCGAGGACCACGTAGCGCACCGCTTGCCAGGTCAGGCGCGCGTCGCGGAGCACGACGCCGAGGGCGACTCCCATGATGGGTGTGGACAGCGGGGCGATGATCATCGCCCCGATCACCGTCGCCGTGGAGTCCGACAGCACGCCCGCGGCGGCGATCACGGCGGACACCACCAGCATCGTCCAGAAGGCCGACTTCTTCGACGCGGCATCGCCGGCCGTGAGGTCGAGGTCGTCCCGCAGCTCCTCCAGGCCCCGTCGCTGCACCTCGGGGACGACGGCCCGCATCAACCGACTGGGCATCAGTGCTTCTCCTCCTCGGGCCGCCAGCGCTGGGCGACCCCTCCGACGGGCGGGCCGGCAACCGTCACGAGAGCCGGGTCAGAACCAGAAGCTCAGGACGACGCCCATGAGGGTCAGGCCGAGGATGTCGCCGCCGACCTCGATGGCCCAGACCACGAGGCCCTGCCCCGCGAACAGCCGGTGCCCGAGCGACGCCGCCGCGGCGATGCCGACGCCCATCACGGCGCCGATGAGCGCGCCGAAGCCGACGGTCACGTCGGCCGTGTAGAGCGCTGCTGCCGCCTGCAGGACCCACGAGATGGTGAAGGCCATCACGAGGCTCGCAAGCAGCGTGAGCCCGAACACGGTGGCCATGCTCTGGCCGGCGCCCGGCTGGTCGTCGGGGCTCTTGCCCAAGGCGCGGGCCCACACCGGGTAGAAGGTCTTCGGGCCGAACCACACGAAGTTGGCCATGAAGGAGACGAGGACGGCGACGAGGACGCCCACCCAGGGCACGATGACGGTCATACGGGGACGTTAGCGCCCGCGCGGCGGCACATCGTGGCCCCGCGCCACGCCGGCGGCGCGCGTCTCGAGGTGACAACGACTCGGCGTCGATCCGCGCCCAGGACGCCCGGGTAGGGCATGGTCGCGCGGGTGAGGACACCGCCGCTCGTCGCCGTGCTGCTCGTCGGTGCGCTGAGCGCCGGATGCTCGGCGGGATCGGTGAGCCCGTCGACGAGCGACGCCGCGCCGACCGTGTCGACGACGGCGACCGCCGCACCTGCACCGATCGACGCCGAGTACCTTCCGGGCCGGTCGGCACAGGTGCGGCTCCCGACCACCGCCGGCACGGCGCCGCTCGTCGTGCTGGTTCCCGGCGGCGGCTGGCAGACCGCCGACCCGACCGGGCTCGAACCCCTCGCCGACACTCTCACCGGAGCCGGCGCCGCCACGGTGACGATCACCTACTCGACCACGTCGACCGGTGCGATCTTCCCCGTCCCTGTCGACGACGTCGCCTGCGCCGTGCGCTGGTCGGCGGAGTACGCGACCACCTCGGGCCACGCGCCGAGCGCCGTCATCGTGCTCGGGCACTCGGCCGGTGGGCACCTCGCGGCGCTCGTCGGGCTGTCGGGTGACGAGTTCGGGGGAGCGTGCCCGGAGCCGAAGGTCGCGGTCGACGGGATCGTCGGGCTTGCCGGCGTCTACGACGCGGCATCCGTCCCGCAGCTGATCACCCCGCTGTTCGCGACGACCCCGGCGGCGGACCCGGAGTCCTGGAGCCGGGGCGACCCGCTCCGGTGGTCGGAGAAGCGGAAGGCGACCGACCCGGCGCTGCGGGTGCTGCTGATCCACGGCGACGCGGACGACGTGGTCCCGCTCGCGCAGGCGACCGCCCTATCGGCGAGCCTGGACGAGCACGGCGTCGACGTCACCACGACCGTGCTTCCCGGTGGCGGGCACGACACGGTGATCGACGAGGCGGTCGTCGGGCCGCTGATCGAGACCTGGCTCGCCGGCGGCGCCTGACCGCCGCCGGGTCAGCGGACGAGGCCGACCATGAGCCAGACGAGGACTCCGGCCCCGAGCATGCGACGGAACGGGTTCACGCCGCGCAGCACCTCGTCGCAGGCCCAGAAGGCGAGGGCTCCCGTCGAGACGACCGTGAGCACGTCCCAGCCGGCGACCGACGGGTCCCAGAACAGATGAACCACCGACGCGACGAACCACACGATGATCGGCGCGTTGGGGAGCTGGACGAAGGTGCGCTCCCCGGTCCGCCGGTTGCGGAACAGCCAGTCGACGATGCCCCGGCTGCCGCTGCGCTGCGCGAGGGAGCTCGTGCGATGCCCGTTGGTCAAGGTGCGCGGGGTGCCGTCGGCGTAGGTGGAGTGGACGTCGATCGACGGCTGCTCGGCCCGGGCTGGGGTGTCGGCCATGCCACCAGTCTGTGCCGTTGGGGTCCTGCGCGCGGCCGCGCGTCCGTTGGCGGGCCACGCCGTGCCCGACCGCGCGGGGACCCGCAGCGGGCTGACAGGATCGGCACATGACCGCTGACAACGACGTCCGCGCACGCTTCCCCGGGCTCTCCGACGGCTGGGTCCGCTTCGACGGACCTGCGGGGACGCTGCCGGTCGACACCTCCGTCGACGCCATCGCCGACTACATGCGCTCGCCGCACCCGGCGAACCTCGGCGGGTCGTTCGACGCCAGCATCGCCAGCGACGCGGTGGTGTGGGCAGCGCGCGAGGCGACGGCGAGGCTCGTCGGCGCGCAGCCCGACGAGATCGTGTTCGGACCGAGCACCACGAACCTGATGTTCGCGTTCACCCGCGCCCTGTCCCGGCACTGGGGCCCGGGCGATCGCATCGTGTGCACGCAGCTCGACCACGACTCCAACGTGTCGCCGTGGCTGCTGGCGGCGCGCGACGTCGGCGCGACCGTGGAGCTGCTCGAGGTCGACCCGGTCGACGGGACCCTCGACGTCGAGCCGCTCAAGGCCCTGTGCTCCGACGGTCGCACCCGGTGGGTCGCGATCTCCGGCGCCTCGAACCTCACCGGTCACGCCCCGGACCTGGCCCGCGCCACCGCCATCGCCCACGAGTACGGCGCGCGCATCCTCGTCGACGGCGTCGCGCGGGTCCCGCACCTGCCCACGGACGCGAGCGAGCTCGGCGTCGACGTCATCAGCACCTCGCCGTACAAGTGGTACGGCCCCCACGCCGGCGCCCTCGCCGTGCGGAACAACCTGCTGCGCGAGGTGGAGCCCTACCGGGTCCGTCCGGCGGACTACGACGGACCGCCGCGCTGGGAGACCGGGACACCGCAGATCGAGCTGCTCGCGGGGATCACGGCTGCCGCGGAGTTCATGACCTCGACCTCCATCGTGGACGAGGCGGCGCGCGAGACCCGCCTGCTCGCGCTGCTCCAGGAGGGGTTGCACGACCTCCCCGGCGTCACGGTGCACGGACCCTCCGTCACCCCGGACCGCGCACCGACCGTCGTGTTCACCGTCGCCGGTCGTACCCCGCAGGAGGTCGACGCGTTCCTGTCCTCGCGCCGCATCGCGGTGTGGTGCGGCGACAACTACGCGTGCGAGCTCGTCGACGCGCTCGGCCTGCGGGCCGGTGGCGGCGTCGTGCGCGCCGGCATCGTGCGCTACACCACCGCGGACGACGTCGCGGCGCTCCTCTCGGCCCTCGCGGACCTCACGTCGCGATGACGGAGCTCACCTGGCCGGAGATCGCCGGGCGCTTCGCCACGGCGCAGAACTGGTGGGCCGCGACGACCGGACCCGCTGGGCCGCACGCGGTTCCGGTGTGGGGCGTCGTGATCGACGACGCGCTGCACTTCTACGGGGCCGCGACCCTGGTTCGGTCGCGCAACCTCGCGGCGGATCCCCGGATCGTCCTGCACCTCGAGAGCGGGTCGTCCGTGCTGATCCTGCACGGAGTCGTGTCCGCGACCTCGGCCCCATCGGTGACAGTGCCGCCGCCGTCGCCGCGTATCGGGCCAAGTACGTCGACCCGAGCGACGAGCAGTACCTGCCCGACGCTCCGGGCGTCGTCGACAACGGGCTGTACGTCGTCGACGCTCGCAAGGCGATCGCCTGGGAGCTCTACTCCGCCGAGTGGGTCGAGCGCCGGTGGTCGTCGGTCACGTCCGGGCTGACCGCTTGACTCAGCCCACCCACGTCCGTACGGCGGTGGGCTTCAGCACCGGCAACCGGCGCAGGTCCTCGGGCGGTCCGGGGCGGCCGTAGTGCCAGCCCTGCCCGTAGTCGACGCCGAGCCCGCGCAGCGTCTCCCCGTCCTCGGGTGTCTCGACCCCCTCGGCCACGACCTGTGCCGCCGCGCCGTGACCGAACTCGACGAGCGAGCGCACCAGCGTCGTGAGCACCGGGTCGTGGGTGACCCCGTCGATCAGCGACCGGTCGAGCTTGATGATGTCGGGCCGCGTCAGGACGATGTGGCGCAGCGAGGAGAAGCCCGCGCCGACGTCGTCGATCGCAAGCCGGAGCCCACGAGCCCGGGTCGGCTCGAGGGCCGACATCAGCGCGTCGTAGTCGAGCACCGGGTCGTGCTCGGAGAGCTCGAGGACCACGCGCTCCACCGGCAGCCATCGCTCGATCTCGCGCCACCGGTCGGTCAGCACGGTCGCCGGGGACAGGTTCATCGCGACGTAGCCGGACACCTCGTCGAGCAGGTCGGCCGCGCGCTCGATGGCGATCAGCTCCAGGGCGTCCCCGAGCCCCACCTCGTGCGCCTCGGCGAAGCAGACGTCCGGCGCCCTGTCCCACTCGATGGGGAAGCGGCTCAGCGCCTCGGCGCCGACCCGGAGCCCGGTCGCCAGGTCGACGATCGGCTGCAGCACGACCACGGGCCCGCCGGCAGCGATGACCGGGAGGAGCCGGTCCTCGATCTCCGCCGCGCGGGCGCGGTGCACGACATCGGGTTCGATGATCACGGCGGCGGCACGGGCCAGCACCTCCATGAGCGCCTGGTCCCGCCGGGACAGCTCCTTGTCGGTCGTGAGTCCGGCCGCGCAGAACGTCCCGTAGAGCGTCCCGTCCGACAGCGTCACGGGCACGGAGACGTAGCTGCGGATGCGGGGGATCCGCGCCGCGGGGAGGCTCATCGCGGCCGGGACCTTGCGCACGTCGGGGATCACCGCGGGGATCGTGCCGTCGAGGATCGCCTGGCAGAACGTCGTCTCCTGGCGCTGGGTCACGCCTTCCTTGAAGAACAGCGCCGCCGGCCCTGAGGCCTCGACGACCTCGAAGTGCTGCGTCGTGCCGTCGAGCCGGCTGAGGAACGCCACGCTCAGGCGCAGCGACGAGCGAGCGGTCGCGAGCAGGTCGGCGATCTGCGCGTCGGTGCCCGTGCGGTGCTTCGCCATAGGGAGAGAGTCGGCACGTCCGGGCCGCTCCTTCACCCACGAGCCGGGTCCGCGTCTACGGCAGGGGCGGTGGCGGGCGGTGCTTCGGGCGCCGCAGGCCGGCGGCGGTGAGCCGCCGGACGAGCTCCCGCGAGGCGACCAGCTCGGCACCCGCCTCGATCGCCGCCGGGTGCACGTAGCTCGGGATGTCGTAGTGGTCGCGGTCGAACCCACGACGCGGGACGCCAAGCGACTCCGCGAAGGCATGCAGCTCGTCGTACGACACGTCGCTCACCATGTGCCCCCACCACCGCTCGTGCCGCCACCACTCCGGCGGGTCGATGAGGATGGCCACACGCGCAGGGTACGGCCGCCGTGCTCGGTTCGCGGCGCGACGAGCAGGGCGAGGGCGGTGCACCGCTGCGGTGACATCGGGTGCTGGGACGGGCCGTGGGTGGTGCGCCCTGGCCGGCGGGTCGCGGTCAGGGCTGGGGTCGTGGTGGTGGGCGGAGCTGCCAGTAGCCGGTCTGGCCGGGTCGGTGTCCGGGGGTGCGGACCAGGGTCCAGCGGCCTTCGTGGACGAGGTGGTGGTGGCGGGTGCAGACCAGGGCCATCTCGTCGAGGTCGGTGCCGCCGCCGTGGCTCCAGTGGGTGACGTGGTGGGCCTCGCAGCGGGAGGGGTCGACAGTGCAGCCGGGGGCGACGCAGCCGCCGTCGCGGAGCTCGAGGGCGCGGCGCAGTCGCGGTGGTGCGGTCCGTTCGGCGCGGCCGAGGTAGAGGACCTCGCGGCTCTGTCGAACGCAGCCAGTCCGCGACCCGGTCCAGCTCCGCGCTGCTGGGGGCAGTGCAGCCGTCGCTGGTGGCGGCGGTGGTGGTGCGGGTGATGGCGGTGGTGAGGTCGGCGTCGCAGCGGATCCGGTCGATGCTGGCCCCGGCGATGGGGGTGTCGCCGTAGCCGGGCAGGCGCAGGTCTCCGCCGAGCCCGGCGACGTAGTCGGCCAGGTCGACGGTGACGGTCAGGTGCGGGCGTTGCCGGTGCTTGGTGCCCAGCGCGGCACCGGAGAGGAGCAGGGCGGCGAGCTCGCTGAGGGCGAGCGCGTTCAGGTGCGCCCGCGACGCCCGCCGCCGCACCGCGCCCGGCCCGTCGGTGACCAGGCCCTGCGCCACCGCCGCCACCGTCCCCGCCGGCGCCCGCCCGGCTGCCCGCTCCGGTGTCGGTCCCGGTGGGGGTGGGGGTGCGGTACCAGGCGTCGACGGTCTGGTCCAGGCAGGTCAGGATCGTCGCGGCGGACTGCTTGGTGAGCCAGCCGTCGATGGCGACGCCGTCCCCGACGGGGGTGAAGCGCAGGTGCTGCTCGTCGTGGGCGGCCAGCGCGCGGGCGTCGGCACCGTCGGGGTCCAGGGTGAACCGGAGCCGGGCGATCTTGCGGCGGACCTGCTCGACGGTGGCGGTGCGGGCGTAGTCGACCAGCGGCGCCTCGGTCGCGTCCAGCGCGGCAGCGCGGGCGGCCGGCTGCAGGGCGGTGACCGCGGTGGTCAGGCCGGTGGTGATGGCGCGGACCTTGTCCTGGGAGAGCTCCCCGGCCAGCGCCGCGGCGCGGGTGGTGGCGAACCCGTCGCGCAGCGCGGCGGCACGGCCGAGTTCGGCGCTGGCGGTGGTGGGGGACAGCCCGGTGCCGCGGATGAGCCACTGCTTGGTGGAGACGTGCCCGTCGGGCAGCGCCCCACTGGCGTGCACCACCGACACCCCGGCGGAGGCGACCGCGGCGAGGACGTCGCGCACCACGAACAGCTCGGCGAGGACTCCGGGGGCGACCGCGACCGGCAGCGCGGTCCACCCACCCGCGTCGACCCCGTCGGCCAGCACCGCTGCCAGGTCGCGCAGCGTCGCGACCAGCGCCACCGAACCCCGGCGCCGGCGTCGCCGGAACCGACGCCAGGACCGGTGCCGCGGGCGGCACCGGTGCCTGCGCCGCCGCGGTAGCGGCGGTTGCGGTGGAGTTCATGGGACCAACACTACGGACCACCTCTGACAGTGGACCGGGGCTGAAACCCCATGGTGGACAACTACTTTCAGCGACCCAACCGATACTGTGAGCCACGTGGCGGCGTCGGACCGCGACGTTGTGCGACGGCTCGCCCGAGGTTCGGCCGACCTCCGCCCAATCGATGCGTGGCCCGATACGTCCGGCGGTGGGGGTCATCGCCCCACACCGACGCAGCCAACGACGAGAACGGTTCGGCGTGCTCAGCGCACGGTGAGTACGGCAAACGGTTTCCGGTTGGGGCGGTTATCCCCGATCTCGGCCACCCAGAGTAGTGATGCTGGCTCGGACGACTACCGGGCGGCGAGCGAGAGCATCACATCTGCCTCGCCGCCCATGAGGGAGAATCTCCCCGTGAGCGGCGACGAGGAAGACCTGGAGCTAGCGCTCGTTGGAATGCGCCGGATCTGGGTGGAGACCACCGGCGGATCGCATGGTCATCTGGAAGCGCTCCTCGATCCTGCCAAGCGACGAGATCCGGTCACTACCAACTACTTGGCGCCGGAGCCTCCGGCACGCTCCGAGATCGCATCTTCAGCCCTTTCAATGGCGACCGTGTTGCTGACGCCGACGTGACTCGACTCAACGCCGAGTACCGAACCCTGCTCGACGCTGCCACGGAGTCAGCCTCTCTATTGGCCCTTCCGGCGGTTCGGGACCTCTGAGCCACGCGAGGCATATCGGCAGGTTCGACCGGCTCGTCGTGCGGCAGATGAGCAGCGTGATGCCGATCCGGGCCAGGCCCGACGCTCCCATGGCTTCCGGCCTTCCTGCGCCAATCCACTCGCGCCCACCTACGTCGCACCTCTGCCTAGCCGGGAAGGCCGTGCGCCGGCAGGAGGCGCGCCATGTCATCGGGTCCCGCCTTGACGGCGAGTTGACAACGACCATCGGACAGCTGACACATGATGATGTCTCCTGACTCCACGTTTTGGCCGGACGTGAGCGCCACGGTGTCGTCGTCGAGCCACTCGAAGATGCCGAAGCCGGCGGCGGTTGGGTGGTATCCGGGCGGGAGGCGCAGCTGGACTTCCTGGTGCGTGGCGGTGTTGAAAGCCGTCGTCGGGGCGCGTTGGCCTCGCCGCCGTCACGGACGGTCGGAACCAGTCGCGTGCCGACGATCCTCCCAGGTGTTGGAGGCTGCGTCCGGGGTGGCCGTTTCCCAGGTGTCGCCGACCACCAGCCTGCGTGGGCTGTTCCGGACCTCGTCGGCGTATGACCGCGGCGTCGCAGGGATGCTGCTGCCGGTGGTCACGTCGTAGATGAGGCGGGCGCTCTGCGGCGGGGTGTCCGGCTGGAACCTGGTGAAGTAGATGTGCTCGCCGATGACAGCGTCCAGGCTGCACCCGGGCCGCGGAAGGGCAGGGCTGGCGGACGACCTCGCGGCGGGAGCCGGTGTCGTACACGACGAGAGTCTGGGACTGGGGTGACTCTGAACCCATCGGGACCGCACACTCGAACCACGCGACCAAGGAGCCGGCGGTCCCCGGTGATCACCGCTCCTGCGGACTCAGTGAGAAATCCCGCTCGTTTCGGAGAGGAGCCCGCACACACTCGAGCCGATCTGCCCGGAACTTCCACCGTCGCTGAACCACACGTCATCTCGACTGGTGTAGACGAAACCGTCGTCGGTGACGTCGGTGAACACGAACGCGTTGTCGGAGGGGATGGCGCGGTCGCCGAAGTGGAAGGTGCCCTCATGGGGCGGTTGGCGGGCAACGTCGACGTAGAGGAGCTGGCGTACGTCTGCCGCGGGCGCGTCTGCGGTCGGGCTGTACTAGGGCTGTTGACGTCGGGCTAGGGCTGCCGACCGGCGGCCCGTCGCCGCGGGTGACCGGGCCGATGAGCGCGACACCGACCACGAATGCCGCGGCGACGACAACGCGGCCGCGCTGCCCGCGCCCGGCGACGAGCCGACGGCGGCGCAGCCGGGCCTCGCCGAGGCCGACCAGATCGGCGAGGTCCAGGTTCGGGCGGCCGGCGTCGTCCGCCCGCCGGGCCAGCACTCTCGCGAAGCGTGGTGGTCATCGCGTCACCGTCTCGTCGTCGGGCAACAGCACACCGGAGTCCGGGCCCACCTGTACGCGGAGCTTGCTCAGCGCTGCGGACACCTGGCTCTTCACGGTGCCCACCGAGCAGCCCATGAGCGCCGCGGTCTCGCTCTCGCACAGGTCCTCGTAGTAGCGCAGCACAAGCGCCGCCCGCTGCCGCGGTGGAAGGCTGCGCACCCGCTCCCATATCTCTCCATGAGCGGCCAGCAGCTCGGTGTCGTCGGTGTTCCTCGCGTCCGGGCACAACGACGACCGGGCGTTCGTGGAAGGAACGGCGTCGCCGCCACGAGATCGCCGTGGTCACGATGGTGCGACGTGACATAGGCCTCCGCCTTGGTTCGGTCCCGGAGCCGTGGCCACGCGACGTAGGCCTTGACCAGCGCCTCCTGCAGCAGGTCCTGCGCCAGCTGGTGGTCGCCGACGACGAGGAATGCCGTGCGGAACAGGGCGGCTGACCGGGCCGCGACGAACTCAGAGAAGTCCGAGACGTCCTCTTGGCGCCGTATCGCCATGGCTGCTCCTCGGGGGCGTCACCCCATGGTCTACCTCTAAGACGCATCGACCACCCCGATTGGTTGGGCCCACGTGGATCCGCGCCGGTCCGAGCACACTCTCGGCTTCGACGGCGGGGCGAATCCGACCGGTATCCGTCGTGCACTGTCAGGACTCTCAGGGGGAGCGATAGTGACGGTTCTTTCTCGCCTTGGTGCTGCAACCCGCAGCGGACTTGCTTCGCGTGTCGGTCCTGCGCCCGGCGCGCTGACGGTGGTCTTCTTGGTTGGATCTTGCGCCACTCGGTACGCGCCAGGGTGGCGGGCGCCGACGACGGCCGATAGCGGTCCCGGCATTCTCTGTGATGGTGGAGCCGAGTTGTGCTGCGTCAAGACGCACCTGTTGCCGTACTGGCCCCCTTGACCGCTTGAGAGCTGCTGAAGATGCTTCTGCCTATGCCGGGGCTCGGATGGCAGCAACCGGCCGATCCAATTCACGGGGACGGGGGGACCCATGAGGAGAGCCAAGCGAAGCGCACACATGCTCGGCGTCAGTGCTACTGCCCCGGCACGCAGGACAGGTGTTGACTCTCGCGCCGTGCGGCGACGAGCGAGGGTCACCGTGACCTGTGCGCTGATCGGTGTGGCGTTGGCGGGTTGCGCGTCGACCGGAGGCACCCAGGGTTCTGGCACATCCCTCGGGTCGGGGTCCGAGACGGTAGGCCCGTCGCCCACCAGGTCCGCGGCGTACTGCCCCAACCCCGAGGGCGGGACGTGCCTGGGTCCCTTGCAGCCAGGGACCTACACGACCACCACGTTCGAACCCGGAATCACCTACACGGTTCCCGAGGGATGGGACAACGAGGAAGACACACCGGGGAACTTTCTGCTGATACCGCCCGGCGGGGACCTGCCGGGCGTCGACGGCGCGACGAGCGACTACCTGGGCATCTATTCCGGCGTGGCCGCCGCCAACCCGGACTGCCTGAATCCGGTGCCAGTCCCCGGAACTCAGACGCCCGCCACGATCTTGGCCTACTGGGCGAAGATCCCCAGCCTCAGCATGACGAGAGCCAAGAAGGTGTCCGTCGGCGGACTCGACGGGATTGTCGTCGACCTGACGCTCCGCGACGGGAGCCGTGCTCGGTGCCAGGACCCCGACACAAAGAAGCACTACGAACAAGTCAGTATTGGGGTGGGGCCCGCAGACTTCGCCCACGTCGTCCTCACTGGCCTGTCGCTGCGCATGTACCTGCTTAGTCGGTCGACTGAAACGGTACTGATCGAAATCCACGACCTCCACGGCGGCGGTTCGCTGAACAGGTATTCGGCAATCGTGGCGCAGATCAACTTCAGCCAATAACGGCCACGACGTACCACAAGGACAACCGCGATACTCTCCCGAATCGCCGAACCTCATGGCACCTCTCGGTTGTGCGGCGCCGGCCCACCTCTGCCCGGTCACGTTCCGTAGGCAACAAGGCAGGTCCACGTTCTGCCGACCCTGTGGGGGTTAGGCCCCGTTTCGGGAACGGTATGCCGTACTCAGCGCACGGCGAGCACGAGGCCGGTGGCGAACGCGACGACGGGGACGGTCATCAGCAACGCGTAGCGGCTCCCCACCCGGAGTCCTCCCGCCGCGAACGCGAGCACCACCTTGAGCAGCGTGTTGCGTCGCCAGCGCCGCACCGATCGCCCAGACGGCGGTCGTGACGCTGATCGCTCCGGCAGCCGCGAGCTGGGCTGCCGCCAGCGCGCCGGCGTGAGCGTCGGCGAGTCCGGCCAGCCCGCTGACAGCCACGGCACCCGCCCCGCCGAACGTCTCGACGCCCCAGCGTCCGACGAACAGCGCCGCGGTCAGGACGAGGGCGAGCAGCACCGCCGGGCCGAGCGCGAACGGCCGCTCCGGCGCTGCCCGCTCGCCCTCAGCCTCGCCCTCGTCGTCGGCTCCCGCAGGCTCGGCCGGGGCGGGCCGGCGCCAGGGAGGGGCGCCGAGCAGCAGCGCCGCGGCGATGACGAGCAGGGCCACCAGGCCGGCGACGATCGCGGGCGCGACCACGCGCAGGACGGCGGTGCTCGCGTACCAGCAGATCCCGGTGAGCAGGAGGAGCGTCGAGACGCTGGCGAGCACCGCGGCGCCGAGGGCCTCGCGCTCGGTGGCGGGGTCACGCGCTCGTCGTGCCATCGCGCCGGTCGTCGCCGAGGCCGACACGAAACCGCCTGCCAGCCCGGTGATCGCGAGCCCGCGTCGTGCGCCGAGGGCGCGGGTCGCGACGTAGCCGACCCAGCCGGTCGCCGTGAGCAGCACGACGATCAGCCAGATGCGACGCAGGTTCAGCACGCCGTAGGGCCCGACGTCGGAGTCCGGCAGCAGCGGGAGCACCACGAACGCGGCGACGAAGAAGGTGAGGGCGTCGCGGACGTCGGCGTCGCTCACGAGCTCGCGGGCGAACCGGTGGATCGGTCCCTTGGCCCAGAGCAGCAGCGCGATGGCGACGGTGGCCCCGACGGCGAGGGACGGCGAGGACCACGACAGGGCGCCGAGCGCCACCACGGCCACGAGGGCGAGCTCGGTGCTCGAGCCGGGATCCTCGTCGGCCGTCCGACGGTAGGACGCGGCCGAGAGCAGTCCCACGGCAACCAGCGTCGCGGCGACGGCGTACGGCGAGACCGCCGCGGACACGCCGCCGAGAAGGCCGGCGATGCCGAACGTCCGGGACCCCGCGGGGCCGTGCCCGGTGTGCTCGCGCTCGAGCCCGACGAGCAGGCCCACGGCGAGGGCGACCGCGAGGTGCCACCAGTCGCTGGGGAGGACCATCGTCGTCACCGCCTCGGCCCCAGTGTGGCTGCGCGGCGCACGGGTTCGCGCGGCAGCCGGGAGGCGGCGACGTCGCTACAGTCGCGCCATGTCGTCACCGCAGCTCGAGCCGACGCCGACGTCGTTCAGCCGCGTCACGCTCGCCCGGATCATGGACGACAGTGACGCGAACCTCCACGGCAACGTGCACGGAGGCTCGATCATGAAGGCGGTCGACGACGCGGCCGGGGCCAGCGCCGCGAGGCACAGTCGCGGCAAGGCGGTGACGGCGTCCATGGACGAGATGGTGTTCCTCGAGCCGGTGCACATCGGCGACATCCTCACCGTGAAGGCGCAGGTGAACTGGACGGGCTCGTCGTCCATGGAGGTGGGCGCGCGCGTCACGGCTCAGCGGTGGGACGACGCCGACGCAGTGGGCCACCACGTCGCGAGCGCCTACCTCGTGTTCGTCGCGATCGGTGACGACGAGCGTCCGCGCGCGGTGATCCCGGTGGTCCCGGAGTCCGAGGTGGACCGGCACCGCTGGGCCGAGGCGATCATCCGGCGCGAGTCACGGCTCGCGCGGCGCGCGGCGATCCAGGAGCGCCGCACGCGCAAGGCCGAGGACTGCGGGCGGCTGACTACTCGCAGATGTCGTCGGCGGCGGTGCGCGGCTTGGCGCCGGTGGCCGACGCCGACGGCGAGGCCGCGACGACCTTGACCTTCTGCACGCCGGTGTAGCCGGAGCCCACCGTGATCTCGAACGTCTTGCCGAAGCCCTTGACCGGCACCATCGTCGCGCCGGGGAGTGCCGCCGCGACCGTCTTGGCCGACTCGCTGTAGCGGTCGTCGTAGCGGATCACCGTCGTCTCGCCCACGGTGGTCTCGGCGTTGGCCGGCGATCCCGAGATGGCGAAGCCGAGCCCGGCGAGGTCGTCGGCCGCCTTCGAGCCCAGCCCCTTGGTGGAGGTGCCGTTGAGCACCTTGACCGAGATCTTGCCGGGCGCGACCGTCACAGCGGCGGCCGGCTTCGGGGCCACGATCGGCTGGTCGTTGCGGATCGAGTCGAAGAGCGCGGTGGCGCCCGCCTTGTCCCAGGTGAGCACCGACCCGAGCTCGGGGTCGTTGACGGCGTCGCCGAGCGGCACGGTGACCATCGCGATGCGGCTCGGGTTGATGCCCTTGAACCGGTCCACGAGGTCGAGCATCTGCTCGGTGCCCATGGCGCTGTCGGTCTTGAGGCTGCTCGCGGCGGCGGCGAGGAACGCGTCGAGCTTGACCGGGTTGGTCAGCGTGCCGGCGCTGAGCGCCTTGGCCGCCATCGCCCCGACGAACTTCTGCTGACGCTTCATGCGGCCGATGTCGGCGGTGGCGTCGATGTAGCGCGCACGCACGTAGGCCAGCGCCTGCGCACCGTCGACGGTCTGTCGGCCGGCGGGGAGGTCGAGCCCGGAGTTCTTGTCCTTCGTCGCCTTGGCCAGGCAGATCTCGACGCCGTCGAGGGCGTCGACCATGGTGAGGAAGCCGGCGAAGTTGATCTCGGCGTAGTGGTCGACGGTCACGCCGGTCATGCCCTCGACCGTGTCCACCATGAGCGTGGGCCCGCCGAGCGAGTAGGCCACGTTGAGCTTGGCCTTGCGCGAGTCGTGCTTCTTGCCCTTGTCGTCGGTCCAGGCCGGGATCGTCGCGAGCGTGTCGCGGGGCAGCGACACGGCGGTGACGTTCTGGCCGTCGGCGGACAGGTGCACCAGCATCATCGTGTCGGTGTGGTTGCCGTAGTCCTCGTGCCCGAGGTGCAGCTCGTTCTTGGTCGCGCGGTCGAGGCCGGCGCGGTCGTCGCTGGCGACGACGAGCATGGTGATCGGCTGACCGTCCTCGATCGCGCCACCTGCGATCCCGGCGTCGACGAGCGTGACCTTGCCGGCGTAGCGGTTCACCGCGGCGTAGCCGACACCGCTCGTGAGCAGCACCGCGGCCGAGGCGACGGTGGCCGCGAGGCGGGCTCCGCGCCGTGCCGTGCGAGGTGATGCCATGCGTGAGGTCCGTCCGAGCGAGGGTGGGGTCCGTCCACGGTACGACGCTCCGGAGGCCCGTTCGGTGCCGCAACGCCGTACGAGGTGACCCATCTCACGCGTCCGGGGACCTCGTTAGGCTGGCGCGGCCATGGCCACCGACGAGACCGCCGCCGACCCGCTCCCCGGGGTGTCGATCGTGGTGCCCGTGCTCAACGAGGAGCGCCACCTCGCCGCCGCGGTGCACCAGCTGCTCGCCCAGGCCTACGCCGGCCCGCTCGAGGTCGTGCTCGCGCTCGGCCCGAGCTCGGACCGCACCGACGAGATCGCCGCCGGGCTCGCCGCGTCCGACCCGCGGGTGCGCCTCGTGGCCAACCCCAGCGGGCGCACGCCGGCGGCGCTCAACGCGGCCCTCTCGGTGGCCCGCCACGACATCATCGTGCGGGTCGACGGGCACGCGCTCGTGCCGGACGACTACGTGGCGGTCGCGGTCGAGGTGCTCGAGCGCACCGGCGCCGACAACGTCGGCGGGATCATGGCGGCCGAGGGCGAGACCGCGTTCGAGCAGGCGGTTGCCCGGGCCATGACCTCGACGCTCGGCGTCGGGGCAGCCGCGTTCCATGTCGGCGGCGAGGAGGGGCCGGCGCCCACCGTCTACCTCGGCGCCTTCCGGCGCTCGGCCATCGACCGCGTCGGCGGCTACGACGAGACCATGGTCCGCGCCCAGGACTGGGAGATGAACCACCGGATCCGCGAGTCCGGCGGGCTGGTCTGGTTCACCCCGAGGATGAGCGTCACCTACCGCCCGCGCCCGACGGTCCGGGCCCTCGCGACGCAGTACTTCCAGTACGGCCGATGGCGGCGCGAGGTCGTCCGGCGCCACCCCGAGACCCTCAGCGCGCGCTACCTCGCGGCGCCCGTCGCGGTCGCGGCCGTGACGGTCGGGACCGTCGCCGGCCTGGCCGCAGCGCTCGGCGCCCCGTCCTGGCTCGCTGCGGGCTGGCTGGCGCCCGTCGGCTACGCCGGGCTCGTGGCCGTGGGGTCGGCGGTCGAGGGCCGCGGCCTCGCCCCCGGTGCCTGGGTACGGCTGCCGCTCGTGCTGGTGACGATGCACGGCTCCTGGGGGGTCGGGTTCCTCACCAGCCCGCGCGACCTGTCCGCTGCCGGCGGCTGAGCGTCCGTCGCGGCTCGGCGTGACCAAGGCGACAGCGCCCGCTCCCGGTCGCGGGTCCGGGGGTGCCACCCGTCCCGGGTATAGAATCCGTGGGACTTCATGCCATCCACGATCCCCCCGCCCGGAAGGTCTGCCGCCTTGTCCGAGACCGTCGTCGACCGGGTCTCCGACGACGACGACTACAGCGGTACGTTCCACGTCTACCAGCCGTTCCGCGCGGGCCTCCCGCGGCTGCAGCCGTACTTCCGTGAGCTGTGGCGTCGTCGGGAGTTCGCGACCGAGGCCTCGCGCGCGACGTTGCGGGCGCAGCACGCCAACACCGTGTTCGGGCAGGTCTGGAACGTCCTGAACCCGCTCCTCCTCGCGATCGTCTACTACCTGCTCGTCATGATCATCAACGGCGGTCAGAAGGGCGAGGACTTCTTCGCCTACCTGTTGTCGGGGCTGTTCCTCTTCTACTTCGTCGCCAACTCGATGACCGGCGGTGCCAGCTCTGTCACCGCGGCCGGCAAGATGATCATGAATACGGCGTTCCCGCGCGCGCTGCTGCCGCTCTCCGCGGTGCGCACGGCGTTCCGCCGGTTCCTCCCCACCCTCGCCGTGCTGTTCGTGGCGCTGATGATCAGCCCGGTGAAGCTCAGCTGGGTCACGCTGCTCGCGGTCCCGTGGTTCGTGTTCGTGCTCATGTTCTCCACCGGCGTCGCCCTGCTCCTGGCCACCGTCCAGGTCTACTTCCGCGACACCGCGAGCTTCCTGCCCTACATCACGCGCATCTGGCTCTACACCTCTCCGGTGCTGTGGTACCCCGAGCAGGTCAAGGCCGCGTTCAAGCCGCTCGAGGTCTTCAACCCGCTGTTCAGCATCATCGGCGGCTGGCAGGACATCGTCATCGAGCACAAGGTGCCCATCACGAGCATGTGGTTCACGGCCGCCGGCTGGTCCGTCGGGCTCCTCGTCGTCGGAGCCTTCGTGTTCCTGTCCCGGGAGCGTGACTTTGCTGTCCGCCTCTAGCCCGACGCCGGCCTCCCGGCCACCCACGATCAGCGTCCAGGACGTCTCGATCACCTACCGCACCACCTTCGAGAAGCGGCCCACCCTCAAGTCGGCGCTCATGCGTGCCGGTCGCGGTGAGCGCCTCGTGCGCGAGGTCGAGGCCGTGAAGGGCGCGACGTTCGACGTGCACCGCGGCACCGTGCTCGGGCTCATCGGCAACAACGGGGCCGGGAAGTCCACCATCGTCCGCGCGATCGCGGGGATCCTGCCGCCGACCAGCGGACGCATCGAGGTGCGGGGTCGGGTCAGCACCCTGCTCGCGCTCGGGGTCGGGTTCAACCCGAACCTGTCCGGCCAGGAGAACGTCATCCTCGGCGGGCTCGCCGCGGGCTACACCCGCGAGGAGATCACCGAGCGCTACGAGGAGATCGCCGACTGGACCGAGCTCGGCGACTTCCTCGAGATGCCGATGCGCACCTACTCCTCGGGCATGTTCAGCCGCCTCGCGTTCGCCGTCGCGATCCACATGGACCCGGACATCCTGCTCGTCGACGAGGCCCTCTCGGCCGGCGACGCCCGGTTCAAGAAGAAGGCGACCGCCAAGATGATGGAGCTCGTGGCGCAGGCCCGCACGATGGTCCTGGTGAGCCACGCGCTGGCCACCGTCAAGGAGCTCTGCACGGACGCCATCTGGCTCGAGAAGGGCCAGATCATGCAGCAGGGCAACCCGACCGACGTCATCAACGCGTACACCGACTTCGTCCAGGTGGCGCAGACCTCGGCCACCCTCGAGGACGTCTGACATGACCGACCCGACCGCGCGCTCCGGCGTGCGCATCGCCCCGAGCGCCGACGTCGACGACCGTGCCGTGATCGGCGCGGGCAGCAGCGTCTGGCACCTCGCCCAGGTGCGCGAGAACGCCGTCCTCGGCGAGAACTGCATCGTCGGGCGGGGCGCCTACATCGGCACCGGCGTCGTCCTCGGCGACAACTGCAAGGTCCAGAACTACGCCCTGGTCTACGAACCTGCGTCGCTCGAGGCGGGCGTGTTCATCGGCCCCGCCGTGGTGCTCACCAACGACCACTACCCGCGAGCCGTCAACCCCGACGGCTCCCTCAAGTCCGGGCACGACTGGGAGCCCGTCGGCGTCACGATCCTCGAGGGCGCCTCCGTCGGAGCCCGGGCCACGTGCGTCGCGCCGGTGACCATCGGACGCTGGTCCCTCGTCGCCGCAGGCTCGGTCGTCGTCCAGGACGTGCCCGACTTCGCCCTCGTCGCCGGTGTTCCGGCCCGCCGCATCCGGTGGGTCGGCCGCGCCGGCGTACCGCTCGAACCAGCCGGGGACGATCTCCTCCGCTGCCCGCAGACCGGTGCCCTCTATCGCGAGGTCGCACCGGACCAGCTCACGGAGGTCGACGTATGACCGGGATGATCCCCGCCGCCAAGCCGCTCATCGGTGACGAGGAGCGTGCTGCGGTCGACCGCGTGCTGCGCTCCGGCATGATCGCCGGCGGCCCCGAGGTCGCGGCCTTCGAGTCCGAGTTCTCCGCCCAGGTCGCGGGGGGCTGGGCCTGCGTCGCGGTCAACTCCGGCACGTCGGGCTCGCACCTCGGGCTGCATCGCCGCCGGTGTCGGGCCGGGCGACGAGGTCATCGTGCCGTCGTTCACCTTCGCGGCCACGGCCAACTCCGTCGCGCTCACCGGTGCCACGCCGGTCTTCGTCGACATCGAGCCCGACCACTTCTGCCTCGACGCAGCGGCAGTCGAGGCCGCGATCACCCCGCGCACCAAGGGCATCATGCCCGTGCACCTCTACGGCCACCCGGCCGACATGACCGCCCTCGGCGCCGTCGCCGCGAAGCACGGGCTCGCGATCTACGAGGACGCCGCGCAGGCGCACTCCGCCGCGTGGCAGGGCCAGCCGGTCGGAACGTTCGGCGAGTTCGCGATGTTCTCGCTCTACCCCACCAAGAACATGACCTCCGGCGAGGGCGGCATGGTGTCGTGCGTCGACGAGTCGTTCGCTCGGATGGTGCGGCTGCTGCGCAACCAGGGCATGGAGAAGCGTTACGAGAACGAGGTCGTCGGCTTCAACGCGCGGATGACCGACATCCACGCGGCGATCGGCCGGGTGCAGCTCGCCAAGCTCGCCGGGTGGACGAAGCAGCGCCAGGACAACGCCGCGTTCCTCGACGCCCATCTGCGCGGCGTCGTCGTCCCGCCGGTGGCGGCGGGCGCCACGCACGTCTACCACCAGTACACGATCCGCGTCGTCGACCAGGACCGTGACGCCTTCGCCGCGGCGCTGGCCGAGCGCGGGGTCGGCAGCGGTGTCTACTACCCGATCCCGAACCACCGGCTGCCGTCGTTCCGCCTCGAGCTCGACCTCCCCGAGACCGAGCGGGCGGCGAACGAGGCGCTGTCCCTCCCGGTCCACCCGGCCCTGTCCGAGCAGGACCTCGAGACGATCGTGTCGGTCGTCAACGAGGTCGCGGCGGCGGGCGCCTGATGACGCTGCGCGCGGGCCTCATCGGCCTGGGGATGATGGGTCGCCACCATGCCCGCGTGCTCGGCTCGCTCGACGGCGTGGAGCTCGTCGCCGTCGCGGACCCGGGTGGCGACCCGCACCACGTCGCCGGCGGCCGCCCGCTCCTGTCGTCGGTCGAGGAGCTCATCGCGGTCGGCATCGACTACTGCATGGTCGCCGTGCCCACGGCGTTCCACGAGGAGGTCGGGCGCGCGCTCGCGGCGGCCGGCATCCACGCCATGGTCGAGAAGCCGCTCGCGTCCGACGTCGCCGGCGCCGAGCGGCTGGCGGACGCGTTCGAGGCGGGCGGCCTCGTCGGCGCGGTCGGTCACATCGAGCGCTACAACCCGGCGCTGCAGACGGCCAGGCGACGCCTTGCCGCCGGCGAGCTCGGGCAGGTCTACCAGGTGGTCACCCGCCGGCAGGGGCCCTTCCCCGCGCGCATCGCCGACGTCGGCGTCGTCAAGGACCTCGCCACGCACGACATCGACCTCACGGCATGGGTCACCGGCCAGCCGTTCGTGCGCGTCGCGGCACAGGTGGCGCACCGCTCCGGGCGCGAGCACGAGGACCTCGTCGCCGTGGTGGGCTCGCTGGCCGACGGCACCGTGACCAGCCACCTCGTCAACTGGCTCTCACCGCTGAAGGAGCGGGTCACGGTGATCACGGGGGAGCGCGGCACGTTCGTGGCCGACACGCTCACGGCGGACCTCACGTTCTACGCCAACGGCACCGTCGCCACCGAGTGGGACGCGATCGCCGACTTCCGTGGCGTGTCCGAGGGCGACGTCATCCGCTACGCGATCGCCAAGCCGGAGCCGCTGCGCACCGAGCACGAGGCGTTCCGCGACGCCGTCCTCGGCAAGGACGCGGACATCGTCACCATGCGACAGGGCCTGGCCACCGTCGCGGTCGCGGAAGCCGTCCTCACCTCGGCCGCCACCGGCACCAGCCAGGCAGTCCGGGCCTCCGGGCTCACGTAGGTGGTCGAGGCGACGGCCGAGACGCCGGCGGGTGCACTCGCGCCCGCGCGGTCGGCGTCCATCGCCTGGCTGCGCGTCCTCGCGATCACCGGCGTCGTCCTCATCCACGTCTCGGGTGTGGTCACCACCCGAACCGACCTCGACGGCACGCTCGTCTTCGCGGTCGCGGCGGTGATGAACGGTGCCACCCGCTTCTGCGTCCCGCTGTTCGTCCTGGTGAGCGGCGCGCTCCTCCTGCGCGAGTCCGCCATGAGGAACGGCATGGCCGCCTTCTACCGCAAGCGCCTCACCCGGCTGCTGCCCGCGCTGATCGTCTGGCACCTGGTCTACCTCGCGTTCCGCGAGTTCGTCCGGGGCCAGGACCTCTCGCTGGTCGACGTCGTCGTCCTGGTCCTCAGCGGTCGCGCCTACACCGCGCTGTACTTCTTCTGGCTCATCCTCGCGCTCTATCTCGTGGCCCCGCTGCTCTGGAACGCCATCCGTGGGCTGACCTCGGACCAGCGGCTGCTCCTCGCGGTCGTCGTCGTCGCCGTCACGTGCGCCTGGCAGAGCACGCTGGGCCTGTTCGCCTGGCGCGAGGTCGAGGGAGGTGACGGGGCGCAGACCATCTGGACGCTGTGGATCCCCTACGTCGGCTACTTCCTGCTCGGCAGCGCGCTGCGCGAGCTCACGGTCAACCGACGCCTCGGCTGGGTCGGCCTCAGCGTCAGCATCGCGGGTGCGGCGACGATGGCGTGGCAGGTCTTCGCCGACGCCCCGCGCCTGGTGACCGCCGTGACGCCGGTGAGTTATTTCAGCTGGAGCGTCGCGCTCACGACCGCCGCGCTGTGGCTGATGGCCGCCTGGTTCTGGCGACCGGGGACGTTCGCCTCGCGCGGCCGCACCGGTCGGACGGGCGAGCTCCTCGGGTCGCTCACGCTCGGTGTCTTCGCTATCCACCTCATCGTCCTCTACTACGCGCAGGGCTGGCTCACACCGGGCATGGACCATGGGTCGATCGGCGCCAAGGGACTGATCGCGCTGGCCGCCTTCGTCCTCGTCGTCTCGTGGTCGATCGCGTGGGCGATGTCGAAGGTGCCCTACCTCCGCCGGCTCGTCTGACGGTCCCGTCCATCCACCAGGTCGGCACGCCCATCGAGGGGCCCCGCGCCGGTTAGTCTGTGCCTGCCCGTCTGCTCGGGCCGGTGACGAGAGGGGTGGGCATGGCCGTCGACAAGGTGCTCGACCTCCCCGAGGCCATCGAGTTCTGGGACAAGCGCCACCAGGCGCAGGGCGCCCTGCTGTCGGGTGGGGACCTCGCGTTCGACCATGCCGGCAACGAGATCTTCTACGCCCTGCGTATCGGGCGGCTCATCGACATCGTCGGCGACGCGTCGGCCGTGTCGGCGCCCAAGCGGGTCCTCGACGCCGGCTGCGGGAAGGGCGTGTTCTCCCGTGCGATGGCCGGCTTCGGTCACCGGGTCGACGGGATCGACTCCTCCGAGCACGCGATCGAGCTGTGCCGGGCGGCGGCCGCACCGCGCGAGCGGTACGCGGTGAGCACGCTCGACGCCTGGGCACCGCCCTACCTCTACGACGCGGTCTACTGCGTCGACGTCCTGTTCCACGTCATGGACGACGACGTCTGGGAGGCCTCGGTCCGCAACCTGGCCTCGCTCCTTGCGTTCGGTGGCGTCCTCGCCCTCGCCGACCACGGCGGCGACGAGGACCGGCTCTGGAGCAAGTACCAGAAGACCCGGGCCGCGAGCCGCTACGACTCCGTGCTGGCAGACCATGGCATGCGCCGTGATGGCTTCTCCCCCTACCGATTCCGTGGCAGCCCCGCAGGCTTCCACCTGTTCACCAAGGTCCGGTGACGCGATGCGCATCCACGAGGTCGTGGGCAGCTACTCCCGGGCGGGCGTCCGGACCACCGACGCCACCGACGGCCGGCTCACCGTCGCGCTGCGGCTCCCCGACGGTTCGGCCGGCGCCGTGGCTGACGCCACCGAGGGCGTGGTCGCCATCGCGCCCGAGTCGGCGACGGCGGCCGCGCTCGACTCCGCCCTCGCCGGGGTCGCGGCGGGAGTCACGGTGCTGCTCTTCCTGCCGTGCACGGCGGACTCGCTGCCGGTCGGCCCGGTCGTCGACTCGCTGACCCGCGCAGGTCTCCAGGTGACGGAGGTGGCGCCGATCGAGCAGAGCGCGTACGCGACCGTCGTGGTGGCGACGCGCTCGGACGGTTTCGCCCCGGTGACGTCGTACCTCTCCGGCCGGGAGCCGGTCGCCCTGGGTGAGGACGCGCTGCGGCGCATCGTGGGCGAGCACCTCGTCGGGGGCCTCGCGCTGCGGGCGCAGCTGGAACTGGTGACCGCGCGCGCCGCCGCCGCCGAGCTGCTCGCGACGCGGGTGCCCGAGCTCGAGGCCGACCTCGCTGCGAGCCGCGCCAGGCTCGACGCCGTCGTGCACAGCCGCAGCTACGGGTGGGGCCGCGCCCTCGCCGACGTGCGGGCCAAGCCGATCTCGGGTGTCGTGCACCTGCCCGGCAAGCTGCGCGCCGCGGGGAAGAACGCCCCGGCCAAGGCCATCGAGGCGCCTGGTCCCTCGAGCTGATCCCGACGTTCAGATCGACGGGCGAGCGAGGAACTCGCCGAGCACCTCGACCGACGCCGTGCCGTCGTGCAGCCGTCGTGCGAACGCCGGCCCGCGTGCTGCGGTGTCGGCGTAGTCAGCGGGGTCGGCGCACACGGCGCGGAGCACGTCGACGAGGGTGTCGCGGTCGGCCTCGAGCACGGGCACCGGCTCGTCGAAGTGCCGGCGCACGGACTCAGGCAGGTGCGCGACCACGAGGCGACCGGCCGCCATCGCCTCTGCGGCAAGGACTCCGGGGTTTCCCAGCACGACCTGGTCGACCACGACGTCGACGTCGCGGATGAGGTCGGTCATGAAGGTCGCGGGGACGCCCTGCACCCGGCGGTAGTCCAGCAGCCCCTGCTCCTGCAGCGCCAGGAGGACCTCGTCGATGACGTCCGATCCCTTGAGGAACGGGTTGGTCGGCGCATGCAGGACGACCGGCCGGCTGCGGCGGAGCGCGGGGGGAGCGGCGCGGAACGCGCTGGGCGCGAGCACCACGGGCAGCCAGACGGAGCCGGGCACGTGGTCGAGCAGGTCCGGCGTCGAGACGAACACCGGCAGGCCAGGGATCTCGGCGCGCAGCTCGGCGAGCAGCTCGTGGACGCGCGTGGTCGTGGTGCGCAGCCGCTCGGTGCCCTCCGCGTGCTCGGGACGGTCGAAGGGCGACGCCGACGTCACGTCGAGGTGCGTGTGCGGCTGTCGCACCTCCGACCCGTGGAACAGGAGCGCCACGGCGCGTCCGCCGGCGTGGATCGCCCGCACGTCGTCGGCCGCGAGCCCTGGTTCCCACCCGTGCGCGGTGGCGTCGCCGCAGGCGGCGCCCACCAACGAGCGCATTGCCTCGAGGATCACGTGGGTGGCGGGCAGCAGGCAGTCGAGGGCGAGCCGGGCGCGGACCGACGGGTCGCGCCACTCCGGTCCGGTGACGGAGGTGTCGCCGACGAAGCCGGTGACGGCCCGCGGGGTGATCTGCAGGTTGCGTGCCTCGATGTCGGGACGGGCCCGACGGACCGCCTGCGCCCACGCGGCTCCCTGTCCGGCGTAGTTGGCCGGCCCGATGAGCAGCCGGACCGCAGCCCGACCCGCGCCGGTGCGGGGCAGCGCGGCCTGCGGGGCGACCCGAAGGCCCGCGGGCCCGGGATCGAGCGTCGTGCCGCGCACGAGCACCCGGTCGGGGCGCAGGTCGAGGAACGGCCCCGCACCTGTCGCTGCGACGGCCACGTGGTGGCCGACGGCGATCGCCGCGTCGATCTCGGCCTCGTCGGACAGGAGACGTCGGGGAGGGTCGGCGGGGAGGTCGGGAACGCTGCGGTAGACCGAGTCGGGGTCGGCGTCCACCGTGGACGGGGCGACGGCGTCGCCGGAGAGCCAACGGGCACAAGGAGTCGCAGCGGCGGCGGAGTCGACGACGATGATGTCCGGCCGCGTGACGGCAGCCAGCGCCACCGTCCGCAGGGGAGCTGTCCGGGCCACGACCACGACCGGCCCGGAGGTCCGAGCCAGCACCGAGGGCAGGTCGTCGGGCGTGCCCGCGGCGGCTGGACCCCGCCTGCTGAACACGGACCGCAGCCGCCCCGCGCCCGTCGTCGGCCCGGGCGCGGACAGGTCCGCGCGAGCAGTCACGACCTCGGTGCCGGCCGGCATGGTCTGGTCGTCGGGCAGGTCGCCGTCGGCGTCGACGACGAGGACGATCGTCACCGCAGTCATGTCGTCGGCCGACCGTGGTCGAGCCGCTGGAGCAGAGCTGTCGCCGACGGACCGATCTCGTCGGCCGACGCGTCCCACACGGCATCGGCGCGGGCGGTGATCCACGCCATCCACTCCCCGGTGGCGCCGGGGTCGGTCGAGGTCCAGGGACCTCGGACGTCGAGGGCGAACGGGACCTCGTGGACCTCGGCGAGCCGCTGGGCGACGCACACGGCGGTGTACGACGGGACGCACGCGATGGTGAGCTCCACCGCGTCCTGGCGGTGCAACCGGATCGCTGTGGCCTCCAGCCGGGGGCGCCAGAGCGCGAGCCGGTCCCCGGCCCACGAGGCGCTCATCGACGCGCGAGCCTTCTGCTCGTAGCGCTCGGGGTGGGTGAGCCGGTCCGCGGGCCAGCGGGAGACAACCGGGTCCTCGGGGGAGGTGGGCGCCGGCACGCGGACGACCGTGACGCCGGCGGGGATCGCGGGTTCGGGGACGGTTCCGGTGGGTGCGTCGTCGAGGAAGACCAGCGTCACCGGGTCGGGAGCCAGCACGGTGACCCGGCACCCGCCGGAGACGAGCGCGCGGATCAGGTCGATCGTGCGCGCCGTGCCTGGACCCGACGCGCGGCGGGAACGCCGTGGCCACCACGAGCACGTGCCGCCCCGTCATGCCGGGTCCGGCGGCCCCGCCGCGGCCTCGAGCCGGAGGACCGCCTCCGTGAGCCCGTGGACCGCGATCGCGTCCCGGTTGCGGCGGGCCAGGCGCCACACGGTGTAGACGGCGTAGCGGTCGAGCGCGATGAGGACGTCGGCGGTGCGGGCGGCCTCGCGGACGTGGTCGTCGCGCGAGGCCACGAGCCAGGTGGCCATGAGCGGCTTGGACTTCGAGGCCAGCCGACGGATGACGCGGTGGCGCCACACCCCGCGGATCCACCGAGGGGTGAAGCGAGCCGGGTCACCGGTGACCCCGGCGCGAGCGTGGTGCGCGGTGACCGGGAGGTCCGCGGTGGTCGGCTCGTTCGCGCGGCGCGTGACGAGCTCGACCTCGGCGCCGAGCTCGATGAGACGCGGGAGGTAGGTCTCCATGGCGATCCGGGGCGGCTCGATGACGGAGACCATCAGGACCCTCGTGGGACGGGCGCTCATCGCGCGGTCCCCTCGAACGGCGCAGCCAGCCGCGCCACGGCAGGCGTCAGGACGCGCACGCGCTCGAACTGCTCGGCGTGAGCGATCGCCGCGGCGCGGGTGGCGGCGTTCGCCCCCACCGCCGCGCGAGCGGCCTCGGCGAACGTCTCCGCCAGCCCGTCGACGTCGAGGCCCGACTCGGACCTCGGTCGGCACCAGAGCGGGTAGCCCTCGAGCACCTCGGCGGCGGCGTGGTCGGTGGCGTGGGCAGAGACGATCGGCAACGCGGCCGCCATGTACTCGTAGACCTTCCCGCTGGTGACGTAGCGCCCACCGATGAGCGCGAGAAGGAGCGCGTCCCACCCGGCGTAGACATCGCCCACCTCAGCCTTGGACGCGGGTCCCCCGTAGCTGATCCCGTCCTCGGCGGAGTGATGGAGCAGAGCGGTGAGGGCGTTGGCGCCCTTGGCGAAGCCCGCGCCGATGTGACCGCGGAACTCGAGGGTCGCGCCGGTCATGGCGGGTTCGGCGGCGCGCGCCTGGCGCCAGGCGTCGAGCATCGCGTGCAGCTGCGGCATCTTGAACGACACCGTGCCGAGATAGCCGAAGCGCAGCGGCGGCGTCGACTCCGACCGCAGGCTCCGGTGCTCGGTGAGGTCGGGGTCGTAGCCGTTGCGGACGACATGCATCCGGTCGGCCAGGTGTGGGTAGCGGGCCACGTAGAACTCGCGGATCGGGGTGTTGACGAACCAGATCTCCGCGGCCCCCTCGACCGCGCGTCGCTCCCACTCCCCGGCGACCGAGTCGATCGGGAAGGCTTCCTCGCCACCGACCACGTCGAGCGACCAGCCGTCCCGGAAGTCGACGGCGTACGGAACCCCGTGCTTCTCGTGCAGGGCGAGCGCCGCGGTCAGCTGCACGTTCGGCTGAGGCGACACGACCAGCAGGTCGACCGGCCGTTGCGCGTGGATGTGCAGTGCGGCTCGCTCGTACTCGGCCCGCCACGCTCCGAACGTCTGCTCGGGGAAGTCCTTGCGCGACGACACGGCGTACTCGGCCCGCCACCTGTCGGGGAACCGGGCCCGGCGCCAGGAGTAGAGCCGGACGTCGGGCTCGAGGTCCTCGCGGGCCACGTCGAGGAACGCGCGGGTGACCCGAGGGTCGACGCCGACAAGCAGGGTGGGGTCGATACCGCTCTCGCGGTCCCACGCGCTGTCCGCGAGGGTCAGGGCCGTGACGTCCCAGCCGCGCTCGGCGAACGCGTTGGCGAACCCGCGCATGCGGTAGGCGCCGGACTTGGTGGCGGGGGGGAACCCGTAGGCGACGTAGAGCAGGTGCGGCATCAGGCGCCCTCGACCGTGGACGTGCTGGTGTCCGGACTCAGCGCGGCAGCGCGGTCGGGAGGCAGCAGGGACAGGTAGAGATCGATGAGGACGTCGGACTGGGCCTCCCACGACCAGCGGTACAGCCGGTCGGGCGTGTAGGCGCGGGTGTAGCGGTCCTTGTCCTGAAGCACCAGGCGCACCGCCGCCGCGAAGCCCTCGGTGTCCTCGGCGATGAAGACCTCGCCGTTGCCGAGCTCACGGGTGGCGCGCGCCATCGTCTCGACGTCGCTGACCACGATCGGGAGGCGCGCGTGGGCGTAGTCGAAGTACTTGGTGATGAGAGAGATCTCGTGGTTGAGGTGGTGGTGGATCGGGATCGCACCCAGATCGGCGCTGCGGATGTACTCCACGACCTCGTCCTGCGCGACGTAGGGCAGCAGGTGCACCCGGTGGGTGACGCCGAGCTCGGCGGCCCGTTCCACCAGCGGTACCGCGTGCGGCGTCCCCGACGGCAGGACCAGGGCGGCGTGGAGCTCGGTCAGCAGCGGAAGGGACTCGACGATGGTCATGAGTCCGCGCTGCGGCGCAGGGCTGCCGATGTAGGCCAGCAGAGGCGTCGCATCGTCCAGCCCGCAGTGCGCGCGGATGCCGCCACGGGGGACGCTGCCGACCGTCGCCATCGACGGTGCGTTGAGCACGACCGTGGGCGGCACCGGAAGTCCGTGCGCCTCCTCCAGCATGCGGGCCAGCGACTCCGACACGGTCACGACCGCGTCCGCCCTGCCGGCGTAGACCCGCTCGTGCTGGATGTTGCCGAGCTGCCACGACAGGTTGCGAGCGTGCACGCCGGGCATGTACTCGTGCGCGTCGTAGACTGCGCGACACTCCTTGCCCGCCGCCCTCAGCCGTTCGGCGGTGCGTACGGCGATGCCGATCATCCGGAAGTCGTGAGCATGGATCAGCTCCGGCTCGAGCTCGAGCAGGACGTTGGACATGCCGTTGTCGAAGTCGACCAGGGTCGGGTCGAGCCGCCTCCAGGCGGAGTCGCCACCGACCTTCAGCCGGAACCGGACCCGGGCCCTGTCGAGGGCCGACTCCTCGTACTTGCGGTGGGCGACGGCGGACGCGAACTGCCGGTGCCGCACGACGTGCATCGCGGAGCGGGCCTTGAGCCAGGTGCGCCGCGCGACGACGCCGACCCGCCCCAGCACGACCTGCTCCCCGGCAAGGCGCCGGTTCTTCACGATCACGGACTTCTCGGCGGCTGCTGACTTCGCCGCGCGGAGCGACCGGGAGCGGAACGTGTCGTGCTCCTTGGTGCCGTAGGCGAGCGGCCAGCGCAGGCTCCGGCCGGGCGCGCGGGTCGTGTGGGCGAGGAGGGTGAGCGGAACCGGGACAAGCGTCACCGTCGCTCCGCCCAGGCTGGAGTGGTGCGTCGCGGCGTCGCGCGAACGACCGACCAGCGTGGTGTCGAACCCGGCGGCGGCCGCGGAGATCGCCATCTTCTGCACGCGGGAGTCGCCGTCCACATGGTTGTCGACGATCATCGCCAGGCGCGGAGGTCGGGCGTGCGGCACGTCGGACCTCCAGCAGGGTGAGGTGGGGTGCCGGCGCTCGGGGGAGCGGCGGTCCGTGGCCTCACGGTGATTCTCGGTGCGCCGATGATACCAACCGATCTTGGTCCCACCGGGCGCTGCGCCCGCCCGACGCCGCAGGTCAGGCGTGCTGTGACAAGGCTCGCACCACGGAGTCGGCCGCGTGCCCGTCGCCGTAGGGGTTCGCCCGTGGCGAGGTGGGAGCGGGGCGCACCGCCACGTCGCGCACCCGGGTGAGGTCCGCGTCGAGCACGTTCCACCCGTCGACGAGGGTCTCCACCCACTCCGTCTCCGTGCGCAGCGTGGTGACGGGGCGGTCGAGGAGGAAGGCCTCCTTCTGCAGACCGCCGCTGTCGGTCACGACACCGACCGACCCGTGGACGGCCGCCACCATGGCCGGGTACGCCAGCGGGGAGGTCGCGTGAAGCGAGCCGCCGCGGAGCTCGATCCCGAAGTCGGCCGCGCGCGCCGCGAGCCGCGGGTGCGTGAGGAGCACGACCGGCGCGGGGAGGTCACGCAGCGCGTTCACGATGTCGGCGAGGCGTTGCGGGTCGTCGGTGTTCTCGGCGCGGTGGATCGTGCTCACGAGGTACGGCGAGTCCGCGTCGACCGGAAGCTCGAGGCCCGCCGACGCCGGATCGGCGAGCACGGCGTCGCGGACGAGGTAGCAGACATCGGTCATCACGTCGCCCACGAGCACCGAGCGTGCTGCGAGGCCCTCGTCGGCGAGGTGACCCATCGCCACCTCGGTGGGGGCGAGGAGGAGGTCGGCCGCGTGGTCGGTGAGGACTCTGTTGTGCTCCTCGGGCATGCGACGGTTGAACGAGCGCAGCCCGGCCTCGAGGTGCGCGACCTGCAGGTGCAGCTTCACTGCCGCGACCGCGCCGGCCAGCGTGGAGTTGGTGTCGCCGTACACAAGGACCCAGTCGGGGCGATGCTCGTCGAGGACGGCGTCGAGCGCGGAGAGGATCGAACCCGTCTGCACCCCGTGCGACCCGGAGCCGACCCCGAGGTGGACGTCGGGCGCCGGGATCTCGAGGTCGGCGAAGAACACGTCGCTCATCGCCGCGTCGTAGTGCTGCCCGGTGTGCACGATCGTGTGGCGCACCCCGGCGAGGCCGAACGCGCGCGACACGGGGGCGAGCTTCACGAACTGGGGCCGGGCACCCACGATCGAGAGGACGTGGAGCGGGCCGTCAGCCTGTGAGCCTTGTCGCATGCGGGGACCGTACCCGACAGTCGGAGGGGTCAGCGTCCGGCGGGTAACCTGGGGCGACGCCTGTCGCACCCGAGTTCTGAGGTCACCTGTGAAGATCACCGTCGTCGGTCTGGGCAAGATCGGCCTGCCCCTCGCCGTCCAGTACGCGTCCAAGGGGCACACGGTCCTCGGCGCCGACGTGAACCCGAAGGTCGTCGACCTCGTCAACGCCGGGCACGAGCCGTTCCCGGGCGAGTTCGAGCTCGACGTGCGGCTCGCGGCGGCGGTCGCGGACGGCCTGCTCATCGCCACCACCGACACCACCGCGGCAGTCGCCGACAGCGACGCGGTCGTGGTGGTGGTGCCGCTGTTCGTCGACGGCGACGGCGTCCCCGACTTCGGGTGGATGGACGCCGCCACCGACTCCATCGGTCGCGGCCTCAAGCCGGGCACGCTGGTCGTCTACGAGACCACGCTCCCGGTGGGCACCACGCGGACCCGGTTCGGACCGCGCCTCGCGGAGCTCAGCGGGCTCGCCACCGGCGAGGACTTCGCCCTCGTCTTCAGCCCCGAGCGGGTGCTCACCGGCCGCGTCTTCGCCGACCTGCGCCGCTACCCCAAGCTCGTCGGTGGCGTGAACGAGGCGAGCGCCGCGCGGGCGATCGAGTTCTACGAGCAGGTGCTCGACTTCGACGAGCGTCCCGACCTCACCCGGGCCAACGGCGTGTGGGACCTCGGCTCGGCCGAGGCGTCCGAGCTCGCCAAGCTCGCCGAGACGACGTACCGCGACGTGAACATCGGCCTGGCCAACCAGTTCGCCCGGTTCAGCGCGCAGCACGGCATCGACGTGCACGCGGTGATCGAGGCGAGCAACTCCCAGCCGTACAGCCACATCCACATGCCCGGCATCGCCGTCGGCGGTCACTGCATCCCGGTGTACCCGCGGCTCTACCTGTGGAACGACCCGGAGGCGACGGTCGTGCGCGCGGCGCGCGAGGCGAACGCCGCGATGCCGGCGTACGCGATCACCCTGCTGGAGGGTGCCTACGGCGACCTCACCGGCGCGCGCGTCGTGGTGCTGGGCGCCGCCTACCGCGGCGGTGTGAAGGAGACGGCGTTCTCCGGTGTCTTCGGCACGGTCGAGGCGCTCGTCACCGCGGGTGCCGTGCCCGTGGTGCATGACCCGATGTACACCGACGCGGAGCTCGAGGCGCTCGGGTTCACGCCGTACCACCTCGGCGAGGCGGCGGATGCCGCGGTGCTGCAGGCCGACCACGCCGAGTACCGCTCTCTGGCCGCCTCCGACCTCCCGGGCCTGAAGGCGTTCGTCGACGGCCGCCGGGTCACGGACCCGGCCGCGTTCGCCGGCGTCACCTACCGCGTGCTCGGCCGCTGACCCAGCACGCGGTCAGCCGGCAGCACCACGTCCGATCCGCCAGATCAGCCAGGCGATGCCCAGGATGATCGCCCAGCGCAGCGCGACCCACAGACGGTCGCGGGTCACGCCGAACGCGCCCCTCCGGGCGGTGGGACTGGCGGGGGCGACCGGGTTCAGCCTCGTGTCCTGTCGCGCGAGCCGCGCGAGCGCCTGGTCGATCGACTCGGTCGCCGGGTTCGTGTAGTCGTCGGGAACGTCGCGCCGCCGCGTGATCCTCATGGAACCCCCTCGCCGCGGCCGTCGACCGTCTCGACTCATGCTTCACCCGCGGTCCGTCGCTGGCAATGCCGACACCGCCGGAACCCGTGATGCATCGGTTGTGTCGAACGCCGCCGTACTGCCCGCAGGCCCCTAGCGTGACCCAGGGGACCGGCAGGTGGAGCGCCAGGAGGTTGCGATGGGACCGGACGTCATGCCCACGGACGACGACGTCATCGACCCAGAGGACGCCACCCCCAGGGCTCGTCGTCGCGAGCTGAAGAACCCCGGCTACGAGATCTTCATAGCCGCGCTGTCGATCCTCTCGATCGTCAACCTCGTCCTGCTCATCCTCGTGAAGGACGAGAAGCTCGACACCGTCCTCTACATCATGAACGCGATCCTCAGCATCATCCTGTTCCTCGACTTCGCCGTACGGTTCAAGACGGCCGAGTCGCGGTCGGGCTACTTCTTCCGCAACTACGGCTGGGCCGACCTGCTCGCGAGCGTGCCCGTCCCGCAGCTCAAGATCCTCCGGCTGTTCCGCCTCGGGCGGGTGTACCGGCTCATGAAGGAGTACGGGGCGCGGAACATCGCGCGCAGCCTGCTCAAGGAGCGCGCGGGAAGCGCGCTGCTGAGCCTGCTCTTCATCGCGATCCTGGTGCTCGAGTTCGGCAGCCTGTGGATGCTGCGGCTGGAGTCCAAGTCGCCCGAGGCCAACATCACGTCGGCCTCGGACGCCATCTGGTACACGATCGTCACGATCTCCACCGTCGGCTACGGCGACCAGTTCCCGGTGACGAACCCCGGACGCGTGCTCGGGTCGCTCATCATCGTGCTGGGCGTGGCCATCTTCGGCACCCTCACGGGCTACCTCGCGAACCTGTTCCTCGCGCCGGGTACGCCGGACGAGGACGACACCGCGTCCGCGGCGGCAGAAGGGCCGGCGGCCGAGAACGCGGCCGACACCGCGCTGGACATGCGCCTGGCCCGGCTCGCACGGGCGGGGGAGCTGCGCGACTCCGGGGTGCTCACCCCGACGGAGTTCGCGGCCACGAAGGCAGAGATCCTGGCCGGCTGACAGTGCACGAGGGTGCCGCTCGGCGCGCCGGACAACGCGGATGTGCGCCCTTTCGGCTCGGCGAGGTCCACCATGTCTGCTGAGGAGCTCTCGGTCCTGGTTCTCGAGGCCTCGCCGAGTCGGACCCCGGGAGAGAGCTCTCACCAGGAGTGACGGCGCGACTCTCGGGCGGGCCGTCATCGCGGGGAGAGGGTTCCCATGTCCACCACCATCGACACACCGGCAGAAGTCGCCGACGACCTGATCGTCAACAGCGCCGCGCAGAAGTGGGCCGGCGTGGTCCGGATCCTGCTGGGGTTCACGTTCCTGTGGGCCTTCCTCGACAAGACGTTCGGCTGGGGCTTCGCCACCACCAAGGCGTGGCTGTTCGGCACCGGCGACGGCAGCCCCACCGCGGGCTTCCTCAAGTTCGGCGTCAACCCGAATGGTCCGTTCCACCAGTTCTTCAACGACCTCGCGCCGAGCTCGCCGAGCGGGATCATGAACTGGCTGTTCATGCTCGCGCTGCTGGGCGCCGGGGTCGGCCTCGTGCTCGGCATCGGCATGCGGATCGCGTCCATCGGCGCGTCGGTCCTGCTGCTGTCGATGTTCCTGGCGGTGGCCCCGTGGACCAAGTACGTCGACGAGGGCGGCTCGACCGTCGCGTCCAACAACCCGCTGCTCGACGAGCACATCATCTACGCCGCGACGCTGATGCTGCTCATGTTCGTCTGCGCCGGGCGCTACTGGGGCCTGGGCCGCTGGTGGGAGAGCAAGACCCCGAGCTGGCTGCACTAGGCAGCTGACGCGGCCGACCGTCGGCTCCTACGGCCGGCGAACCGACACACTCCGGCCCGCACCCTCCTGCTCTCGGACCAGGCAGGAGGGTGCGGGCCGGTGTGCTGAGACGTGGTCGTCGATCAGGTGCAGTGGCTCACGGTTCCCGACCCGGGCGGTCGAGGGCCATGCTGGTCCCTTCGAGTCGTTTCCAGGAGGCGCGCATGTTCGGCATCGGTGGCTTCACCGGAGGCAGCACCAACGGACCGCACTACGAGATCGAGGTCAACGAGGGCTCGGTCAACATGAAGAAGTTCGGGTCCGCGGCGAACGACCGGCATGCGAACGGCTACCGCATGGCCCACGTGTTCATGCAGGAGGGCAACACGATCGTCGTGTGGGAGCGGGTCGACTGACGGTTGCTCAGCGGCACCGATGCAGCCGGCTGACGTGGCCGGGTCAGATCCCGCGGATCACGCGGCGGGCCAGCATCCCCGCGTGGGCCGGATCCGGCAGAGCCGTCGCCAGCGACACGTCGCCGGGACGCCAGCCGGCGCCGACGGCGTCGTGGACCCGCCGGGCGGCGTCCTCGGGTGTCGCGACGATCCAGTCGTCGGGCCACAGGCCGTGCGGTCCGCCGTAGGCCGAGAGAAGCGGCCAGTCGCGGACCACCGGCAGCGCGCCGGACGCCACGCCCTCGGCCAGCGCGACGTGGAACGACTCGCGCGTGCTCGAGGACAGGATCACGCCGATGTGGCGCAGCTCGGCTGCCACGTCGTCGGTGTGACCCACCACGTCGACCGCGCGCGGCCACGTCGTCGAGCTGCAGGCGTTCCTGGACGCGGCGCGCGTAGGCGGACTCGCCGGCCTTGCCGTCGAGGCGCGGTGCGGAGCCGACCAGCCGCAGCCGCCACCGGTCGTCGCGGCGCGTAGCGCGGCCAGCACGTCGAGCGCCCAGACCGCGTCCTTGGCCGGCGCTCCCCATCCGACGAGGCCGATCGTGTGCTCGGCCCCGGGCAGCTTGTCGGTCGTGATCGTGGCCGGGTCGACGCGTTGGCGATGACGTGGACGCGCTTCTCGCCCGCGGCGAGGTGCGGGACCTGCTCGGCCATCAGCTCGTGGAAGGCCGGAGACACCACGACGAGGTCGTCGACACGGCTCGGGTCCACGAGGTGCGGGAAGACCGTGAACGCCTCGAAGGAGTGCAGCCGCACGACGACGCGTCGGGCCCCGAGGTCGAGCAACGACACGAGCACCGACGCGCGCTGGCACCAGTCGACCCACACGACGTCGGCGTCGGCCAGCTCGCGGGTGAGGGAGTCGGCCCAGTCCTCCTGCGACGCGTCGGGGAGCAGCCGCGCGGCCACCTGCTCGCCGGGCGTGAGCGGGAGCGTGATCCCGAAGGCGCCGGCCCACGACGCGAGATCGAGGACGCGCACCGTGATCTCGGGGTCCTGCGCGCGGACGGCGGCCATGAGCGGGTCGAGGAACCGGCGGTCGTGGTCGGTGACGGCCACGACGGTCAGAGGGCCGTGGCCGCGCACGTCCGCGGCGGCGACCCGTCCGCGCGGTGCGGTGAGGCCGGACCACGCGCGTGACCCCCGGAGCGGCGCGAGGAAGGCGTCGGGCGACGACGCCAGTGGTGACCCGGCGGAGTCGAGGTGGCGTACGCGGTCGAACGCGAGGGCCGCGACGCGCCCGAGCCTGCGTGCCGTGGCGGTGCGGTCCTCACGCTCCCAGGCCGCGTCGGCGGCGGCGAGGAGCGCCGTGGTCACCTCGTCGAGCTGCTCGGGCACCACGCCGGCGCGCAGGGAGATGGAGGCAGCCCGGGCGCGGAGCTCGAGCGCCGTGTCCGGTCCGGCCTTGTGCGCCGCGCGCTCGAGCAGGGCGACGGCGTCGGCGCTCCGTCCCGCACGTTCGAGCGTGTTCGCGGCGCTCGCCGCGGCCGAGAGGCGCCGGTCGTCCGGAAGCCCCGGAGCGGCCGCGACCCACGGGCTGACCCGTTCGCGCCAGGTGCTCATGGCGTGCCGGCCCAGGTGCGGAGGACCTCGACGAACTCGCGTCCGTGGGTGTTCCAGTCGTGGTCGGCGAGCGCGGCGGCGTGGCCCGCCTTGGCGAACCGGGCCCGCAGGCTGCGCGTCGGTCTCGAGCAGGCGCACGGCGTCGACGGTGGCAGCGACGTCGCGGAACGGGACGACGATCCCGCACGCGTGCTCCTCGACGAGGGCGCGAGCAGGCGGAGTGGGAGTGGTCACCACCGGGATGCCCCGCGCCATGTACTCGAGCACCTTGGTCGGTCGGCTGTGGCGGTAGTTCGGTTCGTCGTGCAGCAGCGAGAGCCCGGCCATCGCCCCCTGCACGATCTCGAGCGCGCGCTGGTTGGGCACGAAGCCGTGCCACGTCAGGTCGCCCGAGTCGTGAGCTGTCCGCAGTGTGGTGCTCGACTCGGCGTCGGCGTGACCGACCACCTCGACGCGGACGGCGGAACCGCCCTCCCGCAGCCGCGCGGCCAGCGCGACGAGCTCGGCGCAGCCGCGCGCCGCGGTCACATGGCCGACGTACACCGCGACGGGTCGGTCCGGGGGCGGGACCTCGGCGGGTACGGGGGTCGAGTTGGGGACCACGGGGTGCTCGCCGGTGAAGCGCTCGCGGTAGCCCTCCTCCGCGAGAAGCAGCCGGATCCTCTTCTCCGCGAAGCCTTCCAGCGTGTGAACCGCACCGGCTACGGGCCGGCGGAGCGGCGCGGGCAGCCACGACTTCATCGACAGCGCGGCGGCGGTGTCCTCGTGCACGTCCCACACGCGCACCGGCATGGATGCCGCGCCCCGGAGCGATGCGAGGGCGGGCACGAGCTCGGGATCGTGGACGAGCACGACATCGTGAGCGGGCGCTTCGGCGGCGAGCAGGTGGCGCGCTGCCCGCGCGGCGGCGGTCCGGCGCCGTCCAGCAGCGCGGGGCAGGTCGAGGCAGCGCAACCCGTCGCGGTCGGTGTCGGGCGCGACACCCCAGTCGGTGAACGGCGCGGCATAGGTGACCTCGACACCTGCCGCGAGCAGGGCCTCGATCTCGCGCTGGCGAATGCGCGCGTCGTCCGGCCGGTGCACCACGGTGACGACGAGGACCCTCACGACGCCATCGTCACAGGGCCACGACCCGCGGGCCGGCGGGTACGGCTCCGCGCGTGTCGAACACCTGCTTCGCGCGCGACGCGATGTCGGCCAGGTCGTAGGACGAGTGCGCCTGCAGGAGGACCACGACGTCGGCGTCGGCGACGGCGGTCTCGAGATCCTCGACCCGCTCGAGGGAGCGGTCGGCGAGGCGCCACGACGCGACATGCGGGTCGTGGAACGCGAGGTCCGCGCCTGCGGCGAGCAGGCCCTCGGCCAGCGGTTTCGCCGGCGACTCGCGCTCGTCGGCGATGTCGGGCTTGTAGGTGACGCCGAGCAGCAGCACGGTCGAGCCGCGCAGCGACTTCGAGGAGTCGTTGAGGATGTCCTGGACGCGGCGGACGACGTAGGCGGGCATCCCGGCGTTGATCTCCTGGGCGAGCTCGACGAAGCGGAACGGGTAGCCGAGCTTCGCGCGCACCTGGTAGCAGAGGTAGTTCGGGTCGATCGGGATGCAGTGACCGCCGACGCCCGGACCGGGGTAGAACGCCTGGAAGCCGAACGGCTTCGTCGACGCCGCACGGATGACGTCCCACAGGTCGATCCCGAGCTCGTGGCAGAACCGCGCCATCTCGTTGACGAGCGCGATGTTGACGTGGCGGTAGGTGTTCTCGAGCAGCTTGGCCGTCTCGGCCTCGCGTGCGCCCTTGGTCGCGACGACGGTGTCGATGAACTGCGCGTAGAAGGCGACGGCGCGAGTCGGTGCACGACGGGGTCACGCCGCCGACGACCTTGGGGGTGTTCTTGATGCCGTAGACGGCGTTGCCGGGGTCGATGCGCTCCGGGGAGAAGGCGAGGTAGAAGTCCTGCCGCGCGACGAGGCCGCGCCGCCTCGAGGAGCGGGCGCACCACGTCGTCGGTGGTCCCGGGGTACGTCGTGGACTCGAGCACGACCAGCAGGCCGGGGTGCAGGTGGTCGGCGATCATGCTGACAGCGCCGTTGACGGCGCCCAGGTCCGGGCCGCCGTCCTCGGTCGAGCGGCGTCGGCACGCAGATCACCGCGACGTCGGCGTCGGCGAGCACCGACGCGTCGCTCGTCGCGGCGAAGCCGCTCGCGAGCATCTCGGCGATGTCGGCGTCGGAGAGGTCGTCGACGTGGGAGCGACCGGCGCTGAGCCCGGACGACCACGCGCTCGGAGACGTCGAGGCCGGTCACGGTGAGACCGGCACGGCACGCCTCCTGGGCGAGCGGCAGGCCGACGTAGCCGAGGCCGATGACGACGAGGCGCTGGGACACGGTTCCTCCGGACGACGGGGTGCTAGGGCCCGTCGATTGTGTCATTCCGCGAGTTACTGCCCGAAACCCCGGTTTCGGGCCCCTCAAACCGAGGATTCGGGCAGTAACTCGCGCAAGGGTTAGGTGCGGGGGGCGCGGGTGACGGACCGCACGTCGTACGCGGACCGGGCGATGCGCAGGCGGGCCGCGAGGTAGTCGTCGCTCGTTCCTGGGAGGACGTGCTCGATCGGGTCGTCGGCGCGGACGCGCGCCGCGTCGAGGACCGAGGTCATGAGCGCCGGGCTCGCGACGGCAGCGGCGGGTTCGGGCGAGACGCGGTGGGAACTTGCGCCGAACCCTCGGCGGGGCCGTCGTGATCCGTCACTGTGTCGGCGGGGCCGGTGAGGCCGGGAACGCGGTCGGCGAGGTCGGGTCCGACCACGAGGTCGATGGCGATGGCTCGCGTGGGGCCGGTCGCCGTGCGGCTGCGGCGTCGCTGGCGGAGGGCGTCGGCAGCGGTCGGGCCGAGCGTGGTGAGGGCGGCCGACACCGCCGTGCTCCGCGCGAGGTAGCGGGCGCGTGCGCTGCGCCGGGCGAGGTCGGGGTGGTCGCCCTGGAACCAGCCGGCGAGGTCGACGAGAGCGTCCGCAGCGGCCTGCGCACCGCCGTGGTGCTGGTCGCTGACCCGTGCGGCGCGGGCGGCGAGACCGGCGCGGTCGTCGAGGGCACGGCGTACGGCAGTGGTGACCCCCGCCGCGGCACCGGGCGCCGGGTCGGCCCACACCGCGACGCCGTCGGCGTCAAGCCGCCGCGCGCGCGCCACCTGGTCGTCGGTGGCCGTCTCGTCGTTGGGCACGAGCACGGTGGGGATGCCCGCCGTCACGAACTCGTGCACGGCGTTGTAACCGGCGGCGGTCACGACGAGGTCAAAGGCCAGCACGTACGCCGCCAGGGGGTAGACGCCGGTCAGCAGCACCACTCCCTCGCTCGTTCTCGCCGTCTGGGCGAGAGCGCCCTGCGTGGTCGCGATCTGCCAGCCGGCCTCGGCCAGCGCGGCCGTGGCCGCGTCACCGGCGTCCTCGGTGTCGCCGAGCCCGCCCGATCCGAGCGTCACCAGCGCGGTGGGACGGTCGGGGTCCAGTCCGAGGGCTGCGGCTGCGTCGTCGCGGGACAGCGGCTCGATGACGTCGAGCAGGGACACCGGTGGGATGCGCAGCGCGGGTCGGCTGCTCGTCGCGCCGGCGTCGGCTGCCGAGGCGAGGTCGCCGGGCTCGATCACGAGGTCGAAGAACGGCTCGGCGCGCAGGGCCGCGGTGTTGCGACCGGGGCGCCACAGCCCGCGGCGGAACCACACGAACGCGGTGCTGGGCAGGCGGCGCCGGGCCAGCACGAGGCCCCGGTACGGCGCTACGCCGTCGAACGCGACGACGTCGGCACGCAGCTCGGTGGCGAGCGCCACGATGCGGTCCGCGAGGTAGACGTTCCAGTCCTGGCGCGGCATCCACGGTCGGTGGTAGCTCGGCAGGTACTCGGCGCGGACGCCCTGCTCGGCGATGACGGGCAGACCCGTCGACAGCGACAGCACCACGACGTCGGCCCGGCCGTCGAGCGCCCGCGCGACAGCGCTCTGCCGCGTGAGGTGTCCCATGCCGGTGCCGTTGCTCGTGACGAGCAGCACGGACGGCCGCGTGACGGCAGCGGCCATGTGTCAGCCCAGGGACACGGTGAGGGCGGGCCCCGTCGCGGCGACGACGTCGTCGACGCGTGACGCCGGGCGCGGTCTCGCGCAGCACGAGGCCGTCGGCGGTGACGTCGATGACGGCGAGGTCGGTGATGATCCGGTCGACGACGGCCTTGCCGGTGCAGCGGCAGCGTGCACTCGTCGACGATCTTGTGGGAGCCGTCCTTGGCGACGTGCTCCATCATCACGATGACCCGCTTGGCGCCGTGGACGAGGTCCATCGCGCCGCCCATGCCCTTGACCATCTTCCCGGGGATCATCCAGTTGGCGAGGTCGCCGGTGGCCGAGACCTGCATCGCGCCGAGGATCGCGGCGTCGATGTGGCCGCCGCGGATCATCCCGAAGGACTGCGCCGAGTCGAAGAACGAGGCGCCGGGCAGGACGGTGACGGTCTCCTTGCCGGCGTTGATCAGGTCGGCGTCGACCTCGTCCTCGGTCGGGTAGGGGCCGACGCCGAGGATGCCGTTCTCGGACTGCAGCACGACGGTGACGTCGGCGGGCAGGTAGTTGCGGCACGAGGGTCGGCAGGCCGATGCCGAGGTTGACGTACTCGCCGTCGCGCAGCTCGGGGGCGGCGCGGGCGGCGAGCTGGTCACGGGTGAGCGCCATGGCTCAGGCCTCCTTGCGGTGCACGGTGCGGCGCTCGATGCGCTTGTCGGCGACCTGCTCGGGGGTGAGCGCGACGACGCGCTGCACGAAGACTGCCGGGCAGGTGGATGGTCTGCGGGTCGAGCTCGCCGGGCTCGACGAGCTGCTCGACCTCGGCGATGGTGATCCGGCCGGCCATCGCGGCGAGCGGGTTGAAGTTGCGGGTGCGACTTGTCGAAGACGAGGTTGCCGTGGCGGTCGCCGACGCTGCGCGCGCACGAGGGCGAAGTCGGTGACGATGCCGCGCTCGAGCACGTAGTCGCGGCCGTCGAACGTCGCGCGTCTCCTTGGCCGGTGAGGCAGCGCGATCGAGCCGTCGGCGTGCGTAGCGCCACGGCAGCCCGCCGTCGGCGACCTGGGTGCCGACGCCGGCCGGGGTGTAGAACGCGGGGATGCCGGAGCCGCCGGCGCGCAGCCGCTCGGCGAGCGTGCCCTGCGGGGTCAGCTCGACCTCGAGCTCGCCGGAGAGGAACTGCCGCTCGAACTCCTTGTTCTCGCCGACGTACGACGAGGTCATGCGCGCGATCCGCTTGGCGACGAGCAGGACGCCGAGGCCCCAGTCGTCGACGCCGCAGTTGTTGCGACACGACGCGACAGGTCCGATCGCGCCCTGCTCGAGCAGCGCCTGCGATCAGCACGCTCGGGATGCCGCACAGCCCGAACCCGCCGACGGCGAGCGTGGCGCCGTCGCCGATGTCGGCGACCGCCTCCGCCGCCGAACCCGACCACCTTGTCGAGTGCCATCGCGCCCGCCTCCCGAGTCTCACGTGCGGTCGGACTCTACCCAGGCACCGACGTACGTCGGAGTCCGGCGAGCGCGAACGCCCCGAGGATGCGGCGTGGTCGCGGGCCTCTCGCCGCACGACGCGTCAGCTGACGCAGTTCTGCTCGGTCGCCGGCTTGGGGCTCGGGGTGCCCGACGAGGTGCTCTTCGCGCCGGTGGAGGCCACGACCACGCCGCGCGCGCCGCTCCAGTCCTTGCCCACGACGAGGGTCAGGGTGCGCCCGCTGCCGGTGGCGCGCGACACCCCGGCGCGCGCGGAGTACGCGAGCGTGCGCGCCGCCTCGGCGTAGGCCGGGTCGTAGGTCACCGTCGTCACGGCGACGTCGGAGTCCGGGCCGGTCGCGATGTCGGTGACCACGAAGCCGAGCTTGGTCAGCTCGTCGGCCGCCTCGCGCGCCTTACCGCTCACCCCGCTGCCGTTGAGCACCGCGACGCGGATCTTCGCGGGCGCGACGGTGAGGGCCTTCTGCCCCTCGGGCACGGTGGGCCCGGGCGGGTAGGCGGTGTCGTCCTTCATGGCCTGCCAGATCGGGTCGGCCTTGGCGTCGTCGAGGAGCACGTTGGAGTTGTCGCCCTTGGGCACCCAGGGCACCGTGATGAAGGTGACCTTCGAGGGAGTCAGCCCCTGCAGCGACAGCGCGAGCGACTTGAGCGCCTCGATGTCCCCGAGCGCGGTGTCGGTGGTGAGCGAGCTCGTGACGGAGTCGAGGACGGAGTAGAGGACGGGCAGGTCGGTGAACAGGTTCTTCGACGACGCGGTGCGCACCACGGACGACGAGGAACTCCTGCTGACGGTCGATGCGCGAGATGTCGCTGCCGTCGCCGAGCGTCTTGCGGGCGCGGGCGAACGCGAGCGCCTGGTCGCCGTCGAGGAGATGCGTGCCTGCGGCCAGCTTGAGCCCGCTCTTGGGGTCGTCGACCGCTTCGCTCAGACAGATCGGAACGCCGCCGAGCGAGTCGACGACGGCCTTGAAGCCCTTGAAGTCGACCACGACGAAGTGATCCATCCGTACGCCGGTGAGGCTCTCGACGGCCTTCACCGTGCACGCGGGGCCGCCGCTGGCGAACGCCTCGTTGAACTTGCCCTCGGTGGTGCCGGTCTTGTCGCCGCACGCGGGCCGCGTCACCCAGGTGTCGCGGGGGATGCTCACGCCGAGCGCGCGGCTCCGGTCGCCGGAGACGTGCAGCACGATCGTGGTGTCGCTGTGCCCGAGGCCGCTCGCGGTCTGGTTCGGGTCGCCGAACCCCGAGCCCTGACCGGTGCGCGTGTCCGTCCCCATCACGAGGATGTTGAGCGGCTCGTACTCCGTGGCCTGCGTCGGACGAGGCCTTGGTGGGCCGGTTGGTGCCGAGCTCGCGCTCGACGTCGATCGTGGTGATGTTCCCGGTGAGGTTGGTCAGGGCCAGCCAGCCGGCGCCGCTGGCCGTCGTGGCGACCAGGGTGAGCGCGCTGGCCACGACGAGAGCACGGCGCACGAGGTGGTGACGGGAACCGTCACTCTCCGTGGTGGTCGGCGCGTCGCTCACCGGACGATCTTAGGTGACCGTGGAGGGTGCTCGCCCCGCCACGGTCGGCGCCCGAGCCGGGCCCTCCCGTGCTGGCGGCGCGCGACGGGCCCCTCCTGCGGCGGCCCCGGTTCAAGTTCGGCCTCGTTCACCCCGATGGGTGAAGGAGAGGACAGCGGGGTCGGCCGATCGCGTGTCCTGCGCCGAGGTTGTGGAGGACGTCGTGCATCGCGGTCACAGGCTCGTCGCCGGTCTGGCGACGTTCATCGTCGTGCCCACGGTTCTCGCGGTGCCGGTGCTCACCGGTCCGCAGGCGGAGATCCGCCCGGTGTCTCCGGTGGTGACCCAGCTCGCGCTCGACGGGATCGACCCCGTCGCGCTGCGCGCCTCGAGCGCGCCCGTCCCGGAGAGCGACCCCGCCGTGGACGACTCCGCCCTGCCCGACCCCGGGCCGACCGCCGCCGATGCGGTGCCGACCTCGAGCCCCGCCCTCCCGAAGCCCGCTCCCGTGGCCGGACCCACGCGGCCCCTCGCCCCAGCGGTCGTGACCGCTGCGACCAGCACGAAGCCGTTCTCCCTCGTCGGGGTCGACTGGAAGGGCGCCACGGTCCCGGGGACGTCGGTCCAGGTGCGGGTCCGCGAGAACGGCACGTGGGGGGCGTGGTCGGAGCTGCACGTCGACGCGTCGCACGGACCCGATCCCGGCTCGGAGGAGGCGCTCGCGGCCGACGTCCGGCAGGGCACCGAGCCCCTGATGACCGCGCCCGGCTCCGACGGCGTGCAGGTGCGCATCGACACGCCCGGCGGGGTCGTGCCGACCGACGCGAAAGTCACGCTCATCGACCCGCAGACCTCGACCGCCGACGCCGTCGTCGCCCCGACCCCGGTGTCGTCGTCCGCCGCCGCGGGCGACCCGTTGCGCCCCGCGATCATCTCCCGCGCCCAGTGGGGCGCCGACGAGTCGCTGCGCGACCGGGCACCGATCTACACGGGACCGGTGAAGGTCGGCTTCATCCACCACACGGCCTCGACGACGAACTACACGGCGGCTCAGGCGACCGCACAGGTGCGCGCGCTGTACGCCTACTTCACGCTCGGTCTCCACTACAGCGACATCGCCTACAACTTCCTCATCGACCGCTACGGACGCCTGTACGAGGGTCGGGCCGGAGGCACCGCCGCCAACGTCCTCGGCGGCCACACGGCGGGCTTCAACCAGAACACCTTCGCCGTCTCGGCGCTCGGGAACTTCGACACCTACAAGCCGACCACGGCCGAGGCCAACGCGATCGTCACGAACATCTCCCGGCTGATGGCGTGGAAGCTCGCGATCAACCACCGTGACCCGCTGGGGTCGGCGACACTGATCTCCAACAGCAGCGCGGGCACGTCGAAGTACGGCGTCGGCCAGGCCGCGACCGTGCCGGTCGTCCTGGGGCACCGTGACATCGGCAGCACCGCCTGCCCGGGTCGCTACCTCGAGCCGTTCGTGCCGCGCATCCGCACGCTCGCCCGGCAGTACATGCGGACCCAGATCCTCAAGCCGGTGCTCGCGCCATCCGTCACGTCCTACGGCGGCACCGGAACCACGATCGCCGCGACGACGACCACCCCGGTGACGTGGCGCCTCGAGGTCTTCTCGGTGTGCCAGGACACGCCGGTGCGCGTCCTCACCGGCCGGCAGGTGACCGCCGGTGCCCTCTCCGTCGCCTGGAACCAGAAGCGGGCCGACGGCACCGCGGCGCTGCCGGGCACGTACCGGCTCGTGCTGTCGGCGAGCACCGGGGCCGCTGTCGCGTACCCGGTCGAGCTCGGCTACGTCGTCTCCGAGACATCCACCTCGCCGATGGGCCCCTGCGCGCAGGCCGCGCGCATCGGTGAGACCGAGCGGTACTCCGCAGCGGTCCACGCCGGCCGCGTCGCGGCACCGAGCGCCCGAACCGTCGTGCTCGCCCCGGGCGAGGACACCGGTCTGCCCGAGGCGCTGCTCGCCGCTCCGCTCGCCGTCGTGAAGGCCGCGCCGCGCCTCCTCACGACCGCGGCCGGCCTGCCTGCATCCGTCCGCACCGACATCGCCGCACGCAAGGCCACGACGGCCTACCTGGTCGGGTCGACCACGCAGATCTCCGTCGCGGTGGAGACCCAGCTCAAGGGTCTGGGCGTCACCACCATCGTGCGGCTCACGGGGGCGGACCGCGCCGCCACCGCTGCCGCCGTCGCCGACGCGATGGGCATCCGCGGACGTGCCGTCGTCGTCACGTTCGACGCCGGCTACTCGCTCGACGCGGTCGCGGTCGCGGCTGCCGACGCTGCCGCTGCCCGGCGCCCACTGCTCGTCGTCTCGCGCGGCGCCGTCCCCGCGGCGACGTCGGCCGCCATCGCCCGCCTCGGCGTGAGCGCGCCGGTCGTCGTCGCCTCACCGACGGTCGTCACGGACGCCGTCGTCACCGCCCTCGGTGCGACCCGCGTCAACGGGGTCGACGACGTGCGCACCTCCTCGCAGCTCGCGAAGCTGCTGGCGCCCACGGCATCGCGCGTCACCGTCGCGCCGACTGCGGCCGGCTGGGTGCGGGTCATCGCTGCGGGCGCCGGACGCCCGCTGCTCCTCGGCTCCGGTGGGACCGCGGGGCTCGCCGGCTGGCTGCGCACCGCGGCTGCCACCCACGTCCTCGGCGTCGCGTCGCGTGCCACCTGGAGCGACGCAGCGCTCGGCGAGCTCGCCCAGTCGATCGCAGCGCGTTCCGGCGCGCCGGCACCCTCCCCCTCGCCCACGCCGGTACCGACCACCCCGCCGGTGGCACCGAGCGCCACGGTCGCGATCCCGGCGTCGTTCACCTTCAACGGCTCCGGCTACGGCCACGGCGTCGGCATGTCCCAGTGGGGCGCGTACGGCATGGCCGTCGAGGGTCGGACCGCGCAGCAGATCGTCCAGCACTACTACACGGGCACGACCGTCACACCGGTCCGTGACGACATGGACATCCGCGTCAACCTGCTGCACCTGCGCACGTCGCTCGTGCTCCGGTCCGAGGCGGTGGCGAGCGGCGGTGGACGCATCGAGGTCACCGTCGCCGGGGTGGCGCCGTTCCTCGGGACCACGGCCGACGTCTTCACGATCCGGGCGGCGGGCTCGGGTCGCACGACCGTGCTGCGCACGCGTGCGGGAGTCACCACGACCCTCGGGACGGGCACCCTGGTGACCGTGCGCTGGGCCGGAACACGTACGCCGGGCACCGCCGGCACCGTGGCGACGCTGGTGAACGTGGCCACGACGTCGTCCGGCTTCGCGAGCGCCGGCCACCGTTACCGCTACGGCGTCATCGACATCGCGTCGACGACGGCGTCGCCCGGCACGGTCGAGGTCGTCAACTCGGTGCGCGTCCACGACGAGTACCTGCGGGGCATCGCCGAGGTCTCGTCGTCCTGGCCGGCCGCGGCCCTGCAGGCCCAGGTCCTCGCGGCCCGGACGTACGCCGTGTCGCGCTACGGCACGGGCGTCGTGCGCAGTGCCTGCCGTTGCCACGTCGACGACGGCGGTGGTCCGTACTACGACCAGACCTTCGCCGGCTACACCAAGGAGACGAGCGCCGGCGGCGCCTACTGGCGGGCTGCCGTGCTCGCCTCGCAGGTGACCGCCACCACGGGCAAGGCGATCCTCGCTGCCGGCAAGCCGATCACGGCCTTCTACTTCTCCGCCTCGGGCGGGGCGACGCAGAACTCGCAGGACGTGTGGGTCTCGCCGCTGTCCTACGCCACCTCCGTCGACGACCACTGGAGCCTCAGCGCCACGGTGCCCTGGTCGACATGGAAGCCGCGCGTCTACACGCAGGCACAGGTCGCGACCGCGTTCGGGCTGCCGAACGTGGTGCGCCTCGACCTGTCCTCGCGCACCGCCGGTGGCGGCGTGAAGACCGCCGTCGCCTACTCCTCGACCGGCTCGTCGGCGTCGTTGCGCGGCGAGACGCTGCGCACCAAGCTCACCCTCCCGAGCACGTGGGTGTCTCGTGCGGTCGCCTCCGCGGCCGGCGACCCGGCGACGCTCGCGGTGAAGGCGGCCGCGTCGTCGACGTCGAAGACCGTGGTCCTCGCGGCGACCGAGTCGCCGGCGATGGTGGCGGTCGCGGCGAACCTCGCGGCGCAGAAGGGCTGGCCGCTGCTGCTCACCACGAAGGCCGCCCTGACGTCGGTGACGCGGGCCGAGCTCGTCCGACGGAACCCCACCCTCGTCTACGCCGTGGGCACCGCGGCGCAGCTGCCGGCCACCATCGTCACCGCCGCCAACGCGGTGTCGGGAACGGTCACGCGGGTCACCGGCGCCACCGACTCCGACGTGTCGATCGCCACGGCGACTCTGCTCGGTCGGCCGTCCGGCACCCACGCGATCGTCGTGTCGGCCACCGATGCGACCTCGGCCGCCGTCGCGTCGGGCGCGGCCGCGACGCTGAAGCGTCCGCTGCTCGTGGTGCCCGCCGGTGCTGCCGGATCCGCGGCGGTGACGGCGTACCTGACGAGGCAGGCGGCACCGACGGCCGTCGTCATCGGTCCAGCCACGGCGGTCGCCGACTCGGTCCTGCTGACGCTGCCCAAGGGCTGGCGCCTCGCCGGGGCCGACGCCGTCGAGACCTCGGCGAAGGTAGCGACCTACCTCGGCATCACGCGCACGGCGCGCACGTCGCTGATGGCCGCCTCGGGTTCCGTCGTCGCGATGGCGATGGCGCCCGGTGCTCCCGTCCTCGTCGTCGGGACGGCGTTGGCTCGCGTCCACGAAGCTGGTGCTGCAGAAGGGCGTCATCACCCTCGCGGTGGCACCCGGCGTCTCGGCTGCGACCCTGCTGGCCGCTCGCCGCGCCTGATTCCAGATCCCTTGCAGTGCAACGGATCTCAGCCGCTCCCGTAGTGCGTCCGGCGAGCGTCAGTGCAGGATCGCCTGACAACCCTCGCGAGCGGCCACGGCTGCGACGTCCGCCGTGGGATCGGTGAGCAGGACGACCGCACCGTCGACCGCCAGCGGGAGCGCGAGCAGCGCGAGCATCGACACGTCGTCGAGCGGGCGCGCGCACAGCGAGTCGGCCTCCGTGCGGCAGCCCGAGCCGCTCCGCGAGCTCGCGCGCCTCCGCGAACGCGGCGGGCTGCGTCCAGTGCACGCCCGCGTGCTCGAGCCACACGTCGTCGACCGTGACCGGGATCGACGGCGCGAACCGGTCACCGTGCGCCCGCACCTCGTGCGCGACGTCGAGGACGCCGTTGTGCAGCGGGGCGGTGAACGGCATGCCCAACGGGTGCAGCGCCGTCGCCAACGTGATGGGCGCGAGGGGCAGGTGCAGCGAGGAGGGGCAGACGACGCTCACCTCGACGTCGCTGCGTGACGGGTCCCCGTCGACGAGAGCGACCCCGCCGACGAGGGCGCACGCGCCGAGCCACACGCTCGTCTGCCAGTGCAGCGGGAGGTTGATCGACACCCGGACGTCCGGTCCGACGTCGCCGTCGTCGCGGAGCAGGTTGGCCGCCTTGGCCACGTTGTTCTCGTAGGTCCGCACGGACATCTCGACCCGCTCGCCGCCCGGTCCCACCTGGGTGAGGAGGGGGCGGGCGGCGTCACGGGCCAGGGCGGCGGCGAGCGCCACGGGGACGGTCGTCGGGATCACGGGAGGACCATACGGGGCGTGACGGTCGGTCCGCCTGTGTCACAGTGGCGGGATGCTCGAAGCAGTGCTGCTCGTCGGCGGACAGGGAACGCGCCTGCGACCGCTCACCGTGACGACACCGAAGCCCATGCTCCCGGTCGCGGGGGTGCCGTGCACCGAGCACCAGATCGCCCGGGCGCGCGAGGCCGGCGTCACGCGGGTCATCCTCGGCACGTCGTACCGGCCGGAGGTGTTCGCCAGCTACTTCGGCGACGGATCGCGCTTCGGCGTCGAGCTGGTCTACGCCACCGAGGACGTGCCGCTCGGCACCGGCGGCGCGATCCGGCACGTGGCCCCGTTCCTCGAGAGCGGGCCGGACGACCCGGTCCTGGTGTTCAACGGCGACGTCCTCTCCGGGCACGACATCGCCGGTCAGGTGCAGCGGTGGCGCGACGACAAGGCCGACGTGTCGCTCTACCTCACCCGGGTCGACGACCCGCGCGCCTACGGCCTCGTCCCGACGGACGCCGCGGGCCGGGTGCTGCAGTTCCTCGAGAAGCCGACGACGGCCGAGGAGATCGTCACCGACCAGATCAATGCCGGGTGCTACGTGTTCCGGCGCTCGCTGATCGACGAGATCCCCACCGGCCGACCGGTGTCGGTGGAGCGGGAGACCTTTCCCGGCCTGCTGGCCTCGGGCGCGGTGGTCACCGGGTTCGTCGACGACGGCTACTGGCTCGACCTCGGCACGCCGCTGGCGTTCGTGCAGGGGTCGCGCGACCTGGTCACGGGCCTCGCCCCGAGCCCGGCGCTGCCGGGACGGACCGGCGACTTCCTCGTCCGCCCCGGGGCCGAGGTCGCCACCGACGCGATCCTGCGCGGCGGGACCTTCGTGGGTGCGGGTGCCACCGTGGGCACTGGCGCGATCGTCGACGGGTCGTCGCTCTTCGACGGCGCGATGATCGCCGCCGGTGCGCACGTGAAGGACTCCGTGATCGGGTCCGGCGCCATCATCGGGTCGGGCGCCTACCTCGACGGCGTCGTCGTCGGCGATCGCGCCGTGGTGGGTCCGGGCAACGAGCTCGTGCGTGGCGCTCGCGTGTGGCCCGGCGTCGCGCTCTCGGCGACACCGCCGTGCGCTTCTCGTCCGACCGCTGAGCGCTCGCGGGGATCGACATGTGCCGCTGCATCGGGTCGCCATGACCGCGTCCGTCGTGCGGGTCTGGCGACCGTCGTGGCCGGTGAGCATCGGCGCCACCCTCGGCTCGCTGCGGCGAGGCGGGGCGGATCCGGCGTACCGACGGACTGCGGACCGTGCCGTGTGGCGCACGATGCGAACGCCGGAAGGCGTTGCGACGCAACGGCTCTCGCTCGCCGATGGCGCGGTGGAGTCGACGTCGTGGGGACCGGGAGCGTCGTGGGCGGCCGAGCGCGTGCCGCAGGTCCTCGGTGCCGACGACGACGTCTCGGGCTTCGACGCGTCGCTGCACCCGCTCGTGGCGCAGCAGTGGGCGAAGGTCGGCGCGGGGATGCGCACCCCGTCGGTGGGAGTCGTCGTCGAGGTGCTCGTGGCGGCGATCGTGGAGCAGCGCGTGACCGGTCTCGAGGCGCGGCGCGCGTGGCGCTGGCTGCTGTCGGCGTACGGCGAGCCCGCTCCCGGACCGGCGCCCGAGGGCACCAGCCGTTCCCGGTGCCGGAGGGCATGCGCGTGTTCCCCGCGCCGGAGGTCGTGGCGCGGATCCCGTCGTGGGAGTGGCACCGGGCGGGGGTCGACGGTGGTCGCAGCGCCACGGTGATGCGCGCGATCGCGTACGCCGGACGGCTCGAGGAGTGCGCGACGATGCCGCTCCCGGCCGCTCGTGCCCGGCTGCAGGCGATCCCCGGCGTGGGCGTGTGGACCGCGGCGGAGGTGGCCGCGCGGTCGTTCGGCGACGCCGACGCCGTGAGCTTCGGCGACTTCCACGTCGCGAAGAACGTGGTGTACGCCCTCACGGGTGAGACGGACGGCACCGACGAGCGACTCGCGGAGCTGCTCGAGCCATGGCCCGGCCACCGTGGCCGGGTGGTGCGGCTGGTCGAGCTCACCGGGATCTCGCGCCCCGCGCGCGGGCCGCGCTACAGCCCGCAGGACAACCGCTTCCGCTGACCGCCCGCGACCCAAGATCACGAGTTGCGGACGGTTTCGTGCAGCTGGACTTCCTTGATCGTCCCTAAGGGGAGGACGGGCGGTCAGGTGGTGACGTATCTGAGGGAGCCGGGGGTGGTGAGGAGCTCGCCGGTCTCGAGCCAGGTCTTGAGTCCCGAGAGGATCATCGGCCAGCCGCCGTAGAGCTCGTTGTTGGCGCCCTCGCGCAGCTGGTCGTGGGTGACGGTGAGGTGGCAGGAGTCGCCGACCTCGGCGATGTCCCACGTGACGCGGGAGAACCCCTCGCTCGTGACCTCGTCGCTCCAGAGCGCCCGCAGCGTGTGGACGAGCCGGTGCGGCGGGTCGACCTCGAGGATCTCGCCGTCGCCGAGCGGGCCGTCGGCCGCCGGCGCGCCCATCGAGATCGGCGAGCCCGGCGTCCAGTCGGAGAAGACGGCCGCGCCGAAGCTGTACCTCGCCCGGATCGACGGGTCGGTGATGGCCTGCCAGAGGCGCTCGGGCGTGGTCTTGATGTAGATCTCGTAGACCTTCTCCATCGTGGACTCCAGGTGCGTCTTGAGGTCGCTGAGGCCGGCGACCCAGGGTTCGGCGTACTTGCTCACCCACCGGTCGTGGACGAGCCGGATCGGTACCGGGTTGAGGAAGTGGAGCTTCTCCCGACCGCGGCGACGGGTGACGACGAGCCCGGCCTCCTCGAGCACGGCGAGGTGCTTCATGACGCCGAACCGCGACATCGCGAAGCGGCTCTCGAGCGCGCTCAGGGTCTGGCCGTCCTCGCGGAAGAGCTCGTCGAGCAGGCTGCGCCGGGTGGGGTCGGCGAGCGCTCGGAAGACCTCGTCCATGCGCCGAGAATAGGTGACTGGATGGTCACATGACAACCCCTCGACCGCTCTGAGTCCCGACCGGCCTACCGTGAGGGGATGACCGAGACGACGGCGGGCGCCCCGACGGATCAGGTGTGGCGGGTGGGCGCCGAGCTGCGTGTCCTGCGCCCCGAGGCGGTGCGGCTGCTCGACACGGCCAACGAGATCGCCTGGCAGGTCGTCGACGCATCGCTGCTCGAGCTGGTGCGTCTGCGCATCGCGTCCCTGCTCGGGAACGAGGCCGGTCTCGCCCGTCGATCGAGCACGGCGAGGGGACTCGGACTGACCGAGGCGACGGTGTCGGAGATCCCGGAGTACGCCGGGTCCAGCGTGTTCTCGCCGCGAGAGCGGGACTGCCTCGCCTTCACCGAGCAGTGCGTGATCGACGTCAGCGGTGTGTCCGACGAGGACCGCGCCCGGCTCGGCGCGCACTTCTCCGCCACCGGGATGCGCGACTTCGTCACTGCCCTCTACGTCACGGAGTGCACCCAACGGCTCGAGCTCATGGGTCCGATCCTGCTGAGGGCGCACGACGTCGACTCGGCCCCACCGGCGCTCGATCCACCTGGGGGAGAGGCGATCCGCGACGTCGACTCGCTGCGTGATGCGCTGCGGCGGTACCAGGACGCCGTCGTGCGCGGGAGGGCCGTGGACGCGGTGACCACCGAGCTCGTCCGGCTGCGCTGCGCGCGGACGCACGACTGCCGGATCTGCCGCACGCTGCGCCTGGCCGACGCGCGCGAGGCGGGCGCCGACGACGAGATGACGCAGAAGATCGACTTCTACGAGCGCAGCGACCTGCCCGAGCGGGCCAAGCTCGCGCTGCGCATCACCGACGCGTTCATCACGCTGCCCGGCTCCCTGAGCGAATCCACCGTCGCGGCCGCACGCGCCGAGTTCACGCCCGACGAGCTCGCCGAGCTGTGCCTCGACATCACGAAGTGGAGCACGCAGAAGATCCACGTCGCGCTCGGGACGGACGGCGCCGAGGGCCTGCCGGTCAACGACGACGGCGTCAGCTTCTTCGGGTTCGGCGAGGACGGACGCGTGGCCGGGTACGCGGAGACGCTCGGGGCCCTGCCGGACCTGCGCTGACTCCTCAGCGCAGCAGCAGGTGGTCGTCGACGTCGCGTGCGGGGCGGTCGGCGGGCTCGTCGGCCGGATGTCCCACCGCCACACCGCCGAGCGGCTGCCACGACGCGGGCAGGTCGAGCACCTCGCGCACCGACGTCGGGGCAGAACACGGTCGACGAGATCCACGCCGACCCGAGCCCTCGGCGGCGAGCGCGACCAGCAGGTTCTGGACCGCCGCGCCGCCGGCGACGAGGAACAGGTCGCGCTCGAAGCCGCGACGGCGCTCGTCGGGGTAGGCGTGCGCGGCACCGTCGAGCTCGAGGAACGGCAGCACGACCACGGGGCGCCTCGCGCAGCACGTCGCCGCGCCGCAGGCGTCGCGCGACGGCCTCGTCGTCGTAGGCGTCGACGGCGCGCAGGTCGTGCGTCCCAGCGCGCCGCCATCGCGTCGAGCAGCCGGTGCGCGGGTCACGGCGTCGTCGACGACGACGAAGCGCCACGGGGTGGTGTGGTGCGGGCTCGGCGCGCGTGATCGGCCGCGGCGACCGCCCGGTCGCAGCGCGGCGGGGTCGACAGCGGCTCGTCGGTGAAGCGGCGCACGGTCCGGCGGGCCGGACGGCGTCGCGCCGGCCCTCGACGCGCCCCTCGGCGAGCGCCTCCGCCGTGCCGAGGCGGAACAGGTCCTCGTCGGAGCGGCCGGACGAGCGCGCGCGCACCGGGCCCGTCGTCGTCGGTGACGAAGGCGGCGAGACCGCGCACGACGGCGACGGGGACGCCGCGAGCTTGCCCTTCACCAGGTCGGCGGCGGCGGCGATCTCGTCGGCGACCGCGGTGATCGTCATCTCGAGGGTGTTGCCGTGGCTGTCGCGTGCGCCCCCGGTGGTCGTCGAGCACGGCGAGTCCGGCCGCGCCGATCGCGGCGTCGGTGAGCCCCTCGCGCCACGGCCGGCCCAGCGTGTCGGTGACGACGACGCCGACGCGAGCGCCGGTCGTCGCGCGGACAGCGCGGCGCGGATCGCCGGGCGCAGGCGTCGGGGTCGACGGGCAGCAGCACGACGGTGCCGGCGTCGACGTTGCTGGCGTCGACGCCCGCCGCGGCCATGCACGAGCCCGTGGCGGGTCTCGACGATGCGCGTGTGCCCGCGCGGCGTGGCACGTGTCGCGACGACGCGCACGGTCTCCGCGGTGATCGCGTCCTCACGGTCGGCCGCCGCGACGACCCGGCCCTCGGCCTTGCTCACGACCTTGCTCGTGACGACGACGATGTCGCCGTCGCGCAGTCCGGCCGAGCCGTCGGGCCAGGACGTCGCCGGTGCGAGCGCGGGCGAGGAGCGCTGCGAGGTCGTCGCCCGCGACGCACCTCGGGCATCCCGCCGAGGCCGACGACCGTCAGTGCCGGCGACGCGCCCTCGCGGCACGGTCAGCCGACCAGGTCGCGCGCGAGATCGCAAGGCGGCAGCGGCGATCGCGGCCGTGGCGTCGAGGTCGGTCATGAGCAGCGGCACGGCGCGCGTCACGGATGCCGAGCGGCGCGAGCTCGTCGACGACGTCGCGCGTCCGTCGCGTCGTCGACGAGCCAGCCGTCGAGCAGCCCGCCCGCGTCGGCGGACGGGAGCGCCGAGCGGGCCCGTAGTGCCGCGCGACCGCGCCGGCCGAGGTCTCGACGCCGATGGCGGTCAGGCACGCGTCGGCCATGCCGCGCACCGGGGCGCCGCCGACGATGGGGGAGACCCCGACGACCGGGGCCGTCGTCGCGCGCACCGCGTCGCGCACGCCGGGGACCTGCAGGATCGTGCCGACCGACACCACCGGGTTCGACGGGGGGAGCAGGACGACGTCGGCCTCACGCGATCGCCTCGAGCACACCCGGGCGCGGGCGTGCGTCGTCGACGCCGACGAGCACGAAGCCGTGCGCCGGCAGCGCCGCGCGGTGCCGGATCCACCACTCCTGGAAGTGGATCGCCGCGCGCGTCCCGGGCTCGTCGCCGTCGACGACCACGTGGGTCTCGACCCGGTCGTCGCTCATCGGCAGCAGCGCGGACGCCGGGCTGCCAGCGGGCGCACAGCGCCGCGGTGACCGCCGAGAGCGGGTAGCCGGCGGCCAGCATCTGCGTGCGCACGAGATGGGTGGCGGTGTCGCGGTCGCCGAGCCCGAACCAGGTCGGGCTGACGCCGTAGGCCGCGAGCTCCTCCTTGACGGTGAAGGTCTCGTCCTCGCGGCCCCAGCCGCGCTCCTCGCTGATGCCGCCGCCGAGGGTGTACATGACGGTGTCGAGGTCGGGGCAGATCTGCAGGCCGAACAGCCGGATGTCGTCGCCGGTGTTGCCGATCGACGGTGACGTCGGCGTCGGTGACCGCGGAGCACGGTGCAGCAGGCCGCGGGTGAAGCGGGCGCCGCCGATGCCGCCGGCGAGCACGGTGATGCGCATGCGCCGATCCTGTCACCCCGTCGCGGCCGCCCCGGACGGGGTGACCGTAGGCTCGGGAGGGTGACCGACGCGCCCACTCCGACCGCCCGCGAGATCGCCCGGGCGCTCGGTCGCGCGGCGCGCGGAGTGGCGCTCGACGTCGACGAGGCCACCGCCCTGCTGCACGCGCGCGGCGACGACCTCGCCGACCTGCTCGGCCTCGCGTCGGCGGTGCGCGACCGGGGCCTGGAGAACGCGGGTCGTCCCGGCGTCATCACCTACAGCCGCAAGGTCTTCGTCCCGCTCACCCGGCTGTGCCGCGACCGCTGCCACTACTGCACCTTCGCGACCGATCCCGCGTCGCTCCGCCGGGACGGGCACGGTCTGTTCCTGAGCCCGGACGAGGTGCTCGACATCGCACGGGCCGGAGCCGCGCTCGGCTGCAAGGAGGCGCTGTTCACGCTCGGCGACCGGCCCGAGGACCGCTGGCCGGCCGCACGCGAGTGGCTCGACGCGCACGGCTACGACGACACGCTGTCCTACGTCCGCGCGATGGCGGTGCGCGTGCTCGAGGAGACCGGCCTGCTCCCGCACCTCAACCCCGGCGTCCTGTCGTGGGAGGAGATCGAGCGGCTCAAGCCGGTCGCGCCGAGCATGGGCCTGATGCTCGAGACGTCGGCGACCCGGCTGTGGTCCGAGCCCGGGGGACCGCACTTCGGCAGCCCCGACAAGGACCCCGCGGTGCGGCTGCGCGTGCTCGCCGACGCCGGGCGGCAGGCCGTCCCCTTCACCACCGGCATCCTCGTCGGCATCGGGGAGACGCCGCGGGAGCGGGTGGAGTCGATGCTCGCGATCCGGCGCGTGGCGCGGGAGTACGGCCACGTGCAGGAGGTGATCGTGCAGAACTTCCGGGCCAAGCCCGACACCGCGATGCGCCACGACGACGACCTGCCGCTCGACGACTACCTCGCGGCGATCGCCGTGACCCGCCTGCTGCTCGGGCCGCGCATGCGCGTCCAGGCCCCGCCGAACCTCACCGACATCGCCGAGGTGGCGCTGCTGCTGCGCGCCGGGGTCGACGACTGGGGCGGCGTCAGCCCGCTCACCCCCGACCACGTGAACCCCGAGCGGCCCTGGCCGCACCTCGACGAGCTCGCCCGTCTCACGGCTGCCGCAGGGTTCACGCTGCGCGAGCGGCTCACGGCGCACCCGGAGTACGTCCTGCGACCCGATCCCTGGCTCGACCCGCGGGTGCGTCGGCACGTCGCCGCGCTGGCCGACGCCGGTGGCCTCGGCGTCGAGGGCCGAGCCCCGGTCGGCCTGCCGTGGCAGGACCTCGACCCCGGCTACGACTCGTTCGCCTCCGCCCACTCGGGCGGGCGCACCGACCTGCACGAGTCGGTCGACACGGTGGGGCGCACCGGCGACCGCCGCTGCGACTTCGACGAGGTCTACGGCGACTGGGCGGCGATCGGCGAGCACGCCGGCGACATCGCAGCGGCCGCGGCCGTCCTGGCGCCGGCCGCACTCGAGCGCCTCGATTCCGATGTGCGCGAGGCGCTCTCGGTCGCCGCTCGACGATCCAGCCGCCCTCGCCCACCCGGACAACGCGAGCCTGGCACTGGCACTCATGTCGTGCGACGGGCCGGCGCTCGACGCGCTCACGGGCATCGCCGACGACGTGCGTCGCGACGTCGTCGGCGACGACGTCACCTACGTCGTGAACCGCAACATCAACTTCACGAACGTCTGCTACACCGGGTGCCGCTTCTGCGCCTTCGCACAGCGCCGCACCGATGCCGACGCCTACACGCTGTCGCTCTCCGAGGTGGGCGACCGCGTCGCCGAGGCGTGGGACGTCGGCGCGACCGAGGTCTGCATGCAGGGCGGCATCCACCCCGACCTCCCCGGCACGGCCTACTTCGACCTCGCCCGTGAGGTGAAGCGCCGCGCCCCGGAGATCCACCTCCACGCCTTCTCACCCATGGAGGTGGTCAACGGAGCCACCGCGGTCCGGGCTGACGATCCGCGAGTGGCTCACCGAGGCGAAGGCCGCGGGCCTCGACACCATCCCCGGCACGGCCGCGGAGATCCTCGACGACGACGTGCGCTGGGTGCTCACCAAGGGGAAGCTGCCGACCGCGTCGTGGGTCGAGGTCGTCTCGACGGCGCACGAGCTGGGCATCCGATCGAGCGCGACCATGATGTACGGCCACGTCGACACCCCCGCGCACTGGGTCGCGCACCTCACCCTGCTGCGCTCGATCCAGGAGCGCACCGGGGGGTTCACCGAGTTCGTGGGCCTGCCGTTCATCCACCACAACGCACCCGTCTACCTCGCCGGCGTCGCCCGCCCGGGACCGGCCCCGCGCGATGACCGGGCCGTGCACGCCATGGCCCGGCTGCTGCTCCACGGCGCCATCGACCACGTGCAGTGCTCCTGGGTCAAGCTCGGCCCGGACGGTGTGCGGAGCCTGCTGACGGGCGGCTGCGACGACCTGGGCGGCACCCTCATGGAGGAGACGATCTCCCGCATGGCGGGGTCGCAGCACGGCTCGCGCAAGAGCGTCGCCGAGCTCGAGGGACTGGCGGCGCTCGCCGGCCGTCCCGCGCGCCAGCGGACCACGACCTACGGCGAGGTGGGCCCGGAACGGCACGCCGCCGCCCGGCGGAAGCTCCTCGTGCTCGAGCCATCGACTCTCGGTAGTCACTGATCCACGTTCCGTGCGGGTTACGTTGTGCCCCCTGGGGTTGACGCGGGACTCTTACACGCGTGTAATTCACCCCGTAGCGGCCGCAACTGTGGCCGAGACCACGTCCGGTTCCGCGTGTCGCGAGCACGTGGGACCCGGGTCGAGGAGGTACCGACGTGAGCCAGGCCACCGTCCTGCCGATGACTGACGCTGAAGAGCTCGGGTGGCAGGAGCGCGCGCTGTGCGCACAGACCGATCCCGAGGCGTTCTTCCCGGAGAAGGGCGGCTCGACCCGCGAGGCCAAGAGGGTCTGCACGACCTGCGACGTCCGCGTGGAGTGCCTCGAGTACGCCCTCGCCAACGACGAGCGCTTCGGCATCTGGGGCGGCCTGTCCGAGCGCGAGCGCCGTCGCCTCAAGAAGGCCGCTGTCTGACGGGTCTCCCGGTCCCCCCGGGATCGGGCGGCAGGAGCACCCAGGTACGTCACGTAGGGTGCTGCGCGCCATGGCAACCGCTTCCTCCGACGTCGACACCCTCGACCAGGTGCGCCGGCTCGGCGAGACGGTCCGCGCCTTCACGGCCGAGCTTCCCGGCGACGAGGACGACGTCACGGACCTCGTCGAACCGCGTCCGGCACCGGTGCCGGGCCAGACGCCCGACGAGCCCGTGCAGGTTCCGGTCGAGACGGACTTCCTCAGCGAGTACGAGGAGGACGACGAGGACCTCGTCCCTCCGCGCCGGCACCGGGTCACCGCCGTCCTCGTCGCCCACGACGGAGCGCGCTGGCTGCCGGGGGCGCTCACCGCCCTGGCCCGCTCGACCCGCCTGCCCGAGCGCATCGTGGCGGTCGACACCGGGAGCACCGACGCCACCCCCAGCCTGCTGGGCAAGGCGGTCGACGCCGACCTCGTGGACCGCGTGCTCAGCCTGCCGGCCGACACCTCGTTCGGCGCGGCCGTCGTGGCGGGCCTCGCTGCCGGCTCGGGCACGGTGCAGCCGAGCGATCCCGACGTCGTGCGCTGGGTGTGGCTGCTGCACGACGACTGCGCGCCGGCGCCGGCGGCGCTGGCCGAGCTGCTGCGCGCCGCAGACCGCGACCGGACCGCCGAGGTGTTCGGCCCGAAGGTGCGCGGCTGGACCAACCCCGACGAGCTCGTCGAGTGCGGCGTCACGGTCGCGCGCTCCGGGAACCGGGTCACCGGGCTGGAGCGGCACGAGCTCGACCAGGGCCAGCACGACGGCGACCGCGACGTGCTCGCGGTCGGGAGCGCGGGCATGCTCGTACGGCGCGACGTCTGGGACGAGCTCGGCGGCTTCGACCCGTCGCTGCCGCTCTTCCGCGACGACCTCGACTTCTGCTGGCGCGCGCACCGCTCCGGCCGACGCGTCGTGGTCGCCACCGACGCCGTGCTGCACCACCGCGAGGCAGTCACCCACGGCCGTCGACCGGTCGCCGCCGGCTCGCCGCGCCACCCCGACCGTCCCCGCCGCCTCGCGCGCTCGGCGTCGATCCACGTCATGCGCGCGCACGCGCCCGGATGGCGGCGCCCGCTGGTCACGGCACGACTGCTCGTCGGCACGATCCTGCGCGCCCTCGCCCTGCTGCTCGCGAAGGCTCCCGACGAGGCACGCGACGAGTGGGGCGCGTTCCGCGACGCGGCCTGCGACCGCTCGGCGCTCACGGCGTCGCGCGCCCGGGTGGCCGCCTCGGCGCTGCTCCCGACCTCGGTGCCCGACGCCGACGTACGGCGGCTGCTCGCACCGCGCGGGCTGCAGGCGCGCCACGCGCTCGCGACCGTCGCCGACCTCGTCGCCGGACGGGAGGGCCAGGACGCCACCCGATCCGTCCTCGACTCCACGCCGGACGACCCGGACGGCTGGTACGCCGAGGATCGTCGGCCGTCCCGGCTGCGCCGGCTCGTCGCGCGGCCCGGTCTGCTCCTCGTCCTCGCCCTCGTCGCGGTGACGCTCGTCGGCGTACGCGGGCTGCTCGGCGAGGGCGTGCTGCTCGGCGGTGCGCTCGTGCCCGCGCCCGAGGGCGCCGGCGACCTCTGGAACGCCTACCTCACGGCGTGGCACGAGGTCGGCACCGGGTCGGCCGCCGACTCTCCCGCGTGGCTCCTGCCGCTCACGGCGCTGGCCGGCCTGCTCCGCGGGTCCGCCACGTCGGCCGTCGACCTGCTCCTCCTCATGGCGGTGCCGCTCGCCGGCCTCACCTCCTACCTGGCCCTGCGCGGTGTCTCGCGGTCCGTGTGGCCCCGGCTGTGGGCGGCGGCGGCGTACGCCACGCTGCCGGCCGTCACGGGGGCCGTCTCGGACGGACGCATCGGCAGCGTCGCCACGATCGTGCTGCTCCCGTGGCTCGCGCGCTCGTGCGCTCGGCTCGTGGGGGTCGGTCGACCGGGCACGTGGCGGCGCGCCTTCGGTACGGCGCTGCTGCTCGCCGTCGTCATGTCGTTCACCCCCGTGGTGTGGCTCGTCGCCGTGCCCCTCGCCGTCCTGGCCGGGGCGACCGTCGTGCGCGACCTGGCCGGACGGCTCCGCCTGCTCGTGACCGTCCTCACCCCGGTCGCGCTGCTCGTGCCGTGGAGCTTCCGCGTGGTGCGCGAGCCCGCGCTGCTCTGGCTCGAACCCGGCCTCGTCGGTCCGGTGGACCGCAACCTCGTGCCGCTCGACCTCGTCCTGCTGCGCCCCGGAGGGCCGGGTTCCACGCCCCTGTGGCTGGGCATCGGCATCGTGCTCGCCGGACTCGTCGCGCTGACCCTGCGCGGCGGCCGCCGCTACGTCGTCGCCGCCTGGGCCGTCGGGTTCGCCGGCCTCGCGGTAGGCGTCCTGCAGTCGACGCTGCGCGTGACCCCGTCCGCCCTCTCCGAGCCGGTGACGCCGTGGCCGGGTGCGGCAACCACGATCTGGGCCGGTGCCCTGATCGTGTGCGCCGTCCTCGTCGCCGACCGGGTGCCGTCGGTGCTCGCCGGCCGTGACTTCGGCTGGCGTCAGCCGGCCACCGTCGGCCTCACTGCCCTGCTCATCGCCGCGCCTGCCGTCTCCGCCGTGCTGCTCACCCTGGGCGTCGACGGCCCGCTCCACCGGGGGTCGCGGGACGTCGTCCCGGCCTTCGTCGCCGCGAGCATGAGGTCCAACGAGCGGCCGCGTGCGATCGTCCTGCAGCGGCTGCCCGACGGCGTCCTCGGCTACGACCTGCTGGCCGCCCCCGAGCCGCAGCTCGGTGACGTCGACGTCGCGCCGCCCGTCACGCTCTACACCGAGATCGACCGGCTCGTCGCGCGCCTGGCGGCCGGCATCGGGGCCGACGAGGTCGAGGGCCTCGCCGACCACGGGGTCCGGTTCGTGGTGCTCGGTGATGCTGCGCGCACAGATGACGCCCTCGTGGAGAGCCTCGACTCGCAGCGCGGCCTGCGCCGGCTCTCGTCGCGCTCCGGCGACTTCCTCTGGGAGCTCGTCCCGGTGTCCGGCCGGGCGATGGTCGTCGCGCAGGTGTCGGTCGGGGCGGTCGAGGTCCGCCGGGCCGCGATCGTGCGAACGGTGGGTGGCGACGTGCGCACCGTCACGGCGATCGACACGAGGGTCGGTGTCGGCGCTCCCGGTCGGCACCTCCTGCTCGCCGAGGCCGCCGACGACCGCTGGCTCTGGACGATCGGCGGCGAGCCGGTCACGCCGATATCGCCGCAGGCCGACGGTGTCGACGACCCGTCACTGCAGCAGGCGACGCTGCCGACCACCGCGACCGCAGTCGAGGCCTCCTTCGTCGCGCCGTCGCGCACGCGATGGCTGTGGGCGCAGGCGATCCTGGCCGGCGTCGTGGTCGTGCTCGCGTTGCCGTCCCGGCGTCGCGAGGTCGAGTCCGACGACGACGCTGTCGACGAGACGCTGGTGCCCGCATGACCCGCGCACTCGAGGTCCTGCGCCGGCCCTGGGCCACCGTCACCGCCGCGGTCGCCGCAGTGCTCGTGCTCGCCGGGACCGCCACGCTGCTCGCGCCGGAGCCCGGCGCGGCGGTGCGCCTGCCCTCGGTCGAGCCGGTCGCGTCGGCGGAGTTCGTCTGCCCCATCACGTTCGGCACGCAGTCGCTCACGTCCGCGGTCTCGGCCGGCGTCGCCCCGCTGCCCGGCATCTCGGCCGGCCGCGCGACCCTCTCCGAGCTGTCGACGAAGCCGTCGACCCCGCCCCAGGTCGTCACCACCCCGGGCAAGCCGATCTACGAGGTCATCACCGGCCGCACCGTCACCCCGCGGATCGCCCGCGCGACCGGAAGCTTCGCCGCGGGGTTCGGCGCCGACCAGACCGCCCGGTCCGGCGCCGGTGCCACCCGCGGCCTGGCCGCCTCGCCCTGCCAGCGACCCATCACCGAGGGGTGGCTGCTCGGTGGCGCCACCACTGTCGGGCGGGTCACGCAGGTCGTGCTCGTGAACGACGACGACCGCGCGGCGCAGGTCGACCTCGTCGTCACGACGGACGACGGCGAGAGCGCCACGCCGGCGGCGTCGGGGATCGTGGTGCCCGCGCTGTCGCGTCGCATCGTGCGTCTCGAGACGCTGGCCCCGGACCAGAACGCCACGGCCATCCACGTCATCGCGCGCTCGGGCCGCATCGTGGCGTCCGCGCTCATGACCGCGGCTGTGGGCAACATCCCGCTGGGCATCTCCGTGCTCCCCGTGACGCAGGCGAGCACCCGAGTAGTGATCCCCGGCGTCCCGGGGGCGGTCACCAACGCCAAGCTGTTCCTGCTCGCCCCCGACGCCGACACCGACGTCTCGGTATCACTCCTGTCGGCCGAAGGGTCGTTCGTGCCCGCCGGGCTCGACTCCGTCTCGCTGGAGGCGGGCAAGCTGATCTCGCTCGACCTCACGCCGGCGCTCGGCGGGGAGAACGCCGGCCTGCTCATCACGGCCGAGTCGCCGGTGCTCGCCGCGGTGGGGGTCTCCGTGGGAGCGGCGGACGAGCTGCGCGAGACCGACTTCACCGCCGGCACGGCGGCGCTCACCGCACCCGGCGTGATCTCGGGGCTGCAGGGTGGGGCCTACCAGAACGCGGTGTCCCTGGCGGCGCCGTCCGGTGGCGCGCGGGTCCAGCTCGACCTCTACGTCGGGACCGCGTCGACCCGGGCCTGGACCACCACGGTCACGCTGCCCCCCGGTTCCTCGCAGCGCTTCGAGATCCCGGTGACGACCGCGACACCGGACGGCATGCTCGTGATCACGCCGCTCGCCGGCGGCGCGGTCCACGTGACGCGCCAGCTCGAGGAGTCCGGCGACCGCGGCCCGATGATCGCCTTCGCCCCGGTCTACCCCACCCGAGCCACGACCGTCGTCCCCCCGGTAGCGGCGGTCCCCGCCCTGTCCGTCACCTGACGCGGCCCCGTGACCGCTCCCCTGAGCGACGATCGAGGTGGCCGGCTCAGTCGCCGGCGCGGTCGTCGTACGCCGGGTCGAGCGCGCCCGGCGTCGTGCCGAGAAGCTCCGCGAGCTGCTCCGCGACGAGGTCGCGGATGAGGTCGATGCGATCGGCGTACTCGACGGCACGCAGCTCGACCGGACGGCGGTAGACCACGAGGGTGGCCGGCCCGCCCGCGCGCGGTCGGCGGTAGCCGGCGAGCGGCACCTCCGTCACCCCGCGCGTGATCACCGGCGCCTCGCGGATCTCGACGTCGACGGCGCCGAGCCGCTCGCCCCACCGGGGCTCGAGACGGTCGACGGCCGCCACGACCAGGTCGCCGAAGCGCTCGGACCGAGGCACGACGACGGGCAGGGTCGGCGGAGCCACCGGGCCGCGCAGACCGCGGCCGTGCCGGTCACGGCGTGCGCGCGGGGCGCCAGGTCGGCCAGGGGAGCTCACGCACTCAGCGTAGGAGCCCAGCGCGCCCGGCACGGCCAGGACGCCGCGGACCGAACTTGGCGGCGTGCCGGTGCGGGGCCGCGGCGCGGACCGGCCGTACTGTCGGGGACGTGAGCCCGGTCCGTCGATGTTCCAAGCCGTCCTGCGCACGCGCAGCAGTGGCCACGCTCACCTATGTCTATGCCGACCAGACCGCGGTGCTCGGCCCGCTCGCGACGTACGCCGAACCGCACTGCTACGACCTCTGCAGCCCGCACTCGGAGCGGATGACCGCTCCGCGCGGCTGGGAGGTCGTCCGGCTCCAGCCGGACCCCGACGCCCTGCGCCCGTCCAGCGACGATCTCGAGGCCCTCGCCGACGCCGTGCGCGAGGCAGCGCGTCCGCGCGTCCCCGAGTCCGTGCCGGCTGTCCTCGAGGTCGGCCGCCGCGGACACCTACGCGTGCTGCGGAGCCCGGTCGACTCCTGAGTGGGTCACTCTGTGTACCCAATCGTGACCGGAGAGTGGTCACACTCGTCACATCAGCCCCATCAGCCCCACAGGCTCTTCCCAAGACGGCGTTGCACCTCTACTCTCCCCCGTGAGACCGAACCGGCCCGGGGGCCGGAGCGGGCTGTGGCCGGGGGGACTGTCCACTGCCCGTGCGGGTCGTCCGGGGGGACGACACAGACGTTCGAGGAAGGACCGTGTCATGGCGCGCACCTTGCGGGCGACCGCACCCGAGCCGCTCGGCTCGCTGACCCAGCCGGGCGCCCGTATCGGGGTTCTCTGCCGGATCTGCTACTCCGAGCGGGTCACCCGGATCTCGATGGAGCTGACCGACGGCTCCGAGGTCGACTTCACCCACTGTCTCGAGTGCGAGAACCGCACCTGGCAGCACGGCGACGAGATCCTCTCGGTCGAGCACGTGCTGGCCAAGGCCAAGCGCACCCGCTGACCGCCCGTCCGCTCGCGTCGTCCGGCCCGGACCGCGCGAGATAGGGTCGGGCGCGTGCTGGACCCTGCGCTCCTCGACCGCCTGATCAAGGCCTACGACGTCCGCGGTGTCGTGCCCGACGACCTCGGCCCCGACATCGCGCGCCTCGTCGGGGCCGCGTTCGTCCGTGTCGTCGGAGCCGCGCGCGCGGAGGGTGGTCCCGGTGCGGTCGTCGTCGCGCGCGACATGCGTCCCTCCGGTCCGGAGCTCGTCGCCGCCTTCGCCGAGGGCGTGACGTCACAGGGCGTCGACGTCGTCGACATCGGGCTCGGCTCCACGGACCAGCTCTACTACGCCGCCGGCACGCTGGACCTCCCCGGGGCGATGTTCACCGCGAGCCACAACCCCGCGCAGTACAACGGCATCAAGCTCTGCCGCACCGGTGCGTCGCCCGTCGGCCAGGACACCGGACTGCGCGAGATCCGCGACCTGGTCCTCGAGTGGTCCGGCACCGGGATCCCGGTCGTCGACACCCCGACCGGCACGGTGACTCATCGCGACCTGCTCGCGGACTACGCCGCGTTCCTCAACGACCTCGTCCCGCTCGGCGCCAGCCGCCACCTCACGGTCGTCGTCGACGCCGGCAACGGCATGGGTGGGCACACGGTCCCTGCGGTCCTGCACGGCCTCCCGCTCGAGGTCGTGCCGCTCTACTTCGAGCTCGACGGCTCCTTCCCGAACCACGAGGCGAACCCGATCGAGCCGGAGAACCTGCGCGACCTCCAGCTCGAGGTGCTCGCCCGCGGCGCCGACCTCGGCCTCGCGTTCGACGGCGACGCCGACCGCTGCTTCGTCGTCGACGAGCGCGGCGTGGCGGTGGACCCGTCGACCCTCACCGCCCTCATCGCCGTGCGTGAGCTCGCGAAGGACCCGGGGTCCTCGATCATCCACAACCTCATCACGAGCGCCGCCGTGCCCGAGATCGTGCGCGAGCACGGGGGCACCCCGATCCGCACGCGGGTCGGGCACTCGTTCATCAAGGCGCGGATGGCCGACACCGGTGCCGTCTTCGGGGGAGAGCACTCGGGCCACTTCTACTTCCGTGACTTCTGGCGTGCCGACTCCGGCATGCTGGCCGCGCTGCACACCCTCGCCGCGCTCGGCGAGACCCCCGAGGGCACCACGCTCTCGAGCCTGCTCGCCCGCTACCAGCGCTACGTCTCGTCGGGCGAGATCAACACGACCGTCACCGACCAGGATGCGGTCGTCGCCGAGATCAGGGCGACGTACGGCGCACGACCGGGGGTCGAGCTCGACGAGCTCGACGGCCTCACCGTGAGCGGCGCCACCGAGTCCGGAGCCCGCTGGTGGTTCAACGTCCGTCCGAGCAACACCGAGCCGCTGCTGCGCCTCAACGCCGAGGGCGCCGACGACGCGCTCATGGCGTCGGTGCGCGACAGCGCGCTCGCCATCATCCGTGGGAGTAACGCGTGAGCTCGCTCGATCCCGTCCTGCTCGAGGTCCTGGCCTGCCCGTGCGAGCACCACGCCGACGTGGAGATCGACGCCGATCCGCCGTCGGCGCTCGTGTGCACCCGCTGCCGCACCTCCTTCCCCGTCCGTGACGGCATCCCCGTGATGCTGCTCGACGACGCGACGCCCGGCCCGCAGGGCATCGGCGCCGACCTCCGGGCGTGACGCGGGTGCGCTACGCCTCCGACCAGGACCTCGACGACGTCGCCGCGCTCTCGGCGGCCGACCCCGGCGGGATGCTGCGAGCCGTGGCCGACGCCGGGGCGCAGGTGCGTCGCGCTCTCGCTGCGATCGACCCGGCAGCGCTCGAGGCGGTGGCTGCCGAGGGGCGTCCGCGAGCGGTCGTCGTCGCCGGCATGGGCGGTTCCGGCATCAGCGGCGACGTGCTCGAGGCGATCTGCGGCACGGGGTGCCCCGTGTCGGTGTCCACGCTGCGCGGCTACGTGCTGCCCGGGTGGGTCGGCCCGCTCGACCTCGTCATCGCCGTGTCGTGCTCCGGTCGCACCGAGGAGACGCTGTCGGTCGCCACTGCGGCGGTGAAGCGCGGTGCCCGGCTCGTGGGCGTCGGCTCGCCCGGCTCGCCGCTCCACGACCTCGTCGTGCAGGCGCCGGGTGCCGTGTTCCTCGGCGTCGACCCGGGCGACCTCATGCCGCGTGCCGCGCTGTGGCTGCTGGCCACCCCGCTCCTCCTGCTCGCCGACTCCCTCGGCCTGTCGAGCGTCCCGCGCGAGGCGCTCGAACGCGCCGCCGACGTCCTCGACGAGACATCGGTGGAGTGCGGCCCGGTCAGCCCCACCTCGGAGAACCGCGCCAAGCTGCTCGGCGCCTCGCTGGCGACGTCGCTGCCGATGGTGTGGGGGACCTCGCCGCTCGGCCACGTGGCCGCGAACCGGATGGCCTGCCAGCTCAACGAGAACGCCAAGCTGCCGGTCGTGTTCGGCGCGCTGCCCGAGGCCAACCACAACCAGGTGGTCGCCCTCGACGGCCCGTTCGTCGCCCACGACTCCGACGACATCTTCCGCGACCCGGTCGAGGAGGGCGCCGGACCCGCGCGCCTCCGCCTCGTCCTCGTGCGCGACTACGACGAGCACGGTCAGGACGCGCGTCGCGCCGACGTCTCGCGCGAGATCGCCGAGCGACGCGGCGTCCCGGTCGACGTCCTGCGCGCCCACGACGGCCACGCGGTCGTCCGGCTCGCGTCGCTCGTCGGGCTCGTCGACTGGGCGAGCGTCTACGCCGCCATCGCCCTCGGCATCGATCCCTCCCCCATCGGACCCATCAACGAGCTGAAGGCACGCATCTCATGAGCACCGAAGGCGGCACCAAGGCGGTCGTCGCGGCACTCGCCGCCAACACCGGCATCGCCATCACGAAGTTCGGCGCGTTCGTCGTCACCGGGTCGAGCTCGATGCTCTCCGAGGCGATCCACTCCGTCGCCGACGCGGGCAACCAGGTCCTGCTGCTCGTGGGCGGGCGGCGGTCCCTGCGCGCGGCCGACGAGCAGCACCAGTTCGGCTACGGCCGCGTCCGCTACGTCTACGCCTTCGTCGTGTCGATCGTCCTGTTCTGCCTCGGCGGCCTGTTCAGCCTGTACGAGGGCATCCACAAGTTCCGCGACCCGGAGGAGCTCACCAGCCCGACGGTGGCGTTCGTGGTGCTCGGGATCGCGATCGTGCTCGAGGCGTTCTCGTTCCGCACCGCCATCCGTGAGGCGAACAAGAGCCGCGGCTCGAAGTCGATGTGGCAGTTCGTCCGCGAGGCCCGCCAGCCCGAGCTGCCGGTGATCCTGCTCGAGGACGCCGGTGCTCTCGTCGGCCTCGTCTTCGCCCTGTTCGGCGTCACGATGGCCACGGTCACCGGCGACGGCCGCTGGGACGGGATCGGCGCGATCGCGATCGGCTCCCTGCTCCTGGTCATCGCGGTGTTCCTGGCTCGCGAGATGTCCTCGATGCTGGTCGGCGAGGGGGCGGTGCCCGAGCAGACCGCGGCGATCCATGCCGCGCTGGAGTCCGAGCCGCTCGTGGCCCGCGTGATCCACCTGCGCACGCTGCACACCGGACCGGACGAGATCCTCGTCGCGGCCAAGATCGCCGTGGAGCACGGCGACAGCGCCGCCCGCGTGGCTGCGGCGATCGACGGCGCCGAGCGTCGGGTGCGCGACGCCGTGCCGCAGTGCCGCTGGATCTATCTCGAGCCCGACCTCGACCGGGTCGAGAGTTCGCCGGATCCCGTCACCTGATGCCACAATGGAACCGCCCTGCGGTGTCCACCCCCGCGTGAGCAGCAGGCGAACCATCGAAGCCTCGAGCCGTTCGTCGATTCCCGCCCGGTAACCGGGCGTCCGAACGGAGTGCACGCATGCCCAGCACAACGCCCGACTTCAAGGTCGCGGACCTCTCGCTCGCCGAGTTCGGCCGCAACGAGATCCGCCTCGCCGAGCACGAGATGCCCGGTCTCATGGCGATGCGCGCGCAGCACGGCGAGAGCAAGCCGCTCTCGGGCGCCCGGATCACCGGCTCGCTCCACATGACCGTCCAGACCGCGGTCCTCATCGAGACCCTGGTCGAGCTCGGCGCGCAGGTGCGCTGGGCGTCGTGCAACATCTTCTCCACGCAGGACCACGCCGCCGCGGCGATCGCCGTCGGCCCCGCCGGCACCGTGGCCGAGCCCGCCGGTGTGCCGGTCTACGCGTGGAAGGGCGAGTCGCTCGAGGAGTACTGGTGGTGCACCGAGCAGGTGCTGCGCTGGCCCGACGGCGGCGGCCCCAACATGATCCTCGACGACGGCGGCGACGCCACGCTGCTCGTGCACCGGGGTCGCGAGTTCGAGCTCGCCGGCGCCGTGCCCTCGGTCGACCCGTCCGACTCCGAGGAGTACGCGGTCGTCCTCGGCGTCCTCGCCCGCTCCCTCGCCGAGAGCAGCACGCGCTGGACCGAGATCGCGGCAGGCATCCAGGGCGTCACCGAGGAGACCACCACCGGCGTGCACCGGCTCTACGAGATGCACAAGGCCGGCGCGCTGCTGTTCCCGGCGATCAACGTCAACGACTCGGTCACGAAGAGCAAGTTCGACAACAAGTACGGCTGCCGCCACTCGCTCATCGACGGGATCAACCGGGCCACCGACACCCTCATCGGCGGCAAGGTCGCCGTCGTCTGCGGCTACGGCGACGTCGGCAAGGGCTCGGCCGAGTCGCTGCGCGGCCAGGGTGCCCGCGTGATCGTCACGGAGATCGACCCGATCTGCGCCCTCCAGGCGGCCATGGACGGCTACGAGGTCGCTCGCCTCGACGACGTCGTGGGTCGCGCCGACATCGTCATCACCGCCACCGGGTGCTACGACGTCGTCACCGTGGACCACATCGCGGCGATGAAGCACCAGGCGATCCTGGGCAACATCGGGCACTTCGACAACGAGATCGACATGGCCGGCCTCGCCGCCTTCCCGGGCATCGCGCGCACGACCATCAAGCCGCAGGTCGACGAGTGGGTCTTCCCCGACGGCCACTCGGTGATCGTGCTGTCCGAGGGTCGTCTCCTCAACCTCGGCAACGCCACGGGCCACCCCTCCTTCGTGATGAGCAACTCCTTCACGAACCAGGTGCTCGCCCAGATCGAGCTGTTCACCAAGCTCGACCAGTACCCGGTGGGCGTCTACGTCCTGCCCAAGCACCTCGACGAGATGGTGGCGCGCCTGCACCTCGACGCCCTCGGCGTCGGCCTCACCGAGCTCACCAAGAAGCAGGCGGAGTACCTCGGCGTCGACGTCGCCGGCCCGTTCAAGTCCGACCACTACCGGTACTGACCACCCGGCACAGGGGAGCAGGCAGGCCGACATGGCCGACCAGTTCGCGCTGACAGGGGCGCCCTACCCGGGCGCCCCTGTCACGTACGTCGAGGCGCAGCGGGCGGGGGTCGAGCTGCGCGCGCCACGGTGGGGTCTCGCCGACGTCGTCATCTCGATCCTGCTCGCGCTCTTCGTGCCGCTCCTCGTCCTCGGCGCGGCCATCGCGGCCGGTGCCCCCGTCGACGGCACGGTCGTGCTGCTCGGGAGCGCGGTGCTGCCCTGGGTCGGGTTCGGGCTCTGGCCCTGGCTCACCACCCGCCTGCAGGGCAACGGAGCAAGGATCGACCTCGGGTTCACAGTGAGACTGATCGATGTCGCCTGGGGCATGGCGGGCGGGCTCGCGTGCCTCGTGCTCGGCACTCTGGTGGCCATGCTCACGCAGGCGGTGTTCGGGGAGTTCGAGTCGGCCGCCGGCGCGGCCGTGCTGGACGCCGACGTGCCCCGCTGGGTGGTCGTCGTCTTCGCGGTGTGCGCCCTGATCGGTGCGCCGCTGTTCGAGGAGCTCTGCTTCCGCGGCCTCGCGTTCGCCGCCGTCGCGAGGTGGGCCGCACGTCGCGGCCTGCCCGGTGTTCCGTGGGCCACGATCGGGTCCGCGCTGCTGTTCACCCTGATCCACCTCGAGCCGGTGCGCATCCCCGTGCTGCTCACGATCGGGCTCGTGCTCTCGCTCCTCCGCGCACGCACCGGGAGAGTGGGCGCGAGCGTGATTGCCCACTCCTTCAACAACTTCTGGGGTGTGCTCGCGATCCTCACCGCGACAGCGTGACGATGCGTCCACCCGCGCCGCCGTCCGTGGCGGAGCGAGATCATCGCCCCACACGTCGTACCCTGGTGTTCACCCGAGACCGCAGGGACGTGCCATGACATCGACTGCCGTCGCCGCTCCTGTGGCGTCGCATCGTCGTGTCACGCCCTGGGTGCACATGCCCGGTCTCGACGGCGTCCGCGCGATCGCGGTCGTGGCCGTCCTCCTCTTCCACGCCGACTCCACCTGGCTGCCCGGCGGGTTCCTCGGGGTCGACGTCTTCTTCACCCTCTCCGGCTTCCTCATCACCTCGCTTCTGCTCGCCGAGCTCGACCAGCGCGGCGGCATCAGGTTCGGTCGCTTCTACCTGCGCCGGGGACGTCGCCTGCTGCCCGCGCTGTTCGCCGTCCTCGTGGTCACGGCGCTGCTCGCCGCGACCATCGCGCAGGACGCGGCCGCCCGCGTGCGCGAGGACGCGATCGCCGCCTTCCTCTACGTCACCAACTGGTGGTACGTCGTCGACCAGACGTCGTACTTCGAGGCCACGGGCCGTCCGCCGATGCTGCAGCACCTGTGGTCCCTCGCCGTGGAGGAGCAGTTCTACTTCATCTGGCCGCTCCTCATGTACGGCCTGTGGCGGCTCGGCGGCGCGAGGGGTGTGCGCATCGGCGCCGTCGTCGGTGCGCTGGCCTCGACCCTGGCCATGGCGTGGATCTCCGTGCGTGCCGGGATCCCGGAAGGTGCCGACGCCGGCCGCGTCTACTTCGGCACCGACACCCACGCGATGACGCTTCTCGTCGGGGCCGCGCTCGCCACCGTCTGGTCGCCCGGTGCGATCAACGCGCGGCTGACGCGGCGCGGCATCGTCGTCGTGACGGCCGTCGCGTTCGCCTCGCTCACCGCGCTCGTCGCCATCTTCCTGCTCGTCGGTCCCACCTCGACCCTGCTCTTCCGCGGGGGCTTCCTCGTCGTCGGGCTCGTGACGGCGGGCGTCGTCATGGGCGCCGCGGTGTCGTCGTCGGTGTTCGCCAAGGCTCTCGCCGTGCAGCCGTTGCGGTGGCTCGGCGAGCGCTCCTACGGCATCTACCTGTGGCACTGGCCGATCTTCCTGGTGCTGCGCCCGGGGATCGACGTCGACTCCGACGGGTGGCCGGTGCAGGTGGCGCGCTTCGCGCTCACCTTCGCCGTCGCGGAGCTGTCCTACCGCTGGGTCGAGATGCCGGTCCGTCGTGGCGTCATCGGCGACGCGTGGCGCCGCTGGAGGGCCGCCGGCGGGTTCGCCCTCGTCGGGCGCACCGCACTCACGACCATCACCGCGACGGCGGTCGTCGTCGCGCTCGGCTTCGGTCTGGCCAGTGCGCACGAGCCCACCCTCGAGGACGCCCTCGGCGGCGTCACCGCGGTCGGCGACGAGGACCTCGACGCGATCGACCCGATCGCGACACCCGACCCGACGGGGAGCCTGTCGCCGTCCGCGACCGCCACTCCGTCGGCCGGCGCGTCACCGTCGGGTGCTGCCACCACGAAGCCGTCGCCGGCCGCTTCGCGACCGGGGAGCGCTCCGCCCGTCGTGGCAGCGGGCGTCGACGCCTACGGGCTGCCTACGACCGCCCTCGGCGACTCGGTCATGCTCGGCGCGCGCGACGCGCTCACGGCCGTCTTCACCGAGGGCCCGATCGTGGTCGACGCGAAGGTGAGCCGCCAGGCGGGAGAGCTCATCGACCGGGTCGTCGAGCGCAAGGCGAAGGGCAAGCTCGGCGACGTCGTCATCATCCACACCGGCACCAACGGCAACGTCAACACGCTGCAGCTGGTCGAGCTCCTCACCTACCTCAAGGACCGCACCCGCGTCGTCCTCGTCACGTGCCGCGCGCCCCGCGACTGGACCCCCGGAGCCAACCGGGCGATCCAGGCCGCGGTCCAGCGGTTCCCGGGCGGCAACGTGCGCATCGCCGACTGGGTCTCGGCGTCGGCAGGTCACCGCGACTGGTTCTACGCCGACGGCATCCACCCGCACGGCGAGGGAGCCATCGCCTACGCGACGCTCATCCGTGATGCGCTGCGCAAGTAGGGATCAGCGCAGACCGAAGCGGTCGACACCGCTGTCGATGAGGCGCGTGTAGTAGACGCGACCGGTGCTCGACGGGTGGAACCCGTCGGCCGCGAACCAGCTGCGGTGGTTGGCCGAGTACGTCGCCCAGTCCACGAGGATCACGCGACTCGTGGCGTAGGCGGTGTCGCACGCGCGGAGCACGCGGTTGTTCGCGGCCATCCACGACCGCGGGACGCGGTCCGTCACCAGGAACACCCGGCGTGCGGTGCCGGCGGCGGTCACCACCGCCTTGCAGTCGGTGAGCCGGATCGTGCCGTTGGTGCCGAGGTGCACGACGACGTTGCGCGGGAGGGTCCTGGCCGCGATGCGGGCGCGCATGAGCGCGGGGGCGGCGGAGAACTGGCGGCTGACGCTGGCGTCGACGCGGAACCCCGCCGCGCCGAGCAGCGACCTCGACCCGAGCATCACGGAGTCGCCGAGCGCGAAGCGGCCCACCGGGACGACGACGGCCCTCGCCAGCGTGGGCACCGTCGCGGCCCGCACGGTCTGCGCGACCGCAGGTGCGGATGACGGCACGGCGACGGGCGCGGGCGAGGGCGCGTGCGAGGACGCAGCGGCGACGGGGTGCGCCACGGCGGCCACGGACAGGTGCGGAGCCGTGCCGCAGGCGGCGAGACCGCTCACCAGGGCGGTGCCGAGGGCGGTGCTGACGAGCAGTCGCGGGGTCCGGCTCACCTTCTCACGGTAGCCAGCCCGCCGGTGCGGAGAGAAATCGATCAGGCCGGTGGGGTGAACGCACCGGCGTCGGCGGGCCCGGCCGGCGCCGAGGGGGCCGGAGCGGGGGGAGGCGGATACGCAGGTGGCGCGGCAGGGGCGGCAGCGCGGGCAGGCGGTGCCGCGCGGGTCGCGAGCGAACGCCGCATCCGCTCGGTGAGGACGGCGCCGAGGTAGGTCTCGGGGTGCGTGCCGGGAGGCGGGGGAGGGCTCACGTAGGTCGACACCTCGGCGGCGAGCTGGAGCCCCAGAGAGTGGCGTACGTCGGGGGACAGCGTCGGCGTGCGGGTGAGGAACTGCCGGGTCTGCAGGACCGTGACGTCCGGCAGCCGGGCGAGGTCGAGCGTCGCCGCCCAGCCCTCGAGCCCGGTCTGCATCGAGTACACGTGCTGGGTTATGCCGGCCGCGGCCGGGACCCGCTCGCGGATCACGACCGTGCCGGCGAAGTGGTCGCCGACCCGCTTGCCGCGCGAGGAGACGAGCGCGCTGATGAGCCCGATCGCGCCGAAGAGCGCCCAGAAGTCGACGAGCATGAACAGGGCGCGGACGAACGAGTGCCGGAACCGCACCGGTCCGCCGTCGTCGCGGACCACCCGCAGCCCGGCCGCCATCTTCCCCAGCGACCGGCCGCGGGTCAGGGTCTCGAGGAGCGTCGGCCAGCCGACGAGGATCGTCACGACGGCGACGAGCGAGATCGCGGTGGCGGCGGCGGAGTCGGCGCCGGTGAGCACCGAGCCCACGAACCAGAACACGAGGACCAGCGCCACCACCTGGACGAGGAGGTCGAGGGTCAGGGCCATGGTGCGGCTCGGGAACTGCGCGAGGCGCAGGTCGAGCGCGACCGCCTCGCCGGTGACAGGCACGAGGGTGGTGTAGTCACCGGAGGACGTCGACACCGCACTAGTCTCGCGGGTGCGACGGCTCGACGGGGAGGAGGCACGCAGTGGATCTCGACACGTTCGTGGCGGCGCACCGCGCGGAGTGGGACCGCCTCGACGCGCTGACCCGGCGCCGCACGAGGCTCTCGGGCGCCGAGGCGGACGAGCTCGTGGACCTCTACCAGCGCACCGCGACCCACCTGTCGATGGTGCAGTCGGCCGCGCCGGACCCGGCTCTCGTCGGGCGCCTGTCGTCCCTCGTCGCCGCCGGCCGGGCCGCGACCACCGGAGCCAGCGGGGCGTCGTGGGCCGACGTCTCGCGCTTCGTGACCCGCTCGTTCCCGTCGGCGGTCTACCGGGCGCGATGGTGGTGGATCACGGTCGGCGTCCTGTCGATCGGCATCGCCACCGTGATCGCGGCGTGGATCGCGCTCAACCCCGACGTCGTGGCCGCACTCGCGACGCCCGACGAGCTCCAGCAGCTCGTCGACGAGGACTTCGCCGACTACTACTCCTCCGACCCGGCCGGATCGTTCGCGTTCAAGGTCTGGACGAACAACGCGTGGGTCGCGGCGGTCGCGCTCGTGGGCGGCGCGTTCTTCTGCCTGCCCGGCATCTGGATCCTGTGGCAGAACACGCTGAACCTCGGCGTCGTCGGCGGCCTCATGGCGTCCGCGGGCAGGCTCGACCTCTTCCTCGGGCTGATCACCCCGCACGGTCTGCTCGAGCTCACTGCCGTGTTCGTCGCCGGCGGGGCGGGGATCCGGCTGGGCTGGCAGATCATCAGCCCCGGGCCGCGCCCGCGCTCGGTCGCGCTCGCCGAGGAAGGTCGCTCGACGCTCACGATCGCGCTCGGGCTCGTCGTGGTGCTGCTCGTGAGCGGTGTCGTCGAGGCGTTCGTCACGCCGTCCGGGCTGCCGACGTGGGCGCGGATCGGGATCGGTGCGGTCGTGTGGGTCGCGTTCCTGGTCTACGTGGTCGTGCTCGGGCGCCGGGCCGAGGCCGAGGGTGACATCGGCGACGTCGGCGACCGCGCCGCGATGACCGAGACGCTGCCCTACGCCGGCTGAGGCCGGTCAGAGCCGGCCGGCGGCCTTGAGGGCGAGGTAGCGATCGGCGAGCCTCGGCGCGATGTCGTCGGGTCCGGCGTCGATCACCTCGACGCCGGAGCGCATCACCAGCTCGGTCATCCGGTCGCGCGCGGCGATCGCCTGGGCGGCCGACGCGGCGTCGTAGACCGCGGGCGCGTCCCCGCGCGACGCCGCGAGCTGCTCGAGCCGGTCGTCGCGCACCGACGCGAGCACCACGGTGTGCCGCGACGCGAGAGCCGGGAGGAAGGGCAGCAGGCCCTCGCGCAGCGCAGCCGGCTCCAGCGCGGTGAGCAGCACGACCAGGGCGTGCTGCCGCAGGCGCGCGTTGATCGCCGAGACGAGGCCCTGCGCGTCGACCTCCACGAGCAGCGGCTCCACCGACGCGAGGGCGTCCGACATCTGCGGCAGCAGCTCGGTGGCCGACGCGCCGCGCACCTCGGCGCGCACGGCGCGGTCGTAGGCGAGCAGGTCGACGCGGTCACCCGCCTTGCCCGCGAGCGCTCCGAGGAGGAACGCGGCGTCCATCGACGCGTCGAGCCGGGTGCCGTCGCCGATGCGCGCGGCCGACGTGCGACCGGTGTCGAGGACGAGCAGCACGCGGCGGTCGCGCTCGGGGCGCCAGGTGCGCACCATCACGTCGGACGCGCGAGCCGTGGCGCGCCAGTCGATCGAGCGGACGTCGTCGCCGATGACGTACTCGCGCAGCGAGTCGAACTCGGTGCCCTGACCGCGGATCATGAGGGCCGTGCGACCGTCGAGCTCGCGCAGCCGCGCGAGCCGCGACGGCAGGTGCTTGCGCGACGGGAAGCCCGGCAGGACGCGGACGCCCCACGGGACGGCGTGCGAGGCCTGGCGCCCGGCGAGGCGCATCGGGCCGATCGAGCGCACGGTGACGAGGTCGGGACGTCGCTCGCCGCGCCGCACCGGGCGCAGCACGGCCGACACCCGCACCACGCGTTCCGGGGCGATCCGGACGGCGTGCCGTGTCACCGCGACGCCGGCGGTGGGAGCCCACGCGTCGCGCAGGACGCCGCGCACCTCGCGCGGACCGGTGTTGCGCGCCGTCAGGGTGACGACCGCCTCCTCGCCGAGGCGCGTGGACGTGTCGCCGGTGCGCGAGAGCGCGAGCCGTCGCGGCGAGCCGGCGAGGAACGCGTCGAGCACCAGCAGGGCGACGAGCGCGAGGTCGACGAGCAGCACCGCGAGCAGCGAGCGCGCGGCGAGGGCCACCGGCACCGTGAGCAGCAGCGCGAGGAGCGCCGCGCGACCTGTGACGACCATGACCGGTCAGCGCGGCGTGGGGACGGTGGCGAGGATGCCCTCGAGCACGGCGTCGGCGGTGACGCCCTCGAGCTCGGCCTCGGGGCGCAACGAGACCCGGTGGCGCAACGTCGGCCGGGCCAGTGCCTTCACGTCGTCGGGGGAGACGTAGTCGCGACCGGAGAGCCAGGCCCAGGCGCGCGCGGTCATGATGAGCCCGACGGCGCCGCGCGGTGAGACGCCGAGGCGCAGCGACGGGCTCGTGCGCGTGGCCCGCACGATGTCGACGACGTACGCCGCGACCTCCGGCGCCACGGTCACCTCGGCCACCCGCGCGCGCGCCTCGTCGATGTCGGCCGCGCGGTCGCCACGGGGCGCAGCCCTGCAGCGGCGAGGTCGCGCGGGTCGAAGCCGGCGAGGTGGCGGCGCAGCACCTGGTACTCGGCGTCGCGGTCGGGCAGCGGCACCGTGAGCTTGAGCAGGAACCGGTCGAGCTGCGCCTCGGGCAGCGGGTAGGTGCCCTCGTACTCCACCGGGTTCTGCGTGGCGGCGACGATGAACGGGTCGGGCAGCGGACGCGCCCGCCCCTCCACGGTGACCTGCCGCTCCTCCATCGCCTCGAGGAGCGAGGCCTGGGTCTTCGGCGGCGTGCGGTTGATCTCGTCGGCCAGCAGCAGGTTCGTGAAGACCGGTCCGGGCTTGAACGAGAACTCGGCGCTGCGGCTGTCGTAGACGAGCGACCCGGTCACGTCTCCGGGCATGAGGTCGGGCGTGAACTGGATGCGCGTGCTCTCGACGTCCAGCGCCGTGGCGAGCGCGCGGATCATCAGCGTCTTCGCCGTACCCGGCACTCCCTCGAGCAGCACGTGGCCGCGGCACAGCAGCGCGATCACCAGTCCGGTGACCACCGAGTCCTGCCCGACGACGGCCTTCGACACCTCCTCGCGCAGGGCGAGCAGGGCGGCGCGGGCGTCCGTGGCGGGGGCGGTCGTGGCGTCGGTCATGAGCGGCGAACCTCGTTCTCCAGTGTGTCGAGCGCATCCGCGAGCCTGGCCAGGCTCGCGTCGTCGTCGGGGTGTCCCCCGGGGGTCAGCAGGGTCGCGACGTCGGGCCCGGTGCGCCCGGTGCGCGCTGCCGCGGCCGCGACGAGGGTCGCGAGGTCGGCGCCGCGCGGGAGCGCCAGCAGGCTCCGCAGTCGTGCGGTCGTGGCGGCGCGCAGCGCATCGGCGGCACGGGTACGCGCATTCCCGCGACGGTAGAGCCGGGCCCGGCCCTCGACGGTCTCGGTGGCGCGCACGACGACGGGCAGCGGTTCCAGCACGACCCGCCCGAGCCGGCGGGCCCGCCACCACACGACGACGAGCATCGCGAGCGCGAGCTGGACGAGGGCCCAGCCGACCCAGCTCGGCACGAGGTCGCTGACCGACACGGCCTCGCCCGGGCGGAACGCGAGCGGGTCGCGGGTGGACGGCAGCCACCACACGACGGTGCCCGAGCGCCCGAGCGCACCGAGCACCATCGCCGCGTTGCCGGACTCGTCGAGCGCGTCGTTGGTGAGGGCGCCCACCGGCGAGATCACCGTGGTGGCGCGCACCCCGCGGTCGAAGGGGAGGTCGACCACCGCGCCGCCCCAGCACGACTCGGCGGCGGTACGGTCGGTCACGTACGTCGGACCGGGAACTGGCAGCGACCCTGCCCGGGTGGCGACGTCCCACGCGCAGCCGGGCGGCGTCTCGACGTCGGACTCGGTGAAGCCGCCCTCGCGCAGCCACGGCGCGAACACCGTGAGCACGTCGGGGAACGGCCGCACCAGCACCAGGTGATCCGTCGTCGCGCCCGAGACGGCGTTCGCCATGTCGATCGACACCGGTGCGGTGGGGGCGATCAGGAAGGTGACGTCGCGCCCGGCCTCGTCGAGCGCCTCGCGCGCCGCGCCCGCGTCCGTGACGCGGACGACCGTGACGCCCTCCTGCTCGAGGAGCGCGGCGACTGCGCGCGACCCGCTGGGGTCGGTCGCCTGCGGGTCCAGGAAGCCCTGCTTGCGCGTGCCCTGGGCCAGCGCCATCAGCACGGCACCGACGAGGACGAGGACGACGAGGAGGACAAGTCCTCGGTTGGCGCGCAGAGTGGCCCGCCAGCCGCTCCCGGACTCGACGTCCTCGACGGCGAAGGTGCTCATCGCGGCACCGCCATCACCGTCTCGCCGCGCGCGGACGAGGCGCCGGGCCGCGCGGCCGAGACGGCGGCGTCGACCGCGACGAGAGTGGCGTAGGTGCCCGAGTCCGCGGCGCGACCGCCGTACCAGACGTCGTCGAAGGTGCGGGCACCGCGACGCAGCTCGGTCGCGGCGGTCGGCAGGGCGCGTCCGCCGGCCCGTGCGATCTCGTCTGCCGTCCGGCCGGGTCGCGCGTCGACGAGGTCGCGCTCCTCGAGGTCGCGCACGACCGCGCGCAGCCGGGCGCGGACGGCCTCGGCCCACGCGCCGGCGGCGGCGAAGCGCTCGGCGTCGGCCCGGAAGTCCGACGCGGTGCGGTCCCCGCCCTCGAACAGCGCCGAGCCCGTCGCGCTGCGCGTCAGCGCGCCCGTGCGGCGTCGGATCACGATCACGACCAGGACGACCAGCGCGACGAGCCCGAGGACGCCGAACCAGCCGAGGGGGGAGGTGGACGACGTGCGGTCGAGCAGCTCGCCGATGCGCTCCAGCAGCCACGAGATCACCCGCTGCACGAGAGGCTCCTGGTCGCCGGTGTACTCCGGCTTGGCGAGCTCGAGCTTGGCCAGCCGCGCAGCCTCGTCGCGGCCGAGCGTGATGGGGACGTCGAGCGGGGCGCGCGCACCGACCGACGCCATCACCGACAGGAGCACAGCCACTGGCAGGTCACGCCCCCACGCCGGAGGCGCGCGCGAGCTCGATGTCGAGGGCCTCGCGACGGATGCGACGGTCGACGTAGAGCAGCGCCACGATGCCGGCGGTGAACGGGAGCACGACCATCGTCGAGACGAGGACGCCGAGCGACGTCGAGATCGTGTAGGTCAGCGGGAACGACGTCGACGTCTCGTCCATGCTGCCGACGGACGCGATCCCACCGATGATCGAGAACGGGATCGTCAGGACCTGGCCGACGACCGTGGCGAGGATCGACCCGAGCAGGTAGATGCCGAACGTGCGCCACCAGGCGCCCTTGACCAGGGCGAGCGACCGCCTCATCGAGGTGATCACGCCGGCGTTCTCCAGGATGAGCGCGACCGGTGCCAGCAGGAGCCGGACGTAGACCCACACCGTCGCCAGCCCGGCCCCCAGCGCCAGCACGAATCCGATGAACACGCCGAGACCGACGTCGGTCGTGCTCCCGATGCCCCAGCCGACCAGGATCGCGGCCCCGATCCCGATCGTGGCCACGGCCCCGACCACGAGGCTCACGAGCAGCGTCAGCCCCAGCAGGGGCCAGAACCGCTTCGACGCCCTCGCCCAGGCCTGCGACGTCGTCACGCGGCGGCCCAGCACCGCTTGCCCCATCACCGTGGTGAGCAGCCCGACCGCGAGCACGTTGAGCACGAACGAGGCGATCCCCTGGGCGAACGTGGCACCGAGGACCTGGGCGAGACCGGCGAACAGGTCCTGGTCGGACGCGCTCCCGGAGGCCAGACCGTCCAGCGAGGTGGACAGCACCAGCAGCGCGACGAAGTTGAGCACGGCCAGGGCCAGCGCGATGGCCACGGAGATCCCGAGGACCGTCTTCGGGTCGCGACGGATGTAGGTGATCGAGCCGTCGAGGATCTCGCCGACCCCGAGAGGGCGCAGCGGGATGACACCGGGCTTGGGCGCCTGGGGGACGGCTCCCCACCCGGCCACCCCCGGGAGCGGGGCGCCTGGGACGTACTGCGGTGGCGCGTACTGCGGCTGCCCGTACGCGGCTGCCCGTACTGGGGCTGCCCATAGGCCGGCTGCCCGTACGCCGGCGCCGCGGCCACCGGCGGCGGGTAGGCCGAGAGCGGGGGCGTCCCGGCCGCGCCGGGGTCGGTCGTGGGCGAGGTCCAGGACGGGGCGACCGGCGGCGGCTGGACCGGCTCGACGAGCGTGGGCGGGAGCTCCACCGGGACGGTCGGGCCGGGGCTGGTCCACGTGGTGTCGTGCTCGGGCTCGTGCGGCGTCTCGTCGCTCATGGCGATGCCGTGGTCCCTTCCCCTCCCGGCGCGCAGGTGGTCGTCGCGGTGCCGGCCGGTCGCCGTGCATCCCCCGGGCCCGATCGTGCCAGAGCCGACGGGTCGTGACCGCACGACCCGCGCTCGGTCACGCGGATGCCACGGCCGGAACCACCGGGCGGTCCCGCTCGTCTCATGAGGGACGCTCCAGCCCGGGCGCGTTGCGCGCTCCCCGGGTGTGGAGCGACGATCATGACGCCACGAGGTGGGCCGACAGGCCACGCCCAGGCGAGACGGGTGGGACGATGAGCGACGTGAAGGGACGAGTCCTCGTCGTCGATGACGACACGGCACTGGCCGAGATGCTCGGCATCGTGCTGCGCACCGAGGGGTTCGAGCCGTTCTTCTGCTCCGACGGCGCCAAGGCGCTGGCGGCGTTCCGCGAGTCGCGACCGGACCTCGTGCTGCTCGACCTCATGCTCCCGGGCCGCGACGGCATCGACGTCTGCCGCTCGATCCGCGCCGAGTCCGGCGTCCCCATCGTGATGCTCACCGCCAAGACCGACACCGTCGACGTCGTCCTCGGGCTCGAGAGCGGTGCCGACGACTACGTCGTGAAGCCGTTCAAGCCGAAGGAGCTCGTCGCCCGCGTCCGCACGCGGCTGCGACGCACGGAGGAGTCCGGCCCCGAGAGCCTCACGATCGGCGACCTGCAGATCGACGTCGCCGGTCACACGGTCAAGCGCGACGGCGCCCCGATCTCGCTGACCCCGCTGGAGTTCGACCTGCTGGCCGCGCTGGCTCGCAAGCCCTGGCAGGTGTTCACGCGCGAGATCCTGCTGCAGGACGTGTGGGGCTACCGCCACGCGGCCGACACCCGTCTCGTCAACGTCCACGTGCAGCGCCTCCGGTCCAAGATCGAGCACGACCCCGAGCACCCGCAGATCGTCGTCACCGTGCGTGGGGTCGGGTACAAGGCCGGCCCCCCGTGACGGCCTGGGGGCTGTGATCGCATGAGTCGGACTGTGCGACAGCGGTTCGTGAGCGTCGTAGGCCGACCCGGCAAGGCATGGCGCACCTCGGTATCGCTCCGGGTCGTCGTCACCACCCTGTTCCTCTCGCTGCTCGTGGTGGGTCTCGTCGGGGTGCTCCTCGTCGGGCGGATCAGCTCCGGCGTGCTCGACGCGAAGGAGCGCGGAGCCACCGTCGAGGCCAGCACCGGGGCGGCGGACGCCCAGCGGCTGCTCGACGCCGCGGACACCGGCCCCACCACGCCGGCGCCCGCGCGTCTCGTCGACACGGTCATGGGTGCTCTCGCGCAGCGTGCCGGCAACCCCGGCCTCTACGAGGTGCTGCTGCTCGCGTCGCCCCCCAAGCGCGGGGACACGCCCGAGCGCATCACCAACTTCGTCGCCGAGTCGAGCGTCCCGATCGAGCTGCGCACCGCCGTCCAGCAGGACCAGCGGCAGTCCTGGACCTACACCGAGATCCGCTACCTCGACAACCACGTCGTGCCGGGGCTCGCCGTCGGCGCTCCGCTGTCGGCTCCCGGCGTGGGCAGCTACGAGGTCTACTTCCTGTTCCCGCTGACGCAGGAGGAGGCCACGCTCGACCTCGTGCAGCGCGCGGTGGGGCTCGTCGGGATCCTGCTCGTCCTCACCCTCGGTGGCATCGCCTACATCGCGACGCGTCAGGTGGTGTCGCCCGTGCGGCTGGCGGCGCGTACGGCGGAACGCTTCTCGGCCGGGCACCTGACCGAGCGGATGCGGGTGCGCGGCGAGGACGACCTCGCCCTGCTCGCCACGTCGTTCAACGGCATGGCGGCCAACCTGCAGGAGCAGATCACCCGCCTCGAGGCGCTCTCGCGCGTGCAGCAGCGCTTCGTCTCCGACGTCTCGCACGAGCTGCGCACCCCCCTGACCACCGTCCGGATGGCCGCCGACCTGCTCTACGAGTCGCGTGACGAGTTCGACGCGTCCACCGCGCGCAGCGCCGAGCTGCTGCAGACCCAGCTCGACCGGTTCGAGGCGCTGCTCGCCGACCTGCTGGAGATCAGCCGGTTCGACGCCGGCGCAGCCGTGCTCGACCCCGACCCGATCGACCTGCGCTCGCTCGTCGCGCGGGCCGTCGAGGCGGCGTCGCCGGTCGCCGAGCGCAAGCAGACTCTGGTCCGCGTCCACGTGCCCGAGGCGGCGTGCCTCGTCGAGGTGGATGCGCGCCGCATCGACCGGGTGCTGCGCAACCTCATCCTCAACGCCATCGAGCACGGCGAGAGCCGTCCCGTCGACATCACGGTCGCGTCGAGCGAGGAGGCAGTCGCAGTGACCGTGCGCGATCACGGCGTCGGCCTCAAGCCCGGCGAGTCCTCGCTGGTGTTCAACCGGTTCTGGCGGGCCGACCCCGCGCGTGCGCGCACCATCGGGGGCACCGGCCTCGGGCTCTCGATCGCGCTGGAGGACGTGCGGCTGCACGGCGGCTGGCTCCAGGCCTGGGGCTCGCCCGGCGACGGCGCGTGCTTCCGGCTCACCCTGCCCACCACGCTGCGCGGGGCCATGGACGCGTCGCCCCTCCCGCTCGAGCCGCTCGACCTCTCCCCGCGCGTCCAGGCCTCCTTGGCGACGCCGTACCGCTCACCACGGCGCGAGGAGGTGCCGCGATGAGGGGGGCCACGGTCGCTGCGGTCGTCGCTGCCGCGTGCGTGCTCTCGGGCTGCGCGGGCGTCCCGACGTCCGGCCCGATCGAGCAGGGTCCGGCCGTCGCGGCGGTGGGCGAGGACCAGTTCATCCGGGTCATCGCCCGGCCCCCGCGCGACGGCATGACCCCCGAGGAGGTGGTGCGCGGGTTCCAGGAGGCCACCGCGAGCCCCGACGCCGGCTACACGGTCGCGCGGCAGTACCTCACGCCCGTGGCGTCGACCTCCTGGGACCCGTCCGCCGGCGTCATCGTCTACGACAACCCCGGTCTCACGTTCACCCGCGACAACCTCGTGGTCACCGCGGAGGGTGGGCTCGCCGGCACCATCGACGAGGCGGGGGAGTACTCCGTGGCCGCGCCGGGGACCGCCCTGCGCAGCGTCTACCGCCTCGAGCGCGTCGGCGCCGAGTGGCGGCTGTCCGACGTCCCGCAGGGCCTCGTCCTCGGTCGGGGCGACATCGACCGCGGCTTCCGCTCGTTCAACCTGTACTACTTCACGGGCGACTTCACCTCGCTGGTCCCGGCGCCCGTCACCGTCCCCCTCTCCGACGCCGGTCTCGCCACCCAGCTGGTGCGCGGCCTCGTCGACGGCCCCACCGACTGGCTCGCACCCGCCGTGCGGACGGCGTTCCCCGAGGGGACGCGTCTCGCGCTCGACGCGGTGCCCGTCGTCGACGGCATCGCCGACGTCGCGCTCACGGCCGAGGTCACGACGGCGGACGAGCCCACGCGTCAGGCCCTCTCCGCCCAGCTCACCTGGACCCTGCGCCAGCTCCCCGACATCACCGGGGTCCGCATGACGGTGAACGGCCAGCCGCTGCTCGTGTCCGGCGCGGGCAACGTGCAGTCGATCGACTCGTGGCCGTCGTACGACCCGAACGCCTTCCCGGACACCGCACTGGCCTACGGCGTGGACGCGCGCGGGCTGCTGCGCATCGACGTCGGCGAGACCACGGCGGTCGTGGGCAAGCCCGCGCCCGAGCTCGTCGCGCCGGCAGTGAACCTGGACTCCACCATCGTGGCGGGCCTCGCACCCAACCGGCGGGCGCTCTGGACCTACCCCCTCGGGTCGACGCTGACCGGCACCCGCCTCTACGTCGGGACCGAGCTCTCGCGCCCGTCGTGGGACCGCGCCGGCGGGCTCTGGGTGGTGGATCGCGGCACCGGCCTCGTCCTGGTCAAGGACCGGACGGCGACACCGGTGCCCATCGCCGGGCTCCCCGAGGGGGTCTCGGACAAGGACGTCTTCGCCGTGTCCGTCGCGCGCGACGGAACGCGCCTCGCCTTCCTCGTCCGTCGCGGCACGCGGGTGGAGCCGATGGTCGCCCGGATCGAGCGCACCGGGGTGTCGGTCCGCGTCTCGGCTCCACGCCGGATCGAGTCCGTCGTCACCGAGGCCGTCGACCTCGCCTGGCGCGACGCGGACACGCTCGCGGTGCTGGGCACCACCGGTGCGTCGTCGCTCGAGGTGCTGCAGCTCAGCGTCGGCACCTCGCAGCTGCGGCGCACGGGTGCACCGGCCGGCGCGGTGACCCTGGCCGCTGCACCCGCGCGCACGCTGCTCGTCGGGGCCGAGGACGGTCTGTACCGCAGCACCGGCAGCACCTGGACCCGGTTCGCCACCGGGGCGGATCCGGTCTACCCGGGCTGACCCTCTGCCTCCGCCCAGTGCGGCGGGCGGTGCAGGTGCGCCGGGAGGCGCGTCGCGCCGTCGCCACGGGCCGAGTCGAGCTGCGACTGGATGAGGAACAGCGCGTGGCGGAGGTCGGCCCCGGAGAGGTCCGCGCCGCGCAGGTCGCAGCCGATCACATCGGCTCCGCGCAGGTCGGCGCCGCGCAGGTCCGCGCCCACGAGCAGGGCGCCGCGCAGGCTCGCCCCGCGCAGGTCGGCACCCGCGAGGGCCGCTCCGACGAGATCGGCTCCGCGGTGGTCGGCGGCGTCCGGGTAGGCCGCCCGGGCCAGCGAGCTCGCTCGCAGCAGGAGCTCGTTGACCGCACCGCGGTGCGCGTCGAGGTCGAGTGCCAGGAGGGACTCCGCGTCGCCCGCGGCGCGGGCCGTGGTGTCGGCGAGCGCTGCGCGCAGCACGGGCTCGATCGGCGCCGAGGTGGTGAGGCGCCCGGCCTCCGTCGAGGTACCAGGCGAGCTCGTGGAGCCCCCGTACGACCGCGAACACCGCGAACACCCTCGTCGCCACCTCGGGACCCGCCCGCCAGTCCTGGCCCCGCAGCGTGACCTGGGTGACCTGCTGGCCGGCACCGAAGCAGTCGTAGACGGTGCAGCCGGCGAAGCCGGCGGCGCGCAGGCCGGAGTGGATCCCGCAGCGGAAGTCGGGCTGCAGGTTCGGGCAGGGGGTGCCCGCCGGCTTGTCGATCGCGAAGTCGGACGACGCCGCGAACGCCGGCGCGACGCAGCACAACCCCGCGCAGGAGCTGCAGTCCGCGACGAGCGACATCCCGCGACGCTATCGCGCCGCGTCCGCGCGCTCAGGCCGTGGTGACGCCGATCGTGGTGCCGTTGAAGCCCGGGAAGACCTGCTGCGCCTGGGCGACCGAGGCCCCCGTGCGGTTGACCAGGACGTCGGCGAGGACGGCCCGGTAGTCGGTGGTGACGGTGAGGTCGCCGTTCGTGAGGTTGGCCTTGGCCAGTCCGGGCCACGTGCCGTGCACGCCCTTCACGACGTTGCCGCCCAGCACCATCATCAGGTTGCCCCAGCCGTGGTCGACGCCGCCGGACTCGTTCTCCTCCACGCGGCGGCCGAACTCGCTGAGGGTCACGAGGGTCACGGCGTCCATGCCGGCGCCGAGGTCCGTGGCGAACGCGGCGAGGGCCGCACCGAGGTCGACGAGCTTGTCGCGCATCCAGCCGCCGTTGAAGCGGCCGAGCCCGGCGTGCATGTCCCAGTCGCCGAGGTCGATGGTGAGCACGCGGAGGCCGGCCGTCCGCCTTGATCAGCTGCGCGGCGTTCGGCGAGCGCCCGGCCGAGGTCGCCGCCGGGGTAGGAGGCGCCGTTGGCCGGGGACGTACGCCGTCGCCGAGATCGCTGCCGCGGTGTCGAGCGCGCCGAGCGTGCCCGAGGCGCGCGTCCTGCAGCCCGGCCGGTGCCACCGAGTGCAGCGTGTTGAGCGCGGCGGCCCAGCGCGCCCGCGAGGCCGCCGAGTTGGTGCCGGACAGGCGGAAGCTCGAGATCGAGTCCATGCCGAGCACGGGCACCGGTCCGGCGAAGCGACTCCGGGATCGACGTCGACCCCATCTGGACGGCGCGCGAACGGGCCACCGAGCGCGTGCAGCGCCAGGGTCCGGTCGAGCCACCCGGTGCGCGCCGCGGACCCGGGAGCGGCCCGCTCCATCTCGTCCATGGCGGCGAAGTGCGAGCGGTTCGGCGATAGGTCATCCCGGCCGCCTGCACGAACGCCAGCTGCCCGGCGTTCCAGGCCGGCTGGAGCGCGGACAGCGCCGGGTGCAGGCCGAACATCGGGTCCAGCGCGAAGGTCGACGCCGCGGGGATGGCGATGTTGGGGCGCCAGGCGGCGTAGTCGGGGTCGCCGAGCGGGACCACGGCGGAGAGGCCGTCGAAGCCGCCGCGCAGCGACAGGACGACGAGCACGTCGCCGGACCAGCCCGGGTCGGCCGCGTAGGCGGCCCGCATGCCGACCATGGGTCCGGCGGCGACGGCGACCGTGCCGACGCCGATCGCCTTGAGCAGCGACCGGCGGGTGACCGCGCTCGCGCGCTCGCCCTCGGCGCAGCACGAGCGGTCGCCGGCCGTCGGGGTCGTGAAGGTGTCGGTCATCGCAGCCTCACCGCAGGGTCTGGTAGGGCGAGTCCATGAGGACCGCCACGAAGTTGGCCAGGTTCCAGCTCACCGCGCCGGAGCTCGACGAGACGGCCTGGTCGGCCGTCGCGCCCGAGGAAGGTGAGCATCGCGGCCTTGTGCGAGGCCGGGAGCACACGTCCGAACAGGTTCAGCGCGACCTTGTCGACGAGTGCGCCGTGGGTGGTGGGCAGCGTCGGACCGACCGCCACCTCGATGAGGGGGCGGCGCACGACGTCGGACGGGGTCCAGCCCGCCACGACCGACAAGGCGTTGTTCCAGCGCGTCAGCGTGGTCGCGGTGGACTCCCAGGCGTCGGCCGTGTCGGCCTGACCGGTGGGGAACGGCTGGCCGAACGGGTTGTGCCCGGCGTTGTCGGCCATCCAGACGAGCTGCAGCGGCGCGTCGAGGTTGTCCGGTGCGGGCGCGATCCCCATCAGCCGGGCGACCGAGACGACGTGCTCGTACGGGCGTGCCACCTTCGCGCCCATCGACCGCGCGAACTCCGCGGAGGAGAACAGCACCCGCAGGACCGGCGCGATGGCGGTGTCGTTCTTGAGGTAGACCGACGCGAGCAGGTTGATCAGCGTCGCGGACGGGTTGTCGGAGACGAAGCGCGTGGCGAGCTTGCGGGCGATCCGCTTCGCCGTCGCGGGGTGGCGCGCGAGGTAGGTGATGTACGCGTCGACGACCGCCTCGCCGCCGGTGTCGGTGGAGTTGGCGTGGCTGAAGCCGAGCACCTTGACCGCGCCGCGCCAGTGGTTCCACGGCTGGTACGCGTAGTGGCCCGAGTCGGAGTCGACGCCGAGACCGGTGAGGATGCGCGCGGAGTTGAGCACCCCGATCTCGCCGTAGCCGGTCTCGACTCCCACGGTGTGCAGCTCGAGGAGCTCGCGGCCCTGGTTCTCGTTCGGGTGCGCGGCCGTCGACTCGCGGTTGTTGAGGTAGGTGAGCATCGCCGGGTGCTTCGTGATCGCGCGCAGCAGGTCGGAGAACTTCCCGAAGGCGCGGGTGCGGATCGTGTACGCGTAGTGAGCACGGGACTCGGCGGTGCCGTCGGCGTAGATCGTGACGTTGAAGTGGTTGCCCCAGAAGTCCTCCATGACGGTGAGGAGCTGGCGCTTGCTCCACATCGCCCGGACCGCGTGGTCGGTGAGGACCGACTGGAACTGCTCCCAGCCGTTGATGGTGCCGTCCTGGATGCCGTGCTTCACCCGCCAGATCGGCGTGCCCTGGTCGGGGAGGCGCTTGAGGATGGTGTTGCAGTACGTGTCGTCGATGACGGACGGGGTGATCTGCCGCTCGAGCCAGGCGGCGTAGCCGAGCGAGGTCACCGAGGCGAGGTCGGCCGTCGTCGGGCCGTACGCCGCGCGGCGCAGCACGTGGCGGGCCCAGTCGGTGGTGACGTAGCCGGACGTCGTCGCGTAGGCCGCGGGCTTGATGACGTGCACGCCCGAGGTCGGCGACTTCGCGGCCGCAGCGGCCGCTGCGGCCGCGATCATCTGCAGCTGCAGGTAGCGCGAGAAGACGAGGGCCTTGCGGGCGGAGGAGTAGACGTACGGGATCTGCGTCCACACGCCGGTGGTGCTCTTGAGGTAGATCTTGCCGGCGTAGAACCGCGCGGTCACCCGGACGCTGGTGAACGTGAGCACCGTCGTCACGCGGGTCGTGGCGTTGTAGCGCCACGTCTTCGCCCGCTGCTGGATCATGATGCGCAGCACGGGCGCCGTCGCCGCCGACGCCGGCGGGGCACCGCCCACGCCGACCGCAGCCACCGTCCCGAGCGCCGCGGCGCCGGTCAGCAGACTCCGGCGCGAGAGCAGAGAAGTCTCGTCACTCATGGCACCCCCAGCTGGATTCCCCGCCGCTCATGAGTTGAGTCCTCGGCATCGACCCGGGGGACTCGCTGGGCCAACGGGGTTATGCCGGTCCTCGATCGGGTGACGCAGCCCCGGCATCGGCTCCGGGCTGCTGTCCTGGGGACGGCGGCTGCGCCGAACGGGGGACGCGCGGCACGCTGCCCGGGTGCTCACCGGACGCGATCGGCCGCTGCTCCACCGTCCGTGCGCGGGGTGCCGAGGCACGGGCGGGCCGCTGTGCGGCGCGTGCGCAGCCCTGCTGCGCGGACCGGCGTACGAGGCGGTGCTGAGCCCGCGACCCGACGGCCTGCCGGCTGTGTTCGCGGTGGCGGCGTACGAGGGTCCGGTCCGGGAGGCCCTCGTGGCGTTCAAGGACCACGGCCGCTGGCGGCTGCGGTCCCCGCTGGGGCGCGCCCTGGCCTCCGCCGTGGCTGCGGCGCTCGTCGCGGCGCCCGGGTGCGACGACGTCGCCCTCGTCCCGGTGCCGAGCTCGCCGGGCTCGGCCCGCGAGCGCGACGGCGACCACGTCCGCGAGCTCGCCGGTCAGGCTGCCCGCGTCCTGCGCCGCGCCGGGCTGACCGCTCGGGTGGTGCCGGCGCTGGTGCCCGTGCGACGCCGGCGCGACCAGGTCGGGCTCGACCGCGCCGGTCGTGCGGCGAACCTCGCGCACGCGCTGGTGGCGACGGAGGTGGTGCGACGGACGTCGCACGTGGTCCTGGTCGACGACCTGGTCACCACCGGTGCCACCCTCGCCGAGGCGGCGCGCGCGCTGCGCGCGGCCGGGACGGATCCGGTGGCTGCCGCGGTGGTGGCGGCCCGCGTGCCGCGGAACCGAGGAGGACGCTGAGAGGTTGCTCCGAGTGATGGAGCACCGCGCGCGGCCAGAAGCGGCGGGGCTACGTTGTCCTTGTGACACCCGTCCGGGTCCGTGGTTGCGTCCCTGAAGGGGTTCCGGTCTCCGGCGCCCCCCGGGGGCAAGCCGATGCCAGCCGCAGGCGAAACGGTCCACGTAAGGCGACTCTTCGTCGTTCGATCACGGTGCGGTTTAGAAGTAAGTCCTGCCCTGCCGACGAGCCCCAGCGCTCGCCGATCCGGGAGAAGGGGAGTAGTCGCACGATGCCCGACCGGGCGCGGCGAGACCCTCAGCAGGCGATTGTGGGGTCGAAGACCAGGTCGGCCGGGCGGGTGTCGCACGTCAGGCCTTCGGTCGTACCTCGTGAAGGAAGGTGACGCCGCATGACCACCATGAACGCGCCCGTCGACATCGTCGTTCGGGGCCGGCACCTCGATCTGTCCCAGCGGTTCCGGGACCACGTCGTGGACAAGCTCGGCCGCATCGACAGGTTCGGCGTCGCGCTCTCGCGCATCGACGTCGAGGTGAGCAAGGAGTCCAACCCGCGTCAGGCCGAGCGAGCGTTCGAGGTCGAGCTCACCTGTGTCGGGCGAGGTCCGGTGATCCGTGCCGAAGCGACCGCCGCCGACAAGTACGCGGCACTCGACCTGGCCTACACGCGTCTCGAGGAACGGCTCCGCCGCGCCGCCGAGCGTCGCCACGCCAAGCACCGTCGCGGCGGGATCCTCGAGCCCGCGCCGGTCGACGCCGTCGTCGCCGAGCAGCTCGCGGACGACGCCGACGACACCGAGGCCGACGTCGTCTACGAGGACGGGCCCATCGTCGTCCGCGACAAGACGCACCCGTCCGCCCCGATGACGGTCGCGGAGGCGCTGCACGCGCTCGAGCTCGTCGGGCACGACTTCTTCCTGTTCCACGACATCGCGACCGGAAGGCCCACGGTGGTCTACAAGCGGCGCGGCTACGACTACGGCCTGCTGCGCATCGCGGTCGTCGAGGCGGAGGCCGAGGTCGTCGCGTCCTAGCAGCTCGCAGCGACGGCACGGGGTGGTACCGGATCTCCCGGTGCCACCCCGTGCCCGATTCGTTGGTGCCATGATGCGCGCGTGGCGCAGCGCAGCAGTGCTCCTGTCCGCGTGCTCGTCGCCGACCGAGCCCCCCTGGTACGACGAGGGGTGGCTGATGTCATGCGCGACGTGCCCGACCTCGACGTCGTGGGTGAGACCGACGACGCCACCGCCGTGCTCGGTCTCGTGACCACCCTCGACGTCGCCGTCGTGCTGCTCGACCTCGGGATCGCCGGGGGCGGGGTGGAGGCGTGCGAGCTGCTGCGCCAGGAGCGACCCGACGTCCACGTCGTGGTGCTCACCGACGCTGACGACGACGCCGCGCTCGCCGGCGCGGTGCGCGCGGGAGCCCGGGGCTACCTCCTGCGCGACACGACCGCCGACGAGCTCGTCGAGGCGGTGGTCGCGGTGGCGGCGGGCAACTCGCTGCTCTCCCCGGCGATGGCGGTACGGCTGCTCGACGAGTTCGCCGTGCTCGTCCGGCGTCACGACAGCGCGGCCGAGGGGGCGGCGTCGCTGTCGCGCCGCGAGCTCGAGGTGCTCACCCTCGTCGCCCGCGGCCTCAACAACCGCTCGATCGCGGAGGCGCTGTTCATCAGCGAGAACACGGTGAAGAACCACGTGCGCAACATCCACGAGAAGCTGCAGGTCCACTCCCGCATGGAGGCGGTCGTCCGCGCCGTGCGCGACGGCGTCCTCCAGATCGCCTGACCCTCCCCTCTCGCGAGTTACTGCCCGAAACCCCGGATTCGCAGCCCCGAAAACGTGGTTTCGGGCAGTAACTCGCGGATCGGGGCGGGACGGTGTCGTCGGTGAGGGCTAGGTTCGGCGACCGTGGCCCTCGACCTGTCCGCTGCCGACGCCCGCGCTCTCGCGCTGCGCGCGCAAGGGCTGGTCCCGGGGGTGCTGCCGCTGCGGTCCGCCCAGGTGGCGCGGGCGTCGCAGGCGCGCAAGGTCGCCGCGGTGGACGCCACCCTCCGGCACCTCGGCGCGGTGCAGCTCGACACGATCAGCGTGCTCGCGCGCAGCCACGAGCTCGTCCCCTACGCCCGCCTCGGAGCGGTGGGGCGCGAGGCCGTCGAGACGGCGTACTGGGGCGGTGGCTCCGGCCACGAGCACCCGGACGAGGCCACCACGTTCGAGTACTGGTCGCACGCCGCCTGCATCCTGCCGGTGGAGGAGTGGCCCTGGTTCGCCTACCGCCGCCGGTCCTACGCCCGCAGCGGCATCCGCTGGCACGAGGTGCCCACCCAGGCGCTCGAGGGCGTTCTCGACCGGCTGCGCGACGACGGCCCGCTCACGACCACGCAGCTCGGTGGCGCGAAGAGGAGCGCCGAGTGGTGGGACTGGTCCGAGACGAAGATCGCGGTCGAGTGGCTGCTCGACATCGGACAGGTCGTGTGCGTACGCCGCGTGGGGTGGCGACGCGTCTACGACCTCGCGGAGCGGGCGATCCCGGCGCAGCACCGCGTCGCCGACGCCACGTGGGTCGACGTCGACGGCGTCCACGGCCCGAGCGACGACGCCTGCGTGCGCGAGCTCCTGCTGCGGTCGGCCCGGGTGTGCGGAGTGGGCACGCTCGGTGACCTCGTCGACGTCCACCGCCTCATCGCACGCCACGTGCCGCGTGCCATCGTCGAGGCGCAGCTCGGCGGGCTGGTCCACGACGGGGTGCTGACCCCCGTCGACGTCGAGGGCTGGGGCCAGCAGGCGTACGCCGACTCGGCGGCGCTCGCGGCCTTCAGCGCCGGTCCACGCCTCAGCGCAGATCCCGGCGCGGGTGCCGGCTCGGCCTCGGGTTCCGGCTGGGGCCGGTCGCGGACCACGCTCCTCTCGCCGTTCGACTCGCTCGTGTGGCACCGGGGCCGCACGTCGCGGCTGTTCGGGTTCGACTACCAGCTCGAGGCCTACGTGCCCGCGGCCAAGCGCGTCCACGGCTACTTCACCGATGCCGGTGCTGCACGGCGGACGGCTCGTCGCCCGCGTCGATCCCAAGCGGGTCGGCACCACGCTGCACGCCCGTCAGGTCACCTTCGAGACCGGCCCGCGCGGGGGCGTCCCGGCGTCGGCGATCGCCGGGGTCGCGGCTGCGCTCCGCGAGGCCGCGTCCTGGGTGGGTGCCACCGAGGTGGTCGCGGACCCGGCTCGCATCTCGCCGGCATCCGCCGCCGCCGCCCTCACCGCAGCGCTCACCGACCCGCGCTGACGGAGCCCCGCCCGCCTGACCGGCCGCCGGGGGTCCCACCGGTCCGAGCCCGGGCCGGTCAGCGGACGTCGAGCCCGAGCGCCCGGGTCGTCCAGCGTCGTACGACGTCCTCCACCACCGGCTCGATCCGGGTGGCGTCCTGCCCGGGCCGGGCCCAGACTGCGATCGACGCCGATCCGTGCGGGGTCACGATCACGAGTGCCTCCGCGACGCACGATCCGCCGGTGATCTCGCGCACGGCGAACCCGAGCAGGTCGCCGCGCTCCCAGCCGCCCATCCGTGCCTCGCGCTGCACGTCCCAGGCGGGATCGGGGTAGCGCTCGGCCAGCACCTCGTGCAGGTCGGCGTACGCCGCCGGCCAGGGACGGAGCTGCCAGGGTCCGGCCACCAGCTCGGTGAGGTCGTAGGAGGGCACGCGCCCCATCCCACCGCACGACGCCCGGGGCCACGACCCGGGGACCTCGGCGGCGATCCGCGGACCGGATTTCGGAGGGTTCCTGGCGCTCACCGTGCGCGGGATGCTCCCCGTTCGTGACCTGATGGTTACCATGCTCGCGGCGGCGGGAGTCCCGTTCGCCCCGTCGCGCCCGCACACGGCCGACGGCATGAGCCTGACAAGGACGTTGCTGGTGTCGATCCTCGACAAGATCCTCCGTGCCGGTGAAGGACGCCTGCTCAAGAAGCTGGAGTCCATCGCCGTCCAGGTCAATGCGCTCGAGGACGACTTCGCCGCCCTCAGCGACACCGACCTGCGTGACAAGACCGAGGAGTACAAGCAGCGCTACGCCGAGGGCGAGTCGCTCGACTCGCTGCTCCCGGAGGCGTTCGCGACCGTCCGCGAGGCGGCCAAGCGCACCCTCGGCCAGCGCCACTACGACGTCCAGGTCATGGGTGGCGCGGCGCTGCACCTCGGGAACATCTCCGAGATGAAGACCGGTGAGGGCAAGACCCTCGTCGCGACGCTGCCGGCCTACCTCAACGCGCTGTCCGGCGACGGCGTGCACGTCGTCACGGTCAACGACTACCTCGCCGAGCGCGACTCCGAGTGGATGGGTCGCGTGCACCGCTTCCTCGGGCTCACCGTGGGCGTCATCCTCGCCAACATGCGCCCCGACGAGCGTCGCGTGGCCTACGAGTGCGACATCACCTACGGCACGAACAACGAGTTCGGCTTCGACTACCTCCGCGACAACATGGCGTGGACGATCGACGAGCGCGTGCAGCGCGGCCACAACTTCGCCGTCGTCGACGAGACCGACTCGATCCTCATCGACGAGGCCCGCACGCCGCTCATCATCAGCGGCCCGGCCGACGCCGCGACCAAGTGGTACAACGAGTTCGCCCGCATGGTCCCGCGCCTGAAGAAGGGCGACGAGGACAAGGGCATCGACGGCGACTACGAGATCGACGAGAAGAAGCGCACCGTCGGCATCCTCGAGTCCGGCGTCCAGAAGGTCGAGGACTGGCTCGGCATCGACAACCTCTACGAGTCGGTCAACACGCCTCTCGTCGGCTACCTCAACAACGCGCTCCGCGCGAAGGAGCTCTTCAAGAAGGACAAGGACTACGTCGTCATGAACGGCGAGGTCCTGATCGTCGACGAGCACACCGGCCGCATCCTCGCCGGTCGCCGCTACAACGAGGGCATGCACCAGGCGATCGAGGCGAAGGAGGGCGTGGAGATCAAGCAGGAGAACCAGACCCTCGCCACGATCACCCTGCAGAACTACTTCCGGCTCTACGAGAAGCTCTCCGGCATGACCGGCACGGCCATGACCGAGGCGGCGGAGTTCGACCAGATCTACAAGCTCGGCGTGATCCCGATCCCCACGAACCGCGACGTGTGCCGGCTCGACGAGGCCGATCTCGTCTACCGGACGGAGAGCGCGAAGCTCAACTCCGTCGTCGACGACATCGCGATGCGGCACGAGAAGGGCCAGCCCGTCCTGGTCGGCACCACGAGCGTGGAGAAGTCCGAGCACCTCTCGGCGCTGCTGCGCAAGCACGGTGTCCCGCACGAGGTGCTCAACGCCAAGTACCACGAGCGTGAGGCCGCGATCGTCGCGCAGGCCGGTCGCAAGGGTGCCGTCACGGTCGCCACGAACATGGCCGGACGAGGCACCGACATCATGCTCGGTGGCAACTCCGAGTTCATGGCGGCAGCCGAGCTGGCCCAGCGCGAGCTGAGCCCGGTCGACACCCCGGAGGAGTACGAGGCGGAGTGGCCGGCCGCTCTCGAGCGGGCGAAGAAGGCGGTGGCGGCCGAGCACGAGGAGGTCACCTCGCTCGGTGGCCTCTACGTGCTGGGCACCGAGCGCCACGAGTCGCGGCGCATCGACAACCAGCTGCGCGGCCGCTCGGGCCGCCAGGGTGACCCGGGTGAGACGCGCTTCTACCTCTCGCTCGAGGACGACCTGATGCGCCTGTTCAAGGCCGACATCGTCGACTCGTTCCTGCGTCGCTTCAACGTGCCCGACGACGTCCCGATCGAGGCGAAGATGGTGAGCAACGCCATCCGCTCCGCCCAGACCCAGGTCGAGGCGCAGAACTTCGAGATCCGCAAGAACGTCCTCAAGTACGACGAGGTGATGAACCGGCAGCGCGTCGTCATCTACGAGGAGCGTCGTCGCGTCCTCGAGGGCGAGGACCTGCACGAGCAGGTGCGCGGCTTCCTCGACGACACCATCGAGGGCTACGTCGCCGCCGAGACGTCCGAGGGCTACGCCGAGGACTGGGACCTCGACCGGCTCTGGACCGCGCTCGGCACGCTCTACCCCACCGGCGTCACGCCTGACGAGCTCATCGAGCACTCCGGTGGCGGCAAGTCCGGTCTCACCCAGGAGTTCCTCACCGAGGAGCTGCGCGCCGACGCGCATGCGGCGTACGACGCCCGCGAGGAGACGCTCGGTGCCGAGGTCATGCGCGAGCTCGAGCGCCGCGTCGTCCTGTCCGTGCTCGACCGCAAGTGGCGCGAGCACCTCTACGAGATGGACTACCTCCAGGAGGGCATCGGTCTGCGTGCGATGGCGCAGAAGGACCCGCTCGTGGAGTACCAGCGCGAGGGCTTCATCCTCTTCAACGCGATGATGGACTCCATCAAGGAGGAGTCGGTCGGCTACCTGTTCAACGTCGAGGTGCAGGTCGAGGCTCCCGCCGACGCCGAGCCCGCGGAGGACGACGAGATCGAGCTGACGCCCATGGCGGCGCCGTCGATCAAGGCGAAGGGTCTGGCCCCGCAGCGCCCGCAGCGCCTCGAGTACACAGCCCCCAGCGCCGACGGCGAGTCCGCCGTCGTCGTCAGCGCCGACGGTCTCGACGACGTCCCGGAGGTCGGCCCCGACGCCTCGCGTGCCGAGCGTCGCCGCGCCGAGCGCGCGGCCCGCCGGCGCGACGAGCGCAAGGCCTGATCGACCGCGACACCCCGCACGACCAGACACGACCGTGGCGGCTCGGGAAACCGGGCCGCCACCGTCATTCCCTGACGCGAGTGTTCGCTGCCGGTCGGGTCAGAGGAGGGCGAGCTTGGTGCAGCGCCAGCGACCGTCCCAGCCTTCGAGGCGCAGCGCCATCGCGCGGGCTCGGCGACCGCCGAGCACGACGGCGGAGGCCTCGACCACGCCGTCGGCGGGCTCGAACAGATGGATGCTGCTCACCGTGGGCCGGGACCGGGGTGCGGACTGCGGTCGCCGCGGGGTTGCCAGCACCTGACCGCTCAGCTCGGCGTAGACCTCCGGTGCGAGCCAGCGCACCAGCTGCTGACGCGGCCGCTCCTGGGCCAGGACCTCGAGCACCGCCTGCACCAGCTGGCTCGTCCACGGTCCGGGCTCGGGCAGCTGGGTGCGCGGGGTGGGGACCTGCGCGACGGCGGGGTCGGTCTCGTCCTCCGCTGCCGGCGCGCGGGTGAGGAGCCGGAGCGAGGCCGGCGCGAGCGGCACGGCGTCGATGTCGCCCGGCAGCTGCCACTGCAGGGCGAGCGTGCCCTGCACGGCGACGGGTGCGCGCCGCGTGCGGATCGTGCGGGTGAGGGGGGAGGGGACAGAGCGGAGCAGCGGCGCGGGCCGCGACTCGAGTGGGGGCATGGGTCACCGTCGATCAGGGTCCAGGGACGTGGCAGGGATCCGCGACGGCGCGGGGACCTGCGAGGGGCGGTCGTTCGAGGTCGCCGACGTCCCTGTGCGGCGACGGTCCGGGACGCGCAGCGGCGTCCCGGGGTGCAGGAGCGAGGGATCGGGGCCGATCCGGTCGCGGTTGAGGCGGTACCACACGGGCCAGTCGCGGGCGATCGCCGCGCTCGTGGCATGGGGGCCCAGGCTGCGGGCCGAGATCGACCAGAGCGAGTCGCCGGCAGCGACGACGATCTCGCCGCTCCCGTCCTCGGCCGTGACCGACCCCGTCGCGGTGCCCGGCGTCCGGTCGGAGCCGACGCCGACGGCGACGTCGTCGGCGTGGGGCAGCAGGAGCGCCGCGGCGTCGGACGGCGGGCGGGACATGGGGGCCGGTCCAGCCTGCACCGCCGCGGAGGTCGGGACCACTGCCGCCGAGGCGGGACCGCCCGCACCGACGAAGGATGCCCCGGACGCCCCCAGCCCGAGCGTGGTGGTGACTGCCCGACGGAGGCCGACGGCCCGCATCCCGTTCGCGAGCGAGGCCCACGCGATGGTCGACGCCTGCCCCGCCGCGGCGGCGAACCTTCCGGCCCAGTGCAGCGCGACCCGGCCTGCGACGAGCGCCCCCAGCAGCGCGACGACCACGCTCACGGTGGCTCCGACCGAGTCGGTCGACGCGGCGATCGAGGGCACTGTTACCTCCGTTAGCAGTCGTTTGCTTGTGTTTGCCTATCACAGCCTTCACGTCGATGGTTGTCAACCCCGAGGACCGATCTGGGGACGACAGCGGCGAAGGGCGCCGAACCGTCGAGTGCGTTCGCTCGGGTCAGCCGACCGCGCAACGCGGGGTCGGCGGGGTGGACCATGGCGGTCACCGCGGGTGACAGCACCGCGCGCCCGCCGAGGTCGCGGAGGGAGGTTCTCGTGCCTGACGGCGACGACATGGTGGCGGCCCTCGAGGCCGAGCTGGCGGCGCTCGCGGCTGCCGACCGGGATCTCGAGCGCGACGCCGAGGTGGCTGAGCGCACCCGCATGGAGCGCACGGCAGTCTCCCTGCGTGACCGGCTGCGGGCTGCGAGCCGACCGGTGGAGGTAGCGACCCGGGACGGCTCGCGGCACTCGGGATCGGTCCGTGAGGTCGGTGCGGACTGGGTGCTGCTCGCGCCCGAGAGCCCGGGTCAGCGCCGTGGATCCGCGGAGCACGTCGTCGCCCTGCCGGCCGTGGTGGCTCTGCGCGGACTCGGCCGTGCGACGCGACCGCCGGCATCGACCCTGCCGCCGCGCCCGCTCGCCTCCGTGCTCCGTGCCTGGTGCCGGGACCGCTCCGACGTCGCCGTCGTGCTCGCCGACGGCTCCGTGCTGACCGGGCTCGCGTCGGCGATGTTCGCCGACCATCTCGAGCTGTCGACCGGTGGTGGGGAGACCGTCGTGGTTCCGACGTCGGCGATCGCCGTCGTCAGCCGCTGAGCGGGCTCACTCCCGGGCTCCGCCCTCGGCCCTCGCCCCGGCACCAGCGCCACCGGATCCGATCGCCCTCCCCGGAGTGCGCAGCTCAGTCGGTGAGCTCGGCCTCGGTGACTCGCTCGTCGTCCCGGGTCAGGGGATGGTCGCGCACGAAGTCCTTGGTCTCGGCGTACATCCGGGCGATGTAGCCCTCGAGCTCGGTGGACTCCACCCGCCACTGGCCACGACCGCCGATCTTGATCGCGGGCAGGTCGCCGCTGCGCACCAGCGCGTAGGTCTGCGACGCCGAAATGTTGAGCGTCTCCGCCACATCGGCGAGGGTGAGGAACCGTTGGGCCACGGTCCCATCCTCGCATCGGCCGACGGCCGCGTGGGTGACCGTCGGCGCGCATGGGGACAGAGACGCGGCCACGCTCGAGCCATGGCCGTCCCCACCCGCCCTCCGGTGACCGTCCCCACCAGCCCTCCGGCACGACGATTCCGCACCGAACGGCGCGACCTGCGGCTGGCGCTCGGCGTCGGTCTCGTCGTGGTCTCCGTCGTCGTCGGTGGTCGCGTCGTCGCCTCGGCCGACGACCGGATCGCGGTGTGGTCGCTGCGATCCGACCTCGCCGCCGGGACGACGATCACCGAGCCCGACGTCGTCGCCGTGCCGGTCGGGGTCGACGACACGAGCACGTACATCGTCGCGACCACCGACGTCGTCGGACAGACGCTGACGCGAGACGTGGGTGCCGGGGAGCTCCTCCCCGCGTCCGCGCTCGGCGACGTCGATGCCGCGACGCGGCGGCTCGTCACCGTGCCCGTCGACCCGCTGCACGCGCCGCCGTCGTTGACCCGGGGCGAGCGCGTCGACGTCTACGTGTCGCCACGCGACGGAACGTCCCTCGGCGAGGACGGCGTCACGGTCCTCCCCACCCTCGTCCTCGCCGGAGCCCTCGTGGCCGATCCCGGGTCGCTCGACACGCAGGGAGTCAGCGACCAGGTCGGCGTCGTGCTCGACGTCGCGGCAGCGGACGCGGAGCGGGCGGTGGCAGCGGCCCGAGGCGGCGACGTCGACCTCGTCCGCGTCGGCACCGGCGGCTGACCATGGCCGAACCCGTCCTGGTCCTGCTCGGTCCCACGCCGTGGGAGGGGCCGCTCGTCGCCGGGCTCGCGCATCCCTCGAGCCGCGTCACCGTCGCGCGGCGCTGCCTGGACAGCGCGGACCTCCTCGCGGCCGCGTCGTCGGGCCTGGCTCGCGTCGCCCTCCTCGGCGCCGATGCCCCGCGCCTCGACTCCGACGTCGTCCATCGCTTGCGGCTGCTCGGGATCACGGTCGTCGCGGTGACGGCGCTCGGTGACACCGATGCCGCACGCCGGCTGCACCGGTGGGGTGCCGACGCCGTCGTGGTGGCGGACCCCGCCGACCTCGGTGCCGCCGTGCGGGCCATCGCCGACGCCGCGGCCGCAGGGGCAAGCGACCAGCAGGCAGTGCCGGAGGACCTGTCCCGTCCCGTCGAGGGGCGTGGGCGCCTCGTCGCGGTCTGGGGTCCGGCCGGCGCGCCCGGGCGCACGTCCGTCGCCGTCGCGCTCGCCGACGAGTCCGCGCGGCTCGGGACGTCCGTCCTCCTCGTCGACGGCGACACGTGGGCGCCGTCGGTCGGCATCGTGCTCGGCCTCGTCGACGACGGCGCGGGCCTCGCCTCCGCGTGCCGGCGAGCGCTCGCCGGCGCGCTGGACGTCGAGGCGCTCGCCGCGGTGTCACGACAGGTCCGCGACGGGTTCCACGTGCTCGGCGGGCTGCCGCGTCCCGGGCGGTGGACCGAGGTCCGTGCGTCCGCCTTCACGGAGGTGCTCGATGTCGCGCGGCAGTGGGTCGACCTGCGTGGTGGTCGACTGCGGCTCCTCGCTCGAGGCCGACGAGGAGCTCGTGTTCGACACGGAGGCTCCGCGACGCAACGCGGCCACGTTCGTGGCGCTCGAGTCCGCCGACGTCGTGGTGGCCGTGGGCAGCGCCGACCCGGTGGGACTCGTGCGCCTCGTCACCGGCCTCGACGATCTCGCCGAGACCGTGCCCGGAGCCGACCGTCGGGTCGTCGCGAACCGCCTGCGCGAGTCCCTGACCGGGCGACGCGGTGAGGCGGCGGTGGCCCAGGCCCTGCACCGTCACGCGGGCGTCGACCTCGTGTCGTGCGTGCCGGACGACCGGCCGGCGTACGACGCGGCCCTGCGCGACGGGCGCACGCTCGCCGAGGCAGCGCCGAGCTCGCCCGCGCGTGCGGCGTTGCGGGGACTCGCGATCGAGCTGCTGCGCGACCTCGGGCTGCGCGAGCCGAGGCCGTTGCCCAGGGTCGCGGGCGGCCGTCGCTAGGGTCGCGACCGTGACCGAGCTCAGGGGCCTCGTCGTCGACTGGGGCGGCGTCCTCACCATCGACATCCGCGACGCGGTCAGGGTGTGGGGGGTCGACGAGGGCATCGACCTCGATGCCTACTCCGCCATCATGCGCGAGTGGTTCGGCGACCCGGTCGGCGCCGAGGCGCGGCTCAACCCCATCCACGCGCTCGAGCGCGGAGAGATGACGGTGCCGGACTTCGAGGCCCGGCTCGCCGCGGCGCTCACCGCGCGCACCGGGCGTGCCCCGAGCCGCCGAGGGGCTGCTGGGGCGGATGTTCGAGCGCTTCGAGCACGTCCCGGCGATGTCGGCCCTGGTGCGGCGCGCGCGTCGTCACCGGGGTGCGGACCGGGCTGCTGTCCAACTCCTGGGGCAACGACTACCCGCGGGACGGCTGGGACGAGATGTTCGACGTCGTGGTCATCTCCGGCGAGGTCGGGATGCGCAAGCCCGAGCCACGCATCTTCGAGCACACGCTCGACCTGCTCGGGCTGCCTGCGCGGGGAGTGCGTCTTCGTCGACGACGTGCCGGCCAACGTCGCGGCGGCCGTCGCCGTCGGCATGGTCGGCGTGCGGCACCGCAGCTACGACGCGACACGCGCCGAGCTCGAGGTGCTCTTCTCCCGTGACCTGCGCTGAACTCGTCACCCCGGCGCCGGCCTGTGGAGCTCATCCTCCGTGCAGCGCACGCACGCGCGGCACCGTCGTGACACCATGGCGTCGATCGCTCGGCAGGCGCCTCGCCGGCCCGCGACGACAGGCCCGAGGAGGTGCGATGGTCGACCGGCTGAGCCCGCTCGACGTGTCGTTCCTCTATCTCGAGGAGCCGACCACGCCGATGCACGTCGGCGGCGTCGTGATCTTCCAGGCGCCCGAGGACGGCTTCGACCACGACCGGCTCGTGCACCTCATCGAGGAGCGCATCGCCCTCGTCCCGCGCTACCGCCAGAAGGTGCGCTGGGTCCCCGGGCGCATCGCCAACCCGGTGTGGGTCGACGACGAGGAGTTCGACGTCGGCTACCACGTCCGCCGCTCGGCGCTGCCGCGTCCCGGGCACCGACGCGCAGCTGCGCGACCTCGTCGGCCGCATCATGGCCCGCCCGCTCGACCGCAACCGCCCGCTGTGGGAGATGTACCTCGTCGAGGGCCTGGCCGGCGGCCGCTTCGCCATCCTGACCAAGACCCACCACGCGATGGTCGACGGCGCGGGCGCCATCGACATCGGCCAGGTGATCCTCGACGTCACGCCCGAGCCGCAGCGCGCCGCCGCCGAGCACTGGATCGCCGCGCTCGGAGCCGAGCGACGTCGACCTGCATCGGCGCCGCCGTCTCCGAGGTGCTGCGCAGCCCGGCGGCGGCCGATCGACGCGCTGCGCTTCGGCGCCGTCGACGTGCGGGAGACCGCCGAGCGCTTCGGCCGTCGCGCGCTCGGGCTCGGCCTCCGCGGTCGATGACGATGGCCCGGCCGCCGTCGTCGAACCCGCTCAACGCCCCGATCGGCGAGGCCCGCCGGTTCGGCGATGGCCTCGATGAGCCTCGACGACTTCAAGGCGATCCGTCGCGTGCACGGCGGCACCGTCAACGACGTCGTGCTCGCGGTGGTGTCCGGCGCGCTGCGCGAGTGGATGATGACGCGCGGCGAGTCGGTGTCGTCGCGCACGCAGGTGCGCGCGCTCGTGCCCGTCAGCGTCCGCGGCGGCGACGAGAGCACCGGCAACCACATCGCCGCGTTCCTCGTCGACCTGCCCGTGGGGGAGCCGCAGCCCGTCGTACGGCTGCACCGCATCTCCTACGAGATGGAGCAGCTCAAGTCGACCGGTCAGATGGTCGGCGCGCAGGCGCTCGTCGGCATCGCGGGCTTCGCGCCGCCCACGCTGCACTCGCTCGGCGCCCGCACCGCCAACGGCTGGTCGCGCCGCATGTTCAACCTCGTCGTCACCAACGTGCCCGGTCCGCAGTTCCCGCTCTACGCCGGCGGCGCGCTCATGCTCGGCGCCTACCCGGTCGTGCCGCTCGCCAAGGGCCAGGCGGTGTCGCATCGGCCTCACCTCCTACGACGGCGGCGTCTACTTCGGCCTCAACGCCGACCGCGACGCGATGACCGACGTCGACGTCCTCGCCGAGTGCCTCGAGACCTCGCTCGCCGACGCTGCTCGACACCGTGCCGCGACCGGCCGCGCAAGGTCCGCGCCCATCCCGGGGCCGACGTGCCGCAGACCGAGCGCCGCCGCAAGCGCATGGATCCGCCCGGCCGCGCGGCCGAAGCGCGCGGCCGCGAAGAAGCCGGCGCCGCCGGAGCCCGCCGCCAGGTCGCGGCGCCGCAGCCGAGCGCCCCGCCCGAGCGGTCGACGTCTCGGACGTGCGGCGGACCGCGTGCCGTCGGACAGGACGCAGCGCGACCGCCGTGCGCCCCCAGCAGGTCTCGTCGTCGGCCTCCCGCGGGCTCGTGCCGCGCCCGGCGCGCAAGCGATCGACCGAAGCCGCCCGTCCGGCACCGACCCCGCCTGAGCCGATCACCGCCGTGCCGAGTGCGGCATGCTGGACCCGTGCGCGTCTACCTGCCCCTGACCCTGACCGGCCTCGCCGAGCTGCACGCCTCCGGGCCGCGTCGGCCCGGCGCCGCTGGCCGCGCACGCCGTGACCCGAGCGCCTGCGCCGCGACTGGGACGGCGGCGACGACGAGGAGCTCGAGTACGCCGCGCTCATGGCCGCGGCCTTCGACTCGCTCGGCCGCCATCGCCGCGACCGGGCGGCACCCCGCCGGGTCGTCGTCGCCGCGGAGGTCGACGACGCGACGTCACGCTCGGCGACGACGAGACCGCGGTGACCTCGCGGCCGACGTACCCTCGCGAGGATGCAGGCGGTGCACGTCGACGACGCCGACGCCGAGGCCGACGTCGACCGCGGCGCTCGACCCGCCTGCCCGAGGCCCTCGCCGGCGACGGCCCCGCCCTCGGCGCCGTGTCGCTGGTCGACCACGAGCTCCTCTGGTTCGCCACGCAGGAGATCCCCGACCTGCTCTGAGGCTGAGCCGCACGCCACGGCCGCGGTCGCGAGCGGCAGGATGGGGCGCGCGCCCCGCTCTCAGGCGCCGCACGACCCGACCCGCCGCCCGGAGGACCGTCATGGACGCCGTCACCACCCCGCCCGTCGCGATCAACGAGCCGATCCGCTCCTACGCGCCCGGGAGCGCGGAGCGGGCCTCGAGCTCGAGGCGCGGGTCGCCGAGCTCGCCGACGCAGAGCCCCGACCTGCCTGCACGATCGGCGGCGTAGCAGCGCATGGGCAGCGGCGAGACGATGCGACGTCGTGCAGCCGCACGCGCGCCACTCCGTGCTCGGCACGCTGCAACGGCGGCACGCACGACGACGCGACCGCGGCCATCGCCGCGGCGAAGGCGGCGGCGCCGGGCTGGCGCGAGCTGTCCTACGACGACCGCGCGGCGATCTTCCTCAAGGCGGCCGACCTGCTCGCCGGGCCGTGGCGCGACACCCTCAACGCCGCCACGATGCTCGGCCAGTCGAAGACCTGCTACCAGGCCGAGATCGACTCCGCGTGCGAGCTCATCGACTTCTGGCGGTTCAACGTCGGCTTCGGCCGCAAGCTGCTCGCCGAGCAGCCGATCTCCTCGCCCGGCGTCTGGAACCGGCTCGACCACCGCCCGCTCGAGGGCTTCGTCTACGCGATCACGCCGTTCAACTTCACCGCGATCGCCGGCAACCTCCCGACTGCGCCGGCGCTCATGGGCAACGTCGTCGCTCTGGAAGCCGGCGCACACCCAGCAGCTCGCGGCGCACTACCTGATGCGCGCTGCTCGAGGAGGCCGGCCTGCCGCCGGGCGTCGATCAACATGGTCACGGGCCACGGCGTCGAGACCAGCGAGGTCGCGCTGAGCGACCCCGACTTCGCCGGGCTGCACTTCACCGGGTCGACCCGCGTGTTCCAGCAGCTGTGGCGCGAGATCGGCGAGAACATCGCGTCCTACCGCTCCTACCCGCGCATGGTCGGCGAGACCGGCGGCAAGGACTTCGTGATGGCGCACCCGAGCGCCGACATCGACGTGCTGCGTACCGCGCTGGTGCGGGGCTCGTTCGAGTACCAGGGCCAGAAGTGCTCGGCGTCCTCGCGCGCCTACGTGCCGCGGTCGATGTGGGCGACGCTGCGCGACGACCTCGCCGCCACCGTCGACGGCCTGTCGATGGGCCCGACCACGGACTTCTCGAACTTCATGGGCGCGGTGATCGACGACCGCGCCTTCGCCCGCGTCACCGCGCGCGATCGACCGCGCGCAGGCCGACCCGAACGTGACGGTGATCGCCGGCGGCACCTACGACGACAGCGAGGGCTGGTTCATCCGCCCGACCGTGCTCGAGTGCACCGACCCGACCGCGGAGTACTTCACCGACGAGTACTTCGGGCCGCGTGCTCGCGGTCCACGTCTACGACGACGACCGCTACGACGAGGTGCTCGCGCAGATGGAGTCGGTCGCGTCGTACGCCCTGACCGGCTCGATCATCGCGCAGGACCGCGAGGCGGTGGCGCACGCGATGCACGCACTGCGCTTCGCCGCCGGCAACTTCTACATCAACGACAAGTCCACCGGTGCGGTCGTCGGGCAGCAGCCGTTCGGCGGTGCTCGCGCGTCGGGCACCAACGACAAGGCCGGCGCCCCGCAGAACCTGCAGCGCTGGACGTCGACGCGCTCGATCAAGGAGTCGTTCGTACCGCCGAAGGACCACCGCTACCCGCACATGGGCTGACGCTGGCCCGCCGTCGCCGCCGCATAGGCTCCGTGCGTGTCGCTGCCCCCGTCCCGTGGTGGGGTCGGGTGTCGTCGCCGCTCGCGCCTGTGCTCCTCGTCGGCGGATGGACGCTGGCAGCGACGCTGCAGCCGGGCGGGTTCGACCAGGTGCGGCTCACCATCAGCGACCTCGCCGGCTACGACGCCACGGACCGCTGGGTCATGTCGTGGGCCATCGTCGCGACCGGCGTGTGCCACCTCGTCACGGCGACTCGGACTTCGCCCCGCGGCACGCACCGGCCGACTGCTCCTCGGGCTCGGCGGCGTCGCGACGGTGCTCGTCGCGCCGTGCCGCTGCCCGCCGGGGGTGGCACGTCGACCGAGCACCGCGTCGATGGCGTTCGTCGCGTTCGTGCTGCTCACCCTGTGGCCCGGGTTCGCGCGTCGTGCCGAGCCGGACGCCCCGTGGGGGCTCCGGCCGCGCGTCGCCGTCTCGGCCGGGATCGTCCTGGGTGCGGCCACGCTGGTGTTCTTCGGCACCGTGCTCGCGGAGTCGCCCGTGGTGGGCCTGTACGAGCGGGTGCTCGCGGCGGCCCAGGTGCTCTGGCCGGCCGTGGTCGCGTGGTCCGCGTGGTGGTGCGCCCGGGCGCCGCGAGGCGGTGGCTAGCCCGCAGCCGTGACCGGGACGCCGGTCACGGCGCGGCGTCCCTGCCGACGAACGGCAGGATCGCGCGCTGCACCACGGGCGCGAGCTCGCGCGAGAAGGTGCCCGTGAGGTGGTGCAGGTCGCGGAAGAGGATCGCGCCCGCGGGGCTGATCACCGAGCACGGCTCGCTGATGCAGATCGCGTTCGTGAAGTCGACGAAGTGCACGACGTCGTCGGCGGGGAGGTTCTTGACCTCCTGGTCGTAGAGCCGCTGGTCGAGGCCGGTGTGGTTCTGGCGCGGGAAGCCGCAGGCGGCGGGGTCGCCGGGGTGCTCGGACAGGCAGGCGGGCACGTCCTGACCGGGCCGCGGGATCTCGCGGATCACGACGATCGCCGGCGTCGCCTTCGCCAGCGTCTCGAACGACTGCTTCGCGCCCGCGCCCCAGAGGGCCGCTGCCTCGTCGCCGCCGGGCTGCTCGCCCGCGGCGTTCATGATCGAGGACGGGTAGGAGAAGCTGCGGCCGATGACGACAGCGTCCATCCGCGGCTCCGCGGCGATGGCGGCGAACACCGAGGCACGCCAGTCCGCGCACTCGGTGTACTCGCGGTTGAACGCCTTCGTGTAGGTCCGCACCTCGGCGAAGCCGCAGGCGGGCTTGGCCCAGAACAGCAGCTGCCAGTTGTTGCGCTTCGCGATCGCCTCCATCGCCGGGAACCAGTGGGCGGCGTGGGAGTCACCGATCAGGGCCACGGTCCTGGTGCCCGTCGGGCTGCCGAACCGGCACGCCGGGTCGGCGGTGGTCTGCTCGAACTCGACGAAGCAGTTCGACGGCGTCCCCACGTCCGCGCGTGCCTGGTCGGGGGTCATCGTCGCCACCGCGGCGGGGACGGCGTCGATCGACGGCGTGCTGGACCCGCTGACGGGCGGCGCGGTCGACGGCGAGGGAGTGCCCGGCCCGGCGGAGCCGGACGGCAGGACCGCGCCAGGCGCCGCCGTGGGGGTGGTGATCGGTGCGGACGCCGCGGGTCCCGGCTGCGACGTGAGCAGCGCGTTGGACAGCAGCACCGCCGTGGCGACCAGGACCGCGCCGAGGCCCAGCGTGAGCGGCCGCGACGCCGCGAGCCGGCGCGACTCGCGCACCGGCGCCTCGACGATGCGGTAGGTGAGGCCGGCCAGCAGGAACGACACCACGACCGCACCGACCACCGGCCACAGGCCGGGCCCGCCGTCGGTGGAGGTGGCGACGCCCGCGTCCGCGAGGTCGGGGTCGACGGTGGGCTGGCCCCAGATCGCCTTCGCGAACACGAGGCACGGCCAGTGCCAGAGGTACCAGCCGTAGGAGATCCGGCCGATGTAGGTCATCGGGGGCAGGCTCAGGAAGCCGGACACCCCGGCCTGGGATCGCGCGCCCGCGGCGAGCATGAGGATCGTGCCGCCCACGGGCACCGCGGCCGCCCAGCCGGGGAAGCTGGTGGCGCGGGAGAAGACGATCGCGGACAGGACGACCGCCGCGACGCCGACGTAGCCGCCGAGGACGGCGGTGAGCCGGGGGATCTTGACGAGCCGGGTGGCGCCGAGCGCGAGGAGACCGCCCGCCGCGAGCTCCCAGGCCCGGGTCTGCAGACCGAAGTACGCCCAGGGACCCGAGCTCCCCGTGGTGAGCACGGAGAGGGTGAACGACACGACGAACAGCAGACCGAGAGCGACCGTGAGGCGGGCTCGGGTGATCCGCCAGGCTCGACGGCCGATGTTGCGCCGGCCGGCGACGAACAGGATGAGGAGCGGCCAGACGACGTAGAACTGCTCCTCGACGCTGAGCGACCAGTAGTGCAGCACCGGGCTCTGGTCGACGCCGGCCATGTAGTTGGTGGCGCCGGCCGCGAAGTGCCAGTTGGCGTACCAGAGCGCGGCCGCCTGGATGTCGCCGGCGATCGGCGGGCGGTCGATCATCGGGTAGATGAGGAGAGTGCCCACCGCGATGGCCACGAGCACGACCGTCGACAGCGGCAGGAGCCGCCGGACACGACGGGCGTAGAAGCCGGTCAGCGAGAGGCGGCCGGTGCGCTGGAGCTCGTTGGCCAGCAGGCCGGTGATGAGGAAACCGGAGATCACGAAGAAGACGTCGACGCCGACGAAACCGCCGCTCACCAGGGGAACCCCGGCGTGGAAGGCGACCACCAGCAGGACGGCGACGGCCCGCAGGCCCTCGATGTCGGGACGGAAGGTGCCGCTGCGCTTGGGCTCAGGCGCCGAGACGGCAGGCTGAGTCAGGAGCGGGGTGGCGGACACTCACCGGATTCTGCCACGGGCCGCGGCATGTTCCGGGCTTCCGAGCCGGTGCCCACGCGGGGTTCCCGGGCCTGGTGCGACGTTCGTCACGCCGCGGCGGCGACGTCGCGCACCAGGCGCCCGGCTTCGTCGCGGAAGCCGACGCTGGCGCAGGTACGCCGGCGTGCGTGGCGAGCTCGGGCGCCGGCGACGAGCCGGCGCAGCCCGTGGGCGCGAAGACGCCGCTGTGCTCGTAGACGAACTCGCCCGGCGTGCAGTCGCGGAACCGCGGGGTCACGTAGTCGAGCTCGACGACGGCGCTGCCGTCGCCCTCGTCGCGCACCACCACCGCGCCGACCGTCTCGGCCTCGCGCTGCACGAGGAACGCCCAGCGCCGGTCGCGTCGTCGGCCGGAGGGGACGGCGTAGGACGGCTGGAAGGTGCGGATGTCGGCGAGGTGCACGTCGAGGACGTGGCCGAGGTAGGCGTCGCGCGCGCCGACCTCCACGACGGAGTAGGCCGCCGGGTCGTGCCGCTCCGACGAGCAGGCGGCGCAGCCAGTAGACGTCGATCACGGCGATGATCGCGTTCATCGCGGCGAACGGCCAGATCGCGAGCGCCACGTTGTAGACGACGGCGAGCACGGCGCCCGCGAGGTTGAGCACGCGGAAGCGCAGCACCCGGGCCTGCGCCAGCGAGACGATCACGAGGGCCGAGCCGAGCCAGCCGATGATCTCGAGCACGGTGCGGGTCATGCGCTCATCATGGCGGCGCGGTCGTCAGCCGACCGCTGACCCGCCGGGATCAGGCGAGCTGCTCCGCCGCGATCTCCTCCTCCTTGCGCGAGGAAGCGCTCGATCTGCTCGGCGCAGAACTTCTCGATCTTGCCGCCGACGAACGGGACGGAGGCCTTCACGGCCATCCGCACCTCGACCGCGCTGGCGTCGCCGTCCGCGGCGAGGCGCAGCGAGCCGGTGATCGACACCGGGGCGCCTCCGAAGGCGACCGTCGAGCGTGCCTCGCGGCTGCCGTCGGCCGCCGCCGGCCCGAGAACGCGCGTCTCGGTCAGGCGCACGGACTCGCCGACGAGCGCCTTGGCGTACGACGGGAGGTCCGACGGCAGCGAGCGCTCGGAGACGATCGTGGCGCCGCCGTCGTCGGACGGGGTGACGGTCACCGCGACGTCGTGGCCGCCGGTCGCCTCGGCGACCTCCTCGACGTAGGCGGGTCGGTGAGCAGGGCGAAGGCGGCAGCGGGGTCGGCGGGGATGGCGAGGCGTGCCGACAGGTGCGTGGCCACGGCGGGGTCCTTCCGGTTCGGACGGTCGAGGAGTGTCCAGGATGCCGTATCGGAGTGTCGAGCAGCGACCCGTGGGCGGAGTCGGCGGTCTAGGGTGAACGAGGTCGCACAACGGCGTGCGACCGACCGAGTGCGAAGAGGCGACGCGTCGTGCCCGACAGCGTGGATGTCACCGAGACCGACACCCCCACCAGCCCCGAGTCCGGCGGCCTGTCCACGGCCCTGACCGCCGGCGCGGCAGCCCGGCGGCTCGAGGAGGCCAAGGCCGACCTCCTCGACCGCGCTCTCGACACGGGCACGGCGCCGCCCAGCACGGCCCGGCCTCGAGCCCGCTCGTGCGGCGCTACTACCGCCACACGGCTCCCGAGGACCTCCTCGGCCGCGACCCGGTCGACGTGCTCGGTGCGGTGGTCAGCCACCGCCGGGCCGCGGAGAAGCCGCCCGCAGGGCACCGCCGTCGTGCACGCGTTCACGCCGTCGGTCGAGGGCCACGGCTGGTCGGCCGGGCCACACGCGTCCTCGAGATCGTCACCGACGACATGCCGTTCCTCGTCGACTCGGTCACGGCGTGCCTCGGCGTGCAGGGCCGCGCGATCCACCTCGTGATCCACCCGCAGTTCGTCGTACGCCGCGACGTCGCCGGGACGCTGCATCGAGGTGATCGCCGTCGACGACGAGGACGAGCCGGTCCCCGACGGGCGCGGTCGTCGAGTCGTGGATGCACGTCGAGATCGACCGGGAGACGGACGACGAGCGAGCCTGCGCGGCATCGAGGTGGCAGATCCAGCGCGTGCTCCGCGACGTCCGCGAGGCGGTCGAGGACTGGCCGCGGATGCTGGCCCGCGCGACGTCGCTGGCCGACGAGCTCGAGCTGTCGACGCCGGCATCGGTCGACGCCGACCGAGGTCGCGGAGGCGGTCGACCTGCTGCGCTGGCTGGCGGCCGAGCACTTCACGTTCCTGGGCTACCGCGAGTACGTCCTCGCCGCCGACGGCGAGTCGCTCGAGCCGGTGCCCGGCACCGGGCTCGGCATCATGCGCTCGGACCGCCCGGCGAGCCGCGCGTTCGCCAAGCTGCTCGCCCGAGGTCCGCGCCCGCGCGCGCGACCCGCACGTGCTCGTGCTGACGAAGGCCAACAGCCGCTCCACCGTGCACCGCCCGAGCCTATCTCGACTACGTCGGCGTCAAGATGTTCGACGCGGACGGTGCGGTGGTGGGGGAGCGGCGCTTCCTCGGCCTCTACACCTCGACGGCGTACACGCAGTCGGTGCTCACCATCCCCGTGCTGCGCAGCACGGTCGAGCAGGTGCTCGACGCAGTCGGGCTTCCGGGTCGACGGGCACTCGTACAAGGACCTGCTCGCAGGTGCTCGAGACGTTACCCGCGCGACGAGCTCTTCCAGGTCGACGCCGAGCGAGCTCACCGAGACCGCGCTGTCGATCCTGCACATCCAGGAGCGTCGGCAGACGCGGCTGTTCATGCGCCGCGACCGCTACGGCCGCTTCGTGTCCTGCATGGTCTACCTCCCGCGCGACCGCTACACCACCACCGTGCGCCTCAAGATGCGAGACGTGCTCGAGGACGAGTTCCGCAGCGACCTCATCGACTACACCGCGCGCGTGTCCGAGTCCGTGCTCGCGCGGCTGCACTTCGTCGTGCGGTCCTGGCCCGGCCAGCAGCTGCCCGTCGTCGACGCACGACGCGCTCGAGGCGCGGCTCAGCGAGGCGACCCGATCGTGGGAGGACGAGTTCACCGACGCGCTCCTCGACCAGTGCGGCGAGGAGGAGTGCGTACGCCTGCTCAAGATCTACGGCGACGCGTTCCCGGAGGCGTACAAGGAGGACTTCCCGGCGCGCACCGGCGTCATCGACGTGCGCCAGCTCGAGGGCCTCGATGCACGACGGCGACGTCGCGCTGAACATCTACGAGACGTACGCGGCCGTCGCACGGCGAGCGTCGGTTCAAGATCTACCGCCGCGGACCGGCGATCTCGCTGTCGACCGTGCTGCCGGTCCTGCAGCGCATGGGTGTCGAGGTCGTCGACGAGCGGCCGTACGAGATCGACGTCGCCGGTGCCCCGATGTGGGTCTACGACTTCGGGCTGCGGCTCGAGTCCGGCATCGCGTTCGACAACGGCAGCGCTGAAGGCGCGGTTCCAGGAAGCGTTCCTCGCCGCGTGGAGCGGGCGCGCCGAGGCGGACGGCTTCAACGGGCTCATCGTCGCGGCCGGTCTCACCTGGCGCCAGGCGATGATCCTGCGGGCGTACGCGCGCTACCTGCGGCAGACCGGGACCGCGTTCAGCCAGCTCTACATCGAGGCCTGCCTGGTGGCCAACGTGCCGCTCGCCCGGCTCCTGGTCCAGCTGTTCGAGGCGCGGTTCGACCCGGCGTTCAACGGCGATCGTGGCGACCACTCCGAGCACCTCCGCTCGGAGATCGAGACCTCGCTCGAGGCGGTGGCGAGCCTCGACCAGGACCGCATCCTGCGCTCGTTCCTCGCCCTCATCGACGCCACCCTGCGCACGAACTACTTCCAGTCCGGCCCGGACGGCGAGCCGAAGCCCTACGTCGCCTTCAAGCTCGACCCCGCGCTCGTTCCCGACCTGCCGGCGCCGAGGCCCCGCTACGAGATCTGGGTCTACAGCCCGCGAGTGGAGGGCGTGCACCTGCGCTTCGGATCCGTCGCGCGAGGCGGCCTGCGCTGGTCGGACCGTCGCGAGGACTTCCGCACGGAGGTGCTCGGCCTGGTCAAGGCGCAGATGGTGAAGAACGCGGTGATCGTGCCCGTGGGTGCCAAGGGCGGCTTCTTCGTCAAGGTGTCACCGGACCCGAGCGTCGACCGTGACGCGTGGCTGGCCGAGGGCGTGGCGTGCTACCGCACCTTCATCTCGGCACTGCTCGACCTGACGGACAACCTGGTCGGCGGTGAGGTCGTGCCGCCGCGCGACGTCGTTCGCCACGACGGCGACGACACCTACCTCGTCGTCGCGGCGGACAAGGGCACCGCGACCTTCAGCGACATCGCGAACGAGGTCGCGCTGTCCTACGGCTTCTGGCTCGGCGACGCGTTCGCCTCCGGCGGCTCGGTCGGCTACGACCACAAGGCCATGGGCATCACGGCCCGCGGCGCCTGGGAGTCGGTGAAGCGGCACTTCCGCGAGATGGGCCACGACACCCAGGAGCACCGACTTCACCGTGGTCGGCGTCGGTGACATGAGCGGCGACGTCTTCGGCAACGGGATGCTGCTCTCCGAGCACATCCGCCTCGTCGCCGCGTTCGACCACCGGCACGTGTTCCTCGACCCCAACCCCGACTCCGCGGCCTCGCACGCCGAACGCCGCCGGCTCTTCGACCTGCCGCGCTCGAGCTGGGCCGACTACGACCAGCAGCTCATCAGCGAGGGCGGCGGCGTCTTCCCGCGCTCGCGCCAAGTCGATCCCGCTGAGCCCGCAGGTGCGCAACGCGCTCGGCATCGGCGGCGACGTCGCGAAGCTCACCCCGGCCGAGCTCATGCGCGCGATCCTGACGGCGCCCGTCGACCTGCTGTGGAACGGCGGTATCGGCACCTACGTGAAGTCCGCCGACGAGACGCACTCCGACGTCGGCGACAAGGGCAACGACTCGATCCGGGTCGACGGCGCCGCGCTGCGCTGCCGGGTCGTGGGGGAGGGCGGCAACCTCGGCTTCACCCAGCTCGGCCGCATCGAGGCGGCCCGCAACGGTGTCCGGGTCAACACGGACGCGATCGACAACTCCGCCGGCGTCGACACCTCCGACCACGAGGTCAACATCAAGATCCTGCTCGACCAGGTGGTGCGCGACGGCGACCTCACCGCCAAGCAGCGCAACGCGCTCCTGGCGTCCATGACCGACGAGGTCGGACGGCTCGTGCTGCGTGACAACTACGAGCAGAACATCGTGCTGGGCAACGCCCGGGTGCAGGCGCACTCGATGCTCCCCGTGCACCAGCGCTACATCCGGGCGATGGAGGCACGCGGCGACCTCGACCGCGTCATCGAGTTCCTCCCCGACGACGCCGAGATCGAGGCGCGGTTCGCCCTCGGTGACGGGCTCGTCGCGCCCGAGCTCGCCGTGCTCCTCGCCTACGCGAAGATCACGCTGACCGACGACCTCACCGACAGCGCCCTCCCCGACGAGCCGTGGTTCGGTCAGGTGCTGCGCGGCTACTTCCCGGACGGGATCGTCGAGCGGTTCGACGCGATCCTCGACTCGCACCCGCTGCGGCGCCAGATCATCACCACCGTGGTGGTCAACGACATGGTCAACCGCGGCGGCATCTCGTTCGCCTACCGCGCCGGCGAGGAGACGGGCGCCGGCCCGGTCGAGGTGGCGCGCGCCTACACGGTGGCGCGGGAGGTCTTCACGCTGCCGGACTTCTGGAGCCGGGTCGAGGCGCTCGACAACGTCGTGCCCACGGCCGCGCAGTGCGCGCTCTTCCTCGAGTCTCGTCGTCTCCTCGACCGCGCCACGCGCTGGATCGTCACCGCGCGCGGCGGACGGGTCGACGTCGAGGCGGAGATCGAGCGCTTCCGCGACGCCGTCGCGCGCGTCATGCCGCTGGTGCCCGGGATGCTCGTGGGCGTGGAGAAGGAGCGGCTCGCCGCGCGGGCCGACGAGCTCGCCGCGCTCGGTGCGCCGCGCGAGGTCGCGATGGAGTCGGCCGCGCTCCTCGACGGCTACGGCCTGCTCGACGTCGTCGAGATCGCGCACGCCACCGACACCGACGCGGAGGAGGTGGCCCGGCTCTACTTCGTGCTCTCCGAGCGCTACGAGGTCGACCGCATCCTCACCCGCATCACGCAGCTGCCGCGCGACGACCGGTGGAGCGCGCTCGCGCGCGCCGCGCTGCGCTCGGACCTCTACGGCGCGCTGCGCGACATGACCCGCCGCGTCATCGTGAGCACGTTCGGCATCACCGATGCGGTCGAGCGCGTGGAGCAGTGGGAGGTGCAGCAGGCCGAGGGCCTCGCCCGCGCCCGCGCGACGCTCGACGAGATCGGCGCGCTCGAGCACTACGACCTCGCGACCCTCTCGGTCGCCCTCCGCACGATCCGCACCCTCGTCCAGCAAGGCTCCTGACCCAGGATCTCGAGTTACTGCCCGAGACCCCCGTTTCGCGGCGCGGCGAATCGGGGGTTTCGGGCAGTAACTCGAGTGACCGAACCTCTTGATTTGCTCGTGGTTCGTCCACAGGGTGCTCTCCTCGCGAGAGGCGTGGCGCGGGCGCGGTTAGGCTCGTCGTGATGCACCGACCCCTGGCAGGGAAGCCCCCGGGTTCCACGCACCATGCCGGGTGCATCGCCGCGTGAGGCCTTGCGCCTCCCTCGATGCCGGGGGTCCCCGTGTCGGTCTCGGACACGACCACACACGACGCCGATGTCGTCGACCGCGTGCGCGCGCTCGTGCGCGACCGCGGCACCGATCCGCTCGCTGATCCTCGCGCAGTTCGAGCTGCGATCCTCGACGTGCTCGACGAGGTCGGTCGCGAGGCGGCGTCCGACGAGTCCTCGTCGTACGTCGACGTCGAGTCGTGGGCGCAGGAGATCCACGACGTCGTCGCCGGCTACGGCCCGCTGCAGCGGCTCTTCGACGACCACGACATCGAGGAGATCTGGTTCAACGAGCCGAACCGCGTGTTCTGCGCGCGGCGCGGACGCACCGAGCTCACGACCGCCGTGCTGAGCGAGATCCAGGTGCACGACCTCGTCGAGCGGATGCTGCGCACGAGCGGGCGCCGGGTCGACGTCAGCCAGCCGTTCGTCGACGCGCTGCTGCCCGACGGTTCCCGGCTGCACGTGGTCATCCCCGACGTCACCCGGCGCCACTGGGCGGTCAACATCCGTCGCCACGTCCTGCCCGCGGCGCGCCTGGACGACCTCGTCGAGCTCGGCACGCTCACGCCCGCGGCCGCAGGCTTCCTCACCGCGTCGGTCGTGGCCGGCCTCAACATCGTCGTCGCCGGCGGCACCCAGGCCGGAAAGACGACCCTGCTCTCGTGCCTGCTCAACGCCGTCCCCGCCCACGAGCGGGTGGTGACCTGCGAGGAGGTGTTCGAGGTGCGCCTCGACCGACCCGACTGGGTCGCGATGCAGACCAGGCAGGTGGGGCTCGAGGGCACCGGCGAGATCACGCTCCGACGCCTCGTCGTCGAGGCGCTCCGGATGCGCCCGCACCGGCTCGTCGTGGGCGAGGTTCGGCAGGCCGAGGCGCTCGACCTCCTGGTGGCGCTGAACTCCGGGATGCCAGGCATGACGAGCGTGCACGCGAACTCGGCGCGTGACGCGGTCACGAAGCTGTGCGTGCTGCCGATGCTGGCCGGCGAGAACGTCACGGCGTCCTACATCGTCCCCACCGTCGCGTCGTCCGTCGACCTCGTCGTCCACGCGGCCACCGGTCCGGACGGTCGTCGGCGGGTCCGCGAGATCGTGGCGCTCTCGGGACGTGTGGAGGACGGCATCGTCGAGACGACCGACGTGTTCACCACGCGGGACCAGCAGCTCGTCCGCGCATCGGGCTTCCCGCCGCACGCGGAGAGGTACGCCGCCCACGGGATCGATCTCGCGCGCGTGCTCGAGGTGGCGTGATGGGTGCGCTCATCGGACTCCTGCTGGGGCTCGGCCTGCTGCTCGTCGCGCAGTGGCGCTGGACCCCGCCGCAGCCCCCGGCCGCCTCGCCACGCGGCGCCTCGGGCCTGCGACGCCGGCTCGACGACGCCGGGCTCGCCGACGTCTCCGTCGGTCAGGTCCTGGCGACGTCGGCCGGCGCCGGCCGTCGCCGGTCTTGTCGTGATGGCGGTGATCTCCGGCTCGGTCGCGGTCGCGCTCGTCTTCGCCGCGCTCGCCGCGGCGCTGCCGGTCGCGGCGCTGAGTCGCCGCGCCGCGCGGCGGCGCGAGTCGCTGGTGGGGTGCTGGCCCGATGCCGTCGACGACCTCGCGTCCGCCGTCCGGGCGGGGATGTCGCTCCCCGATGCCGTTGCCGCGCTGGGAGATCGAGGACCGGAGGCGCTCCGCGGGCCGTTCACGCGCTTCGCCGCCGACCACCGCGTGACGGGTGCCTTCGGGCCGTGCCTCGACCGGCTCAAGGACGACCTGTCCGATCCCGTGGGTGACCGGGTCGTCGAGGCGCTGCGCCTCGCCCGCGAGGTGGGCGGCACCGAGCTCGGTCGCCTGCTCCGGACGCTGTCGTCCGTCCTGCGAGAGGACGCCCGCACCCGCTCGGAGCTCGTGGCGCGGCAGTCGTGGGCGGTCAACGCCGCGCGCCTCGCCGTCGCCGCGCCCTGGGCGACGCTGGCGATGATGTCGCTGCGCCCCGGGGCCTTGTCGTCGTACGACTCGAGCGGCGGGGTGCTCGTGCTGCTGACGGCGGCCGCGCTCAGCGCCGTCGCCTACGTCGTGATGCGGCGCATCGGACGGCTGCCGGTCGACGAGCGGGTGCTCACATGACGCTGTGGGGAGCCGCGGTCGGCGCGGCCGTCGGCACCGGAATCCTCGTCGCCGGCGCGGGTGTGGCGGCGCGACGGCCGGCGTCGACGGCTGACCGGATCGCCCCGTACGTCGCAGGTCCCTCCGCGGTGACGGCCAGGCGCGACGACCTCGGCGCACGAGTCGACGCCTCCACCCTCGCTCGGCTCACCAGCCCGCTGCTGCGGTCTGCCGCGTCTCGGCTGCACGCGCTGCTCGGCGGCGGTGACGAGCTGCGTCGGCGCCTCGCTGCAGCCGGTCGTCGCGGCTCCACACCCGAGTCGTTCCGGCTCGAGCAGCTCACCTGGGCGGTGGTCGGGCTGGGCGCCGCGGGCGGGCTCGCGCTCGTGCTCGCCGTGTCCGGCCGACCGGTCAACGCGGTGCCCGCACTCGTCCTCACGCTCGGCGCGGCAGTGCTGGGGGCGCTGCTGCGAGACCGAGCGCTCACGCGCGAGATCCGGCGGCGCCGCGAGTCGATCCGGATGGGCCTGCCGTCCGTGGCCGACCTGCTCGCGCTCGCGGTCGCGTCGGGGGAGTCGCCGGCGGCCGCCCTCGGCCGGGTCGCCCGCGTGGCGCGCGGACCGCTCGCGGACGAGTGCCGACGCGCCTGCCATGACACGACGTCGGGTGTCTCGTTCGCGGATGCGCTCGAGGCGATGGCCCGCCGCATCGACGTCCCCGCGGTGCGCCGCTTCGTCGACGGCGTCGCGATCGCCGTCCAGCGCGGCACGCCCCTCGCCGACGTGCTCCGCGCGCAGGCGGGCGACGCGCGGGCGGACCTGCATCGCGGACTCCTGGAGACCGCCGGCCGCAAGGAGTTGCTGATGCTCATGCCGGTGGTGTTCCTGGTGCTGCCGACCGTCGTACTCGTGGCGCTCTACCCCGCGGTCACCTCGCTGACCTCGCTCTCGCCGTAACCCGTTACCGCCCACCAGTTCCCCGCCCACCAGGTCGCGCCCGCGACACCACACCAGAAGGAAGAAGCCGATGGCTCACTCGTCTCGTCGTCACGCTCCGCACGCGCCTGTCCGAGGACCGGGGTGATGTGCCCGGCTGGGTCCTCGTCGCGGTGATGACGGCCGGTCTGGTCACCGCGCTCTGGCTCGTCGCCGACGGTCAGCTGACAGCGCTGTTCAACCGGGCGGTCACCTCGGTCAGCAAGCCCTGAGCCGTGCGACGCCGTGACGACGACGGCTCGGCCGTCGTCGAGTTCGTCGTCGTGGTCCCGATGCTCATGCTGCTCCTGCTCGCCGTGACCCAGGTGGCGCTCGCGCTCCACGTGCGATCCACGGTCACGTCGGCAGCTGCGGAGGGAGCACGCGTCGCAGCCGCCTCGGGCGCGAACGAGGTGGTGGCGCAGCGTCGTATCGCCGCGGCGCTGGCCGGTTCGTTCGCCGAAGGCGTGGTGGACTCCGTGACCGTGCGACGCGTGACGCGCGGCGGCATCGCGACGGTCGAGGTCGAGGTGCGGGCGACGCTACCCGCTCCTCGGCATGCTCGGACCCACCTCGATGGTCGTGCAGGGGCACGCCATGAGCGAGGGGTGAGTGGTGTTCCGTCGACGGCTCGCACCTGTCCCGCGCGATGACAGCGGCGCCGCGGTGCTCGAGGTGCTCGTGCTCGGGGTCGGCCTCCTGGTCCCGGTCCTCTACGGCGTCGTGTCCTTGATGTCGGTGCAGTCCGCGTCGTACGCCGCGACGTCGGCGGCTCGCGAGGCCGCTCGCGCCTACGTCACCTCGGCGACGCCCGCACAGGGTGCTGCCCGTGCCCGAGCCGCGACCGCCTTGGTCCTGCGCGACGCCGGTGTCGCGCCGGTCGCGCCGCGCGTGGTGTGCGTTGGCGGCTGCCTGCGACCGGGATCGCGGGTCGACGTCACCGTGGCCGTCGACGTGCCGCTGCCGCTCGTCCCCGGGGGTCCCACAGTGCGTGTCACGGGCCAGGAGTCGATGCCCGTGGACCGCTACCGCGAGGAGCCGTGAGCGCCGTCCGGGTGACCCACGGCCGCGGGGCAGGTCGTCGTGGCGACGACGGATCCGTGCTGCCGCTGGTGCTCGGGGTCGTGGTGCTCGTCGTCGCGCTGGTCACGGTGGTGACCGACGTGAGCGTCCTGTGGCTGCAACGCCGGTCGCTGCAGGCGACCGTCGACGGCGCCGCGCTGGCGGGCGCGCAGGCCGTCGACCTCGACGCCGTCTACGCCGGAGGTGCCCGCGGCGACCTGCGTGCTCGATCCCGCGGCGGCGCGCGCCGCGGTGCGGTCCTACACGCGGGCCATCCCGTCGACCCGACAGCTCGACGCGTTCCGCGTCACCGCGATCCGGGTCGCCACCACGACCGTCACGGTTCGCGCGCAGGCGGTGGTGCGGCCGCCGTTCACCGCGTTCCTGACCGGCCGCGGCGTCACCGTCGTGGCCGAGGCCACCGCCCAGAACACCGTCGGCTGATCGACGACGCCGTCACGCCGTCTCAGGCAACGCGGGAGCGCGCAACCGAGGTGGCGCAACCGGCGTCCCGTCTCAGCGCATCACCACGGTGCGGACCGGTGACGACGAGCCGGCGGTGTAGCGGCCGGTGTAGGTGGGCGCGTGCGCGAGGTACACGAGCGTCCGCGCGGCCGTCGGCGTGAACGTCCAGCTCACCCGGCCGCCGGCGTCGGCGAGCCGGATCGTGCGGGCGACCCAGGGCTGGCCGGGTGACCGGGTCAGCACGGTGACCCGGCCGCCGTTGTCGCGGGCCCAGGCGCGGTCCTGCGCGTAGTTGAGGTAACCGCTGACCGTCACCGGCCGCCCGCGGCACGACCGACCGCGACACGGCGGACGTGAGCGTGGTCTGGCGCAGCAGGAACTGCGCGACGTTCGTCGCACGGGCCGCCGACCGCGTCCGGGGCGTTCGCGGCGTCGGGGTGGTCGAGACGAGCTTGTGGTCGACGTCGAGGACGAACGAGTCGTAGCGCCGCATCGTGAGCACCTGGTGACGTAGCGGCCGGCGTCGCTCGGCATGGCGGTCCGCGGCGTGACCCAGGTCGCGTCGAACGCGTCGTCGGTCACGGCGGTCATGGGTCCGGCCGACGAGAACGGCCCGTTACCGAGCGTGGTGATGGCGGCCGACCCGACGCCGCTGCACGGCTGGAGCGTTCGACGCGCTGAACGGATTCGCCGACCCGCTCGGGCCGACACGTGGTGCGGCCGCTGTGCAAACCGGCGTACGGCACCGCGGACGTATCGTGTCCGTGTAGGTCCAGGTCTGCCCGGCGCCGCTGCCGGCCGGCGTCTCGGTGGCGCATCCGGTCGGGGTCCGGCCGCCCGCCGGCCAGGGCGACACGGGCGCCGCGCCTGGCCGGCTGTCGCCGAGAGGGCGATGGCAGGCGGCGAGCCGCTGCGGCGAGCTGGCGGTGCCGGTGACGCGCGGCGCGGGCAGCGTGAGGGATCCCAGCCGAGCATGAAGAACACCTCCGGAGCGCGACGACGGTCCGGACGCGGCGAGGCTACGCCTCGAAGCGGCCATGCCGCGCCGGATCGTCGACCCTCTCCTCAGCCAGTGCCTCGGTGGTGCTCCGACCCGAGCACCGCTCGCGGGCGACTACCCTCGAGCCCGTGGCACTCCAGGATCCGGCAGAGGCGCTCAAGGAGCTCTCGACGCGACACTGACCAGCATCGAGACGGTGCTCGACATCCCCGCGATGCGCGCTGGAGGTGGACCGCCTCGAGGCCGAGGCCAGCGCCCCCGACCTGTGGGACGACCAGGCCAAGGCGCAGGCGTCACGTCGCGGCTCTCCTTCGTGCAGGGCGAGATCAGCCGGCTGACCGGGCTGCGCTGGCCGCCTCGACGACCTCGCCGTGATGCTCGAGCTCGCCGAGCGAGATGGACGACGACGACACGCGGACCGAGGCCGAGGCCGAGCTCGAGGCGCTGCGCAAGTCGATCGGCGAGCTCGAGGTGCGCACGCTGCTCTCCGGCGAGTACGACCAGCGCGAGGCGCTCGTCACGATCCGCGCGGAGGCCGGCGGCGTCGACGCCGCGGACTTCGCCGAGATGCTGCTGCGGATGTACACGCGCTACTGCGAGCGGCACAACTACCCGTTCGAGGTGCTCGACACGTCGTGCGCGGAGGAGGCGGGCATCAAGTCCGCCACCTTCTCGGTCAAGGTGCCCTACGCCTACGGCACGCTCTCGGTCGAGCAGGGCACCCACCGGCTCGTGCGCATCTCGCCGTTCGACAACCAGGGGCGCCGGCAGACGTCCTTCGCCGGCGTCGAGGTGCTCCCGGTCGTCGAGCAGACCGACCACATCGAGATCCCCGACGACGACCTGCGGGTCGACGTCTACCGCTCGAGCGGGCCGGGGGGCCAGGGCGTCAACACCACCGACTCGGCGGTGCGCCTCACCCACCTGCCCGACCGGGATCGTCGTCTCGTGCCAGAACGAGCGGTCGCAGATCCAGAACCGCGCGAGCGCGATGATCGTGCTGCAGTCCAAGCTGCTCGAGCGGGCGCCGCCAGGAGGAGCAGGCGCGGATGAACGCGCTCAAGGGCGACTCGTCGGGCTCCTGGGGCAACCAGATGCGCTCCTACGTCCTGCACCCGTACCAGATGGTCAAGGACCTCCGCACCGAGGTGGAGACCGGCAACACCTCGGCCGTGCTCGACGGTGAGATCGACGAGTTCATCGAGGCCGGCATCCGCTGGCGCCGCACCTCCGCCTGACCCCGTACCGCCACCTCGCCGCGCCAGGTCCGCGAGTTACTGCCCGAACCCCCCATTTCAGGGCCGCGAAACCGGGGTCTCGGGCAGTAACTCGAGAACAGGTGGGCGCCGACCGACGGGGGGCCGGGCTGGGCCGTGCGGGGAGTCGAGGTCGTGCTTCTCACCTGGGGTGATGACGCTGGGTGACTCGTCCCTTCGGTCCGGGGCCGAACGGGTGATCGGCCACTCCCCAGAGTGACTGCCGTCGGCTACGCTCAACCTGTCGGTCACGCACGTGGCTGATGTGACGGATGTGACGAAGGGTTGACCCGCCATGAGCGCAGCCGCCCGCGGTCGACGCCCGCTCGCCGCGCGCCTCGTGTTCGCTGCGGCAGCCGGCGTCCTCGTCCTCGGTCCGGCGCTCGTCGCATCCCCGGCCCACGCGGCCACCTCGACCCCGACCCCCATCGCCGAGGAGCCCCCGGGCGGCGCCACCTGCTCGCCCGACTCCCCGCCCACGGACTGCCAGCAGGAGGGCGGCTCGACGCCGACCCCCACGCCCTCGCCGACCAGCAAGCCCGGCTCGAGCGGCTCGTCGAACGGCAGCTCCACGGGCTCCTCGAACGGCAGCTCCACCGGCAACCTGCCGCAGACCGGCGGTACGCCGTCCCTCGCGAGCACCGGCCCGGACGACGCCCTGCTCTCCGGACTCGCCGGCGCGGCGCTGCTCGCCTCGGGCGCACTCCTCGTGGTGACGGCTCGCCGTCGCACCGCCTCCGCGCACTGACCCACCGCCCGCCTCCGCGCCTCCGTCGACTGACGCATCCGTCGGCCCCCCTTACTCCCGAAGTGGTTGCTTCCCGCGCCTGGAAGCAACCACATCGGGAGTAAGGCAGGGCTGTCGACGAGGGCTGAGCGTGGCGCGGCTGGACCGCGGGCGTCCGAAGGCCCCGGGACGGGGGGTTCCCGGGGCCTTCCACCTGGAGGTGGAGGCGCTGCGCCGGGCGCAGCACGGTCAACTCCGAGGCGCGGCGGGCATCTCGCCGACGTCGCGGGTGCGACCTGGGCCTCGCGGCGGGCGCGTGCGAAGCCCTCCAGGACGAGATGAGCGCCGTTCCTCGCCTTACCTGTCGGCAGGTTTCGGGGGGCCCTTGAGCCGCCACGGGGGTGGATTCCTGCCGCACACGCATTCTGACGCAGCGTGAGCCAGACGTCGCGCTGAGTAGCTGACAGGTACGACCGCCTCGCGGCGCGCCCGCCACGCGCACCCGCGCGGGTGGACCGGCGGCCGGGAAACGGAACGTAGACTCGTGCCGGCCAGCCCACCGGATCGCGAACCGGTGCCCACTCGAGGAGTCAGCCACCGTGATCCGGTTCGACAACGTGACGAAGCTCTACGCCAACCAGGTGCGCCCGGCGTTGGACAGCGTCACGCTGGAGATCGAGAAGGGCGAGTTCGTCTTCCTCGTCGGCGCCTCCGGCTCGGGCAAGTCGACCTTCCTCAAGCTCTGCCTCAAGGAGGAGCGGCCCACGAGCGGGTCCATCCACGTGGCCGGCAAGGACCTCAACCACCTCTCGCGCTGGAAGGTCCCCACGCTGCGCCGCCAGGTCGGCACCGTGTTCCAGGACTTCCGCCTCCTGCCCAACAAGACCGTGCGGCAGAACGTCGCGTTCGCCCTCGAGGTGATCGGCCGTCCCGCCAGCCACGTCAACAAGGTCGTGCCCGAGGTGCTCGACCTCGTCGGGCTCGAAGGCAAGTACGACCGCATGCCCGACGAGCTCTCCGGCGGGGAGCAGCAGCGCGTCGCCGTGGCCCGCGCCTTCGTCAACCGGCCGATGATCCTCATCGCGGACGAGCCCACCGGGAACCTGGACCCCTCGACCAGCGTCGGAATCATGAAGCTGCTGGACCGCATCAACCGCACGGGAACCACGGTCGTCATGGCCACGCACGACGCCGCGATCGTCGACCAGATGCGCAAGCGGGTCATCGAGCTCGAGGGCGGACTCCTCGTGCGCGACCAGAGCCGTGGCGTCTACGGCTACGCCCGCTAGCTCTTCCGACGTACCCGTTCACCCTGACGTAAGGACCAGCCACCACCATGCGCGCCCGTCTCATCGCCAACGAGGTCGGCATCGGCCTGCGCCGCAACCTCACGATGACGATCGCCCTGGTCATCACCTTCGCCGTCTCGCTCGGCCTGCTCGGGGGCGCGCTGCTCGTGCGCGACCAGGTCGACGTGATGAAGGACTACTGGTACGACAAGGTGCAGGTCTCGATCTTCTTGTGCACCAAGAACTCCGACGCCGCGAGCTGCTCCGCGGGTGCCGTCACGCCCGCGCAGAAGGACCAGATCAAGGCCGACCTCGACTCCCTCAAGCCGCTCGTCGAGGAGGTCTACTACGAGTCGAGCACGGAGGCCTACGCGCGCTTCAAGGAGCAGTTCAAGAACTCGCCGATCGCGGCCAACGCCAGTCCTGATGCGCTGCCGGAGTCGTTCCGGGTGAAGCTGGCCGACCCCACGAAGTACGACGTCATCGCGAGCGCCTTCGCCGGGCGCCCCGGCATCGACAACGTGGTCGACCAGCGGAGTCTGCTCGACAAGTTCTTCCAGGTGCTCGGCGGTCTGCAGAAGCTCGCGCTCGTGATCGCCGGCGCGATGATCCTGGTCACCGTGCTGCTCATCGCCAACGCGATGCGCGTCGCCGCGTTCAACCGGCGACGGGAGACGGGCATCATGCGCCTCGTCGGCGCCAGCGACTTCTACATCCAGATGCCCTTCCTGCTCGAGGCCGCGATCGGCGCGGCGCTCGGTGCGTGCGTCGCGGCCCTCTCGCTCGTCGGCGTCAAGGCCATCCTCATCGACCAGGTGCTCACACCGCAGTTCACGATCACGCCGTTCATCGGCTGGGACGCCGTGCTCCGCGCCTCGCTCGTGCTGCTCGTGCTCGGCGTGACGCTCGCGGCCATCACCGCGTTCTTCACGCTGCGCCGCTACCTGCGCGTCTGACCCCCGCTGCATCGACGGCCACGTCCCGCCCGGACGTGGCCGTCGGCATGACGCCGATCGGCGACCGACTCGGCGACGACGGGCCACGCGGGGATCGGGGGCGCCGCGCCCGACGCGAGCCGGATGAGGTTGGGTCCGTCTGGCATCAGGGGTAGCCTGGCGGAACGCCTGTCACAGGCGTCACGTTCGTCACAGGCGTCACACGCCGCCGACGGGCGCACCGGCAGTGACGACTACCGGTGCTCGGAGGAGGATCCGTGGGTTCCAGCGCACGAGGCAGGTTCGCGCGTCCGCGCCTCGCTGCCGCGGGCGCCGTGCTCGCCGCGGTCGCCCTCGCCCTCGGGGGTGTCGCGCCGTCGGCGTCGGGCGAGGACATCGACCACAAGGTCGCCCAGGCCTCCGACGACCTGGCCGCGGCGTCGAAGGCGGTCACCCGGGCCAACTCCGCGCTGGAGCGGGCCCGCACGCAGCTGCCCGCCGCGCGCGCGGAGGTGGCGGCCGCCGCCGAGGACGTCGCTGCCGCCCAGGCCGACGAGGACGCCGCTGCCGCCGCGGCGGAGCGGGCGACGGCCGTCGCGCTCAGCGCGCAGGAGGACGTCGTCGACGCGCAGGCGCGCATCGTCGACATGAACGGCCAGATCACCGACCTCACCCGCGCCGTCTACATGCAGGGCCCGTACGCCGAGCTCGCCGCGATCCTCACCGCGGCGACGCCGTCGGAGTTCGCCGACCGGCTCGAGGCCATCCGGTCGGTCTCCCGCTCGCAGAACCGCGCGCTCACCGACCTCACCGCGGCCAAGGCCGATCTCGCGCTGGCCAGCGCCCAGGCCGAGGCCGCGCGTGCCAAGGCCGAGGCGAAGCGGGTGCAGGCGCTCGCCGCCGTGACGCGCGCGTCGGCGGCGGCCGCTCGCGCCAAGGCGGCGAAGGCGCGCGTCGACTCGTTGGTGCGCGAGCGCTCGTCCGCGCTCACCGTCGCCGCCCGGGAGAAGGCGCGGGTCAAGAAGCAGTACGAGGACTTCAAGAAGGAGCAGGCCAGGATCCGCGCGCTCGAGAAGGGTCCCGGCGGCTTCACCGGCCGGGCCACCGGCAGCCTGATCTGGCCGATCCCGGGTGCCGTGGTCGTCGAGGTCGCCGGCCCGCGCACCCACCCGGTCTACGGCTACAAGTCCTGCCACACCGGCGTCGACATCCGGGGCTGGTACGGCACGCCGATCGTCTCGCCGGCCGCCGGCAAGGTGATGTCGGTCGTCAACGGTGGTGCCTTCGGCCTGCACACGATCGTGAGCCACGGCAACGGCGTCACCACGATGTACGCCCACCAGAGCTCGACGGCCGTGCGGGTCGGCCAGGTCGTGAGCCAGGGCCAGACCATCGGCTACGTCGGCGCCACGGGCTGGGTCACCGGTCCGCACCTGCACTGGGAGGTGCACGTCAACGGCGTGCCCTACGACCCGATGGGCTGGTTCGGCGGCTCGAAGGGCCCGATCTCCTGCTGGAACGGCTGACTCTCTCGTTGAGGGGGACACCTCCGCCGACAGAGGTGGCGGCGGGCCAGCCCGACCCCCGGTCGTCCGGACCGTCGGCGACGCCGCCGTAACGGCGGAGGCTCCGAGGTGCGCGACGACCTAGACTCTTCCCTTGTGTCCACCCCCACTCCGCCGATCCGGCGAGCCGGCCGCGTCGTGCTCGTCGCGGCGCTCGTCGCTGCGGCGTACGGCGGGGGAGTGCTGACCGGCGTCGTCGGGGCACGCGACACCGCGAAGCCCGCGCCCTCGCCCGGCGTCCTCGACGAGGCTGCGGCACGGATCATGGCCGACGCCGCCGAGCCCGTCTCGCGCGAGCAGCTCGACCAGGCGGCGGTCGAGGGGATGCTCAAGGCGCTCGGCGACCGCTGGAGCGCCTACTACCGCCCGTCGGACTTCACCTCGTTCCAGGCCGGCCTCGACGGCCGCTACTCCGGCATCGGGGTGTGGCTGCGCTCCGCGCAGGACGGCGAGGTCTACGTCGGATCCGTCCAGCCGCAGTCGCCCGCGTCAGCCGCGGGAATGCTCGCCGGCGACCGCCTCGTCACCATCGACTCAGCCGCGATCGCGACCAAGTCGCTCGCTGAGGTGGCCGCAGCGCTGCGCGGCGACGCCGGCACCGAGCTCACCCTGGCCATCGTCCGCGACGGTGAGCCGCGCTGGGTCACGATCACGCGCGGCGACCTCGCCAGCGACGACGTCGTCGTCTCCCGGCTCAAGGGCGACGTCGAGGTCATCCGCATCTCCACGTTCACCCGCGGGGTCGGTGCGGCCGTCCGCAAGGCCGTGCTGAGCTCGCCGACGTCGGACCAGCCCGCGCCGGCCGGTGTGGTGATCGATCTGCGCGGCAACCCCGGCGGCCTGCTCACCGAGGCCGTCGAGGTGGCCAGCGCCTTCCTCGACGGCGGCGCGGTCGTCTCCTACGAGAAGCGCGGCGAGCCCGTGCACCACCTCGACGCGATCGGCGACGGCGACACGTCCGTTCCGCTCGTCGTGCTCGTCGACGAGGGCACCGCGAGCGCGGCCGAGGTGGTCGCCGCAGCCCTGCAGGACCGCAACCGCGCGGTGATCGTGGGCACCCGGACGTACGGGAAGGGCTCGGTGCAGGAGCCGCGGGCGCTCTCCGACGGCTCCGCGATCGAGCTCACCGTGGGGCGCTACCTCACGCCGTCCGGCCGCTCGCTCGACGGCGTGGGCATCGAGCCCGACGTCGTCGTCGCGACACGTGCCGGCGCGGCCACCGCGGAGCAGCGCGCCCTCGAGGTGCTGCGCGGCCTCGTCGCCGCCGCCGACATCGCGCAGCGCGGTTGAGCGGGGACCGGGCCATGACCAGGGAGAGCGGCACGAAGCTCGTGGCGCAGAACAAGAAGGCGCGCCACGACTACCACATCGAGTCGACGTACGAGGCCGGGCTGGTGCTCACCGGCACCGAGGTGAAGGCGCTGCGCGCCGGTCGCGCGTCGCTCGTCGACGGCTTCGCGCAGGAGAAGGACGGCGAGCTCTGGCTGCACAACGTCCACATCCCCGAGTACTCGCAGGGCACCTGGACCAACCACGCGCCGCGACGGGTGCGCAAGCTGCTGCTGCGCAAGGACGAGATCGCCAAGCTCATCGGCAAGACGAAGGAGGGCGGGCGCACGATCGTGCCGCTGTCGCTCTACTTCAAGAACGGCTACGCCAAGGTCGAGATCGCCCTCGCCGTCGGCAAGAAGAACTACGACAAGCGCCAGAGCCTCGCCGAGCGCGACGCGAAGCGCGAGACCCAGCGCGAGATGGGCCGCCGCCTCAAGGGCCGCACCCCCTGACCCCACCCCCCCCGCTGCCGAATCCTCCCTCTAAGGGTGATCAAGGCAGTCCAACTGCGCTATCAGCCCGCAACTCGCGATCTTGGTGGGCCGGTGCGACGGGGTACGCCGATTCCGGCCCCTCCCCCAGGGCTCGTGTACGCCGGCGACAGCACGGTCGACGTCCCCTAGACTGCTGCCATAACTGCACAGGGGGTGATCGGTTTCGACTTCGTCTGTTGTGATGGGAGAAGCGGGCCGAGGATGCTGGTTATCTCGCAAACGATCCAGCAACTAAATACAAGTGCCAATTCAACGCGCACTGACTTCACTCTCGCCGCCTGAGCGAGCCTGAAGTCCGTCAGCCCGGGGGCGTTCCCGCTCCGGTTCCTGGCGTCAGTTAGGGGACTCACTGAACTACCCGGCTACGGGGTAGCGCAGGACATCACGCAGTAGCTGGGCCTGGTCGGCAGCTTGCCTGTGTGACTGCCGGGGCCGAGAAACACCGAACAGGCTGCGCCCGGAGAAGACCCTGATCACCAACGAAGGACGCGGGTTCGATTCCCGCCACCTCCACTCACCCCTGTTCACGAAAGAAGCCCCCGCCATCGGCGGGGGCTTCTTTCGTGGGCGGGGGTCGGACGAGGTGGCGGGAATCGGGAGGAGCGATCACGAAGTCGTCACCCTCGGCGCGAAGCGCCGCCGCCTGACGACCTCGTCCCGCAACGACGGATCCCGCCACCTCCACCCCGAGGACTTAGAAGGATTCCCTCGAACGACTTAGAAGGAATCCGACTGGTCCGACCCCCAAGCAGGTCGAGGCCCACCCCGTTCGGGGTGGGCCTCGATGCGTTGTGTGTCATGCCGCGACCTCGTCCGGGTGGAGGAGCCGGCCGAGGTGGTGGGCCCGGTCGATGTGTGCCGCCTGGTTTGCGTCGAGCCGCTCGAAGGCGCTGTCCTCCTCGTCCACCTGAAGAAGCGGGTGGTTGTCAGGGCCGAGGCCGGTCTCGTCGTGCCACTTCCGCAGGAGGTGCACGTTGGTCACGACGGCGGCGAACAGGACTGCGATGGAGACGTGGGCAGTGCCGATGCCGCGGTAGAAGTGCCGGTCCATCCCCGCCACCGTCGGGTTCTTGGCCACCCCGAACCAGCCTTCGATGAAGGTGCGGAGGTTCCACTTCGATTCCCACTCGAGGCTGCCCCAGTAGTGGCTCCTGGTACATCTTCATGTGTTCGCCGTCGGCGACCGAGACGGTCTTGGTTTCGGCCTGGCAGAGCTTCCACCGCTGGGCACCCAGCTTCTACGCCACCCGGCGGGTGTCCGGTGGGCTGCTCGTCCCCGATAGCTCAGCACGCGTGGTGGGACTTCTGCATCCTGTCGGCCGACCTCGGTGAGGGTGCGGCGGCCACGACATCGCTGTTCACAGGTGCCGTGATCCTGGTGGTTCTCTTCCTTCTCGCCCTGGCCGGATACCGGCTCTGGCAGCCACGGCAGGCGTCCTCGACGGCGGATGCGACCGACGGGGTGGTAGCGCCATGCGCTGAGGGACGCCGCTAGGCGCACCAGGGTGCACGGCAGGTCGGAGTGGTGCGCGGTCTGGCTCGAACGGCGGTGGTCGCTGGGCGTCGCTACGTGGAGACCCTCAGGGGCTCGAGTGCCGCGAGGACGAGGTCGAGGCCGAACGCGAACTCCTCCTTCGGGTCGTAGCCGGCGGCGACGAGCGCCGCGGCGGACTCGTTGAGGTAAGGGAACTCGTCGGCCGGCAGCTGGGGGAGGTAGACGTCCTCGGTCATGTCCGCGAACTCACCGGCGGTGTCGAACGGCAGGCTGGCCGACTGCAGGGCGAACCCGTAGACGTAGACGTCGAGCAACCAGTTGGCGTGGGTCGCCATCACGACCGAGAAGCCGGCCTTGCGCAGGCAGGCGGTGACCGCCTCGCGGTGGCGGAGGTGCGCTGGCCCCGGCGTCGTCCTCGACTCCATCAAGCCGATCGCCCACGGGTGGCGGGCGAGAACCTCTCGCGCTGATTCCGAACGTCGTCGCATCGCCGACTGCCAGTCGGTGTCCTCGGGCGGCCGCTCGATCTCCTCGAACACGACGTCGATCATCGCGTCGAGCAGCTCCTCCTTGTTGGCCACGTAGTAGTAGAGCGACATCGCGCCCGCGTCGAGCGCGTCGGCCAACCGGCGCATGCTGAGCCCGTGGACCCCCTCGCGGTCGGCGAGCCGGATCGCCTCGGCCACGACCCGCTGCTTGCTCAGCCCCGCGTCTGACGGGGCCTGGCGTCGCTCCCTGTCCGGCACGGATCTCCTCGCTCGCTCGAAGGGCTTGACGATCGTACAGCGTACGAGTCATAGTACAGCGTACGACGTACGGTGTACGAAAGCCCGCTTCTCACGGAAGAAGGAATCGATGACCATCCGAACGAACACCCCGAACGTGCTCGACAACCCGCCGGTGCCTCTGCCGGCCAAGCTCGCAGCCGCGTGGACCAGCTTGATGTTCCTCGTCATCTACATCGACTACTTCCACCTCTACCAGCCCGGCGAGATCGACGTGATCCGCGGTGGCGAGATCTTCGAGTTCGACATCACCCCGACGCTGATGGCCATCTTCTTCGTGGTCATCGGGATCCCGGCCCTGATGGTGCTGCTCTCCATGGCTCTGCCCGCCCGTGCGAACCGCGCCACGAACCTCGTCGTGGCAACGCTCTACATCCCCGTGATGGTGTTCAACGCGGCAGGGGCGACCTGGGACTGGGCCTTCTACTACGGCCTCACCATCGGAGTCGAGGTGCTGATCCTGGCCTTCATCCTGCGTGCCGCCTGGGCCTGGCCGCGCACGCAGTCACCGTCGATGCCAGACCTCGTCGAGGCCGAGCGGTCGCAGATCCCGATGGGACGCTAGGCAGCCGGCTTGGTCGAACCGCAGGTCCGACGCCAACTCCGCATGACTTGTGTCATGCGGAGTTGGTGATGGCGGGCACTACTGGGGCGAGTGCGCCGCCGACAGCCGACGACGAGTCGGAGGCCGTTCACCCTGCTGGTGCTGCTCCTGGGGTGGTCGCTGGTCTCGACGGCGCGTTCGTCGTCTACGTGGCAGCAGGCCCCGAAACCGACGACTTCGCCGAACCTTGGTCGACGGTGGCCCACCAGGCGGCTCGCGAATGAGATCGTCCGCACGTCGGGAATCGCTGCAAGTCACGTCGCGAGGATGTGTGCAAGACCGGATCCTGCACGTGTGATGATCTTGATGACCGCGTGCAGTGCGGGGCCGTCTGCCCTGGGCAAACGGGATCTCTTCCAAGTCCCCACCCCTGTTAGGCCTCTGACCTGCGGAAACGCTCCAAGAGGAGGCGGGAGTTCATCCCGACTCCTCATCCCTTGCAGGACAAGGGTTTTCGCGGTCGGCCGGTCACTCGACGTGACCGCGCCGGCCGCGATGTGTTGCGTTTCCCCAGGTCACTTGTGGGCGTCGGCCTGTTGACGGCGTCAACGCGGCTCCACAGCGTCACCAGCAGCGCGATAGTCGGACAGTTCTCCTGTCCACACGCGTGCGTACCGGTGTCCGGTCCGACGTCACGTCGGTGGCCGTGCCCGACCGCTGCGACCGCTGAGGACCTCCGCGAGCAGCGTCGCGCCACGACGACACAGCATGTCCGGCTGTGCCACTCGCTCGCATGCTTCCTCGGGGGTGAACAGTCCCCGGTCGAGGCAGTCGTCGACGATCCGCTCGAGATCGGGTCGGTCCAGTTCCGCCGCGAGGTCGATGACAGTGCGCAGAGCGGTCGTGCAGCGGATGCCGTCGATGGTCGTGATGTCCGACTCGGGGATGTCGTCGTAGTGGACGATCACCTCGAGACCGTCGAACGAGACTCGCTCGGCCACGCAGCCGTTGGCATCGACGTAGACGTCGTCAGGGTTCTCAGGATGCGACATGCCGTGACACTAGGACGCCCCCGAGTACCTCGGGCAGACCGTCCACAGCCTCCGCTGCAGGGAATACCCGGTCCTCAGCAGCGCTTCCCAGGCTGGTGCGGTCGAAGTCTCGGGCGGTGTTGTCAACCATTTCGCCCGTGGCGCGACTATGTGGGGGACTGCCAATCCGAAGGGCGGACCTGATGACGGATCAAGGCCCGGCCGGGACCACCTTCCCAACGTCGGCTCGTGATGCGGTGACGGCGCTCTTCGAGGTGCACTACAGAAGGCTTGTCGGCCTTGCGTCGCTGCTGGTGGACGATCACGAATCGGCCGAGGAACTGGTGCAGGACGCCTTTGAGTCCTTGTATCGCCGTTGGACGGACCTGCGGGACCCCAACGCGGCCGTCGCGTACTTGGACCGCAGCGTTGTCTATGCCTCCCGTTCCTGGTTGCGACGGCGCATCACCGCGCGCGCCTACGTCCCGCCGATCGCCGAGTACGTCGAGTCCGTCGAGGACACGGGGGTTGCCGACGCACAGCGCGCGGAACTGTCTGCTGCAATTCGCGCCTTACCCCAGCGCCAGCGAGAGGTCATGGTGCTGCGGTACTTCCTCGAGCTTTCCGAACCCGAGACCGCGGCATGGCTGGGCGTGTCGATCGGATCGGTGAAGCGTCACGCGTTCAGGGCCACCGCAGCGCTGGCCAAGCGGATGGAGGCGTGGGCATGAACGAGATCGAGCGCGCCATCACCGCGACCATGCGAGCCGATGCACAGGAGGCATCCATGAAGACCGACATGTTCAGTCACCGGGTGGAACTCAACGAGCGGCTCGACTCGGTCGACCGCCGACGTGGTTGGACCAGGGTGGGTCTCGCCGTGGCCGCTGCCGCGGCTGTCGTTGTCGCCGGCGTGATCGTCGTTGCGACGCGGTCCCAGACGGTCCCGCCGGCCACTGGTCCGGACGCGACGGCGTCACCGACACCGACGGTCAGCGCGTCGCCTTTCGCATTCTCCTCGAGCGACCTCACACCCGACCTGACCGTGGACTTGCCCGCCTGGACCAGGACGAGTTCGCCCGCTAGCGGTGCAGGATCGGTCGTGTTCGACCAGCCTGGCTGCGACGTCGATCCGTGCCCGCCGAATCAGGCCCTCAAGATCCGGATGTACTCGGTTCTGCAGATGTACCGGCCGAACGACACCACCATGACGCGGAACCCCACCTACGCAGCGGTTCTTGCGGTGTGGGACGGACTGGCGGACCTCGGCTTCGGCACAGCTACCGATCGCAGTACGACCACCGTCGATGGACGACCTGCGGTGACGATGACGCTCGCGATGGACAAGGACGCTCCGGGAACTGCCTTCTGCGAGACGCCGACCACCGCCGCGGCGGACTGCTTCTTCCCCATCGCCGGCCGCACGTACCGCCTTGCGGTGGTCAACCAGGGGCAGCAGCCGCCGACAGTGCTCTACGAGAGCTACAACACCGGCGATCCCGCGGCCGACAGTGTCCACGCCGAGTTCGCCACCTGGCTAGCGACTGTCTCGTTCGTGTGAACCCTCGCTGATGTCGAGCACTCCTCGACGGGTACCGGTGCGACGACACGATCTGTTGCTCGACGGGCGATCCCCCGCGACGGCGGCTACGCGGAAGGATCAGGCCGGGACGGAGAGGCCCTGCAGCCACGCCTGCCAGCCCGGCTGCTCGCGCCGCACATAGTCCGCGGCGTCGGCGGAGAACAGGTACGCACGCACGCCCGCCGTGGTCTTGCCGTCGCCCTCGCCGTACGCGAAGACGTTGAGCATGCCCGGGCACCGGCGCGGTGAGGCGGACCAGTGTCTGCCGCTCGCCGACTCGCTCGACCGTGCCGGTGGTGCCGCGCACAGCGACCGTCTCGCCCTCGTCGCCCAGCCCGAGCGCGTCGTGCAGGGTCGACCAGAGCGCCTCTGCGTCGCCGGCGTGGGAGGCGGAGACCTCGAGCGTCGTGGCCTCCTGGCCGGGGAAGTGCGCCAGGTAGAGGCGCAGGTTGTCGAAGAACGGCATCCAGTTCGCGCCCATGTCGTCCCAGAACTCGGACTCCCAGGCAGCGCCGGTCCCGAAGCCGCTGCTGGTGACGCGCACGATGCAGGTGCCGCCGGACTGCGCCTCGACGAGGAACTCCGACGTCAGCGGGCTGAGCTCCTCCGGGCCCTTGCCCATGAGGGCCGCCCAGTCCTCCTCGTAGACGATGCGGCGCGGCGGGTCCCAGCCGGTGACGTGGCCGTCCGAGCCCATCTCGGGGCCCATGCTGAAGTGCAGGGAGCCGCCCTCCCGCTCCTCCATCTCGGTCGGCAGGAACCAGGCGCTCATGCCCTTCGCCGTGGCGACGGCATGCCAGACCTGCTCCGGGGTGCCGGGGACCTCGACGCTGAACTCCAGGCGGTACGGGACGTTCACGATCGTGCTCATGCGCTCTCCTCAGGAAGCGGGTGGGCGGCGACGACGAGCCGGTGCGGGCGCCCGTCGTCATGGTGGTAGCGAGCGGCCAGGTCGAGAACCGCGGCGGTCAGATCGTCCGCGAAGGCGGCCCGGTCGGCGGCGGACCGGAAGCCGATCTGCGTGTCGATGGTCAGCGTCGGCAGGCGCTTGCCGGACACGTCGGCCCGGCGCGCCAGGGCGCCGACCTCGCGCACCAGCCGGCCGGCCAGCGCGACGAGGTAGCCCGCCGACAGGTGATCGGCGTTGGCGTCCGGGTCGGCCGCCGACGCGCTGACGGCCGCCGGCGACACGACGTACGACGACGCCGACGCCTGCAGCACCCGCTCGGTGATGCCTCCGTGCCGTCGTTCCTCGGACAGCTCCACCAGGCCGTGCGCCTCGAGCGCCGTGAGGTGGTAGTTGACCTTCTGGCGTGCCATGCCGACGCGCGCGGCGAGCCCGGCTGCGGAGGCGGGGACGGCCAGCTCGCCGAGCAGCCGGGCCCGGACGGGATCCAGCGCGGTGCGCGGCTGCCTCCGCGCTCTCGATGACCTCGACGTCCTGCATGACGCCACCGTGCCATTGACAGGAAATCCTGTCAATGGTCGTTTGCCCAGCGCTCGGCGACAAGGACGACGGCATCACCATGGCCGAGAACCGCACACGCCGCGAAGGCGCAACCCGAGCAGCCAGATGGCTGCCGACATGGTCATACCGGGTTATACTCACATCATGAAGACGGCGATCTCGGTACCTGATGAGACATTCGAGAAGGCTTCCCGGCGAGCTCATGATCTGGGGATGAGCCGGTCGGAGTTCTTCACGCGCGCCGCGGCGCGTTATCTGGACGAGCTTGACGCCGAGTCCGTGACCCGTCAGATCGACGTCGCCTTGGCAGCCCTCGGCGATGGGGACGACTCGGCGGCGGACGCTGTTGCCACCGGTCACCGGACCCTCGTCGATGAGTCGACCGAGTGGTGATCGAGCGCGGCGGGATCTACTGGACGGATCTCGGACCGCCGTCCGGGTCCCGACCGGCGAAGCGACGTCCGGTCGTCGTCATCTCGGCTGACACCTACAACCAGAGCCGCCTCGCGACGGTCGTGGCCCTGGTGATCACCTCCAACACCGATCTCGCGACGATGCCCGGCAACGTGTTCCTACCGGCGGCCGTCACAGGACTTCCGCGTGACTCCGTCGTCAACGTGACTGCGGTGGTCACGCTCAACAAGGCCGATGTGGCCGAACAATCCGGCGTTGCCCCACTGGCGCTCCTCCGGGAGATCGACCGCGGGCTCCGGACGTCCCTCGACCTCTAGAGCCTGGGTCTGCCGCCTTCGATTCCGTCACCTCCCACGAGCCAACTGACATCGCGGCCCTCAGTCTGTGCCGCGAACTCGCTCTGCACAGCGGGATCACGAGCGTGAGCGCGCCTCTACGGCCGCGAGTCAGGCCTCGAGGAAGCGTGATTCGTTGATCGCCAGCTTGTCGCGCACGGCGGTAGCAAGGTCGACACCGAGCACGTCGGCGCAGCGCAGCAGGTAGATCGCCACATCAGCGATCTCGAGGCGAACCGCGTCGGCCTGCTCCGGCGTCAGGGACGATGACTCCTCCGCCGTCAGCCACTGGAACTCCGCAGCCAGCTCGCCGGCCTCGCCGCAGATGGCCATGGCGAGGTTCTTCGGCGTATGGAACTGATGCCAGTCGCGGCGGTCCGCGAAGTCGCGGATCGCGTCCTGCAGATCAGTCAGGTCCGACACGTCACCCACCTCTCGTCCCGCGTGCTGTCGCCGCTGACGGCTATGGTGCCAGCACCAGTTAGTGCGGCCCGACGGGCTTCCGCGTGCGCCTCGTGCGCCCGGACATGCCCCCACCCGCGCGAGTCATCGCGTGCTGCGTGGGGGAACCCTCCGTGTCTCTTCTCCGGCTCTCGGCCGAGAGTCTCCGTACGTCCGCTGTCGAGCAGGCGCTTGCACGCAAGCTCGAGGAGCAGTTCCTCTTTGCCATGGGACACCGACCTTCCGCGGGGGAGGTGCGCTCGTGGTCGTCGTCGCTCCCCGTGCTCGCACAGGACCTCTGCGACGCCGGGCTCGAGCAGGTCGAGGTCCTCGTCGAGCACCGGCTGCCACTGTCGAGCAAGCGAGTCGATGCCGTCGTCGCCGGCGTGCATCCGAAGACGGGCCACCTTTCGTACGTCGTCGTGGAACTCAAGCAGTGGACTCACGCGCACCCGGTTCCCGACGCGGACGACCTCGTCCGCATCGATGCCTACGGTGACCGCCCAGTTCTGCACCCGCTGGAGCAGGTACGCCGATACGTCGCCTTCCTCGAGCAGTTCACTCGCTCGCTCGAGCAGGAACCGGATGCGCTCGTGGGTGCGGCGTACCTCCACAACGGGCACGAGCGTGACCTCGGGTGGCTGCGCGACGCCCCGGAGACGGCGAAGGCGCGGCTGTTCACGGTTCTGAGCGCGGCGCGTGGATCGAGTTCCTGCAGGGCCGGCTCGCACCCCTTCCCGGTCGTCTCGCCGCGGACCAGCTGGTGAACTCGCGCATCGCGCCGAGCCGTCAGCTGCTCGCGCTCGCGGCGGCGGAGATCAAGGACCGCGAGCAGTTCGTGCTGCTCGACGAGCAACAGGTGGCGTACTCGCTCGTCCTACGCGCAGTCGAGAAGGCGCGCGCCGGAGACGGCAAGACGGTCGTGCTCGTGACGGGCGGCCCTGGCAGCGGCAAGAGCGTGATCGCGCTGTCGCTGCTCGGTGAGCTGTCGCGCCGCGGCTACGCCAGCGTCCACGCGACGGGGTCGAAGGCGTTCACCGAGACGCTGCGCCGGGTCGCAGGCAAGGGGAATACCGGCGTGAAGAACCTGTTCCTCTACTTCAACTCGTTCATGGCCGCGAACCCCAACGACCTCGACGTCCTCATCAGCGACGAGGCACACCGCATCCGGGCGACCAGCGTCAACCGGTTCACGCCTGCCCGACTGCGCAGCGAGCAGCGGCAGATCGACGAACTGCTCGACGCCGCCCGCGTCCCGGTGTTCCTCCTCGACGAGCACCAGGTCGTGCGCCCGGGGGAGATCGGCAGCGCCAGGGTCGTCGAGCAGGCTGCCGAGGACCGCGGCATCCCGCTCGAAAGGGTGGATCTCGACGCGCAGTTCCGCTCCGGGGGCTCACGTGCGTACGAGCACTGGGTGCTGCGACTGCTCGACCTCGAACCCGGGGGGCCGGTGCTGTGGGAGGGCGACGACAACTTCGAGCTGCACGTCGCCGACGGGCCCGAGGAACTCGAGCGCGAGCTCGCACTCCAGCAGGAGAGGGGTCTCAGCGCCCGGATGACCGCCGGGTTCTGCTGGCCGTGGAGCAAGCCGAAGGACGGGGCGCTGGTCGACGACGTAGTCGTCGGGCAGTGGAAGCGGCCGTGGAACAACCCCGACGAGCGCCGCCTCGGCGACATCCCTGCGCGGAGCCTGTGGGCGTCCGAGCCAGGAGGCTTCAGCCAGGTCGGTTGCGTCTACACCGCACAAGGTTTCGAGTACGACTGGAACGGCGTCATCCTCGGTCCCGACCTGGTCTGGCGCGACGACCACCTCGTGAGCGACGTAAGCGAGTCGAAGGACTCGGTGTTCCGCGGGAAGGCCGGCGCGGACTTCGACTCCTACGTCCGCAACATCTACAAGGTCCTGCTCACACGCGGCATGCGCGGCACAGTCGTCTGCTCGACGGACCGAGAGACACAGGCGATGCTCGTCGAACTCGCTGCGGGGTCTGGCTCCTCGTGACTATGGCGTGGGACTGTCGCCTTGAGCGATTGGCTCGAGGCGTCGTCGGATGACGCGGTCGACGGGCGATTCGCCCGTGCCGCGTATCGTGAGCGACATCCAGCCCGCGGCGTCGAGAGGTCTTCCTCCCGAGTGATGACCCCTTCTCATCACCGTGGGTGCTGGGCTCGGCAGCCGTGGCCCGGCAGGGGCTGGTGGTGACGGGTCCTCGGATCTCGCGTGGTCGGAGAGGTTCTCATGAGCGGGCTCAGCCTTGGAGTTCTTGCGAACTCCAGCAAGGAGAACGAGTTTCGGCTACCGATCCATCCGCAGCACGTCGACCGGATCGACGCCGACCTGCGCGCGAGGATTCGCCTCGAGCACGGCTACGGCGATCGCTACGGCGTGTCCGACGACCACCTGGCCCGACAGGTCGCCGGCATGTGCTCGCGTGCGGAGATCATCGCCGCCTCGGACGTCGTGCTGCTGCCCAAGCCCACCATCGACGACATCGCGAGCCTGCGCGACGGCCAGGTCCTGTGGGGTTGGCCGCACGTGGTGCAGGACCCGCTGCTGACCCAGGTGGCCATCGACAAGCGGCTGACCCTCATCGCCTGGGAGGCGATGAACCACTGGTCGCCGACGGGGTCCTTCGTCGTCCACGTGTTCCACATGAACAACGAGCTCGCGGGCTACTGCTCGGTGCTGCATGCCATGACACTGACGGGCTCCACCGGTCACTACGGTCGGCCGCTCACTGCCGTGGTCATCGGGTTCGGGAACACCGCCCGTGGCGCCGTCACGGCGCTGCACGCGTTGGGGGTCCACGAGGTCACCGTGCTCACCATGCGCGAGGTCACGGCGGTCGCGTCACCGATCCCGTCCGTCGTCCTCGACCACATGGATCGCTCCGAGGACGATCCCGGTCGCGCCATCGTGCAGACCGAGGCCGGTCCCTTGTCCACGGCGGCGTTCATGGCCGGGCACGACATCGTGGTCAACTGCGTGCTGCAGGACACCGACGCACCCTTGATGTTCGTCTCGGACGCGGACCTCGCGACCTTCGCCCCCGGCACCCTCATCGTCGACGTCTCCTGCGACGCGGGGATGGGGTTCGAGTTCGCCCGGCCCACGACCTTCGATGCGCCGATGGTCACCGTCGGGGACGGAGTCGACTACTACGCCGTCGACCACAGCCCCGCCTACCTGTGGAACAGCGCGACGTGGGGGATCAGCGAAGCACTGATCCCCTACCTGCGTCCCGTGATGGACGGGCCGGCGGCGTGGGACGAGGAGCCGACCATCCAGCGCGCCATCGAGATCCGCTCCGGCGTCGTGGTGAACCCCAAGATCCTCACCTTCCAGGGCCGCGCCACCGACCACCCGCATCCCCGCCTCTGAGCCACATCTGCCCTGACCGCTACGCGTTCGCGACGGCGGGGCCGCGCGCGGTGGAGAGCGCCACGGGCTCTGGTCGTGTTCCGCCTGCCATGACGGATGCGGCCAGAGCAGCAACGGTGTGGTTCTCGGCCGGGTCAGCGCGCTCCTGTTAGCGTCGCGGCATCAGCCGGTGAGGAGATCCACGTGAATCCGATCGTCGCCTTCGTCGTCGTGATGGCGGTATGGACCGTCAGCGACCTCGTCGCCAAGAGGACGAAGTCGCTGCTGTCCTCGCTCTTCGTCGCGTCGATCATCTTCCTCGTCGGGTTTCTCACCGGGGTCTTCCCCGAGGACCTGCTGGCCGCGTCGTCACTGCTGGCACTGGCGGGCGTGGTCGTGGGGTTCATCATCGTGCACCTCGGCACCATGATCAGCCTGGACGACTTCATCAAGCAGTGGCGGACGTTCCTCGTCGGTGTCGCCACCGTCGTCGGCATCGGGATCTCGCTCTACGTGGCCAGCCTCATCTTCGGCGGCCAGATCAGCGGCAGCGCCCAGGACGGCTACGCGCAGGCGCGTGACTTCGTGATCGCGGGCACCGGTGCACTGAGCGGCGGCACCATCTCCGTCCTGCTCGTGCAAGAGGCCGCACTCGGCGTCGGGCTCACCAGCATCGCGATCTTTCCCGTGCTGATCGCCGCCCTGCAGGGCCTCATCGGCTTCCCGTTGACGTCGATCATCCTGCGACGGGAGGCGACGCGGCTCAGCGGTGAGTACCGAGCCGGAAACCTCGTCATCGCGGAGTCGGACGCGGTGGAGTCGGCAGCGGAATCGCGACTGCCGGCGGCGCTGCGCACCACCCCCGGGACGTTGTTCGTCGTCGGTCTCGTCGTGCTGGCCAGCGTGGGCGTCAACAACCTCACGGACGGGATCCTCAACACGTTCGTCGTGGCGCTCATCTTCGGCATCGCGCTGCGCACCCTCGGCATCTTCAAGCCGTCCGTGCTCGGCGGGATCGACGCGCTCGGACTCATGATGATCGCGATCATGATCCTGATCTTCGGCCCGCTCGCCACCATCGAGCCCTCGGACGTCTCCTCGCTGGCCGGCCCTCTTCTGATCGCGTTCGCGTTCGGGATCGTGGGCATCGCTCTCTTCGCCGGAGTCGTCGGCAAGCTCCTGGGCTACAGCGTGCCCATGTCGGTCGCGATCGGCCTCACGTCCCTCTACGGCTTCCCTGGCACGATGATCCTGTCCCAGGAGGCCGCTCGCGGCGCCGGCGAGACGCCCGACGAGGTGGCGGCCATCGAGCACGAGATCCTGCCCAAGATGATCGTCGCCGGCTTCTCCACCGTGACCATCACCTCGGTGATCGTCACCAGCATCATCGTCGCCCGCATCGGCACCTGAGACGGTCGGTTCGCGGTCGTGTGAGTGGGAACGCGCTCTCCACGACGCGCTCGCACTCACAGCCGGCCGCGGAACGACTGCGACCTGGTCCGCTAGGGGAGGTAGCGCGGCTCGTCGTCCAGCTCGGATCGGAGGCGGGCCTTCTCCACCTTGCCCATCGCATTGCGGGGGAGCTCGCTCAGCACGTGGATGCGCTTGGGCACCTTGAACGCGGCCAGCTGCACGCGCGCGAGCTCGCGCAGGTTCTGGGGGTCGAGCCTGATCCCGTCGTGCGAGGTCACCGCAGCGACGACTGCCTCGCCGAAGTCGGGATCCGGAACCCCGATGACGGCTGACTCGGAGACGCCGGGAAGGCCGTCGAGAACCAGCTCGACCTCCTTCGGGTACACGTTGAGGCCACCCGAGATGATGAGGTCCTTCGAGCGCGAGACGATCTCGAGGTAGCCATCGTCGTCCAGCGAGCCGAGGTCGCCGGTCGCGAACCATCCGTCGGGCGTGAACTCGGTGGACTGCAGCTCGGGCCGACGCCAGTAGCCACCGAAAACGTTCGGACCGCGCACCTCGATCGCGCCGGGGTCGCCACCGACAACCCGCACGTCAACGCCCGGCAGAGCCGTACCGACTGTCCCGGGCCGCCGCTCGCCGTGCAGCGGGTTCGACGTCAGGATGCTGGTCTCCGTCATGCCGTAGCGCTCGAGGATGCTCTGCCCGGTTCGCGCGCGGAAGTCGTGATGGGTGGAGACCAGCAGGGGTGCGGAGCCGCACGTGAACAACCGCACGCCTGCGGCCACGTCTGCCGTGAATCCCGGGTCGGCGAGCAGGCGGGTGTAGTGCGTCGGCACCCCCATGAGCACCGAGCAGCCGGGGAGCTCGCGGATGACGCCCTCTGGGCTGAACCCGTCGAGCAGGACCATCGATCCACCGGAGGCGACCGAGCAGTAGGCGGCGACGAACAACCCGTGGGTGTGGAAGAGCGGGAGGATGTGCAGCAACACGTCGCTGGCAGTGAAGCCCCAGGCCTCGACGAGCGCTCGCGCGCTGAAGTCGAGGTTCGAGTGGCTCATGACTGCGCCCTTCGGCTTTCCCGTCGTGCCACTCGTGTAGAGGATGGCGGCGGGATCGTCCGGCGTTCGAGCGACGTCGGCGAACTCCGATGACTCGCCCTGCGAATCGGCGACCAGCTGCGCGAGAGTCACCTGCGGCGTCCCGTGCACGGGAGGTCCGTCCCGGACGACCAGCGTCGGTTCCGCGTCGTCGATCAGATCGCCGAGCTCGCGTTCGGTGTACGCGTCGTTCATCGGTAGGTAGACCGCGCCGGCCCGCAGGCACGCCACATGCAGCGCCAGCAACGTCGCCGACTTCGCCGTCTGCACGGCCAGCCGATCGCCCGGGCGGATCCCCCGCGCGACAAGCGTGTGCGCCAGCCGTGCGGATCGGGTGTCGAGGTCACCGAACGTCCAGGTGTCGCCCGCGCCCGTGCGGATGCAGAGTCGTTCGGGTTCGGTCCTGCTGAAGCGCAGCAGCAGGTCGGCCAGCGGGTTGGTCATTGGACGAAGCCTAGAACGTGTCGGCGATGTCGGGTCGTGTGAGTGGGAACGCGCTCTCCACGACGCGTTCGCACTCACAACCGGACGGCGAGTCCGTCGACTATCGGCCCGCACCCGGAGGATCCTGTCCGCGTGACCGGACGCTGGCGCCTCATCCTCGGCGCGTCCGTGGCGATGGTCGCGTTCGCGTCGAACTCCCTGCTCAACCGGTTCGCGCTCGGGGCCGGCTCCATCGATGCGGCGTCGTTCTCGACCATCCGCATCGCCTCGGGGGCGGTCATGCTCACCGCTCTGGTGGCGCTTCGCCGGCGCGGCGTCGATCAGCGACCTCGGCGACACGCGCTGGCGTCCGCCGCGATGCTGTTCCTCTACGCTGCGGCATTCTCGTTCGCCTACCTGCGCATCGGTGCCGGGACCGGCGCGCTGCTGCTGTTCGGCGTCGTCCAGACGGTCATGTACGGGAGCGCCATCGCACGAGGTGAGCGCCCGGGACCGATCGGGTGGCTCGGGCTCGCCCTCGCCGCCGGTGGCATCGTCGCCCTCGTCGCGCCCGGAGTCACAGCGCCGGACCCGATCGGGGCACTGCTCATGGCGACGGCCGGAATCGCCTGGGCCGTCTACACGCTGCGCGGACGCGGCGGTACCGATCCGCTCGGCGCCACCGCGGTCAACTTCCTCTGGGCCGTGCCCATGGCGGCCGCTCTCGAGCTCGTCGCCGTCGTGAGCCCAGGGTCGAGCGTCCATGCGGACCGCGGCGGTGTCGCTCTTGCCGTGGTGTCGGGGGCCGTCGCCTCGGGGCTCGGGTATGCGTTGTGGTACTCGGTCCTGCCGCGGCTGACCGGCATCCAGGCCGGCATCGTGCAGCTCGCGCCGGCGCCGCTGGCGGTCGTGGGCGGGCTGGTCCTTCTCGGCGAGGACATCACCCTGCGGGTGATCGCGGCGTCGGTCCTGGTGCTGACCGGGGTCGGTCTCGGTCTCGCGGCACCCCGACTCCGGTCGTCGCCGAAGTCCGAGGTCGCCGAGAACGCGGGGACCTGACCTCTCGCGCGCATCCCTCGTGCTGCGCGCAGCAGTCGGCACCGAGTACCCAGCAGGACCGAGCCGGCCGACCCGCGGCCCGGGTGACACGTCATTTCCCGATCCGAACGGGAGCAGGCAGCATGGGAGACCCATGACTGCCGCCGTCCCGCTCACCGAGCTGCTGCCCGACTCCCCGGACGAGGACTCGCTCTACGACGCGTTCAGCACGTGGACGCCAGGGACAGGGCCTGACGCTGTACCCGGCGCAGCAGGACGCCGTGCTCGAGCTGGTCACCGGCGCCAACGTCATCCTCGCGACGCCCACCGGGTCGGGGAAGAGCCTGGTCGCCACCGCCGCCCACTTCATCGCGCTCGCCGACCGGTCGTCGCAGCTTCTACACCGCACCGATCAAGGCGCTGGTGTCGGAGAAGTTCTTCGCGCTCTGCGACACCTTCGGCGCCGAGAACGTCGGCATGCTCACCGGCGACGCCAGCGTCAACCCCGAGGCGCCGATCATCTGCTGCACGGCCGAGGTGCTGGCCAACATGGCGCTGCGCGCGGGCAGCGACGCCGACGTCGGGCTCGTGGTGATGGACGAGTTCCACTACTACGCCGAGCCGGACCGCGGCTGGGCGTGGCAGGTGCCGCTGCTCGAGCTCCCGCAGGCGCAGTTCCTGCTCCTGTCGGCGACGCTCGGCGACGTCAGCTTCTTCACGAAGGACCTGACCACGCGGACCGGGCGACCGACCGCCCTGGTCAGCTCGTCGGAGCGGCCGGTGCCGCTCTACTACTCCTACGTCCTCACGCCCGCTGCAGGAGACCATCGAGGACCTGCTCGCCGGCGGCCAGGCGCCGATCTACGTCGTGCACTTCACCCAGGAGTCGGCGATCGAGCGCGCGCAGGCGCTCATGAGCATCAACGTCTGCAGCCGCGCCGAGAAGGACCGCATCGCCGAGCTCATCGGCGACTTCCGGTTCACGGCCGGCTTCGGGCGAACGCTGTCCCGCCTTGTCCGCCACGGCATCGGCGTGCACCACGCCGGGATGCTGCCGAAGTACCGACGCCTCGTGGAGACGCTCGCGCAGGCAGGGCTGCTCAAGGTCATCTGCGGCACCGACACCCTCGGCGTCGGCATCAACGTGCCGATCCGCACCGTGCTGTTCACCGGGCTGAGCAAGTACGACGGCGTGAAGCACGCGTCACCTCAAGGTGCGCGAGTTCCACCAGATCGCGGGCCGCGCCGGGCGTGCCGGCTACGACGACGCCGGAGGCGTGGTCGTCCAGGCGCCCGAGCACGTCATCGCCAACGAGAAGGCCCTCGCCAAGGCCGGCGACGACCCGCGCAAGCGGCGCCAGGTCGTGCGCAAGAAGCCCGCCGAGGGCTTCGTGTCGTGGGGCGAGCCGACCTACGACCGGCTCGTCGGCTCCGAGCCCGAGACCCTGACCTCGCAGTTCAGCGTCACGCACTCCACGGTGCTCAACGTCATCGCCCGGCCCGGCGACCCGGTCGCCGCGATGCGCCGGCTGCTCACCGAGAACCACGACGACCCGAGGACGCAGCGCAGCCACGTCCGGCGGGCGATCGCGATCTACCGCTCGCTGCTCGCCGGGGGAGTCATCGAGCGGCTCGACGAGCCCGAGGCGGACGGACGCACGATCCGGCTCACCGTCGACCTGCCGGCCAACTTCGCGCTCAACCAGCCGCTCTCGCCCCTCGCGCTCGGCGCGCTCGAGCTGCTCGACCGCGAGTCGCCGACGTACGCGCTCGACGTCGTCTCGGTGATCGAGTCGATCCTCGAGGACCCGCGCCAGGTGCTCTACGCGCAGCCGATCAAGGCGCGCGGCGAGGCCGTCGCGGCGATGAAGTCCGAGGGCATCGAGTACGACGAGCGGATGGAGCTGCTGCAGGACGTCACGCACCCGCGTCCGCTCGCCGAGCTGCTCGACGCCGCGTACGAGATCTACAAGCAGGGCCACCCGTGGGTCGCCGACTACGAGCTGCGCCCCAAGTCGGTCGTGCGCGACATGTTCGAGCGGGCGATGAACTTCGTGGAGTTCGTCGGCTTCTACCAGCTGGCCCGGTCCGAGGGGCTGGTGCTGCGCTACCTCGCCGACGCCTACCGCACCCTGCGCCAGACCGTGCCCGAGGCGGCCCGCACCGAGGAGCTCGACGACATCATCGAGTGGCTCGGCGAGCTGGTGCGCCAGGTCGACTCCAGCCTGCTCGACGAGTGGGAGCAGCTGCGCGCCGGCACCGACGAGGACGGCGCCGGCCTCGGCCCGATGCCGGCGGGACCGCCGCGGGTCACGGCCAACGCCCGGGCGTTCCGCGTGCTCGTGCGCAACGCGCTGTTCCGCCGCGTCGAGCTCGCCGCGCGTCGCGACTGGACTGCCTTGGGAGAGCTGGACTCCGCCGACGGCTGGGGTGCCGACGAGTGGCGCGACGCGCTCGAGCCCTACTTCGACGAGCACGGCGAGATCGGCACCGGCCCCGACGCGCGTGGCCCGGCGCGGCTCATCGTCGACGAGCTGCCGGGGCACTGGGCGGTGCGCCAGATCCTCGACGACCCGGCCGGCGACCACGACTGGGGCTTCTCGGCGGGGTCGACCTCGCCGCGTCCGACGAGGCGGGCGAGGCCGTCCTCACCCTCACCGACGTCAACCAGCTCTGAACAGCCGACCCCGTCGGTGACCTGACGAGCTCGGCTTCCACAGCGAGAAGCTGCGCCGCCCGACGACGGCAGCAGGCGATGTCACGCAGGGTCACCGACCGGTATGCGGCGAGGTTGTCGAGGGCACGTCCAAGACCGCGTGACGTCAACGCGGCGTGGCTAGCGTGCTGGGCGTCCACGTCGCACCTCCGCACTGTCTGGAGAGCCATGCGCCCGTCGAACCGCAAGCCCCTTCTCGTCCTCGCCGCAGCGGCTTTGGCGGTCGGTGGTCTGGCGGGTCCCGCGGCGGGGCCGGCGCAGGCCGACCACACGCCGCTGCCCACCCGGGTGACGCTCATGGGCAGCCTCATGTCCGAGCTGGGCTGCGCCGGGGACTGGGACGAGGGATGCGCCCTGACCGATCTGCCGCGCGTCGGGGACACCAGCACCTACAGCGCGGTGTTCACCGTCCCGGCAGGCAGCTACGAGCTCAAGGTGCGGCTCAACGGGAGCTGGGACGAGAACTACGGCGACTCCGCCGGGACCTTCGGCCTCGGCGGCAACATCCCGCTCCCGCTCGAGAACCAGGCGCGCCTGACGTTCGCCTACGACCACGTGACGCACCGGGTCACGGTGTCACCGGCCGACCCAGCGGCGCCGCTCGGGCGTGGCGACGCGCGGCTCGCCGGAACCAGCCTGCGCAAGAACCTCACGCGCGAGCGCTTCTACTTCGTGATGGCTGACCGGTTCGCCAACGGGACCGCCGCCAACGACGAGGGCGGCCTCACCGGCGGTCGGCTGGAGACGGGCTTCGACCCCACCAGCAAGGCCTTCTACCACGGTGGCGACCTCGCGGGGATCATCGACAAGCTCGACTACATCGAGGACCTCGGCACCACCGCCATCTGGATGACACCGTCGTTCAAGAACCGCCCCGTGCAGGGCTCCCCGGGCAAGGAGAGCGCCGGTTACCACGGCTACTGGATCACCGACTTCACCACGATCGACCCGCACCTGGGCACCAACGCCGACCTCAAGCGGCTCATCGATGCGGCGCACGCACGAGGCATGAAGGTGTTCTTCGACATCATCACCAACCACACCGCCGACGTCCTCGACTATCCCGATCGGCACGTCGGCACGCCGAGCGAGTTCTACGTCTCGAAGGAGACGTCGCCGTACCGCGACGCCGCCGGCGTCGCCTTCGACGACCGCGACTACGCCTCCGGCAGCACCTTCCCCGAGATCGATGCCGCCACGTCCTTCCCCTACCAGCCCGTCGTGCCGCCCGGGCGACGAGAACGCGTCAAGACGCCCGCATGGCTCAACGACCCGACGATGTACCACAACCGCGGCACTCGACCTTCGCCGGCGAGGACAGCGAGTACGGCGACTTCTCGGCCTCGACGACCTGTGGACCGAGCGGCCCGAGGTCGTGGCGGGCATGGAGGACATCTACCAGCACCTGGGTGGACCGCGGCGTCGACGGCTTCCGGATCGACACGGTCAAGCACGTGAACATGGCCTTCTGGCAGCAGTTCGGCCCGACCCTGCAGGGGTACGCGGCCACCCTCGGCAACGACGACTTCTTCATGTTCGGCGAGGTCTTCGACGCCAACCCGGCGTTCATGTCGCGCTACACGACCGAGGGCCGGCTGCAGGCCACCGTGGACTTCGGCTTCCAGGCGAGCGCGACGGCCTACGCCAAGGGCGAGCAGACGCCGGTCGTCGGCGTCGAAGCTGGCGCAGTTCTTCGCGAGCGACGACTGGTACACCGACACCGACTCCAACGCCTACTCGCTGCCGACCTTCCTCGGCAACCACGACATGGGCCGGATCGGGAAGTTCCTCGCGGACACCGGGGCGACGGGCGCACGCTGCTGCAGCGGGACCAGTTCGCCCACGCGCTGATGTACACCACCCGAGGCCAGCCGGTCATCTACTACGGCGACGAGCAGGGCTTCACCGGCGACGGCGGCGACCAGGACGCACGCCAGGACATGTTCGCCTCGCAGGTCGCCGACCTACAACGACGACGACCTGATCGGCACGACGCTCGACGACGGCCCGGTCCAACTACGACCGCCGTCACCCGCTCTACCGCTACATCAGCGACCTGGCCGACCTCCGGGCCGACCACCCCACGCTCGCCGACGGCGCGCAGGTCACCCGGTACGCGGCCGACGGTCCGGGCATCTACGCCTTCAGCCGGATCTCGGCGGGAAGAACGTCGAGTACGTCGTGGCCGCGAACAGCTCGGACCAGGGCAAGCTCCGCGACGTTCGCGACCTACTCGGCGAGCCAGACCTTCGCGAAGGTCTGGCCGACCGGGAGCTCGTCGAAGGGCGGGCACGCGACAACCGCGGGGCGCTCAGTCGGGTGCGGACAAGCAGGTCACCGTCTCGGTGCCGGCTCTTTCCGTCGTCGTCTACCGCGCCACCAAGGGCCCTGCGTCCCGACCGGCTCGCGCCCGAGCCGGTCATCGCCTCGCCCGTCGGCGGGAGCCGGTCGAGGGCCGAGCGCCCGTCGCCGTCGACCTGCCGCGCGACGACTTCTCCCAGGCGACCGTGAGCTGGCGCCCGGTCGGTGGCGACGACCTGGACCCGGCTCGGCACCGACGACAACGCGCCCTACCGCGTGTTCCACGACGTCAGCGGGTCTGGCCAAGGGGGCGATCGTGGAGTACCGCGTCGTGGTGAAGGACGCACGACGGCGACCTCGGTCGTCGCCTCGACGTGGGGCGTCGTCGGCAAGGCCCGGTCGTCATCCCGCCGGTCGGTCGGCGCAGCCCGCCAACGTGTCGATCCCGCAGCCACGGCTCGGAGATCGGCTGTCCCGACAGCGGCACCGACGGCGGAACGGCACCCGGGTGACTGGGATCCCGCCTGTGAGCAGGCACAGCTCGCACTCGACGCGAACGACCAGATCTGGAAGGGGACCACGCTCTCCCGCGCAGGGCGGTTACGCGTTCAAGGCCGCGATCAACCGGGCCTGGGACGAGAACTACGGAGTGGGCGGCGTCGCGGGAGGCGCGGACGTCGGCTGACTCGACGACGGGCGGCCCGGTGACGTTCTACTACGACCACCGCACGCACTGGATCACCAACGACCGGATCAGCGCGATCATCGTGGTCGCGACCGGCAGCTTCCAGAGCGAGATGGGCTGCCCGGCCGACGGCGACGTCGCCTGCATGCGAGCCTGGCTGCAGGACCCGGACGGTAACGACGTCTACAGCCTCGGCGTCACCGACGTCCCGGCCGGGACCTACACCGTGCAGGTGGCGAGGAACGGGGCGCTCGAGGGGCCGACGGTGTCGTTCACCGTCGACGCCGGCGAGGCCACGACCTTCACCTACGACCCCGTCGCCCTCACGCTCACGGTCAGCACCCTGCCGCTGCCGTAACGGGTCGCGCGGAGGCCCGGTCCCTCGGGACCGGGCCTCCGGCTCGTCAGCGGAGCGACGCGAAGAAGGCGCGGACCTCGGCGACGTACGCCTCGGGCTCCTCCTCGGAGCCGAAGTGGCCGCCGGCCGGCATCTCGACCCAGCGCCGGACGTCGTAGAGGCGCTCGGCCCACGGTCGCGGCACCCGGCGCACGTCGCGGGGAAGATCGCGCACCCGGTCGGGCACCTCGACCCTGGGGTGCGCGGCCGTGACGGTGCGGTCGTGCGCCCGCTCGTAGTAGAGCCGCGGACGCCGACGCGATCGTGCCGGTGAGCCAGTACGTCGTCACGTGCGCGAGCAGCTCGTCCTTGGTGAAGCTCCGCTCGATGTCGCCGTCGCAGTCGCTGTAGGCGCGGAACTTGTCGATGAGCCACGCGGCGAGGCCGGCGGGGGAGTCGTTGAGCGCGAAGGCGAGGGTGTGCGGGCGGGTGCTGTTGATCGGCACGTGGACGACGGACCCCTCGGCCTGGTGCCGCGCCCAGTCGGCGAGGCCCGCGCGATCGGCGTCGCTCAGCACGTCGTCGGTCCCGTCGGCGGGCGGCTCGCCGAGCGGCATCGTGAGGTGCAGCCCGATCAGGTGCTCGCCCTGGTCCGCGCGCGCGAGCTCGGTGGTGATGATCGCGCCCCAGTCGCCGCCCCCTGCGCCGTACCGGTCGTAGCCGAGGTGCGCCATCAGCTCGGTGAACGCGGCGGCGATCCGCCTCGGTCCCCAGCCCGGCTCCACGGTGGGTCCGGAGAAGCCGTAGCCGGGGATCGACGGGCACACGACGTGGAAGGCGTCGGCCGCGTCGCCGCCGTACGCGACGGGGTCGCGCAGCGGGTCGATGGCCGTCACGAACTCGAACACCGATCCCGGCCAGCCGTGCACGAGCAGCAGCGGGGTCGCGTCCGGCTCGGGGGAGCGGGCGTGGATGAAGTGGACGGGTTGGCCGTCGGACAAGGGCGACGAACTGTTCGAAGCGCGTTGAGCTTCGCCTCCTGGGCGCGCCAGTCGAACGACGTCTGCCAGTAGTCGCACAGCTCGCGGCAGGTAGGCGCGCGCTGACGCCGTACGTCCAGTCGTGGTCCGCGAGGTCGTCGAACCAGCGAGTGCGTCGGAGCCGGTCGCGCAGGTCGTCCAGGTCCTGCTCCGGCACGTTCACCGTGAACGGCGTGGGGTCGTCCATGCGAACCTCATTCGGCAGGAGAGCGTCGTGGCACTCTAGACAGATCAGACCCCCGCGCCGACGCTAGCGCACGGGCCGACCGCGCTCCCGAGCCGGGGGCCGGACGGCGCGTGGTCGACCGGTTCGCTACCCCTGCCAGACCGTCGCGACCTGCTTGCGGTAGCTACGGCCGAACACCGCGACGATGACGGAGAGGACCGGACCGGGCACGTTGTGGCGCACGGCGGCCGCCTCGTCGGCCGACGCGCCGTCGAGAACCCAGGCGAAGAACCGGCCGCCCTGGGTGGGGCTCACCTTCGCGAACGCCTTGCCCATGGCCTTGATCTCGGGGGTGTCGCGCTTGGCGAGGTAGAGCGCCTCGATCTCCGCCTCCTCGTGGTCGAGGTGCGCCTCCGTGACCGTCTGCAGCTTCTCGAAGCAGGCCAGCGCCGCGCCGCCCTCGTCCGACCCGGGGGTACGGGCGAGCGCTGCCATGGCCGCACGCGTCTCTGTCAGGGCAGCGGCCATGATCTCGTGCTCGGTGTCCAGAGTCGTGAGCAGGACCGCGTCGACGCCCACCGCGCGGAGCGCCGGCCACGCGATCTCGTGCTCGCCGCGGTGGTGCTCGGTGAGCTGCTGGTCGAAGTTCTCCCAGGCGGTCGCGAGCTGCGTCGCCCGCGTGCGATCGCCGGGGGGGAGCTCCTTCAGCGCCGCGACGAACCGGGAGAGGTCGCGGCGGATCGCACCGTGGATCACCTTGTTCATGCTCATGTCGGCCATGGCGGGGACTCTATTCCGCGACGTGTCGGGCCTGGAAGGTCTCGGCGAACCCGGGTCGGCGTGCAGCGTGCCTCCGCCTCGCCGCGTTCGCGATGGCGCGTGCACGCGGCCGATCCGCGCCCTACGGTGGCCGGAGGCCGGACCTTCACCCCGGTCGTGCAGGAGGTGAGATGGCGGCGCAGGGCAAGGTGGTGCATCCGGTACGCCGTCGCAACGACACCCGCCAGTACGTCGACCTGCACGCGGAGTGGTGGAAGCCGCGCGGCGCCTTCGCGATGCTCCACTGGATCGCGGCTGCTCGTGCCCAGCACGTGCCGCTGGCCCGGCACGGACGGTCGGTCCTCGTCGACATCGGCTGCGGCGCGGGGCTCCTGGGTCCCCACGTGGCGCACCTGGGTCACCGGCACATCGGCGTCGACGTGGTGGAGACCTCGCTGCGGCAGGCTCGCGACCGCGGCGTCACGGCCGTGATGGGTGACGCGCGTCGGCTGCCGTTGCGCGACGAGTGCGCCGACGTCGTCGTCGCGGGCGAGGTGCTCGAGCACGTCACGAATCCCGAGCTCCTCCTCGCCGAGGTCATCCGGGTCCTCAAGCCCGAGGGGATGCTCGTGATGGACACCATCGCGGCCACCTGGTGGGGCCGCTTCTCCGCCATCACCGTCGGCGAACGGATGCCCGCCGGCCCCCCGCCGCGGCTGCACGACGGCGACCTGTTCATCGACCGCGCCGAGCTCGTGCGCACCTGCGAGCGGCACGGTGTCCGGCTCACGCTCACCGGGCTCCGGCCCTCGGCGCGCGACTACGCTCTCTGGCTCGTGCGCCGCCGGGACGACGTCCGCATGCTGCCGACCAGGTCCACGGCCGGGCTCTTCCAGGCGCACGGCACGAAGGCCACCCGATGACGACCCTCGCCGACGCCGGGGAGGCGCTCGTCGTCGCGCGCTCCCTCGCCCCCGCGCTCGCCGCTCGCGCGGACGAGCACGACCGCGCGGGCACCTTCCCGGTGGCGGACTTCGACGACCTGCGGACCGCGGGCCTGATGGGGCTCATGACCCCGACTCGTCTCGGTGGCCCGGGGGCTGGGTTCGCCGACTACGCCGAGGTCGCGATGGCCCTCGCCGCCGGGAACGGTGCCACGGCGCTCGTCTACAACATGCACTGCTCGATCACGGGCGCGCTGGCCTCGACGCCGGACGAGCTGGCTCGTGCGATGGGGGTACCGGAGTCGTTCTTCGAGATGCGGGACCGGATCCTCACGGCCGCGAACGAGGGCGCGTTCTACGCCGTGGCGATGTCCGAGCGCGGCGCGGGGTCACGGCTGTCCGCCGTGACGACGACGTACGAGCCGGACGGCCCGGACCACTTCAGGATCCGCGGCTCGAAGACGTTCTGCTCCGGCGCCGGGTACGCCGACGCCTACCTCATCGCCGCGCGCCGAGGCGACCTCGTGAGCCACTTCCTCGTGCCCGACGGCCCCGGGATCTCCGTGGACGTCACCTGGGACGCGCTCGGGATGCGCGCGACCGGGAGCCAGGACGTCCACTTCGACGTGCGCGTCCCCGCCGACAGCCTCGTGGGTGGGGTCGAGGGGCTGGCCCTGCTGCTCGCGCAGGTGATGCCGCAGTGGCTGGTGGCCTCCTACGCCGCGGTCTACGTCGGGGTGGCGCAGTCCGCCGTGGACCACGGCGCGGCCTACGTCCTCGAGCGCGGCCTGAGCCGCCTGCCGGCCGTCCGCGCCCGTCTGGGCCGGGCGGAGGCGCAGGTCGCCGCCGCCCGCCTCGTGATCCTCGAGGCCGCCCGCCGGGTCGACAGCGACCCGGCGAGCCCCGAGACGAACCGCTGGGTGTGGCGGGCCAAGCTGACGGCGGGCGAGACCGCGATGGAGGTGTCGGCGTCGGTCCTCGAGGCGTGCGGTACCGCGGCCATGCGCAAGGGGCACCCGCTCGAGCGGGTCTTCCGCGACGCGCGCTGCGGATCGCTGCAGCCCGCCACCAGCGACGTCTGCGCCGACTGGCTCGGCATGGCGGCGCTCGGGCTCGACCCCGACGCCGGAAGCGACGTGCCCCGATGGTGAGCGCCCGGATCCGGGGGAGCGGCCACGCCGTCCCCGTCGGGATGGACCAGGAACGGCTGTGGGACGAGTTCTTCGCCGGGCACTACGCCGGGAACCGCACGGCCCGGCGGGTGTGGTCGTCGTCGGGTGTCACGACCCGGCACGGCGTCGTCGACCCGCGGACGGAGGACGTGAGCTCGTGGTCCACCGGCGCGCGGATGGCGCGCTTCGCCCAGGAGGCGCTGCCGCTGGGCAAGGAGGCGGCGTCGCAGGCGCTCGCGAGCTCCGGCCTGTCGGCGTCGGACATCGGTCTGTTCGCGGTCGTCTCGTGCACCGGCTACGGCACACCGGGTCTCGACGTCCTCCTCGCGCGCGACCTCGGCATGTCCGCCTCGGTCCAGCGGCTCTTCGTCGGACACATGGGCTGCTACGCCGCGCTGCCGGGGCTGGGCGCGGTCGCCGACTTCGCGGTCGCCCGGTCCCGGCCCGCACTCCTGCTGTGCCTCGAGCTGCCGAGCCTGCACGCGCAGCCGGCGACCAGCACGACGAGCAGCCGCAGGGCCTCGGAGGACGACGTCCAGCAGATGGTGGCGCACGCGCTGTTCAGCGACGCCGCCGCGGCGGTGGTCGTGCAGCCGGGAGGGCCGGGCCTCGAGCTCGTCGACGTCGTGGCGCAGACCGACACGTCGACCAGCGACCACATGACCTGGGACATCACCGATCTCGGCTTCAAGATGGGGCTCTCGGCCCGCGTGCCCGACGTGCTCGCCCTGCACGTCCGCGACGTCGTCGACCGCCTGCTCGCGCGGCACGGCGTCGCGCGCGAGGCGGTCGCGGGATGGGCCGTCCACCCGGGCGGCCCCCGCATCCTCGACGTGGTCGAGGAGCGGCTCGAGCTCGCGGCGGGAACCCTTGCCGCGTCGCGCCGCACGCTGCGCGACTTCGGCAACTGCTCGAGCGCCACGGTGCTGCTCGTGCTCGACGAGGTGATGCGGGACGGCCTGTCCGACGGCGACCACGTCGTCGCGATGGCCTTCGGACCGGGTCTGACGCTGTACGCCGCCCTGCTCCGGGTCACCGGCGGTGAGCCCGAGCCCCGGGCCACCGCCGCGTCCCCGGTCGCCGGGTAGCAGCGCGATGGACGAGGCCGACCGATCGGTGGCGGCGGTGCTCCGTCGGCTCGAGGAGCGCGGCAGCCCGGCCACCCTCGAGGCCATGGGACCCAAGTACGGCATCCGGGTGGAGAAGGCGTACGGCGTCTCGATGGCCGACATGAAGGCGGTCGCGAAGGCAGTCGGAACGGACCACGCGCTGGCGCAGCGGCTCTGGGACACGGGCTGGTACGAGGCGCGGATGGTCGCGGCGATGGTCGACGACCCGGCCGAGGTCACCGTGGAGCAGATGGATCGGTGGGCTCACGACTTCGACAGCTGGGCCATCTGCGACACCGTCTGCTTCACCCTCTTCGACCGCGCGGCCGAGGCATGGTCACGCGTCGACGTCTGGGCCGGCTCGCCGGAGGAGTACGTGAAGCGTTCTGCCTTCGCGCTGCTGTGGAGCCTCGCGCTGCACGACAAGGGAGCGCCCGACGCGCGCTTCACCCACGGCCTCGACCTCGTCGAGCGGGAGTCGGGCGACGAACGGGACTACGTGCACAAGGCCCTCCTGATGGCCATGCGGGCCATCGCCAGGCGGAACGAGGTGCTGGCCGCCGCGACCCGCGAGGCGGCGCAGCGGCTCGCGGTGGCGGAGCCGGCCGCCGCCCGCCGCCTCGGCAAGCAGGCGCTCAGGCTCTGAGGACGCGAACGTGCGTCCGGATCGCGACTTGTGCCGTTCACGGTCGCGAAACATCTCCGGTCATCGGGCTTCATATGTTCGACGCCTCGGGTCTCGCAGCCGATGGCGGACCGCACAGCTCCAGGAGACCGTCCATGAGTGGAAACGCCGTCCGCCTTCAGGCCATCAAGGACGTCGAGGCGTATGTCCCTCCCGCGGTGAGCTTCATGGCCGCCGAGATGCCCGGCGAGATCTTCGGGCTCAACGTCTTCAGCAAGGCCGTGATGCAGAAGCGGCTGCCGAAGTCGGTCTACAAGTCCGTCATCGCCACGATCGAGAACTCCACGCCGTTGGACCCGCTGGTCGCGGACGCGGTGGCGTCGGCGATGAAGGACTGGGCGATGGAGAAGGGCGCCAGCCACTACGCCCACGTGTTCTACCCGCTCACCGGCCTGACCGCCGAGAAGCACGACAGCTTCCTCGAGCCGGTGGGCGACGGCTCGGCGCTCGCGGAGTTCTCCGGCAAGACTCTCGTGCAGGGTGAGCCGGACGCGTCGAGCTTCCCGAGCGGCGGGCTGCGCAACACGTTCGAGGCCCGCGGCTACACCGGGTGGGACGTCACGAGCCCGGCGTACGTCCTGGAGAACCCGAACGGCAACACCCTGTGCATCCCGACGGTCTTCGTGTCGATGACCGGTGAGGCGCTCGACCACAAGACGCCGCTCCTCCGCTCGCAGCAGGCCATGGCCGAGCACGCCGAGCGGATCCTGCGCCTCTTCGGTCACGAGCCGGACCGGGTGGTGTCCTACTGCGGCGCCGAGCAGGAGTACTTCCTCGTCGACCGCCACTTCTTCCTCGCCCGGCCGGACCTGCTCAACGCGGGTCGCACGCTGTTCGGCTCCAAGCCGCCCAAGGGCCAGGAGTTCGACGACCACTACTTCGGCGCGATCCCCGAGCGCGTGCTCGGCTTCATGATGGACACCGAGCGTGAGCTGTTCAAGCTCGGCATCCCGGCGAAGACGCGCCACAACGAGGTCGCCCCCGGACAGTTCGAGATCGCGCCGATGTTCGAGCGCGCCAACGTCGCGGCAGACCACCAGCAGCTGCTCATGACGACGTTCAAGACCATCGCCAAGAAGCACGGGATGGAGTGCCTGTTCCACGAGAAGCCCTTCGCCGGCGTGAACGGGTCGGGCAAGCACGTCAACTTCTCGCTCGGCAACGCCTCGCAGGGCAACCTGCTCCTGCCGGGCGACAACCCCCACGACAACGCGCAGTTCCTGGTCTTCTGCGCCGCCGTCATCCGGGCGGTCCACAAGTACGGCGGCCTCCTCCGCGCCTCGGTCGCGTCGGCGAGCAACGACCACCGCCTCGGCGCCAACGAGGCGCCGCCCGCGATCATCTCGATCTTCCTCGGCGACCAGCTCGCCGACGTGTTCGAGCAGATCGCGAAGGGTGCGGCGACGTCGTCGAAGGGCAAGGGGACGCTGATGATCGGCGTCGACACGCTGCCCGTGCTGCCGACGGATCCGGGCGACCGCAACCGGACCAGCCCGTTCGCCTTCACCGGCAACCGATTCGAGTTCCGCGCCCCCGGATCGATGCAGTCGGTCGCCGGACCGATGACGACGATCAACACGATCATGGCCGAGGCGCTCGACTACATCGCCACGGACCTCGAGGCGGCCGTCGCGGGCGGGACGGAGTTCAACACCGCGGTGCAGAACATCCTCACCGAGATCATCACGAACCACGGCAACGCCGTGTTCAACGGCAACGGCTACTCCGACGACTGGCAGGTCGAGGCCGCGGCGCGCGGGTCTGCCGAACCTGCGGACCACCCTCGACGCGCTGCCCGAGCTCGTCTCAGAGCAGGCGATGTGGCTCTTCGAGAACTACAAGGTGTTCAACCACCGCGAGATGCACAGCCGCTACGACATCGGCCTGGAGCAGTACGCGCTCAGCGTCGGCGTCGAGGCACGGCTCACCCTCGAGATCGGCAACACGCTCGTGCTGCCGGCGGGCATGCGCTACCAGACCGAGCTCGCGGTGAACCTGGGTGCGCTGAAGGCGGCCGGGGTCGAGGCGGACGCCACGACGCTCGACGCCGTGTCGGCCCCGCTCGCGGCGCTCCGGGTGGCCCTCGCGACGCTCGGCGAGGCGATCGCGGCCGACAGCGGCTCGACCGCGGAGGCCACCGCGCAGCACGCGCAGGACGCGCTCCTGCCGGCGATCGCGGCGGTGCGCTCGGCGGCCGACCTGCTCGAGGGCGTCGTCGCGGACGACCTGTGGCCGCTGCCCACCTACCAGGAGATGCTCTACATCCTCTAGGTCCAGCGGGGGGCTTGGTCGCCGGGGCGGCGGCCTCCGCCGGGATGCTCGAACATGCTCGCCGTACTCCTCGGGCGCGCGTTAGGGTCGGTCATCCCGGTCGTGACACCTTCTCGAGGAGTGGCCATGAGCTCGGTCCGTGTTCTCGTCGGCACGCGCAAGGGTGCCTTCATCCTCACCTCCGACGGCGCGCGTGAGTCGTGGGACGTGAGCGGTCCGCACTTCCCCGGCTGGGAGATCTACCACGTCGAAGGGATCCCCGGTGGATCCCCAGCGCCTCTACGCCTCGCAGTCCAGCGGCTGGTTCGGCCAGGTCGTGCAGCGCTCCGACGACGGCGGGTCCACCTGGAATCCCGTCGGCAACAAGTTCGGCTACGAGGGCGAGCCCGGCACCCACCTGTTCTACGACGGGACGCCCCGCCCGTTCGAGTTCAAGCGGGTCTGGCACTTCGAACCGTCGACGGCCGACGTCGACACCGTCTACGCCGGCGTCGAGGACGCGTCGCTCTTCCGCTCGACCAACGGCGGACAGGACTGGGAGGAGCTGCCGGCGCTCCGCCAGCACCGCACCGCGCCGGAGTGGCAGCCGGGCGCCGGCGGCATGTGCCTGCACACGATCCTGCTCGACCCCAGCAACCCGGACCGGATCTTCACCGCGATCTCCGCCGCCGGCGCGTTCCGCTCCGACGACGCCGGCGCGAGCTGGAACCCGATCAACCAGGGCCTGCGGTCCGAGGGGATCCCGGACCCGAAGGCGGAGGTCGGGCACTGCGTCCACCGGCTCGCGCTCCACCCGTCCCGACCGGACACGCTGTTCATGCAGAAGCACTGGGACGTCATGCGCACCGACGACGCGGGCGAGTCCTGGCGCGAGATCAGCGGCAACCTCCCCACCGACTTCGGGTTCGTCATCGACGTCCACGCGCACGAGCCGGACACGGTCTACGTCGTGCCCATCACGAGCGACTCGCACCACTTCCCCGTCGACGGTCAGCTCAAGGTCTGGCGCAGCCGCACGGGTGGCGACGAGTGGGAGCCGCTGACCGCGGGGCTGCCGCAGAGCGACTGCTACGTCGACGTCCTGCGCGACGCGATGGCCGTCGACAGCCTCGACTCCTGCGGCATCTACTTCGGGACGACCGGAGGCCAGGTCTACGGCTCGAACGACGCCGGCGACACGTGGACGACGATCGTCCGAGACCTGCCGGCCGTGCTGTCCGTGGAAGTCCAGACGTTGGCATGACCACCGCCAGCCCCACCGGCGGCACCTCGGTGAGCGAGGTGCGCGTGGTGATCCCCGCGCACCTGCGTGCTCTCGCCCAGGCGCCGAAGGAGGTGCGTGTCGACGTGGCGGGAGCGGTCACCGCGCGCTCGGTGCTCGACGCGCTGGAGGCGCGCTATCCCATGCTGTGCGGCACGATCCGCGATCACGACACCTTCAAGCGCCGCGCGTTCGTCCGCTACTTCGCCTGCGAGCAGGACCTCTCGCACGACCCGCCGGACGACCCGCTGCCCGACGCCGTGGCGCGCGGTGTCGAGCCGTTCCTCGTCGTGGGCGCCATGGCCGGCGGGTAGGGCGACCGGCCCGCCGCTCACATCGACATCTCCGCCAGCCGGTCGGCCAGGATGATGCGCGCCGCGGCCTCGATGAGGGCCAGGTGCGAGAAGGCCTGCGGCATGTTGCCGAGGTGGCGTGCGCTGCCGACGTCGAACTCCTCGGCGTAGAGCCCCAGCGGCGACGCGATGCGCAGCATGCGCTCCATCAGGTCGCGCGCGCGGTCCATCTCGCCCACGATCGTGAGCGCGGACACCAGCCAGAACGAGCAGATGAGGAACGTGCCCTCCGTGCCCGAGAGCCCGTCGTCGGTCTCGTCGGTCCGGTAGCGCAGGACGAAGCCGTTCTCGGACAGCTCGTCGGCGACGGCGAGCACGGTGGCGTGCAGCCGCGCGTCATCGGCGGGGAGGAAGCCGAAGTGGCCGGCGAGCAGGACCGACGCGTCCAGCGCGTCGGTGTCGTAGTGCTGACGGAGCACGCCGCGATCGCTGACGCCCCGCTCGAGCACGTCGGCGCGGATCTCGTCGGCCGTCGCGGCCCAGGTGGCGGCGAGGTCGGGCTCCCCCCGGATGACGGCGAGCTTCGCGGCGCGGTCCATCGCCACCCAGCACATCAGCTTGGACGACACGTAGTGCTGCGGCTTGCCGCGCGCCTCCCAGATCCCCTGGTCCGGCTGGCCCCACACCCGGGTGGCGCCCTCGGCCTGGGCCTGGACCAGGGGCCAGAGCCGGCTGGGCAGCCGCTGACCACGCTGGGTGTGCAGCAGGATGGAGTCCAGGACGGATCCGTAGACGTCGTTCTGCCGCTGGTCGAACGCGCCGTTGCCGATGCGCACCGGGCGAGCCCCCTGGTAGCCGGACAGGTGGTCCAGGGTCGACTCGGCCAGGTCACGGCGGCCGTCGATGCCGTACATGATCTGCAGCCCGCCGTCGGTGTTCGGCTCGAGGTCGGCCACGAACTGCATGAACTCGTCGGCCTCCCAGTCGAGCAGCAGGTAGTGCAGCGCCTGCAGGGTGAAGGTCGAGTCCCGCATCCAGGTGTAGCGGTAGTCCCAGTTGCGCTCCCCGCCCGGGGTCTCGGGAAGGGAGGTCGTGAGCGCGGCCACGGTGGCGCCCGTCGGCATGTACGTCAGCCCCTTGATCGTCAGCGCCGATCGCTCGAGGTGCGGGCGCAGCGGATGGTCGGGCATGCGCGCCTGACCGAGCCAGCGTCGCCAGTACTCGGCCGTCCCGGTCACCCGGGCGGCGGCGTCGGCGGCGTCGGTCGGCCCGTCGAGCTCTCGCGACCACGACAACGCGCAGAAGACCGACTCCCCGGCGCGGAGCAGCTGTCGTCCGCGCACCGTGTTGCCCTCGGTGCCCAGGGAGAGGTCCGTGTGCAGCCGGATCGTCTGCCCGGCACCCGACGCGTCGGCGCGGTGCCCATCCTCGTCGGAGACGACCCAGGTGGCAGCCGTGCGCCCGTAGTCGAACGCGGGCTCGCACACCATCCCCACCTCGACGGTGCCGGCGACGCACGTGGCCGTCCGCACGAGCAGGTGCTCCGCGTCGTCGTCCGCCGGTGGCCGCGTGTGCGGCGTCGTGTCGTCGGGACCGCTGCGCGGGCCCATCACCAGTGCGTCGCGGACCTCCAGCCAGCCTCCGGGTGCGTGCCAGGTCGTCACGAGGACGTTCGTGCCCGGCTCGTAGCGCCGGGCCGTGGGCACGTTGATCCCGTACGGCGCCAGCCGGAAGTAGCCGGCGCCGCGGTCGAGCAGGCTGCCGAACACGCTGGGGCTGTCGAACCGCGGGACGCAGAGCCAGTCGACGGAGCCGTCCGGGCCGACCAGCGCCCCTGTGTGGCAGTCGGAGAGGAAGGCGTAGTCGGCGATGGGTGGGAACGGAGACGCTGAGCTCGGCATGCTTCGGTGCTCCTCACCGGGAACGGCCGTGCTCCGCGGGCGATGGCGGCGCATCGTGCCAGCCGGAGCCGAGCCGTGGGATCGAGGCTAACTCGCGACGCCCGCGCGGGTGCCAGCTCGCGAAGATGCGCGTCACCCGGTTGGAGAGTCGGGTCGCCCGCGGCTCGGCGGGTCAGGACGGGGTGTCGGCGGCGTGCGCGTACTCGTCGCGCAGCTCGCGCTTGAGGATCTTGCCGCTCGGGTTCTTCGGGAGCGCCTCCGCGATCACCACGGACTTGGGCGTCTTGAAGCCCGCGAGCGACGCCCGCACATGGGCGATGACGTCGTCTGCGGTGATGACGGCGCCCGGCTTCGGCACGACGACAGCAGCGACCGCCTCGACCCAGTGCGGGTGCGGGATGCCGAACACGGCGACCTCGGCGACACCGTCGAGGCGGTAGATCGCCTCCTCGACCTCCCGGCTCGCCACGTTCTCGCCGCCGGTCTTGATCACGTCCTTCTTGCGGTCGACGACGGAGAGGCGGCCCTCGTCGTCGAAGTCGGCCGAGGTCGCCGGAGTGGAACCACCCGTTGCGGAAGGCGTCCGCCGTCTTGTCCTCGTCCTTGTAGTAGCCCAGCGTCGCCTGCGGGGACCGGTGCACGATCTCGCCGATCTCACCCGGCGGGACGGGCCGGTCGTCGTCGTCGACGACGAGCGTCTCGACGTTGAGGCACGGGCGCCCCGCGGAGCCGGCGTGCGAGAGCTGCTCGTCCGGCCCGAGGATCGTGGCCAGCGGGGCCATCTCGGTCTGCCCGTAGAAGTTCCACAGCCGCACGTCGGGCAGGCGCGCCTGGATCTCGCGCAGGATCTCGACCGGCATCGCGGAGGCGCCGTAGTAGCCCTTGCGCAGCGACGAGAGGTCGGTGGACTCGAACGCGGGCGAGCGCAGCAGCGAGATCCACACGGTGGGTGGCGCGAAGAACTTCGTGACGCGCTCCGCCTCCATCGTCGCGCAGGATCGCGACGGGGTCCGGCCCGGGCAGCAGGATGCTGGTCGCGCCGAGGTAGACGTCGGGCCCGAGGAAGCAGTCGAGCTGCGCGCAGTGGTAGAGCGGGAGGGTGTGGAGCTCGACGTCGTCGGCGCCCATCCCGCCGTCGATCACGCAGCTGACGTACTGCCACATGCAGCGAGCGGCTCGACAGCAACGCGCCCTTCGGCCGTGACTCGGTGCCGGAGGTGTACATCAGGCGGAGCGGGTCGTCGTCGGCCACGTGCACGTCCGGCGCCGCACCCTCGTGCGCGAACCAGGCGGCGGCGTCGGACCAGCCCGTCGGGGAGCGCCTCGCCGCGCAGGCGCAGGACGACCTGCCGGCTGACAGCGCCCGACGACGCTGCGATCGCGCGGTCGGCCACGGGCACGAGGGCGTCCTCGACGACGAAGGCGGTCGCCTCGCTGTGGTCGAGGATGAACGCGATCTCGTCGGCCCCGAGCATGAAGTTGACGGGCACGAGGATCACGCCGAGCCGAGCCGATCGCGAACGACAGCACCACGAACTGCCAGCAGTTGTGCGAGAGGATCGCGAGCCGGTCGCCCTGGACGAGCCCTGATGCCGCGAGCGCGCCGGCGGCGCGGTCGACCGCGGACTCGAGCTCGGCGAAGGTGAGGCGCGTCTCGCCGTCGACCAGCGCCAGCTTGTGCGGGGTGCGCTGCGCTGTGCGGCGCGGCAGGTCGCCGAGGCTGTGCCGGCGAGCGAGATCGACGAGCGTGGAGCTCATCGCCACGAGAGCCGTCTCGTGCGACGCGATGAAGTCGCGGATGACCGGGTAGATCTCGGCCTCCCAGCGCGAGCCGCTGAAGACGCCGTAGTGCCCGACGCCGGGCTGCAGGTGATGACGCTTGTGCTCGCTGGGGATCCCGCTGCACAGGTCGTGGGCCGCGAGGGTCTGCCCCGGGGAGCAGATGTCGTCGTTGGCACCCTCGACGGTGAGCAGCGCCGTACGACGGATCGCACCCGGGTCGACCGGATGGCCGCGCCAGTGCTGCTCGCCGCGCGCGAGCAGGTGGCGCTGGAAGATCTGGTCCACGGTCTCGAGGTAGAAGTCGGCGTGCACGTCCATGACGGCGCCGTACTCGTCGTAGAACTTCATCGTCGACTCGGCCTTGTCGTTGTCGCCGACCACGAGGCTGCGGTACATGTCGACGTAGGCGTCGACGTGGCGGCGCGGGTTCATCGACATGAACGCGGCGAGCTGGACGAAGCCCGGGTAGACGCGGCGCCCGGCACCGGGGTAGCAGCTCGGCACGGAGTCGATCACGTGCTTCTCGAAGTAGGCCAAGGGCTTCGAGTTGGCGAGGTCGTTGACGCGGTTCGGGTTCACGCGGGTGTCGATGGGCCCGGCGATGAGCGTGAGCGTGGCGGGCTGGGCGTCGTCCTCGTCCGCCGCGAGCACGGCGACGGCGGTGAGCACCGGCACCGCGGGCTGGCACACCGCGACCACGTGGGTGTCGGGCCCGAGCAGGTGCAGCGCGTCCTTCACGTGCTCGACGTAGTCGTCGAGGCCGAACGCGCCGTGCGCGGCGTGGACGTCGCGCGCGTTGATCCAGTCGAGCACGTGCACGTCGTGCTCGGCGAGCAGCGTGCGGATCGTCGGCCGGATGAGCGTGGTGAAGTGTCCCGAGAGCGGGCCGACCACGAGCACCTTCGGCTGCCCGACCGGGCCGGACGGCTTGGAGAAGTGGATCATCGTCGCGAACGGGCTCATCTCCGAGGACCGCTCCTGCACCGCGAACTCCTGGCCGTCGAGGAAGACGGAGTGGATCCCGAAGGGCGGGCGCGTGTGCGTGGCCCGGGCACGGGAGAGCACCTCGAAGGCGGCCCAGACGCCGCGGACGCCGCGGCGGTCGCTGACCTGGTGGGGGAGCGAGCGGATGACCGAAGCGGTGATGCCGTAGGCCGTCGCCACAGGGGCGCCCGCCCTGCGGTTGAGCTCGTAGCCGGTGTACAGCATGGGGTTCCCGTCGGTCGTCGCGAGAGCGGACTCCGCTTGATGATGCCCGCCGGATCGCTCCGTCGTCGCACCGCCCCCGAGGAGGGGCGGCTCACCTAACTGGAGATTACCTCAAGTAACTGGCATAGTAGTAGCACTTCGGCTCCGCGACGGTGCGGCCCGCCGAACGGGTTGCCCCCTTGCGCTGCGAGAGGAGACGACATGGCCAGCACCCGTCCGACGACGACGGACGTCGCACCGGGCAGCGGCGCGCGCCGCGCCCGCTCCAGCGCGGCACGGCCCCGCACCGCCGCCACCCCCGCACTCGTGCTGGACGACGACCTCGTCGACGCCGTCGAGGCGGGCGAGGCGGTCGGGATCCCGTCGCTGTGGGGCATCGCCAAGGGCGTGGGCACCGCGTTCCTCCAGCCCGGACCGGTCGTGCGCGAGCTCGGCGGTCTGGCGAGCGACCTGGCGGGCATCGTCAAGGGCAGCGACTCCTTCGGCCCACCGCCCAAGGACAAGCGCTTCACCGACCCCGCGTGGGAGGAGAGCCCGCTCTACCGCCGCTGGGGCCAGGGCTACTTCGCCCTCGGCGACGCGCTGTCCCGCCTCGTCGACGACCTCGAGGCGGAGGGCGCCGACTGGCACGACGTCGAGCGGGCCCGGTTCGCGATGAGCGTCCTCACCAGTGCGCTCGCGCCCACGAACTACCTCCCGGGCAACCCCACGGCGCTCAAGCGCGCGTTCGACACCGCGGGTCGCAGCGTCGGACGCGGCCTGGGCAACTTCGTGTCCGACGTCCGGCACAACCGGGGCTTCCCGTCGCAGACGGACCGCACCGCGTTCACCGTGGGCGTCGATCTCGCCGTGACCCCCGGCGCGGTCGTGCACCGGGGCGCAGTCGCGGAGCTCATCCAGTACTCGCCGTCGACCGCCACCGTGCGGAGCCGTCCGCTGGTCGTCATCCCGCCGCCGATCGGCCGCTACTACTTCCTCGACCTGCGCCCCGGGCGCAGCTTCGTCGAGTACGCCGTGAGCCAGGGGCTGCAGGTGTTCCTCGTGAGCTGGCGCAACCCGGGTCCCGAGCAGGCGGAGTGGGACCTCGACGCGTACGCGGGCCAGATCGTCGAGGCCCTCGAGGTCGTCAAGGACATCACCGGCTCGCCCGACGTCAACACCCTCGGCTTCTGCGCCGGCGGGATCCTGCAGACGACGGTGCTCAACCACGAGGCGGCCACCGGCGAGGGGAGCATCCACAGCGCGTCGTACGGCGTGACGCTGCTCGACTTCGACGAGCCCGCGCCCCTCGGTGCGTTCTCCTCGCCACGGCTGCTGGAGATGGCCGGACGGTCCTCGCGCAGCAAGGGAGTGATCACCGCGCGCTCGCTGAGCACCGTGTTCAGCCTCATGCGCCCGGACGACCTGGTCTTCAACTACGTGGTCAACAACTGGCTCATGGGCAACGACCCGCCGGTGTTCGACATCCTCGCGTGGAACGCCGACGGCACGAACCTGCCCGCACGGCTGCACCAGCAGTTCCTCGACATCTTCCGCACCAACGCGCTCTGCGAGCCCGGTGCCCTGTCGGTCCTCGGCACGCCCGTCGACCTCGAGCGGATCACCGTGCCCACCTTCGTGACGGGCGCCATCGCGGACCACCTGACCCCGTGGACCGGGTGCTACCGCACGGCCACCCGGCTGTCGGGGGAGAGCACGTTCGTGCTGAGCAACTCCGGCCACATCGCCAGCCTGGTGAACCCGCCGGGCAACCCCAAGGCCAGCTACTACGCCGGCGGCAAGCTCGGCGGCGACCCGCAGTCCTGGCTCGACGACGCGACCCAGCACACGGGCAGCTGGTGGGAGCCGTGGGCGGAGTGGGTGCTCGAGCGCTCCGGCGACGAGCAGCCGGCCGGCACGCGACTCGGGAGTTCCGCGCACCGCGAGCTCGAACCCGCGCCAGGGGCCTATGTTCGGGACCGCACGCCAGAGGCCTGACCGGCCGCATCGCGACCGGCCCGAGAGAGCAGGGGCAACCGCATGGCACCGACGCACTTCGAGTCTCCGTCCGCGCTGGTCGACGCCGCGCCGAGCGACCTCGGCGTCAGCGAGTGGGTGACCGTCGACCAGAAGCGCATCGACGACTTCGCCACCGCGACGGGCGACCACCAGTGGATCCACGTGGACCCGGTTCGCGCGGCCGACGGGCCGTTCGGCGCCACGGTCGCGCACGGCTTCCTCACGCTGTCGATCGCGCCGCTGTTCCTGCCCGAGATCGTCGCCGTGGACCGGTGTGCGCTGCAGCTCAACTACGGGCTCGACCGCGTCCGCTTCCCCGCCCCTGTCCCCGTCGACTCCCGCCTGCGCGGGTCCGGCACGCTGCTCGCCGCGTCGGAGGTGCCCGGTGGCGTGCAGGCCACGTTCCAGGTCACGATCGAGATCGAGGGCAGCCCGAAGCCGGCCTGCGTGGCCGAGTTCCTCATCCGGTTCATGGCGGGCTGAGCCAGGACGGCCGTCAGCCGCTCCGGAGGCGGAGCAGGCGACGGACCGGCGGCCTTGCCGTGGTCAGGGCCCCGGTGCGTCGGCGAGCACGCCGACAGGCGTGAGGGACACCTCGACCATGCCGTCGTGCGCGCGCACCGGGTAGGTCATCACGCTGACGGCCGGGTCGTCGAGCGCGGCGCCGGTGCGCAGCGCGAACACCTGCTTGAGCATGGGGGAGACGAGGATCGGCTCGTCGCCACGGCTGCCGACGAGTCCGCGCGAGAGCACATGCGCACCGGTGTACGGGTCGCGGTTGTCCAACGCGAAGAGCTCGCCCGAGTGCAGGCGGAACACGGCGACCTGGTGACCGTCGAGCAGCGCGCACACTCCGCGGTCAGCCGTGATGGCGTCGTAGCGGCACACGGTGCGCCAGCTCATCGCGCCACCGCGTGAAGGGTCGGCATGGGCAGCGGGACCGGGCCTGCCGGCCGGATCTGCTCGCGCTCGACCTCGAAGACGACGCTCGGGTCGGTGGCGTCGGGTGCGTTCACGAACGGCACGAACCGGGCCAGTCTTTCGGGCGACGCGAGCGTCTCGGCCCACTCGTCGCGGTACGTCGCCACGTGCCGCGCCATCTCGGCGTCGAGCTCGGCGTTGATGCCGAGGCTGTCGTCGAGCACGACGGCCCGCAGCGCCGCCAGCCCGCCCTCCAGCGACTCCACCCAGGCAGCCGTGCGCTGGAGCCGCTGCGCTGTGCGGATGTAGTACATGAGGTAGCGGTCGATCGCAGTGACGAGCTCGTCGGTGGTGAGGTCCTGCGCGAACAGGTCGGCGTGGCGAGGGTTCGCGCCGCCGTTGCCCCCCACATAGAGGTTCCAGCCGTTCTCGGTGGCGATCACCCCGATGTCCTTGCTGCGCGCCTCGGCGCACTCGCGGGCGCACCCCGAGACTCCCGCCTTGATCTTGTGCGGTGCGCGCAGGCCGCGATAGCGCAGCTCGAGGTCGATCGCGAGGGTGACCGAGTCCTGCACGCCGTAGCGGCACCAGGTCGAGCCGACGCACGACTTCACCGTGCGCAGCGCCTTGCCGTAGGCGTGCCCGCTCTCGAACCCGGCCGCCACGAGCCGCTCCCAGATGAGCGGCAGCTGGTCCATGCGGGCGCCGAACAGGTCGATGCGCTGCCCTCCGGTGATCTTCGTGTAGAGGCCGAAGTCGCGGGCCACCTCGCCGATCGCGATGAGGCCCGCGGGAGTCACCTCCCCGCCGGGGATGCGTGGCACGACCGAGTAGGTGCCGTCCTTTTGGATGTTGGCCAGGACGTGGTCGTTCGTGTCCTGCAGCGAGGCCCGCTCGCCGTCGAGGATGTACTCCCCGCCGCGCGTCGCCAGGATCGACGCGACGACCGGTTTGCACACCTCGCACCCGCGCCCGCGTCCGTGCTCCGCGATCAGGGCCGAGAACGTGCGGATCCGGCTGGTGCGGACGATCTCGTCGAGCTCGGCCCGGGTCTGGTCGAAGTGCTCGCACAGCGCCGTGCTGACCTCGATGCCCGCCCGCTCGAGCTCGGCGTCGAGGACCTGCTTGACCAGAGGCGCGCAGGAGCCGCATCCCGTGCCGGCCCTGGTGTCCTTCTTGAGCGCCGCGAGCTCGCACGAGCCACGGGCCACGGAGTCGCACAGGCTCTGCTTGCTCACGTTGTGGCAGGAGCAGACCACGGCGGTCGGCGGCAGCTCGCGGCGCACAGCGGGATCGCCGGGTCGTTCCGGCAGCAGCAACGACTCGAGGCTCGTCGTGAGGGGTGCATCGCTGCCGGTCAGCGCGCGGAGCTCGCCGTACGCCGAGGCGTCGCCGACGAGGATCCCGCCGAGCAGCCGGGTGCCGTCCTCGGTCACGACGAGCTTCTTGTAGACCCCGGCGACGGAGTCGGCGTAGACGACCTCGAGCGAACCGGTGGTCGTGGCGAACGCGTCCCCGAAGGAGGCGACGTCGACGCCCATGAGCTTGAGCTTGGTCGACATGTCCGCGCCCGTGAAGGCGCCGTCGCCGTCGAGGAGCCGGTCCGCGACGACCTCGGCCATCGCGTACCCCGGCGCCACGAGGCCATACACGCGGCCGCCGGCCACGGCGACCTCGCCGATCGCGAACACCGCGGGATCGCTGGTGCGGCAAGCCTGGTCGACGATCACGCCGCCTCGCTCGTGCACGTCGAGCCCGGCGGTGCGGGCCAGCTCGTCGCGGGGCCGGATGCCGGCGGAGAAGACCACGAGGTCGACCTCGAGGTCCTCCGCGTCGGTGAACCGCATGCCGCGCACGGCGCCGGCCTCGTCACGCAGCACCTCCTCGGTGCGTGCGTTCGTCCGCACCTGCACGCCTCGCTCGGTGATGGTGCGCACCAGGACGTCCCCACCCGCGGCATCGATCTGCAGCGGCATCAGGCGCGGCGCGAACTCCACCACGTGCGTCTCGAGCCCCAGCGAGCGCAGGGCGTTCGCCGCCTCGAGGCCCAGCAGGCCACCACCGACGACGGCGCCGACCCCGCGTCCCGCGGCGTAGCCACGGATCGCGTCGAGGTCCTCGATGGTCCGGTAGACGAAGCAGCCGGCGGCGTCGTTGCCGGGGATCGGCGGCACGAACGGGTAGGAGCCCGTGGCGAGAACTAGTGCGTCGTAAGGGATCGCGACGCCGTCGACCAGTGCCACGGTGCGCGCTGCCCGGTCGACCTGCGTGACCCGCGCGTCGAGGCGCAGCTCCACCCCCGCACGGTCGAAGAAGCCCGGCTCGACGAGCGAGAGGTCCTCCGCCGTCGTGCCGGTGAGGTACGACGTGAGCGCCACACGGTCGTAGGCGGGGCGCGGCTCCTCGCACAGGACGGTGACGGACCACGTCTCGAGTCCACCGCGCTCCACGAACGCCTCGACGAGGCGGTGTCCGACCATGCCGTTGCCGACGATGACGAGTCGCTTCATGCGACCTTCCCTTCTCTGAACAGCAGGTGCATGCGGTTCGCGGGCATGGGAGTGCCGCGGTCGAAGGCGCGCGTCACGGTGGCGACGGTGGACAGGTCGCCGAGCAGGAGCGCTCCGACGAGGCGCCCGTGACGCACGACCGCGAGCTTGTACGTGCCGCGCACCGGGTCGGCGAAGTGCAGGAGCTCGGTGTCGGCGTCCGCTGCGGCCGTGGTCTCGCCCATCGCCGCGACGTCGACGCCCATCGCGCGCAGGCGCGTCACCTGGCGGGACCCGCCATAGGCGGTCGGGGTGCCGCTGAGCGTGGCGGCGAGCGCCGCGGCCTGGTCCCACGCCGCCTGCACGTAGCCGTGGACGACCCCGTCGTGCTCGGCGCACTCGCCGAGCGCGCTGATGCGGGGGTCCGACGTCGTCAGGAGGTCGTCGACGACGACACCCGCGCGGATGTCGAGCCGCGCACCGCGGGCCACCGCGGTCGAGGGCCGGATCCCGCAGGCGAGCACGACGAGGTCGCAGTCGAGCACGTAGCCGTCGGCCAGGCGCACCGCGGTCGCGCCGGCGGCGGCCCCCGGGACGACGGCCACGGCGCGCGTCTCGACGTACGAGTCGACCCCGAGCCCGGACATCGTGCGCCGCAGCACGGCACCCGCGCCCGGGTCGAGCTGGCGGTCCATGAGGTGGGGTCCCTGGTGGACGACCTCGACGGCGAGCCCTCGCTGGTGCAGCCCGCGCGCGGCCTCGAGCCCGAGGAGCCCGCCGCCGATCACGACGACCCGCATGCCGGGCCGCGCCACGGCGAGGATCTGGGCGCAGTCGTCCAGCGTCCGGAACGGGAACACGGCCGGGTTCATCGTGCCGTCGTCGGCCACGACGCCGCGGATCGGCGGGAGGTAGGGACGGCTGCCGGTCGCGAGCACGAGGTGGTCGTAGGCGAACGACTCGCCCGACTCCGCGAATGCGCGCTGCCGACGGCGGTCGACCGCGGCGACGCGCACGCCCGTCCGCAGGTCGACGTGGTGGTCGGCGTACCAGCTGCCGGGTCGCAGCGTCACCGCGTCCTCGTCGTACGCGCCGGCGAGCACGCCGGAGAGCAGGACGCGGTTGTACGCGGCATGCGGTTCGGCGCCGAGCACGGTGATGTCGTGGGCGGTCGGCCGCGCGACGAGCTCCTCGACCAGGCGACCGGCGGCCATCCCGTTGCCCACGACGACGATGCGGCTCACGACGCCGGCGCCTTCCCGATGCGGACCGCGCACACCTTGAACTCCGGCATGCGCGAGGTGGGATCGAGCGCGGCGATCGTGAGGACGTTCGCCTCGCCCCAGTGGAACGGGACGAAGACGGTCTCGGGCCCGATCGTGTCGGTGACGCGCGCCGGGAGGGTGGCGCTGCCGCGTCGCGTCTCGAGCAGGAGCGGGTCGCCGTCGGCGATGTCGAGGCTCTCGGCCAGGTGCGGGTGCAGCTCGGCGTACGCGACGGGCTCCACGGATGCGAGCGCCGGAATGCGCCGGGTCTGCGCACCCGACTGGTACTGGGCGCGCAACCGCCCGGTCGTGAGGTAGAGCGGGAAGTCGAGGTCCGGCTCCTCGGCGGCGGGCCGGTGCTCGACGGGGTGGAACCGGGCGCGGCCGTCGGGGGTGCCGAAGGCAGTCGGCGAACAGGCGCGGGGTGCCCGGGTGCGTCGGGGTCGGGGCACGGCCAGCACACCCCGTCCTCGTCGGCGATCCGCGCGTAGCTGATCCCGCTGTAGTCCGCGACGCCGCCGGCGCTCGCGCGGCGCAGCTCGTCGAACGCGGTCTCGGCGTCGGTCGGGAACCCGCTGGGGCACCCGACCTGTGCGGCGATTCCGGCGATCACGTCGAGGTCGGTCCGAACGCCGTCGGGCGGCTCGATCGCCTTGCGGCGCAGAAGGACCCGGCCCTCGAGGTTCGTCGTCGTGCCTGTCTCCTCGGCCCACTGCGCCACGGGGAGCACGACGTCGGCGAGCGCGGCCGTCTCGGACAGGACGACGTCGGCGACGACCAGCAGGTCGAGGGCCTCGAGGCTGCGCGTGACCTCGCGCGAGTCGGGTGCCGAGACGACGACGTTGGACCCCATGACCAGCAGCGCCCGGACGTCGCCGCCGCACGAGGCGAGCAGCTCGGACGCGGACACGCCAGGACCCGGGAGGGAGTCGGCGTCGACGCCCCAGACCCCCGCGACGTGCGCGCGCGCCGCCGGGTCCGTGATCGACCGGTAGCCGGGGAGCTGGTCGGCCTTCTGACCGTGCTCGCGACCGCCCTGACCGTTGCCCTGCCCGGTGAGGCAGCCCCAGCCGGAGCGGTCGCGACCGGGCAGGCCGAGCGCGAGCGCGAGGTTGATGAACGCCGAGGTGGTGTCGGTGCCCTTGCTCTGCTGCTCCGGCCCCCGCGCCGTGAGCACCATCGCGTGCGCCGCGCCCGCGAGCAGCTCGACGGTCCGGCGCAGCTCCGCGGTCGAGACACCGGTCATCCGCTCGACGCGCTCGGGCCAGTACGCCGCGAGCAGGGGGCGTACCCGGCCGAACCCACTGGTGCGCCCGTCGACGTACGGCTGGTCGAGGTGACCGTCGTTGACCACGAGGTGCAGCAGCCCGAGCGCGAGGGCCAGGTCGCTCCCCGGCAGGTTCTGCAGGTGCAGCGTGGCCATCGCCGCGGTCGGGGTGCGTCGCGGGTCGACGACCACCAGCGCGCCGCCGCGCTCGAGCATCGACTCGAGGTGCGCCACCGCCGGCGGCATCGTGTCGGCCATGTTGGAGCCGACGAGGAGGATCGCGTCGGTCTCGGCGACGTCGGACAGCGGGAACGGGAGCCCGCGGTCGACCCCGAACGCGCGGTTCCCCGCGGCGGCGGCCGAGGACATGCAGAACCGGCCGTTGTAGTCGATGTTCCTCGTGCGCAGCGCCACCCGGGCGAGCTTGCCGAGCAGGTACGCCTGCTCGTTGGTGAGTCCGCCACCACCGAAGACGCCGACGGCGTCCGGCCCGTGCAGGTGTCGCACCTCGCGCAGCCCGGTGCCGATGCGGCCCATCGCCTCGTCCCACGTCACCGGCCGCAGCTCCTGGTCCCGCGCGTCGCGCACGAGGGGAGTCGTGAGCCGGTGCGGGCTCGTCAGCAGGGTCGCGGCCGTCCAGCCCTTCTGGCAGAGCCGACCGCTCGCTGCCCCCGCCGATTCGACGTCGCGCGGCGCCACGACCGCCGAGCCCTCCTCGAGGGTCAGCGACATGCCGCACTGCAAGGAGCAGTAGGGGCAGTGGGTGTCGGTCACGCCTCGACAGTGACCGACCCAGGTTTCGCTGCGGGTCAGCGACTGTTTCCCCGAGGAACGGTGCCCCCACATCTCCCGGAGACGGCGTGAAAGACCCCCGAAACAATGTCGGCCTCGGCCCGCAACAGGGACGAAACAGAAGGTGTCGACACTCGATACATGCCGACCCCCTCGTCGACGCCGTGATGGTGGAACCGCTCGCCGGTTTCACCGTGGGCGTCACGGCGGAGCGCCGCCGCGAGGAGCTCGCGTCCCTGCTCGAACGACGCGGGGCCACCGTCGTCGAGGGCACCTGCCTGCGGATCCTCCCCGTGCTCGACGACGTCGGCCTGCGCGACGCGACCGAGCTGTGCCTCGCGTCGCCGGTCGACTACGTGGTCGCCACGACCGGGATCGGCGTGCGCGGCTGGCTGTCTGCGGCGAGCGCCTGGGGGATGGCCGACGCGCTGCACGACCGGTTGTCGGCGTCGGTGATCCTGTCGCGCGGCTCCAAGGTGACCGGACAGCTGCGGGCGGCCGGACTCGTCGACGCGTGGTCGCCGCGGTCGGAGTCGGTCGCGGAGATGCTGGTCCACCTCCGCACGCTGGACCTCGACGGGCGGACAGTCGTGGTGCAGCTGCACGGCGCCGAGCCGCGCGGGCTGGTCGACGCGCTGGAGGAGCTCGGTGCCCGCGTCATCGAGGTGGCGGTCTACCGCTGCGAGATGCCGACCGACCGCGAGCCGATGCTGAGACTGCTCGCGATGTCGATCGACGGCCGGGTCGACGCGCTCACCTTCACCTCGGCGCCGGCCGTCCTCAACCTGCTCGAGGCGGCCGAGGGGATCGGCGCCCGGGCGAACCTGCTCGCCGCCCTCCGGCAGCGGGTGACGGCGTTCTGCGTCGGACCGGTGACCGCGGGGCCGCTGCAGGAGCTGGACGTCCCCACCGTCGCGCCGGAACGGTCGCGGCTCGGCGGGCTGGTCCGCACCGTCGTCGAGGAGCTGCCGCGGCGGCACACGTTCGACGTCGTCGCCGGCGGTCACCAGCTGCAGATCCGCCCGCGGCTCGTCGTCGCCGACGGTGTCGCGGTCCCGCTGACTCCGGCCCCGGCCGCCCTCCTCGCGGCCCTCGCCGAGCATCCCGGACGCGTCATCTCGCGATCCGCCCTCCGCGATCGGCTCGGCGGAGCCGGCGACGACCACGCCGTCGAGGTCGCTGTCGCGCGGCTGCGTGCGTCGTTGGGTGCGGCGTCGGGTTCCATTCGCACCGTCGTGAAGCGCGGCTACTGCCTCGAGAGCGACACCCGGCCCTGACGCACGCCGGGCCGGCTTCGGTCGCGAGTTCTCACATCGCCGGATCCCTTGATGTGAGAGGAAGTTTCCGCCGCCGAACGCGAACCGGAACCGGCGGGCAACGGCGCCTTCCTAGCGTGAGCGACACCCGACCACGTGAGGACTGCCCATGACCACGACCGCTGACACCGACCTCTCCGTCGCCCTCGATCCCACCGTCGAGCGACGGGGCCGCTGGATCGACGACTGGCGCCCGGAGGACCACGGCTTCTGGGAGCGATCAGGTGCGCGCGATCGCCAAGCGCAACCTCATCTTCTCGATCTTCTCCGAGCACATCGGCTTCTCCATCTGGAGCCTGTGGTCGGTGCTCGTGCTGTTCATGGGTCCCGAGCTACGGCGTCGACGCCGGCCGGCAAGTTCCTCCTGATCTCCGTGCCGACCCTCGTCGGCGGCGATCGTGCGCATCCCCTACACCCTCGCGGTGGCGCACGTTCGGTGGGCGCAACTGGACGGTCTTCAGCGCCTCGCTGCTCCTCGTGCCGGCGCTGCTCGCGGCGCTCGTGCTTCGAGCCCGGAGTCTCGTACACGACCCTGCTGCTCGTGGCGGCGGTCGCCGGTGTCGGCGGCGGCAACTTCGCGTCGTCGATGGCCAACATCAACGCGTTCTACCCGCTGCGGCTCAAGGGCTGGGCGCTCGGCCTGAACGCCGGCGGCGGGAACCTCGGCGTCGCCGGGCGTCCAGCTGGTCGGCGCTGCTCGTCCTCGCCGTCGTCGGTGCGGCACACCCGCGGCTGATCATCGCGTTCTACATCCCGCTCATCGTGATCTCGGCGGTCTGCGCGGCCGTCTACATGGACAACCTCAGCGCCATGAGCAACGACAAGCGCGCCATGCGCGACGTCGGCCCGTGAGCCGCACACCTGGATCATGTCGCTGCTCTACATCGGGACGTTCGGGTCCTTCATCGGTTTCGCGTTCGCGTTCGGCCAGGTGCTCCAGGTCCAGTTCCACGCTGACTTCGACACTCCGGTCAAGGCGGCGACCCTGACGTTCCTCGGCCCGCTGCATCGGGTCGCTGGTCCGTCCGGTCGGCGGCATGCTCGCCGACCGCTTCGGCGGAGCCCGCGTGACGTTCTGGAACTTCGGCGCGATGGGTCTCGCGACGGTCGTCGTGCTCTACGCGTCGCTCACGCAGTCCTTCGCCGGGTTCGTCGCCGGCTTCATCCTGCTGTTCGTCTGCGCCGGTCTCGGGAACGGGTCGGCGTTCAAGATGATCCCGGCGATCTTCCGGGCCAAGGCCCTGGACCGGATCGGTCAGGGTGCCGACGTCGACACGGCCGAGAACGACTCCCGCCGGCTCTCCGGCGCCCTCATCGGCATCGCCGGCGCCGTCGGCGCGCTTCGGCGGGGTGGCTCGTCAACCTCGCCTTCCGCCAGTCCTTCCTGACCTACCACACGGGCAACGGCGCCTACGTCGCGTTCCTCGCGTTCTACGGCCTGTGCTTCCTGCTCACCTGGGCGGTCTACCTGCGCCGCTCGCCCTCGCGGCTCGTCGGCGTCTGAGCGATCACCGCCCCGCCTGCCGCTGCGCCTCGTGCCACCGGCAGGCGGGGACACGCACCCTCCTGACCTGCGACGACGCCGTCGACGGCGGTTGCCCGCCCGCACTGTCGGTAGGTCTGCCTAGCCTGGCCGGATGACCATGGCAGTCGAGGCGCGGAGCCTCGTCAAGACGTTCGAGGGCAAGGGCGATCCGGTCGAGGCGGTGCGGGGGGTCGACCTCGACGTGGCAGCGGGCGAGATGTTCGGCTTCCTCGGGCCGAACGGCGCGGGCAAGTCGACCACCGTCCGGATGCTCACCACGCTCACCACCATCACGTCGGGGACGGCCCGTGTCGCGGGGGTCGACGTCGGCTCCGATCCCGACGGCGTCCGCCGCAGGATCGGCGTCGCCCTCCAGGAGGCCGGCCTCGACCCGCGTCAGACCGGCCGCGAGCTGCTGGTGCTGCAGGCGCGGCTGTTCGGCATGACCCGGAGCGAGGCGGGCAGCACGGGCCGAGGAGCTGCTCGAGCTCGTCGAGCTCGACCGAGGCGGCGGACCGCCTCACCAAGACCTACTCCGGCGGCATGAAACGCCGGCTCGACCTCGCGAGCGCGCTGGTGCACGAACCCGAGGTGCTGTTCCTCGACGAGCCGACCACCGGTCTCGACCCGGCCAGCCGGTTGGTCTGTGGGACGAAGTTCGTCGCATCAACGACCTCGGCGTCACCGTCTTCCTGACGACGCAATACCTCGAGGAGGCCGACCAGCTCTGCAGCCGGCTCGCGATCATCGACGGCGGCCGCATCGTCCGCGAGGGCACGCCCGCCGCGCTCAAGGCCGACCTCAGGTCACGCCGCGGCGGCGACACGGAGCCCACGCTCGACGAGGTGTTCCTCGACGTCACCGGCCGCACCCGCGAACGCGCCGCCGGCGAGGTCCAGGAGGTGCAGGGATGAGCTGCGGAACCGTCCTCGCCGAGCGCGCCCTGCGCGAGGCCAAGCGCACGCCGGATGCGCTGCTGCCCACCCTGCTCATCCCGCTGTTCTTCCTCGTCGTCAACGTGGGCCAGGCGGCGCGCATCTTCCCCACCGGGTCTACCCCCTGGCTGGAGGGCCAGAGCTATGCGGCGTTCCAGCTGCCGAGCACGATCCTGCTCGCGGCGTCCTTCGGATCGTCCGCGCTCTACCTCGTCGAGGAGATCGAGAACGGCTACTTCGACAAGCTGCGCGCCACGCCGGTGTCGCGCACCTCGATCGCGCTCGGTCGGCTGAGCTCGGAGGCGGTCAAGACCGCAGGCATGACGGTCGTCATCGTGCTCATCGCGCTGCCGTTCGGCGTGACGGTCGCCAGCGGCGTCCTCGGCTGCCTCCTGCTCATCCTGCTCGCCGCCGGCTGGGCCATCGGCTACTCCGGCGTTCCTGCAGTTCGTCGCGCTGAAGACCCGGAGCGGCGCGGCCACCAACTCGGCGGGTCTCATCTTCTTCCCGCTTCTCTTCCTCACCCCGAACTTCGTGCCGCGCGAGCTGCTCACCCGGCCGATGGAGATCGCGGCCACCCTCAACCCCGTCACCTACGTGATGGAGGCGATGCGCTCGCTGATCCTCGTCGAGTTCGACTGGTTCGTGATCGGGAAGGGCTTCCTCGTCGTCGGTGCCTTCGTCGCCGTGATGGTGTCCATCAACGTCCGCGTGATGCGCAGCTACGACTGACGGAGCCGCCCGGGCCGGCCGGGTTGCTGGCCGGTCAGGTCCCGCGGAGGGGGTCGGTCGCGTAGCCCTGGACGAGCCGGGTGGCGACGGCCGCCGGGTCGTCGAGGATGGCGTCCATGTCGGTGCGGAGCGCGGCTCGGACGACCTGCGCGTAGCGGTCCGGCCACACCACGGCGTCGCCGCGCTCCCACCCGTCCAGGATGCGGTTCGCGACCGGCAGCGGCGCTGCCTTGACCGACGTCATCTGCGTGGTCATGTCGGTCTCGACGAACCCGGGGAGCACGTTGGTCACGACGACGTCCGCGGCACGCAGCTCCTCGCGCACGGCCTGGCCGACCATGAGCGACGCCGCCTTCGAGGCCGCGTAGGCGGGCGCGCTCCGCGACAGGATGAGCGAGGACAGCGAGTGGACGAGGATCACCCCGCCGCGGTGCGCGCGCAGCGCCGGGGCGAGCGCGCGCAGCAGGGCGAGCGGCCCGAACACGTTGACGTCGAACATCTCCCGCATGGCGGCGTCGTCGACGTCGAGCACCGGGCCGACGGCGGAGACGCCCGCGTTGGACACGACGAGGTCGACGTCGGTGCAGCTCGCCCCGACCGCCGCGCGGTCGGCCGGGCTCGTCACGTCGAGCCGCACCGGCACGAGCCGGCCACCATGGCGGTGCTGCGCGGCGGACAGCGACGCGACGTCGCGTGCGCCGGCGTAGACCTTCGACGCGCCACGGTCGAGCAGCGCCGTCACGAGCGCGGCCCCGATCCCGCGGTTGGAGCCGGTCACGAGCGCGGTACGACCCTCGACACCCACGGCGTCTCCCTCGGTCCAGCCGCTCGGCACGGGGCGAGCGGGCGTCTGCTGTAACTGTAGGCCATCTCAACTAAGTCCGGACTGCGGCACCTCGGCTCCGCGTCCGCTGGGCCGCCTCCCGGGTCTTGCGCAGGATGCGGCGCGGGTCGAGAGTCGGCACGTGCAGGGCCATGTGTTCGTGGTGCGCGCCGACGTCCGTCGCCTGGTGTGCGACGCCTGGCTGCTGCCGAGCGACTCCCGTCCCTACGTCGTCCCCGCGTGGTTCGGCCCACCACCCGATCCGTCGCCGAGCACGGCGGCGTGGCTCCTGACGTTCCGCGACGCCGTCGCCCGTGCCTGCGCGACGCCGTTCGCGGTCGGCGAGCTGACCCGCCCGGTCGACGCGCGATCCCCGTCCGGCGCCGTACCGATCCTGACCCACACCGCGACGGCGAGCAGCGAGGTGGACTGGGCGCACCTGCGCGCGGCGGTGGCGTCCTTCGTCGACTCGGCCCGCCAGCAGGGACGGTCCGGCCCGGCCGCGTCACGGCGTGTCCCGCTGCTCGCCGTGCCCGCGATCGGGACGGGGGAAGGTGGAGCAGCGAGCGTCAAGGGTGAGGCGCTCGAGCGCCTCCTGGACGTGCTCGGCGAGCAGGCCGTCGACGTCGACATCGCCCTCGTGGTCCGCAGCGACGCGATGGCGGCGGCGCTGCGCGCGCACCGGCGGCACCCCGAGCACATGCAACCCGTGATCCAGGAGCTGGGGCTGCACCTGTGGGAGTCGGCGTCGGCCCTCGCCGGCCGGGTCCGACGAGGCGAGGTCGTGCTGTTCACCGGCGCGGGCACGGGCGTGCCGGCCGGGCTGCCGACGTGGAGCGGGCTGCTGCGCGAGCTGGCCGGCGACGCTGCGGACGACCCGGACCTCGACAGCCTCTCGGCGCTGGACAAGGCGGCGATCATCGAGCGCCGGCTCGGTCGCAGCGGGCTCGTGGACGCCATCGCGGCGGCCGTGTCGACCGACCACTACGCGATCAGCCACGCGCTGCTCGCCAACCTCCCCGTGCGCGAGTCCGCGACCCTGAACTACGACGAGCTGTTCGAGACAGCAGCGACCGACGCCGGGCGACGCCTCGCCGTCTTGCCGTACGAGCGCCCCGGGGACGGCTTCGACGGGTGGCTGCTCAAGATGCACGGCTGCGTGCGGGAGGGCAGGCGCGAGGACATCGTGCTCACCCGGTCCGACTACCTGTCGCTGAGCCAGCACCGCGCCGCGCTCACCGGGCTGCTCCAGGCGATGCTGGTGACCCGGCACATGCTCTTCGTCGGGTTCGGGCTCGGCGACGAGCACTTCCACGCCGTCGTGCACGACGTGCGACGCGCGCTGCACTCGGGCGACTCGACGACGAAGGAGGCGTTCGGCACCGCGCTGGTGCTCCGACCGCAACCGGCAGCCGAGCTCGTCTGGGCCGACGACCTCGACCTGCTGACGATGGGCGGCGACGACCCTGCGCGCCGGATGGAGGTCTTCCTGGACCGGCTCGCGAACGAGTCCGACCAGGGGTGGCAGCACGTCCTCGACGACAGCTTCACCTCCGCCCTCGAACCGGCCGAGCTCGCGTTGCGCGGCTACCTCCAGCAGCTCATCGCCGCGCGCGCGGTGCTCGAGCCAGGTGGTGCGTGGCCGGCCGTGACGGCGATGCTCCAGCGCTTCGGCTGGGAGCCCTGACGTTCTCGTCCGAAGATTCCGCATCCGGTCTCGAACGGTATGCCGCGGTGGGAGGCTCGACCGGGCGCCGCGAGAGTGTGCGGAGTGGCTGCCGGGTGTGCGGATCGCCGCTCGATCGATGAGAGGGAAGGGGCCGTCATGTGGGCGCAACTGATCAAGATGACACTTCGTTCCGAGACGGACGGAGGTCTCTCCGGCCTGATGGCGCAACTGCAGAAGGCCGAGCAGCCCGACTCCGGTCTGCTTCGGACGATGACCATGCGGGACCAGGCTGACCCACGCACCGTCTACACGCTCGTCGTCTTCGAGTCCGAGGAGAAGGCTCGTGTGCGTGAGCAGGATCCGCGACGCGCAGAGGCGCTCACGGCGGTCCGAGCGACCATGTCGGAGATGTTCGACGGAGCCGCGGAGTTCACCGATCTCACCGTCGTGTTCGAGGCGTAGCGACGCGAGGCCGCAGGCGCATCTCGCCCGCCTTGCCGGTCAACGGGGTGCTGTGGCGAGGGTGAGGGTGACGTAGTCGGGGTGGCCGGGGTCGAGGTCGGGTCGCACCTCGATGCGCCAGGTCCCGGTGTGGACCATGTGGTGGTGCTTGGCGCAGAGCAGGACCATGTTCGCGATGGCGGTCTCGCCGTGGTGTTCCCAGTGGGTGATGTGGTGGGCTTCGCAGCGTGACGCGTCGAGGTCGCAGCCGGGCACGGCGCAGCCACCGTCGCGCACGGTCAGGGCGCGGCGGAGCTTGGGTGGGGCGGTGCGGTAGGAGCGGCCGACGTCGAGGACGTGGCGGGTGGGTTCGCCGAAGAGCCGGTTCCACCACGACACCTCGTCGTCGAGGTCGTCGCTGAACTGCGTGGTGGCGGCGAGGTCGGTGTCCGCGGCGAGCGCGTCGGGGCTCGGGTCTTGCGCGAGGTGCAGGTCGTAGTCCCAGCCACCGCGCCGCCGGGTCGGGGACGCAGCGCCGGCCGCCACGGCGGGTCGGTGGAGGCGGGGACGCTGCCGGGATGCACCGGGGTGCTGCCGTGCCGCCGGGTGCGCGTCGGGTCGGCTGGCGCCGGGTGGTGCGCCGGGTCGCCGCGTCAGGACGGGGTGGACCTCGGCGTCGCAGAGCAGCCGGTCGATGGTGCTGTTGGGGACCGGGACGGTGCCGAACCCGGGGAGCAGGACGTGCCCACCGAGCCCGACCGCGTAGTCGTCGGCGTGCACGGTGACGGTGAGGTGCGGGCGTTGCGCGTGCTTGGTCCCCAGCGCACCGTCGTCGAGCAGGCGGGTGAGCAGGTCGGCGAGGATCCGGGCGTTGCGGTGCTCGCGGCGCTGCCGGCGCAGCCCGGCGTCGCCCCCGCCCGGTCCCCGGTCTGGCCGTGGTGCTCGACGCTGAGCCCGCCGTTGCGGTCGGCGTTCAGCTGGCCGGTGCGGTAGAGGGTGTCGTGGCACTGGTCGAACGCGGTGAGGACCACCGCGGCGGTCTCGGTGGCGAGGAACCCGGTGACCGCGACGCCGTCGGGGACCGGGGTGAACCGCAGGAACTCCGCCTCCCGCGCCGCCAACGCTGCGGCGTCCGCGCCGGCCGGGTCCGCCACGAGCGCGGCCCGCTCGATGACGCGGCGGACCTGCGAGACGGTCCCGGTCGCGGCGGTGTGCAGGGCGGCGGCCTCGATCCTGGCGCGCTGCACGTCGTAGGCCGCACCGGCAAGTCCGCGGAGCTTGGTCGGGATCACGGTGGTGATCTCCCGGACCGCGCCGGCACTGATCGCCCCGGCCAGCCAGGCGTCGCCGGTGGCGGCGAACTCGAACGCCAGCTTCTCCCCGAGCGCGACCGCGGCCCGGGACTCACCCGTGGACAGGCCCGCCGTGACCTCGAGCCAGCGCGTCGTGGAGGTGAACCCGCTGCCCGCCGCGACGTCGTCGGCGCGGACCTGCGTGGTTGCGTGCACCGCGAGGGCGTGGGTCTGCGACGCGAGCCGGTGCAGCTCCGCGGTCACCGTGAGCAGCTCGGCATCCGACAACGACTCCAGGAATCCCGTCCCGATCACCGCCACCGCGGAGTCGAGCGCGGCGCGCAGGTCCTGCACCGCGGCCGTCACCGACGGCGGCGGCGGGAAGTCCAGGACCGAGCTCATGACCCGAACCTAACAACCACCTCCGACAGTCCACCCCGCCCGAGAACCCCCTGGGGACAACCACTTTCAGCCCATAGCGAACTTCGACGATGGCCCGCCAGGAACGTATGTCTCTGTGGCCGTTCAGCCCGTCCCGGTAGCCCGGGGTCGGTCCGCGCGGTGTGGTGCGAAGCCCACGTGACGAGCGTCGCGCAACCTCGCGGACCAGGGCTAGACCCCCCGTGCGGCGGACGTCAGAGCGGCCGCGTTGGCGCCGGCGATCCGTCCGAACGTCACGCAGTTCGCGTAGGAGTTGCCGCTGCCCACGTAGCGCGGGCCGACGACTCCACCGGCGCTCTCGCCCGCGGCGTACAGGCCGGGGACGACGCGGCCGGCGGCGTCGAGCACCTGCGCGTCGCGGTCGATGCGAAGGCCGCACGCCGTGAAGCAGCACCGTCGCCGGGCGGATCTCGGCCGCGTAGAACGGGGCGACGGTGATGGTCTGCAGGAACTTGGCGGCCTTGAGGTAGTCGCCGTCCTCGCCGGCGACCGCGGCAGCGTTGTGCCGTGCGACGGTCACCTCGAGGTGGCCGGCGGGCAGCCCGATGGCCTCGGCGAGCTCCGTGACCGTGCCGGCTGCCGTCACGGTGCCCTGCGCGACCATCGCGTCGACGATGTCGGCGTTCCAGTGCGGGCTCTGCCGCTTGGTGGAGCCGGGCACCTTCTGCTTGTACTGGGCGACGCCGAGGGCGGTGGCCGCGTCGAGCTCGCCGCGGTCGAAGATCGCGTACGCGACGTCGCCCTGCTCCCGGATCAGGCCGTCCATGATCCCGTAGGGCGCCGTCTCGTCGCAGAACCGTCGACCCTCACGGTTCACCAGGATGAGCCAGCCGGGAAGGTAGGCCTCGTAGATCGCGGCGAAGTTCGCGTGCAGCAGGCGCAGGCCGCGGTCGTGGCCGGCGACCTGGGCGTCGACCTGGGCGCCGAGGTCGAGGTGGTCACCGCGGCTGCCGTCGGCGCCGATGTACCAGGCCCAACCCGTCGCCGCCGCTGACGGGAAGAACTCCGCGAGCTTCTCGGGGTTGTTGCCGAAGCCTCCCGCCGCGATGACCACGGCACCGGCGGTGATCGTGTCGTCGCCGACGCCGACACCGACGACGGCGCCGTCCTCGACGAGCAGCCGGTCGACGCGACGGCCGAGCGCGATCTCCACGCCGGCCGCGCGCACGTGCTTCGTGAGAACGTCGACCACGGCCTGTCCTCGGCCGATCGGGCAGTGCACCCGCGGCCGACGCTCGTCGCCGCCGTAGACGAGCTCGTCGTAGAACTCGACGCCGAGGTCGCCGAGCCACTCGACCGAGGGTCCGCACCGCTCGGCGAGCCGTCGCACGACCGCGGACTCGACCTTCCACTGGTTGAGCTGCATGTAGTCGTGGAAGAGGGAGTCCGAGTCGTCCTCGATGCCGAGGGCCCGCTGGTAGCGCGTGCCGGCTCCCATCATCAGGCCCCCCGACAGGCGCGACGAGCCGCCGACGATCCCCTCGCCCTCGGCGATGAGCACCTGCGCGGCGCCCGCCTGCCTCGCGGCGAGCGCGGCCGACAGTCCGGCGGCACCCGATCCGATGACGAGGACGTCGACGTCGACGTCGCGGGACTCGCTCATGGCTGGCTCCTCGAGGACGGGACCCGCGTGGGCGACCAGGGACGCGGTGCGGCGTCGCGCGCGACGGGTGGCTGCCCAGTCTGCCAGCCGTGCGGCGCGTTGTACATCAGATGTTGCATAACGATCAACGGAGCGTGCCCCGCGGCGGGCCGGGGCGGCGAGTCCCTGGTTACTGCTTCTGCTCGCGCCAGACCCGCTCGAAGGGCAACCGCCACGCGTGCGGGGCGATGAGCTGGTGGATCGCGTTGGGCCCCCAGGTGCCGGCGGCGTACGGCTTCACGGGTGGCGGGTCCTCCAGCAGGTCCATCGAGCGGGCCCACAGGCTCTCGATGCCCTCCGAGGTGGTGAACAGCGTGTGGTCGCCGCGCATGGCGTCGAGGATGAGCCGCTCGTACGCCTCGAGCACGTCGCCGGCACGGGTCGTGTCCTGCGTGGAGAACTGCATGCTCAGCTTCTCGAGCTTCATCCCGGGTCCGGGGCGCTTGCCGTAGAACGACAGCGACACCTTCGACGCGTCCGCGAGGTCGAACGTGAGGTGGTCCGGACCCGCGGACCCGACACCGGAGTTGGCGGGGAACATCGTGCGTGGCGCCTCCTTGAAGGCGATGGAGATGATGCGGGCGCCCTCGGCCATGCGCTTCCCGGTCCGCAGGTAGAACGGGACGCCGGCCCAGCGCCAGTTGTCGATCTCGCAGCGCAGCGCGATGAACGTCTCGGTGTCGGAGTCCGGCGCCACACCCGCCTCGTCCAGGTATCCGGTGAACTGCCCTCGCACCACGTGCGCGGGGTCGATCGGGAGCATCGAGCGGAAGACCTTGTTCTTCTCCTCGCTGATCGCGCGCGGCTCCAGCGCCGTCGGCGGCTCCATCGCGACGAACGCCAGCACCTGCAGCAGGTGCGTGACGACCATGTCCTTGTACGCGCCGGTCGACTCGTAGAAGCCGGCACGCAGCCCGAGCCCGAGCGTCTCGGGGATGTCGATCTGCACGTGGTCGATGAAGTTGCGGTTCCAGATCGGCTCGAACAGGCCGTTCGCGAACCGGAACGCCAGGATGTTCTGCGCCGCCTCCTTGCCGAGGAAGTGGTCGATGCGGAAGATCTGGCTCTCGTCGAACGTCTGGTGCAGGTGGTCGTTGAGGACGACGGCGCTGTCGAGATCGGTGCCGAACGGCTTCTCCATCACGACGCGTGACTTCTCGACGAGCTGCGCGTCGCGGATCGTCGCGATCACGTCGAGGGCCGACGCCGGCGGGACGCTGAGGTAGTGGAGCCGGTGGGCGTCCGGTCCGAGCTTCGTCTCCGCGTAGGCGACGGCGGCGGCGAGACCCTCGGCGCCGGCGCTCATGGGCACGTAGTGCAGCTGCGACGCGAACGTGTCCCACTGCTCCGGAGTCAGGGTGTGGTTGCCGAACTCGTCGACGGCGGCCTTGGCGAACGACTGGAACGCGGCGTCGTCGAACTCCTCGAGCGACGTGCCCACCACGCGGATCGCCGGCGCCAGCGCCGATGCGGCGAGGTGGGCGAGACCGGGCAGCAGCTTGCGTCGGGCGAGATCGCCGGTGGCGCCGAACAGCACGACCACGTGCGGAGCGGTGGGGTCGGACCCGCTGCGGGTGGGACGCGAGCCCGGAGCGGGGTAGGAGATCGTCTGAGCGGGGTGATCCGGCACCGTCAGATGATCGCGCAACGGAAGCCGGCCGGGAGCCGGTCCGGCCAGTTGTTACACAGTCTTCTCGCCGTGTTTCCGAAGACCGACGTGGCTCGGCTGCCCGGGGGCGGCGGCTGTGGCGACCGCCCGTCAGTGCGCGTCGGCGGCGAAGTCGGCCGGCGAGATCGGCGGCAGCTCGCTCATCGCGTCGCGCATCCGCTCGCCCCAGAACCGCTCGAGGCGCTCGAGGGCCGGTGACCCGTCGCTGACGCGGAACTCCTCCAGGCAGTGCGCGCCGTTGCGGTAGATGCCGATGTCGTACGGCGGTCCGACCGAGAGGTTCGCGCGGGCGGCGCTCACCATCGAGCTGAGCGCCACCTTGAGCCCAGTGACCATGTCGACGCCCGAGTGCACGCCCACCTCGAGGAGGAACTTGCCGTACTTGCTCTCGCCGATCTGGAGGAACGGGCGTTCGTCCGACGCGCGGATGTAGTTGCCCTCCGGGTACACGAGCAGGATGTCGGGTGCCCCGTCGCCCACCTGGCCACCCACGACGAAGGTCGCCGTCGCGTCGCGGCGGTTCGCGAACGCGCCCTCGTGCGCGGCCGCCACCTCTCGGTTGAGCCCGCCGATGTAGAGCGCCGCCTCGAACAGGTGACCCACGGTCGCGAGGTTGGGACCGTCACCGGGCGCCGACAGATCGCGCTGGATCCGGTCCAGCACCTCCTGGGTGGTCGCCAGGTTGCCGGCCGACTCGAGCACGAACAACCGGTCCGGGGCCGGTGCGAGCACGTGCAGCTTGCGGTAGGTGCCGACGTTGTCGACGCCGGCGTTCGTCCGGGTGTCGGCCAGGAACACGAGGCCCTCGTCGAGCCTGATGGCGATGCAGTAGGTCACGCGGAGGTCCTCGTCAGCTGGTCGCAGGACGGCCGTGGCGGCCGGTCGGGACAGTATCCCGGGCCCCGCGTGGATCCGCCCGATCGGGCCGAGGAGGGCTCGCCGACCCGGCCGGGGAGGCGCGCCGGCAGCCGGCCCGGGCCAGATCCGTGCTCCGAGGTCGCAACGAGGTCGTCCTGCCGTCATCCTGGCGAGGAGTCGTACGCTCAAGCGATCGCTCGCGCGAGCCGACATCCGAAGGGGCAGAAGCGCGCCCGACGTCCGAGGGGGTGGCTGGGGTGGCGACGAGAGTGAGCCGCACCTCGGTCGCGGCTGCCCTCGACGTGGCCATCTTCGTCGCCGGCGTGGCCCTCGCGGCCCCCTACGTCGTCCAGTGGCTGAGCCATCGGGAGTCGATGGACGTCGCGAACGTGATCGCCGTCGCCCTCGTGGTGGTGATGGCCCGCTACCCCTGGTGCTCACCCACCGGTCCGGCGACGTGGTCATCGGCTTCGAGACGTGCGTGCTGGTGTTCCTGGTCCTGACGGAGGAGCCGGCCCAGGCGTTCGCGATCTGGGCCGTGGGTACGACGATCGCCAACGCGACGCAGCGCAAGGCGTGGCGATCCCGCGTCTTCAACGTCGGGCTCACCATCCTCGGCGGTGCGCTGTTCGTGTTCGTCTTCAGCCTGCTGGACCCGGGTGCCGACGAGCCGGCCGGACGACTCGCCGCCGTCATGTTCGGCTGCGCGCTCTACTTCACGTTCGACCTGATCGTCACCGCCGCCTCGATCGCCATCGAGGACGGCTGCTCGCTGTCCAGCGTGCTGCGCTGGAGCTCCGTGCCGCTCGGCCTCGCCGTGTTCGTCAGCGTAGACACGCTGGGCTACCTCGCCGCCCTGCTGCACGAGAACCGGCCGGCGTGGACGCTTCTGCTGCTGCTCGTGCCGGTCGCCACGATCCTGGTGGCGGTCAGCTCCGTGAGCAACAACCGACTCGCCCAGCACCGGCTCGAGGGACTTCTCGACGCCGCGATCCAGGCACCGGACTGGTCCGACGACGTGCACATCGCGCGGTCGCTCGTCGTGCAGGCCGAGCGCACCCTCCGACACTCGACGGCCGAGCTCAGCGCTGAGCCGGCGCGGGGGGAGCAGATCGGCGCACCGATCGAGGTCGAGGGCCGGCCGACCGTCCACCTCGTCATGACCCACCAGTCGTCGGGTCGCAACTTCGACGAGAACGACCGCGGCGCCCTCGACGCGCTCGCCGCGATCGCGGTGTCGGCGTACAACCGACGACGCCTGCACGACGAGATGGTCTACCTGGCGCAGCACGACACGCTCACGGCGCTGCACAACCGCGCGGTGTTCACCGACCGCCTGACCCACGCGCTCGAGCGGAGGACCCCGCACGGCCTGCTCGCCGTCATGTACTGCGACCTCGACGGCTTCAAGGAGGTCAACGACCTGCTCGGTCACGACGTCGGCGACCGGCTGCTCGCCATGGTCGCCGACCGCATCCGGTCGTGCCTGCGGCAGGGGGACACCGCCGCGCGTCTCGGCGGCGACGAGTTCGGCGTGCTGCTCGAGGACCTGGCGGACGAGGCCCAGGCGGACGCCGTGGGCGGGCGGCTGCTCGCGGCGCTGGAGCAGCCCTTCGACACGGGTGAGCAGCAGGTCCGGGTGCGCGCGAGCATCGGCATCGCCTTCTCCAGCGCCGATCCGGCGACCGCGGAGCTGCTCATCAACTGCGCCGACACCGCGATGTACGCCGCGAAGGCGCGCGGCAAGGGACGGCTCGAGCGCTTCATCCCGGCGATGCGTCTCGCCGAGCTCGACCGCCTCGAGCTCGAGGCGGCGCTGCGCGATGCGGTTCGTGACGACCAGATCACCCTGCAGTACCAGCCGGTCGTGGACCTGAACACGGGGAGCATCGACGGCTTCGAGGCGCTGGCGCGGTGGCGCCACCCGTCCCTCGGCAACGTGCCGCCCGACCTGTTCATCCCGGCCGCGGAGCGCCTCGGCCTGATCCGCCTGCTCGGGATGCAGATCCTGGACCGGGCGCACGCGGGCGGGATCGAGCTGAGCCGGGCCGCCGGCCGGCCGTTGTCCCTCGGCGTGAACCTGTCCGCCCCGCAGGTGACCGATCTCGCGCTGGCTCAGCGCGTGGGCGTGCTCCAGAGCGACCACCCCGAGGTGCGCCTGATCCTCGAGCTCACCGAGGGGATGCTCCTCGCCGACGACCCCGAGACCACCGCCGGGCTGACCCGGCTCAAGGCGTGCGGCGTGCGGCTGGCCATGGACGACTTCGGCGTGGGCTACTCCTCGGTCGGCTACCTGCACCGCCTCCCGGTCGACATCCTCAAGATCGACAAGCTGTTCGTGTCCGAGCTGCACGACCCGCGCTCGCGCGCGCTCGTCGAGGGTGTCGTGGCGATGGCGAGAGCGATGGACCTCACGGTGATCACCGAGGGAGTCGAGGACTGGAACAGCGCCGTCTCGCTGCGCGACCTCCGGTGCGACTTCGCGCAGGGCTACGTCTTCAGCCGTCCGGTGGATCTCGATGCGGCGCTCGAGCTGGCTCGCCGAGGCGCGATCGACGTCTCCGAGATGGCGCTCGTCGCCGTCCCGCTCGGCGCTCTCTGACCGAGCGCCGCCGGAACTCTGCCGCAAGGCCGAACTCCCGACGCCGACGGCGCGAGTTACTGCCCGAAACCCTCCTTTCCAGGCCCCGAAACCGGGTGTTCGGGCAGTTACTCGCGGCAGCCGGCGCCCGGAGTCAGGACGCCGTAGGAGTAGTCGGTCCGGTCCCGTTGCGGGAGCGTGCGCGGCGCTTCCGGGTTGTTCGGCGCGATGAGCGGGCGATCGCTGAAGTGCGCCTGCGTGTGCACCACCGGCTCGACGCGGTTCCACTCGCTGATCGACTGGCGATGGCGGATCGCCCAGACTCCGTCGATGCGCTCGAAGCGGTCGACGTAGCGTCCGCCGCCGAGGATGTCGACGACCTGACCGTCGCGGTCCACCCGCAGCGTCACGGTCCAGTAGGTCTCGGTCCCAGCCCGGTCCCCGTCGAGCGCGACGAGGACGTTGGTGACGACGTGGCGGGTCAGCAGCATCTCCGCGTGGACCGGCCACAGCCAGTCGATGAAGCCCTCGGCCGAACCCGAGTAGAGCGGGGCATGGTCGTCGGTCCCGCCCTCGTGCCAGCAGGCCAGAGCGAGCTCACGGTCCATCCGGTCGAGCGCCCGACCGTACTGGTGGATCACCTCGGTGATGGCCAGCTTCGCCGCGACCTCGTCCGCACTTCCAGCTCGTGCGCCCATGCTCGCTCCTCGCTCGCGTCCGTCCGCGTCACCTCGACGACCCGTCGCGCCATGATGGCAGCCGCTGCTGGCGACGGTGTACGGCGGTCTTGCCCTGTCTATATAGCCGTGCGAGAGTGCGAGGATCACTTGCCGACCTCGGGAGACCCTGCGTGCCCGCCCACACGAACCCATCGTCCGATCCGGTCCTGATCGTCGGGGCGGGCCTGTCCGGTGTCGCGACCGCGCTCGGCCTGGCGCTGCGGGGGCGGTCGTCGGTGCTGTTCGAGGCCAGCGACATGCTCGGTGGGGCCGCGGCGTGGTCCGGCGGCCAGGTGTGGGTCGGCGCCAACCACGTCGCCGAGCGCGACGGCATCTCCGACGACCTCGACCAGGCGGAGCAGTACGTGCGAGCGATCTCGCAGGAGCATCCGGAGCTGCTCGACGACGACGCGCTCACGCGATGGCTCACCACGGCGCCCGAGGCCATGCGCTACTGGGAGGACGTCGGTGCGATCACCTGGGAGGTCATCCCGGACCTCGCGGACTACCACGACGAGGCCCCGGGCGCGCTGGCGGTGGGACGCTATCTCACCGGCGCGGCCGTCGAAGGCTCGGCGCTGGGGGACATGCGCGCGCGGCTGCTCGTCTCGCCGTACTTCCCGGTGGGGATGTCCTACGCCGACATGTACCTCAAGGGTCGCCGCGCCACGAACGTCGCCGACACGGCGCGCGACGACGAGGTCGCCGACCATGCGGGCATCCCGGCGTTCGGCCGGACGGACCCGCGGCAGCGTGCCGGTGCCGGCACCGATGCCGTTGCGGCACAAGGCGATCCGCTCACGTTCGGGACCGGGGTCGTGGCTGCCTTCCTGCTGCGCCTGCATGCGCGAGGACGCGGTGAGCATCCGGGTGTCGACACGGGTGACGGCACTGGTCACTGATGCGGCCGGCCGGGTGCTGGGGCTGCGCGCCGAAGGCGCGGACGGCGTCGAGGAGCATCGCGGCCCGGTGGTGCTCGCGACCAGCAGCTTCGACTGGAACCCCGAGCTCGTGGCCGAGCTGCTGGGCTTGGGACCGGACGACTTCGGGAGCATCGCGCCGCAGTCCGTGCGCGGCGACGGCATCACTCTCGCCCGCGACGCGGGCGCTGCCGTCGTACGCATCCCGGCGACCTCGGTGCCGATGCCCCCGGGCTGGCGGACCGCGGACGGGCTGGGTTTCGCCAACGGTCCCGAGTACGCGCTGCCGCACGCGATCATCGTCGACTCGACAGGGCATCGCTTCTGCGACGACTCGTACTGGGTCGACATCGTGCGGAAGGCCCTCGACCCGGACGACCGCCACCTCCCGTTCTTCCTCGTCTGGGACGAACAGCACCACCGCGCGTACGGGCTCGGCTCCGCCGCTCCGGGCGAGCCATACCCGGACGGACTGGTCACGTCTGCTGACACGCTCGAGGATCTGGGCGCGGTGCTCGGCATCGACGGGACACAGTTGGCGATCACGGCCGACCGGTTCAGCGCGCACGCCCGGGCCGGGCACGATCCCTACTTCGGCCGTGGCTCGGTGCCGTTCGTCGCGCGCTTCGCGGGCGACCCCCAGCACACGCCCAGCCCGGTGCTCGGCGACGTCGCCGAGCCGCCGTTCCACGGCATGCGACTCTGCTTCGTGGGAACTGCCATCGGCCTGAGCGGGGTGCACATCGACGCCGACGCGCACGTGCTCGACGAGCGCGGCGCGGCCATCCCCGGGCTGCACGCCGTCGGGTCGTGCGCGGCGTACACGACGACCGGCAGCGGATACAACAGCGGGTTCGCGTTGAGCCGCGGCCTCACCCACGCCTACCTCGTAGCGCGCGAGCTCACGTCCTGACGCCGAGGTCCGCCGTGGTCGCGAGTTACTGCCCGAAACCCCGGTTTCGGAGCTCCAGATTGGGGTGTTCGGGCAGTTACTCGCGGACCGGGTGTGGTCAGGCGAGCGTGCCGGCGCCGGCCAGCGCCGTCGCGACGGCGGCGGCGAGCGTGGTCGGCGTACGGCCGATGAGGGTCGCGAGGTCGTCGCCCTTGACCTCGAGGTCGCCCTGCGAGAGCCCGCGGTCCGAGTCGGCGTAGAGGGCGGCGTAGGCCTCAGGAAGACCCGCCTGCACGAGCACGGACCGGTACGTGGCCTCGTCGAGGTCGGTGTACGCGACCGGCGTGCCGGACGCGGTCGAGATGGTGTCCGCGAGCTCGGTGAGGGTGAAGGCCGCGCCGCCGAGCTCGAGGATCGTGCCGTCGGCGACGTCGGTGGTGAGCACCGCGGCGGCCGCGTCGGCGAGGTCCTGGCGGGTGGCCGCACTCACTCGGCCGTCGCCCGCGGCGCCGGCCACGCCGTGCTGGAGATAGGTCGCGAGCTGGCCGGTGTAGTTCTCGAGGTACCAGCCGTTGCGCAGCAGGGCGTGGGCCAGACCCGACGCGCGCAGCGCCGCCTCGGTGGCGCGGTGCTCGTCCGCGAGCGCGAGCGAGGAGGTGTCGGCGTTGACCAGGCTGGTGTACGCGACGAACCCGACGCCGGCGGCACCCGCGGCCGATATCGCGTTCGTGTGCTGACGGGCGCGCTGACCGATCTCGCTGCCGGACACGAGCAGCAGCTTGTCGGCCCCCGCGAACGCCGCCTCGAGGGAGGCGACGTCGTCGTAGTCGGCGGCAACCGCTCGGACACCGCGGGTGGCGAGCTCGGCCAGCCGCGTGGTGTCGCGGCCGGTGGCCACGATCTGGTCGGCGGGCACCCCCCGGGTGAGCAGGGACTCCACGACGAGGCGGCCGAACTGGCCGGTGGCACCGGTGACGACGAGGGACATGAGGGCTCCAGGGGTGTGGTGGGACGGTCTCCGGCTCCAACCCGTGTGCCCGAGCTCCACTTCCCGATGGAGAGTGACCACCTTGAAGTGGGGTACTTACCTGGTGGAGACTGTGCAGGTGAGCGCCCTGGCACCCAACCCCTACGCCCGTGACTGCCCCACCCGCGAGGTCCTCGACCGGGTGGGCGACCGGTGGTCGGTCCTCATCATCGGCATCCTCGGCGAGGGCTCGTGGCGCTTCACCGAGCTGCACCGTCAGATCGAGGGCATCAGCCAGAAGATGCTGACCCAGACCCTGCGCGGCCTCGAGCGCGACGGTCTCGTGCTGCGCACCGTGCACCCGGTCGTCCCGCCGCGGGTCGACTACGAGCTCACCGCGCTCGGCCGCACGCTGATCGAACCGCTGCACGCCCTCGACACCTGGGCGCGCGCGCACATCGTCGCGGTCCTCGACGCGCGGGAGAGCTACGACGCGGGATCCGTCGCGCCACGATCCTGAGCCGCCGGCCCCGCCCAGGTGTCGAGTTACTGCCCGAACCCCCCAGTTCGGCGCGCCGAAACCGGGGGTTCGGGCAGTAACTCGCGGAGCGGGCACGGCCGAGCGTCGGGGTGGCATCCGACGAAGCGCTGGCGTCGCGGCGCTGCGGGTGGTGACCTAGGCGCGTGACCTCGACACCCACGCTCGCGGACGAGGCCTGGCCGGAGCACCCCGTTGTGCACGAGCTCAACACCGTGGTGTGGCTGGGGGAGGCGTCGGCCCGGGCCGGCCGAGCGCTCACGCTCGCGGACGTACCGGCGTCGGAGTGGGACGCCGTCGTGCCGCCAGGCATCGACGTGGTGTGGCTCATGGGCGTGTGGGCGCGCAGCGCCGCTGGTCGCGAAGTGGCGCTCGCGAACCCCGGTCTGCGCGAGGCGTGGAGCGCGGCACTGCCGGACTGGACCGAGATCGACGTCGCGGGATCGCCGTACTGCATCCGCGAGTACGTGCCCGAACCGGCGTACGGCGGGTGGGCGGGTCTCGACGCCGCCCGAGCGGCGCTCCGCGCGCGCGGCGCCCACCTGATGGTCGACTGGGTGCCGAACCACACGGGTCCGGACTGCCCGTGGCTCGACTCGGATCCCGATGCCTACGTCCGCGGCTCCGCCGAGGAGCTCGACGCCGACCCGGTCGCGTTTCTGGCGACGCCCAGCGGGGTGATCGCCGCCCGCGGTCGCGACCCGTTCTTCGCTCCATGGCCCGACGTCGTACAGCTCGACCCGTTCTCGCCGGCCTACCGCCGCCTCGCCGTCGAGACGCTCTCGCGCATCGCCGAGCACGCCGACGTCGTGCGCTGCGACATGGCGATGCTCATGCTCGACGACGTCGTGCAGCGCACGTGGGGCGAGCGCGTGGGGGCGGCGCCGGAGGCCGGCTACTGGGACGTCGTGATCGGCGAGGTCCGCGCGGCCCACCCGCAGTTCCGGTTCATCGCCGAGGCCTACTGGGACCGCGAGTGGGACCTGCAGCAGGTCGGCTTCGACCACTGCTACGACAAGTCGCTCTACGACCGCCTCGCGCACGGCGACCCTGCCGCGGTGCGCGGTCATCTCGACGCCGACATCGGCTACCAGCGCAAGCTCGTGCGGTTCCTCGAGAACCACGACGAGCCGCGGTCGGCGGCGACGTTCGCGCCGGCGGAGCGCGAGCGCGCGTACGCCGTCGCCGTCGCGACCCTCCCGGGCATGACGCTGTGGCACGAGGGTCAGGCCGACGGTCGCACGGTGTTCGTCCCGGTCTTCCTGGGTCGTCGTCGGGACGAGCCGGTCGACGAGGTGCGGTCCGCGTTCCACCGCCATCTCTGGCAGATCGCCTCCGTCGTACGCCGGGGAACCTGGGCGAAGGTCGAGGTGACCGGGTGGGCGGACAACACGAGCGCGGACTCGGTCGCCGCGTGGTCCTGGACCGGCGGGACCAGTCGCATGCTCGTGGTGGTCAACCTGGGCGACGGACCGGCCGACGGTCTCGTGCACGTGTCCTGGCCGGACGCCGACGGCACCTCCTGGACGCTCACCGACCTGCTCGACGGCACGGTCTACGAGCGCGACGGCCACGACCTCACCGGCGGCGGGCTGTACGTGGCACGTGCGGCGTGGGGAGTGCACGTCCTCTCCGCCCGCCCGGCGACCGCTGGCGTCGTCCCGACCCATCCCTGACGTGGTCGCGTCGCGCGCGGACGACGACGCGGTCCGAGCCGGCCTGGTCAGGTGGTGAACAGCGCGCTGTAGGCGTTGAGCGCGGGCTGGCCGCCGAGGTGGGCGTACAGCACGGTCGAGTCCTTCGGGATGTCGCCGCTGGTCACGAGGTCGATGAGCCCGGCCATCGACTTCCCCTCGTAGACCGGGTCGATGATCATCCCCTCGAGGCGACCGGTGAGGCGGATGGCGTCGAGCGTGGACTCGACGGGGATGCCGTAGAGATCGCCGGCCCAGCCTTCGAGCACCGTGATCTCGTCGTCGCGCAGGTCCCGGCCGAGCTCGATGAGCGCTGCCGTGCTGCGCGCGATCCGGGCGACCTGCTCGCGCGTGGGCTTGATCTTCGCGGACGCGTCGATGCCGATCACCCGTCGCGGTCGCTCCTGCCCCGCGAACCCGGCGATCATGCCCGCGTGGGTCGAGCCGGTGACCGAGCAGACCACGATCGTGTCGAAGAAGACCCCGAGCTCCCGCTCCTGCGTCTCGACCTCGTACGCCCAGCTCGCGAAGCCGAGCCCGCCGAGCCGGTGGTCGGACGCGCCGGCCGGGATGCCGTACGGCGTACCGCCGCGCTCCCGGACGTCGTCGAGCGCCTGGGTCCAGCTGTCGCGGAAGCCGATGTCGAAGCCCGACGGGTCGAGCCGCACCTCCGCGCCCATGATCCGCGAGAGCAGGATGTTGCCGACGCGGTCGTTCACCGAGTCCGGCCAGTCGACCCACTTCTCCTGCACGAGCACGGCGCGCAGCCCCAGCTTGGCCGCGACGGCAGCCACCTGTCGGGTGTGGTTGGACTGGTAGCCGCCGATCGACACGAGCGTGTCCGCACCCTGCGCCAGGACGTCGGGGACGATGTACTCGAGCTTGCGCGTCTTGTTCCCGCCGTACGCCAGACCGCTGTTGCAGTCCTCCCGCTTGGCCCACAGCCGAGCGCCCCCGAGGTGTGCGGTCAGCCGCTCGAGCGGGTGGACGGGGCTCGGGCCGAACAGGAGCGGGTAGCGCGGGAAGTCCTGCAACGACACGGCGATCTCCTCGTGGTCCGGCGTACGGCTCAGGTGTCGTCGCACATCCAACCAGCAGGCCCAGGTGCCGGGGAGCGGGAGCGCTGCATCCCGGCCCAGGAAGGTCGATACTGGGTGGTGGGAGTCGACGTGCGCCCGCGATCCGGGCCCGGCTCCCGGACCGCCCGCGATCCGGGTGGAGCACCGCAACCGCCCGCTCGCGGGCGAGAGGGAGCGCATCATGCGCAGGGCTTTGACCGCACCGCCGCGTCGCGTACGGGAGGCCCGAGTCCGCCGTATCCGTCGGCTGGGCGCCGCAGTCCCGCGCCCGCTGGGTCACCGGCTCGGCCTCGACGCTGAGAACGCCAAGCTCGCCACGCAGGTAGGGGTGCGGATCTCCTGGATCCACTGATCCAGCTCGCGGAGCGCACCGCCACCCGCGGTGAGTTCGTCGCCCGGCCGGTCGTTCACCCGTCGTTCATCCGGCACCGCACGGCCGCGCGGCACGTCGTTCCTCCGTAGGCTTCGGCCAGGAGGTCGACATGGAGCTCACCGCTGAGGAGATCCGCCTGCGCGAGGCCCGGGAGGGCGTGCGCTGGCGGCAGTGGGGCCCCTACCTCAGCGAACGCCAGTGGGGCACGGTCCGCGAGGACTACAGCGACGACGGCGACGCCTGGTCGTACTTCACCCACGACCAGGCGCGCTCGCGCGCCTACCGCTGGGGCGAGGACGGCATGGCCGGCGTCAGCGACGACAAGGGCCTCGTGTGCCTCGGCCTGGCGCTGTGGAACGGCAACGACCCGATCCTCAAGGAGCGGCTGTTCGGCCTCACGAACGCCGAGGGCAACCACGGCGAGGACGTGAAGGAGTACTACTTCTACGTCGACAACACCCCGACCCACTCGTGGATGCGCTGGCGCTACAAGTACCCGCAGGCCGCCTACCCCTACGACGACCTCGTCGCGACCAACGCCGAGCGCGGGTACGGCGACCAGGAGTACGAGCTCATCGACACGGGTGTCTTCGACGACGACCGGCTACTTCGACGTCGAGGTCGACTACGCGAAGGCGAGCCCGACCGATCTCGTCGTGCGCATCACGGTGCGCAACCGCGGCGACGTCGACGCTCCGATCGACCTGCGTGCCGACGCTCTGGTTCCGCAACACGTGGTCGTGGGGCCGGCGCCGCACGGCCGAGCCTGACCCTCGTCGAGGGCACGGCACCGTGCGATCCGTGCGGTCCACGACCCGGTCGTGGGCGAGTACTGGCTGCACGCTGCCCGACGGCGTCGACGCTGCTCTTCTGCGAGAACGAGACCAACAACGAGCGCCTGTTCGGGCACGCCGAACGCGTCGCCGTTCGTGAAGGACGGCATCGACGACGCCGTCGTGCACGGCGACCTCGCGGCGGTCAACGGCCACGCGCGGGACCAAGGTCGGCCGCGCGGCTGCGCGCCGTGGTGCCGGCGCGCGGCGAGGTCGTCGCTCGACGATGCGGCTCGACCAGACGCCGCCGCCGAGCGGCTCCGACCCCTTCGCCGACGCGGACGCCGTGCTGGCGCAACGGCTCGCCGACGCCGACGAGTTCTACGCGTCGATCACGCCGCCCGCGCTGGACGCGGACACCGCCGACGGTGCATGCGCCAGGCGCTCGCCGGCATGCTGTGGAGCAAGCAGCACTACTACTTCGACCTCGACCTCTGGCTGCGCGAGCACTCGGCGCACCCGCTGCGCGCGCCGGAGCGACCGGCACGCGCAACGCCGCAGTGGTTCCACATGCTCAACGACGACATCATCTCGATGCCCGACAAGTGGGAGTACCCCTGGTACGCCGCGTGGGACCTCGCGTTCCACACGGTGGCGCTCGCGATGGTCGACCCCGACTTCGCCAAGGGCCAGCTCGACCTCATGCTGTCCGTCGCCGTACCTGCACCCGACCGGCCAGATCCCGGCGTACGAGTGGAACTTCAGCGACGTCAACCCGCCCGTGCACGCCTGGGCGCTGTCGCTGGTCTACGGCCTCGAGCGGCAGATGGCCGCGGCCGACGGCGACCGGGTCGCCGGGCGCGGACGACGTCGACTTCCTCGCCGAGGCGTTCGGCAAGCTGCTGCTCAACTTCACCTGGTGGGTGAACCGCAAGGACCCGAGCGGGCAGAACGTGTTCCAGGGCGGCTTCCTCGGCCTCGACAACATCGGGGTCTTCGACCGCAGCAAGGGCGATCCCGTCCGGCGGCACGCTCGAGCAGTCCGACGGCACCGCGTGGATGGCGTTCTTCAGCCAGAACATGATCGAGCTCGCGATGGCGCTCGCCGAGCACGACCCGGCGTACGAGGGCTTCATCGTGAAGTTCGTGCACCACTGGTTCCAGATCGCGATGGCGATGGACCCGCTCGGCGAGCACCCGGACGAGATGTGGGACGAGGAGGACGGCTTCTTCTACGACGTCCTGCGCCTCCCCGACGGCATCGGGCCGGCGCATCGAGGTGCGGTCGCTGGTCGGGCTGCTGCCGCTGTGCGCGACGTCGGTCCTCCCGCAGGCGACGCTCGAGCGGTTCCCTGCGGTCGTGGACCAGATCCGCGCACTACCTCGACCGCAACGGCGACCTGCTCGGGGGCATCGCGGACCCGCGGCGTGCCCGGCGTCGACGGGCGACGGCTGCTCGCCCTCGTCGACGAGACGGAAGCTGCGGCGCATCCTCGACGCGCATGCTCGACGAGGATCGGTTCCTCGGCCCGCACGGGATCCGGTCGGTGTCGAAGTGGCACGAGGAGCACCCGTACGTGCTCGACCTCGACGGTCAGGACGTACGCCGTCTCCTACGAGCCCGCCGAGTCCGACCACCGGCATGTTCGGCGGCAACTCGAACTGGCGCGGCCCGGTGTGGTTCCCGATCAACATGCTGCTGGTGCGCGCACTGCTGCAGTTCTACCTCTACTACGGCGACACGTTCCGCATCGAGTGCCCGACCGGCTCGGGCAACGAGATGAACCTCTACGAGGTGGCGAACGAGCTCAGCGACCGGCTCGTCTCGACCTTCACCCGTGACGACGAACGGTCGTCGTCCCGTGTTCGGCGACGACGGAGAAGTTCCAGAGCGACCCGACGTGGGGCGACAACATCCTGTTCTACGAGTACTTCCACGGCGACAACGGCGCGGGGATCGGGGCCTCCCACCAGACCGGCTGGACCGGCGTCGTCGCCCGGCTCGCGCAGCTGTTCGCCAGCACCGACGCGGAGGCGATGCTGCACGGCGCGACCCGGCCGCTGACCGTGCCCTACCGCCGGCTGATGGACGCGCCCGTCGCCGACGCGGGTACGGCCCGCCGGGCGCGATGACGCTCGGCGAGTGGTCGGGCGGCCGGCGTCGAGCCGTCCGCCCCCGGCAGAGGGGACGTGGGTCATGACACGGGTAGCGGTCACCGGAGGGTCGGGCAAGCTCGGTCGCGCCGTGGTGCGCGACCTGGCGGAGCACGGCTACGACGTCGTCGTCCTCGACACCCAGGTCCCGGCAGGCGCCCCGGAGGGGGTGACCCGCGTGGACCTGACCGACTTCGGCCAGGTCGTGGGTGCGCTGACCGCGCTCGACGACCGGCACGACCACGTCGACGCCGTGGTGCACCTCGCCGCGATCCCGGCGCCGGGGCTCGTGCCGAACGCCGCGACGTTCGCGAACAACGTCGTGGCCACCTACAACGTGTTCGAGGCTGCGCGGGTCGCGGGGATCACCAACGTCGTGTGGGCATCGAGCGAGACGGTGCTCGGCCTGCCGTTCGACACGCCGCCGCCGTACGTCCCGGTGGACGAGGGCTATCGCGTGCGGCCGGAGTCGACGTACTCGCTCGGCAAGGCGCTCGACGAGGAGATGGCGTACCACTTCTGCCGCTGGAACCCCGACCTCAAGATCGTCGGGCTGCGGTTCTCGAACGTCATGGAGCCCGCCGACTACCTCGCCTTCCCGAGCTTCGACGCCGACCCGCTCGCGCGCAAGTGGAACCTCTGGGGCTACATCGACGCGCGCGACGGCGCTCAGGCCGTACGCCGGGCGCTGGAGCACCCGACGACCGGCTACGACGTCTTCATCGTCGCCAACGCCGACACGTGCATGTCGACGCCGAGCGCGGACCTCGTGGCCGCGGTGTTCCCCGGTGTCGAGGTGCGCGGCGAGCTCAGCGGCACCGAGACCCTGCTGAGCATCGAGAAGGCCCGACGAGTGCTGGGGTACGAGCCCGAGCACTCCTGGCGCGACTGGCTCACGCTGCCGCCGCTGACCTGACACGCGGCGCCGGCCGACCACCGGCGGTGTGAGGTGAGCTGCACACCGCGCGGCTCCGGGCGCGTTCGTGCCGCGCGGTGTCGTGCCGGCCGTTCCCGCACGCGGGTGAAGTGGACCGCGGGTCAGGCGTACTGTCGACGGATCGGAGCCGTCCAGGCCCCCAGCACGGGGAGCGACCATGGCCGACAAGTCACCGCGTCAGCACATGCAGAAGAAGGCCGCCGGAAAGTCCATCAAGGAGAAGCGCCTCGAGAAGAAGGCGAAGTCCGGCGGTGGGAACTCCGGGGACATCATCCCCAGCACCAAGAAGAGCTGACCCCCGCTCACCGCACGCCACCCTCGTCGCCTTCGAGGCGCACCGAGTGGCTGCGCGGCCGCGTTCAGGACGGGCGGCGGCCGGAGATGCGCGCGGTGAGGGCGTCCGCGGCGGCGACCGCAGCCGTCCCCAGCCGCTCACGTCGCCGGGGCTCGACGTCGTCGCCGAACGTGATGGCCACGGCCGCTGTCGGACGCCCGCCGTGGTCGAAGACGCAGGCGGCGACCGACGCGTGACCGGGGGTCACCAGCCCGTCCTCGCCGGCGTAGCCCCGCTGCCGCTCGACCCGCAGCAGCTCGCGCAGCTCGCGCAGCGAGGTCGGCCCGCGGCCCGTGCGCGACGTGAACGCGGATGCGTGCGGGAAGAGCGCCCGCACGTGCGCCGCCGGGAGGTGCGCCAGCATCGCGCGACCGCTCGCCGTGAGCTGGGCAGGCAGTCGTACGCCGACGTCGGTCACGATGGTGAGCGGTGAGCGCGGCTGCTCCTTGAGCAGGTAGACGGTCTCGGCGCCCTGCAGGATGCCGAGCTGCGCCGTCTGCTGCGCCTGCTCCACGAGCCGCACGAGCAACGGTCGGGCGAGCCGCTCGAGCGGGTCGTGGCGCAGGTAGGCCGAGCCCACCTCGAACGCGGCCACCCCGAGGCCGTACGCGCGCTCCTCAGGGAGGTGCACGACGAAGTCGGCCCGCTGCAGCTCGGCCAGGAGGTGGTACGTCGTGGAGCGCGGCAGGCCCACCTCGCGCGCGATCGTCGTCGCTCCCACGGGTCCGGGTCGCGTCGCGAGGTAGGACAGGATCGCGAGGGCCTGCCGCGCGGCCGGCACCGAGCTCACGTCGCCTCCCTCCCTTGTTCTCGAGTTACTGCCCGAAACCCCGGATCCAGCCGCCCGAAACCGGGGCTTCGGGCAGTAACTCGAGGAAGAGCGGCACCTTGTCTGGGATACCAGACTGGCAATGGTGGCAGATGGGCGCGCTCGGGTGGCGTGACGCGCTGGAATGGCACGGCCAGCCCACGCGACGACCCGGGAGCAGACATGACCGCCACGACCGCCGTCTCAGGACCTCGCCCGGTGCGCGCCGCCCGCGGCACCGAGCTCAGCACGCGGGGGTGGCAGCAGGAGGCCGCGCTGCGGATGCTGCAGAACAACCTCGACCCGGAGGTGGCCGAGCACCCCGACAAGCTCGTCGTGTACGGCGGCACCGGGAAGGCCGCCCGTGACTGGGCGTCGTTCGACGCGCTCCAGCGCACGCTGCGCACCCTGCGCGGTGACGAGACGATGCTCGTGCAGAGCGGTCGGCCGGTCGGCGTCTTCCAGACGCACGAGTGGGCGCCACGCGTGCTCATCGCCAACTCCAACCTCGTCGGGGACTGGGCGAACTGGGAGGAGTTCCGGCGCCTCGAGCAGCTCGGCCTCACGATGTACGGCCAGATGACCGCCGGCTCCTGGATCTACATCGGGACGCAGGGCATCCTCCAGGGCACCTACGAGACGTTCGCCGCGGTGGGCGAGCAGCACTTCGGCGGCACGCTGGCCGGCACCATCACCCTGACCGCCGGACTCGGCGGCATGGGCGGAGCCCAGCCGCTGGCCGTCACGATGAACGACGGCGTCGCCATCTGCATCGACTGCGACCCGTCCCGTATCGCGCGCCGCATCGAGCACCGGTACCTCGACATCGAGGCCACGAGCATCGACCACGCGCTGCAGCTGGCCGTCGAGGCACGGGACGCGCGTCGGGGGCTGTCGATCGGCCTGCTCGGCAACGCCGCCGAGATCGTGCCGGCCATGCTCGCCATGGACGCACCCATCGACATCGTCACCGACCAGACGTCGGCCCACGACCCGCTCGCGTACCTGCCGATCGGCGTCGCGTTCGACGACATGGCCACCTACGCGGAGAAGGACCCGCAGGAGTTCACGGTCCGCGCCCGCGAGTCCATGGCGGCGCACGTCGAGGCGATGGTGGGCTTCCTGGACAAGGGTGCCCAGGTCTTCGACTACGGGAACTCCATCCGCGGCGAGGCGCAGCTCGCGGGATACGCGCGTGCCTTCGACTTCCCCGGCTTCGTCCCGGCCTACATCCGTCCGTTGTTCTGCGAGGGCAAGGGCCCGTTCCGGTGGGCCGCCCTGTCCGGCGACCCGGCCGACATCGCCGCGACCGACCGGGCGATCCTCGAGATGTTCCCCGACAACGCCAACCTGCAGCGGTGGATCCCGATGGCCCAGGAGCGCGTGCACTTCCAGGGCCTGCCCGCGCGCATCTGCTGGCTCGGCTACGGCGAGCGTCACCTCGCGGGGCTGCGGTTCAACGAGATGGTCGCGAGCGGAGAGCTCTCGGCACCCATCGTGATCGGGCGCGACCACCTCGACTGCGGGTCTGTCGCCTCGCCCTACCGCGAGACCGAGGCGATGGCCGACGGTTCTGACGCCATCGCCGACTGGCCGCTGCTCAACGCGATGGTCAACGTCGCCTCCGGTGCGTCGTGGGTCTCGATCCACCACGGTGGCGGTGTGGGCATCGGCCGTTCGATCCACGCCGGCCAGGTGGCAGTCGCAGACGGGACGGCACTCGCCGGCGAGAAGCTCGCCCGGGTCCTCACGAACGATCCGGGCATGGGGGTCATCCGCCACGTCGACGCCGGCTACGACCTCGCGGTCGACGTCGCCGACGAGCGCGGCGTCCGGATCCCCATGCGCGAGAACGGCTGACGCGCTTGTCGGACTCAGCTGGTTCGCTCGTCGCCACGGACCCACCGCGCGCTGCGAGCGTCCTCGTCGACAACATCGGCGAGCTGGTGACGAACGACCCGTCGCGGGGCGACACGCCCCTGGGGATCATGCACGACGCGGCGGTGCTCGTCGTCGACGGCGTCGTCGCGTGGGTCGGACCGCGCGGTCACGCGCCCGACAGCGAGCAGACCGAGCGCATCGACGCCGGGGGCGCGGCCGTCCTGCCGGGTTTCGTGGACAGCCACGGGCACCTGGCGTTCGCCGGCGATCGTGCCGAGGAGTTCGCTGCGCGCATGGCGGGTCAGGCGTACTCGGCCGGCGGCATCGCCTCCACCGTGCGGGCCACGCGCGGTGCCACCGACGACGCGCTGTCGCGCAACGTGTCCCGCCTCGTCCGGGAAGGCCGGGCCAGCGGGACCACGACCACGGAGTGCAAGTCCGGCTACGGGCTCACGACCCACGACGAGCGCCGGTCGCTCGAGGCGGCAGCCGGGATCGTCGACGAGGTGACCTACCTCGGGGCGCACGTCGTCCCCGCGGAGTACGCCGACCGTCCCGACGACTACGTCGCCCTCGTCACCGGTCCGATGCTCGACGCCTGCGCCCCGCACGCGACATGGATCGACGTGTTCTGCGACCGGGGCGCGTTCGACGGTGACCAGGCGCGGGAGATCCTCCGCGCGGGGATGGCGCGCGGGCTCAAGCCGCGCATCCACGCCAACCAGCTGCAGCTCGGCCCGGGCGTGCAGATCGCGGTGGAGCTCGGCGCGGCGTCTGCCGACCACGTGACCTACGTCAGCGACGACGACGTCAGCGCCCTCGCCTCGAGCAGCACGGTCGCCACGCTGCTGCCCGGCGCGGAGTTCTCCACCCGCTCGCCCTACCCCGACGCTCGCCGGCTCCTCGACGCCGGCGTCACGGTGGCCCTGGCCGCGGACTGCAACCCGGGATCGAGCTACACGACCAACATGCCCTTCTGCATCGCCGTGGCGGTGCGGGAGATGCGTATGACGCCGTCGGAGGCGGTGTGGTCGGCGACGGCCGGAGGCGCCCGAGCCTTGCGCCGCAACGACGTCGGGCACCTCGGGGTCGGGGCGCGCGGGGACCTCCTGCTGCTCGAGGCGCCCAGCCATCTGCACCTCGCCTACCGGCCCGGTGTCCCTCTGGTGCGTACCGTGTGGCGCGCCGGAACCCCTGTGAGCACGACCCGATGAAGGAGCACCCCATGTCCGATCCCGTCGTCCGGCTCGACGACCACGGAGTCACCGTCGACGACGTCATCGCCGTGGCGCGCCTCGACGCACGGGTCGAGCTCACCGAGCGGGCGCTCGCGGGAGTCGCCGCGACCCGGTCGGTGGTGGAGGCGTACGCCGCGGCCGAGGAGCCGAAGTACGGCATCTCGACCGGTTTCGGCGCCCTTGCGACTCGTCACATCTCGCCCGACCTGCGCGCGCAGCTGCAGCGGTCGCTCATCCGGTCGCACGCCGCCGGGATGGGCGACGCCGTGGAGCGCGAGGTGGTCCGGGCTCTCATGTTCCTCCGGCTCAAGACGCTCGCGTCCGGCCGCACCGGGATCCGTCCGGTCGTCGTCGAGACGATGGCAGCGCTGCTCAACGCCGGCATCACGCCGGTCGTGCACGAGTTCGGGTCACTCGGCTGCAGCGGCGACCTCGCCCCGCTCTCGCACTGCGCGCTCGTCCTGATGGGTGAGGGCCGCGCCACCGGTCCGGACGGGGTGGAGCGTGACTCGGCCGAGCTCCTTGCGGCCGAAGGCATCACGCCGATCGTGCTCGAGGCCAAGGAGGGTCTCGCCCTCATCAACGGGACCGACGGGATGCTCGGCATGCTCTGCCTGGCGATCGTCGATCTCGAGCAGCTGTGCGACGTCGCCGACGTGACGGCCGCCATGAGCGTCGAGGCGCTGCTCGGCACGGACCGCGTCTTCCTGCCCGAGCTGCACGAGCCGCTGCGCCCGCACCCGGGGCAGACGCACAGCGCCGCGCGGATGCTGGCGGCGCTCGCCGGTTCCGCGATCGTGGCGTCGCACCTCGAGGGCGACACGCGCGTGCAGGACGCCTACTCGCTGCGCTGCTCGCCGCAGGTGACCGGCGGTGTCCGCGACACCATCACGCACGCCCGGCTCGTCGCGACGCGCGAGCTCGCGGCGGCCGTCGACAACCCCGTCGTGCTCCCGGACGGGCGCGTGGAGTCCAACGGCAACTTCCACGGCGCACCCGTGGCGTACGTCCTGGACTTCCTCGCGATCGTCTCGGCCGACCTGGGGTCGATCGCGGAACGACGTACCGACCGGCTACTGGACCGCGCCCGCTCGCACGGGCTGCCGCCGTTCCTCGCTGACGACCCCGGAGTCGACAGCGGCCTGATGATCGCGCAGTACACGCAGGCCGCCCTCGTCTCGGAGAACAAGCGCCTCGCCGTACCCGCCTCGGTCGACTCGATCCCCAGCTCGGCGATGCAGGAGGACCACGTCTCGATGGGCTGGTCCGCCGCGCGCAAGCTGCGCCAGTCCGTAGACAACCTGCGGCGGATCCTCGCGGTGGAGCTGGTCGCGTCGTCGCGTGGCATCGACCTGCGCGCCCCGCTCGCGCCGTCGCCCGTCACGGGTGCCGTCGTGAGCGCGCTGCGCGAGACGGTCGGCGGTCCGGGCACGGACCGCTTCCTCGCACCCGATCTCGCGGCCGCCGACGCCTTCCTCCGCGCCGGCGGCATCGGCACCGCCGTCGCGGCGGCCGGCCTGAGCCTGCCCTGAGCCTCGTGCCGGCGCAGTGGTCAGGGCGCCGCTGCGCGCTGAACTCTTCGTGACGGGAGCCCGACGGTTTCGCGTTCCGGCTGCGCCCGATGCCGACCCGGCCTAGCGTGGCGAACCCGACGTCGGGCGGCCAGCGCGCGGCCCGACGCACCCCGAGCACGAAAGGCGGGACCCACATGGGACTCGACGACCTCGTCAACCAGGCCAAGGACCTGGCAGCGGGCCATGAGACCGAGATCGACGGCGCGATCGACTCGGCGGCCGACGCCGTGAAGGCGAAGACGCCCGACCAGGTGGACGGTGCCGTCGACTCGGCGGCCGACGCCGCCAAGGGCGCCATCTGACCCGTCCCGACGCCGCACGCCACCCGATCGGAGCCCGCCGTGAAGGCCATCACCGTCGTCCCCAAGACCGAGGACAGCGTGCTCTACGACGACGTCGCGGAGCCGGATCCCCTCGAGGGCTCGATCCTCGTCGAGGCCGTCGCGGTGGGCATCTGCGGCACCGATGTCGAGATCGTCACCGGGAAGTACGGCTGGGCGCCGCCGGGTCGCGACCGGCTGGTCCTGGGCCACGAGTCCCTCGGTCGGGTGCTGGAGGCCCCGGCAGGCGCCGGCGTCGTCGCGGGTGACCTCGTCGTCGGCATCGTGCGTCGACCCGACCCGGTGCCCTGCCCGAACTGCGCGGTCGGCGAGTGGGACATGTGCCGCAACGGCGAGTACACCGAGCGCGGCATCAAGTCCCTGGACGGGTTCATGTCCGAGCGGTGGCGGATCGAGCCGGGCTACCTCACGAAGCTCGATCCCACGCTCGGCATCCTCGGGGTCCTCCTCGAGCCCACGACGGTCGTGACGAAGGCCTGGGAGCAGATCGCGCACATGGAGGCGCGCGCGTTCTGGCAGCCGCGCACGGTCCTGGTCACCGGAGCCGGGCCGATCGGACAGCTCGCCGCGATGATCGGCGTCCAGCGCGGGCTCGACGTCCACGTCCTGGACCGCATGGACGGGGGCACCAAGCCCGAGCTCGTCCGTGCGCTCGGCGCGACGTATCACACCGGCAGCGCGCTCGACGTGGGCTTCGCACCCGACGTCGTCATCGAGTGCACCGGAGTCGGGCAGGTGATCGGCGACGTCATCAGGGCAGTGGGCGCCGGCGGTGTCGTCTGCCTCACGGGAGTCGGTTCGGGCGGCCGTACCGTCGGGCTGCCCACGGCGGACGTCGCGAGCGAGCTCGTCCTGCAGAACAACGTCGTGGTCGGCTCGGTCAACGCCAACCGCCGCCACTTCTACCGCGCCGCCGAGTCCCTCGCGCGGGCCGACCGTGACTGGCTCGGCCGCCTCGTAAGCAGGCGGGTGCCACCCGACCGCATCCGCGAGGCGCTCGAGCGCACACCGGACGACATCAAGGTGGTCGTCGAGTTCAGCCCGGCATGAACGCCGCACGTGAGCCCTGCCGGGTCCTCCTGGTCGGGATGATGGGTTCCGGCAAGACCACCGTGGGACTGGCCGTGGCTGCCGCGACGGGCTGGCCATACGTCGACAACGACGCGCTCGTCGCGGAGCTCGCCGGCGAGGCGACCCCGGATGTCGCGGCCGGCGGAGGCGGGGAGCGGCTGCACCTGATCGAGGGGATCGTCGTGGACCGCATCCTGCGCATGGATCCGCCTCTGGTCGCGGGGATACCGGGCAGTGCCGTCGCAGCGGATAACCTCCGCGCCGAGCTCCGCGCGGCCGGTCACGTCGTGTGGCTGCGCGCGCGGCTCGACACCCTGGCCGTTCGCATCGGTGAGGGCACCACGCGACCGTTCTTCGCCGGGAACGACGTCCGCGAGACCCTCGAGCGGCTCTACGCCGGACGAGCGCCGCTGTACGAGGCCGCGTCGCACTCGGTCGTCGACGTCGACGACCTGTCGCCGCACGACATCGCGGCGCGGATCATCGCCACCCTGCCCACCGGCTGAACGCGGGTCGTCAGCGCTTGATCTTCTCGTTCGCGGGGTCGAACAGCGGGCGCAAGGATGCGGTGCAGGGCCACTGCCGGTCGGCGATCTCGACCGTCCACGTCCCGGAGTCGATCCAGGCCTTGTCGATCGCCACGTCGGCCTCGATCATGGCGAGCCCGACCGCGCCGCCGAGCGTGTGGCCGTACGACGCGGCGCGGACGTAGCCGACCATGACGCCGTCGCGCCGGACCACCTCCGCGTGGAACAGCAGCGGTTCGGCGTCGTCGACCAGGATCTGCAGTAGCCGCTTGCGCAGCGGGCCCGCCGCCTTCTGCGCGACGACGGCGTCCCGACCGAGGAACCCGCCGGGCTTGTCGAGCGCGACCGCGAACCCGAGGCCGACCTCGAGGACGGTGTCGGTGTTGTCGATGTCGTGGCCGTAGTCGCGGTAGCCCTTCTCCATGCGCAGGCTCGCCAGCGCCTTCGTGCCGGCGTGGCGCAGCCCGTACGCCGGTCCCGCGGCGACGATCCGGTCGTAGACGTGCACCGCCTGCTCGGCCGGCACGTAGAGCTCGTAGCCGAGCTCGCCGAGGTAGGTGATGCGGATGCACAGCACCCGCGCGAACCCGAGGTCGATCTCGCGCGCCGCGCGGAACGGGAACGCCTCGTCCGAGACGTCCGCGGTGGTCAGCGAGGCGAGCAGCTCGCGCGAGCGCGGCCCCTGGACGTTGATCTGGGCGTAGGCACCGGTGACGTCCGTGACGAACGCATGGTGCCCCTCGAAGTGACGCCGCATGTGCGTCTCGACGTGCCGGTGGGCGGTGTCCGACGCGACCACCCAGTAGCGCTCGTCGTCGAGCTTCGTGACCGTGAGGTCGGCCTCGAGCCGGCCGGCCTCGTTCAGCCACTGGGTGTACGTGATCACGCCGGCGTCGCCGTCCACATCGTTGGCGGAGATCCAGTTGAGCCGCTCACCCGCGTCACGGCCCTGCACCAGGAACTTCGCCATGAAGGACATGTCCATGAGGATCACGTCGTTGCGGGCGGCGTGGTGCTCGGCCGCCCAGTACGGGAACCAGTTCTGGCGCCCCCACGTGAGCTCCTCGACCTTCGGCTCGACTCCCTCGGGGGCGTACCACCCGGGGTTCTCCCAGCCGCTCACGTCGCGGAAGTAGGCACGCTGCGCCTCGAGCCGGTGGTGGATCGGCGACAGCTTCGCGCCGCGGGCCGTCTCCATCGACTTGTCGGGGTAGTGGCAGGCGTAGACGCGCCCGAGGCTCTCGACCGTGCGGGTGGCGCGGTACTCGGGGTTGCGCTGGTAGGTGTGCAGCCGGTCGATGTTGAACCCGGTGATGTCGACGTCGGCGGAGCCGTTGACGATCCAGTGCGCCAGCGCGCGGCCGAGCCCGCCGCCGGTGAGGATGCCGATCGAGTTCAGGCCCGCGGCGACGAAGTAGTTGCGCAGCTCCGGCGCCTCGCCCACCACGGGTTGCAGGTCGGCGGTGAAGCTCTCCGGACCGCAGAAGAACGTGCGGACGCCCACCTCGCTCGAGATCGGGATCCGGCTCATCGCGGCCTCGAGGTAGGGCGCCATGCGGTCCCAGTCCGGGGGCAGCTCGCCGAAGGAGAAGTCGTCCGGGATCCGGCCGACGTTCCACGGCGCGCACAGCGCCTCGAAGAGCCCGACCATGAGGCCGCCGCCCTCCTCGCGGAAGTACCCGAAGTTGCCCGGATCCTCGAGCACCGGGAACGACTTCGAGATGCCCGTCGAACTCCTCGGTGATCAGGTAGTAGTGCTCGGCCGCCTGCAGCGGGATGCTGACGCCGGCCCGCTCGCCGAGCTGGCGCGCCCACATCCCCGCGCAGTTGACGACGTACTCGGCCTCGATGTCGCCGTACGGCGTGGTCACGCCGGTGACAACGCCGCTCGCCTTCGTGACCCCCGTGACGGGTACGCCCTCGATGACGGTCGCGCCCTTGAGCCGCGCTCCCTTCGCGAGCGCCATCGTCACGTCGACCGGGTTCGCGCGGCCGTCCTCGGCGACGTAGAACCCGGCGAGCACGTCGTCGACCCTGGCCAGCGGGAACAGGTCGGACACCTCGCGGGCGGAGATCTCGTGGACGTCGACCCCGCAGTAGCGGTTGAACGCCGAGACCCGGCGGTACTCCTCGAGGCGGCCCGGGCTCGGTCGCGATCTCGATGAACCCGACCGGCATGAACCCGGTCGACTGGCCGGTCTCCGCCTCGAGGCGGGAGTAGAGGTCGCGGGTGTACTTGCGGAACTCGGTCGAGGTCTCCGAGGTGGACCCGAAGGTGACCATGAGACCGGCGGCGTGCCAGGTGGTGCCCGACGTCAGCCGGTCGCGCTCGAGGAGGACGACGTCGGTCCACCCCATGTCGGCGAGGTGGTAGGCGACGGAGGAGCCGATGACGCCGCCGCCGATGACGACGACGCGGGCGCGGGACGGGAGGACCGGGTCAGACATGCGCCCGAGCGTACGCGGCTCCTGATCCGCCAGTCAGCAGTGAACGCCATCGATTCTGCGGCGCGCGGGCGAAGGCCCCGGCTCGTCGGGGAGGGGGAGTCGGGGCCGTCGCGGCGCGGCCACGACCCTGCCGTGGCGCGGACGAGACGTGGGGCGGGCGTCGGGGAGCACGTCCAGGCGCTCCCGGCGGTGTGCCCCGTCCACGTCATGGAGTTGTGGATCCAGCGTGGCGCGCGGGGCTCTCGGTTCGGTCACGCTGGTGTGCCGAATCGCTCTGCGTCTCCCGCGGCCCGCCGCGCGGTCACGTCACAGGTCGGGGTGCGGCGGATCGACGGGAGCGCGACGACCCGTCTCGGTCTCCCACGTGCTCAGCTGGCGCTCGAGCGCCTTCATCAGCTCGATGACGTGGGTGGGCGGCATCCGCACCCGGGCGGTCACGACCAGGTCCTGCAGGACCATCGGGACGCCGTCGGTCTCGCCGACCTGCGCCGGGCCGCGGGCAGCGAGGAAGTCGATGACGAACGACTCCGGCGTGTGCCACACCGAGGCGAAGTCGGCCGGGACGCCCACGACGTGCTCCGGCGGGAGCTCGATCTGGTGCGCGCGGGGGAGGGGCTGCGGAGACTCGGTCATGCTGCGACGCTACCTCGGGAGCGCGCCGCGCCGACGTGGCCGCCGTACGCCGTGGAGGGCTCTCCCTGCGTGCTGCGGGGCCCTCGGACGACACGCGGTGTCCGCCAGACGGGTCAGGGCATGGTGCCCGACCCCCCATCTGGGTATGCTGCTCTCGGTTGCAGTACTTCGTTCACTGGGATCCCGAGGGGCGACCCTCACGGTGACCTCGCAAGACACGTCCCCATGGGCAGGTCTGAAGACGACGGGAAGCAGCCCGGACCGGGCAAAGTGCCCGGACCGCACCGTCCCCATGAGGAGACATGTAATGGCGCAGGGCACTGTTAAGTGGTTCAACGCGGAGAAGGGCTTCGGCTTCATCTCGCCCGACGGCAGCGACACGGACGTCTTCGTCCACTTCTCGGCCATCAACGGCAGCGGCTACCGCTCGCTCGAGGAGAACCAGCGCGTGGAGTTCGAGATCGGAACGGGCCAGAAGGGCCCGCAGGCCGAGAACGTCCGCGCGATCTGACGTTTCGACTTCTCAGAACGCCCGCTCCCTTCGGGGGGCGGGCGTTCTGGCGTTCGGGCCCGGTGGACGCCGTCGTCGTCGCCCGCGGGCGACGCGGGGTCAGTGGTAGACGATGAACGGGGTGCCGATGGGTGAGTGCTCGAAGACCCATTCGGCTCCTGCCAGGCTCCCGATGTCGACACAGCCGAACGACCGGATCGCGTAGCCCCCGCGACGGAAGTAGTCCGAGTAGTGCATGGCCTCGGCGCCGTCGAAGAAGAGGCTGAACCTCATCGGCGTGCCGTAGCCGGTCGAGACGTGGTCGCGGTGACGGCGATAGACGGTGAACGAGCCCTCGCGGGTGCGGCTGTAGGTGCCGAAGCCCTTCTCACCCTTCTCCGGGCCGAAGTTCGCGTCCAACGTGCGCAGCACCACGCCGTTCTCCACGTAGCGCAGCACCTTCTGCGTCTTGTCGACGCAGACTGCAACGGGGACAGACGTGCACCGCGGGTCGAGCTGCGCGCCACGGCGGGCCACCCGGGCGAGCGCCGACACCGTGTGAGCGTCGGCGCGGCCGGTGACGGCGAGCTCGTGCTTGGCCTGGAAGCGCCGTACGGCGTCGCCTGTGGCCGCATCGAGGGTGCCGGTGAGGGCGACCCCGGAGCTGCCGATCCAGGCGAGGTGCTGCTGCAGCGCCAGGATGCGGGACGTGGCGGCCGCGGCGGTGATCGCCCCGGTGCCGAGTGCGAGGCGCTCTGTCGCGCGGCTGCCGGTGGTTCGGGGTCCCGGTGCGGCAGCCGGTGCCGCCGCCGGCTGCTCGACGGTGCTGGTCGTCGGTGCGTCCGAGGCCTGTCCCACGCCGTCCCAGTCGATGGGCGCCGCGGGGACGTACCAGGCCTTGGCGCCGGCGGGTGCGGCGACCGCCGGCACGAGTGGCGTGGAGGTGGCGGGCGCACCGGCGTACGACGTCGCGACGGACCCGCCGAGGCGCGTGCGGTCGCTCGCGAGGTCGGTACTCGGGGTGAGCGCCTCCGCCTGGGTGGCAAGGGTGAGCACGAGCGCGGCAGCCGTCAGGACGGAGGCGAAGGCCGGGAAGGGCATCGAGAACAGGGTTGCGCGCATCGATCCATGGTCAGCGCGTCCGGTCGGTGCTCCGGACGGGTCACGCGGGCGACGTGGCCCGGATCACCCCGTGAGCAGTCCCACGCGCGGTCGAGGTTTGTCGACCGGAGCGGCCGCCGAGAGCCCGCCGAGACCGGTTACACGCTTGTGCCGCAAGGGATTCAGCTCTGAGACGGATCGTCGCGAAACCCTGTGCGGTTGGTCACAAACCCGGCGGTAACCACGATCGGACTAGGGGTCCGGCTGCGAGTCAGGCCATCCTTGGGGCACCCTTCATTGAGAAGATTCACTCGCTCCTCGCGATAGGACACATGAAGTCATGTCGGCGATTCCCGGTCTCGAAAGCCCGCCCACCCGCAACAAGAAGCTGCTCGAGTGGGTCGAAGAAGTTGCGACGCTCACCCAGCCCGACCGTGTCGAGTGGGCGGACGGATCGCAGGAGGAGTGGGACCGCCTGACCCAGCTCCTCGTCGACGGCGGTGTCTTCATCCGCCTGAACGAGGAGAAGCGGCCCAACTCGTTCCTCGCCCGGTCCAACCCCAGCGACGTCGCTCGCGTGGAGGACCGCACCTTCATCTGCTCGCTGCGCGAGGAGGACGCCGGCCCCACGAACAACTGGGCCGACCCCGTCGCCATGCGCGAGACCCTCAAGGGGAAGTTCGCGGGATCGATGCGCGGTCGCACGATGTACGTCGTCCCGTTCTCGATGGGCCCGCTCGGCTCGCGGATCTCGCAGCTCGGCGTCGAGCTCACGGACTCGCCGTACGTCGTGGTCAACATGCGCATCATGACGCGGATGGGCCAGGCGGCCCTCGACCTGATCGGCGAGGACGGCGACTTCGTGCCCGCGCTGCACTCGGTCGGACACCCGCTCGCCGAGGGCGAGGCCGACGTCGCGTGGCCGTGCAACGACGACAAGTACATCGTCCACTTCCCCGAGTCGCGCGAGATCTGGTCGTTCGGATCCGGGTACGGCGGCAACGCCCTGCTCGGCAAGAAGTGCTTCGCGCTGCGCATCGCCTCGGTGATGGCTCGTGACGAGGGCTGGCTCGCCGAGCACATGCTCATCCTCAAGCTCACGCACCCCAACGGCGACGTGAAGTACGTGTCGGCCGCGTTCCCCTCGATGTGCGGCAAGACGAACCTCGCCATGCTCGAGCCGTCGATCCCGGGCTGGAAGGTCGAGACGGTCGGCGACGACATCTGCTGGATGCGCTTCGGCGACGACGGACGGCTCTACGCGATCAACCCCGAGGCCGGCTTCTTCGGCGTGGCGCCGGGCACGAGCCTCGAGACCAACGCCAACGCCATCAAGTCCCTCGACGCGAACTGCATCTACACCAACGTCGCGCTGACCGACGACGGTGACGTGTGGTGGGAGGGCCTCTCGGCCGCGCCGGCGCACCTCATCGACTGGAAGGGCAAGGACTGGACGCCGGGCGGCGACGCGCCGGCCGCGCACCCGAACGCGCGCTTCACCGCGCCTGCGGGGCAGTGCCCGTCGATCGCCCCGAACTGGGAGGACCCGGCCGGCGTGCCGATCTCGGCGATCCTGTTCGGCGGCCGTCGGGCGACGAACGTCCCGTTGGTCAACGAGGCGCTCTCCTGGGAGCACGGCGTCTTCATGGGCGCGACCATCGCCTCCGAGAAGACCGCCGCCGCCGAGGGAACTGTCGGCGAGCTGCGCCGCGACCCGTTCGCCATGCTGCCCTTCTGCGGCTACAACATGGCCGACTACTGGGGCCACTGGCTCAAGGTCGGCAAGGCCACGGACCCGGAGAAGCTGCCGCGCATCTACTCCGTCAACTGGTTCCGCAAGGACGCCGACGGCAGCTTCATCTGGCCCGGCTACGGCGAGAACAGCCGCGTGCTCGCGTGGATCGTCGACCGGCTCGAGGGCATCGCGGGTGCGGCCGAGACGGCCGTCGGGCGTGCGCCGCTCCCGGGCGAGCTCGACGTCTCCGGGCTCGGTCTCTCCGACGAGGTGCTGGCCGACCTGTTCCACATCGAGCCGGCGTCCTGGCTCGCCGAGGCCGACCTCACCGCCGAGTACTTCACCAAGTTCGGCGACCGGGTGCCCCCGGAGCTCTACGCCCAGCTCGACGCCCTCAAGGCCCGCCTCCAGCAAGCCTGACCGCGCCGCCGCCCGACTTCCCTTAGGGACGATCAAGGAAGTTGGGCTGCGTCAGCCGTCCCCAACTCGTGATCTTGGACCGCCGTCGACGCGCCCAGCCCTGTGGACAGCGCGCGTCGACTGCGACTCACCTGTGGGTGACCGGCGGAGGTCCCCGACGGTCTGCGGCACCGTCCAGGTCGTGCGCGGACAACACACACCCCCGTCGCTCGCTGCCTGGCAGGCCGGGGTCTTCACCACCCGCCAGGCGTACGCCTCGGGGTACTCCCCCTACCAGGTGCGCCGGCTCGTGGACGATCAGCGTTGGGTGGTGCTCCTGGGCACTGTGCTCACGGAGGCCGGCACGCCGCTCTCGCCGGCCTCGCTCGGCTGGGCGGCGCAGCTCGCCGCCGGGATGGCGGGGATCGTCAGCCACACCACCGCCGCGAGGGTGCAGGGCTACCGGGTCCCGCCGGACCCCGAGGTGCACCTGATCGTCGCCCGAGACGCCCGACCTCGGGTGCCAGGGCTTCGCGCGCATCGGGTCGCGATCGAGGACGCCGACATCACCGTCGTCGACGGCCTGTCGTGCACCACCGCATCGAGGACGCTCCTGGACTGCCTGCTCTGGCTGCCGGAGGAAGCCGGTCGCGCGCTGATGACGGATGCCCTCCAGCAGCGATCGGTCGACATCGCCGACCTGCGTCGCTCGTTGATGACCTGTGGCCCCCGCCATGGCATCGGTCGTGCCTGGTCCGTTCTCAAGGACGTCGGACGCGGTGCTCACTCCGAGGCGGAGGTCCGGGCCCACCGGCTCCTCACGGCCGCGGGGCTGACCGGCTGGAAGGCCAACGTGGAGATCCACGACGATGGCGGCGTGATCGGCATCGCCGACGTCGTGTTCCGCTCCGAGCGGATCGTGATCGAGATCGACGGCCGCGCATATCACGTCGATGAAGTGACGTTCCAACGCGATCGATCGCGTCAGAATCGACTCGTCTCCGCCGGATACGTCGTACTCCGGTTCACGTGGGACGACCTCGTTCGCCGTCCCGAGGTCGTGATCGGGACCGTGCGGGGAGTGCTGGCCGACGCTACGCGTCGTCAGCGCTAGCGATACGCCGTACGCGCGGTCGGACATCGGCAAGGTAGACGACGGCGACGATCGTCCCGGCGATCCCACCCCAGGACACGCCGCCGACCCACAGGTGCAGCGCGAGCGCCGCCGCGAGGATCACGATCCACAGCACCCTCGTCAGGCGGTCGGCGGCGCGGTACGCCGTGTCAGGGTGCCGGAACGCATCGACGAGAGCCCAGACCTTGAGCGCGAACGTCGCGAATCCCGCGACGAGGACGACGACGGCCACGTCCCCACAGTAGGGCGCCGCGCATCACGAGCCGTCAAGATCACGAGTTGCGGACAGAATCGTGCAGTTGGACTGCCTTGATCGTCCCTAAGGGGAGAACAACTGAGGTGGGGGTTAGGAGCCGATGGTGGCGACCATGATGGCTTTGATGGTGTGGAGGCGGTTCTCGGCCTGGTCGAAGGCGATGTTCGCGGGGGACTCGAACACCTCGTGGGTCACCTCGAGGCCGCCGGTCATGCCGGTCTTGGCGGCGATGTCGGCGCCCACCACGGTGTTGGTGTCGTGGAAGGCCGGCAGGCAGTGCATGAACCGCACGTCCTTGTTGCCGGTGGACCGCAGCGCCTTCGCGTTGACCTGGTACGGCGTGAGGAGCTTGACCCGCTGGTCCCACACCTCCTTGGCCTCGCCCATCGAGACCCAGACGTCGGTGTGGACGTAGTCGACGCCGGACAGCCCCGCCTCGACGTCCTCGGTGAGGGTCACGCGCGCTCCGGACAGCGCCGCACGCTCCTTCGCCAGCTTCTGGATGTCCTTGGCCGGCCACAGCGACTTGGGCGCGACGATGCGTACGTCGGCGCCCATGATCGCGCCCATCACGAGCAGCGAGTGCCCCATGTTGGACCGCGCATCTCCCATGTAGGCGTAGGAGATCTCCTGCACCGGCTTGCCGCGGCCGTGCTCGATCATCGTGAGGAAGTCGGCGAGCATCTGCGTGGGGTGCCACTCGTCCGTGAGGCCGTTGTAGACGGGTACGTCGGAGAACTCGGCGAGCGTCTCGACCGTGGCCTGGGCGCTGCCTCGGAACTCGATCGCGTCGAACATCCGCGACAGCACCCGTGCCGTGTCGGCGGCCGACTCCTTGTGCCCGATCTGCGACGAGTTCGGGTCGAGGTAGGTGACGCGGGCGCCCTGGTCGTAGCACCCGACCTCGAACGCGCAGCGGGTGCGGGTCGACGTCTTCTCGAAGATGAGCGCGACGTTCTTGCCGCTCATCCGCTGCACCTCGGTGCCCGCGTACTTGGCCCGCTTGAGGTCGCGCGAGAGGTCGAGCAGGAACTGCAGCTCGCCCGTCGTGAAGTCGATCTCCTTGAGGAAGTCCCGATGGCGCAGGTTCACCGGCATGGTGTCTCCAGGGTGGGTGGGCGAGCTGGGTGGTGGGTCGCGGTCAGACGACGGCTTCGCGCTCGATCGGGCAGCTCATGCAGCGCGGTCCGCCTCGGCCGCGGCCGAGCTCGGAGCCGGTGATCGTGACGATCTCGATGCCTTCGTCGGTCAGGAACTTGTTGGTCGTGGTGTTGCGCTCGTAGCCGAAGATGACGCCCGGTGCGACAGCGAGGAAGTTGTTCCCGTCGTCCCACTGCTCGCGCTGCGCGCCCTTGACGTCGATCGGTGTCTTGAGCACCCGGATCTTATCGACGCCGAGGCCTCGGCGACGACCGAGAACAGGTCGCGCGTTCTCCTCGACGTCGTAGTCCCCGCCCGTGCCGCGCGGGGTGAGCGAGTACGACCGGAGCGCGAGGTCGAGGTAGGGGTAGACGCGAGAACGCGTCCCGGTCGATCATCGTCATCGCCGTGTCGAGGTGCATGAACGCCCTCGTCTTCGGCAGCTCGACGGCGATCACCCGGGTGACCATCCCGGACGCGAAGTACTGGCGCGACGAGCATCTCCACGCCCTGCGGGGTGGTCCGCTCGCCCATGCCCACCATCACGGCGCCGTTGCCGATGACGATGATGTCGCCGCCCTCGACCGTGGCGGGCTCGTGCGGCTCGTCGTCGTTGCCGTAGTAGAAGTGCAGGCCGGCGTCGCGGAACATCGGGTGGTAGTTCCAGATGATGCGCGAGTGCAGGGTCTCGCGCTTGCGGGCCGGCTTGGCCATCGGGTTGACCGACAGGCCGCCGTACGCGAACGCGGTGTTGTCCCGCTGGAAGAGGTGGTTGGGCAGCGGGGTGAGCATGAAGTCCTCGTCGTCGAGGTAGGACCACAGCAGGCTCGACGTCCCGGGATCGGGGATGTCCCGCTTGAGGACGCCGCCGATGAGCAGTTCGGACAGCCGGTCCGCGGGGGTGGCGTCGAGCACGTCGTCGAGCGGCTTGTCCAACGCCGGGCCGTACTGGGTCGCGTTGGTCAACCGGTCCTTGAGGAAGTCGCGGGCTCCCGGCTCGTCGAGCGCGGTGGCCAGGAGCTCGCCGAACAGGTGCACGACGACGCCCTTGTCGCGCAGCTTCTGCGCGAACGCGTCGTGCTCCTCGCGGGCGCGTTCCGCCCACATGACGTCGTCGAAGAGCAGGTCGTGGACGTTGGACGGCGTGAGCCGGGACAGCTCGAGCCCGGGGCGGTGCAGGATGACCTGCTTGAGCAGACCGACCTCGGAGTCGACGTGGAAGCTCATGAGCGTTCTCCCGTTCTGCTCGCTGGTGCGGATCGGACCGTCAGCTCGCCGGTCCACGTCGGATCGGGCAGGTGAGGGCACGCGGCCCTCCGTGGGCCCGGCCGAGCTCGGACCCCGTGATGGTGATGACCTCCACCCCCTGGTCGGCGAGGTACTTGTTGGTGGTCGTGTTGCGCTCGAAGCCCACCACGACCCCGGGTGCCACCGCCAGGAAGTTGTTGCCGTCGTCCCACTGCTCGCGCTCGGCGCCCTTGACGTCGATCGGCGCCTTGAGCACACGGACCCGGTCGACCCCGAGAGCCTCGGCGACCGGGCCGAACAGGTCGGCGTTCTCGATCACGGAGTAGGCGCCGCTGTCGTCGCGCGGGACCAGGGTGTAGGACCGCAGCGCGAGGTCGAGGTACGGGTACACGGAGAACGCATCGCGGTCGACCATCGTCATGGCGGTGTCGAGGAACATGAACGCTCGGGTCCGCGGCAGCTCGACCGCGATCACCTTCGTCACGAGGCCGGACGAGAACATGGCCCGCGTCAGCATCTCCACGCCCTGGGGTGTGGTGCGCTCACCCATCCCCACCATCACCGTGCCGTTGCCGATGACGAGGATGTCGCCCCCGCCGACGGTGGCCGGCTCGTGCTGCTCGTCGTCGTTGCCGTAGTAGAAGTGCAGTCCGGCGTCGCGGAACATCGGGTGGAAGTTCCAGATGATGCGCGAGTGCAGGCTCTCGCGCGTGCGGGCCGACGCCGACATCGGGTTCACCGAGACGCCGCCGTAGACGAACGAGGTGTTGTCGCGGGGGAAGAGGTGGTTGGGGAGCGGCGCGAACAGGAAGTCCTCGTCGTCCAGGTACGACCACAGCAGGCTCGTCGTGGCGGGTGGCGGCACGTCGCGCTTGAGCACACCGCCGATCAGCAGCTCGGAGAGCCGGTTGGCCGACGTGCCGTCGACGAAGTCGTCCAGCGGCCCGTCCAACGCCGGCCCGAACTGCGTGGCGGTGGTGAGCCGGTCCTTGAGGAACTCCCGCGCGCCCGGCTCGTCGAGCGCGGTGGCCAGGAGGTCGCCGAACAGGTGCACGACGACGCCGCGCTCCCGCAGCTCCTGGGCGAACGCGTCGTGCTCGTGCCGGGCGCGGCCGGCCCACATGACGTCGTCGAAGAGCAGCTCGTGGACGTTCGACGGGGTGAGCCGGAACAGCTCGAGCCCGGGACGGTGCACGACCACCTGCTCGAGAGGTCCGACCTCCGACTCGACATGGAACGCCATGGTGACCTCCTGGAGCGCCTGGGGTGACGTGCGGCGGGGCGGTCCGATGTCGATCCTCGCCCCTGTCGCAGCCCGTTGCCACCGTGACGGCGGAACTCGCACGTGATCGCTGAGGGCGACCGTCTCAACCCTCCGATCACGCTGCTTCCGGGACGCCGGGCTGGTACACAGGTGGGTGCGGGTCTCCGCACGTGCGACCCACGGCCTCAGGAGTTGTCATGGCCACGGACGTCGAGCAACCCACGACCACGGACCCCGGGAAGCGCCGCTTCCGGTTCCCGACCGCGTTCACCGTCCTGTTCTTCGTCCTCCTCGCCGTGTGGGGGCTGTCGTTCGTCATCAAACCCGGCGCGTACACGTACGTGTCGTGCGACGGCGGCAACGCCAAGCCGGTGCCCGGGTCCTACCAGTCCATCGACGACGCCGGCCTGACGTTCTCGGACCGCCTGTACGACCTGTTCCTCTCGCCGGTCAACGGGCTGTACGGCATCCGCGAGGTGCCCGAGCCGGTGGCCGAGCCCACGGCCGACCAGACCGCCGGCGCGCAGGAGGCGTGCGGCGCGGGCGTCCCGGCGGAGATCGTCACGCCGCCGGGCAACACCGGTCCGTACAACTCCGGCGACATGGCCGGCGCGGTCCAGGTGTTCTTCTTCGTCCTGTGCATCGGCGCGTTCATCACGGTGACGATGCGTACCGGCGCCCTCGACGCGGGCATCGGCCGCCTCACGCACCGGTTCCGCACCCGGGGCACGGTCCTCATCGTCATCCTGATGGCCGTCTTCTCGCTCGGTGGCACGACGTACGGCATGGCCGAGGAGACGCTGGGCTTCTACGCGCTCATCGTGCCCATCATGATCGGGCTGGGGTTCGACCGGATGACGGGCGCGGTGACCATCATGGTGGGCGCCGGCGTCGGCACCCTCGCGTCGACCGTCAACCCGTTCGCCACCGGCGTCGCGTCCGACGCCGCCGGCATCCCGCCCGGCGACGGCATCCTGCTGCGGCTGCTCATGTGGGTCGTACTCACGGTGGTCGCGGTGCTGTACGTCCTGCGCTACGCGAGCAAGGTGAAGCGCGCGCCGGAGAAGTCGCTGGTCTACGGCGACGCCGGCGCCGGCGAGGCCGCCCTCGACGAGCTGGGCGAGGCGGCATCCGAGGCCGCGCCCCCCGAGATGACGGCGCGGCAGAAGGTCGTCATCTGGATCTTCATGCTGTCGTTCCTCCTCATGATCATCTCGGTGATCCCGTGGGCGGACTTCGCGCAGTACTGGAGCGGCTTCGAGACCTTCGCGGACTTCCTCAGCAGGTTCTTCATGCCGTGGTACTTCCCCGAGCTCGCGGCGCTCTTCCTGGTCGGGGCCGTGGTGATCGGGCTCATCGGCCGCCTCGGCGAGGAGGGGATGGTCAACGGCATCGTCTCCGGCATGGGCGACTTCATGGGCGCGGCGCTCATCATCGCCATCGCCCGTGGGGTCACGGTCATCATGAACAACGCCGGGATCACCGACACCATCCTCAACTCGCTCGAGGGCGTGGTGAGCGGCCTCTCCGCGGGGCTGTTCGCCGTCATGATGTTCGTCATCAACATCCCGCTGGCGTTCCTCGTGCCGTCGAGCTCGGGTCACGCCACGCTGGCGATGCCGATCCTCGCGCCGCTCGGCGACTTCGCCGGCGTCAGCCGGGCGATGGTGGTGACCGCGTACCAGTCCGCGTCGGGCTGGGTGAACCTGTTCACGCCGACGTCGGCGATCGTCATGGGTGGGCTGGCCCTGGCCAAGGTGCGCTACGACAAGTACCTGCGCTTCGTCGCGCCGCTGCTCGCGATCCTGTTCGTGCTGATCTGCCTGTTCATGCTGCTGGGGGTCGCCGTCCCGGCGCTCGGCGGACCGGTCGACGGGTAGTCGACGTCAACGGCGAGCACGACGACGACGCGACAGCGAGGTCGGCGGCGTCGAAGGCAGCAGTGGTCGTGGTGGCGGTTCGGTGCGGGCCGAGCGGTCAGCGCTCGAGCAGGTCGATCGCGGCGCGGAGCCCGGCACCCTTCTCGCGGCCGTACTGGTGAGGGTGGCGCGCACGTAGATGCGCTCGCGCTCCTCCTCGGTGAGGCCGCCCCAGACGCCGTACGGCTCGCGTGCTCGGATCGCGTAGTCGGCGCACTCGGGACGCACGGTCGCACCGGGCGCACACGGACTTCGCCGCGCGATCGCGCCGGATGCGCGAGAGTCCTCGCTCGTTCTGCGGATGGAAGAACAGGGCGGTGTCCGCCTCGCGGCACGCTCCGTGCTCCTGCCACTCCCAGGTCGCGTCGCATCGGCACTTGAGCCAGCGGTTGCTGTGGCATCCCGGCCTCCTCGTCGTGACTGACCGGCAGGTTATCGACCCGGTCGCGAGTCACTCTTGACCACCCCTGGTGGCAAGATCCTCACCCACAGTCAGACTACGCCGGCATCGGGCACGCGGACGTTTCGGAATCGACACGATCGGGTGATGTGGGTCACGCGTGCCTCGGCGGCCCTGAGCAGGCATCCTGGGCGCGTGACCCTCGCAGCCGCTGGACGTGCCCCCGGCCCTGCCCCTGGCGGGCCGCCTGCTCGTGGCCGCCCCGGCGCTCTCCGACCCGCACTTCACCCGGACCGTGGTGCTGCTCCTCGACCACGACGAGGAGGGCAGCCTCGGGCTCGTGCTCAACCGCCCGTCGCACGTCCCCGTCGGCGCGGTCCTGCCGCCGTGGGACGGCCGGACGACCGGCACCGACGTCCTGTTCACCGGCGGCCCGGTGGCCGACGACAGCGCCCTCGCCCTCGGGCTCCTCCCCGGGCCGCACGACGGTCCGGAGCCCGACGGCTTCCGCCGGGTGGCGGGGCCGTTCGGGCTCGTCGACCTCGACGTCGACCCGGACGACTCGCTGTCGGTGCTCGACGCCGTCCGGATCTACGCCGGTTACGCCGGGTGGGGGCTCGGGACAGCTCGAGGACGAGGTCGCCGAGGGGGCCTGGTACGTCGTCGACGGCAGCCCGTCGGACGTCTTCGACGAGGATCCGGTCGACCTCTGGCAGCGCGTCCTGCGTCGCCAGCGCGGGGACCTCGCCTTCGTCGCGACGCCGTCCACCGATCCCTCGCTCAACTGAGGGCTCCGCCGCCGAGCCTGCCGGGGGCACGCGGCTGCGCCGTAGCATGACCGTCATGACGACGCCGTTCGAGCCCCTGCCGATGCCCGAGCCCGAGATCTCGGGCGGCACGCTGGTCGAGGACCGTCCGGACACCTCGCACGGCGACGGCGACCACGAGCGGTTCGCGCACTACGTGAAGAAGGACAAGATCGTCGAGTCGGCCGTCACCGGCACCCCGGTCATCGCCCTGTGCGGGAAGGTCTGGGTGCCCGGCCGCGACCCGCAGAAGTTCCCGGTCTGCCCCGACTGCAAGCGCATCTACGAGGGCCTCCCGGACCGCCGCGGGCAAGGGTGGCAACGACGGCGACGGCCGGGGTCCTGACCGCGCCGGACGGCGCCCTCACCTCGGCCCGAGCCCGACGGGCGACGGCCTGATTGCAGCCGGCGCCACCGCGCCATGACCGTCGGCATCGTCGCGGTGATGACGATGTTCGCGTTCGAGGGCATCGGCGTGGCGACGGCGATGCCGGTCGTGGCCGACGCGCTCGACGGGCTCGGCTCCTACGCCTGGGCCTTCAACGGCTACGTGGTGTCCAGCCTCGTCGCGATGGTCGTCGCGGGGGAGTGGTGCGACCGCTCCGGGCCGCAGGCCCCGATGATCACCGGCATCTCGCTGTTCGGCGTCGGGGCCCTGCTCGCCGGAGCCTCCTGGACGATGTCGGTCCTGGTGCTGGCCCGCGTGACTCAGGGTCTCGGCGGCGGCCTGGCGATCGTGGCGATCTACGTCATCATCGGCCGCGCCTACCCGGACGACCTGCGCCCCAAGGCGTTCGCGCTGCTCTCGGCGGCGTGGGTGCATCCCCGCGATCGTCGGCCCGCTCATCGCCGGCTACCTCACCGACTACGTCTCCTGGCGGGCGGTGTTCTGGCTGGTGGTCCCGTTCGTGATCCCGCCGATGCTGCTTCCTCGCGCCGCGGCTGCACCGCCTCGGGCGCGCGCTCGAGCGACGCGCCGCCACGGCGCGGACGCGTCCGCCTCGCCGTCGTGGCGGCGCGCGGGGCTCGCGCTCCTGCAGCAGGGCGGTACCCGGCGCGGCTGGCTCGGGCTCGCCCTCGTCGCCGCTCGGCCTCCTGCTCGTCGTGCCGTCGTTGCAGCGGCTCCTGCCGCGCGGCGCTCTGCGCTTCGCCCGCGGGGCTGCCCACCGTCGTGATGATGCGTGGCGTGCTGGCCGGGTCGTTCTTCGCGGGCGAGGCGTTCGTGCCGCTCGCGCTCCAGACGGTCCGGGGCGTGAGCACCGCGCAGGCGGGACTGGTGCTGACCGTGGGCGCGCGTCGCCTGGGCGCTCGGCTCGCAGGTCCAGGGCCGGCTGTACGGCCGGCTGCCGCGCAGCCGGCTCGTGCAGGCCGGGGCCGGCCTGGTGGCGCTCTGCCTGGTGACCATGCCGCTGTCGCTGCTGCCGTCGGCTGCCGTACTGGACGTCGGCGCTGTCCTGGTTCGTCGGGGCCGCGGGCATGGGGCTGTGCTTCGGGGCCATCGGCACGCTCACCCTCGAGCTGTCCGACCCGCAGGACCAGGGCGCCAACGTCGCGGCCCTGCAGGTCTGCGACTCGTCGGGTTCGGTGCTCTTCATCGGCGTGGCCGGCGCCGATCTACGCGCCGCGCTGGCCGGCGGCACCGTCACGGCCCGGACCTTCACCACGATCTGGCTGCTGGCGGTGATCGCGCCACCGATCGCCGGCGGTCGGTCGGCCGTGCTCGCCGCCCGGCGATCGGCTCGACCGCGCTGATGCACGACCGGGTCGTGACACGCGCCACCGCCCGCCCCGGCATGTCGATCTTGTCGCTCGCCTAGAGTCGGCCGTCCTATGAGCTCCCGCGTCGCACCTCTCGCCCGCCTACCCGGCGCGAGCCCCGCGAGGAGCCGCCGCAGAAGCTGCGGGCCTGGCAGCAGGCCGCCGTCGAGGAGTACCTGCGCCGCCAGCCGCGCGACTTCCTCACCGTCGCGACCCCCGGCGCGGGGAAGACGACGTACGCGCTGCGGCTCGCGTCCGAGCTGCTCGAGCGCCGCGTCATCGAGCGGGTGGTCGTCGTCGCCCCCACCGAGCACCTCAAGACGCAGTGGGCGCAGGCGGCGGCGAAGGTGGGGATCCCGCTGGACCCGGAGTTCTCCGGCGCCCGGGGCACGACGAGCAGCGACTACCAGGGCATCGCGGTGACCTACGCCGGCGTCGCCGCCAACACCCTGCTCTACCGGCGTCGCGTCGAGGACCGCAAGACCCTGGTGATCCTCGACGAGGTGCACCACGCCGGCGACTCGATGTCGTGGGGCGAGTCGGTCCGCGAGGCGTTCGAGCCGGCGACGCGCCGCCTCGCGCTCACCGGGACCCCGTTCCGCAGCGACATCAACCCCATCCCGTTCGTCTCCTACGTCCCGGGCAGCGACGGCGTCCCGCGGAGCGCCGCGGACCACACCTACGGCTACGGCGACGCGCTGCGCGACCACGTCGTGCGACCCGTGATGTTCCTCGCCTACAGCGGCCGCATGCGCTGGCGGACCCGAGCCGGCGACGAGGTCGCGGCCGTGCTCGGCGCGGACCAGGCGAAGGACGTGACGCAGCAGGCGTGGCGCACCGCGCTCGACCCGCAGGGCGAGTGGATCCCGCAGGTCCTGCGTGCCGCGGACCGGCGGCTCACCGAGGTGCGCAAGCACGTGCCCGACGCCGGCGGGCTGGTCATCGCCACGGACCAGACCAAGGCGCGGGCGTACGCCAAGCAGCTCGAGGTGATCACCGGGCACAAGCCCACCGTGGTGCTCTCCGACGACCCGAAGGCGGGGAGCAAGATCTCCGCCTTCGACACCAGCAACGACCGGTGGATGGTCGCGGTGCGCATGGTGAGCGAGGGCGTCGACGTACCGCGGCTCATGGTCGGTGTGTATGCGACGTCGACGTCGACCCCGCTCTTCTTCGCGCAGGCCGTGGGCCGGTTCGTCCGGGCGCGCCGACGGGGTGAGACGGCGAGCATGTTCCTGCCGAGCGTCCCGCTGCTGCTGCGGCTGGCCGGGGAGCTCGAGGAGGAGCGCGACCACGTCCTCGGACGCGCGTCGGACGGCGTCTGGACCGAGGAGGACGTCCTCGTCGCTCAGGCCCTGGCGCAGCGTGACACCGCGGACCTCCTCGTGGACGACCAGCTCTCGTTCGAGGCGCTCGAGAGCGAGGCGACGTTCGACCGGGTGCTCTTCGACGGCGGCGAGTTCGGCACGGGCGTCAGTCCCGGTACGCCGGAGGAGGAGGAGTTCCTCGGCATCCCGGGGCTGCTCGACGCCGACCAGGTGTCGGACCTGCTGCGCACGCGCGGGGGGCGGAGGGGCGTCGCGGCACCGGCCGCGCCGGTGGTGGTCACCGCCGACATCCCCGCGCTCAAGCGCGAGCTCAACGACTGCGTGCGCGCCTACGCGCGGCAGAGCGGCACCGCGCAGGCGATCGTGCACTCGGACCTGCGTCGGGCGTGCGGCGGGCCGGAGGTCGCGAAGGCCAGCGGAGCCGAGCTGCGGTCCCGGATCGAGAAGATCCGGGCCTGGGGGATCGGCCGGCGCTAGCCTCGAGGTGTCGGTCGCCCCGCGACCGCCGAGGGGGAGCGATGACCGAGACCTATCCGCCGCCGACCGCCGCAGAGCGGGCGAAGAGCGGTGCCATCACGAGTGCGATCACGCTGGGCGCAGGGTTCGCCGCCACGGTCGTCCTCGGCCTGCTGCTGTGGGCGGTCCAGGTCGTGACCGGGTCCGCCATCCCCGGCATCGGTGTCGACGCCGGTGCCGTCACCCCGCCCGCCTCGTGGCGGCCCGGCGCCAGCGGCGCCGCGGAGCCGATGACGACGTCGTCGGTGCTCCTGCTGCTCGCCGTCCTCGTCATCGCCTGGCTCGTCTCCTGCCGAGGCGGTGTCGGGACGCCGGGTGACGCGATCATGACGCTGCGCGCCCGAGCGCGGGAGGGATCGCCGCCGCGTCGCTGGCAGCACCTGGTGCGCACCGGGGTCCCCATGGCCATCCTCGGAGCCGGGATGCTGGGCCAGCGCGCCTGGGCGGGGGCGCTCGTCGCCCTCGTGCTGTGGCTCCCGGCGCTCGTGCGCTCTGACCGGCGCAGCCTGTTCGACGTGATCGCCGGCGTCGAGCTCGTGTCCCTGGCACCGGCCAAGACCTCGCACGGCTGGACCACGCCACCCCACCCGTCCTGATCGGTCCTCGACCGGCCGCACGGGCCACGGAGCGCCTCGGTCCACCGGCGCTGTGGAACGGGTGCGAGGCCGCCCACGAGAGCGTTCACGAGGCGGAAACGCTCGTGCGCCCGCCCGCTTCCCGTCGCTAGCCTGGGTGATCCGGTCGCTCGGAGACGAGGGGACGACATGCCGCACACCGCCCAGCCGCCGTCGGTCCTGGAACGGACCCAGTCCGCGGGGGTCACCGCTCTCGCCGCCGCCGCCATCGCCGGCGCCATCACGCTGGTGCTCGGGGTGATCATGCTGGCGACCTCGATCGCGATCAACAAGCGCGTGCCCGGGCTCGACGTCGGGACCGACGGATCGAGCCTCGTGCGCAACCCGTACACCGACGGGCAGAGCGACTGGATGGGCATCCTCGCGCTCGTCGTGGTCGTGACCCTGACCTGGCTCGGCACGTGCCGGTTCGGCCTGGGGACACCGGGCGACGCGGTCATGAACGTGATCGCCGAGGACATCGACGGCGCGCCCGCGGGTCGGCGTCAGAACCTCGTGCGGACCGGCCTCCCGTTCGCCGTGTTCTGCCTCGCGGTGCTCGCCCACCGGCCAGGAGCCGGGTTCCTCGTCCTGGCCGCGCTCTGGGCGCCGGCCCTGCTGCGCCGCGACCGTCGGACCGCGTTCGACCTGATCGCAGGAGTCGTGCCGCGGTCCACGGCCCCGCTCAAGGTCGCGCGCGGGTGGACCGACGTCCCCCGGTCGGGGTCGAGCCGCACCTGAGCGACCGTCTGCCGGCAGCCCGCCGACACGGAGGTGCAACGTCCCTCAATCCGCTGTGCCACAGTGGCTCGCACCTACTGTTGCCTCGACGTGCGGCCACCGGGCCGCACCACGTGCAAGGAGGCGGCATGTCCGCGACGCAACAGACGAACGAGGAGCGCGACGCTCTGGCCGCGCTCGGACGCAACTGGGGAGTGCTGCTCTTCGTCGGTGTCCTGACCCTGCTGGTCGGACTCGCCTGCGTGTTCTGGACCAGCAAGACGGTCACGGTCCTGGCCGTCCTCTTCGGGTTCTACCTGCTGATCAGCGGCATCTTCCAGGTCGTGCAGTCCTTCGCCTCCGACCGGCACAAGGCGCTGTTCGCCATCTCCGGAATCCTGTCGATCATCCTGGGCGTCTACTTCTTCAAGGCGATCAACAACGACAACCAGGCCGCGATCCTGGCGCTGTTCATCGGGCTCGCCTGGCTGTTCCGGGGGATCACCGAGCTGATCGTCGGCCTGCAGAGCAAGGGCGAGGAGGGACGTGGCTGGCTCATCACCGCCGGGATCCTGCTGATCCTCGGCTCGATCGTCGTGTTCGTGTACCCCGACCTCGCCGTGAACACCCTGGTGTGGATCACCGGCATCGTCATCATCATCGTCGGCATCAGCGAGATCGTCGGCGCCTTCCAGGTCAAGAAGCTGTCGGGAGCCTGACCTTCCCCCGCAACGCTCGTCACGACGCCGCCGGGCTCGATCCCGGCGGCGTCGTGCTGTGCGGAGGAGACCAGTGTCACTACTCCTCCCCGAAGTCGGCACCAGTCGGGCAGAGTGGTGCCTGCACCTGACGTCGGGAGGAGGTGGCCGCGTGGTCGCCGAGACTAGTCAGACGCTCGACCGTGGCCTCACGGTCCTGGAGCTCCTGTCGGACGCATCCGACGGGCTCACCGTCACCGAGATCGCCGCCCGCCTCGGGGTGTCGCGCACCGTGGTCTACCGGCTCGTCGTCACGCTCGAGCAGCATGCCCTGCTGCGCAGGGGCGCAGACGGCCGCTGCCGCCTGGGCATGGCGGTGCTCGCGCTCGCCCGACAGGTGCAGCCGGTGCTGCGCGAGGCCGCGATCCCGGCGCTACGCCGGCTCGCGGACTCGGTCGGTGCCACGGCCCACCTCACCGTGGTCGACGGCTCGGACGCCCTCGCGGTCGCCGTCGTCGAGCCCACGCGGTCGGACTTCCATGTCGCCTACCGGGTCGGTGCGCGTCACCCGCTCGACCGCGGAGCGAGCGGCAAGGCCGTGCTCGCCGCGCGTGCGACGGGTGGGCGCCCCTTCGACCCCGGCTGGGTCGTGTCCACCGGCGAGCTGCAGCCGGGCGCCTACGGGGTCGCGTCACCGCTGCTCGGCATCGCCGGCATCGAGGCGTCCGTGGGGGTGGTCGCCCTCACCGACCTGCCCGTCGACGATGTCGGTCCGAAGGTCCTGCGCGCCGCCGGCGAGGTGGCGCGCGCGTTGCGCTGACGCGTCAGTAGCAGCCGGTGGCCGTGGCTGCCACGCGGTCGACCGAACGCCGGATCGTCAACCCGGAGCTGCGATTCCCCGTGGTGTCCAGGAGCACGGCGAACCCCTTGAGGCGACCGTCGGATCCCCGCGCGTAGCCAGCGAGCGCGATCGTGTCGCGCAGGCTCCCGGTCTTCGCGAAGACCTTGCCCCGGGCGCAGCTGGTGGGAGTCGTGTCGTAGCGGTGGTAGCTCGCGGACAGCGTGCCGCTCACGCCTCCGACCGGGAGCATGCCCACCAGCGGGGCGAGCTCCGGGTGCTGGGGCGACTGCGCGACGCGCAGCAGCTGGACGAGCCCGAGAGCGGTGAGCCGCGCCGTGCGCGACAACCCGCTGCCGTCCCGGATGACCCAGCCCGTGATGTTGACGCGGAGCTTGGTCATGGTGGACGCGGCGGTGATCTGCGCCGAGCCCCAGGTGGCGGAGCGGCGGAGCTTGAGGGCGTTGTTGCGGAACATGATCTCCGCGATGTCGTTGTCCGAGATGAGGAGCATGCGCTTGAGGGCGGCGCCGGACGTGTTGCCGACGAAGAGGGCGAGCTGCTTGGCGGTCTTCGAGGACGTGAGGTGACCGGCGTACGACGCGACGGGAGCCAGGTCGGTCCGCGCGCGCCACTGCGCGCGCATCTCGACGTCGAGCCGTGCGGCGAAGTACGTCGCGGCGTCGGCACTCGTGTCGAGGGCGTTGCGGCCGTCGCGCACCAGGGCGCGCACCGGCGCGACCTCGGTGGGGATGTAGCCGCTCGTCCAGCCGCTCGCGCTCGTGGGGGTCGGGAACAGCGTGTCGTCGACGCGCACGAACACCCGCCAGGGGGTGCGCGTCGCCGGCGGGGTGACGGGCTTGGCCGGGAGCGACGCGACGAGCGCCCTCGCGGTGTCGCGTGCGAGCACGGCCAGCTGGGTGCTGGTGAGCAGCGGGTCGCCCCCGCCGACCACCACGACCTCGTGGGCGCTTCGGCCGGCCACCACGCGCGTGGGGAACCGCGTGCCGACACCGAGCAGGTGCAGCGAGGTCACCGCGGTCATGAGCTTCGTGGTCGAGGCGCCGCGCATCGGGGTCGCGCTGGCGGAGCTCCAGCCGCGGGCACCTGAGGGGATGTCGATGACGGCGATGGACTTCCGCCCGGCGAGGGCCGGCAGCGCGGCGACGCGGACCGGCAGCAGCCGGGCCATGCGGGCCTGAGCCGCGATCGTGGCCGGCGGAAGCGTGGCGACGGTAGCCGTCGCCGCCGCGGGAGCCGACGTCAGCGCAGGCGGGGCGGCCGACCCCGGTGCGGCCAGCAGGGCAGCCTGCGCGACGACGAGCGCGAGCGACGCGGCGAGCACGCGAGAGGGGTTCGTGGTCCGGGACATCAGTAGCACCCCACCACGGTGGCGACGAGCGCGTCTATGTAGCGCCGCGTGATGTTCGACCCGAAGGCCGGGTCGCGCTCGTTGACCATGAACGCGAGGACCTTCGTCCGGCCGTCGGCGCCGCGCGCGTAGCCGGTGATCGTGATGACGCCGTCGAGAGTGCCGCTCTTGCCCCAGAACTTGCCGATCGCGCAGCGGCTCATCGACGTCGAGAACCGTCCCAGCGCCGTGGTCAGGGTGCCGGTCTTGCCGGCCGTCATCACGAGCGACCTGATCTGCTGCATCCGGGTCTCGGCCGGGCGCTGCGCCGCGGTGAGCACGTCGACGAGGAGCTGCGGCGTCAACCGGTTCGAGCGGGACAGCCCGCTGCCGTCGACGAGCAGCACCCCGGTCAGGTGCACGCCGAGGCTGCGCAGCGAGGTGAGCGCGGCGGACCGCGCACCGGCCCAGGTGGCGGGCCGACCGGACGCGAGCGCCGTCTGGCGGAACAGGATCTCGGCGATGTTGCTGTCGCTCCACCACAGCATCGTGCGGATCGCCTCGTCGAGCCGGTGGCCGGGCACGGACGCGAGGGGAGTAGCGCCCGGCGCGGTGATCCGGAAGCCGGTGAAGCTCGCGGCTCCGACGGTGGGGATGTCGGCGGCCGTGGCCCGCGCGGTGATCTGCAGCGCGAGCTGGCTGGCGAAGTATCGACCGGCGGTGGTGGCGGGGCTGCTCTCACGCGTGCGCTCGAGCAGGAACGGGGTGACCTTGTTGCCGGGAGCGCCGGACCAGCCGGCGCCCACGGTGAGGTCGCCGAACAGGCTGACGTCGGACCGCACCGCGTAGCTGGTTCGGGCCGTCCAGGCGCCGGTGTGACCGGCGACGAGGGCCGCTGCGGTGCGGGCCGCGAGCAGGCGCAGGTCCGCGCGCGTGAGCAGTGGGTCGCCGCCGCCGCGCAGGACGACCTCGTTCGGCGTGGCGCCCGGGTAGACCCAGGTCGGGAAGCGGTGGCCGCCGCCCATCGCCCGCAGCGCGAGCGAGCCGGTGACCGCCTTCATCGTCGACGCCGAGATCATCGGCTTCGCCGAGTTGTAGCGCCAGACCGCCGTACCCGACGCCATGTCGGTGACCAGGCCGGCGAACACGTTGCCGAGCGGGGCGACGTGGACGCGCTGGCTCAGCAACCGGTAGGCACGTGCGTGCGCCGCGCGGGTGGCGGCCGGGAGCACGGTGGTGGCGGTCGGCGCGACGGAGACGGTTCGAGGTGCCACGGCTGCGGGTGCGGCGTTCGCGGGGGGCGAGGCCAGCATCGCGCCGACCAGCGCGGCCGCGAGGACCGGGACCAGGGCGCGGCGGACGGGACGGACGTGCATCGAGCGGCCTCCTCGGCGTGGACGAGAGGGCTTCCCCCCGCAGGACGTCGGCCCACCGTACTGACATCGGCACGGACGCCCACAACCTCAGGGGCAGAACGGGCGACGTGTCCGACCCCCGGACGCAGCGCCCGTGCGAGGCGTCACTCGCCGGCGGCCGCCGACTCGACGAGCGGCATCACGCGGTGCGCCACCTGCGTGGCGAGCGCGATGACGGTGGAGGTGCGGCCGATCCCCTCGGTGGCCACCACCTGGTCGATGACGCGCTGCAGATCGGCGTTCGAGCGAGCCACCACGCGGCAGAGCAGGTCGCCGTTGCCGGTGATGGTGTGCACCTCGAGCACCTCCGGGATCGCCGCGAGCCGGGCGCCGATCGCGTCGTGCCCGGACTGCAGGATCTCCAGCGTGACGAAGGCAGTCACGGGGAAGCCCAGCGCGGCGGTGTCGATGTCGGGACCCCAGCCGATCACGATGCCGCGCGAGGACAGCTTGTCGAGGCGGGCCTGCACGGTGCCGCGCGCGAGGCGCAGCCGACGGCTCGCCTCGAGGACGCCGACCCGCGGTTCCGCGGCGAACAGGGCCAGGATCTCGGCGTCGATCCGGTCCACCTCGGAGCTCTCGGGCATCTCGGCCACCCCTTCGTCAGATCATTGGGCGATCTGATCAGTCGATCGGAGGACACGGTAGCGGAACAGGTCAGGTTGTGGCCTGTGTCGTGGGCTAGTTGCTGAGTGAGGGTCACCTTGCCACTCTGCCCGCATGACGCAGACCGCCGAGACCGCCGCCACCGTCGTCGCCGACCCGTTCCCGCTGCGCGGGATGGACGCCATCGTGTTCGCCGTCGGCAACGCCAAGCAGAGCGCCCACTGGTACTCCACGGCGTTCGGCATGCAGGTCGTCGCCTACCGGGGCCCCGAGCAGGGCGACCGGGACCACTCCACGTACGTGCTGGAGAGCGGCTCGGCCCGCTTCGTGCTGGTGGGACCCGTGCACGCGGGCTCGCCGGTCGCAGGGCGCGTCGCGGTCCACGGCGACGGCGTCATGGACCTCGCGCTCGAGGTGCCGGACGTCCCGGCGGCGTACGCCTACGCGATGGCGCACGGCGCGGTGAGCCTCGAGGAGCCGCACGAGGTGACCGACGACGACGGCACGGTCGTGCTCGCCGCCATCGCGACCTACGGCGACACCCGGCACACGCTCGTGGACCGCTCGCGCTACACCGGCGCCTACCTCCCCGGCTTCGTGCGTCGTGCACCGATGGTGACGCCGCCCGAGCGCCGGTTCTTCCAGGCGGTCGACCACTGCGTGGGCAACGTGGAGCTCGGGCACATGGACGAGTGGGTCGACTTCTACCACCGGGTCATGGGCTTCACGAACATGGCCGAGTTCATCGGCGACGACATCGCGACCGACTACTCCGCGCTCATGAGCAAGGTCGTGGCCGACGGGTCGCGCAAGGTGAAGTTCCCGCTCAACGAGCCGGCGATCGCGCGGCGGAAGAGCCAGATCGACGAGTACCTCGAGTTCTACGGCGGCCCCGGCGTGCAGCACGTCGCGCTCAACACGGGCGACATCCTCGCGACGGTCGACGCGATGCGCGCGGCCGGCGTCGACTTCCTCGAGACGCCGGACTCGTACTACGACGACCCGGAGCTGCGGGCGCGGATCGGTGAGGTGCGCGTGCCGGTGGAGGAGCTCAAGGCGCGCCGCATCCTCGTGGACCGCGACGAGGACGGCTACCTGCTCCAGATCTTCACCAAGCCGGTGCAGGACCGCCCCACGGTGTTCTTCGAGCTCATCGAGCGGCACGGGTCGCTCGGGTTCGGCAAGGGCAACTTCAAGGCGCTCTTCGAGGCCATCGAGCGCGAGCAGGAGATCCGCGGCAACCTCTGAGGTCGCCGGGCTCGGGCGGGCCGTGGTCGGCGGGCGCGCCGGGACGACCTAGGCTCGCTCCCATGTCCATGCAGCCCGGGTGGTACCCCGACCCGTTCTCCAGCGGCGGCTACGTCCGCTGGTGGGACGGCGAGCGCTGGGGCCAGTCGACCGCGGTGCAGACGCCGGAGTCGGCGCCCGTCGCGGGCGCGGCACCGGGCGCCATGCCGCCCGCTCCGGCACCGGCAGCAGGGCCTTACGGCGTCTACGGCGCACCCGGGGCGGGGTCGTCGCCCGACGGCAAGCCGGTGGCGACGTTCGCCCTCGCGACCTGGGGCCAGCGCGCCCTGGCGCGGATCCTCGACTCGCTCATCGAGAGCGTGCTCATGATGCCGTTCGTGCTGTGGCTGCTCTGGCCCTCCTTCCAGACGCTCATGGACTCCATGCCCGCCGACGCCGTGACGCCGCCCGCTGCCGCGCTCGAGGCGTTCCAGCGCGACTTCGCCGAGCACTCCCTCCTGCTCACCGTGATCACGGCGCTGGTGACCTTCGCCTACCAGGTGCCGCAGAACGTGCGCTGGGGTCGCACGATCGGCAAGCGGGCGCTGGGCATCCGCATCCGCCCGCTCACGGCGGACGTCTCCCTCACGTGGGCCCAGGCCACTACGTTCGATGGGGCACCTACACCCTCGGGGCCGCGATCTTCAGCGTGTTCTTCACCCTGACCGACTACCTGTGGCCGTTGTGGGACAAGCCCTGGCGCCAGGCGCTGCACGACAAGACGGCGCGGACGGTCGTCGTCCCGCTGCGTCCCTGACGCCGTGCGCCGCGGTCAGCCGTGGCGCGCCGTGAACTCGAGGATGCGCACCCAGGCGTCGGCGCAGGCGTCGGTCCACTCGGCGAACGCGCGATCGAAGAACGAGTGCGGGGCGCCGTCGTAGACGTAGAGCTCGTGCTCGACGCCGCTCGCGGTGAGCCGCTCGTCGAGAGCGCGGAACTCCTCCACCGGTGTCGCCGCGTCAGCGCCGGCCGCGAGCAGCAGCATCGGCAGGCGCAGCCGGTCCTCGACGTCGGCGATGCGCATCGGGCGGCCGTAGAAGCCGATGCAGCCGGCGAGCTCGAGGTCCGACGCCGCGAGGCGCCACGACGCGCTCCCGCCGTAGCAGAAGCCGAGCGTGAACGTGGGCCCGGTTGAGAGCGACTGCGCGTAGGCCGCCGCCGCGCGCGCGTCCGCCTCGATGTGCTCGGGCGCGAGCACCGCGATGTTCGTCTCCCAGTCGAAGCCGTCGTGGCGATCGCCGAGCCCGGCGCTCCGGCCGAAGTAGTCGAGGGCGACCGCGTGGAACCCCGCCTCGGCGAAGCGGACGGCGAGCGCCTCGTAGTAGGGGTGCAGACCGCGGATGTCCGGGAGGATCACGACGTTGCGGCCGTTCGGTTCCGCAGGGACCGCGCGGTAGGCCAGGAACTCGTTGCCGTCGCCGGCGGTGAGCGTCGTCGCTCCGTGCTCGGTGACGGCACCGACGACGGGCGGGCTCGGGGGGCGGCTGTCGTCGTCGTGGCACATGCGTCCTGTCTACCCGACTCGCGCGCCGGCTGTCTGCCACGGTCGACATCTGCATCCGTGCCCGGGTGCTGGGCGGCTCGGTCGCTCCTCGCGCGTGCAGCGCTCGAGGACCCGCCGCCGTCAATCGGGAGGTGGGACCGCGGGATCGGGGTCGGTGGCGAGGCGCGCGTGCAGGTGCTCGTCGTGCCGCAGCCCGTCGCCGTAGACGTAGCTCTGCCTCGCGGTTCCCTCGACGAGGTAGCCGGCGCGCCGGGCGAGACGGCACGAGGCCTCGTTCTCGACCGCGTGGAACAGCTCGATCCGCGCGATCCCGAGGACGTCGAAGCCGTAGCTCGTCGCCGTCGCGACAGCGGCGACGCCGAGTCCGCGGCCGCGCCCGCGCGGCGTGAGCCAGTAACCGATCTCGGCCGTGCCCGACTCGGCGCTGATGTGGTGCAGCGACACCTGGCCGATGAGCGTGCCGTCGATGTCGCGCAGCACCCACGACGCGTGCTCGGCGTTCCACGACGAGCGGTCGGCGACCCAGAGCCGCGCTCGCTCGGTGGCCGTGACACCGGGCCGGCGCGCTCCGGGGTTCCACATCGCGATGTCCGGATCGTCGAACGCGGCCGCGACCACGTCGACGTCGACCAGCGTCGGTGCGTCGAGGCGGTAGCGCCCGACTTCGAGCGCGACCGGGGCGATCGCTGCGTCGGCCGGCTCGGTCACGGCGGCAGCCTACGACGGCGAGGGCGGCCTCGACGGCGCGAGCTCAGGAGAGGGCCGGCAGGATCCGGCCGCGCACCTCGCCGAGCGTGAGCGTCTCGCCGTCCGTCCCCGGTGCCGTGCCGCGGATCGTGACGACGTCGTCGTCCTCGAGGAAGGTGACCTCGCCCATGCCCGCGACGTCGAGCGGCTCGCGACCGCCCCAGGACAGCTCGAGGAACGACCCGCGCTGGCCGAGGTCGGGGCCGCTCACCGTCCCGCTCGCGAACAGGTCGCCGGTGCGCAGCGAGGCGCCGTTCGCCGTCAGGTGCGCGAGCTGCTGGCCCGGGGTCCAGTACATCTGCGCGAACGGCGGCCGCGAGAGGGTCGCGGTCTGCCCACCGCGCGTGAGCTCGAGCGCGAGCTCGAGGTCGAGCGCCCACGGGTCCGGGTCGGCGAGGTAGGGGAGCGGCACCGGGTCCTGGGCGGGCGGAGCCACGCGTGCGGCGGGCAGCGCGGCGAGCGGCGTGACCCACGCGGACACGCTGGTGGCGAAGGACTTCCCGAGGAAGGGTCCGAGCGGGACGTACTCCCACGCCTGGATGTCGCGGGCGGACCAGTCGTTGAGCAGGACGACGCCGAACACGTGATCGGCGAACGCGTGTGCGCCGACGCGGGATGCCCTGGGTCGACGGCGTGCCGACGACGAAGCCGACCTCCACCTCGACGTCGAGCCGACGCGAGGCGCCGAAGGTGGGTGCGTCCTCGTGCGGCGCCTTGCGCTGCCCACGAGGCCGGACGACGTCGGTGCCGGACACGACGACGGTGCCCGCGCGACCGTGGTAGCCGATGGGCAGGTGCTTCCAGTTGGGCGTCAGCGCGTCGCCGTCCGGACGGAAGATGTGGCCGACGTTCGTGGCGTGGTGCTCGGAGGAGTAGAAGTCGACGTAGTCGGCGACGGTCCACGGCAGGTGCGTCGTGACGTCGTCGAGCGCGAGCAGGGCGACGCGCGCCATGTCGGCGTACGAGCCGTCGGTGACGATCTGCTGCACCGCGCTCGCGCGTCTGCTGCCACCCGACCGGGCCGCGGGCGAGCAGGGCGTCGAGCGTCCCGTGCTCGAAGAGGGTCGCGGCGTGCGGCACGACGCCGTCGAAGAGCCCGAGGTCGGTGAGCCGCGAGAGGGACAGCGCGTGGTCGCCGATCCGCACCGCGAGCTCGCGCCGCCCGCGGCCGTGGCTGACCACGCCGTAGGGCAGGTGCGCGACCCCGTAGCCCGATCCGTCGGCCCCGCGGAACCCAGCTGGTCATGACGTCGTCCTCCACGATCATCCCGAGCGTGCGCAGGTCGTCGACCGGGTCGGTGACCGAGCACGACCCGAACGAGGTGAAGCGACGCCGCACCGCGCGGGGGTCGGCGTCGGCGAGGATCGCGAGCAGCGGCGCGGCGTCGCGTTCGGCCAGGACAGCGGTCACGTGCGGGACCTCGCGGCCGTCGAGGGCGGCCGCGGTGGCCGCGAGCACGTTGACGAAGCCGTGCTCCTCGAATCCGGTGCCGTCGGCCGTGCGCCGCAGCGCGTGGTGCAGTCCGGCGGTGAGCTTGAACGCGACGCCGCGGTGCACCGCGGCCACGACGAACTCGGCGAGCTCGGCGTCGCTCGGGTGGGCCGACGCGGTGGCACCCCCGGTGCGCAGCTTCGCCCGCTCGGCACCGTCCTCGCCCAGGACGTCGAGCGCCTGCTTCCAGCCCGAGGCGCGGGGGATCTCCACGGCCGCGGGCAGGGCGAAGTCGAGCGTGTCCAGGATGAGGCGCGCCGACTCGTCGAGCGGGCCGTCGGGCGGCAGCGCGACCTCGAGCCCGACGAGCTCCACCCGGTCGTCGTCGAGCAGGATCGCGCGCGCCTCAGCGGCCTCCACCAGACCGGTGTCGGCGATGAGCACGAGCGTGAGCGGGTCGATCGACCGGTGCTCGTCGAGGGCGTCGAGGACCTCACCGAGGCGCGAGACCGGAGCGAGGAAGGGCCCCACCACGTAGCCGTACGGCGCGGCGAGGTGCGCGCGGTGCGCGAGGACGGCATCGGTCGTGGGGGCGTTGCCCGGGGGGAACACGGCGGCGTCGTCGACGAGGCCGACGACGAGCGCGGCGCGCCCGCCCCGCATCGAGGCCGGCGCGCTGTGCCGGGGACAGGGTTGACACGCGCGTCCACGCTAGCGGACCGTTCTCTCAGAGGACAGCACGATCCGATATATCGTACAGCACGGAGGTCGACCATGCCCTACTACCGCAGCCTCGGTGACGTGCCCCGCAAGCGGCACGTCCAGCACCGCAACCCCGAGGGCGGCCTCTACGCCGAGGAGCTCGTGGGGATCGAGGGCTTCAGCCACGACTCGGCGCTGCTCTACCACCGGCACCTGCCCACCGCGATCGTCGACGCCGTCGCGGTGGACGAGCGCGACGCCGGGCTGGCCCCCAACCTGCCGCTGCTGCCCGCGCACTACCGGACGCACGCGCTCGCCGACGCGGCGACGCCGACGGACGCCGTGAGCGGTCGACAGGTCCTGCTCGCGCAACGCCGACGTGCGCCTGTCGTACGTCGCTGCCACGCAGGCGAGCGGGCTCTACCGCAACGCGGTCGGCGACGAGGTGCTCTACGTCGAGTCCGGCGCGGGAATCGTCGAGACCGGCTACGGCCTGCTGACGGTCAGCTCCGGCGACTACGTCGTGCTGCCGACGTCGACCACCTACCGCGTGCTGCCGAGCGGCCCGGATCCGTTGCGCCTCTTCGTGATCGAGGCCTTCGGGCCACGTCGGCCCGCCGAAGCGCTACCTCTCCCCGCGCGGTCAGTTCCTCGAGCACGCACCCTGGTGCGAGCGCGACATCCGCGGTCCGGAGGAGGTGCATCAGTCGTCGACGCGGTGGACGTCGACGTCACGGTGCGCACCCGCCAGGGGCTCACCCGCTACACCTACGCGAACCATCCGTTCGACGTCGTCGGCTGGGACGGGTGCAACTACCCCTACGTCGTCTCGATCCACGACTTCGAGCCCATCACCGGGCGGCTGCACCAGCCGCCGCCGGTGCACCAGATGTTCGACGGGCCCAACTTCGTCGTGTGCTCGTTCGTGCCTCGGCTGTTCGACTACCACCCGCTGTCGATCCCGGCTCCGTACAACCACGCCAACGTCGACAGCGACGAGGTGCTCTTCTACTGCGGCGGCGACTTCATGAGCCGCAAGGGGGCCGGGATCGAGATGGGGTCGATCTCGCTGCACCCCGCCGGCTTCACCCACGGGCCGCAGCCCGGCAGCGTGGAGGCGTCGATCGGGGCACGCCTCGACCAGCGAGCTCGCGGTCATGGTGGACACGTTCCGCCCGCTCGAGATCGGCGCCGCCGCGCGAGGCTGCGAGGACCCGGCGTACCCCTGGCGTGGAGCGGACGCTCGCCGCGCTGACTCGGCGGGCCGCGTCCCCGGCGCCAGCCCCCGAAAATCGGACGATCGGGGCGAAATCCGGCATCGACCGGGCAGGATCGGGTCAAGCGCGCAGATCGCCGCGACGATGCTGTGAGGGGACGACGACGTCTCGACAGCGCACGACGTCCGCACCGACGGTGAGCACCGCCACCGCCTGACGACGGGGAACCGCATGGCAGTCCGACACCTGACCGTCCGACCGACGAGCTCCACGGCGGGCGCGACACCTGTGCGTCGCCGGGTCGCGGCCCTGGTCGCCGTCGCCATGGGCGCGTCGCTGGCGGTCGGGCTCGTGCCGGCGACCGCGCAGGCTGCCGACCCGCCGCCGCGCCGCATCGTCACGGGCTGGATGCCGTACTGGTCGACCGCGGCGTCCACGGCCTCGGTGGTCGCCAACAAGGACCTGTTCTCCGAGGTCTCGCCGTTCTGGTACTCCGCGACGTGGAGCGGCGGCGCGTCCGTGATCGTCGAGCAGGTGTCGGCAGCACGGGAAGGCAGAGGCGCTGCCCCAGCTCCGCGCGGCCGGCGTCGCCGTCGTGCCGTCGATCACCGACGGCATGCCCGCGCGCACGATGGCCGCGCTCATGGCGAACCCGACGCTGCGTGCCCTGTTCGTGAAGCAGCTCGTCGACCTCGCGGTGAGCAACGGCTATGCCGGCCTCGACCTCGACTTCGAGAAGTTCGCCTTCAGCGACGGCCGAGCGACCTGGCCGACCACGCGACCGGCCTGGGTGGCCTTCATCCAGGCGCTCTCGGCCGGTCTCCACGCCAAGGGCAAGATCCTCGCCGTCACGACCCCGCCGATCTACGACGCCGCGCGAGGCACCTCGTCCGGCTACTGGGTGTACGACTGGATCAACATCGCCGCGTACGTCGACCGGCTCCGCATCATGGCCTACGACTACTCGATCTCGGGTGGGCCGATCGCTCCGTACCCGTGGGTCGAGGGCGTCGTCGCGTTCGCCGTGACCCAGGTGCCGCCGGGCAAGATCCAGGTCGGCGTCCCGGCCTACGGCCGGAGCGCCGCGGGCACGGTCATCGGCGTGTGCCCCACCAACCGTCCGTCGAACTACCGGAGCACGGTGGCGTTCACCGCGGCGACGGCGATGACGGCCGTGCCGAGCGTCGCGACGTCGTCGGCCACCGTGGTGCGGACGAAGGCGCTGCGCACCTGGGACGCGACCAACCGCGAGATGCGGTTCTCCTACAGCGTCACCTACAAGGGCGTGACGAGCGCGGGCGCCGCGACGTCGTGCACCGTGCCGCGCACCGGCTGGTACGACGCGGCCGACTCGGCCGTGGCCAAGGCGGGGCTGGTGAAGAAGTACCACCTCGCCGGGATCGCCCAGTGGACGATCGGCGGCGAGGACCGTGGCCAGTGGAGCCGGCTGCGCGCCTACGCCCGCACGATCGCGCCGACGACGACCACCGTGGCCGCGGCCGCGCCGAGCCTCGTGTCGTTCGGCTCTCGCGCGCTCGTCACCGGCCGCGCCATGACCTCGGGCGTCCCCGTCGCGGGTGCGACGGCGTACCTCTACTACCGCAAGACCGGCACGAGCACGTGGACGAAGATCCTCGACGGCGTCGACCGCGTCGAACGGGGTCGCGTCCTTCACCCCGGTGATCTCGCGGCACTCGGAGTTCCGGGTCGTGATCCCGGGCAACTTCGACCGGCTCACCGGCTGGGGCCAGGTGTCGGTGCGGGCGCGGACGTCGGTGACGATCGTCGCGCCGAGCGCGACGGTGCCGGCTCGCACCGCAGTGCGGGTCCCGGTCACGGTCGCAGCCCGCGGTCGCGGGGATGAAGGTGCTGCGGCAGGTGTACGAGTCGGGGCGCTGGGTGACGCTGGGCGCCGCGCTGACCGATGCGAACGGACGTCTCACGTTCGTCGTCACGCCGACCACGCGCGGCCGCACCTACGCCTACCGCGTCTACGCCTACGGCACGTCCTCCGTGCTGCCCATGTCGAAGGGGTTCACGATCAGGCGCGACCTGACGCGCCGTCAGGTCGAGGCAGACCTCGGGGAGCTCGAACCAGCGCAGGTGCTCGAAGTCGTCGCTGACGCGCGTCGGCGGCGACGTCGGCGCCGGGCTCGGGCAGCGACTCCATGAGGTCGTGCGCGAACCGGAGGTAGCCCGCGAGGTCGGACTCCGGGGCGCGGTCGTCGTGGCGCGGGTAGCTGAGCACGCCGTCGACGTAGTGGAGCTGCGCGAGCCGGAGCGGCGGCTCGACGGGACCGTCCTTGTGCCGCCAGCGGCCGGTGGCCAGGTCGAAGCGGTACTCGGGGACGAGCTTCCAGCCGTGGTCGGCGACGAGGCCGACCGCCTGGACGACGTAGCGGAAGACCTCGTCGCTGATGAAGTAGTTGAAGTTGACGCGCACCCACCCGGGCTTGATGCCCTCGCAGCCGTGGGTGATCTCGCGCTCGAACTCGTGGCTGCGCTCGATGTCGATGCCGAGCAGGCGGTGGCCGTAGGGACCGGCGCAGGAGCAGCCGCCGCGGCTCTGGATCCCGAACAGGTCGTTGAGGATCGCGACGACGAGGTTGTGGTGCAGGTAGCGCCCGCCGGGGCGCCGGACGGTGAACGACACGATCGAGAGCCGGTCGGCGTCGACGTTGCCGAGGATGTCGATGCTCGGGTGCTGGTTCCAGGTGGCGACGGCTCGGCGCAGGTAGTCGTGCTCGTGCGCGCGGATCACGTCCGTGCCGACGTTGCGCTTGAGGTCGAAGACCAGGCCCGCGCGGATCGACTCCACGATGGCGGGCGTCCCCGCCTCCTCGCGGTGCACGGGGTCCGCGAGGTAGACGTGCTCGGCCGGGTTGACGTAGGCCACCGTGCCGCCGCCGACGACCACGGGCACGGCGTTGGTGAGCAGGTCGCGTCGGATCGCGAGCACGCCCGGGGTGCCGGGCCCGCCGACGAACTTGTGCGGCGAGAGCACCACCGCGTCCTTGTGCGTCATCGGGTCGACGTGATCGCCGGCCATGTCGATGTCGAGGTAGGGCGCCGCGGCGGCGTAGTCCCACACCGCGATCGCGCCGTGCTCGTGCAGCAGGCGCGAGATGCCGTCGGTGTCGGTGACGATCCCGGTGACGTTGGACGCCGCGCTGAACGACCCGATCTTCAGCGGGCGCTCCGCGTGCGCGACGAGCTCGGCCTCGAGGCGTACGACGTCGATGTGGCCGTCGGCGTCCTCGGGGATCTGCACGACGTCGGCGATCGACTCGCGCCAGGGCAGCTCGTTGCTGTGGTGCTCGAACGGCCCGATGAACACGACCGGCCGCTCGGCCGCGGGGATCTGCGCCGAGAAGCCCCGTAGCGCCGGTCGAGGTCGGCGGGGATGCGCAGGTTGCAGGATGCCCACGAGCTTGTCGATCGCGCCGGTGCGAGCCCGAGCCGGTGAAGATCGACGACGGCGTCGTCGCCGCAGCCGAGGCTGTCGTGGATGATGCCGCGGGCGTCCTCGCGCAGCCGGGTGGTCTGCAGCCCGGTGCCGCTGCTCTCGGTGTGGGTGTTCGCGTAGCGGGGGAGCACCTCGCAGCGGATGAAGTCCTCGAGGAAGCTCAGCGCCCGACCCGACGCCGTGTAGTCGGCGTAGGTCACGCGACGGGCGCCGAAGGGCCCGTACATCACCTGGTCGTCGCCGATCACGCTGTCGCGGATGCGCGCGAGGAGTGCCGGCTCGGGCAGCGACGGGTCGCGAGGGGGCACGGGGAGCAGCACGTCGGACACGCCCCGAGAGTACGCGGCCCGGCGAGGGGCGAGGGCGACGTGCGACGATGGCGCCCGTGGGAATCGCGCCCGTGGAGCTCCAGCGGCCGGAGTCCGACAGCATCACGGCACCGGACCATCCGTGGATCACGCTCGTCTGGAACGACCCGGTCAACCTGATGTCCTACGTCACCTACGTGTTCATGGACGTACTTCGGCTACTCCAAGGAGAAGGCGCAGAAGCTGATGTCGGACGTGCACTACGAGGGCCGCGCCGTGGTGTCGAGCGGCACCCGCGAGGAGATGGAGCGCGACGTCACCGCGATGCACTCCTACGGCCTCTGGGCCACGCTGCAGAAGGACGACTGACGTGGCGGTGCACGGCTTCCGGCGAACGCTCGGCGGTCGGATCGTCCTGCGGATCGACGACGTCGAGCGCGGCATCCTCACCGACCTCGTGAGCCAGCTCGTCGAGCTCGTCACGCCCGACGAGCCGTGGGGCGAGGACGAGGACCCGCTCGCGCGGATGGTCGGCATCGACCCGCTGGCCGAGCGGCCCGACGACCCGGCAGCTGCGCACGGCTGTTCCCGGACGCCTACGCCGAGGACGAGGAGGCGTCGGCGGAGTTCCGCCGCTTCACCGAGCGGTCGCTGCGCGACCTGAAGCTCGCCCACGCGCGCACGACCCTCGCGTCGCTCGAGCGCTCGGGTGCCAAGCTCACGCTCGGCGACGACCGAGGCCCAGGCCTGGCTCGGCTCGCTCAACGACCTGCGGCTCACGATCGGGAGCCGGCTCGAGATCACCGAGGACCGCCACGAGTCGTTCGCCGACCTCGCCGAGGACGACCCGAGGTTCGTGCTGTTCCACGTCTACGACTGGCTGACCTTCCTGCAGGAGACCCTCGTCCACGCCGCTCGCCGGCCTCGACTCCATCCCCCCGGTCCCCGACTGACGCCTGACCGCCGCCGTGTCTTCTAGGCTGGCGGGATGCTGACGATCCGCCGGGACCTGGTCGACGCGATGGTGGCCCATGCCCGCGCGGACCACCCGGACGAGGCGTGCGGGGTCATCGCCGGGCCGGCCGGGTCGGACCGCCCGGAGCGGTTCGTCCCCATGGTCAACGCCGCGCGGTCGCCCACGTTCTACGAGTTCGACTCGATGGACCTGCTGCGGCTCTACCGCGAGATGGACGACGCCGACGAGGTGCCCGTGGTGGTCTACCACTCCCACACGGCCACCGAGGCGTACCCGTCGCGCACCGACATCAGCTATGCGTCCGAGCCCGAGGCGCACTACGTGCTCGTCTCGACCCGCGAGACGGGCGGCGACGAGGGCCCCTACGAGCTGCGGTCCTACCGCATCGTCGACGGCGTCGTCACCGAGGAGGCGATCGAGATCGTGTGACGCCGGGCGAGCCGCGCGCACCAGCCCGCGGGTCGTCGCAGGGAATACGGCGCCCTAGGCTCGTCCTTGCTCCTCTGGGTGCGTCTGCGCCCGCGCACGCCTGCCCGCACGACCACGACGAGTGGAGATCCACGGCCATGGCCATCGAGGTCCGCATCCCGACCATCCTGCGCACCTACACCGAGGGCGCGCGGGCGGTCGAGGGCGTCCGGTGACACGCTGCGCGCGCTGCTCGCCGACCTCGAGACCCGCCACCCGGGCATCCACGACCGGATCGTCGACGACGCCGGGCTGCGCCGCTTCGTCAACGTCTACCTCAACGACGAGGACGTCCGCTTCCTCGACGGCATCGACACCGCGGTCGCCGACGGCGACGTCGTGACGGTGCTGCCCGCCGTCGCCGGCGGCTGAGCGCACGCCCATGCGCTACGAGTCGCTGCTCGCCTCCGTGGGCCGCACCCCGCTCGTCGGGCTGCCGCGGCTCTCGCCGTCGCCCGACGTGCGGCTGTGGGCGAAGCTCGAGGACCGCAACCCGACCGGCTCGATCAAGGACCGCGCGGCCCTCGCGCATGGTCGAGGCCGCCGAGGCGCGACGGGCCTGCTGCGTCCGGGCTGCACGATCCTCGAGCCGACGAGCGGCAACACCGGCATCTCGCTCGCGATGGCCGCGACAGCTCAAGGGCTACCGCCTCGTCTGCGTGATGCCGGAGAACACCTCGGTCGAGCGCAAGCAGCTGCTGCGCATGTGGGGCGCCGAGATCGTGTCGTCGACCGCCGCGGGCGGGTCGAACGAGGCCGTGCGCGTCGCGAAGCAGCTCGCCGAGGAGCACCCGGACTGGGTGATGCTCTACCAGTACGGCAACCCGGCCAACGCCGAGGCGCACTACGTCACCACCGGCCCGGAGCTCCTCGAGGACCTCCCCGAGATCACGCACTTCGTCGCCGGTCTCGGCACCACCGGCACGCTCATGGGCACCGGGCGCTTCCTGCGCGAGCACGTGCCCGGCATCGAGATCATCGCCGCCGAGCCGCGCTACGGCGAGCTCGTCTACGGCCTGCGCAACATCGACGAGGGCTTCGTCCCCGAGCTCTACGACGCCTCGGTGCTCACCACGCGCTACTCCGTCGGCCCGCGCGACGCCGTACGCCGCACCCGCGAGCTGCTCGAGGAGGAGGGGATCTTCGCCGGGCATCTCCACCGGCGCGATCCTGCACGCCGCCCTCGGCATCGCCGCGCGCGTCGTGAAGGCGGGCGGCGTCCGCCGACATCGCCTTCGTCGTCTGCGACGGCGGCTGGAAGTACCTCTCCACCGGCGCCTACGAGGGCACCCTCGACGACGCCGAGGACTCCCTCGACGGCCAGCTCTGGGCCTGATCCCGCGGCGAGGCATCCCGGCTCGCTGCGTTGTCGCTCCGTTCGCGCACCGTAGCGGTCCTCTACGCGGCTGCGTCCTCCGCCTTGCCGGTTCCCGGGGCGGGGCATCCCGGCTGGCGGCGTTGTCGTCCTTGCCCGTAGCCCACTACGGGCTGCGTCCTCCGCCTTGCCAGCCGGGCGCCTCGCCCCGGGAACCCCTGGTATTCCGTAGTCCGACTTGCTGGTTTCCGACCTTGGGAGCGGCTGGCACGTTCATGGTGCCCGTCGATCTCGCCGGCCTCGGGGCGAACCCGTGCAGCTCGTACTCCGACTGGCCTCGTTCCTGCCCTGCGGCCGGGTGGCGCTGCCGTGCGTGGCGGCCGCTGTCCCGGTCAGGCTCGCCGGCCGGGACGTGGTGTGCGACACAGTGGGTGCGCGAAGGATGCCTCGGGCACGGGTCGTGACCGTAGGCTCTGCGACCGTGAGCGGACTCACCGATCGGCATCTTCGACTCCGGGGTCGGGGGTCTCACGGTCGCGCGAGCGGTGCTCGACCAGCTGCCGCACGAGCCGGTGCTCTACGTCGGCGACACCGCGCGCGGACCGTACGGTCCGCGGCCGATCGCCGAGGTGCGCGCGTTCGCGCTCGACGTCATGGACCACCTCGTCGACCAGGGCGTGAAGATGCTCGTGATCGCGTGCAACTCCGCGAGCGCGGCGGTCCTGCGCGACGCCCGGGAGCGCTACGCCGTACCCGTGGTCGAGGTGATCCAGCCGGCGGTGCGTCGCGCGGTGCGCGTCACGTCGAACGGCCGCGTCGGCCGTGATCGGCACGCGCGCGACGATCACGAGCGGTGCCTACGCGGACGCCTTCGCCGCGGCGCCCGACATCACGCTCGTGCAGCAGGCCTGCCCGCGGTTCGTCGAGTTCGTCGAGGCCGGGGTCACCGGCGGCGCCGAGCTGCAGCGCGTGGCGCACGAGTACCTCGACGCCGATCGTCGCGCAGGACGTCGACACCGTCGTGCTCGGCTGCACGCACTACCCGCTGCTCGCGGGCGTCATCTCCTACGTCGTGGGCGAGGACGTCACGCTGGTGAGCAGCGCCGACGAGACGGCGCAGGACGTCTACCGCACCCTCGTCGCGCACGGCCTCGAGCGCGACCCCTCGCTGCCCGCTCCGGAGCACCGCTTCCTCGTCCACGGGCGACCCGGCCCCCTTCACCGCTCTGGCCCGCCGCTTCCTCGGTCCCGAGGTCGTCGCGGTGGAGCACGCCGATCGAGGTGATCGCCTGATGCGCTTGACGATCGTGGGCTGCTCGGGCAGCTTCCCCGGCCCGGACTCGCCGGCCTCGTGCTACCTCGTCGAGCACGACGGGGTCGCGCATCGTCCTCGACCTCGGCAACGGCGCCTTCGGCGCGCTGCAGCGCTACACCGACGTCTACGCCGTCGACGCCGTCGTGCTCTCGCACCTGCACGCCGACCACTGCCTCGACCTCACGTCGTACTACGTGGCGCGCAAGTACGGCCCCCAGGGACCGGCGCCGCAGATCCCGGTGCTCGGACCCTCGGGCACCGCGGACCGGATGGCGCGCGCCTACGACCTGCCCTACGAGCAGGGGATGAACGGCGAGTTCGACTTCCGCGACCACGTCGCCGGTCACGGAGATCGGGCCGTTCCGCATCACGACCGCGCGTGGTGAACCACCCGGTCGAGGCGTACGCGATCCGGGTCGAGGCCGGCGGGTCGGTCGCTCACGTTCTCGCGGCGACACGGGCGAGAGCGACGCGCTCGTCGAGCTCTCGCGCGGCGCCGACCTCGCGCTCTTCGAGGCGTCGTTCCTCGAGCCGCTACCGACGTGCCGCCGAACCTCCACCTGACCGCGCGCCAGGCCGCCGAGCACGCGATCCGCGCCGGACGTCGGGCGCCTGCTCCTCACGCACCTCGTCCCGTGGACCTCGCGCGAGGAGACCGGCGGCCGAGGCGCTGGCGGCGTACGACGGCGACCTCACCCTCGCCACCCGGGCCTCACCGTCGACCTCTGACGCCGGCACCCGGTCATCGCGAGTAACAGTCCGAATGCACGCAAGTCGCCGATTCACGTGCATCTGGGCTGTTACTCGCGGAGTCGGCGGCGGCGGTTAGGGTCGGGCGCATGACTCGTAGCGACGGCCGTGCCGCCGACCAGCTCCGCCCGATCACCTTCCAGCGCGGCTGGCTCGACCACGCCGAGGGCTCGTGCCTCGTGGAGTTCGGCCGCACCCGCGTGCTGTGCGCCGCGTCGTTCACCCCGGGCGTGCCGCGCTGGCGCAAGGACTCGGGCCTGGGCTGGGTCACCGGGGAGTACGCGATGCTGCCGCGCGCCACCAACACCCGCAACGACCGCGAGTCCGTGCGCGGCAAGGTCGGCGGCCGCACGCACGAGATCTCGCGGCTCATCGGCCGCTCGCTGCGCGCGTCGATCGACCTCGAGCGCGCTCGGCGAGAACTCGATCATGATCGACTGCGACGTCCTGCAGGCCGACGGCGGCACGCGCACCGCCGCGATCACGGGTGCCTACGTCGCTCTCGTCGACGCCGATCGAGTGGGCGCGCGGCAAGGGGCACGTGAAGGCGGACGCGAAGCCCATCGCGAACTCGGTCGCCGCGGTGAGCGTCGGCATCGTCGACGGCGAGGCGCGCCTCGACCTGCACTACGACGACGACGTCGCCGCCGACACCGACATGAACGTCGTGATGACCGGCGACGGCCGCTACGTCGAGGTGCAGGGCACGGCCGAGGGGGAGCCGTTCGACCGCGCGCTGCTCGACGAGCTGCTCGAGCTCGCCGCCGCCGGCTGCGCCGAGCTCACGCGCCTGCAGATCGCGCGCGCCTCGGCGCCGGCTGCGTGACCACGCGCGTCGTCCTCGCCTCGCGCAACGCGCACAAGATCGAGGAGATGGCCCGGATCCTCGACGAGGCCGGCCTGCACGTCGAGGTCGTCGGCATCGACGCGTTCGACGACGTGCCCGAGGTCGCGGAGACCGAGCCGACCTTCGAGGGCAACGCGCTGCTCAAGGCGCGCGCGGTGTGCGCGGCCACGGGCGTGCCGGCGGTGGCCGACGACTCCGGCCTGTGCGTCGACGCGCTGAACGGGATGCCCGGCATCCTGTCGGCGCGGTGGTCGGGTGGCCTGGGCGACGTCGCGAACCTCGAGCTCGTGCTGGCCCAGCTCGGCGACACCCCCGACGAGCGGCTCGGCGCGCAGTTCCGCTGCGCCGTCGCCCTCGTGCTGCCCGACGGGCGGGAGGCCGTGGTGCACGGCGAGATGCGCGGCCGCCTCGTGCGCGAGCCGCGCGGCACCAACGGCTTCGGCTACGACCCGATCTTCGTCCCCGACGGCGAGACCCGCACGAGCGCCGAGATGACCTCGGACGAGAAGGACGCGATCAGCCATCGCGGGAACGCGTTGCGCGCCCTCGTCCCCGTCCTCCGCGAGCTCCTCCCGCCCGGGCAGGTCCGCGAGTAACAGCCCAGATGCACGTGAACCAGGCCGACTTCGCGTGCATTCGGACTGTTACTCGCGCGCGTGCTCGCGGACTCCGCGGGTCAGGGCGTGACGAGGTCGGCGTAGTCGGGGTGCTTGTCGATCCAGCCGCGGATGAACGGGCAGCTCGGGACGACGCCGACGCCGTCGGCGCGCGCCTGGTCGAGCGCGCTGCGAGCGAGGGCCGAGCCCACGCCCTGCCCCTCGAAGGCCGGCTCGACCTCGGTGTGCGTGAACACCCGCGCGCCCTCGCGGTCGCGGTACGCCGCGTATCCGGCGAGCACCCCGTCGGAGTGCGCCTCGACCCGCGAGAGCTCGGTGTTGTCGGAGACGACGAGTTCGGTCACCCGCCACAGTCTGCCGAGACCCGCTCGCCTTACTCCCCGCAGGGTCGCTTCCGGAGGCGGGAAGCGACCGTTCCGGGAGTAAGACGGGTGCCTGGGCTGCGTCCAGGTGACAGTGCGGGAGGCGGGACTTGAACCCGTACGCTCGAGAGCACAGGAACCTAAATCCTGCGTGTCTGCCAGTTCCACCACTCCCGCGGTGTGCCGCCAGCCTAGGCGAGCGGGCACGCGGACGCCGGTGACGCGGTGGCGGCCGAGGACGAGCGCCAGCCCGGCGACGAGGCCGAGCACGCCGGAGACCAGCAGCGGTACGACGCCGCCGCCCGGGGCCGAGCGTCCAGGTCAGTCCGGCCCAGAGCCCGGCGACGAAGACCGCGCCGTTGCATCAGCGACTGGAACACGCCCTGCGCGCGGCCGCGGTGCTCGTCGGTGACGAGCGTCGAGATCCAGGCCTTGCCCACCCCGTCGGTGAACGCGGGGAACAACCCGTAGACCGCCATGAGCGACGAACACCCACCCGCCCTTCCCGACCAGGCCGAGACCGGCGTACGCCGCGGCGAACGCGAGCAGCCCGATGCCGTAGACCAGCGGGCGCGGCAGGCGGTCCGACCACGCGCCCGCGGGGTAGGAGCCGAGCGTGTAGACGAGGTTGTAGACGACGTAGGCGAGCACGACCTGCGTCGTGGAGTAGCCGAGGTCGCTCACGCGCAGCAGCAGGAGGACGTCGGGGAAGTTCACGACCGCGATGCCGACGAGCACGATCGTCACCCGCCAGAACGACCGCGGCAGCGGGCTGCGCAGGCGGGCAGGCGTCGCCGCCTCCGCACCGGGCCCGCTGCCGGACTCCGACGTCGAGCCGGGTGCCGCGGTCGCGGCGACGGCGCGGCTGACGCTCCGGGTTCGCGGCGCCGCTCCACGACGAGGAAGGTGAGCAGCATCGACAGCACGGCGGGTACGACCGCCCACCACAGCACCGCGCGGACGTCGCCGTCGAGCAGCGGCGAGACCGGCGAGGGCGATGAGCGGGCCGATGACCGCGCCGAGCGTGTCGCCGGTGCGGTGGAACCCGAACGCCCGGCCGTAGTCCTCGCGCGGGACCGACGCCGCGATGAGCGCGTCGCGCGGCGCCGACCGCACACCCTTGCCGAGCCGGTCGACGACCCGGCCGACGAGCACCAGCGGCCAGACGTACGACGCGGCCACGATGCACCTTGCCGAGCGCGGCGAGGCCGTAGCCGGCGGTGACGAACGGACGCGCGGCTGCGCGCGTCGGACCAGCGGCCGGCGACGTACTTCGAGATGCCGGCCGCCGCCTCGGCGCTGCCCTCGACGATCCCGAGCACGACCGGCGGCGCGGCGAGCACGCCGGTGACGAGCAGGGGCAGCAGGGGGTAGAGCAGCTCGCTCGCGGCGTCCTGGGTGAGCGACACCAGCGGTGAGCACGACGCAGGTTGCGGGTGAGCCACGGCCGTCGCACGTCGGCGCAGCCTGCCACGCAGGCGGCGTGGGTCGCGTCACCCGACGTGACGAACGGATACCCCTGGGGGTATAGAATCGGAGTCACGCAGGCACACGAAGACGTGCGAGGAGCGGCGTGAAGCGCATCGTGGTCGTCGGAGGGGTGGCCGGCGGGATGTCGGCTGCCGCGCGCTTGCGCCGGCTCGACGAGGCCGCGGACGATCGTGGTCCTCGAGCGCGGCACCGACGTCTCCTTCGCCAACTGCGGTCTGCCCTACCACGTCGGCGGCGAGATCTCCGACCGCTCAGCGCTGCTCCTCCACACCCCCGAGTCCCTGCGCGACTCGCTCGACCTCGACGTCCGCACCGCGTCACGAGGTCGTCTCGATCGACCGTCACGCGCAGCACCGTCTCCGTGCGCGACCTCGTCGCCGGCGCCGACTACGAGCTCGGCTACGACGCCCTCGTGCTCGCCACCGGCGCCGAGCCGATCGTGCCGCCGCTGCCCGGGCCTCGACCGCCCGCAGGTGCGCACCCTGCGCACCGTGCCCGACGCCGACGTCCTGCGCGACCTGCTCGCCGCAGGGTGCCAGCTCGGCGGTCGTGATCGGCGCCGGCTTCATCGGCCTCGAGACCGTCGAGGCGTTCCGGCACCGCGGGCTCGACGTCACGCTCGTCGAGCTCGCGCCGCAGGTGCTGCCCGCGATCGACGCCGACATGGCGACGCCTCGTCGAGGCGGAGCTGCGCGCCCACGACGTCGACGTGCGCGTCGGCGTCGGCGTTCTCCGCCGTCGAGGATCGGCGACCGAGCACGCCGGTCGACGTCGTGCTCGCCGACGGCTCGCGCATCCCCGCCGACATCGTGCTGCTCGGCGTCGGCGTGCGTCCCTCCACCGCGCTCGCGCGCGCCGCCGGCCTCGAGCTGTCGGCCGCCGGGCGCGGTGGTCGTGACGCCGTCGCAGCAGACGAGCGACCCGCACATCTGGGCGGTCGGCGACGCGATCCAGGTCGATCGACGCCGTCACCGGCGCTGCCCGGGGTCGTGCCGCTCGCCGGCCCGGCGAACCGCCAGGGCCGCACCGCCGCCGACGCGATCATGGGGCGCGACTGTCGCGTCGAAGCCCGTGCTCGGGACGGCCATCGTGCGGGTCTTCGACCTCACCGCCGCGGTGACCGGGCCGACCTCGCGCCGCCTGACCCTCGCCGGCGTCGACCACCACGTGGTGCACCTGCACCCGGGCAACCACGCCGGCTACTACCCCGGTGCCGAGGCCATCCACCTCGCGCTCGTCTTCACGCCCGAGGGCAGGCTGCTCGGCGCCCAGGCCGTCGGCCGGGCCGGCGTCGACAAGCGCATCGACGTGCTCGCCACCGCCCTGCGGGCGGGGATGGACGTCGACGACCTCGCCGAGCTCGAGCTCGCCTACGCGCCGCCGTTCGGCAGCGCCAAGGACCCGGTGAACATGGCCGGCTTCCTGGCGCAGAACGTGCTCGACGGCACGCTGACCCTCTGGAGTGCGGCCGACCTCGACTCCGTGCTCGACGGGTCCGTGCTGCTCCTCGACGTCCGGAGCCGCCGCGAGTTCGCCGGCGGTCACCTGCCCGACGCCCTCCACGTCCCGCTGACCGAGCTCCGCGAGCGGCTCGACGAGGTCGTGGTCGCGGCCGCGGGGCGTCCGGTCCGGGTCATGTGCGCCAGCGGGTTGCGCTCCTACTTCGCGCACCGCGTGCTGGTGGCCAACGGGTTCGACTCGGCCAGCCTCGACGGCGGTCTCCTGACCTTGCTCGCGGCGCGCCCGGACACCCCCCTGGGTATGGGTACCATCGAGCGTCAGGTCGTGCCGACATGACCACCACCGAGCCGGTGCCCGCGCTCGTCCAGGAGCTCTCCATGCAGATGGACGCCGAGACCAGCAGTGCCGTCGCCACGCGGCTCCGTCGCGCCCGCGGCCAGCTCGACGGCGTGCTGGCCATGATCGAGGCAGGGCCGCGACTGCAACGACATCGTCACCCAGCTCTCGGCCGCGTCGAAGGCGGTCGACCGGGCTGCGTTCCTCATCGTGTCCTGCGGGCTGCAGGCGTGCATCGAGGCCGAGTCCCGTGGCGAGGAGCCGCCGCTGGACCGGGGCCGCCTCGAGAAGCTCTTCCTCTCGCTCGCCTGAATCCCGCAGCCTCGTCCACCCGAGCGTCGAGGTTGCCGACGACGCCGTCGTCGGCGCTGCAGTCAGGCGATGCCGAGGTCCTTGCGCAGCTTCGCGACGTGCCCCGTCGCCTTGACCGCGTACATCGCCCGCTCGATCGTGGCCTTGCCGCGCTTGTCGACGTCGACCACGAACGTGGAGCGGATCACGCCGACCACGGTCTTGCCGTACAGCTTCTTCTCGCCGTAGGCGCCGTACGCCGTGAGCACGGTGCGGTCGGGGTCGGAGAGGAGCGGGAAGGTGAGCGAGTCCCGCTCGCGGAACTTCGCGAGCTTCTCGGGCTTGTCCGGCGAGAGCCCGAGCACGGTGATGCCGGCCGCGTTGAGGGAGTCGAGCGAGTCCCGGAAGTCGCACGCCTGCGTCGTGCAGCCCGGGGTCATCGCCGCGGGGTAGACGTAGAGCACCACCCGCTCGCCGGCGTGCGTGGCCCAGGAGTGCTCGGTGCCGGACTCGTCGACGAGGTCGAGCGGGGGAGCCGGGTCACCGGCGGAGAGTCGCTCGGTCATGGGTCGCCTTCCGGATGCGGGAACGCTGGATCCCGGCGAGGCTAGCGCTGCGCGGACGTCGCGGCGAACCCCAGGGCGCTTCCCAGGCCCGGGCTGGTGGCCCTATTGCGAGCGAATGGCAGGAACCAAGGACTGGCGATAAACTCGCCACATCATGCCGATCCCCACCCGTGTCCGGACCGTGGCCCTCGCCCTGACCTCGGCCCTGGCGCTCGCCGCCTGCGGCACGTCGGCCGCCGCGGAGCCCGGGATGGAGCGCTCCGGCCGGTTGACCGTCGTGACCACCGTCGCCCCCATCACGTCGATCGCGGCGGCCGTGATCGGCGACCGCGCCGACCTCGTGGGCGTGGTGCCGGAGGGCACGAACAGCCACACGTTCGACCCGCCGCCGCAGATCGCGGCGACCCTCGAGCGGGCCGACGTCGTCCTCGTGAACGGGCTCAAGCTCGAGGAGCCGACGTCCGCCCTGGCCGAGGAGAACGCCAAGCCCGGCTCGGAGATCGTGCGGATCGGCGAGCAGGTCCTGCCGGAGTCCGACTACATCTACGACTTCTCCTTCCCGAAGGAGGACGGCAAGCCGAACCCGCACCTGTGGACCGACCCGCTCTACGCGATCAGGTACGCCGACGTCGTGCGCGACGTCATGGTGCGACGCGACCCGGCGAACGCGTCGTACTACACGGCGAACCACGCGCTGTTCGTCGCGCGCGCGACCGCGCTGTCCGATGCGCTGCGGGCGGACCAGGCCACGATCCCCGCGGGCCGCAAGAACCTGCTGACCTACCACGACGCCTACGCCTACTTCGCGAAGGACTACGGCTGGACCGTGATCGGCGCGGTGCAGCCGTCGAACTTCGAGGATCCCCAGCCGAAGGAGATCGCGCGTCTCGTCGAGCAGGTCCGGGCGCAGCAGGTGCCGGTGATCTTCGGGTCCGAGGTGTTCCCGTCGCAGGTCCTCGAGCAGATCGCGGTCGAGACTGGCGCACGCTACGAGGACACGCTGCGCGACGACGACCTCCCGGGTGCGCCGGGCGAAGCGGACCACTCCTGGCTCGGCCTGATGCGCTACGACTACCGCACGATGATCGTCGCGCTCGGCGGCACGGCGACCGCCCTCGACGCCCTCGACACGAGCATTCCGACGCCCGACACCGCGGAGTACCCCCAGTGATCCCGGCCCCCCTCATCAGCCTCAGCGACGTCTCGTTCGGGTACGGCGGCGCACCCGTCCTGCACCACGTGTCCCACGACGTGCTCCCCGGTCAGTTCACCGGGATCGTCGGGCCGTCGGGCTCGGGGAAGACGACGCTGCTGCGGCTGCTGCTCGGCATGGCGAAGCCGGGCGCGGGCTCGGTGACCCGTCGCCCCGGCCTCGCCGTGAGCTACGTGCCGCAGCTGGAGACCGTCAGCTGGAACTTCCCGGTCACGGTCCGCGACTGCGTCCTGATGTCGCGGAAGCCGCGCGGCCTCAACCCGTGGCCCACGCGCGCCGAGCGCGCCGAGGTGGCAGGAGTCCTCGACCGGCTCGGGATCGGCGAGCTCGCCGGCCGGCACATCCGCGAGCTCTCCGGGGGGCAGCAGCAGAGGATGTTCCTGGCGCGAGCGCTGCTGCGCAGGCCGGAGCTGCTCCTGCTCGACGAGCCGACGTCCGGGGTCGACATCCAGACGCGGCACGAGGTGCTGCACCTGCTCGGCGACCTCAACCAGGACGGCCTCGCGATCGTCCTCACGACGCACGACCTCAACGGGATGGCGGCTCACCTGCCGCACCTGCTCGCCCTGAACCGACGGCTGATCGCGAGCGGGACCCCGCGCCAGGTGATCGTGCCCGACGTCGTCGAGCAGGTCTTCGGCGCTCGGGTGGAGATCCTCCAGCACCTCGGCATCCCGCTCGTGGTCGACGGCTCGTCGATCGAGACACAGCGACGGGCGGCCGGCTGATGGGTGGCGCTGTGGGAGCTGCTCGCGGACCCGTTCAGCTACCAGTTCTTCGTCAAGGGCTTCGCGGCGGCCGCGCTCGCGGGTGCGCTGTGCGGGTTGATCGGCGTCTACATCACGCTGCGCGGCATGAGCTACATCGGCCACGGCCTCTCGCACGCCATCTTCGGCGGTTACGCGGCGGCACCCTTGCTCGGCGTCCCGATCGTGCTCGGCGCCGGCTTCTGGGGCCTCGCCTCGGCTCTGGCGATCAGCGCGGTCGCGCGCAGCAGGCGCATCGGCGCGGACGCCGCGATCGGCGTCGTCACCACGGCGTCGTTCGCGCTCGGCGTCGCGCTGCTCACGCGCTTCGGCACCAAGGGCCCCGCGTTCGACAGCCTGCTGTTCGGTAGCATCAACGGCGTCTCGGCGGGTGACCTGTGGCTGCTCGTCGCCGTGCTGGTCGGGGCCGTCGCGGTGTTCACCGTGCTCTACCGACAGCTGCTCTTCTCGACGTTCGACCCGGACGTCGCGCAGGTCTCCGGTGTCAACGTCGCGCGCATGGACACCGTGCTGATGGTGGTGCTGTCGATGTCGATCCTGGCGACGCTGAGCATCATCGGCGTGACCCTGGTGGCCGCGACGCTCGTGATCCCGGCGGTCGTGGCCCGGATGCTCAGCGACTCGTTCAGCCGGATGCTGTGGATCTCCACGATCATCGGGGCGTCGTGCGGTGCGGTCGGGATGTACCTCTCGTACCACCTGGAGATCCCCTCCGGCACCACCATCGTCCTGACGAACGCGGCGGTGTTCGTGGTGGTCCTCGTGCTCACCCGAGGACGCGGCCTCAGCCGTACGGCCGGGCTCGACGAGCACACCGATGCCTCCGCGACCGCGTTCGCGGTGCCGGCACCCCGCGGCTGAGGCGATCCCGTCCAGCCGGCTGATCGCACGAGCGCCGCCCCTCGGTGCGTGCTTGCGGGCTAGGCTCATGCTCGTGACCGACTCCGTGACCGGCAAGGCCGCTGACGCGGCCGCCACTGCCGCAGATGCCATCACGTCCACCACCGAGAAGGCGGCCGACAAGGCCACCGGCGGCGCCGACAAGGCCGCCGCCTCGGTCGAGAAGACCGCGGACAAGGCCGCGACCGCCACCGGAAAGGCGGCCGACAAGGCTGCTGCCGGCGCCAAGAAGGCCGCCGCCTCGGTCGAGAAGACCGCGGACAAGACCGTGGCCGCCGCGACGGGTGACGACGCCAAGCCAGCCGCGAAGCCGGCTCCCCAGCGCAGCCTGGACGAGATCGAGACGGACCTCGACGCCACCCGTGAGCGCCTGGCCCAGGGTCTCGACGACCTGCAGGAGTACGTGTCGCCCAAGAACATCGCGGCGCGGCAGGTGGACAAGGTCAAGGGCGTGTTCATCGACCAGTACGGCGGCGTGAAGCCGGAGCGGGTCGCGATGGCCGTGGGAGCCCTCGTCGCGGTCGTCGTCATCGCACGGTTGATCAGCGGCCGCGGCGGAAGCGGGATCGACGAGGACTGAGCGGGTGCGCCTCGCAGCGGACGTTCCGCCGAGGTGCCGGCTCTGACCCCCGGTCCCGGTGGGGGCCGGACCGCCGGTCGGCGCGGAATCCAGGGGTGGTGAGTGGGGTGGGCCGCAGCGACGTAGCCTCGGCGCCGTGACGCACCCCGACACCACGCCCCTGCCGGACGGCTCGGTGCCCATCAAGCTGCTGCACGACCGCCTGCTCGTGCGCGTCGACGACGGCGACGGCGACCGTCGCTCCACCGGTGGCATCCTCATCCCCGCCACCGCCCAGGTGGGGAAGCGGCTGACGTGGGCCCGAGTCGTGGCGATCGGCCCGAACGTGCGCACCATCGAGGTCGGCGACCAGGCGCTCTTCGATCCCGAGGACCACCCCGAGGTGGAGCTGCAGGGCGACGAGTACGTCCTGCTGCGCGAGCGCGACGTCCACGCCCTGGCTGCCGCGCGGGTGCGCGACGGCGCCGCCGGCCTCTACCTCTAGGACAGCGATGACCTCTCGATTCGGCGGCCGGGTCGCCGTCGTCACCGGCGCCGGCGCACCCGACGGCATCGGGATGGCGTGTGCGCGGGCGCTCGTCGCGGAAGGCGCGCGGGTGGTGCTCGGCGCGACGAGCGAGCGGGTGCACGAGCGGGCGGCGGAGCTCGGCGACGTGGCCGTCGGCGTCGTCGCGGACCTCACCCAGGACGGTTCGGCGGCGCTGCTGGTGGACGCCGCGCTGCAGCGGTGGGGGCGCCTCGACATCCTCGTGAACAACGCCGGCATGACGTCGGTCGGCGCCGGGCTCGACGTCGACGCCGAGGTCGCCGACCTGGCGCTGCACGACTGGGACGAGTCGATCGCGCGCAACCTCACCACCGCGTTCCTCATGTGCCGAGCGGTGATCCCGGCGATGCGCGCCGCGGGCTACGGGCGCATCGTCACCGTCGCGTCCACCACCGGCCCGGTGAACGCGATGCCGGGGCAGTCGTCGTACGCGGCGTCGAAGGCGGCGCTGGTCGGGCTGTCGCGGTCGCTCGCGCTCGAGGTGGTCCGCGACGGCATCACGGTCAACGTCGTGGCGCCCGGCTACATCGCGACCGGGTCGCAGCTGGCTTTCGAGGCGGTGGCCGCCTCCCGGTCGCCGGTCGGACGCTCGGGGACGCCGGACGAGGTGGCAGCAGCCGTGGCGTTCCTCGCGCACGAGTCGGCCTCGTTCGTCACCGGTGCCACCCTTGTGGTGGACGGCGGGCACTCCGTGCCCGAGGTGTGGCCGATCCCCGAGGCCTGAACGGCGGGCGCCCTACGCCGAGACGACCCGGACCTGGCAGTCGAACGCCCCCGCGACGGGGGAGACGCGGAGGCGTTCGGCCGGGGATGGCCGGGTGGGCTCAGGGTGCGGGGCTCAGGTGCTCGATCCCGTGGTGCTGGGCGACGGCGACGGTGGCGCGAGCTTCTTGAGGCCGTCCGCGATGCGCGTGCGGTCCATGATGTGCACCGCGGTGACGGTGCCGTCGGCCTCGGTGCCGATGAGCATGACCTCGTCGTCGACCTTGACCGAACCGATGCCGTCGCGCTGCGCGTTGACGACCGTGTCGGCGGTGACGACGTAGCTGGCGGTGAAGCCGTCCTCGCTCTTCAGCGAGATCGACGTCGCGCTCACGGCCGTCACGGTGCCGCGCTGGGTGTGCACGGTCTGGTAGCCACCGTCGGACTTCGGGACCACGAAGGTGCCGTGGATGCCCATGCCGGGACCACGCATCCCCATGCCGCCACGGTGCCCGCCCATGCGGCCGTCGCCATCCCCGTCGTCGTCGGCACCGGGTCCGCGCTGGCCGGGCATCCCGTAGCCGGGCATCCCGGGACGCTCGCCCTGACCGGGGGCGCCGTAGCCGTCGGAGGTGCCGGACCCGCCCGTCGGCGAGGGGGAGGGGCTGGTCGACGACGCGTAGGCGGTGCCCGCGACGCCGAGCGCGCCGATCGCGATGGCCGCGACGGCGACGCTGGTCCCGATGCGCGAGCGACGCGGCCCCGACTCGACGACCTCGGGGGCCGAGTACTCCGGAAGCCCGGTGCCCTCGGTGGTGCCGGGGGCCGGCGGGTTCCAGCCGGGGCGGTCCTGCTGCTCCATGACGGTCCTCTCGATCTGGTGGGGCGTCTGCCGTGGCAGACGTCCGTTCACCCTCGAGCATCCACCGTCAAGGTATGAGGACGCTGAGAACGCCGGGCGAATGGGCTGAACGGGCGGGCCGATGCGAGTGGGCCGCGGTCCTCTGCGTGGGGCGGCGAGGGTGCCCGTGCCCCGGGTCCGCGATGCTGGGATGATGGTCGGTGCGCGCCGACCCCGGATGTCCGTCAGCCTGCACCCGGGTCGGCGACACCGCGAGCCGTCGTCCGATCGCCCGCGGCCCTCCCTCGGGGGGCCGGCACCCGGTTGCCTGCTCGCTGAGCAGGAAGAGAGCAGGAAGCTGTGCGAAGCGCCGTCGTCGTCGATGCCGTCCGAACCCCCACCGGTCGCCGCAACGGGTTGCTGAGCGGCTGGCACTCCAGCGAGCTCGCGGCCGAGGTGCTCAACGCCCTCGTGGCGCGGACCGGGCTCGACCCCGCGACCGTCGACGACGTGATCATGGGCTGCGTCCACCAGGTGGGGCCGCAGACCTACAACCTCGGCCGCAACTCCGTGCTCGCGGCCGGGTGGCCCGAGAGCGTGCCGGCGACGACCGTCGACCGTCAGTGCGGCTCGTCGCAGCAGGCGGTGCACTTCGCCGCGCAGGGAGTGATCGCCGGCGCCTACGACATCGTCGTCGCCGCCGGTGTCGAGCTGATGAGCGCAGTGCCGCTCGGCTCGAGCGTGGTCCCCGGGATGGCGAGTCCGTTCGGGCCGGCGATCGAGGCCCGGTACGCCGACCGCGAGACCTTCGGGCTGCGGGGGATCGTCCCGCAGGGGCTCTCCGCCGAGCTGCTCGCGGACCGCTGGAACCTCACGCGCGAGGACCTCGACGCGTTCTCGCTGCGCAGCCAGCAGCTGGCGGCGGCCGCCCGCGACGAGGGCCGGTTCGCGGCCGAGACCGTCCCGGTCGCGGTGAAGCGCCGCGATCAGGAGTCGGGTGACGTCGACGTACCCGGCGACCTGGTCACGAGCGACGGCGGCATCCGCGCGACGACGGCAGAGGCGCTCGCAGCCCTCAAGCCGGCGTTCCTGCCCGACGGCCGGGTGACCGCGGGCAACAGCTCGCAGATCGCCGACGGCGCCGCCGCGGTGCTCATCATGGAGGAGTCCGTCGCGGCCGGTCTCGGGCTCACGCCGCTGGCGAGGGTCTCGGCGTTCGCGCTCGCGGGCGACGATCCCGTCGCGATGCTCACCGCCCCGATCCCGGCGACCCGCAAGCTGTTGGAGCGGACCGGTCTCGGCGTCGACGACATCGACCTGTTCGAGATCAACGAGGCGTTCGCGTCCGTCGCGCTCGGCTGGCAGCACACGCTCGACGTCGACCCGGACCGGGTCAACGTCAACGGTGGGGCGATCGCGCTCGGCCACCCGCTCGGGGCGTCGGGTGCTCGTCTCGCCGCGACCCTGGTGCACGAGATGAAGCGGCGGGGATCGCGCTACGGGCTGCAGACGATGTGCGAGGGCGGCGGGCTCGCCAACGCGACCCTGTACGAGCGCCTGTGACGCATGCACGGCGCGGCCTGCCGGCCCTGCCCGGGGGGCTTCATGACTGACGGGAGCGCGGTGAGCCGGGTGGTCGGCGCCCCGCCCGAGGCGGTCGACCTCGATGCCCTCGCGCCGTGGATGGCCGAGCACGTGGCCGACGCCGACGGCACACCGCTCCGCGCCGAGCTCATCGCGGGGGGCCGCTCGAACCTGACCTTCTTCGTGCGCCAGGGCGACCGGTGCTGGGTGCTGCGTCGGCCGCCGCTCGGGCACGTGCTCCCGTCCGCGCACGACATGCGCCGCGAGTACACCGTGCTCCACGCGCTGCGCGACAGCGACGTACCGACCCCGTTCGTGCACGGGCTCTGCATGGACACCGCGGTGATCGGAGCGCCGTTCTACGTCATGGACGAGGCGCCCGGGGTGGTGCTGCGCGACGTCGACGACACCGCACCGCTCACCGCCGGCCAACGCCGTCACCTCTCTCTGCGGCTCGTCGACGTCCTGGCCGGGATCCACGCCGTCGACCTCGAGGCGGTGGGGCTGACCGAGTTCGGTCGACCCGACGGCTACCTCGCCCGGCAGGTGACGCGGTGGACGCAGCAGTGGGAGGCGTCCAAGACGCGTGAGCTTCCGGAGATGGACCGGCTCGCCGAGCACTTGCGAGCCAGCATCCCCGCGCGGTCCGCGGCGAGCCTGGTGCACGGCGACTACCGGCTCGACAACGTCATGTTCACGCCGGCACCCGAGCTCGTGCCGACCGCGGTGCTCGACTGGGAGATGAGCACGCTCGGCGACCCGCTCGCCGACCTCGGACTCTTCCTCGTCTACTCACCCGATCCCGGAGCGCCGGTCCCACCGCCCTCGGTGGCGCCGCAGCTGCAGGACCAGCCCGGGTTCCTCACCCACGCCGAGATGGCGCAGCGCTACGCCGAGCGCACGGGTGCCGACCTCGACGACCTCGGCTTCTACGTCACGCTCGGCTACTTCAAGCTCGCGATCGTCATCGAGGGCATCCACCGTCGCTTCACGATGGGACTCACCGTGGGTGAGGGCTTCGACCGGTTTGCCGACGAGGTCCCCGCGCTCGTCTCCCGAGCCTGGCGCGTCGTCGACGACACCTGACCCGCGCCCACGGATTCCCGAGTCCCTGCCCTCACCGACCAAAGCGGCGCCGGTCTTGGACAGTTGGGGCTGGGACTCGAGAGCTCGACGCGGTGACGCGGTCAGACGGCTCGCACGGGGTGGTACGTGGGTTGCCACATGGCGGACTGGATGGCCTGCTCGAGCTGGTCGTCGGGCGGGCCGTCGGCGACGCCGTCGCGCTGAGCGGCCCGGGCCACCGCGAGCGCCACGACGGCCGACGTCGCACGCAGGTCCACGACCTGCGGCAGCAGGGACGCGCCGGGCGTCGTCGGGTCCACGATCCCCGCGACCGCCTGTGCCGCCGCCAGGAACATCGCGTCGGTCATCCGGCTGGCTCGCGCCACGATCACGCCGAGCCCGAGGCCCGGGAAGATCAGCGCGTTGTTGACCTGGGCGATCTCGTGCGTCGTTCCGGCGTAGGTGACCGGCGCGAAGGGGCTGCCCGTCGCCACGAGGGCCCGGCCGTCGGTCCAGGCGAACAGGTCGGACGGCGACAGCCTCGGCGAGGTCCGTGGGGTTGGACATCGGCATGATGATCGGCCGGTCGACGTGGGCGGCCATCTCGCGGACCAGCGCCTCGGTGAAGGCCCGCGGCTGGCCGGACGTGCCGATCAGGATCGTCGGACGCACGCGCCGGACCACCTCGGCCAGGCTGATGCCCTCGAGCTCGTCGTCGCGCTCCCAGTCGGCGACCTCTCCCGCCGGTCGGGCGTACGGCGCCTGGAAGTCGCGCAGGTCGGCCCGGTCGTCGGCGAGCAGCCCGTGGCGGCCCACGCACCAGAACCGTCGGGTGGCCACGTCCAGCGCGAGCCCGGCGCCGTGCATCGCGTCGCGCAGCTGGTCGGCGATGCCGATGCCGGCCGTGCCCGAGCCGAACACCACGACCCGGTGCTCCTCGAGCGGCACGCCACCGACCGCGCTCGCGGAGAGGACGGCGGCGAGGTTGACCGCGCCCGTGCCCTGCATGTCGTCGTTGAACGTGAGCGTGGAGGACCGGAAGCGCTGCAGGATGCGTCGGGCGTTGCTGGTGCCGAAGTCCTCCCAGTGCAGCAGCGCGTGCGGGAAGAGACGGGACGCGACGGCGACGTACCGGTCGATGAACGCGTCGTACTGCTCCCGCTCCACCCGAGGCCGGGAGACGCCGAGGTAGAGCGGGTCGTCGAGCAGCTCCTGGCGGTTGGTGCCCACGTCGAGCATGACCGCGAGCGTGCGCGACGGGTTGATGCCCGCGGCGGCGGTGTAGACGTTGAGCTTCCCGACCGCGATCTCGATGCCGCCGACTCCCCAGTCGCCGATACCGAGGATGCCCTCGGCGTCGGTCGCGATGATCAGGTCGATGTCGTCGGGTCCGCGGCCGCTCGCCAGGAGTGCGCGCTCGACCCCATCGGGGTCCTCGATGGAGAGGTAGACGCCGCGCGGGCGGCGGTACTCGTGGCTGTAGCGCTGGATCGCTTCGCCGACCGTCGGCGTGTAGACGATGGGCAGCATCTCGGGCAGATGGTCACCGAGCAGCCGGAAGAACAGGACTTCGTTCCGGTCGTGCAGCGCGGTGAGGAAGACGTTCTTCGCCAGGTCCGTGGGCTGGGCGAGGTACTGGCGGTAGGCGCGACCCGCCTGCTGCTCCATCGTCAGCACGCGTGGAGGCAGCATGCCGACCAGACCCAGCTCCTCGCGCTCCCGCGCGGTGAAGGCTGTCCCCTTGTTGATGCGCGGGTCGGCGAGCACGGCCCGACCGCGCACGCCCGTCTCCCACACGTCGTCGGCGGCGTTCCAACGGGTCACGGTCTCATCGGCGACAGCAGGTGTGATCACCATCGGACCGTAGTCCGCTACGGGCCCGGTGGCGCCCCGAGGTGCCGGCTGAACCTCCGACTCCCTGCCCGAACTGCCCAAGAACGACCACGCTTTCGAGCAGTAGGGGCAGGGGCTCGCGGATGGACCGACGGGAACGGGAGAAGGCCCGACCGTCCGAGGACGATCGGGCCTTCTCACCAGTACGCCGCGTAGGACTTGAACCTACAACCCGCGGATTAAGAGTCCGCTGCTCTGCCAGTTGAGCTAGCGGCGCGTGGTGCTCGGTCACGATACACCGAGCGTGCTGCCACGACGAAATCTCTTGTGCATGACGAATGAAGGGCGGGTTGGGCAAAGGTACGCAAGTCGCGCGACGTGGTGGCCGGGCCAGCGGGCGGTGCCAGATGCACCGCCGTCACTGGTCAGGCCGCAGTGCCCTCGCTGTCGTACAGCTCGCTCGAGTGCGGACCGAACGGGTCGGCGAGGTCCATCAGCAGTGTCAGGGGAATTCCCTGGCGCAGCAGGTCCATCACGTCGCTCTCGTGCGCTGTGCGCATCGTCAGCGTTGTCATGGTGATCCACCTCCTCGTACTCACAGGACTTCTTTCGGCGGGTGCTTACCGATCATGGTGAGCCGAAAGGGTGGTCCCGGCCCGCCATTGCTCTGAGTATGGGCGTGTCGCTCTACGTAGGCTCTCGATTACGTACCGGAGTCATCCAAGAAATGGACTAGTTCCCGGGGGCGACCTGAGCGAGCCGGTCGAGGTCCGCGTCGACGACGACGGCGACGACGGGATACCCGCCGGTAGTCGGACGATCGGGGCCGAGCACCAGCGGGAGACCGTCCGGCGGCACCTGGATCGCGCCGGTCACCATCGGCTCGCTGGCGAGCTCGCGACCCGGATCGCGTCGGCGTGAGGACACCACCCGAGAGGCGGATCCCGACCCGGTCGCAGTCCGTCGAGACCATCCACGACGTCGCGAGCAGAAGCGCGATCGCGTCGCCGGTGAACCAGTCGTCGCGCGGCCCGAGCACCACCCGCAGCGACCGGTCGTGGGCACGGAGTGCGGCGTGGTCGACGGGCGGATGACCGCGTTCGTCCCTCGCGACGTCGAGCCGGTCGCCCGCCCGCAGCGGTGGCGGACCGAGCCTGGCGAGTGTGTCGTACGCCGCACTGCCCAACGTCCTCGGTGCGGCGATCCCTCGTCGCACCGCGACATAGCTCCGCAGCCCGCGGCTCGGCCGGGCGAGGGTCACGACGTCGTCCGGATGCAGGTGCACCGGAGAGTTGCGCGGCATCTCGTGGCGGCGGCCCGCGTGCTCGAGGACGACGGCGCCGGCCGCTCCGGTGACCGCGACCACCGTCGCCGAGCGCGCTCGAACAGCCAGCCCGCCGGCGAGCGCCTCGAGGACGACCGCGTCCTCCGCGTTGCCGACCAGCCGGTTGGCGAGACGCATCGCCGCGCGATCGAACGCCCCCGACGGGCCGACCCCGACGGAGGCCCACCCCGGACGCCCGAGGTCCTGGAGCAGGGTGAGCGGACCGGGCGCCACGATCTCGATCACGACGGCACCGCCGCGAAGCGCACGTGCGAGCCGGGCGACAGCAGCGCCGGGGGAGTGCGCCCGAGGTCCCACACGGTCGCGCTCGTGCGGCCGATCAGCCGCCAGCCTCCCGGCGACTCGCGCGGGTAGACCGCGGACCAACGGTCGGCGATCGCGACAGAGCCGGCGGGGACGCTCGTGCGAGGAGTCGCGAGGCGCGGGACGACGAGTGCCGGATCGAGGCCGCTGAGGTAGGCGAAGCCCGGAGCGAAGCCGCAGAACGCCACCTCGAACTCCGACGCCGAGTGCCGTGCCACCAGAGCCTCGACCGACATGCCGCACAGGTCCGCCACGTCATCGAGATCGGCACCGTCGTACACCGTCTCGATCACGGTGGTCGACTGCGTGGCCGGAGGCCCGGGCCGCGGACTCAGCGCGCCGAGCTCGGCCGTGAGGGCGCGCGCATCGGTGCCGGCGGCGTAGTGACACGAGGACGGTTTCGGCTCCCGGCACGACCTCGGTCACGCCGGCGAGCCGCGCGTGGGTGATCGCTCGGGCGATGCCGTGGACGTCGTCGACCTCGAGGAGCAGCGCGCGGTCGCCGCAGCGGCGCACCGCCGTCACGGTGCGACCCCGCTGAACGGGCGCAGGTCGACGCCCGCGTCGATGAGCGCCGCGCGGAGAGCTCGCGCGAGCTGCAGTGCCCCTTCGGTGTCGGAGTGCACGCAGACCGACCGAACCACGATGGCGATGTCGGCACCGTCGATGCTGCGCACCACGCCGTGCGCGACGAGCCGCAGGACGCGGTCGATCACGACCTCCGGTCGCTGATCACCGCCCCGTCCGTCGCACGCGGTACGAGCCGGCCGGTCGACGCGTAGGCGCGGTCCGCGAACGCCTCACCGACGACCCTGACGCCGCGCGCGTCGGCGGCGAGAGCCAGTGCCGAGCCGGGCAGGGTGAGGATCGGCAGCGGCGTGCGCCGTGCGGTCTCCGAGTCACGAAGCACGGCGTCGACCACGACGGCAGCCGTGGCGTCGTCGTCGGCGGCCACGTTGTAGAGCGCGCCGTGCGGCTTGACGTACGAGACGTCGACGCCGGCGTCGCGCGCGTGCCGCCGCAGCGTCGCGATCTGCTCGACCAGCTGCGCTCGCAGGGTGTGCGCGTCGACGACGACCCGGGTGCGGCCGAAGCCGGCGCGATCGACGTACGACACCTGCGCGCCGATCGCGACGCCGCGCGACGACGCCGCGCGGCACACGCGGGCCATCGAGGTGTCGTCCCCGGCGTGACCGCCGCACGCCACGTTCGCGCTCGTGACGACGTCGAGCAGGGCCGCGTCGAGCGCAGCCGGATCGAGGGCGCGGGTCCGGATGCCCTCGCCGAGGTCGGCGTTGAGGTCGAGCGTGGTCATCGCAGCGACGCGGTCCAGTCGTCGGTGGAGCGCACCGTGGCGAAGCCGTCGCCGAGCACCCCGAGCTCCACCCGGTGCACCAGGGCAGCGGGCAGGTCGTCGGCGACGTCGATGGTTCCGGTGGCGTCGTGCAGCACGGTCACCTCCCAGCCGAGGTGCATCGCCTGGCGCGTCGTGGTGTCGACGCACATGTGCGTCATGTAGCCGGCGATGACGACGTGCTCGACTCCGCGTCCGCGGAGCCACGCCTCGAGCTCGGTGCCGGTGAACGAGCCGGGGAGGGTCTTGTCGATCACGACGTCGTGCGGGCGCGACGCCACCACCGGGTGCAGCTCCCAGCCCGGTGTGTCCGCGACGAAGAGGCCGCCGCTCGGGTCCGGCTCCTCGTGCCGCACGAGGACCACGGGGACACCGGCCACCCGGGCCGCGTCGATCGCCGCACCGATGCGGGCGAGCGAGTCCTCGACCGGCGGGAAGGCGATCGGCAGTCCGCCGGTCACGTACTCGTTCTGGACGTCGATGACGACGAGTGCCTGGGTCACGCGCGCAGCCTCTCAGGTGCGGAGCCCGGGTGCCGCCGGTTGGACCCGATCGGGGTGACCGTGTCGACGGGGTCGCTGCTCTGGTTGCTTCACACCCGTCGGTCGCGTCTGCTCTACTGACTCACCAGTCAGCCACTGTCGCCGTGAAGGATCCGATGAGCCCGACCCAGCCCGCGTCGCCGATCCTCGCGCGGCGCGACCTGACGGCGCTGTTCGACCCGGCGTCGGTCGCGGTGATCGGGGCGAGCGACGACGACGCCAAGTGGGGCCACCACCTCGCGCGCCAGCTGCTCTCCGTCGAGACGCCGCGCACCGTCCACCTCGTCAATCGCCGCGGCGGGACGGTGCTGGGCCGACCAGCCCTCACCCGGCTCACCGAGGTCGACGGACGGGTGGACCTCGTCGCCGTGTGCGTCCCGGCGAGCGGGTTCCTCGAGGCGGTCGACGACGCCCTCGCCGTCGGCGCACGCGCGATCGTCGGCGTCACGGCCGGGCTGTCGGAGGCGTCGGACGCGGGCCGAGCGCTCGAGGTCGAGGCGGTGCGCCGGGTGCGGCAGGCGGGCGCCGTGCTCGTCGGCCCCAACTGCCTCGGCGTCGTCGACTCCACCACCTCCCTCCTCCTCGCGTCGGACCCGCTCCACCCGGGTCGTCGCCGTGCTGTCGCAGAGCGGCAACCTCGTCATCGACGTCGATGATCTGCTCGGTCGCCGCGGCCTGGGCATCTCGCGATTCGTGGGCCTGGGCAACCAGGCCGACGTCACCGTGTCCGACCTCATGCTCGACTGCGTCGACCACGACGGCACGACCGCCGTGGCGGTCTACGTCGAGGACGTGCGCGACGGTCGCCGGTTCGTGGCCGCGGCACGCGCGCTCGCCCACGCCGGGAAGCCGGTGGTGCTGCTGGCACCCGGGCGCAGCGCGGCCGCGACGCGCGGCGCGGCGTCGCACACGGGCGCCATGACCAGCCCGTCGCGGGTCGTCGACGCCGCGTGCGCCGCAGCGGACATCCACCGGGTGCACGCGCCGAGCGAGCTGGTCGACGTCCTCGTCGCTGTGGCGGGTGGACGTCGTGCCCGTGGCCGTCGCACCGCCGTGCTGACGGACGGGGGTGGGCACGGCGCCGTGGCATCCGACGCCGCAGACGCCGTCGGGCTCGAGGTTCCGGCGCTGTCCGAGGCACTCGGGCTCACGCTGCGGACGTCGCTCTGGGAGCAGTCGAGCGCCTCGAACCCGGTGGACCTCGCGGGGATCGGGGAACAGGACCCGAGCAGCTACGCACGGGGCCTAGCGACGCTGCTGGCGTCCGACGAGGTCGACTCCGTGCTGTGGGTCGGCTACTTCGGCGGATACGCCGGACAGCCGGGAGCGCTGGGTCCCCGAGAGCTGGCCGCGGCGCGCGAGGCGGTGGCGATCGTCCGTCAGCAGGACAAGCCCGTCGTCGTGCAGACGATCTTTCCTGACAGTCCGAGCATCGCGCTGCTGCGGGACGCGGGGATACCGGTCTTTCGAGGCGTGGCCGAGGCGGCGGGTGCACTGGCGGCGGTGAGCCGGGAGACCTCCTCAGCCGCTTCGGATCCGCTCGACCTGCCGATGACCGAAGCGCCGGTCGGGGACAACGGCTACGTCGCCGTGCGTGAGTTGCTCGCCGACCACGGGGTGCCCTTCCCCGAACTGGTCGTGGTCCACGACGAGCGAGAGCTGCGAGCCGTCGTCGCGCGCGGGGCGCTCCGCTACCCGGTGGTGCTCAAGGCGATGGGGCTGCTGCACAAGTCCGATGCCGGCGGCGTCGTGCTCGGTCTTCGTGACGCGGACGCGGTGGTCGCTGCCTACTCTGCGCTCACCGCGCGGCTCGCCCCGCCCGCCGTGACGGTCGAGTCGATGGCCGACCTCACGCGGGGAGTCGAGGTGATCGTCGGCGTCGCGCAGGACCAGCGTTTCGGGCCGGTCGTCATGGTGGGTCTCGGCGGCACCGTGACCGAGGTGCTCGACGACGTCGCGTTCGCGCTCGCCCCGCTGTCCGTCGGGACGGCCGAACAGCTCCTCCGCTCGCTGCGCGGCGCCCGCCTGCTCGACGGTGTCCGTGGCCGCCCGGCGGTCGACGTCGCCGCGCTGGCACGCGTCGTGACCGCGGTGGCGTCCGTCGCGGCGGCCCACCCGGAGCTGGTCCAGCTCGAGGTGAACCCGGTGCTCGCCACGACCGACGGGGCCATCGCCCTCGATGCCCGAGCCGTAGCGGCGAACGACGCCGCCGGCGAGGGTTAGCCCGTCGGTCGTCACCGCAGATCCGTTGTCGGACATAGGGTTGGCTAACCTGAATAGATAGATTCTCAAAGATGTATAGACAAAAAGTGGCTCCAGGGCTTGCGTCCGGGCGTCCCGGTTTCTAGGGTCCGAGTACACATACTCGTGTGCCCTGGAGGACCGATGCGAACACGCCGCCATCCGCTCAGCGGAGCCATGTACGACGTCCGAGCCGACGGCCTCGTCGACGTCACCCAGAACGGGATCTCCGGTGTGTTCGACGCCGACGGCCGATGGGTCTCGGGCGAGCTGCGCCGCTGCGACCCCATGCTCACGAACTGGCTCGCCGGTCCTCAGCTCCCGGCCGGCGTGCCGGGGAACCCGAAGGACTTCCCGGCGGACACGCCCGACACCGCCAACGCGGCCAGCTGAGAGGGACCGGAACCATGACCGTGCTCAACGACCGCGTGACCCAGGACGCCACGACCCAGGGCGCCATCTACCAGGCTCTGCTCGACACCGACTCCCGCGCCGTCCCCGAGGTGTATCGCTGGCAGTCGCCCTACGGCGACCAGCAGCTCCGGGTGCCCGCCGAGCGCTACACCTCGAAGGAGTTCCACCAGCTCGAGGTGGAGCGGATCTGGAAGCGCGTGTGGCAGGTCGCCTGTCGCGAGGAGGACATCCCCGAGGTCGGCGACCACGTCCCCTACGACATCGCCGGCATCAAGGTCCTCGTGGTGCGCTCGGCGCCCGACACCATCTCGGCGTACCGCAACGTGTGCCTGCACCGGGGTCGTGTCCTCAAGGAGTTCCCCGGCCGCAGCGACCACCTGACCTGCTCGTTCCACGGCGTCACCTGGAACCTCGACGGCACCATCGCGCACGTCCCGTGCCGCTGGGACTTCCCGCAGGTCGGCGAGGAGTGGACCCTTCCGTCGGTCAAGGTCGACACCTGGGGCGGGTTCGTGTTCATCAACCTCGATCCCGAGTCCGGACCGCTGTCCGAGCATCTGGGCTCGCTGCCGGAGCACTTCACCTCGTGGCCGCTCGAGGACCGCTACAAGCAGGTCCACGTCGGGAAGATCCTGCGCTGCAACTGGAAGCTCGCGCAGGAGGCGTTCATGGAGTCGTTCCACGTCGTCGCGACCCACCCGCAGCTGCTCGCCGGGCTCGGCGACACCATCACGCAGTACGACGCCTTCGACACGTTCACCCGCGCCATCACCCCCAACGGCCTGCCGAGCCGCCACCTCAAGTGGGACCCGACCGACCAGGAGATGATCGACGCACTCACCGATCGCACGCTCGACGTGCCGGTCATCCTCGAGGTGCCCGAGGGCGTGAGCGCGCGCAAGGCGCTCGCCGACGTGCGCCGGGGGCATCTGGTGCCCTACCTCGGGGAGGAGGGCGCGGACGCCCTCAGCGACGCCGAGATGTGCGACAGCCTCGTCTACACGCTGTTCCCGAACTTCCACCCGTGGGGCTCCTACAACCGCACGCTCTACCGGTTCCGGCCGTACGGCAACGACCCGAGCATGTCGATCATGGAGTGCATGATCCTCAGCCCGTTCGTGGGCGAGCGGCCGCAAGGCCGCGCCGCTGCACATGCTCGGCGTCGACGACGACTGGACCGAGGCCTGGGAGCTCGGCCTGCTCACGCGCGTGTTCAACCAGGACGGCTACAACCTCCCGCGGGTGCAGGAGGGGCTCGAGGACGGCTCGCTCGAGGAGGTCGTCTTCGCGCGGTACCAGGAGACGAAGATCCGCTTCATCCAGCAGAAGATCGAGGAGTGGGTCTCCCGCCCCTGACCGGCACGACCGACGAGGGAGGGACCGCCGGACGGGGCGGTCCCTCCCTCGTTGTCCGGATCGGCGAGCGGTCAGCCGCGACGGTTGTTGTTGGGGAGCATCCGCAGGTGGTTGCCGTTGTCGACCGGGATGACCTGACCGGTGATGGAGCTCGAGAGGTCGCTCGCGAGGTAGAGGGCCACGTTCGCGCAGTCGTCCACCGTGGTCACACGCTTGAGCGCGGACTCCTCGATGTACGCGTCCTTGATGACGGACTCGCCGTCGAGGTCCGCGTCGGCGTCGCCGATCGGCGTCAGACCGCCGAAGTTGTTCATCGCCGTGGGGACGAAGGTCGGTGCCAGCGCGTTGACCCGGACGTTGTCCGGTCCGTACTCGCGCGCCGCGATCTTGGTGACGAAGTTGATCCCGGCCTTGCTGCCCGAGTAGGCGGCCTGGCCGAGCGGCACGAGGATCGCGGTGGTGGAGGTGATGTTGACCATCGAGCCCCCGCCGTGGTCGGCGAGGTACGCGCCGAAGTGCTTCATGAACCAGTAGCCGCCCCAGAAGTCGATCTTGGTGATCTCCTCGAGCATCTCCGGGGTGATGTCGCGGATGAGCGCCGCCTTGTTGAGGCCGGCGGAGTTGATGGCGACGTCGATCCCGCCCATCGTCTCGGCGGCGAAGTCGACGAGCGCCTTCACGTCGTCGTGGTCGGTGATGTCGCAGGCCCGGGCAGTGGCGCCGGTGGCGCCGGCCAGCCGCTCCAGCTTGTCGATGCGTCTGGCGGCGACCACCTGACGCGCGCCATGCTCGGCGAACAGCTCGGCGGTGCGCCAGCCGATCCCGCTCGACGCACCGAGGATGACCACGTTCTTGCCCTCAAGGAGTCCCATGCTGTCTATACTACTCAGACCGACCCGATCGCGGAAGGATCCTCCATGAGGCGAACGCTCTCGCAGCTCGACGAGTGGCCCCGTCATCAGACGCTGGACACCTTCGACACCGTCGCGAGCGACAGCGAGAGGTGGAGCGACGGCTCGTGGATCTGCGTCGGCGACCCGGACGGCGCGTGCCACCTCATCACCGCGCTGCGGTTCTACGCCAACACGAACGTCGTGGACGGCTACGTGATCGTCGCGCTCGACGACGGTCGGCAGTACAACCTGCGGGTGAGCCGCCGGATGCGACCCGGGAGCGACGACCTCACCTGCGGCCCGCTGTGGATGGTCATCGTCGAGGGGCTGCGCACCCTGCGGTTCGGCTGCGAGCCCAACGAGTCCGGGATCGAGTTCGACCTCCGGTGGGAGGGTGCGTCGCCCTGCTACGACGAGACCCCGGGCGTGCGGCGCTACCAGGACGGCCGGCTCGTGCGCGCCCGGTCGAACTACGTGCAGGTCGGTCACGTCAGCGGGACCATCACCGTCCACGGCCGCCGCTTCGAGGTGGGTCCCGAGTGGGTCGGCGCGCGCGACCACTCCTGGGGAGTCGGTGACACCGGCACCGGCAACGCGCCGGGCGTCGTGGCGCCCACCGAGGTCACGGGCGAGGCGTACGCCGGTGCCGCCCTGCGCGGCTTCGGCCTGCGCCACTTCTCCTTCGTGCGCTTCCCCGAGCGCACGCTCGTCTACCGGTTCCACTCGGCGCCGGACGGCGCGACGAGCCTCGTCGACAGCCGCGTCGACTACCCGTTCGGGTCGGGGCGCGAGGGCTGGTCCTACACGAAGGTCGCGCTCGACGACGTGACCTTCGTGGACGGCCTCGCCGCGCATCGCGACCTCACGCGTCTCGTGCACGCGACCGGACGGTGTCGTCGAGCGCTTCGGCGTGCGCACCATCGGCGCTCCGGTGTACATGCAGGGCGGCGGCTACTGGGACGGCTTCACGGACGGCCGCGGCCGCGGTGTCTTCCGCGGTGAGTCCCACCTCGAGCACGACGTCTGGGACATCTCCCACCCCACGGTCGTGCGCGACCTCGACGGCGTCGTGATCCCGCAGCGCAACGGCGCGTGGGCGGAGACCATCGCCGTGTTCGAGAACCTCGACGACCCCACCGAGGTGGGGCTCGGCGAGTTCGAGGCGGTCGTCGGGGGTCCCTACCCCGGCGTCACGCATGACTGACGACGACCCCGGACGAACGATCGAACGAGGAGCGCGGATGGCGATCGGCGAGCGCGAGATCGAGTGCGCGAAGGACCTGTTCAACGTGGGCTGGTCCGGCGACGACCCCTACGGCCCCACGCGGTACATGACGCCGGACGTCGTGATGCGCGACATCGCGAGCCGGCCCGAGGCGATCGTGGGCACCGAGGCGATCGCCGACCGCTGGCGGCACGTCGCCGGTCGGATGCGGCTGCCGGTCGAGGAGGTGTTCGTCTCCGACGACGGCGTGATGGTGCAGTGGGTGGTGTACGTGCTGCACGCGTCGGGCGAGCACGAAGGACAGTGGGACGTCGGTGAGGGCGTGAGCCTGCTGCACTTCCGCGACGGCCTCGTCTCGCACGAGGTGGACTACTGGCACGGCCGCCAGGGCAGGTGCCGCGACTGGCGGGCGCACTTCGCGGCTCGGCAGGCGCTCGGGAACCCGGCGCGCGCGGCGGTCAGCGGCTTCTGGAACCCGGAGACGCCATGACGATCCCCGTCCTGCCGGACATCGACGACATCCTCCTCAACTCGGCCACCGCGTTGCGCACCACGGTGCTTCCCACGGTGACGGACGAGTTCGCGTCGCTCACCGTCGCGCTCGTCGCCTCCGCGCTGGAGTACGCCGTGGAGCTGCGCCACGACCCGCGCGGCGAGCGCCATGCCGCGCAGCTCGCGGCGGCCCTCGAGGAGCTGGACGGCGTTCCCGGTCTCGATGCCGGTGGATCGCCGTTCGAGCGAGCCACCCGCGCCCTGGTGTGGGCGCAGGAGAACCCGGGCGAGGACGGCGACCGCGTGCGCGCGGTGCTCCACCCGGTGCTGGTGGCGCAGATGGACGAGGAGGCCGCGGCCGCGGCGCCGCTCCTCGCGACGCTGCACGCGGCCATGCACAAGGCGCACGCATGAGCGCGCCGACGGCCGAGGCGCTGGCGCCGTACCTGTCCGAGGTCCTCGGCAGGCCGGTCACGGTGTCCGCCGCCGCAGCGGGTGGCGATGGGGCAGTCGCGAGCGATGTACATCGTCGACGCCGACTACGAGGGCGGCTCGCACCGCTGCATCGTTCGGGTCGAGCAGAACGGCTTCCTCGGCAGCGACTCCACCACCGAGGTGCCGGTGATGCAGGCGCTGTTCCGCGCGGGCTACCCGGTGGCCGAGGTGATCGCGTACGAGCCGACGGGGTCGGTGATCGGCGAGCCGTTCTTCGTCATGGCGTTCGTCGACGGCGTGTCCACCGAGCTGCCCTCGACCATCGACGAGAGCATCGTGCTGCTCGACCGGCTGCACCGGTACGACCCCGCCGAGGTCGGCCTGGGGTTCCTGGCCACGCCGCAGCTGCCGACCGGACCGGCGCTCGCGCTCGTGGATCGCTTCGAGGCGACCTATCGCAGCGGTCTCATCGGGGAGCCGTCCCCGCTGCTCGAGGAGGCGATCGCGTGGCTGCGCATCCACGCACCGGCGTCGGACCGGGTCTGCGTCGTGCACGGTGACCCGGGACCCGGCAACTACATGCACCTCGAGGGTCGTATCACCGCCGTCGTCGACTGGGAGTTCACCCACCTCGGGGACGAGTACTACGACTGGGCGTTCCTGATCTGGATGCGGGGCAAGCGGCTGATGACGCCGGAGGAGTGGCTCGACCGGATCCGCTCGGTCGTCGGCCTCGAGCTCGATCGTGACCGGCTGCAGTACTGGCGCGCGGTGAACTACCTCATGGGGGCGTGCATCGACCAGACCGCCGCCCGGCTCTACCGCGACCGGGTGATGCCTGCTCCCAACCTGCTGGCGATCTCCACCGGGGTGCACCTCTCGGCGCTGCGCCGGCTCTACGACACCGTCCTCGCCTGATCCCGCCGATCCTCCCGACGGCATCGGGGAGCATGGATGCAGCCGATGCGCAGATCCGCCGACCACGGGAGCGTGCCCATGCCGTCCGACCGGGACGCTGAAGGTGGGCCCCGGCCGATCGCTGACCGGGCTGGCGGCGTCGCCGCTGGGCGGGGCTCTGCTGGCGGTCCGGTTCCTGCTCGAGCTCGCGCTCCTCGCCTCGATGGCCGTGGTCGGCTGGCACGCCGGTGGGGGCACCGCCTGGCGCTGGGTTCTGTCGTTCGCGATGGTGGCCACGACGGCCGTCCTGTGGGGGCTCTTCCTCGCGCCTCGACGCCGCGTCGACCTGCCGCTGGCGGCACGGGTGGCTGGTGGAGCTCGTGCTGTTCGGCGTCGCGTCGTTCGGCCTCTGGGTCGCTGGGCTCACGACTGCTGGGGTCGCGCTGGCCGTGCTCGAGGTCGGCACGCTCGTCGCGCTCGTCGCAGTCGGCCTCCCGCCGGGGACGCACGTCACGGGCGACGACGCGGATCAGGCGCGGTGACCCGTCGAGAGGGTGACCGCGCCTGATCCGTCGAGCGTGGGGAAGCCGTTGCTACACCGTCGGCTGGGGCGTCCAGCGCAGGTACGGCTTGATCTCCTCGACCTCGCCGAAACGAGCCTTGGCGTCCTCGGTCGACATGCCCGCGGACACGATCACCCGCTCACCGGGGGTCCAGTCGGCCGGCGTCGCGACGGGCGCGGCGTCGGTGAGCTGCAGCGCGTCGATGACGCGGAGGATCTCGTCGAAGTTGCGCCCGACCGACTTCGGGTAGGTCAGCGTGAGCCGGACCTTGTCGGCCGGGTCGATGATGAAGACCGACCGGACCGTCGAGGCGTCGCCCTCGCCGGGGTGGATCATGTCGTAGAGCTCGGCGACCTTGCGGTCCGGGTCCGCGACGATGGGGAAGTTCAGGTCCGTGCCACCGACGTCGCCGATGTCCGGGGCCCAGCCGAGGTGGTCCTCGATCGGGTCGACGGAGATGCGCGATCGCCTTCACCCCGCGCTGGTCGAACGCGTCCTTGAGCTGAGCGGTGCGGCCGAGCTCGGTCGTGCAGACGGGGGTGTAGTCGGCCGGGTGGCTGAAGAACACCGCCCAGTGACCGGCCTTCCACTCGTGGAAGCCGATCGTCCCTTCGGTGCTCTCGGCGGTGAAGTCGGGGGCCTGGTCGCCCAGCCGGATGCTCATGCGTGTGCTCCTCGTGTAGGTGGTGGTTTGCGTTGTCGTCTCGACGTCGTTCATCCTGCGCGGTCGGTGGGGATGACTGCAGAGCACGCGTCAGTCGGCGTAGGTGGAGCCGAGGCGGTGACCGCACCTCGGGGTGCGAGATCGGGAGGCCGGCCTTCTCGGCGTTCGGGAAGTCGTCGTCGACATGGACGAGCGACACGCCCGCCGCCTCGAGGATCGAGGCACCGACCGAGGCCCGGAACCCGCTGCCGCAGTAGAGCCAGACCGGTCCGTGCGTCGGCGTTGTCCGCGGCCCAGCGCGACGACCTCGTCGAGCCGGCCGCGCAGCTCGTGCAGCGGCACGTGCTTGGCGCCGGCGACGAAGCCGTCGTCGTACTCGCTGTTGCGTCGCAGGTCGAGCATGGGGAGGCGCGGGTTCGCCGCGAGCGCCGTCGGCCATCTCGACGTGCGGTCGCGCGCCGGTAGCTCGACCGCGGGGCAGCGGCGCTGGCCCAGTCGAGCGGGCGCGCCGACGGCGTACGCCGCCGGGCCGGTCGATGCCGATGCGCACGAGCTCGCGCTGCATCGACGGCGACCTCGTCGGCGTCGGCGCCGAGCAGCGTGATCGGGGTGCCCCAGTCGATGAGCCAGCCGAGGTAGGTGATCGCGTTGCCGTGCACGTCGAAGGACAGCGAGCCGCGTGACGTGGTCGGCGGCGAAGACGCGACGGTGGCGCAGGTCGACGACCCACTCGCCGCGCGCGATGCGCGCTGCGATGTCGGCGGCGGTCGCGACCTGCGGGCAGGGACAGGTCGATCGGGCCGGCTCCGGCCTGGTTGGCCGGACCCATGTGCGCGTAGTAGGCCGGGAAGGCGTCGAGGCCGGCGATGAGCTCGGTGACGAAGGTCTCCTCGTCGACCGCGAACGCCGGGTTGCTCGCGATCTGCTCGGCGACGCGTGGACGCGGTGCCCACCGTGGCGGTGGCGCTGCAGAACGAGCCGAAGCCGTGCGTCGGGTAGACACTGCGCCGTGCGGGTGACCTCGTCGCGCGATCCGCCGCATGGACTGCCACTGCGCGCGGGCCAGCGGCTCGGTCAGCGCCGGGCCGAGCAGGTCGGGGCGGCCGACGCTGCCGAACAGCAGGGAGCCGCCGGTGAACAGCGCGAGGTCCTCGCCGTCGACGTTGACGGCGAACGAGAGGTGGTTCGGGGTGTGGCCGGGCGTGTGGAGCACGCGGATGAGTCCGACGTCGGCCTCGAGCTCGGCCTTGTCGCTGACCCGGTGCGCGGCGAACGCGATGTCCATGCCGCTCGGCACGACGTACTCCGCGCCGAGCGTGCGGGCGAGCTCGAGCCCACCGCTGACGTAGTCGTTGTGGAAGTGCGTCTCGAGCACGTGCGACACGCGTCCAGCCGCGCTCGTCGAGGATCTGCCTCGACCCGGTCGATGTCGCGCTGCGGGTCGATGACGATCGCGCGACGCGCCGCGGCCGACGACGTAGCTGCGGTCGCCGAGGTTCGGCGTCTCGATCGGAGACGACCTCGAGGCTGTTGTTCATGACGCGACCACCGTTCCTCCGGCTGACGCCAGATCGGAGATTCCTCCGGCGAGGTTGTAGACGTGGGTGAACCCGGCCTGGGCCATGGCGTCGGTGGCCAGGCTGGAGCGACGACCGCTGTGGCAGTAGACGGCGTACGTCGCCGCCTTGTCGAGCGCGGCGATCTGCTGGTCGAAGGGGGCGCCTCGACGTCGATGTTGACCGCGCCGTCGATGTGGCCCGCGGCGTACTCGGCGGGAGTCCGGACGTCGACGGTCACGACACCGGGCGCTGCTGCTCGCGGTGGTGAGGAACGTCGAGGCGTCGACGGTCTGGACGGCTGCGCCGCCGCCGCCGCTCGAGCCGCAGCCGGCGAGCAGCAGCGGCACCGAGCACGCGCGACCAGGGCGAGGATCTTCTTCACGGTCACTCCTTCTAGATGATGGTGGGGCTGCCGGCGACGGCGACGACCGGCGCTCCGGCGTCGCGCCAGGCCTGCATGCCACCGGTGAGGTTCAGCGCGTGGATCCCGGCCGTGCGCAGTGCCAGGACGGCAGCGGCCGACCGGCGACCGGAGCGGCACACGATCACGACGGGTCGCTGCGTGGTGAGGACCGAGGTCTCCGCGGACAGCCGGGCCATCGGGATGTGCACGGCGTGCGGTGCGTGCCCGGCGTCCCACTCGTTCTGCTCCCGGACGTCGATGAGCAGGGCGTCGTCGTCGAGCAGCACCAGGGCGCCGCGTACGTCGACGGCGGGGACCGGCTCGGCCGTGGGATCGGTCATCACGCGGTCCGGAGGCGCGACGACGCCGTCGCGGTCACGATGCGTCGGCCTTCGACCGGAGGGCGTCCATGTCGAGCTCGCGAACCGAGGTGATGAGCTCCTCGAGGGCGCGGGCCGGCAGGGCGCCGGCCTCGCGGTAGACGAGCAACCCGTCGCGGAAGGCCATGAGGGTGGGGATCGCCGAGATCTGGGCGGCACCGGCGAGCGCCTGCTCGGCCTCGGTGTCGACCTTGCCGAACCGGATGTCGGGGTGCGTCTCGGACGCCCGCTCGAAGACGGGCGCGAAGCTGCGGCAGGGTCCGCACCACGATGCCCAGAAGTCGACGAGGGTGATCCCGTCGCTGGTCACGGTGGCTTCGAAGTTCTCGGCGGTCAGTTCCAGGGTGGCCATGTGGGCGTCCTCTCCGGGTGGCTCGATCCCACTCTACAACATACCCCTGGGGGTATATGTTCCGGGGTTCTCCCGAGCTGCTGAAAAGGCGCAGTCACGCGCTGAGGAGCGCCTTCACGATCGTGTAGCCGGCCACCAGCAGCATGAGGACGCCGAACGAGCCCGACAGCACCCAGCTCGGCACGCGGCGCGACACGAGGGCCCCGACCACGGCGAAGACGGCACTGGCCGCGGCGAGTGCGGCGGCCACGCCGGGCGACCCGAGGGAGGCGTGCCGCACCGAGAGCGCGACCGCGCTGTTGATCACGATGACCACGAGGGCGGTCGCCGTCGCCTTCTTGATGGGCAGCTTCATGGCCGTGACGAGCGCGGGGACGACGACGAAGCCGGCACCGACCCCGAGCAGCCCCGTGACCAGGCCCACGGAGGTCGCCAGCGCCACCACGCGAACCCGACTGGTCGTGGGGGACCGGGTCGTCGTCGGCGCGGCGGCGGTGCCGGCGCCGAGCAGGTCCTCGACCACGACCTCCACGGGTTCCAGGTCCGCCTCGGCGTTCGACTCCGCCCGGCTCAGCTCGCCGGTCGCCGCCCGCAGCATGGCGAGTGCCCCGCCGACGAGCAGCACCGCCAGCCCGGCCAGCAGGACGACAGGGCTCAGCACAGCGGCCAGGCGCGATCCGGCAACCGCGCCCACGGCGCCGAGAGCCCCGAACACGAGCCCGACCCGCCAGTCGACCCGGCCGGCGTGATGGTGCGGGACGAGCGCCGCGATGGCGCCGGCGCCGACGATCACCAGCGAGAGGGTCGAGGCCTCGAGGAACGGCAGACCGACTGCCACGAGCAGCGGGACGGCGAGGATGCCGCCCCCACCGCCGAGCATGCCGATGACGAAGCCGAGCGACGCGCCGACCGCGAGCAGGAGCAGGGGATCGTTCACGACGTCGTCCCGGGCCGCGATCGTGCGGCGGGACGGGCGAGTGCTGCTGGGCGCCGTCGGGCAGGCGCCTCGGTGCAGTGCGAGCGCGCCACGTGTCCCGTCCTCGTCGTCGACTCGATGAACTCTGGCACGACTCAGCCGCCAGGTACGGCGGTTCGCGACCGCGGCGCCGCACCGGGTGCGGTCGTGGTGAACTCCGCAGCCGGGCCAGCCGACGATGCCGCCGTAACGACCGGTGGCGGCACCGTGCACGACGGACCTCACGCGGCTCGGGATACGACGACGACCAGCATACCCTAGGGGGTATACCCGCTCGGGGCGTGAGCGGCCGGGCGTCGTGCTCGCGGTCCTCCCGACCGAGGGCGTTACGTGCAGCGGTGCCGGACGCGTTCACCCGACGCGGTCAGGAATCGGTCAAATCGTTGCCAGGCGCGACGCCGCGCGTCACTCTCCTGCCATGGGACTCCGCAACAACCCCCAGGACGCGATCGCCCTGATCCGCGCGCGGCTCGAAGGCGACCGCCCGGCCGTGGAGGCGGTCACGGTCGAACGGGGCCTGAACGACCTGGTGGGTTACCGCGAGACGCTCTTCGCCTCGACCGCGATCGGGGCCGCGCTCGTGATCATGCTCGCCGGGTGCCGGGGCGAGACGCCCGAGGCGGTCCTCGACCAGGTCCAGACCATGGCCGTCTCCCTCACCGACGAGCCCACCTGAACGACCCCGCCCACGACGTGGGGCGCCAGGCTCGGCTCCGCAGCCGCCATGCTCGGCGTGGTGGCTCGCGCGAGTCCGGCTCGTGTCAGCATCGGCACTGCGCGGACTCTGTGTTTGGATGCGTGGCAGGGGGATCTCATGGCGGAGTACGACGTTCGGGCGGTGCGCTGGGCGCAGGGCTGGGAGCTGCACGTCGCCGGAGTCGGCGTGACCCATTGCCGAACCCTCGAGGACGCGGAGCGGCACGTCCGGCTCTTCGTGGAGACGCTGCACGGTGTGGACGCGAGCTCTGACACGGTGACCATCCGGGTCGATCTCGACGGCGCGCGCCCGATGCCGGGTGCTCCCTCCGACCCGCCGGAGCGGTGGCAGTAGCCGGCGGCGGTGCGGCCACGTCCCTGTCCGCTGAGTTCGCGTCTGCGCGCGGCAGGGCACGCGCAGGCACGACCTCGGGCCAGGGTGGCCGTCAGACCGGGCCCGGTGCGACGCACGCCCGTCAAGGATTCCCCAAGATCGTCGGCTCACGCTACGCCCGGGACCAGCAGGTGAACCGCCTGGCTCAGCGCAGGCGGCACCAGGAGGAGAGAGCGTGACCAAGCAGTACAGCGTGCGAGCCGAGCTCGACCTCGGCGACCACGTGACACCCGCCGACGCGCTCAGCGGTGCCCTTGCCGACCACGGTCCGGAGGTCGCTCCTGGCGCGAACGGCCACGTCGTGGTGACCATGACGGTGAGCGCCCAGTCGCTCCGGCACGCCACACGGGTCAGCCTCACTCTGTTCGACCAGCTGGGTCGGGTGGTCCGCCTCGAGGTGTCTCCGGCCGTCGATGCTCCGCCGGCAGCCGAGCCACGGCAGCGCTGGCTCACCCGCATCCAGTGACCCGCGCGGTCTCTCTCGTCCCAACGCAGAGCAGCGGCCCGGGGATCACCCCGGACCGCTGCTCTGTGGGGTGAGTGACGGGACTTGAACCCGCGACCACCGGGACCACAACCAGGTGCTCTACCAGCTGAGCTACACCCACCATGGTCGCGAGACCCTCTCGGGAACCGCGACCGGTGTGGAGTGTACCGAAGCCGGAGCCGGAGTCCGAACCGAGGAGGTCCGACGCCGGTCCGCCCATCCGCCGCGTGCGCTCGGCCGGCGGACCTCACGTGAGGCGGCTCACGCCTCGAAGGGCTGCAGCAGGTGCCGCGAGGCGATGTCGCGGGAGGCGTCGGTGTTGGGGCCGGGGAGCGGCACCATGACCGCCTCGCGGTAGAACCGCAGCTCGGCGATGCTCTCGCGGGTGTCGGCGAGGGCCCGGTGGTTGCCGCGCTTCTGCGGCGAGTTGAAGTAGACGCGCGGGTACCAGCGGCGGACGAGCTCCTTGATGCTCGAGACGTCGATGAGCCGGTAGTGCAGGTGCGCGTCGAGCGCGGGCATGTCGCGAGCCAGGAACCCGCGGTCGACGTACACGCTCGAGCCGGCGAGGGGCGCCTTGCGGGTGTCGGGCACGTGGCTGCGGATGTAGTCCAGGACGAGCGCCTCAGCTGCTTCGAGCGTGGTCCCGTGCGGGATCTCCTCGATCAGGCCGGACGCGGTGTGCATGTCCCGCACGATCTGCGGCATGTCGGCGAACGGTGCGTCCGGGGGACGGATGACCACGGTGACGCCCTCGTCGAGCTCGCGCAGGTCACCGTCGGTGACGACGCACGCCACTTCGACCAGTGCGTCGGTCTCGAGGCTGAGCCCGGTCATCTCGCAGTCGAGCCACACGATGCGGTCGGTCGTCTTGGTCGCCGGAGCGCTCGGCGCAGCGGCAGGGTCGGGCTCGGTCATGCGGACACCCTAACGGCCGTCACCGGACGCGCTCCGAGCACGGCGTTCACCCGTCTGGCGTACGGACGCGGCCCGCAGGACGCCGAAGAACTGAGCATGACGTCGTATGCCGCGCCTGGTGCTGCCTCGCGGCGTCGCCGCAGGGTGACGCGCTCGGCGTCGTTCGCGCTCGTCACGGCCGTCACGTCGTTCGCGCTCGTGACCGGGCTGGCGCTGCCGGCCGCCGTCGCCGCGGGCGGCCAGGACGACGACCTCGCCACGTCCGTCGTCGGCACCGTCGAGCGCCTGCACGTCGACGACTTCGACGCGCCTCAGGGCGCCGACGACGAGCTCACCTTCGTCAACACCGAGGACGGCGCGGTCCAGGTGGCGACATCCGATCTCGCGGAGGCTCCCGACGGCGCCACGGTCGCGGTGGACCTGTCGGCGCAGCCCGCGGCGGACGGCCCGGACCCGGAGGCGGGCGCACAGGTCAGCGACGTCGACGTGCTCGCGACGCCGGCCCCCGGCCTCACCGACACCGGCACCGGCTCGGCGCGGCCGAGCGCGGCGATCACCGCCGGTGCCGTCAAGCACTCGGTCCTCGTCGTGGTGGTCACGCCGCCAGGCGGCACGGCGTCGACCGTCTCTCCCTCGAGCGTCGCCGCCGTGGTCAACGGCACGATCGACACGTACTGGACGACCGTGACGAACGGCGCGGTCGGCTTCGAGGCGACCGCCTGGCCCAACGTCGTGACGACGACGACGGCCCCCTGCTCCGCAGGCAGCGTCACCTCGGCGTTCGCCTTCTGGGACGAGGTCGCGGCGAAGGTCGGATTCCACGAGGGGCCGGGGAAGCACCTGCTCGTGTACTTCCGGGCGCTGGCCGCATGCGGCGGTATCGCCGGGCTGGGCAGCGTCGGCAGCGGCACGACGTCCGGCGGGGTGGTGTGGTCCAACGGCTACGCGACGACCGGCGTCCTGGGCCACGAGCTCGGCCACAACCTCGGCCTCGGCCACTCCCAGGAGCTCGACTGCACGGTCTCGGGCTTATCGCCGGGGGCGGTATCCTTGCCAACCTGCGGATGGTCGACGTGGAGCGGATCGAAGTGGTCAAGGGGCCGCAGACCGTGCTCTATGGCCGTTCGGCCTTCGCTGGCGCAATCAACTACTGTCCAAGCGTCCCGGCAACGAATTCGAAGGCTCGCTTTCGGCGAATGGGCGGCAGGTTCGGCGCGCTAGAGTTCAAGGGTGCAGTCGGCGGTCCGATCGGCGAGGGCCTCGGCGCTGCGGCTCAACGCCGGCTATCACAATACCAACGGCGACTACACCAATCCGGTGACCGGCGGCGACCTCAACGCCGCGAAGACCTATGGCGGCGCGCTGGGGCTGCAATATCAGAGTGAGGGTTTCTCCGCCTATGCCCGCCTCAGCTACAGCAAGGAGCGCTATCGGAACGCGCTGCGGTGATGCTGCGTTCGGTCGATCCGGTTACCGGCGCGGTGCGCACCGAGGATGGCGGCGTGCTGCTCCAAAGCCTGCGGTGCCGTCCCCGGCGGGAAGTCAACTCGCCTGCAACTTGCCGGTTTCGCCGCGGCATGTTCTCATACGCTGGTCGGTGACGTCAGCAAGAGCGCCACCTTCCGCAACCGGGTGATCGATATCTCGGCGATCCAACAACGGCAACCGGGCCTATCCCGGGCACCCAATATCGAGACCTGGCGCGGCACGCTCGAGCTGAACAAAGAGCTCGGAGATTGGCCTCACAGTCACGTCGCTCACCGGCTACACCGACAATTCGGGCAAGTTCAACGAGGACTTCGACCGGACCAACTACCAGCTCCAGGCCAACACGCCGAACCCATCCTATTCCGCCGGCGGCAATTTCAGCACGCTGGCGGTTTTCCGCAGCCAGTCGGCTGGCCGCTGCCGTTCTGCCGTCCTACGGCCTCGCCGCCGAATTCGACACCCGCACCGACATCAAGCAGTTCAACCAGGAGCTGCGGCTCGCATACGATACCGAAAAGGTCCACGTGCTGCTCGATGGTCTCTACTGGCACGAGAAGTCGGTCTACCGCGATTCCAGCATGTTCTGGCTGCGTCCCGGCGGCAACCGGTCCTCGCCCGGTTCATCTCGGCTCGCAGGGCGGAGCGTTCAGTCCGGGGCCGTTCGGGCCGAGTCTTCTTCCACCTGCTCAGCCCGCCGGCCAGACTTCGCCGAACCCCAGCACATCACCCGCACGACCAACACCTAGTCGATCGCCGGAAGCCTCGAGTACGAGCTGACCGAGCAGTTCACGCGGCGGTCGAAGGCCGCATGATCCATGACGAGATTCACTATACCGGGTTCAATTTCGACCCACGCCGGTCAACACTTACGGTGTGCGCAACGCCGGCAACCAGCCGACCGTGCTGACCAGAACACCGTGTCGTTCACCAAGTTCAACCCGCGGGTGCAGCCTGTCGTGGAACAATCGACAACGGCCTGCTGGTCTTCGCCAACTGGGCGCGCGGCACCAAGCCGGGCGGGGTCGATACCACCGACCAGAACGGCAATGTCACCGACGGCGAGTTCAAGCCCGAAAGCGTCGACAGCTTCGAAGTCGGCGACCAAGATCGTCGCGGCATGAACGGGCGGCTGACGTGTCAACGCTTCGCTGTTCTATTCGATCTACAAGGATCAGCAGATCGGGGTGATCACAATCCGGCCCGGTGGCGATCAGCCGCACCGAGAATATCGGCCAGAGCAAGTCGCAAGGGGTTGAAGGTCGAAGTGCAATGTCCGTCGCCGATCGATCAGCTGTTCCTGCGCGCGGCCTATACCTACACCGATTCGCAATACACCGACTATGTGCCGCCGCGCTGTTCGAACGTCGATGCGGCGGACACCGCAGTCGGCGATCTGCACGTTCAACGGCCATTACCTGCCGTTCACGCCCAAGCATCAGCTCAACCTGTCGGCGCGGCTGGAGCAGGGCGTTGGCGAGAACGGACGGGTCTATGTTCGAGAGCGATGCGCGGTTCGTGTCGAAGCGCTTCATGGCGCAGTCGAACCTGTTCTGGCTGCCGGCCTACAACCAGATCGACTGCGCGCCGGTTACGATTTCGGCAACTTCTCGATCGAGGGATTTGTCGACAACGCCTTCAACAACAAGGACCCGCGCAGCGGATCGAGCACGGTTGACTACGGCTATTTCGATCTCAACTCGTTCAACCTGCCGCGGGGCGCGCTGGTCGCGCTGGCGCCGCGACCGACCTGGGGAATCAGGCTCGGCGCGAAATTCTGAGCCAAGGTCAATGACCTCCTGAGGCAACAGGCCCCTTGGTCCTCCCCATTTTCACGCAGTGACAAATGGGGAGGATACTACCTCCCGAACACCGCCCCGATCGCGTCCGCCAACACCTCGCTCTGGCGCGGCACCGTCGCCGCGCCCGGAGCGCCGGCATAAATCAGCGTGGTCGCGCCCATCCGGAACCGGCGGACATAGGGCTTCGACCAGTCGGTGCCTGCGGGCGGCCCCATGTAGCTGCGGTAGCCGGGCAGGCCGTCGAACATCAGCGCAGAGTGCGCAAACAGGCTGTCGGTGTTCTCGGCGAGGAATTCGAGCGGGCTCGCCACGGCGACGGCATAGCCCTCTCGCGCGGCGCGGCGGTAGAGTTCGTTGACCGATGTCAGCTGGTCGTCCGGGTCCTCGAGGCTGTCGGCGAAGCCCTCGGGCGCGACGTGCGCCTCGACCTTTGCATAGCCTTTCGCCTTCAGGATCGCCGCGACCTGCGGTTTCAGCCGCGCCTCGATTTCCGCGACCCGCTGCGTCCAGCCGTCCGAGCCTTGCAGGCTGACCGGAAGGCCGTGCAGCGTCAGGATGCCCATCGCCGCCTGGCCGGGCGCAGTCGCCGGCGGGACCCCGTTGGCGAAGGTATCGAGCACCAGCCGGTCGAAACCGGGCCGGCTCGCGAGATAGGGCGGGATCACGATCTTGACGGGCTTGCCGCCGTTCTGCGCGCGCCAGGCCTCGACAACCTTGTGGACTCCGACGAACGATCCGGCGAGCTCCTCGAAGTCCGAATAGATCGGCTGCGCGCTGGCGAGGATCAGCGTGTCGGCCCCGGCGTCGAGCACGCGGCGCACCGCCGCTTCCTTCTGGGCCGGATCGAACGCGTCAATCGTTTCGCCGGCGATTACCGGATGCCGGGCGCGCACTGCGGCGATCGCGCCGTCGGCCATCGCCCTGGTCTGGCTGTAGTGCGGCAGATAGCCGCCGGGCAGCACCGGGTAGTAGAGGAATTTCGCCTTGGCGACGGTCTTCGCCGCCGGCGTGGCCATGCCCTGCTTGCGCCCCGGATAGAGGTAGTAGCCGAAGTCATGCGGCACCGTGCCCGAGGGCTTTTCCCAGCGCAGCTCGCCGCGGCGGAATTTCTCGGTCCACGGCACGCCGTCGATATCGGTGTCGCGGCCGTCGATATCCATCAGCCGCTCCGGCGTGTAGCGCGCCTGCTGATATGGCCGGTCGGGATCGACAAGCACCACGCCGGCATCCGCGCCGGCGAGCACGTTGACCGGCCAGGGAATGACCTGGCTGAACAGCTTGTCGACGAAGTTTGCATAGAAGCGGTGCTCGAACCGCCCGGGCTGCATCAGCGCGACGACCACCACGCCGACCTTGCCTTCGGGCCGGGAGTCTCCCGCAGCGAGCAGCTTGCCGCCGGTCCAGTCCGGCGCGCGGTTCATCCACCACAGCGGCGCGGCGACGAGCGTAGCGAAGCCGGCAGTCCGCCACGCGGCTCCCCACAGGAACTTGCCGATCATTCGCCTCTCCGCCAGTGCCTGGTTACGCCTGGTGCCAGGTCAAGGAATGGGACCATACGGTCCCTATGACGATTCGACCGGCAGCGTCTATCCACTTGTCGGTCAGCAGCGCGGCGTGACAGGGTCAGCTTCGGCAATCGGGTGCAACAGGGGCAGCATGGACGGGGATATCGCGATTGTCGGCGCAGGGCTGGGCGGGCTGACCTGCGCGCTGGCGCTGGCGCGTGCCGGGCTGCCGGTCGCGGTCTACGAACAGGCGCCGCAGCTCGGCGAAGTCGGTGCCGGGATCACGCTCAGCCCCAATGCCAGCCGGATCATGGACCACCTCGGTCTGGGGCAGGGGATGCGCGCACTCGGCGTGGTGCCGCCGCGCCAACTCACCCAGCATCTGCAGACCGGCGCGGTGCTGGTCGAGCGAAACCCGCGGCGCGGCGGTCGAGGCCGAATACGGCGCGCCCTATATCCACCTGCACCGCGCCGATCTCCACCGGCTGCTCGCCGACGGGGTCGAGGCGGCGCAGCCCGGAGCGATCCGGCTGGGCCGCCAGCTGGTCGGCATCGCCAGCGATGCAGGCAGGGCCGAGCTGCGCTTTTCGGACGGTGCGCGGGTCGATGCCCGGCTCGCGATCGGGGCCGACGGGATCAAGTCGCCGACCCGCGACGCGCTGTTCGCCACGCTGCCGCCGCAGTTCACCGGCCAGGTCGCCTGGCGCGGCGTGGTGCCTCGTGACGCCCTGCCGCCCGCGGTGCAGGACGCTGCCGCCGGGCATCTGGATCGGCGAGAAGCGGTTGTTCATGCGCTATCCGATCCGCGACTGGACGCTGGTCAACTACGCCGCCTTCGTGAACCTCGACGGCTGGGAAGGCGAGGGCTGGTCAATTCCTTCAACCCGCGAGGAACTGCTCGGCCACTATGCCGACGCCGATCCGCATCTCCACGCGCTGATCGCGGCGACTCCGCCCGACCAGCTGTTCAAGTGGGCGCTCCACGCGCGCGAGCCGCTGGATAGCTGGGTGGCCGGCTCGGTCACCCTGCTCGGCGATGCTGCGCACGGGATGCTGCCGTTCATGGGGCAAGGCGCGGCGACTTCGATGGAGGACGGCATGGTGCTCGCCCGCTGCCTCGCCGGCTTCTGCCCGACGAAGCGCTGGCGCGCTACGAGGCGGCGCGGCGCGAGCGCACGACCATGGTGCAGACCCAGTCGCGGCTGCTCGGCCTGCAGTTTCAGGGCAAGGATCCCGAGGGCTTCGACAAGGGGCCGATCCTCAATGAGGACGCGCTCGGGCTGTTCGCCTACGATGCGGTGAACTGTCCGGTCTGAACAGGGGGAGGGAGAACCTATGGCCAATATGGTGGTGACCGGCAGCACCCGCGGGATCGGGCTGGGACTGGTCAGGGAGTTTCACAGGCTCGGGCACAATGTCGTGGTCAGCTCGCGAAGCCCCGAGGCGGTGGAAGCCGCGGTGCGGGAGGTCTCGGCAGGGCGGGGCGGCGAAAAGGTCGTCGGAATGGCCTGCGACGTGTCGGAAGAGTTGCAGGTGCAGACGCTGTGGGACGTCGCCTGCACCGAGCTGGGAACGATCGATATCTGGATCAACAACGCCGGGCTGGCAGGTCCGCGCAAGCCGGTTTCCGGCGCTGACCCTGGAAGAAATGGAGCCGGTGATCGACGCCAATATCTGGGGGATGATCTGGGGGACGCGGGTCCCGCTCGCCGGAATGCAGGCGCAGGGCCACGGCAAGATCTTCAACTTCGAAGGCTTCGGCTCGGACGGCATGGCCGCGCCGGGGCTCACCGTCTACGGCCTCACCAAGCGCGCGCTGACCTATTTCACCAAGGGCGTGAACAAGGAAATCGCCGGATCGCCGGTGCTGCTCGGCACGATCAGCCCGGGGATTGTGGTCACCGACCTGCTCGACGAGGCGAAGGACGCCGATCCCGCCGCCTGGGCGAAAACCAAACGCCTCTACAACATCCTCGCCGACAAGGTGGAGACCGTGGTCCCGTTCATCGCCGCCGAAGTGCTCAGGGCCGACAAGCCCGGCACGGCGATCAGGTGGCTGACCACGCCCAAGGCGGCCTGGCGGTTCATGTCCGCCGGGATCACCAGGCGCAAGGTGATGCCCGACTGATGTGGCGCGCGCTTGCCCTGTTTACGGCAATTGCGCTGCCTGCCGCCTGCTTTGGCTGAAGAGGCCGAATCGGACGGTATTGCGCTGGAAATTGCCTATACGGCGGACCTGCTTGCTGGCGGCGGCGACCCGGCATACATCAGACGATCTCGACCTCGTTCTCGATTGGCGATCGGATCAGACCCAGGTCCACCTTTACGCGCTCTACAATAACGGAGCCGATTTCAGCGGCTCTCGCTATCCGCGCGGCTTGGTTGCCTCGAACATCGAGACCGGCACGCAGGCGGTGCGATTGTATGAGGCGTGGATTGATCAGTCACTGGCCGATGGCAAACTCTCGCTCCGCGCCGGACTTCTACGATCTCAATTCGGAATTCGATGCGCTGGATGCCGCCGGGCTGTTCATCAATCCGGCGCACGGGATCGGTACCGATTTCAGCCAGTCGGGCCTGAATGGGCCGTCGATTTTTCCGGTGACCTCACTGGCCGTGCGGCTCCATTACAAGGCCAGTGACAATCTTTGCCGCCTTGCGCCTGGCGGTGCTCGACGGGGTGCCCGGCGATCCCGTCGGCCCAAGCGTACCGCGATCAAGCTGGGCAAAGGGGATGGCGCGATGTTGGTCGGAGAACTCGATCAGCGCGTCGGGGACTGGCGGCTGATCGCGGGCTATTGGCGCTACACTGCGCTGGTCGATGACCTGCTCGATACCGCGCGCGCCGGCGTGCCAAGCCAGCGACGCGGTGCCCAGGGGGCGTCAGTGTGCGGCGAAGGCCTTGTCGCGGGGACGAAGCAGGGTAGCGGGCTCGATGCGTTTTTCCGGCTCGGCTGGGCCGACGGGCGGTTTCATGAGGTTGCCGGAGGCAGTTCGCTTCCGGTCGGACTGCGCTGGCGTGGGCCGTTTGTCAGCCGTCCCGACGACCAGGCAGGGATTGCGCTCGCCACTTCCAGTTCCCAGCCGCCGCGCGCGTGAGGCGCTGGCGCTGAGCGGCGAGACAATCGCGCGGCGCGATTGGGCGTTCGAGGCGACTTATGCCTTCCAGCTCACCGAATGGCTGAGCGTGCAGCCCAATGTTCAATACTTCATCGACCCGGCGTTCGAACCCGGCCGCAAGGCAGTGATGGGCGGGCTGCCGGATCAATCTGGGGTGGCAGTTCT
>CAVTWM010000013.1:0-708157 GCA_963738455.1 uncultured Actinomycetes bacterium
GTCTCACGGCGCGCTCGCTCGACCTGCTCGCGGCCTTCACCCCGGACCACCCGGTGCTCACGCTCGCCGAGGCGAGCCGCGCCACCGGTCTGCCGCTCACCACGACCCACCGCATCGTCGCCGAGCTGCTGGAGTGGGGGGCCCTCGAACGGACTCCGGACGGCTCACTGCAGATCGGGCTGCGCCTGTGGCGGGTGGCCGCGGTCGCCCCGCGCGGTCTCGGTCTGCGCGAGGTGGCGCTGCCGTTCATGGAGGACCTCTACGTCGCCACCCAGGAGAACGTGCAGCTCGCGGTCCGGGAAGGGCACGAGGCCGTGTTCGTGGAGCGGCTCACCGGGCGACGGGCGGTGACCGTGCTGACCAGGGTCGGCGACCGGTTCGCGCTGCATGCGACCGGAGTGGGGCTCGTGCTGCTCGCTCATGCCCCAGCCGAGGTGCAGCAGGAGGTGATGGCCGGCCCGCTCCGCGCCTGGACGGAGTGGACGATCACCGAACCCGCCCGCCTGCGCTCGGTGCTCGCCGACGTACGGCGCACCGGCGTCGCGATCAGCGACCGGCAGGTGACCGACGACGCGGTGTCGGTGGCGGCGCCGGTGGTCGATCGTGACGGTGAGGTCGTCGCCGCGCTGTCGCTCGTGGTGAGGCACGGCAGCGTCGCGCCACGAGCGCTCGTGCCGGCCGTCCGCGCCGCGGCCGTCGGCATCTCCCGTGCCCTGGGTGCGCCACGACCGGGGCCGGCTCCGGAGCGCTGATCGGCCTTCCGAAGAGCGGAAGTCGGGTGGCCGGCGGGCCTGGGAGTGGTCAGGGTTAGCGCACCCGTCATCGCCTGGAGGCACCCGTGGACCTGCACCACCGCGAATCGGTGCGCGCCAAGATCTTCGGCCACCCCAAGAACGCGTGGTACGTCGCGGCCTGGGACCACGAGGTCACGGCGAAGGGCGCGATCGCACGCCGCGTCGCCGACGTGCCGATGGCCCTCTACCGCACGACCGACGGGTCGCCCGGTCGCCCTGGCGGACGCCTGCTGGCACCGGCTGGCGCCGCTGTCGATGGGCGTGCGGGTGGGGCGCGACGAGATCCAGTGCCCCTACCACGGGCTGCGCTACAACTCGGCGGGCCGGTGCACGCACATGCCTGCGCAGGAGACCGTCAACCCGAGCGCGATGGTGGCGTCGTACCCGGCGGTCGAGCGCTACCGCTACGTCTGGGTGTGGCCGGGCGACGCGATGCTCGCGGACCCCGACCTCATCCCCGACATGCACCAGATGGACGACCCCGGCTGGGCGGGCGACGGCCTGCTCATCGAGGCTGCATGCAACTACCAGCTCGTGCTCGACAACCTCATGGACCTCACCCACGAGGAGTTCGTGCACGGCAGCAGCATCGGGCAGGCCGAGCTGAGCGGGTCGTCGTTCGCGACGCGGCTGGAGGACGACGGCAGCGTCACGGTGGAGCGCTGGATGCGAGACGTCGAGCCGCCGCCCTTCTGGCACAAGAACATCCGCGACCGGTTCCCCGACTTCGAGGGTCGCGTCGACCGGTGGCAGATCATCCACTACTACGCGCCGTCCACGATCTGCATCGACGTCGGAGTGGCGAAGGCGGGTACCGGTGCTCCGGACGGAGACCGCAGCCAGGGCGTGAACGGGTACGTGATGAACACGATCACGCCCGAGACCGACCGCAGCAGCCACTACTTCTGGGCGTTCATGCGCAACTACCGCCTCGACAGCCAGCTCATCACGACGCAGCTGCGGCAGGGCGTGCAGCGGGTCTTCGGCGAGGACGAGGTCATGCTGACGGCGCAGCAGGCCGCGATCGACGCGAACCCCGATCACGAGTTCTACAGCCTCAACATCGACGCCGGAGGCATGTGGGTGCGCCGCATCCTCGACGAGATGATCGCGGCGGAGAGCGGGGGCCGCGCATCGCCGGACCTGTCGGCGCCGGTGGCTGCACCGTGACCGCCGGCAGCCGCCCGGACTGGGCGACCGGCATCGTCGTCGACGCGCGCGACGTCGCGACCGGGGTACGCCGGATCACGCTGCGCCGGCCACCGTCCGCGCCGGCGGCACCCGGGGCGCACATCGACGTGCGGCTGCCGCTGACGTCGGGGGATGCCACGCGCTCGTACTCGGTCGTGGAGAGCGAGGAGCGCGGCTCCCTCGTCACCATCAGTGTGCTGCTGGCGCCCGGGTCGCGTGGTGGCTCGGCGTACCTGCACGGTCTGTCGGTCGGCGACAGCCTCACCACGACCCGGCCGTTGCAGAGCTTCCCCTCCGGCTCGGCGCCCCGCGGTACGTGCTGCTCGCCGGCGGTATCGGGATCACCGCGCTGCTCCCGATGGCCGACGCGCTGCGCCGGGCGGGTGCCGACTACTCGGTGGTGTACGTCGGCCGCTCGCGCGAGGCGATGGCCTACCTGGAGAGGATCGAAGTCGAGCACGGCGACCGCCTCGCCGTACGCGTGAGCAGCGAGGGCGCACGGGTCGACCCCGGCCAGGTGGTCGCGTCGCTCGCCGAGGGCGGGCATCGCGACCTGGCAGAGCTCTACGTCTGCGGGCCGCACCCGTTGCTCGCCGATGTCCGCCGCGCCTGGCTGGCGGCAGACCTGCCGACGGCCAACCTGCGCTTCGAGACGTTCGGCGGCGGACGGCCTGGACCGTCCTTCGTCGCACGGGTGCGCGACTCGGGTGCCGAGACGACGGTCGGGACGGAGGAGACGCTGCTCGACGCGCTTGTGCGCACGGGCGTTCCGCTCATGTTCGACTGCCTCAAGGGCGAGTGCGGCCTCTGCGTGCTGACGGTCGAGGACGTCGACGGGGATATCGACCACCGGGATGTGTTCCTCAGCCCTGCCGAACGGTCGTCCGGGCGCGCGATCTGCGCCTGCGTGTCCCGAGTCGTCCCACGGCCGGGGACGGATCGGGCGGTCGTGACGCTGTCCACCTGACCCCGCAGCGGGAGGACGGCCCCTTCAGGACTCTGCGGCGATCCGGTCCCGCATGCGCTGCGGCTTCCAGCCCGGGCCGGGCACCGAGGCCCGCAGGAGCCGTGTGTACGGGTGCTGCGGGTCGTCGAGCACGCTGCCGGTCTCGCCCCGCTCGACGACGATGCCGCGCTGCATCACGATCGTCTCCTCGGTGAGCTGGCGCACGACGGCGAGGTCGTGGCTGATGAGGATGTAGCTGATGCCGCGCTCGTCGCGGATGTCGGCGAGGACGTTGAGCACCTGGGCCTGGATCGATACGTCGAGCGCGGCGACCGACTCGTCGAGGATCAGCACGCGTGGATCGGTCGCCAGTGCGCGTGCGATCGCGACCCGCTGCCGCTGACCGCCCGACAGGGCCTTGGGCATGGCGTTGATCTGGCGCTGGTCGAGACCGACGATCTCGGCGAGCTCGCCCACGATGCGGCGGCGGTCGGCGGCGTCATGGTCGTGATGGACCCGCAGCACCTCGTCGATCAGCTGGGCGCCGGACTGCCGCGGGTCGAGGGAGGAGTAAGGGTCCTGGAAGACGATCTGGACCTCGCGCCCGCGGGCCTTGCGCTCCTTGCCCCGGCGGGCCGGCTTGGACCGGTCGCGGCCGCAGGCGGTGATCGTGCCCGAGGTCGGCTTCTCCAGGCCGCAGATCATCCGGGCCACGGTGGTCTTGCCGCTGCCGGACTCGCCCACGATCGACAGCGATCGGCCAGGCATCAGGTCGAAGCTCATGTCGTCGACGGCGACCTGCGTGCCGAACACCTTGCGGAGGTTGCGCACCGAGAGCACGGCCTGGGCGTCGTCCAGGGTGGCTCGGGTGGCGGGACCGCGGACCTCGTCAGACATGGGCACCGTCCAGGAGTCGGCCGCGAAGATCCTCGGCCCGGCGGCAGCGGACCCACCCGCCGTCGAGCTCGGTCAGGGCCTGCTCGTCGCTGCGGCAGGCGTCCTCTGCGTGCGGGCAGCGCGGGGCGAACCGGCAGCCGGACGGCGCCTCGAACGCAGACACCGGGCGCCCGGGGATGGCGACGAGCCGCTCGGCGGTGGAGCTGATGTCGGGGCGCGCCTGCACCAGCGCCGCGCTGTAGGGGTGCAGCGGGTCGCCGTGCAGGAGGTGCGCGGCGCGGGTCTCGACGACCTGGCCGGCGTACATGACGCAGGTGCGGTCGCAGACGGCGCCGGCGAGCTCGAGGTCGTGCGTGATGAACAGCATCGACAGGCCGCGTTCGCGGCGCAGGTCGTCGAGGATCGCCATGACCTCCGCCTGCGTCGTGACGTCGAGCGCGGTGGTGCACTCGTCGGCCAGCAGCAGTCGCGGCTCGGAGAGCAGGGCCGTGGCGATCATGACGCGCTGCAGCATGCCGCCCGAGAGCTCGTGCGGGAACTGGCGCAGCCGCTTGGCGGGGTCGTCGATCCCGACCTCCTCGAGCGCGGCGGCGGCCCGCTTGGCAGCGTCGGCCTTCGGCACGTCGTCGAGGATCCGCAACGACTCGGTCATGAAGTCCTCGATGCGCCGCACCGGGTTGATGTGGGCGCGGGGGTCCTGGAAGACGACCGCCACCTGCGCGCGGTGCTTGCGCAGCGCGTCGCCGTCCAGCGCCAGGACGTCGGTGCCGTCGAAGGTGACGCTGCCCTGCACGTCGGCACCGTCGGGGAGGAGCCGCGCGATCGCCTTGGCCGTCATCGACTTCCCCGAGCCCGATTCGCCGACCAGGCCCATGGCCTCGCCCTCGGCGATCGTGAGCGAGGTGCCGGTGATGACCTCCCGCATGCCGGAGTCCATCTTCAGCTGCACGGTGAGGTCGCGGACCTCGAGCAGCGCGCTCACCGGTTCACCGCCTTGGACGAGGTGTCTAGCCGGTCGCCGAGGAAGCTCACCGCGGCCACCACCCCCACGATGCACAGGACGGCGGAGATCGACACGAGCGGGTAGCCCTGGAGCAGGCTCGTCTTGCCTTCGCTCACCATCACGCCCCAGTCGGCCTGCGGCGTCTGCACCCCGAGGCCGAGGAACGAGATCGCGGCCAGGTCGACCATGGCGAAGCCGAACAGGATCGTGCCCTGGGCGACGATGAGGCTGGAGATGTTGGGCAGCAGGTGCCGCAGGCACAGCCGCCAGGCCCCGAACCCCTGGACCTCGAGCGCCGCGATGTAGGCCATCGCGCGCTCCTTGAGCGCGGCCCCGCGCAGCACGCGGGCGACATACGGCGAGTACGCGATCGCCAGGGCGAGCCCGGCCGAGAAGAGCGACGGGCCGAACACGGCCGCGGCCAGGATCGCGAGAAGGATGCCCGGGAAGGCGAACACCACGTCGATGACCACGGATGCCGACGCGTCGACCTTGCCGCCGAACCACGCCGTGACCAGTGCGAGCGACGAGCCGATCACCACCGCGACCAGCGAGACGGCGGCGGCGCCGAAGACGGCCGTGCGCGCCCCGGCCAACAGACGGGACAGGACGTCGCGGCCCTGGCCGTCGAAGCCGAGCAGGTGCGGACCGAAAGGACCGACGTTGGCGAAAGCCAGGTCGCCCTTGTTGGGGTCGAACGGCGCGAGGATGGGGCCGAGGACGGCCATGAGCAGCGCCAGGACGATGACCCCGAGGCTCACCCACCCCACCCAACCGATCTTGCGCAGGCTGCGACGGTCGGTCGAGGCCTCCTCGGCCTCGACCACCGGGTCCACGATCTCGATGCTCACTGGGCACGGCTCCCGAGGGTGACGCGAGGGTCGAGCAGGGCGTAGGCGATGTCGATGATCACGTTGGTGATGACGAAGGCGAACACGAGCACGAGGCTGATGCCCTGCACGGTCGCGAAGTCCTTGTTCTGCGCGGCCTGGACCAGGTAGGCACCGAGCCCGTTGAGGCCGAACGCGGTCTCCACCACGGCCGCAAGAGCGATGAGGCTCGTGATGGTGATGCCCACGACCGTGGTGATGGGGATGGCCGCGTTGCGCAGCACATGCCGGCGCACGACCTCGCGCCACGGCAGACCGCGGCTGACCGCCGTCTGCACGTGCTCCTTGTCGAGCTCGTCGCGGACCGCGGTGCGCGTGACGCGGGCGACGAGAGCCACCGAGGTGGCCGCCAGCGCCAGCGCGGGCAGGGTGAGATGTCGTAGTTGGTCGAGGAAGCCGTCGCCCGTGCCGAGGACGGGGAACCAACCCAGCACCACCCCGAAGACGAACTGCAGGAGCACTGCGGCGGCGAAGGCCGGCAGCGCCGCCGACACGGTCGTGGCGAGCAGCACCCCCGAGTCGACCGAGCCGCGGCCGAGCGCCCCGAGGATCCCGAGGCCCACGCCGACGATGATGATGATGGCCGCCGTGAGCATCACCAGCTGAAGCGTGACCCCGATGCGCTGGCCGATGATCGTCGAGACGTCCTGCCGGAGCGGGATCGACTCTCCGAGGTCGCCTCGGACGACTCCGGAGAGCCAGATCCAGTAGCGGACCAGGAACGGCTCGTTGAGGTTGTAGCGCTCCTCGAGCTGAGCGAGGACCTCGGGGGACACGGACCGGCCACCGGTCAGCGCCGCGATGGGGCTGCCGGGTGCCAGGTACAGGGCACCGTAGATCGCGAAGCTGGCGACGAGCAGCGTGGCGAGCAGCATCGCCACGCGCTTGCCGAGGAATGCGATCACGTCCGTGCCTCCCGAGTTCCGTGCGTCAGATCAGGCGCCGCCGAGGTAGGCCGCCCACGGCCCGAACATGTACACGAAGGTCGCGGGAGCACCCGTGACGTCCTTGTGCATGATGACGACGTTGTTCGCCGCGACCATCGGGAACCACACGAGGTCCTCGGTGATCTTCTTCTGCGCGGTGATGACGTACTCCGCCCGCTTCACGTCGTCCGCCTCGCTGCGAGCCGCGTCGAGCGCCGCAGTCACCTCGGCGTTCTCGTAGCCGCTGTAGTTCTGCGAGCCGCCCGGGTACGCCATCGACTTGTACAGCGCCGACGGGTCCGCGTAGTCGCCGTAGTTCGACGTCGCGAAGGCGTCGACGGAGCTCCACGCTGCCGGGTCGATGAAGTAGTTGATGTAGTTGGACGGGCTGACGTTCTGCAGCTCGACAGTGAGACCTACGGCCTCGCAGGCAGCCTTGAACGCGAGTGCGAGCGAGTTGAGGGCGGGGATGCCCGACGACGTTCCGATGGTCACCGTCTTGCCCGCGATGTCGAGCGTCTTGGCCAGCTCCTGCGCCTTGGCGAGGTCCTGCTTCATCTCGGGCAGCTCGTCAGACCCTGCCTTGAACGTGTCGTACGCCGTTCCCCACGTGCCCGAGCCCTGCAGGGCGCGCGGCAGGTTCGCCGCACCCTTGAAGACGGTGTTGCCCATGCCGGTGCGGTCGAGCGCGTACGACACGGCCTGGCGGACCTTCGGGTCGGCGAGCGGGCCGTCGGTGGCGCTGATGACCATGGCGGAGGCCAGGAATGGCGCACCCTGGCTGACGGTCACGTTCGGGTCGCTCTCGAGCTGGCCCAGGGTCGACAGCGCGATCGCGTAGGTGCCGTCGATCTCGCCCGTCGTCAGACCGGCGGTCACGGTGGCGTCGTCGGGCACGCCGATGAGCGTGAGGCTCGTGACCTTCGGCTTGGGCAGCGTGGTGTCCCAGTAGTCGGCGTTGGGGACCATCTTCACGCCCTTGCCGGTCTCCCACGTGTCGAGCTTGAAGGGCCCGGAGCACATGGTGCCGCCGGTGACGGTGCCGAAGTCCTTGCCCTTCGCCGCCGCGTAGGCCTTCTGCACGACGGCGCCCGGCGTGGACGACAGCTCGCCGAGCAGCCAGTAGTCGGGCTTGTTGAGGACGATCTTGAACGTCTTGTCGCCTGTGACGTCCATGCTCTTCACGCGGTCGAACGTGCCGGCGTAGAACCCTCCGCCCTTCGGGTCCGCCGCGCGCTTCAGGCTGTAGACGGCATCCTCTGCCGTGACCGGCGTGCCGTCCCAGAATTTCGCATTGGCGTTGATCTCGAAGTCGAACTCGGTGGGCGACGGGTTGGTGACCTTGGCCAGTCCGTCGCCGTACTTCATGTCGTTGCTCTGCCGCAGGATCGAGTCACACAGGATCGACACCGCGGTCTGCTCCGGGTAGTCGAAGCCCTGGATCGGGTCGAGGGTCTGCGTCTCTCGGTAGGTCGCCCACACGACGTCTCCGCCATCCTTCGTGGGTGCCGGAGTGTCGACGATGAAGTCCGACGTCTGCGCGGTGGGGGCGCTCGACCCGGACGCTGTAGGCGGTGGCGCTCCGGTGCAGGCTGCGGTCAGGCTCGCGGCCGCGCCGAGAGCGACGATCCCGAGGATGGTGCGACGGCGAGGGGTGGTGGGAGGCATCGTGGTCCTTCCGGGACGCAGCGGGGACGAGGGGGTCGAGGTGCGGTGCGACTGATCGTGCGGGTCGTGCGACAGCTGCCTTCGGGTCACAGGGCGGGGCGCCAAGCGGGGTCGTTCCAGAGGCCGAGCTCGCGCTCGGCGGCCGCCCCGGCGTGGAACGCCGTGACGTCGTCGTAGGGCCGGGCGACTACCTGGACGCCGGTGGGCACGCCGTTGGGTCCGATGCCCGAAGGAACCGCGAGGACGGGGTGCCGGCTCGCGATGTTGAAGATCGGTGTCTGGCAGGCGAGGAGATAGAGGTCGAGGTGCGTGCCGGCGACATCGATGCCGTCTGCGTACTCCTGCCCCGCGAGGAAGCCGTAGCCGCCTGCCGTCGGGCAGACCAGGACGTCGTGCTCGACGAACACCTGCGCGAGGGCCATGTGCACCTGCGACTCGGCGGCGAGGCCGTGGTAGGTCGACGTCCGCCCGGCGGCTTCCGTCGCCACCGACAGGAAGTGCTGGGTGTAGGCCTCGAACATCGATGCATCGACGCCAAGGTCGGTCATCGACGGGCCCATGATCGAGCCGTAGTGCACGAGCGCCGCTTCCGTGAGCGCGGCATGGCTCAACGGGACGACGACCTCCTCCACCACGGCCCCGGCCGCCTTGAGCGCATCGGCGAAGGCGCGCGTGTTGGCTTCGACGTCGGGCTCCACCGGCAGATCGCCCAGAGTCACGGCGAGGGCCACGCGCATGCCCCTCACGTCGCCGAGCTCCGCAGGGATCGGCAGGGCCGGCAGCGACACGTGGTCGAAGGGGTGCTGACCCTGGATGACGTTGTGCAGGAGGGCGGTGTCGGCGACGGTGCGGCCCATCGCACCGTCGTGGCAGTAGGTATCGAGGTTGAACGGCGGCATCGCCGGCACCCGGCCGTAGGGCGCCTTGAAGCCGACCACGCCGCAGAACGATGCCGGGATGCGGATGGATCCGCCGATGTCCGATCCGGACGCCAGGTAGGCCGTGCCCGAGGCAAGAGCGGCGCCGGAGCCGCCGGACGAACCGCCAGGCGTCCAGTCCGGGCTCCACGGGTTGCGGGTGACTCCCCACAGTTGCGTATGCGTGAACGCCGCGCAGGAGAACTCGGGCGTCGTGGTCCGCGCGTGCACGTTGGCGCTCGAGGCGAGGATCCGCTCGGCGACCGGGTGCGTCTCGTCGGAGACGTAGCCCTCGGTCACCCTCGAGCCGAGTCGCAGGGCCCGGCCGGCGATGGGCTGCTCCTCCTTGAGCACGACCGGCAGGCCGTCGAGCGGGCCTGCCGGCGTCCCGGCCGCGTAGCGCTCGGCAGAGCGGACGGCCTCGGCGCGGGACGCCTCGACGTCTCGCTCGAGCAGGCAGTTCACAGTCGGCTCGACGGCGTCCGCACGTACCGCCACCGCCTCGAAGACCTCGACCGGGGAGAGCTCGCGCGCCCGGAAGGCGCGCAGCACCTCGGTGGCGCTGAGGTAGTGAAGATCGGTCACGTCGGCTCCTGTCGCCGTGGGATGCGGGCGAACGTATGACCTGGCACCGATCTAGTCAATACCCTTGACAAAACCGTTGCGGACACGGTGCGCTGCATCCCTGACCCGCGCACCGCGGAAGTGCCGCGGAGACCTGGACGGCGTCAGACATCAACAGCGACAAACGTTTGTGCAGCTTCGGAGGCCGAGATGGTGCGGATCCTCGAGCCCGTCGGTACGCCGTCGGAGCTCGCAGCCGTCGGCTACGACGGCCGCACCTGGGACTCGCCGGTGAACCTGGCCCGGGGCCAGATCACCACCGGCGAGCGGATGCGCAGCGCGGAGCTCGAGCCCGGCGCTCCCGCGACTTCGATCCCGTGGGGCGAGCGGCTCGACCTCGACGCCGTCGCCTTCGTCGACCCCCTCACGGGGCGCGCGATGACCGGCACGCAGTTCCTGGACCGACGGTTGCGCACGGACGCGCTGGCGGTCGTCAAGGACGGTCGGATCGTCTACGAGACCTACCGCAACGGAATGGTCGAGACCGACCGGCACGTGGTGCACTCGTGCACCAAGACGCTGACGACGATGCTCGTCGGTGTCGCCGCGGATGAGGGGCGGATCGATCTCGCGGCAGCCATGAGCGAGTACGTCGAGGAGCTGCGCCCGCTCGCCGCCTGGGATGGCGTCACCGTGCAGCACGTGCTCGACATGGCTGCAGGTCTCGCCACCGAGGAGCACTACGAGCTCCCGGACTCGATGTACTGGCGCTACGCCGACGCCGTGGACTTCTACGAGCGGGAGCAGCCGGGGGACGGTGCACTCGCATTCGTCGTGCGTGAGCTCGCGCGGCGATCGGACGACCCGGGCAGCCGGTTCAACTACGCGTCCTACCTGACCAACCTGCTTCCTGTCGCGGTCCAGCGCGCCTACGGCACCGACGCGCTCGGGTTGTACGAGGACCGCATCTACCGGCACCTCGGCGCCGAGCAGCCTGCGCTGCTCAACCTCGACAGCACCGGCCTGCCGATCGTGGAGGGCCAAGCGAACCTGACCCTGCGCGACTTCGTCCGCTGGGGTCACCTGCTGCTCGACGAGGGGCGCTCCTTCGGTGGCGCCCAGGTCGTTCCGGCCGCGTGGATCGCGGAGGCATTCCGGCCGGATCCACAACGGGCTCAAGCGTTCGCACGTGGCGAGAGCGCTGCGGTGTTCCCCGGCGCTGAGTACCACAACCAGACGTGGATGCTGGAGCCCGGCCGCACTGCGACGATGCTCGGCATCCACGGCCAGTTCTGCTGGGTCGACCCCGCGGAGCGACTCATGGTCGTGGGGATGTCGTCGTTCCCCGACCAGGTGCACCTGCTCATGACCGCCTGCCTCGACCAGCTGTGGCAGACGGTCCGTCGCGAGACCAACTGACCCGACGACCGATACGCACCACCCACCGAGGAGCCCGCTGTGCCAGCCGATCTCGCGATCGTCGACGTCGCGATCCGCACGCTCGACCCCGACGCGCCCACCGCGGCGGCGATCGCCGTCCGGGATGGCGTCATCGTGGCGATCGGTACGACGGCCGAGGTGCGCGAGGTGTGCGACTCGACGACGCAGGTGGTCTCCGGGCCAGGTTGGCACGTCACGCCGGGCCTGGTGGACGGCCACCAGCACCTCATCATGGGCGCGCAGATCGGCCGCGGCGTCAGCTTCGACCGAGTGGCGACGCTCGACCGTGTGCGGGAGCTGCTGCGCGACGAACGCCGGCGTGTCGGGCCCGGTGCGTGGCTTCGCGGCTACGCGTTCGAGTACGCCGCGCTGGGAGGCGTTGACTATCACCACGCGCTCGTCGACGAGGCGGCCGGCGACGGCCCGATGCTCCTGCACTCCCTCGACGTCCACACCGGCTTCGCGAATGCCGAAGCCCTTCGGCTCGCCGGCATCACCGGGTCGCGCGAGTTCCCGGACGGTGCCTTCATCGTCGTGGACGACGCGGGCCGACCCACCGGCGAGCTGCGGGAGATGTCGGCGATCCGGGCCGTGTGGTCGCACGAGCCCGAGCCTTCTGACGCCGACCGCCTGGGCTGGGTGGTGGACGCGATCCGTGCGCAGAACGCCGTGGGCATCACGGGGGTCCACAACATGGACGGCGGCCGCGAGACGCTCGACATCCTCACGGCGCTCGAGGCCGAGGGCCTGCTCGGGCTCCGGGTCCGACAGCACTCGTGGGTCGACCCGTCTGACGACGAGGACGCGCTCCTCGACATCGTGTCACGCCGCGACCTCCACGGTCGGCGCTGGACCGCGAACTCCCTGAAGTTCATGCTCGACGGCGTCATCGACACCGGAACGGCGTGGCTCGAGGAGCCCGACACACATGGCGACGGACGGGATCCCATGTGGCCCGACGTGGAGCGATTCCGCCGGACGATCCAACGCTTCCACGACGCCGGCTTCCACATCGCGACGCATGCCATCGGCGACCGTGCGGTGCGCGAAGTTCTCGACGCCTATGCCGCGCTGGGCTCGAACGGGCGCCACCGCATCGAGCACATCGAGGCACCGCCGGCAGAGACGCAGCGCCGGTTCCGTGCGGAGGGCGTGCACGCCTCCATGCAGCCGGTGCACCTGAGGTGGATCAACCCCGACATGAGCGACCCGTGGTCGGAGCGGCTGGGGATGCACCGCTGCCGCCACGCGATGCCGTCCGGCGACATCTGGGCCACCGGTGCCAACGTCGTGCTCGGCTCCGACTGGCCCGTCGCCCCGTACGACCCGCGGTTCGGCTTCTACGCCGCGCAGATGCGGCGCGCTCACGACGTGGAGGACCCGCGCCCGGTGGGCGCGAGCCTGCCGCTCACGGGCCTGCAGACCCTCGAGGGATACACCGTGAACGCCGCTCGCGTCGACGGTGGCGACGGCGGCGTGCTGCGTGTCGGTGCCCCCGCCGACCTCGTGGCGTGGGGTGACGACATCGCCTCCGTCGCAGCGGCGGACGTCATCGACCTCCCCGTCCGCCTCACCGTCGTCGACGGCGAGATCGTCCACCAGGGCGCCTGAGCGCCTGACCCTGGAGAAGTGCTTATGACCGTCACCAGCAGGCCCGCAGCCGGCCCGGACCTCGTCCTCGCGGGAGGCTCGGTCTGGACCGAGGGCATGGTCCGACCCGTGCCGGGCGCCGTAGCAGTGAGCGACGGGCGCATCGTCGCTGTCGGGGAAGACACCGAGGTGCTGGCCCTGCGTGGCGCCGTCACCGAGGTCGTCGACGTCACCGGCGGTCTGGTGCTGCCGGGGTTCCAGGACGCGCACGTGCACCCCGTCATGGCCGGCGTCGACATGAACCGGTGCGACGTGCACGACTGTGAGAGCGCGGACGACGCTCTCGCCGCGATCCGGCGCTACGCACAGGCGAACCCCGCGCTGACGTGGGTCGTCGGCGGTGGCTGGTCGATGTCGCACTTCCCCGGGGGGACGCCGACCCGCCAGATGCTCGACGCCGCAGTGCCGGATCGGCCGGCGTACCTCGTCAACCGCGACGGTCACGGCACATGGGTCAACACCCGCGCGATCGAGCTGGCAGGCCTGCACGCGGCCACACCCGACCCCGCAGACGGGCGGATCGAGCGGGAGGCCGACGGCTATCCCGCAGGGACGCTGCACGAGGGCGCTGGCCACCTGGTCGACCACCTGCTGCCGCCGATCACGTTCGACGAGCAGCTCGCCGGACTCCGCGTCGCCCAGGCGCACATGTTCTCGCTGGGCGTGACCGCGTGGCAGGACGCCGCCGTCGGCGCGATGTTCGGTCAGGACGACATCCTGCCCGTCTACCTCCACGCCGCCCGAAGCGGCGAGCTCGCGGCCCGTGTCGTCGGCTCGCTGTGGTGGGACCGCGCACGCAGCAGCGACCAGATCGATGAGCTCGTCGACCGACGCGGCGACGGGGGTGCGGGCCGCTTCCGCCCGACGACGGTCAAGATGATGCTCGACGGGGTCGCCGAGAACTTCACCGCCGCGATGCTCGAGCCGTACGAGGACGGCTGTGGCTGCCGTACCGAGAACAGCGGGCTCGACTTCGTCGACCCGGACGGGCTGCTCGAGTACGTGCCACGGCTCGACGCGCTCGGCTTCCAGGTGCACTTCCACGCGCTCGGCGACCGCGCTGTGCGCCACGCGCTCGACGCCGTGGCGGCTGCCCGTACCGCGAACGGGCCCGCCGGCGGGCTGCACCACCTCGCGCACCTGCAGGTCGTGCACCCCGACGACATACCGCGCTTCGCCCGGGTCGGGGCCACCGCCAACATCCAGACTCTGTGGGCCGCGCACGAGGACCAGATGGACGAGCTGACCATCCCGTTCCTCGGCGAGCGGCGCGCCTCGTGGCAGTACCCGTTCGCCGGGCTCGTGCATGCGGGCGCCGCGCTCGCCGCCGGCAGCGACTGGCCGGTGAGCAGCGCCGATCCCCTGGCCGCGATCCATGTCGCCGTCAACCGCAGGGTGCCGGGCGCCGACGCGGGGACCGAGCCGCTCGGTCGCGAGCAGGCCCTGTCGCTCGAGGTCGCAATGGCGGCGTACACCGCCGGCAGCGCTCGCATCAACGGGCAGGCCGACCGCACGGGGCATCTGCGCGAGGGCGCCTACGCCGACCTCGCAGTCCTCGACCGCGACCCGTTCGCCGGGCCGGCTGACGACATCGCGTCCGCTACGGTCGTGCAGACGTACGTGCAGGGGCAACGGGTCTACATGCGGGGGCAGTGATGCCGGAGGCGAAGCGCAGTCGGCGGGCGATGCTGTCGCGCGAACTGATCCTCGACGCAGCCTTCCGCGTCGTCGACGCGGACGCGATGAACGACCTCACCATGAGCCGGCTCGGCCGCGAGCTGGAGGCGGACCCCAGCGCGGTGTACCGGCACTTCCGGAACAAGGACGAGCTGCTGCTCGCGATGGCCGACGTGATGCTCGACGAGTCGATCCTCGAGTACGAGTCGTTCCCACCGAGCGACGATCCGGGCGAGCGGCTCCGCCGGATGTGCTGGACGCTGCGGCGAGCGTACCTCCGGCGCCCTGGCCTGGCGCGGTTCGTCTACTTCCGCTTCACAGGTGGGGAGGCGGAGGCGACGTCTGTCCGCTCGATGCTGCGCGACATGCGCGAGCTCGGCTACTCCGACGACGAGTCCATCGCGATGGCCCGGGGTCTCGGCGAGATGACCCTCGGCCACATCTCCATGACGGCGGACTCGTTGGCGCTTCCTGCCAAGGCGCAGAGCAGCGAGCTGGAGATGGCGCGCACGTACTACACCTACGAGCCGGCGCGTCCGCCGAAGCGCAGCGCTGCCGAGCTCCGCGACGCGCAGCTGGCTGACGGTGACCTCGTGTTCACCACGATGCTGGAGACGTACCTCGCCGGCACGCTGGCGCTTGCACCGGCGCGCAAACCACTCTCCCGCGGCCGCCCTGCGAAGCGGACGTCGTCCGGCGCATCCCGTCGATCTGGCTGACATCCCCTGCGTCGCGGCCGGGCTTCCGGTCGCCCCCTCACCTGAATATGGGAATGCGATCATGAGTGAACTCCCGGACCCGGTACTCGAGCTCGCCTTCGAGGTGCGTGTCGAGGTCGAGCCACCGCTGATCGTGGGCGGCGGACCGTCCGAGCAGATCAACTTCGTCGCCATCACCGGTGGAACGGTGAGCGGCCCACGGTTCAGCGGACGCGTGCTGCCCGGGGGCGGCGACTGGTACGTCGACCGCGACGGCGTCGTCGAGCTCGACGCGCGCTACCTGATCCAGCACGACGACGGCACAGTCGTCGACGTCGCCAACCGCGGCTTCTGGCATGCCGACCCGGCGACGACCGCACGGATCGACGCCGGCGACGACGTCGACGAGCGCGAGTACTACTACCGGACCGCGCCGAGGTTCCGGACCGGCGCGCCTCAGCACGCCTGGTTGGCCCGCACGGTGTTCGTCGGGCTGGCACGGCAGGACGGCCCCACGATCTGCATCCGCTTCTTCGCCCTGTCCTGATGCCTCGCCCGACCGGGCGCAGTTCCTGTGGCACAGCGCGACGGCGTCGTGTGATGCGGCGCTGCGCGCCGGGGGGACCTGTCGCCGGGGTCGCTCCTCCCGTTACCCGCGTGCGACGAGGCCGGACCCCAGGGGTCCGGCCTCGTGTGGAGCGGGTGACGGGATCCGTCGTAGTGCGGCGGTCGTCATGTCGCGCGGCGCTGCGCGCTGGATGGGACAGCGCCGCGATCGCTCCTCCCGATTCCCGTCACCCGCGTGCGACGAAGGCCGGACCCTCAGGTCCGGCCTTCGTGTGGAGCGGGTGACGGGATCCGTCGTAGTGCGGCGGTCTCGTCCGGCGCAGCGCTTCGCGCTGGATGGGGGACGAGCCCGCGATCGCTCCTCCCGATTCCCGTCACCCGCGTGCGACGAGGCCGGACCCCTAGGGGTCCGGCCTCGTGTCGGAGCGGGTGACGGGAATCGAACCCGCACTGTCAGCTTGGGAAGCTGATGTTCTGCCATTGAACTACACCCGCGAGCAGCGATCCCGGCTGGCTGAGGGCGGGCCAGGGTCGTCGTCCGGCGACATTATGCCCCATCGCCGCGGAGCACCCGGGCGGTGCGGGCGAAGGTCAGAGGGCGCGGAAGGAGATCGCGTCGACGACGGCGCGCTGGTACTCGCCGGCACCGCGGTCGAGCCGGATGAGCGGACCGCCGACGCGCAGCCGGACGAGCAGCGTCGTGGACGTACCGCCGTCGAGGTTGACCGCCTTCACGGCGCCCAGCCGGCGCAGGTAGTCGGCGAACTGGTGGACCGTCGCGCCGCCGAAGCGCGTGCCGTTCACCAGGGCGCGACCCGATGCGGTGACGACCATGATGTCGCCGTTGGCCTTCCAGGCGATCGCGGAGCGCGGCCTGAGCTGCTCGTCGCGTGCGATGCAGGAGGCCATGTTCGCCCCGTTGAGCACGAGCGTCCCGCCCGCGCCGACCATGCCCGTGGGCTTGCCGATCGGCGTGTGCGGCCACTTGCCGTCGTTGAACCACGTGCCGCCGGTGCCGGACACCACGGTGACGGCGTCGCCGACACGCAGCCGTGCGAGCGCGGTGGCGTACGTGCCGGCCGGGGCGGTGAGGAAGGTCTGCGACGTGGTGGGGCGGCGCGCGCCCGCCGAGCCGACGAAGACCTTGATGACCTTGCCGCCGCTCACGACGACGGTCCGCGACCCGACGGGGTGCGCCCGCGAGCCCCAGGCGTACGTGTGCACGCTGACCCCGGCGGACGGCAGGGTCTCCCAGTTCACCGCGGCCAGCGGCCAGGTGCCGCGCGTGGTGCGCACCGTGCCGGTGAGGTAGTTCGAGGCCAGCGACACGGCCTTGGTCCCCGAGTACACGACCACGTTCTGGCTCGTGCTCCGGATCGCCTTGCGGATCGTGGAGTTGAAGATCTGCGACTTCAGCGGGATGCCGGGGACCGCCGCGTTGAAGTGGCCGCCGTTGATGACCACCACCGCGCGCAGGTCGCGGGCCACCATCGTCGACGGGGTCGCGGCGAGCGAGATCGTGGGTGCGGTGGCGACCGACGGGGTGAGCGTGCCCGTGGGGATCGTCACGGCGACGATCCGCACCTCGGACAGGTCGCTGGCCAGGTTGCCCGTGTCCCAGATCCGCGCGGAGGCGCCGCCCGGGATGGCGTACGTCCCGATCGGCGCACGCGAGAGCAGGGACGACGCGACGCGGCACGTCGCCGCGTCGGCGGCAGGCGCCGTCGTCGTCGCGACACCGGCCAGGGCCAGCGCGAGCGAGCCGACCGCGGCGAGGGTCACGCCGCGGCGCAGTCGAACCTGCACGTCAGGTCTCCGTCCTTCGTCGTCCTACCTGGTTCCTCGGCGCAGCGCGGGGTCCGCTGAACCGTCGTCACCCGTCCGCGCGAGCGGTCAGCCGACGGCGGGCAGCGACCATGGCTCGGGGATGACGACGTCGGTGGCACTGCCCGCAGTCATCGTCAGGGTGATGACGGTCGAGTAGGCAACCGCCTGTCCGGAGAGCGGATCCTGGTCGGCGACGAGATCGGGCGAGGAGAGCGGGTCCTCCGGGCGCGGTGAACGGGTCGATCGCCACGCGGTAGCCGGCGCGCAGCAGCGCGGAGACGGCGGCGTCGCGCGTGAGGCCGCGGACGTCCGGGCACCGGCGGGGTGAGGCCGGTCAGGGCAGTCGTCGCCGGTGCGGCGAACCCCTGCACGGGCAGGCGCCGGTGCAGGCCGGTCATCGTCTCGCGCCAGATCGGGCCGGCGATCGAGCGGCCGTAGACGACGCCGAACGTCCGCCCGTAGGCGCGCACGTTGCGCAGCGGGTACTTCTGCCCGCCGCGCGGGTCACCGATCCACACGGCCACGGCGTACTGCGGCGTGAAGCCGGAGAACCACGTGGCGGCCGAGCTGTTCGTGGTGCCGGTCTTCGCCGCCGCCGGCCGCTCCCCGAGGCTCAGACCCGCGCCCGTGCCGCTCGGCGTGAGGACCCCGCGCATCACGTCGGTCACCGCCGCCGCGACGTACGGCGAGATCGCCCGACGGCACGCCGCGGGCGGGACCGGGCGCCGCTTGCCGGTGCGGTCGGTCACCGACGTGATCCCGACCGGCGTGCAGGCGATGCCGCCGCTCGCGAACGTCGCGTAGACCGACGCCATCTCCAGCGGCGACACCTCGTAGGCGCCGAGGGTCAGCGACGCGTCGCGCGAGGTGATCGCGCGCGGACCGGATGCGCGGGAGGCTGCGTGATGCCGAGCCGCGCCGCCATGTCGGCGACGGCGAGCACGCCGGTCTGCTCCTCGAGCTGCACGTACCACGTGTTCACCGAGCGTGCGGTCGCCTGATAGGCGTTGAGCAGCCCGTTGTTCCGGTTGTTGTCGTTGTGGAACCCGCCCTTGGGGTAGTTCATCTCCGCGGGCTTGTAGCCGTCGGGTGTGTCGAACCGGGTCGTGAGCGCGAACCCCTGCTCGAGCGCGGCGGCGAGCGTGATCGGCTTGAAGTTCGACCCCGGCTGGTACGCCGGCCGCACCGGCAGGACGAGCTGCGTCTGCCCCTTCGCCGTGTCGCGGCCCCACGTCTTGTTCGACGCGATGGCCACCACCGCACCGGTGCCGGGACGCACGATCGCGATGCCAGCGGCCACCCGGTTCGTGGTGCCGAGAGCCGTGGTCGCGGCCTTCTGCGCCACCGCCATCGCCGCGGGGTCGAGCGGCGTGCGGATCGTGAGGCCGCCGCGGTAGAGCAGGTCGCTGCGGGCCTCCGGCGTCGCGCCGAACGCCTGGTCGGTGGCGATAATCTCGGTGACCCACTGGCAGTAGAACGGGTACGCCGATGCGCCGCAGCCCTGCTCCGGGTCGTGCAGCCTCAGGTTCAGCGCCTGCGCCCGCGCCGCGTCGTAAGCCGCCTTGTCGATGCGCTCGGTCGCGCGCATGCGCGCGAGGACGACGTCGCGCCGCTCCTTCGCCGGGCCCGGGTTGTCGACCGGGTTGTAGCGGGTGGGCGACTTGAGGATGCCGATGAGGGTCGCGGCCTGGGCGACGGAGAGCCGGGCGGCGGGCACGTTGAAGTAGTGGATCGCGGCCGCGCCGATGCCGTAGGCGCCGTCGCCGAAGTTCACGGTGTTGAGGTACCGCTCGAGGATCTGGTCCTTGCTCAACCGCTTCTCGAGCGCGACGGCGTAGTGCAGCTCGCGGATCTTGCGCGCCAGGGTCTGCTCGGTGACCGTGGCCGCCTCCTCCGCCGACGTCGCCTCGGTGAGAAGCAGGTTCTTCACGTACTGCTGGGTGATGCCCGAGCCGCCCTGCACCGTGCCCGTGGACGAGTTCCGCAGGATCGCGCGGGCGAGGGCCGCGGGGTCCACCGCGCCGTGCTCGTAGAAGCGGTCGTCCTCGGTGGCGAGGAGCGCGTCGATCACGGTCGGGCTCACCTGGGCCAGGCGCACCGGCACCCGGTTCTGGCCGTAGAACGTCGCGTAGACCTTGCCGTCCTTGTCGACCAGGACGCTGCGCTCGGGCAGCGGAGCCGACAGCGGCAGGTCCGAGGGCAGGTCCTCCCACGCGTAGACCGCCTGCCGGGCGGCGTACGCCGGAGGCAGCACGAACGGCGCGGCGAGGCACGCCACCACCACGCCCGCCACGGCCGACCAGAGCAGCAGCCTCGGGAAGCGGGCCAGCCGCCGGGTCCACGACCCGCGGGGGACGGCCGCTACCGCGCTCGGCAGGCCACCCACGAACAGGTCGTCGAGACCTGTGTCGTCGGTGCCGCGAGAGCGCCTGGCGTTCACCGGTGTGGCTGCCCTTCCTCGGGGGGACTCACCCCATGATGGAGTGCGGCCGACGCGGAGTCGTCCGTCGATCTCGTGAGCATCGACACTCAGTGTCTGTCACGTGAGTGTCGATGCTCGGTACGTCCGTGCGGTGTCGAGGAGGTGGCGGTGGTGGGTCGGCACGCGGCACCGCCGTCGGGCGCCGGCGACGGCACGCGTCCCGCGCAGCTCCCCCGCCGCCGGGTCGCCTCGACGACCGCGGGGACGTTCGTGGTCATCTCCGCCGCCGGCTTCGCCCTGCTCGCCGTCCTGGGTGTGCTGCGCTTCGGGGTCGACCTGCTGCCCCGAGCCGCCACGGCGGCGGCGACACCCACCCCGACCCCGTCGCCGACCACCTCGCTGGTCCGCGCCACGGTCACCGCCTCGCCCGCCCAGCAGACGATCGTGGCGGCGCTCGCCCCCGGGATCGCCGCGGGCTGGGTGCCGGCCAGCCCGCTGACCTGGACCAGCGGAACCCCGTTCGACGAGGCCTGCGGCCGTCCCGCCGACGCCGAGCCCGCGCTCTCGGCGTCGCGGGTCTACTCCGTCGGCCCGAAGCAGTACGTCGTCACCGTGGCCGCGCACTCCGCCGGGCAGGGCGCGGTCGCGCTCGCCGCCTGGGCGCCCGTGCTCGCGGCGTGCGGCGGCGGCGAGTACGCCGTCCCCGCTCCGGGGACGCAAGCGCTGGTCGCGTGGATCCGGGCCGCTGACGGGAAGCCCGGTGCGTCCGCCCTGTTCTGGCGCCGCGGCGACGTGGTCGTCGTCGTGGCCGCGCCCGGGTCCAGCCCGGTCGGTCTCGCGGAGCGGGCCGCCGAGGTCGATGCCCGGCTGCTGGTGGCTCTCTCCGGCCGCTGCGCGAACCTCGGGTCGACGCCGGCGGATGCCGCGCGCTCCCCCTGGGGCAACCCGGACGCGTTCACCGGCCTCACCGTGCCGGTCGCCGTGTCGGTGGCACCGTCGGCCACCCCGCGACCGCCTGTCGGCGTGACGCCGGTGCCGCCCACCTACTCCCCGTCGCCGCTGCCCTCCGTCTCCTACCCGGTCCGACCGCTCGACCCGGTGTGGCCGGAGGAGCTGCCGAGCCCGGTCGCGTCTCCCGTCGCGCCCGCACGGCCGCCGGTCGCGCCGTCGATCACTGCAGTACCGCGCCGTATCACGGACCCGGTCGGGCCGGGCTGCGGGTGGGCGTTCACCGGTCAGGTGAGCCCGCCGTTCGACCCGGTCGAGGAGGCGGCGCTGGTCGTCGAACGGGTCGCGCAGGCTCGCGCGGCGCTGGCGGCCGCGCAGGTGCAGTGGCAGGCCGACCTCGTGACGTACTGGAGCGAGCTGCCCGCCTACGCACCGCAGGCGGAGGCATTCGCGGCGTACGCGCGTCAGGTCGCGCAGGTCGCCGCAGCCTGGGACTCCATCACCGCGCAACGCGACGCCTACACCGCGGCCGTGGCCGCCTACGAGCTCGCGGCGACCGCGCGCAGCGACTTCTTCGTTCGGCAGGCGGAGGCGCAGGCGGCGTACGACCTGGCCGTAGCGGCGTGCGGGCTCCCGCCCGTGACGCCGTCGCCGACCGCCACCGCACCGGTCTCCCCCACGGGGTCGCCCACCCCGACGGGCGCACCGGTGTGCCCCCCGGCGGTGCCGCCGATCCTGCTCGAGACCGGACCCACGCTCCCGCCGCTGCCGACCCCGCCGCCCGACCCACGCCCCACCCCGCTGCCCTGACCGCCCTCGCTCCGCGCAGCCGACGCCGCCCGCGCCACCCGCTGCCCTGACCGCCCGCGCTCCGCGCAAGCGACGCCGCCCGCCCACACCGCTGCCCTGTCCCGACGCGCCGCCCCGCGGCCGGCCTCGCCGCCGGGCCCCTGACCCTCCCTGTAGCCGCCGAGGCGGGCGCCCAGCCCGGCGCCGAGCGAGCGCGCCCGGTAGCCTCACGCCACACCGAGCCTCAGGAGGGGTCGTGCTGCTGTCCGATCGCGACATCCGCGTCGAGCTGGCGTCCGGACGCGTCGTCCTCGAGCCGTTCGAGGAGGCGATGGTGCAGCCGTCGAGCGTCGACGTGCGCATCGACAAGTTCTTCCGGGTCTTCGAGAACCACCGCTACCCGCACATCGACCCGGCGGAGGAGCAGCTCGACCTGACCCGCCAGGTGGAGCCGCAGCCCGGCGAGCCGTTCATCCTGCACCCGGGGGAGTTCGTGCTGGCCTCGACGTACGAGGTCGTCACGCTCCCCGACGACATCGCGGGGCGACTCGAGGGCAAGTCGTCGCTCGGCCGGCTCGGGCTGCTGACCCACTCCACTGCCGGCTTCATCGACCCCGGGTTCAGCGGCCACGTCACGCTCGAGCTGTCCAACGTCGCGACGCTGCCGATCAAGCTGTGGCCCGGGATGAAGATCGGCCAGCTGTGCCTGTTCCGGCTCTCCAGCCCGGCCGAGCACCCCTACGGCTCGGCGAAGTACGGCTCGCGCTACCAGGGCCAGCGCGGCCCGACGCCGAGCAAGAGCCACCTCAACTTCCACCGCACCGAAATCTGACCCCCCGTCGTCCCCGCCTTACTCCCGAACGGTCGTCTCCGGAGGCGGGAAGCGACCAGTCCGGGAGTAAGGCGAGGATCTGAGCGGTTCAGACGGGCGGGCGCGGGGGGCCGACGGGGCGTGGCGCCGTGCGCGGGGTGTGGCGGGCCTGCTGCGTCATGACGGCTCACCTCCCTTCCCGATCGTGACGAGCGCTGTGTCCGGGTTCTGGCGCTGTGATGCGCCGCCGTCGCTCACGCACTGACCTCCCGTCCTCGTCTTACCCCGACGTGGTCGTCACCGGACGCCGGAAGCGACCCGTTCGGGAGTAAGGCAGGGGCGGTGGTGTCGGCCTCGATCAGCGACGCGAGGCGGACGGCGCGGAGGACGGCGGTGCCGACCGTGACGAGGACGGCCGCGGCGAACAGGCCGCAGCCCACGACGACGGCCCGCGTGTCGAACAGCGTGAGCAGCACCCCGCCGAGCGCGGTCGCGACGAGCATCGCCGCGCCGACCACGGCCTGCAGGGCCGCGAACACCCGTCCGAGAACGGGTCTCGGCGTACGCCGGACCACGAGGGTCTGGGTCGCGACGTTGAGCACGCCGTTCCCGACGCCGATGCCGAACGACGCGAGCGCCGCCACGGCAACGGTCGGCGCGAGGCCGAGCACCACGGTCGCCACCGCCATCGCGACGGTCGCGACGACCAGCATCCGGGCGAGGCAGACGTCGGTGCGGTCCCGTCGCGCCAGGTTCGCGCCGAGCAGGAGTCCGACGGCGAACAGCGCGCCGACGAAGCCGTACGCGGTCGCGCTCGCGCCGAGGGTCTGCGTGATGAGGAAGACCTCGGCCACGTTGATGGCTCCCGCCGCGAGCACCATCGAGCCCACCACCACGATCACGCCTCGCAGCACGGCGTCGCCCGCGATGAGGCGTACGCCGGCCATCGCCTCGCCTCGAGCACGGCCGGCGGCCGGGTCGGGGCGGCGGTCCCGCCGCACGGCGAGGGCGGCGACCGCGAGGAGCGCGAAGGACACGGCGTCGACCGCGAGCGCGACCGACGTGCCGGCGAGCCCGACGAGCAGCCCGCCCACCGCCGGGCCGACGAGAGCTGCCGTGGCGGTCGCCGTCTGGACGGTGGCGAGGGCGCGGGTGAGGCGGTCCGCCGCGACGAGCGAGGGGACAAGCGCCTGCCACGCCGGGCCGGCGACTGCTTGGCCGAGGTTGAGCAGCGCCACCAGGCCTACGACGGCGGCGACGCTCCCGCTCGCCACCGCGGGGACGAGCGCGACGCAGCCCACGGCCTGCAGCAGCGAGACCGTGGCGATGAGGCGCCGGGCCGGCGTCCGGTCGACCAGCAGCCCGGCCACCGGTGCCGCGACCAGCTGGGGGAGGGCCGCGGCCATGACGAGCGCCGCGACGGCGACGGCGCCGTGGCCGGAGAGGCTCGCCCAGACGAGCAGCGCGATGAGGGCGACCTCGTCGCCGAGGACCGACAGGCCGCGCCCGATCGCCACCACCGCCAGGTCCGCGCGTCCATTTCTGAAAGACATATTGCGAAAGTAGTCTTTCAGATATTCGAGTGTCAACCCCTCTCTCGCCAGGTGATCGCGCTTCGAGGGGAGGCCGGTGAGACGTGCACGCGGTGGTCTGCGGGTCGAGCAGCGCACTCCCTCCGCCGGGCGAGCGCGCGTGGTACTCCGCGCGCTGGCGTCGCCGCTGTGCCCCGACGTCCTAGCCCACCGCGCGGCGAGGTCCTCCTGCGCGACGCGTGCGCCGTGCGCGCGCTCTCGCACCCCGCGGGCTCGCGTCACCGCCGTGCCCCGACGTCCTAGCCCACCGCGCGGCGAGGTCGTCCTGCGCGACGCGTGCGCCGTGCGCGCGCTCTCGCACCCCGCGCGCTAGCGTCACCGCCGTGCCCCGACGTCCTAGCCCACCGCGCGGCGAGGTCGTCCTGCGCGACGCGTCCGCCGTGCGCGCGCTCTCGCACCCCGCGCGGCTCGTCGTCATCGACTCGCTCTACGCCGGCGAGGTCCTCACCGCGACGCAGTGCGCGGCCCTCGCCGGGATCACGCCGAGCGCGATGAGCTATCACCTGCGGGCGCTTGAGAAGTACGGGATCGTGCGCCGCGTCGCGACGGGTGGTGACGGCCGGGAGCGGCCGTGGATGCGCGCGGGCGACGTGCTGCGGATCGACCTGCGCGACAAGCGCGGATCCGCCGCAGCCATCGCCGCGGCGAGCGTGCTGATCGAGAGCTCTCTCGCCGTCGACCAGGAGCGGCTCGTCCGCGCGATGCAGGCCGACGCCGCCGCGCCGGACGACCCGACCTGGCGGCATACGACGGCGTACAACCGGGACCTGCTCGTGCTCACGCCCGACCAGGCGCGCGAGCTCTCCGCGGCGATGTCCGCGCTCGTCGAGCCCTACCTGGCCGAGCACCACCACGGGCGGCGGCCGCGGGGCTCGGCGGTGTTCTCCACCGCGTTCCTGCTCGCCCGCGAGCCCGGCGACGCCACCTCCTGAGCGCCGCCACCCGTCACGGCCCGGCACGGCGGGGCCCAGCGCACTCGGCGCGGCGCTCCGCACGGGCCGCTCTGCGGGTCAGTCCCGCGCCGTCCTGTGCGCGCTCGGCCCGCTCGGACGCCGGTCCTGTTCAGATGCACGCAAACTGGCCGCAGTTCACGTGCATCTGGGCTGTTACTCACGGGCGTCCGGTCGCACGACCCGCCCTACTCCCGACGTGGTCGCCACCGTGCACAGGAAGCGACCACCTGGGGAGTAGGACGAGGGGGAGTGGCTACATCCGAGTCCCTACTCCCGAAGTGGTCGCCACCGGGCTCGGGAAGCGACCACGTGGGGAGTAGGGCGAGGGGGAGGGGGAGGGCCACGCCGGCGCTCGAGTCGTGGACGGGCGAGGGCGGTGTGCCGGGTGTGGCGGCTGAGGCGTCGGGGCGAGTGCCGACCGGACCCATCGGACGCGTGAAGCGGGCCGACCCGGTCCGTTCCGTATCCTCGGGGAGTGGTCGAGGCAGCTCCGGTCGTCGCGTCGTCGGGTGTTCGACCCGTCGGCAGCAGCGCGGGCGGCAAGGCCCACTTCCGGCCGGACGTCGAAGGTCTGCGCGCGATCGCGATCATCGCGGTGGTCGGCTACCACGCCGGCCTCCCTTTCCTGCCCGGCGGGTTCGTCGGCGTCGACGTCTTCTTCGTGATCTCCGGGTTCCTCATCACGGGCCTGCTCGTGGCCGAGGTGACGAGGACCGGGCACGTGTCCCTCGCGCGGTTCTGGGCGCGTCGCGCGCGGCGGCTCTTGCCCGCGGCCACGCTCGTGCTCGCCGTGACGGCCGCCGCCTCCTGGTTCGTGCTGCCGGCGCTCGACCACCGCACCGTCGGCATCGACGTCGTGAGTGCGGCGTTCTACGTCGCGAACATGCGCTTCGCCGCCCAGTCGACCGACTACCTCGCCACCGACTCCGCGCCCAGCCCGGTGCTGCACATGTGGTCGCTCGGCGTCGAGGAGCAGTTCTACCTCGTGTGGCCGCTGCTGGTGCTCGCCATCGCGTACGCCGTCGCCGTCCGCCGTCGCCGCGACGGCCGGCCGGTCTCGCGCCGCACCCTCGCGGCCGTGCTCGCCGTGCTGGGCGCCGCCTCGTTCGCGCTGTCGCTGTGGCTCACCGACGCGGTCGAGCCGTGGGCGTTCTTCGGGATGCCCACGCGCGCATGGGAGTTCGCGATCGGCGGACTGCTGGCGATCGGCGGTGCGGTCGTCGCGCAGGTCCCCGCGCTCTGGCGGGTGCTGGCCGGGTGGCTCGGCGTCGCCGCGCTGATCGGGTCCGTGGTGCTCATCAACCACGACGTCCCCTACCCCGGGACGGCCGCGCTGTGGCCGGTGCTCGGCACCGCTGCCGTGATCGCGGCCGGGACGACGGCCGAGGACCGGCTCGGCGCCGTGCCGCGCGCGATGTCGGTGTGGCCGATGCGCGCGATCGGCCGGCTCTCCTACTCCTGGTACCTGTGGCACTGGCCGGCGCTGATCCTCGCCGCGGCGGTGTGGGGCGAGCTGTCCGTCGCGTGGGGCGTGGCGATCGTGCTCGCGACGCTCGTGCCGTCGGCCCTCGCCTACCGCTTCGTCGAGGAGCCGGTCCGGCACCGGCCGTCGCTCGTCGCGGACTCCCCGCGCTCGCTGCGGCTCGGCCTCGTGCTGTCGGTGACCGCCGCGGCCTTCGGCGTCGGGCTGGCGCTCCTTCCCGGCGGAGGGGCGCTGGCCACGACCGAGGTGCCGGCCGCGGGCGAAGGGGCCACCGGCCGTGGGGTCGCCCCGGCACCGAGCGTCGCGACGCCGACTCCCTCGGGCTCGGCCTCGGCGGAGCGCCCCGGCCCGGTCACCACGCCCGCCTCGGTGGTCTGGCCGCAAGGCGCGATCACGCCCGGACCCGGCGGACGCGCGCGACGACCTGCCCGTCACCTACTCCGACGGCTGCCACCTGACCGCGCCGCAGACCGAGACGCCCCCGTGCGCGTACGGCGACCTCGCGTCGGCCACCACCGTCGTGCTGCTCGGGGACTCCCATGCGGCGCAGTGGTTCCCGGCCCTCGAGAAGGTGGCGACCACCCGGGGCTGGAAGCTGGTCTCGCTCACCAAGTCCGGCTGCCCCGGCGCCCGACGTCACGATCTTCCAGCGCACGCTCAAGCGGGCGTACGAGGAGTGCGACGCGTGGCGGACGGCCGTGCTCGGCCGGCTGACCGGTGCCGAGAAGCCGGCGCTCGTGGTCGCGGCGGGGACGCGGACCGACTCCGTCGTCGACCGGGCCACCGGCGAGGTAGCGTCGGAGGCGGCTGCCGGCGCGGAGTGGCAGGAGGGCTGGCGGCGTACGCTCGCGCGGCTGTCTGCCGCGAGCGTCCCGGTCGCCGTGCTGCGCGACACCCCCTGGCCCGGCAAGGACATGGCCGTGTGCGTGTCCCAGCACATGTCGGACCCCGGGGCGTGCGACGTGTCGGTCGAGGCGCTCGACGAGGAGAAGTACGACGTCGGCCTGGCGGAGGAGTTCGCGGGCGCCACCGGCGTCGACCTCAGCGACCTCATCTGCGACGCCGACCGCTGCCCCGCGACGCGCGGCAAGTACCTCGTCTACCGCGACACGAACCACCTCACGGGCACCTTCGCGACCGCCCTCGCCCCGTATCTCATGCGCCGCCTCACCCCGCTGCTGTAGGTCCGCGAGTAACACGCCGAAACCCCTATTTCAGCCTGCTGAAATTGGGGTTTCGGGCAGTAACTCGAGGACCTGTCAGGGGGTGCGGACGCTGGTGAGGAGGAGGGTGGCGACGTCGACCACCTCGGCCACGGGTGCGTCGTGACCCTGAGAGCGGTTCGTGACGCCGTCGTTGAGCATCACCGAGCAGAACGGGCACGCGACGGCGATCTTCGTGCGCGCCCGTGGCGATGGCCTCGTCGGTGCGGTTGAGGTTGATGCGCGTGCCGAGCTTCTCCTCCATCCACATCCGCGCGCCGCCGGCGCCGCAGCAGAAGGACCGCTCCGCCGTGCGCTCCATCTCGGTGAGGGTGAGCCCGGGCAGCGACCCGATGAGCTCGCGCGGCGGCGTGTAGACCTTGTTGTGCCGGCCGAGGTAGCACGGGTCGTGGTAGGTCACCGTGCTCTCGACCGGCGTCACCGGCGTGAGCCGGCCGTCCTTCACCAGCGACGCGAGCAGCTGCTGTGGTGCACGACCTCGTAGTTCCCGCCGAGCTGCGGGTACTCCCGGCCGAGCGTGTTGAGGCAGTGCGGGCAGGTGACGACGATCTTCTTCGCCTTGATCTCGTTGAGGACCTCGACGTTCTGCATCGCCTGCATCTGGAAGAGGAACTCGTTGCCGGCGCGACGCGCCGGGATCGCCCGTGCAGGTCTCGCCCTCGCCGAGCACCATGAACTGGACGCCCGCGAGGTTCAGCAGCTCCGCGACCGCCTTCGTGGTGCGCTTCGCGCGGTCCTCGAAGGCGCCCGCGCAGCCGACCCAGAACAGGTAGTCGACGTCGTCGGGGATGGTGTCCTCGCCCTCGGCGCCGAACACGCGGACGTCGAAGTCGACCTCCTCGATCCACGCGTTGCGCAGCGAGGCGTTCATGCCCCACGGGTTGCCCTTGTTCTCGACGTTCTTGAACAGCCCGGCGAGCTCGGTGGGGAACTCCGACTCGATCATCACCCGGTTGCGCCGCATGTCGACGATGTGGTCGATGTGCTCGATGTCGACGGGGCACTGGTTCACGCACGCGCCGCACGTCGTGCACGACCAGAGCACGTCCTCGTCGATGACGGCGTTGTCGGTCTCGCGCGAGCCGACCAGCGGCCGCGCGTGCGCGTCCTGCACCGCCTGGGAGTACGACCGCGATCTCGACGGCGCACCGGCACCGACGCCTTGCCCGTGCCGGGCGAGGCGAGGTAGGCCGGGTTGTCCTTCGCCGACGAGGTACGGCGCCTGCGCGAGCAGGTTGTCGCGCAGGTCCATGATCAGCAGCTTCGGCGAGAGCGGCTTCTCGGTGTTCCACGCCGGGCACTGCGACTGGCAGCGCCCGCACTCGGTGCACGTGAGCAGGTCGAGGTTGCCCTTCCAGGTGAAGTCCGTCGATCGACGCCGCGGCCGAAGATCGCGTCGTCGTCGGGGTCCTCGAAGTCGATCTTCGTCGGCGCCGGAGTACATCGGCAGCAGCGGGCCGAGGCCGTTGGGGCGCCGGGAGAACAGGACGTTGAACGGCGCCAGGAAGATGTGCATGTGCTTGCTGTAGAGCACGAGGATCGTCGTCCCGAGCACGGCGCCGAACGAGAGCAGGATGAAGACCGTCTCGATCCACTCGTTGGCAACGAGGCCGAGCGGCGCGAGCAGCGTGGCGACCCACTCGGAGACGAACGCGCCGCTGTCGTACGGGAAAGTCCCGGTGTTGATCTGCGCGCCGCGGTAGACGAACAGCGTGATCACGATCGTGGCGATCGACGCGAGGATCAGCCAGGCGCCGCCGGTGTGCGAGCCGTAGAAGCGCGACTCGCGACCGATGCGGTGCGGGTTCTTCCGGATGCGGATCACGCGAGAAGATCGACGAGCCCGACGAGCACGAGCAGGCCGAAGAGGTCCTCGAGGAACCCGACGATCGGCCAGGTGCCGATGATCGGCACGTGGAAGTCGGGGTCGAACAGCGCACCGAACGCCTCGACGATCGTGAGGCCGAGGATGATGAAGCCCCAGAAGGTGACGAAGTGCGCGGCGCCCGACGGCCCCCACTTCAGCAGCTTGCGCTGGCCGAGGACCTCGACCACCTCGGTCTGGACCCGCACACCCTTGTCGTCCGTGCGGCCCACGGCGGGCTGACCCGAGCGGATCGTCGCGAGGATGCGGTCGCCGCGCCACGCGGCCAGCGACAGCGCCAGCAGGGTGAGCAGGACGCCGACGACGAGCCGCACCGTGAGGTGCGTCTCGGAGAACGGGGTCAGCTCGGTGACGTCGAGTGGCGAGCAGCGAGGACACGCGGGCCTCCGGGGTGCCGAGGGGCTGGCCGGATGATCGCCTACTGGCGCAGTAACTTACGGCGTGCGCGCCGGGTTGGCTCACGCTAGCGACCGGCTGCCGCGCACGCTCCGCCCGGGTCACCACCAGGCGTCCGGAGCCCCGGCCCCGCCGCGACACGACGTGACCCAGGTCACACCTCGACGATGGCCGAGCGGGGAAGCACCGGACTCCCGATGACGTTATGTCCGGTAACATGAGCCAAGGCGACTCAGATCATCTGCCTCTCAGGTTGACAGGCGATGCTGACCCCCTCCAGGCTCGACCCAGCACGCCCCTCGGGTGCCCCGCCCGAGTCGGCCAGTCCCAGACGCGAAAGGCACGTCCCATGGCACGAGCAGTCGGAATCGACCTCGGCACGACCAACTCCGTGGTGTCCGTCCTCGAGGGTGGAGAGCCCACCGTCATCCCCAACGCCGAGGGCGCCCGCACGACGCCGTCGGTCGTCGCCTTCGCCAAGAACGGCGAGGTCCTCGTCGGCGAGGTGGCCAAGCGCCAGGCGGTCACGAACGTCGACCGCACGATCCGTTCCGTGAAGCGCCACATGGGCACCTCGTGGAACGTCGACATCGACGGCAAGGCCTACACCGCGCAGGAGATCAGCGCGCGCGTGCTGCAGAAGCTCAAGCGCGACGCGGAGGCCTACCTCGGCGACACCGTCACCGACGCCGTCATCACGGTGCCGGCGTACTTCAACGACGCCCAGCGCCAGGCCACCAAGGAGGCCGGCGAGATCGCGGGCCTCAACGTGCTGCGCATCATCAACGAGCCCACCGCCGCCGCGCTCGCCTACGGCCTCGACAAGGGCGAGAAGGAGCAGACGATCCTGGTGTTCGACCTCGGTGGAGGCACGTTCGACGTGTCGCTGCTCGAGATCGGCGACGGCATCGTCGAGGTCAAGGCCACCAGCGGCGACAACCACCTCGGTGGCGACGACTGGGACGAGCGCCTCGTGACCCACCTCGCGACCGCGTTCAAGAACGCGCACGGCGTCGACCTGACCAAGGACAAGATGGCGCTGCAGCGCCTGCGCGAGGCGGCCGAGAAGGCGAAGATCGAGCTCTCGAGCTCGATGCAGACCTCGATCAACCTGCCCTACATCACGGCGTCGGCCGACGGCCCGCTCCACCTCGACGAGACCCTCACCCGGGCGCAGTTCGAGAAGCTCACGAGCGACCTGCTCGACCGCTGCAAGGCGCCGTTCGCCGCTGTCATCAAGGACGCCGGCGTCGCGGTGGCCGACATCGACCACGTCGTGATGGTCGGCGGATCCACCCGCATGCCGGCCGTGACCGAGCTGGTCAAGGACGCTCACCGGCGGCCAGCGAGCCCAACAAGGGCGTGAACCCCGACGAGGTCGTGGCCATCGGCGCCTCGCTGCAGGCCGGCGTCCTCAAGGGCGAGGTCAAGGACGTCCTGCTCCTCGACGTCACGCCGCTCTCGCTCGGCATCGAGACCAAGGGCGGAATCATGACCCGCCTCATCGAGCGCAACACCACCATCCCCACCAAGCGCTCGGAGATCTTCACCACCGCCGACGACAACCAGCCCTCGGTGCTGATCCAGGTGTTCCAGGGCGAGCGCGAGATGGCGGCGTACAACAAGAAGCTCGGCACGTTCGAGCTCACCGGCCTCCCGCCGGCGCCGCGCGGCGTCCCGCAGATCGAGGTCACGTTCGACATCGACGCCAACGGCATCGTGCACGTCGCCGCGAAGGACCTCGGCACGGGCAAGGAGCAGTCGATGACGATCACCGGCGGCTCGGGCCTGCCCAAGGACGACATCGAGCGGATGATGAAGGACGCCGAGGCGCACGCCGAGGAGGACCGCAAGCGCAAGGAGGAGGCGGAGATCCGCAACTCCGCCGAGTCGCTGCTGCACCAGACCGAGAAGTTCCTCGCCGACAACGGCGACAAGGTCCCCGAGGACGCGAAGAGCAACGTCGAGGGCCCGCTCGCGGACCTGAAGAAGGCGCTCGACGGCGACGACATCGACGCCATCAAGGACGCGGCCGAGAGCGTCGCCACGACCAGCCAGGCGCTGGGCGCGGCGATGTACGCGCAACGCCGGCGCATCCGCCGAGCGGCGGGTCCGCCGGCCTCCGGTGACGCCGGATCGGAGTCGACGTCGAACGACGACGACGTCGTCGATGCGGAGATCATCGACGAGCGAGCAGGGCAAGGCGTGACCGAGCCCGACGACGCCGCACTTCTCCTTCCAGGACAAGCGACGCGTCGACCCGGAGACCTTCGAGGTCCGGGAGCAGCCACCCGCTGCTCCCGGACCCGACGGACGCGTTCGACGAGATCGTCGAGGGCCTCGTCGTCGACGCCGACCTCACCGTCGTCGACGACAAGGTCGCCGAGCTCACCGCCGACCTGCAGCGCGTGCACGCCGAGTACGCCAACTACCGCAAGCGGGTCGACCGCGACCGCGAGGCGCAGCGCGAGCAGGCCGTGGGGTCGCACCCTCGGCGAGCTGCTGCCCGGTCCTCGACGACATCGGCCGGGCTCGCGAGCACGGCGATCTCGAGGGCGCGTTCAAGTCCGTCGCCGAGGCCCTCGAGGCCACGGTGGCGCGTCTCGGCCTCGAGCGCTTCGGCGCCGAGGGCGACCCGTTCGACCCCACCATCCACGAGGCGATCAGCCACACGCACACCGCCGACGTGACCGGCCCCACCTGCGTCTCCGTCTTCCAGCCCGGCTACCGCTTCGGCTCCCGCACCGTCCGCCCGGCGATCGTCGCCGTCGCTGACCCGGAGTAGCCGGCCCGGCCGACGGACTCGACCCCACCACCGCACGACACGACCACACGCACGAGAGAGGAGGGACGCCGTGAGCCAGAAGGACTGGATCGAGAAGGACTACTACAAGGCCCTCGGCGTCCCCAAGACCGCGACCCAGGCCGAGATCAAGAAGGCCTTCCGGGCGCTCGCCAAGAAGCACCACCCGGACTCCAACGAGAACGACGCGAAGGCCGAGGCCCGCTTCAAGGAGGTCTCCGAGGCCTACGACGTCCTCTCCGACGAGACCAAGCGCAAGGAGTACGACGAGGCCCGCACCCTGTTCGGCGGCGGCGGCTTCCGCATGCCGACCGGCTTCCCCGGCGGCGGCGGAGGCGGTGGCGGCGGCCAGGGGCAGCCGTTCGACCTGTCGGACCTGCTCGGCCGGCGTGAACAACGGCAGCGGTGGCGCTCGGCGACGTGTTCGGCGGCATCTTCAACCGCGGCGGCGCCACGACGACGGCGCGCGTCGCGCGCGCCGCGGGGCCGACATCGAGAGCACGGTGACGCTCTCGTTCGACGAGGCGCTGGCCGGCGTGACCCTGCCGCTGCGGCTCACGAGCGACGCGCCGTGCACGTCCTGCTCGGGCACCGGCGCGCGCAACGGCACGACCCCGCGCGTCTGTCCCACCTGCGAGGGCGCCGGCCAGATCAACCGCAACGCCGGGCGGTTTCGCGCTGCCGGAGCCCTGCCGCGCGTGCCGTGGGCGCGGGCTCGTCGTCGACGACCCGTGCCCCACCTGCACGGGCAGCGGCCGCGCGCCCTCGACCCGCACGGTCCAGGCGCGCATCCCTGCCGGGGTGCGCAGCGGGCAGCGCATCAGGCTGCGCGGCAAGGGAGCGCCGGGGGAGTTCGGCGGTGAGCCGGGCGACCTCCTCATCGTCGTGACCGTCACCGCCGCACCCGGTCTTCGGGCGCGACGGCGACAACCTCACGATCACCGTGCCCGTCACGTTCGACGAGGCAGCCCTCGGCGCCGACGTCGACGTCCCGGTCCCCGGCGGTGGCACGGTGAAGCTGCGCCTGGCCGAGGGCACGACGTCCGGTCGGGTCATGCGGGTGCGCGGCAAGGGCGTCACCCGCAAGGACGGCACGAAGGGCGACCTCCTGGTGACCGTGGATGTCGCTGTGCCCGCAACGGCTCTCGTCGAAGGCACGCGAGGCGCTGGCCGCCTACGCCGAGGCCACCACCGACCACGACCCGCGCGCGGACCTCATGACCCGCGCCCGAGGGCCGCCGGAGCCACGACATGACGCCGACCACGGTTCGCACCGCAGCCGCTCGGGCGGGTATCTCCACATGCTGGATCGACGCGTGCGCGACGGGAGGTGCGCGATGAACGAGGACCGCTTCCGGCCGGACGACGCCGACCCCGTCTACGCGATCTCGGTCGCCGCGCAGATCGCGAACCTGCACCCGCAGACCCTGCGGCAGTACGACCGGCTCGGGCTCGTGTCGCCGGACCGCACCGGCGGGCGCAACCGGCTCTACTCGCTGCGCGACATCGCCCGGCTCCGCGAGGTGTCGCGCCTGTCCGCCGAGGGGGTCAACCTCGCCGGCATCCAGCGCATCCTCACGCTCGAGTCCGAGGTCGAGCGCCTGCACGGCGAGGTGGGCTTCCTGCGCGCGGAGGTGGCCCGCCTGCGCCCGGGCCTCACCGCCCGCTCCGCCCCCCACGCCGCCGGTTCCCCGAACCCCGCCGGCACGCCCGGCACGTCCCTCGTGATCTGGCGCCCCCGCCCCGCCGACCGTTCCCGATGACGCTGCCCCCAGCGGGCTGACCGGCGCTCCGGCTCCCCACGGGATCCACAGCCCCGGCCGTCACCGGTCCCGCACCACCTCAGCACCCCCAGCACCGAGCACCACGCACCCACGGACCCACGGAGTTGCCTGATGGATCTCCAGCTCACGACCAAGAGCCAGGAGGCGCTGTCCGGCGCCGTACGCCGGGCCGCGACCTCGGGCCAGGCGCAGGTCGAGCCGCTGCACCTGCTCGGCACGCTGCTGGCGCAGGGCGCCAGCGGCGACGGCATCGCCACGGCCGTGCTCGACCGGGTCGGCGTCGACCGCGTCGCGCTCACCGCGACCGTGACCGCCGCGCTCGAGCGGCTGCCATCGGCCATGGGCGCCAGCGTCCAGTCGCCGCAGCTCTCCCCCTCGACCTACCGCGTGGTGCAGTCCGCGCAGGAGCTCGCCGCGGAGCGCGGCGACCAGTACGTGTCGACCGAGCACCTGCTCGTCGGTCTCGCGCAGCAGGGTGGCCCGGGCGTGGCCGACGTCCTGCAGAAGGCCGGCGCGACGCCCCCGGCGCTCGTCGACGCGATCTCCGCGGTGCGCACCCGGCCCGTCACCACCGCCGATCCCGAGGGCTCCTTCCAGGCCCTCGAGAAGTACGGCGTGGACCTCACCGACCTCGCGCGCGAGGGCCGGATCGACCCGGTGATCGGGCGCGACGCCGAGATCCGGCGCGTCGTGCAGGTGCTGTCGCGGCGTACCAAGAACAACCCGGTCCTCATCGGCGAGCCCGGGGTGGGGAAGACCGCGGTGGTCGAGGGCCTCGCGCAGCGCATCGTGGCGGGCGACGTCCCGGACTCGTTGCGCGGCAAGCGACTCGTGTCGCTCGACCTCGCCGCGATGCTCGCCGGCGCGCAGTACCGCGGCCAGTTCGAGGAGCGCCTCAAGTCGGTCCTCGACGAGATCAAGGACAGCAACGGCCAGGTCGTGACGTTCATCGACGAGCTGCACACCGTCGTCGGTGCCGGCGCCAGCGGCGACTCCGCGATGGACGCGGGCAACATGCTCAAGCCGATGCTCGCGCGCGGCGAGCTCCGGATGGTCGGGGCGACCACGCTGGACGAGTACCGCGAGCGGATCGAGAAGGACCCGGCCCTCGAGCGCCGCTTCCAGCAGGTGTTCGTCGGCGAGCCGAGCGTCGAGGACACGATCGGCATCCTGCGCGGCATCAAGGAGAAGTACGAGGCGCACCACAAGGTCGCGATCGCCGACTCCGCGCTCGTCGCGGCCGCCACGCTGTCCGACCGCTACATCACCAGCCGCTTCCTGCCGGACAAGGCGATCGACCTCGTCGACGAGGCGGCGTCGCGCCTGCGCATGGAGATCGACTCCTCGCCGGTGGAGATCGACGCGCTGCAGCGCCAGGTCGACCGGCTGCGGATGGAGGAGCTCGCCCTCGCGCGCGAGACGGATCCGGCGTCGCAGGAGCGCCTCGCGAAGCTGCGCGCCGACCTCGCCGACAAGTCCGAGGACCTCGCCGGCATGCGGGCCCGGTGGGACGCCGAGAAGCAGGGCCTCGACCGCGTCGGCGAGCTCAAGATGCGGATCGACGAGCTGCGCATGCTGGCCGAGCGCGCGCAGCGCGACGGCGACTTCGAGCAGGCGTCGCGCCTGCTCTACGCCGAGATCCCCGCCCTCGAGGAGCAGCTCGAGGCAGCGGTCGCGGCGTCGAGCGACCGCGCCCGCGATGGTGCGCGACGAGGTCGGCCCGGACGACGTCGCCGAGGTCGTCGGCGCGTGGACCGGCATCCCCGCCGGCCGGCTGCTCGAGGGCGAGACCGCGAAGCTGCTCCGGATGGAGGAGGAGCTCGGTCGCCGCGTGGTCGGGCAGCGCGAGGCCGTGCAGGCGGTGTCCGACGCCGTGCGCCGGTCGCGCGCCGGCGTCGCCGACCCCGACCGCCCCACCGGGTCCTTCCTCTTCCTCGGGCCCGACCGGGGTCGGCAAGACCGAGCTCGCGAAGGCGCTCGCGGAGTTCCTCTTCGACGACGAGCGGGCGATGACCCGCATCGACATGAGCGAGTACGGCGAGAAGCACTCGGTCGCCCGGCTCGTGGGCGCCCCTCCCGGCTACGTCGGCTACGAGGAGGGCGGTCAGCTCACCGAGGCGGTACGCCGACGGCCCTACACGGTCGTCCTGCTCGACGAGGTCGAGAAGGCGCACCCCGAGGTGTTCGACGTGCTGCTGCAGGTGCTCGACGACGGCCGGCTCACCGACGGCCAGGGCCGCACGGTCGACTTCCGCAACGCGATCCTCGTGCTCACCTCCAACCTCGGGTCGACCTTCCTGGCCGACCAGACGCTGACGGCGGAGCAGAAGGAGGAGGCGGTGATGAGCATCGTGCGGTCGAGCTTCAAGCCCGAGTTCCTCAACCGGCTCGACGACACCGTGCTGTTCCACCCGCTCGGCATCGAGGAGCTCTCCACCATCGTCGCGCTCCAGGTCGACCGGCTGCAGGCGCGTCTCGCGGACCGTCGCCTCACGCTCGACGTCACCCCCGCCGCCCGAGAGTGGTTGGCGCTCAACGGGTTCGACCCGGCGTACGGTGCCCGTCCGCTGCGTCGGCTCGTGCAGACGGCGATCGGCGACCGGCTCGCGAAGGCGATCCTGAGCGCCGAGATCGTGGACGGCGACACGGTCCTCGTCGACGTCGCACCCGACGTCTCGGGTCTCACGGTGACATCGACCCGGTGACCCGCTACCCCGGGGAGGACGTCGCGACGGCTCAGCCGAAGGCGCGGCGGAGGCGGACCAGTGCCTCGTCGAGCACCTCGGGGCGCTTGCAGAACGCCCATCGCACGAAGGGCTTCCCGGCCTCCGCGTCGTCGTGGAAGACCTCGTGCGGGATGGCGACGACTCCCGCGCGCTGCGGCAGGTCGCGGCAGAACGCCCAGCCGTCGGCGTAGCCGAGCGGTCGGACGTCCGTCGTCGCGAAGTAGGTGCCCTGCGGCACCGTGACGGGGAAGCCGAGCTCGGCGAGGCCGGCGCACAGCAGGTCGCGCTGGTGCTCGAGGCCGTCGCGGAACGACGTCCAGTAGGAGTCCGGCAGGGCGAGACCCTCGATGACGGCCCACTGGAACGGCCCGCTCGACACGTACGACAGGTGCTGGCGGGTCACCCGCACGGCCGCGACGAGGTCGGTCGGACCGGTGGCCCAGCCGACCTTCCACCCGGTCATCGACAGCGACTTGCCGGCGCTCCCGATCGTGACCGTGCGCTCGGCCATCCCCGGCAGGGTCGCGAACGGGATGTGCTCGGCGCCCGAGTACACGAGGTGCTCGTACGCCTCGTCGCTGATCACCCAGAGGTCGTGCTCGGCCACCACCGCGGCGATCGCCTCGAGCTCGGAGCGGGTGAACACGCTGCCGCTCGGGTTGTGCGGCGAGTTGAGGAGCAGCAGCCGGGTGCGCGGGGAGATCGCGGCGCGGAGCAGCTCGGCGTCGGGCCGGAACGTCCCCGGCGTGAGCGGCACCTCGACGCGGGTCGCACCCGCGAGCGAGACCGCGGCGCCGTAGAGGTCGAACCACGGCGCGAACATGCACGACCTCGTCGCCGGTCTCGACCAGGGCGAGCAGCGACGCCGCGATCGCCTCCGAGGCGCCGGTGGCCACCACGACGTCGGACACCGGGTCGAGCTCGATGCCGTAGAACCGGTTCTGGTGCTCGGCGATCGCGCGACGCAGCTCGGGGACGCCGTGCGCCGGCGGGTACTGGTTGCCGCGGCCGTCACGGATCGCCCGGATCGCCGCGTCCTTGACCAGCTGCGGCCCGTCCGTGTCGGGGAACCCCTGCCCGAGGTTGATCGACCCGGTCGACGTCGCCAGCGCGCTCATCTCGCCGAACACCGTGCTCGCGTGCTCCCGCATGCGCGGCACCAGCGGCGGCGTACGACGAGTCACGCCAGCGACCCTACGGCCTCCCTGGTTCGCGAGTTACTGCCTGAAACCCCGGTTTCGGGCCCGTCAATTCGGGGTCTTCGCGTGTTACTCGCGGACCAACCGCGCGTGGGAGGCTCGGCGCATGTCGACTCTGGTGGTCACGGGTGGCTCGCGCGGGATCGGTGCGGCGGTGTGCGTCGCGGCGGCGCGGGCCGGGTGGGACGTCGTCGTCGACTACGTGCGCGACGACGCGTCGGCGCACGCGGTCGTCGGCGCGATCGAGGCCTCGGGCGGCCACGCCCTCGCCGTGCGCGCCGACGTGCGGGCCGCCGCCGACGTCGAGGCGCTGTTCGCGACGGCGTCGCGCTGGCGCGGACCGGTCACCGGGCTGGTGAACAACGCCGGCATCACGGGCGGTTTCGCGCGCGTGGACGAGGTGACGGCCGACACGCTCGCGGACGTCATGGCGGTCAACGTCGTCGGCACGTTCCTCTGCGCCGGCGCCGCCGTCCGGCTCATGGCGACGACGCACGGCGGTCCGGGCGGCGCGATCGTCAACGTCTCCTCGCGCGCTGCGGTCCTCGGCAGCCCGGGCGAGTGGGTGCACTACGCCGCCAGCAAGGGCGCGGTCGACACGCTCACCGTCGGGCTCGCCCGCGAGGTGGCCACCGAAGGAGTGCGGGTCAACGCGGTCGCCGTCGGGCTGGTCGACACCGACCTGCACGCAGCAGCCGGCGAGCCGGGCCGTCCGGACCGCCTGCGGCCCACCGTTCCGATGCAGCGCTCCGGCACGGTCGAGGAGGTCGCCGAGGCGATCGTCTGGCTGCTGTCCGACGCCGCCTCGTACACGACCGGCACCGTGCTCGCGGTGTCCGGCGGGCGCTGACGAGCGCGTTCCGCACCGCAGGCGCCCTCTCGTGGAGCCGACCGGCACCGCGCGGGTGAGGATGGGGGCATGACCACCGCTCTCATCACCGGCGCGACGGCGGGCATCGGCGCCGAGTTCGCCCGCCAGCTCGCGGCACGCGGTGACGACCTCGTCCTCGTCGCGCGCGACGCGGCGCGGCTCCAGGCGTACGCCGACGAGCTCTCGACCCGCCATCGCGTCGCGTGCGAGGTGCTCCCCGCGGACCTCACCGATCGCGAGCAGCTGCGCCGTGTCGAGGCGCGCCTCGCCGACCGCGACCGGCCGGTGGACGTGCTCGTCAACAACGCCGGGTTCGGCGTCAACCAACCGTTCGCGGGTGGGAGCGTCGACGCCGAGCAGCAGCTCCTCGACGTGCTCGTCACGGCCGTCATGCGGCTCACCCATGCGGCGCTGCCCGGCATGCTGGCGCGCGGCACCGGCGGCGTGATCACCGTGTCGAGCGTCGCGGGCTTCATCAGCGGCGGGACGTACAGCGCCGCGAAGGCCTGGGCCACCGTGTTCTCGGAGTCGGTCGACCAGGAGGTCGTCCGGCACCGGCGTCACCGTCATGGCGCTGTGCCCCGGCTTCACGCACACCGAGTTCCACGACCGCGCCGGCATGGACGTGAGCGACCTGCCCGGCTGGATGTGGCTCGACGCCGAACGCCTCGTGCGGGACGCGCTGCGCGACTTCGCCCGCGGCAGGGCGGTCTCCGTGCCGGGCAGGCAGTACAAGACGCTGGCGTTCCTCGCCCGCTACGCACCCCGCCCGCTGGTGCGCCGCGCGACCGGCGCGCGAGCCGGGAGCCGGAAGGCGATCGAACCCTGACCGTCGTGCTCGGCTCAGCGCGACGTGAACGTGACGTAGTAGCCGTCGGGGTCGCGTAGGACGAACTCCCGTGCGCCCCAAGGCCTTTCCTCGACTCCTCCCGGCACCTGGAGGTCAGCGGCCGCCTTGTCGAGGTCGACCGGCCGCACGTACACCGTCCCGGTAAACGACGGACCATCCGGCCACGGCGTCGTCCCGGCCAGGAACTGAAGCGCGAGGTCGTCGCGCGCGAGCTCGCACCAGTCGCGACCCGGCTCGGTCACGCGGTCGCGCAGCGTGAACCCGACGCGGCGGTACCACTCGATCGTCGTGTCGAGGTCCGAGGACTTGAGGATCACGCGGGCAGGCACGTCGCTCGGCATGGCACCGACCGTACGAGCGGCACCGCCGTACGGCAATGACGCGACGACGAGGCGATGCGGCTCAGTCGAGAGCGAGCGGCACGAGCGCGGCCACGATCGACGCCGGCGCGAGGTCCTCGACCGCGTGCACGTCCCAGCCTCGCAACCGCGCCTGGTTCACGTTGAGCGGGTCCGCGCCGGGCGACGCGAGGTAGTGGACCGGGGCGTCGGGCCAGTCGCCACCGCGCGTCTCCGCGGGAGGGACGTCGGCGTCGACGAGCACGTAGCCGCCCACCGCCCGCCGCGCCGCCTTCTGGCTGAAGCCGAGCGCGGCGCTCATCTCCCCGCTCGTGCCGCCGAGCACGAGCAGCACCGGTGCCACGGCCCCGCTGCTGGCCAGCCCGATCGCGAGGTGCGCGACCCAGTGCGCCCGCGCGGTGCGCGCGTCGTCGTCCGCCTCGGCGTCCGGGACGTACGGCGAGAGCACCCGCAACGCGCGCGCCCGCCCGTCGTCGAGCATCGCGTCCGCGAGGTCGGCCGGGTCGTAGCCGAGGGTGGCGCCCGGCAGCGGCGGGCAGAGGACGACGGTGGCGATGCTCACCCGGCCAGCCTGCCGTACCGGGCGTCGTGACTAGTCTTGGCCCTCGTGACGACACCCGCCGACGACCGCGACTCCCTCCGCCAGCAGATCCTCGACAAGGCCGTCGTGCACGGCCGGGTGGTGCTCTCGAGCGGCAAGGAGGCCGACTACTACGTCGACCTGCGCCGCGTCACGCTCGACGGGACCGCCGCCCCCGTGATCGGCCGGGTGATGCTCGACCTCACCGCCGGGATCGAGTACGACGCGGTCGGCGGCCTGACTCTCGGGGCCGACCCGGTCGCCACTGCGATGCTCCACGCCGCGGCCGCCCGCGGGCGTCATCTCGACGCGTTCGTCGTCCGCAAGAGCGAGAAGGCGCACGGGCTCCAGCGGCGGATCGAGGGCCCGGACGTCGCCGGACGTCGCGTCCTCGCCGTCGAGGACACGTCGACGACCGGCGGATCCGTGCTCACCGCCGTCGACGCGTTGCGCGAGGCCGGGGCCGACGTCGTGGCCGTCGCCGTCATCGTCGAGCGGGGCGCCGAGCCGAAGATCGCCGAGGCCGGGCTGCCCTACCTCGCGGCGTACTCCCTCGGTGACCTCGGGCTCGGCTGACCCGAGCGCGGCGGCGTTCGCGCAAACGGGTGAGACGCGCACGCTCCGTCCCGCGCCGTCACCCGATCGGCGCATGCCGCGCGGCTCGCGTGACCACAACACTCCGGAGTGCAGGGCGCCGGGGGGTGCTCGTCTGGGGGGTGGTGCGCGTGGCCGCGTTGAGCGTGCCGACCGCCGTGCCCGGCTCCGGAGCGTTCCCGCCGTCGCGGGCCCGGCGGCCGTCGACGTCGTGGGTGGCCCTGCACGGCAGGCGCGGACGGCTGCGTCGCTACGCCCGCGCGATGGGGTGGACGCTGAGCAGTGCCGGCGTGCTCGTCGGCGACATCGACGGCGTCGGCGTGCTGGCGTACGAGGACCACGGGCGCGTCGCCGTGATCGAGCTCGTGGCGCCGGCGGTCCTGCCCCGCCTTGAGATCGCGGTCCGCCAGACGTCGATCCCGCAGGTGGGCGACGGCATGCGCGAGGTGCTCCTCGGCGACGCGCGATTCGACGAGAAGTACGTGGTGCGCGGCGTCGACGCCTGGCTCGTGCGGGCCGTGATGGACCCCGGCGTACGCCGCGCCCTGCTGTCGGCACCGACCCAGTCCGTGACGACGGTCGAGGAGCGGCTCGTCTCACGGGGCGCGACCGGCCTCGAGCCGCTCGACGTCCTCGCGCGGGCCACGGCGTTGCGGGCGCTCGTGAAGGCCGTGCCGTGGGAGGCGTACCCGAACCGGGTGACCATCCCGGCGCAGGCCGACGTGCAGGAGATCGTGCGGGAGCGCCAGATGCGCCCGCTCGAGGTGCTCCCGTCGATGCCGCGCCGCGCCTGAGATCAGGCCTGGTCCGCGGTCTTCTCCCGACGCGCGCGCAGCCACTCGACGCCGGCGGGCAGGATCGAGAGCACGACGATGAGCACCGCGATGAGCTCGATGTTCTTCTGCACGAACTCGATGTGGCCGAGGTAGTAGCCGAGCATCGTGAGCCCCGCCGCCCAGAGCACGCCACCGATCGTGGAGTACGTCGAGTACGTGCGGAAGTCCATCCGCCCGACGCCGGCCATCGCGGTGATGAACGTGCGCACCACGGGCACGAAGCGCGCGAGGACGATCGCGCGCGGTCCGTACCGCTCGAAGAACTCGTGGGTCTTCACGACGTGCTCGGGCTTGAGTAGCCGCGAGTCCGGACGGTCGAACAGCGAGGGACCGGCCTTCGCGCCGATCCCGTAGCCGCTGAGGTTGCCGAGCACGGCCGAGATCGACAGCAGGATGCACGCGAGCCACAGCGGCACCCCGATGGCGCCGGTGGAGATGAACAGCCCGGTGACGAACAGGAGCGAGTCGCCCGGCAGGAAGAAGATGAGCAGGCCGCACTCGACGAAGATGATGATGAGCACGACGACGAACGCGGCAGTGCCGAACCGCTCGAGGATGTACTGCGGCTGCAGCCACTCCGGACCGAGAGCGGACACGGCGGCGAGGGCGGTGGGAGGCACGGCCCGAGGCTACGTCACGAGACGGGGTGCGACCCGTCCGACGTCGTCGCACCGGTCGCTCGAGCAGCTCGCTCGCGATGGTCGCGCCGCACCATGACGATCACCCAGACCACCGACCCGGCGATGAAGACAGCCGCGACCGCGTAGGAGATCGACCGCAGCACCGGCAGCTGGTAGGCGAAGTAGCCGAGCAGCGGGAGGCCGACGGCCCACGGCAGCGCGCCCACCACGTTCGCCGACGAGTACGAGCGCCGGTCCATCGCGGCCGCGCCGGCGACGACCGGGATGAAGGTGCGCACCCAGGGGATCCACCGGGCCACCACGACCGAGAGCCAGCCCCAACGCGCGTAGAACGCCTCGGCGCGGTGGAGCTGCTCGCGAGCCCGGCCGGTCTCACGCCGCTCGATCCGGCTGCGGCCGAACCGGCGTCCGGTGACGTAGCCGGTCTCGTTGCCCGCGACCGCCGCGACGAACGCGCCGACGACGAGCACGTAGATGTTGACGTCGCTGCCGGGCGCCGCTGCGAGAAGCCCCGCACCGAACAGGATCGTGTCGCCGGGGAGGAGGAACCCGAGCAGCAGGCCGCACTCGGCGAACAGGAATCCCCACACCACGGCGTAGACCGCGACGGCGGCCAGCGACGTGAGGTCAGGGGAGGCGAGCACGGGTCGAGGGTAGTCGGCGCTCTACCCTGCGAGCTGTGTCCGACCCAGCAGGCCCACCGGCCGACCCGACCGCCGAGCGGGGTTCCGCGAGCGACGTCGGCGTCGGGCCGAGCCCGCTGCCGTGGCCGGTCGATCCGCGACTGGACCCCGAGCTGCTGCGCGACGGCGACCGGCGCAACGTCGTCGACCGGTACCGCTACTGGACGATCGAGGCGATCGTCTCGGACCTCGACGCCGTCCGGCACCCGTTCCACGTCGCGATCGAGAACCTCGCCCACGACTTCAACATCGGCTCGGTGGTGCGCACGGCGAACGCGTTCAACGCGGCGTCCGTGCGGATCGTGGGCCGGCGTCGGTGGAACCGGCGAGGCGCGATGGTGACCGACCGCTACCTGCACGTCGAGCACCACGACGACGTCGACTCGCTCGTGAGCTGGGCGCGCACGGCGGGGCTGCCGCTCGTCGGCGTCGACAACCTGCCGGGCTCGGTGCCGCTGGAGACGTTCGCGCTCCCGTCGTCGTGCGTGCTGCTGTTCGGGCAGGAGGGCACCGGGCTGTCCGGACCCGCGCGGGACGCGTGCAGCGCCACGGTGTCGATCGCGCAGTACGGCTCGACGCGCTCGATCAACGTGGGGGCGGCCGCCGCGATCGCCATGCACGCGTGGGTGCGGCAGCACGCGTTCGGCCAGCCGCCGGCCTGACTCGCGCATCGGCTGCGGGCGCGCGTGCGGTGATCGCGATGCACGCGTGGGTGCGGCAGCACGCCTGCGCCCAGCGGTCGCTCATTGGGCTCGGCTCATCGTTCACACGGCCGCGTTCGCCCCGCGAGATACGGCGTCGGCTCGACCCGTCCGCCGTGGCAGGGTGCACGGGTGTCCGCCGAGCAGCTGCCCCCACCGTTGGAGCGGCATTGGCGCGAGGATCTCCGACTGCTGCGCCAGCGCAACCTCGGCCTGCTGACCGCGGCTCGCCTCACCTCCAGCCTGGGCTCCGGGATCGCGCCGATCGCTCTCGCGTTCGGTGTGCTCGCCCTGCCCGGTGGCGATGCGGGCTCGCTCGGCCTCGTCCTGTTCGCGGCCGCGCTGCCCCGCCTGCTCTTCATGCTGGTCGGCGGTGTGATCGCCGACCGCGTGGACCGGTCGCGGCTCATGGTCGTGGCCGAGCTGCTCGCCGCCGCGGGACAGCTCGCCGCGGGGGCGCTCTTCCTGACCGGGCACGCGACAGTGCCCTGGCTCGTCGCGCTCGCCGCTCTGAACGGCACGGCCGTAGCCCTGTTCTATCCGGCCCTCACCGGGCTCGTGCCGGACGTCGCGACCGACGACGAGCTGCAGTCGGCCAACGCGCTCCTCCGGCTCGCCAGCAACCTCGCGGCGATCCTCGGCACGGCGATCGGCGGGATCCTCGTCGCGCGGGTCGGACCCGGGTGGGCCCTGGTCGTCGATGCGCTCACGTTCGCCGTGTCGGCCGGGCTGATCGCCGCCATCCGCACGCGCACGGTCGCGCGGTCGGCCGCGCCGGCGTCGATGCTGACCGACCTGGTCCACGGCTGGCGGGAGTTCTCCTCGCGCCGCTGGGTCGTGGTGGTGGTGGTCCTGTTCTCCCTGATGAACGTCGGGTTCTCGGCGGCCGTGGGCGTGCTGGGACCGGTCCGCGCACTGGAGTCGTGGGGCGGCGCGTCGTCGTGGGCGCTGGTCCTCGCGTCGTTCTCGCTGGGCACCGTCGCCGGCGTCGTGCTGGCGCTCCGGCTGCGGCCGGCGCGTCCGCTGCTCCTGGCGATGGGTGTGTCGCCGGTCTTCGCGCTCCCGGTGGTCGCGCTCGCGGTGCCGATGCCGCTCGGCGTCGTGGTGGTGCTGGCGTTCGCGTCGGGCGTGTCCGTCGACGTGTTCGAGGTGCTCTGGCAGACGGCGCTCCAGCAGCACATCCCGCGCGAGTCGCTGTCCCGCGTGTCGGCGTACGACTGGCTGGGCTCGACCGCGTTCGTGCCGCTCGGCCTGGCGGTCACCGGTGCGGTGGTCGCCTGGGTGGGGCTCGACGACGCGCTGTGGATCTGTGCCGTGCTGACGTCGCTCGGCGTGCTCGGTCTGCTCGAGCCACAGGTGCGGCAGCTGCGTGCCGGCCGTCCGCGTGCGGACGGCGCCGTCCCTGCCGAGGCCTGACCGGCGACGTCGTACCACGGGAACGCGTCGGCCCCCGTCGCTGCTCCGGCTGCCGCCGCGATCCGGTCGCGAGCCTCCTGACCCTGCGTCGCGGCACCGCCACCGGGACGAGTGGCGGGTCGGCGTCGGGTGTGGGGGAACTTACCTGCGAGATCGCCGCACGCCTGGAAGCGCTTACCTGGGTAGTGACAGGATGGGACCAGCCCCGCGGGCAATGCGGCCCGACGGACCCGGTTCCCTGTTCGAGGAGCGCATCCACATGCCCATCGCCACCCCCGAGGTCTACGCCGAGATGCTCGACCGCGCCAAGGCCGGCGCCTTCGCCTACCCGGCGATCAACTGCACGTCGTCCCAGACCATCGTCGCCGCGATCCGGGGCTTCGCCGAGGCCGAGAGCGACGGCATCGTGCAGTTCTCGTGGGGCGGCGCCGAGTTCGCGTCCGGCCAGCTGCAGAAGGACATGGTCCTCGGCGCGGTCGCGCTGGCCGAGTTCGCGCACTCCGTCGCGTCGAAGTACGACGTCCAGATCGCGCTGCACACCGACCACTGCCCGCAGAACAAGCTCGACGGCTTCATGCGCCCGCTCATCGACGTCTCGCTCGAGCGTGTCGCGGCCGGGCGCCTGCCGCTGTTCCAGTCGCACATGTGGGACGGGTCGGCGATCCCGCTCGAGGAGAACCTCGACGTCGCCGAGGAGCTCCTCGACAAGTGCCACCGCGCGAACATCATCATGGAGCTCGAGATCGGCGTCGTCGGTGGCGAGGAGGACGGCATCGAGGCCAAGCACGACGCCAAGCTGTACTCGACCGCGGAGGACGGCCTCGCGACCGCTGCGAAGCTCGGTCTCGGTGAGCGCGGCCGCTACATGGTCGCCGCGACCTTCGGCAACGTGCACGGCGTCTACAAGCCCGGCAACGTCGTGCTGACGCCGTCGATCCTCAAGGACATCCAGGACGCGGTCGGCGCTCACTACGGCAAGGACAAGCCGTTCGACCTCGTGTTCCACGGCGGCTCGGGCTCGCTGATCTCCGAGATCCGCGAGGCGCTCGACTACGGCGTCGTGAAGATGAACATCGACACCGACACGCAGTACGCGTTCACGCGTCCCGTCGCCGACCACATGCTCAAGAACTACGACGGCGTGCTCAAGGTCGACGGCGAGGTGGGCAACAAGAAGGCCTACGACCCGCGCGCCTGGGGCAAGCTCGCCGAGGCCGGCATGGCCGCGCGCGTCGTCGTCGGCTGCGAGGACCTCCGCAGCGCCGGCACCCGCATCAAGTAGCCCCCGCCGCTCGGTCGGCAGCCTGCCCTCGAGCTGGGCCTGAAACCCCGGCTTCTGTCCTAGAGGCCGCGGTTCGGCACTTGTCCGAGGAAGTGCGGAAGGATGCGGAGATGACGTCCATGGATCAGAACCTGATCGGGGGGCCGCCGCCCACGCTGCTGCCCGACGACCCCTCGCCCCGCACCGCGCTCGAGGGCGGTGCTGATCCCTACGCCGTCGCCGCCGACCACCCCACGAGCAGCCTCGCGTGGGCCGTGCTCGCGGACGCCGCGTTCGCCGAGGGTCGGACCGTGGAGTCGTACGCCTTCGCGCGGGTCGGCTACCACCGCGGCCTCGACCTGCTGCGCCGCAACGGCTGGAAGGGCCACGGGCCGGTCCCCTGGGAGCACCAGCCCAACCGCGGCTTCCTGCGCTGCCTCCATGCCCTGGCTCGCGCCGCCGCCGCGATCGGCGAGGACGAGGAGGCCACCCGCTGCACGCTCTTCCTGCGCGACTCCTCCGCCACCGCAGCCAGCGTCCTCGAAGGCAGCTGATCGCGGCCGGACGCCGCCCTGCCGGAGCGTGGCCGCCGACGACCGGTGCGTGACCGCGGCGGCAGGTGAACAAACCCTCACGGACGCGGCGGACGGGATGACCCTGTCGGACCCCCGGGTTAGCCTCGGTGGACGCCCGATCGACGGTTCCCCCGACCGCCGTGGCGAGGGCGTCGAGGAGGTGCCCGTCGTGCCGACGACCGAGTGGGACGCTACGAGCCTGCTGCAGCGCTTCGACGAGGTCCGCGCGCACACCGAGACGCTGGCGGCACCGCTGTCGCCCGAGGACCAGACCGTCCAGTCGATGCCCGACGTCTCCCCGACCAAGTGGCACCGCGCCCACGTCACCTGGTTCTTCGAGACGTTCGTGCTCGCCGACCACGAGCCGGGCTTCGCGCCGTTCCAGGACACGCTACTGGTTCCTCTTCAACAGCTACTACGAGTCCCTCGGACCGCGCTACTCCCGCCCCGACCGGGGCCTGATCAGCCGCCCGGGCGCCCACGAGGTCGGCGCCTACCGGCGCAACGTCGACGACCGGTTGCGCGACCTCGTCGTCGCGCGTCGACGCCGGCACGCTCGACAAGCTCGCGCCGATCCTCGAGCTCGGCTTCCACCACGAGCAGCAGCACCAGGAGCTGCTCCTCATGGACATCAAGCACGTGCTGTCGGCGCAACCCGCTGCAGCCGGTCTACGCCGGAAGCGCCGTCCGCCGCGCAGCGGTCCCGACCCGCTCGGCTGGGTCGACGTCGAGGGCGGCCTCGTCGAGATCGGCCACGCCGGCGACGGCTTCCGCTTCGACAACGAGGAGCCGCGCCACCGCGTCTGGCTCGAGCCCTACCGGCTCGCCGACCGGCTCGTCACCAACGGCGAGTGGCTGGAGTTCATGGCCGACGGCGGCTACGCGCCGGCACGAGCTCTGGCTCTCCGACGGCTGGGCGAAGGTCAACGCCGACGGCTGGCGCGCGCCGCTGTACTGGACCGAGCTCGACGGCGTCTGGTTCGAGCACACCCTGCACGGCACCTGGCCGGTGGACCCGGGGCTCCCGGTGAGCCACGTCAGCTTCTACGAGGCCGAGGCGTACGCCACCTGGGCGGGCAAGCGGCTGCCGAGCGAGGCCGAGTGGGAGCACGCCGTCGTCGCCGACGGCGCGGGCACCGGTGGCGGGCAACCTCGCCGACTCCGACACGTTCCACCCGCGCGCGGCCGGCCCGACGCACCGGGCGCCTGCGCCAGGTCTACGGCGACTGCTGGGAGTGGACCTCGTCGGCGTACCACCCCTATCCCGGGTTCCACCCGGCCGACGGGCGCGATCGGCGAGTACAACGGCAAGTTCATGTCGAACCAGATGGTGCTGCGCGGCGGCTGCGCCCTCACGCCCGCCGGGCCACGCACGCGCCACCTACCGCAACTTCTTCCCGCACGCGGCACGGTGGGCGCTGTCCGGCGTCCGGCTCGCCGACGGCGGCGCGCCCGCGAGGGTCGCCTGATGCGCGAGGTCAGGAGCCGGTCGTCTCGGTGCTGCTCGATCCGGACTGGGCGTCGGGCTCGCCTCGTCGAGGACGTACGCCGCGGGCTCGGTGCCGCAGCCGCGCAGCCTGCCGCCGAAGTGGCTCTACGACGACCGCGGCTCGGCGCTCTTCGACGAGATCACCCGCCTGCCGGAGTACTACCCGACCGAGCGCGAGCGCTCGATCCTGCGCGAGCACGCGGACGAGATCGCTCGGCTGTCCGGCGCCACCACGCTGGTCGAGCTCGGGAGCGGCACGTCCGACAAGACCCGCACGCTGCTCGACGCGTTCGCCGCGGACCGGGCAGCTCCAGCGGTTCGTGCCCGTCGACGTCTCCGAGGCCACGCTTCGCCAAGCGGCAGAGCAGATCTCGGCCGCCTACCCCGGGGTGCAGGTCGAGGCGGTCGTCGGCGACTTCACCCTGCACCTGCGGCCATCTGCCGCGAGGGGGCACGCCGCATGGTCGCGTTCCTCGGCGGCACGATCGGCAACCTCTACGTCGAGGAGCGCGCCGCGTTCCTCGGCGCGCTGGCCGACTCCCTCGAGCCCGGCGACTCGCTGCTGCTCGGCACCGACCTGGTGAAGGACGCCGACCGGCTCATCGCGGCCTACGACGACTCGCGCGGCGTCACGGCCGAGTTCGTCACGAACTGCGCTGCGGGTGGTCAACCGCGAGCTCGGCGCCGACTTCGACCTCGAGGCGTTCACCTACGTCCCGTTCTGGGACTCGCGGATGGAGCGGATGGACCTCCGCCTCCGGGCCGAGATGCCGCAGCGGGTGCGGATCCCCGGCGCCGGTCTCGAGCTCGACCTCGCGTCGGGCGAGGAGATCCGCATCGAGATCTCGACGAAGTTCCGGCCCGAGGGCATCGCGACCGAGCTCGCCGCCGCCGGCTTCGCGGTCACGCGCTCGTAGCTCGACGACGCCGGCCGACTTCGCCCTCACCCTCGCCCGCCGCACCACCGTCCCCGCCGCCCGCTGAGGACGTGGCCACGGTGCCCCGGGGGCGGCCTCGGCAGCCGCCGGAAGCCCCCGCCGAGTGACGCGCGCGTCGCGTACCGGCGTCGACCGAGTGACGGACGCACCCCGCAGCGCCCGGTAGTCTCTGGTGGCACCACCCCTCGGTGGTGCGCGAGGGTCACATCGAGGGAGTCCCGATGCCGGCGATCGTGCTGCTCGGCGCCCAGTGGGGCGACGAAGGCAAGGGCAAGGCGACCGATCTTCTCGGCAGCCGCGTCGACTACGTCGTGAAGTTCAACGGCGGCAACAACGCCGGACACACGGTCGTGATCGGCACCGAGAAGTACGCGCTCCACCTGCTGCCGAGCGGGATCCTCACGCCCGGCGTGATCCCGGTGATCGGCAACGGCGTCGTGATCGACCTCGCCGTGCTCTTCGAGGAGCTCGACGGGCTCAACGCGCGAGGCGTCGACACGTCGCGCCTGATCGTGAGCGCCAACGCGCACGTGATCCCGTCGTACAACCGCACGCTGGACAAGGTCACCGAGCGCTTCCTCGGCAGCCGCAAGATCGGCACCACCGGTCGCGGCATCGGTCCGACGTACTCCGACAAGATGAGCCGGGTCGGCATCCGCGTGCAGGACATCTTCGACGAGAAGATCTTGCGCCAGAAGGTCGACGGCGCGCTCGCGCAGAAGAACCACCTGCTCGTGAAGGTCTACAACCGCCGCGCGATCGAGGTCGACGAGGTCGTCGAGGAGCTGCTCGCGCACGCCGATCGCCTCCGCCCGATGGTCGCCGACACCACGCTCGTGCTCGGTGACGCGCTCGCGCGCGACGAGACGGTGCTGCTCGAGGGCGGACAGGCCACGCTGCTCGACGTCGACCACGGCACCTACCCGTTCGTGACGTCGTCCAGCGCGACGGCGGGCGGCGCGTGCACCGGCGCGGGGATCCCGCCCACGTCCGTCACGCGCGTCATCGGCGATCGCGAAGGCGTACATCACGCGGGTCGGCGAGGGCCCGTTCCCGACCGAGCTGTTCGACGACGACGGCGAGCGCCTGCGCCAGGTCGGGCACGAGTTCGGCACCACGACCGGGCGCCCCCGCCGCTGCGGCTGGTTCGACGTCCCCATCGCGCGCTACGCGACGCGCGTCAACGGCGTCACCGACCTCGTCCTCACCAAGCTCGACGTGCTCACCGGCTGGGAGCAGATCCCGGTCTGCGTCGCCTACGACATCGACGGCGAGCGCACGAACGAGCTCCCGATGACGCAGACCGGCTTCCACCACGCGAAGCCGGTCTACGAGCTGCTGCCCGGCTGGACCGAGGACATCTCGGCCGCCCGCACGCTCGCCGACCTGCCGAAGGCGGCGCGGGCCTACGTCGAGTTCCTCGAGGAGCGCTCCGGCGCGCCGATCTCCGCGATCGGCGTCGGCCCGGAGCGCGACGAGACGATCGTCGTGCGCGACCTCCTGTCCTGACCCGGTATCTCTCCGACCCCGGCTCGCCCCTTACTCCCGAAGGGGTTGCTTCCCGCCGGAAGTAGCGACCACGTCGGGAGTAAGGGCGGTGGAGCGATGAGCGTGACGATGCGGCAGGCGCGGCGCACGGACCACCGTCGGATCGTCGCCGTCATCGACGACTGGTGGGGCGGGCGACGGATGGCGGCGCTCGTGCCGAGCCTGTTCCTGGAGCACTTCGCGGGAACGTCGTACGTCGCGGAGAGCCCCGACGGCGAGCTCGCCGGGTTCCTCATCGGGTTCGTGTCGCAGGACCACCCGGACGAGGCGTACGTCCACTTCCTCGGCGTGCGGCCCGACCAGCGCGGTGGCGGTCTCGGCCGGCAGCTGCACGACACGTTCGCGGACGCGGTCGCGTCGCGCGGTGTCGCGACCGTGCGGTGCGTGACGTCGACGACCAACACGGCCTCGGTCGCGTTCCACACCTCGATCGGGTTCGAGGTGACCGGGATCGACGAGGCCGTGGTCGTCGACGGCGTCGACGACGTCGCCGGACACGTCCTCCTGGCGCGCCGCATCGGCTGACCTCGCGAACGAACCGCCGCGACAACCTGACGGAAGACGGCCGCGCTCGCGGCCACGCCGGCGGGCCGTAGGAGGCGGCTGGTGTGCGGGGCGCTGCGTGAACGACATCGCGGATCGTCAGCGACTAGCGTGAGTGGCGTGACCATCGAGCGTTTCACGCCTCTGGACGACCCCCGGCCGGCCGAGCCGCACTGGCCGGTGGCCGAATGGCCGCCCGCGCCCGGCACGCGGCTGTCCGGCCGATGGGTCGAGCTCACCCCGACGTCGCAGCACGACGCCCACGGGCTGCGCGTCGCCCTCGACCACGACCACGTGTGGCAGCACCTCGTCGGCGGCCCGCTCCCGGACGACCAGACCGCGCGGCGCTGGATCACCGACCTCCTCGACCGCGGCTTCTTCCCGTGGACGGTCACCCTCCGCCAGCCGCTCGGCGACCTCGAGAGCGGCGCCGTCGTCGGCTGGACGTCGTTCCTCGACATCTCGCCCAAGGACGCGCGGCTCGAGATCGGCAGCACGGCGTACGACCCGCGCGTGTGGGGGTCCGTGGTGAACCCGGAGTGCAAGCTGCTGCTCCTCGGGTACGCCTTCGACGAGCTGCACATGGGACGCGTGCAGCTCAAGACCGACATCCGCAACCACCGCTCGCAGCAGGCGATCCACCGCCTCGGCGCGACGTACGAGGGCGTCCTGCGCCGCCACCAGCGTCGGTCCGACGGGACCGTGCGGGACACCGTGATGTTCTCCGTGATCGCCGAGGAGTGGCCGGCGGTGCGCGAGCGGCTCGCCGACAGGGTGTCGGCGTACGACCTGCCAGCCTGACACCCTGCCCATGACGCGACAGGTCCACGGCGCCTAATCTGGCCAGGTCACGCCGACCTGGGAGACCTCATGAGCACCGACCACACACCCGACCCCGCCGAGGGCCAGCGCGTCCACGACCTCGACCGTGCGCACGTCTTCCACTCGTGGTCGGCGCAGGCCGCGCTCGACCCGATGGTCATCGCGGGCGCCGAGGGCTCCTACGTGTGGGACTACGACGGCAACCGCTACCTCGACTTCTCCAGCCAGCTGGTCAACACCAACATCGGCCACCAGCACCCGAAGGTCGTCGCCGCGATCCAGGCCCAGGCCGGGCTGCTCTCGACGATCGCGCCGCAGCACGCCAACGCCGCGCGCGGCGACGCCGCGAAGCGCATCGTCGACCTCGCGCCCGACGGCATGTCCAAGGTGTTCTTCACGAACGGCGGTGCCGACGCGATCGAGAACGCGATTCGAATGGCGCGCCTGCACACCGGGCGCCGCAAGGTGATGTCGTTCTACCGCTCCTACCACGGCAACACCGGCTCGGCCATCGCCTCGACCGGCGACCCGCGCCGCTGGCCCAACGAGTTCGCCGACGCGCACGTGCACTTCTTCGGCCCCTACCTCTACCGCTCCGCCTTCTGGGCGCAGACCGAGGCCGAGGAGACCGAGCGCGCCCTTCAGCACCTCGAGCAGGTGCTCACGTTCGAGGGCCCCGGCACGGTCGCCGCGATCCTCATGGAGTCCGTCGTCGGTACGGCGGGCGTGCTGATCCCGCCGCCCGGCTACCTCGCCGGCGTCCGCGCGCTGTGCGACAAGCACGGCATCCTGCTGATCCTCGACGAGGTCATGTCCGGCTTCGGTCGCACCGGGACCTGGTTCGCGTTCGAGAACTTCGACGTGACGCCGGACCTCATCACCTTCGCGAAGGGCTCCAACTCCGGCTACGTCCCGGTGGGCGGAGTCATCATCAGCGACGCCGTCGCGGCGACGTTCGACGACCGCGTCTTCCCCGGCGGACTCACCTACTCCGGCCACCCGCTCGCGTGCGCGTCGATCGTCGCGTCGATCGACGCGATGAAGGAGGAGGGCATCGTCGAGAACGCCCGCCGGGTCGGCACCGAGCTCATCGGTCCTGGCCTGCGCGAGCTGGCCGAGCGGCACCCCGTGATCGGCGAGGTCCGCGGCCTCGGCGTCTTCTGGGCGCTCGACCTCGTCACCGACCGCGCGACCCGCGAGCCGCTCGCGCCGTACGGCGGGTCGTCGCCCGCGATGGGAGCGCTCGTCGTCGAGGCGAAGAAGCGCGGGCTGCTGCCGTTCACGAACTTCAACCGCCTCCACGTCGTGCCGCCGTGCAACGTCAGCGACACCGAGGTGAAGGACGGTCTCGCGATCCTCGACGAGGTGTTCGCCGTCGTCGACCAGCACTACACCGGCGCCTGACGCCCGCCCGCCCGCTGGCTGGGTCGTCCTCGAGTTACTGCCCGAGACCCTCATTTCGGCGCCCCGAAACCGGGGTTTCGGGCAGTAACTCGCGAACGGGGGCGGCTCGGGGCGCGGGTGATCGGGCTCGGGGGCGCCGTCGCCTAGGCTCGGGCGCGTGAAGGTGCTGGTACTCGGGTCCGGGGCGCGCGAGCATGCGCTCGTCCGCTCGCTCGTGAACGACACGACCGTGACCGAGGTGCACGCCGCGCCGGGCAACGCCGGGATCGCGCTCGAGGCCACCACGCACCCGTGCGACCTCACCGACCCGCTCGCACCCACCGCGCTCGCGCGCCGGCTCGGCGTCGACCTCGTCGTGATCGGTCCCGAGGGCCCGCTCGTCCTCGGTGCGGCCGACCATCTGCGCGACGCCGGGTTCGCCACCTTCGGCCCGAGCGGAGCCGCCGCGCAGCTCGAGGGCAGCAAGGCGTTCGCGAAGGAGATCATGGCGGCCGCCGGCGTCCCCACCGCGATGGCGCACATCTGCGACAACCTCGACCAGGTCGAGATCGCGTTCGACCAGTTCGGCGCGCCCTACGTCGTCAAGGACGACGGCCTCGCCGCGGGCAAGGGCGTCGTCGTCACCGACGACCGTGTCACCGCGCTGGACCACGCCCGCGCCTGCCTCGCGAAGGACGCCGGTCGCGTCGTGATCGAGGAGTACCTCGACGGTCCCGAGGTGTCGCTGTTCTGCCTGTCCGACGGCGAGAGCGTCGTCCCGCTCCAGCCCGCGCAGGACTTCAAGCGCGTGTCCGACGGCGACCTCGGCCCCAACACCGGCGGCATGGGCGCCTACTCGCCGCTCCCCTGGGCGCCTGCCGATCTCGTCGACGACGTCATGGCTCGCGTCGTGCAGCCCACGGTCGACGAGATGCGCCACCGCGGCACCCCGTTCGTCGGCGTCGTCTACGCCGGTCTCGCCCTCACCTCGCGCGGCCTGCGCGTCATCGAGTTCAACGCGCGGTTCGGCGATCCCGAGACGCAGGTCGTCCTCGCGCGCCTGCGCACGCCCCTCGCGCACGTCCTGCTCGCCGCGTCCACCGGTGCCCTGCACGATCTCGAGGACCTTCGCTGGCGCGACGACGCGGCCGTCACCGTCGTCATCGCGGCCGAGAACTACCCAGATGCGCCGGTGACCGGCGGCGTCATCAGCGGGCTCGACGTCGGAACCGAGTCCGACGACGTCCTCGTCCTGCACGCCGGCACAGCCGTGGGCCCGGACGGCTCCGTCGTGTCGGCGGGCGGCCGCGTGCTCTCGGTGGTCGCGCTCGGCGCCGACCTCGCCGAGGCGCGCGAGCGGGTCTACGCCGCGGTCGACCGGATCGAGCTCGCCGGCAGCCACCATCGCAGCGACATCGCGCTCGCCGCCGAGCTCGGCGAGATCCGCGTCCACTGACCGCCCGCCCGACCGCCCGCTCAAGACCCACCTCTCCGCGTCCCTGCCCGAACAGACCAGACACGACGCGCTTCTTGGACAGTCGGGGCAGGGACTCGCGCACGAGCATCGCGCGGCGCCCACGGAACTGCTCGAGCGGTGCGTGCAACCCTGGAGGGCACTCGTCGCATCTGCTGGATGAGGGCGGAGTGTCGCCGCCGCCGAGGGGGATCGCGTGAGTCAGGGGCCGCCGGACTTCGAGTCCTACGTCGCCGCGCGGCGCGTGCACCTGCGGCGGACGGCTTACCTGCTCTGCGGCGACTGGGACCGCGCCGAGGACGTCGTCCAGGAGGCGCTCACCCGCCTCTACGTCCACTGGAGACGCGCCTCGCGGGCCGACTCCGTCGATGCCTACGTCCGCCGCTCGCTCGTCAACGCGTACCTCGCCGAAGGCCGGCGCCCCTGGCGCCGTGAACGCGCGACCGAGCGGCTGCCCGAGACGGCGTACGCCGACAGCTCGGCGGCCGGCGGTCAGCGCGACGAGCTGCGCCGCGCGCTGGCCGAGCTCGGCCCCTCGCAGCGCGCCGTCGTCGTCCTGCGCTACTGGGACGACCTCTCCATCGAGCAGACGGCCGACGCGCTCGGCTGCTCGATCGGCAACGTCAAGAGCCAGTCGGCGCGCGGTCTCGCCCGGCTGCGCCAGGTGCTCACCGACCCGGAAGGGGCGCGATGAACCTCGACACCAGCGAGCACGAGTGGCTGCACACCGAGCTCACGGCGATGCTCGAGGGCGAGCCGCCGATGGCCTCGTCGCTCGGCGACGACGTACGGCGTGGACGCGCTGCGCGGTCGGCCCGGGCGCGGCGCCGTGTCGTCGCGCTGACGGTGGTGGCTGTCGTCGTCGCCGTCGCGATCCCCTCCGCCCTGCTCCTGCGGCCGAGCGGGACGTCGACACCGCCGGGGAGCGTGTCCTCGCCGTCGACCGCGCCGTTGTCCGGTCCGGACAGCGTCCGCCCGCGGGTGGAGCCGGTGCTCGCCGACCTCGGCTGGTCGATCACGGGCGAGATCCGACCCACGATCCACGACGGGTCGGGGCGAACCGAGCTCGACTTCTCGCTGGTGCGCACCGACGACCCCGACGTGCGGTCGGCGCTCTACGTCAACGTGTACCCGTCCAGCGACGGGCCGGGCTACTACCAGGCGAAGTGCACGCGGGAGATCTGCCCGACCCCCCTCGGCCTCGTCCGCTCCTGCCCCGGGCCGCCGGGATGCCCGTACACCGACTCCGGGACGATCCCGGCGATGTCGGCGAACGGTCTGGACTGGGGGTCGCTCATCATCGCGCGCGCCTACCCGACCGGGACGTTGGTGGAGTTGGTCGTGGCGGCGTTCGGCCACCGCGCTGACCGGGACCCGGTCGCACCGGTGTCCGACCTCACGATCGAGGAGACCCAGCGCCTCCTCGACGCCATCGGCGACCCGTTCGCGAACGCCTCCGGTCCGTCGACCCCGAGCCCCGCACCGTCCGTGTCGGGTGCGGTCCCCCGGCCCTGCCGGGACAGCGACGTGAAGCTCACCCCGGCGGTCGACCCGGACCCGCCGCTCGGCGCCCGCTCCGTCGTCCTCGAGGTCCATGCTCGGAACCCGCAGGTGCTGTGCTCGGTCTCGGGTTACGCCGATGTCGAGGTGCGAGCCGCCGGCGGCGACCTCCTGCCCCTGACGACGACGCAGGTGGTCGGGGCCACGCCGACGATCGTGGTGACCCAGACGTCGACCCCGGCCGCGCGGTTCACGGTGACCCAGGGGCGCTGCGACTCCGAGCCACAGGTCGCCGCGCCCGCCCTGCTCGTGACCCTTCCGGGCGAGACCGTCGCCACGACCGTCGAGCTGCCCAGCGGGCTCGCGCCGGTGGCCTGCCCCGGGGGGTCAGCGGACAGCCGAACCCTCAGGGTGACCGCGTTCGCGTCGCCGTGAGCCGCCGCGACGGCCTGCACCGGCGACGATCGAACCTGAGAGGATAGGACTCTCAGCCCGCCCCACCGTGAAGGCCGCCGCATGCCGAGCTCGCCCGCGATTCCCGACGTCCTCGCCTCCCGCTACGCCTCCACGGCGATGGCCACGATCTGGTCGCCGGAGCACAAGATCGTGCTCGAGCGCCGGCTGTGGATCGCGGTGCTCCGCGCCCAGCGCGACCTCGGCATCGACGTTCCGGCCGGTGTCGTCGAGGCGTACGAGGCGGTCGTCGACGACGTCGACCTCGAGTCGATCCGCGAGCGCGAGAAGGTCACGCGCCACGACGTCAAGGCCCGCATCGAGGAGTTCTCGGCGCTCGCCGGGCACGAGCACGTGCACAAGGGCATGACGAGCCGCGACCTCACCGAGAACGTCGAGCAGCTGCAGATCCTCAGCTCGCTGCAGGTCGTGCGCGACAAGACCGTCGCGGTGCTCGCGCGGCTCGCCGCCCACGCGATCGAGTACGACGAGCTCGCGATCGCCGGCCGCTCGCACAACGTCGCCGCGCAGATGACCACGCTCGGGCAAGCGCTTCGCCTCGGCCGCCGACGAGATGCTCGTCGCGCACCGTCGCCTCGAGGAGCTGATCGCGCGCTACCCGCTGCGCGGCATCAAGGGCCCGGTCGGCACGGCGCAGGACATGCTCGACCTCCTCGACGGCGACTCCGACAAGCTCGACGAGCTCGAGGACCGGGTGGCCGCGCACCTCGGGTTCAACCACGTCTTCACGAGCGTCGGCCAGGTCTACCCGCGCTCGCTCGACTTCGACGTCGTCTCCGCGCTCGTGCAGCTCGCCGCCGGCCCGTCGTCGTTCGCCACCACCGTGCGGCTCATGGCCGGGAACGAGCTCGTCACGGAGGGCTTCAAGCCGGGCCAGGTGGGCTCGAGCGCGATGCCGCACAAGATGAACACGCGTTCGTGCGAGCGCATCAACGGGTTCGCCGTGATCCTGCGCGGCTACGCGTCGATGACGGCCGAGCTCGCCGGCGCGCAGTGGAACGAGGGCGACGTGTTCTGCTCCGTCGTACGCCGGGTCGCGCTGCCGGACGCCTTCTTCGCGATCGACGGCGTGCTCGAGACGTTCCTCACCGTGCTCGACGAGTTCGGTGCGTTCCCCGCCGTCGCGGATCGGGAGCTGCGTCGCTACCTGCCGTTCCTCGCGACGACGAAGGTGCTCATGGCCGCGGTGCGCAACGGCGTCGGTCGCGAGGAGGCGCACGAGGTGATCAAGGAGCACGCGGTGGCGGTCGCGCTCGAGATGCGCGAGAAGGGCACCGAGGGCAACGACCTGTTCGCCCGTCTCGCCGCAGACCCGCGCCTCGGCCTCACCGCGGAGCAGCTCGCGTCGCTCGTGGCCGAGCCGATCGAGTTCACCGGTGGTGCTCGGGCCCAGGTCGCCGCCGTCGTCGACGAGATCGAGCACCTCGTCGCCGAGCGCCCCGACGCCGCCGTCTACGCGCCCGAGCCCATCCTCTGACCACCGCGTGCCCGCCGCCCGGCCGCAGCCCCGTCGCCGGATCGACCGCGGGATAGGGTCGCGGCGTGAGTGATGGTGTGGTGCGGCTGCCGGTGCCGGAGTACGACCTGCCGGAGGGGTACACCCACGTGTACTCGGGGAAGGTGCGCGACCTCTACGAGACGCCGGACGACCGCCTCCTGTTCGTCGCGAGCGACCGGATCTCGGCGTACGACTGGGTGCTCCCGACCACGATCCCGGACAAGGGCCGCATCCTCACCGCCATGTCGCTGTGGTGGTTCGACCGGCTCGCCGACATCGTCCCCAACCACGTCCTGAGCACGCGGGTCCCGGACGCGGTCGCCCGCCGCGCGATGATCTGCAGCAAGCTCGAGATGTTCCCGGTGGAGTGCGTCGCCCGCGGCTACCTCGCCGGCTCCGGCCTCGTCGCCTACAACGACGGCAACGCCATCTGCGGCGTGAACCTGCCGCCCGGCCTCAAGGACGGGTCGCGCCTGCCCAAGAACATCTTCACGCCGGCCACGAAGGCCGCGATCGGCGAGCACGACGAGAACGTCACGTTCGACGAGGTCGTCGCCGCGATCGGCCAGGAGGAGGCGCAGCTGCTGCGCCGATTCACGCTGCTCGCCTACGAGCGCGCCGCGGAGATCGCCGCCGACCGCGGCCTCATCCTCGCCGACACCAAGTTCGAGTTCGGCACGCGGCCCGACGGCGAGATCGTCCTCGCCGACGAGGTCCTCACCCCCGACTCGAGCCGCTACTGGCCGGAGGAGGACTGGGAGCCGGGTCACCCGCAGCCGTCGTACGACAAGCAGTTCGTCCGCGACTGGCTCACCTCGCCCGCCTCCGGCTGGGACCGCAGCTCCGGGCAGGCACCGCCGCCGCTGCCCGACGAGGTGGTCGAGAAGACCCGCGAGAAGTACGTCGAGGCCTACGAGCGCCTCACCGGCAAGCGCTTCGCCTGACGCACTCCCGACCGTCCCGTCGCCCCCGCCGTCGCCGTCGCCACACACGCCGCACGGCCGGGCCTTGCCGACGAGCGTGAGGAACCGGTCCGCCACCTCCGAGTACTGCCCGAACTCGCGGTGCAGGGGCGGGGTGCGGCGGGTGGGCGGAGCACCACGGTCGGGGGGACCTGCTCGGCCGGATAGGATCGGTCGTACCGCCTGACCCTGGGAGCGCGCCGTGACCCGCGTCGTCGTCGACGTCATGCTCAAGCCCGAGATCCTGGACCCCCAGGGCAAGGCCGTCGAAGGTGCCCTCGGGCGCCTCGGCCTCGCCGGGGTCACCTCCGTCCGCCAGGGCAAGAGCTTCGCGCTCGAGCTCGACGGCGAGGTCGACGAGGAGCTGCTGGCTCAGATCCACCACCTCGCCGCGTCGCTGCTGTCGAACCCGGTGATCGAGGACTACGTGATCCGCGAGGTCACCGCGTGAGCCTGCGTGTCGGCGTCGTCACGTTCCCCGGCTCGCTCGACGACCGCGACGCCGCGCGCGCCGCCCGGATCGCCGGGCACGAGGTCGTCGAGCTCTGGCACGACGACGCCGACCTGCACGCGGTCGACGCCGTGGTGCTTCCGGGCGGCTTCTCCTACGGCGACTACCTCCGCTGCGGCGCCATCGCCCGCTTCGCGCCCGTGATGGGATCCCTCGTCGACGCGGCAGCGGGCGGTCTCCCGATCCTCGGCATCTGCAACGGTTTCCAGGTGCTCTGCGAGTCGCACCTGCTGCCCGGGGCGCTCGTCCGCAACGACCACCTGCACTTCATCTGCCGCGACCAGCGCCTGCGCATCGAGAGCACGAGCACCGCCTGGACGTCGTCGTACGAGCAGGGGCAGGAGATCGTCGTCCCGCTCAAGAACGGCGAGGGCGGCTACGTCGCCGACGACGCCACACTCGACATGCTCGAGGGCGACGGCCGCGTCGTCGCCCGCTACCTCGAGCTCAACCCCAACGGCAGCCGCCGCGACATCGCGGGCATCAGCAACGCGCGCGGCAACGTCGTGGGTCTCATGCCGCACCCGGAGCACGCGGTGGAGGCCCTCACCGGCCCCACCACCGACGGCCTGGGGTTCTTCACCTCGATCCTGAAGGGTCTCGTCGAGGCATGACGCGCCACACCGACACGGTCACGAACGCCGCCGCCACACCGGATGTCGAGCAGCCCTACTCCGAGCTCGGCCTCAAGCCCGACGAGTACGCCCGGATCCGCGAGATCCTCGGCCGCCGTCCCACCAGCGCCGAGCTCGCCATGTACAGCGTCATGTGGAGCGAGCACTGCTCGTACAAGTCGAGCAAGGTGCACCTGAGCCAGTTCGGCGACAAGAAGCCTGCCACCGACGTCCTGCTCGTGGGCATCGGCGAGAACGCGGGCGTCGTCGACATCGGCGACGGGTGGGCGGTCACGTTCAAGGTCGAGTCGCACAACCACCCGAGCTACGTCGAGCCCTACCAGGGTGCCGCCACCGGCATCGGCGGCATCGTGCGCGACATCCTCTCGATGGGCGCGCGTCCGGTCGCCGTGATGGATCCGCTGCGCTTCGGTGCGGCCGACCACCCCGACACGCACCGCGTGCTGCCCGGCGTCGTGGCGGGGATCGGCGGCTACGGCAACTGCCTCGGCCTTCCCAACATCGGCGGCGAGGTCGTGTTCGACTCGTCGTACCAAGGGAATCCGCTCGTCAACGCGCTGTGCGTCGGCACGATGCGCCACGAGGACATCCATCTCGCGAGCGCACGCGGTGTCGGCAATCTGGTGATCCTCTACGGCGCGAAGACCGGCGGCGACGGCATCGGCGGCGTCTCGGTGCTCGCCTCGGAGACGTTCGCCGACGGCGGCCCCACGAAGCGCCCAGCGGTGCAGGTGGGCGACCCGTTCATGGAGAAGCTGCTCATCGAGTGCACGCTCGAGGTGCTGCACGCCGGACTCGTCGAGGGCATCCAGGACCTCGGCGGCGCCGGGATCTCGTGCGCCACGAGCGAGCTCGCGAGCAACGGCGAGGGCGGCATGCACGTCCGGCTCGACTCCGTCCCGCTGCGCGACGCCACGCTCACTCCTGAGGAGATCCTCATGAGCGAGTCGCAGGAGCGCATGTGCGCGATCGTGACTCCGGCTAAGGCCGAGGCGTTCCTGGCGATCTGCCGCAAGTGGGACGTCACGGCCGACGTCATCGGCGAGGTCACCGCGACCGGCCGGCTCGTCATCGACTGGCACGGCGAGGTCATCGTCGACGTCCCCCCGCGCACCGTCGCGCACGACGGCCCGGTCTACCACCGCCCGCTCGAACGCCCGGAGTGGCAGGACGCCCTCCAGGCCGACACCCCCGACTCCCTCGCCCGGCCCACGACGACGGCCGAGGTCCGCGACACCGTCCTCACGCTGGTCGGGTCGCCCAACCTCGCGTCGAAGACCTGGATCACCGCGCAGTACGACCGCTACGTGCTCGGCAACACCGTGCTCGCGCAGCCCGAGGACGCCGGGGTCGTCCGCGTCGACGAGGAGACCGGTCGGGGCGTCGCCCTCTCCACGGACTGCAACGGCCGCTTCGCGAAGCTCGACCCGTACGCCGGTGCGCGGCTCGCGCTCGCCGAGGCCTACCGCAACGTCGCTGCCACCGGCGCGATGCCGCTCGCGGTCACGAACTGCCTCAACTTCGGCTCGCCCGAGGACCCCGAGGTCATGTGGCAGTTCGCGCAGGCCGTCACCGGTCTCGCCGACGGCTGCCTCGAGATGGGCACACCTGTCACCGGGGGCAACGTGAGCTTCTACAACCAGACCGGCGACGTCGCGATCCACCCGACTCCCGTGGTGGGCGTGCTCGGCGTCATCGACGACGTCGCGCTGCGCACCCCCCTGGCCTTCGCGAACCAGGACGATGTCGTCCTCCTGCTCGGTGGCACGCGCGACGAGTTCGGCGGCTCCGAGTGGGCCCACGTCGTACACGGGCACCTCGGCGGTCTGCCGCCGGTCGTCGATCTCGCCGGGGAGCGCGCGCTCGCCGAGGTGCTCGTCGGGGCGTCGCGACGCTCGCTCGCCACCGCGGCCCACGACGTCAGCGACGCCGGTGTCGCGCAGGCCCTCGTCGAGATGGCGCTGCGTCGCGGTGTGGGTGCCACAGTGGCTGTGCCGCAAGGGATCGACGCGTTCGTGTTCCTGCTCTCCGAGTCCGCGGGTCGCGCGATCGTCACGGCGTCCGCCGGCACCGTCGCCGAGCTCGAGGCGCTCGCCGCCGAGTTCGGCGTGCCGGTCGCGCGCATCGGCGTCGTCGGTGCGGCGGGGGACGACCTCCGGGTCGAGGGTGTCTACGGCGGCACCGCCGCCTGGTCCCTCTGCCGAGCTCCAGGCCACCGCCGACGCCACCCTCCCCGCGCTCTTCGGCTGACCCCAGAGCCCGAGTCCCTGCCCCAACCGTCCGAAACCGGGGCTAGTTTCGGACCGTTCGGGCAGGGACTCGGTGGCTCGGGAGGAGGGCGGCGCGATGACGGCGGACGAGGTCCTCGCGACCTGGGACGCGGGCGCCACTCCGGACCGGCTCGCGGTGAAGGCGGCGGTGAAGGAGTCCCTCGCGCTGCTCGTCGCGACGGCACCGGGTCACGCCGTCGAGGTCCGTGTCCCGCCGTACGCCGCGGTCCAGGCGATCGAGGGCACGCGGCACCGCCGCGGCACCCCTCCCGCGGTGGTCGAGTGCGACGCGCGCACCTGGCTCGAGCTCGCGACGGGCACGGACCACCTGGGCCGACGCGGTCGCCGACGGCCGGGTGCGAGCCAGCGGCGAGCGCAGCGACCTCACGCCGCATCTGCCCCTCGAACCTCCTCCCACGTCGAGTCCCTGCCCCAACTGACCACGACGAGGCCCGGTTTCGGACAGTGGGGGCAGGGGCTCGGAGGATCGGACCGGACCGGGCCGGGGCCGGGGACGGGGTGCGGGACCGGCTCAGTAGGGTCGACGAACGGGGCTACACGGGAGCGGTGCGACGATGCCGGGAACGATCGAAGGACGCCATGCGCTGGTCACCGGAGGTGCCAGCGGGATCGGCAAGGCGTGCTGCGAACGGCTCGCCCGCGCCGGGGCTCGCATCACGGTCGCGGACCTCGATGCCGAGGGCGCCGCGCGGGTGGCGAGAGAGGTCGGCGGTACGCCGTGGACCGTGGACCTCGCCGACACCGCCGCGCTCGAGGACGTGGACCTCGGCGACGTCGACATCCTGGTGAACAACGCGGGGATCCAGAGCATCAACCCCATCGAGTCGTTCCCGCCGGAGACGTGGCGGCGCATCCACCGGATCATGGTCGAGGCGCCGTTCCTGCTCACGCGTGCCGCCCTCCCCGGGATGTACGAGCGCGGCTGGGGCCGCATCGTCAACATCTCCTCGGTGCACGGGCTGCGCGCCTCGCCGTTCAAGAGCGCCTACGTCAGCGCGAAGCACGCGCTCGAGGGGCTCTCGAAGACCATCGCGCTCGAGGGCGCGCCGCACGGCGTCACGTCGAACTGCGTGTGCCCGGCCTACGTGCGCACCGCCCTCGTCGACAACCAGATCGCGGACCAGGCACGGACGCACGGCATCCCGGAGTCCGACGTCATCGAGAAGATCATGCTCACCGAGTCCGCGATCAAGCGCCTCATCGAGCCCGAGGACGTGGCCGACACCGTCGTCTACCTCACCGGCGGCTCCTCGGCCGCCCTCACCGGAACGTCGATCGTCATGGACGGCGGCTGGACCGCGCGATGACGTACGAGACCGTCGACGCCCCGGTGCGCGGGGGGCTGCTCCGCGCCGGGCGTTGGCGGCCGTCAGCCCCGGCGACGCCGTATCCGCCGGTCCTCGCGGTGCACGGCGTCACCGCCTCGCACCGGTCGTGGGACGCCGTCGCCGCGGCGGCACCGGACCTCGACATCATCGCGCCGGACCTGCGGGGTCGAGGGCACAGCGCCCAGCTGCCCGGGCCGGCCGGCCTGCACCAGCACGGCGACGACCTCGCGGCACTGCTCGACCACCTCGAGCTCGAGCGCGTGGTCGTGGTCGGGCACTCGATGGGCGGCCTGGCGTCGGTCGTCTTCGCCGACGACCACTCCGACCGCGTCGAGCGGCTCGTGCTCGTCGACGGTGGGCTGCCGCTGCGCCTGCCGACCGGGCTCACCACCGACGAGACGATGGCCGCGACCCTCGGGCCGGCGGCGGCCCGGCTGTCGATGGTCTTCGAGACCCGCGCCTCCTACCAGGAGTACTGGCGCGCCCACCCGGCCCTCACCGCCGGTCTCGACGCGCACATGACCGCGTACTTCGACTACGACCTCGTCGAGGTCGAGGGCGGCTTCGCGAGCCGGGTGCGGATCGAGCGGGTCCGCGACGACGTCGAGTCGCAGCTCGCTGCGGACGTCCTCACCCCGGCGCTCGAGCGGCTGCGCGTCCCCGCCGTCCTGCTGCGCGCTCCACGTGGGTTGTTCGACGAGCCGAAGGCGCTCTACTCCGCCGCCGAGGCTCAGGAGTGGGCCGATCGGCTGCCGCTCCTCCGGGTGGTCGACGTCGAGGGCGTCAACCACTACACGATCATCTTCGACGAACGCTCGGCCCGACTGATCGCGGCCGAGCTGAAGGGCCACGCGCACACCGACCTCCGCGCGGCGCCCGACTAGCGTCCGCCGGCGTCGGCCCTGCTCGGCGCCCAAGTCGCCACGGTTCCGCGCTCGACCCTCTCCGCCTGATCAAGGTTCGATCAGCTAGTTCTGACTTCCCTTGAGGGAGAAGGACTTTCGGTTGACCTCGCGATGACCGTGCGGAGCCGTCGGCGAGCGCGACGGTGGGTCGGACGTCGGCTGCGGTACCGAGCCCGTGTGGGTGGGAGCGACCGGCGACGGTCGGGCGACCCGGACGAGACTGCTGTCACGGGCGCTCGACAGGAGGTGGGACCGATGCTGGTCCTCACGCGAGGTCAGGGGCAGAGCGTCGTGCTCGACGACCGGATCACCGTGACGGTGCTCGCGTCGCGCGCCGGGACGGTGCGCCTCGGGATCGACGCGCCTCCCGAGGTGGGCGTACGGCGCGGCGAGCTCGAGCCGGTGCGCGACCCCGTGGTCGCCCTGGGCCGGCACCGCCGGACGGGGTCGACGGCAGTCGCGGCCGTCGCGGCCGACGCAGCCCGCTCGGACGGCGGATCGACGCCGGGGGGCGAGGGTGCTCGGACCGGGTGAGACGGGCCGGCCTCGACTGTCTGAGCACCTCGCTGCGACTGAATTCGTACGGTTCGGTCACGATCACGACGAAATCTGTGCCCAGGTATCGATCCGGCGACGGATTCGGGGTTAGGGTGCGGGGCGCACAGCGGGGCGGCGACTCTGCCCCCACGCGCCCGACCGACCGGCTGCCGCCGGCGGCATGGAGCACCGAGCCCCGAGGACCCGCCCCACCATGAGTTCCGAGTCGCCCGTCGTCACCGCCGCCGCCTCCCCGGAGGGCGGTGTGGCCGTGCGCCTGCGCGGGCTGCGCAAGACGTTCGGCGACGTCGTCGCCGTGGACTCGGTCGACCTCGACATCGCTCGACGGCGAGTTCCTCACCCTGCTCGGACCGTCCGGCTCCGGGAAGACGACGGTGCTGCGGATGATCGCCGGCTTCGAGCTGCCCACCGCCGGGACCATCGAGCTCGCCGGCGCGGACGTCTCGAAGCTCCCGCCGTTCCAGCGCGACGTCAACACCGTCTTCCAGGACTACGCGCTCTTCCCGCACCTGTCGGTGCAGGAGAACGTCGAGTACGGCCTCCGGGTCAAGGGCGTGGGCAAGGCCGATCGCCGCGAGCGTGCCACCGCCGCCCTCGCCGCGATGCGGCTCGAGGGCTACGGCGACCGCAAGCCCTCCGCGATGTCCGGCGGCCAGCGCCAGCGGGTCGCCCTCGCCCGGGCCCTCGTCAACCGTCCCAAGGTGCTCCTCCTCGACGAGCCGCTCGGTGCGCTCGACCTCAAGCTGCGCGAGCAGATGCAGGTGGAGCTCAAGGCGATCCAGCGCGAGGTCGGCATCACCTTCGTCTTCGTCACCCACGACCAGGAGGAGGCGTTGACGATGAGCGACCGCATCGCCGTGTTCAACGCCGGGCGCATCGAGCAGCTCGGCACGCCGGCGGAGGTCTACGAGCGACCCAGCACCGAGTTCGTCGCGGGCTTCGTCGGCACGTCGAACCTGCTGCGCGGCGAGGCGTCCCTCAAGGTCCTCGGCCTCGACGGCGTGTTCAGCGTGCGGCCGGAGAAGATCCGGATGATCGAGCCGACGGTCGAACCGGCGGCGGGCGAGCACAGCGCCGACGGCACGGTGCGCCGAGGTCGTCTACGTCGGTGACGGCCACCAGGTTCGTCGTCGACCTCGATGCCGGCGGATCGCTCGTGGCGCTGCAGCAGAACGCCCGGACCTCCTCGTCCGACGTGCTCGACCTGCGCGGCTCACGGGTCCGGCTGGCCTGGAGCCGCGACCACGAGTACCGAGTCCAGGTGCTGACCCGGGACGGCGACGCCGTCCACCACCACGTTCCCCGGACAGCCCGTCCGGGGTCGATGAGAGAAGGAGGCAGCAGGTGCACACCACGCGTCTGCTCAAGGCCGCGCGATCGGCTCGCGCCGTCGCGCTGCTTGCCGCCTGCGCGCAGCTCGTCCGACGGAGGATCGGGAAGCACGGCGTCCAAGCCGCCTGCTGTCGCCGCCTACGCCGGTCCGGTCGGCGAGGGCGAGGGAAAGCTCAACCTGCTCGCGTGGCCGGGCTACGCCGAGGACGGCAAGACCGACCCGGCGGTCGACTGGGTGACCCCGTTCGAGAAGGCGACCGGCTGCGACGTCACCGTCAAGACGTTCGGCACCTCGGACGAGGCCTTCAGCCAGTTCCAGACCGGCAGTACGACGTCATCTCGGCGTCGGGTGACGCGTCGCGTCGTCTCATCTACGGCGGCTTCGTGCAGCCGGTCAACACCGACCTGGTGCCGAACTACGCCGACATCGTCGCCGGACCTCAAGGACCAGACGTACAACACGGTCGACGGCGTCCACTACGGCATCCCGCACGGCCGCGGCGCCAACCTGCTCATGTGCAACACCGACGAAGGTGACGCCCGGCGCCGGACTCGTGGTCCGTCGTCTTCGACGCGGCTCGCCGTACAAGGGCAAGGTCACGGCGTACGACAACGCGATCTACATCGCCGACGCCGCCGTGTACCTCATGAAGGCGAAGCCCGAGCTCAACATCACGAACCCGTACGCGCTCGACGCAGACGCAGCTCGCGCCGCGGTCAAGGACCTTGTCGCGTCGCAGAAGGCGATCATCGGCGAGTACTGGAGCGACGCGTTCAAGCAGATCGACTCCTTCAAGAGCCGGCGCCACCCGGTCGGCACGTCGTGGCAGTACCAGGTCAACTCGCTCGAGGGGACGGCATCACCGAGCGTGAAGCCGAAGGAGGGCTGCACCGGCTGGTCGGACACGTGGATGGTCAAGCCAAGGACACCGCGAGCCCGAACTGCGCCTACAAGTGGCTCGACTGGATCGTCTCGCCCGAAGACGAACGCCGAGGTCGCCGAGTGGTTCGGCGAGGCGCCGGCCAACGCGAAGTCCTGCGACCTGACCGCCGACAAGGACCACTGCGCGCACGTTCCACGCGACCGACACCGAGGTACTGGAAGGACGTGTACTACTGGAACACGCCGACCGAGGACTGCCTCGACGGTCGCACCGACGTGAAGTGCACGACGTACAAGGACTGGGTCGCGGCCTGGACCGAGGCGCGCGGCGCCTGATCCTGCACCGCCCCAGCACGACGACGGTGCGGTGCACGGCGGCTAGCAGCGCCGTGCACCGCACCCGTCGCGACGAACCATCGGGAAGGCACCACGCATGACCAGCACGACCCTCGGCGCGGCACCAGCGACGGGACCGGCACGGCGCCTCTCGGCGTTCCTGTTCCGGCACCCGCGGCTGCGTCTCGGCGGCTCTGCTCACGCCGCCGATGCTGTGGCTCGTCGTCGCCTACCTCGGGTCGCTGGCGGCGCTGTTCGTCACCGCGTTCTGGAGCACGGACACGTTCACCGGTGCCCTGGACCGCACGTTCACGCTGGACAACTTCCGCGAGATCCTCACGACGCCGGTCTACTGCAGCCTCACGCTGCAGACGCTCGGCGTCGCGACCGTCGTGACCCTCATCTCCGCCGCTGTCGCGCTTCCGCTCGGCTTCTTCATGGCCAAGGTCGCCAGCCGGCGGATGCGCGGCTTCCTGCTCGTCGCGATCCTGACGCCGCTGTGGGCGTCGCTACCTCGTGAAGGTCTACGCGTGGCGCGGCGATGTTCAGCCCGAACGGCGTGCTCGACTGGATGCTCGAGCCGCTCGGCCTGTCCGGCCCGGGCTTCGGGGTCACGGCGGTGATCCTCGTCGTGACCTACCTGTGGCTGCCCTACATGCTGCTCGCCGCTCTACGCCGGTTTCGAGCGCCTGCCCGACTCGCTGCTCGAGGCGTCGAGCGACCTCGGCGCCGGGAACGGGCGCACGTTCCGCTCGGTGGTGCTGCCGATGGTGCTGCCGGCCGTCGTCGCCGGCTCGATCTTCACGTTCTCGCTCACGCTCGGCGACTACATCGCCGTGCAGCATCGTCGGCGGCAAGCTCGCAGATGCTCGGCAACGTCGATCTACGCAGAACGTGCGCGCTCGCGAACCTGCCGTTCGCGCGCCGCGCTGGCGACGATCCCGGTGGCTCATCATGCATCGTCTACCTGCTCCCCGTACGCCGCACCGGCGCCTCTGGACAACCTGTGAGGCGCGGACATGACCACTGTCGCGCGGTACGCGCATCGTCCTCGGCGTCGATCGTTCGTCGTGGTGATGGCGTTCATCTACATCCCGCTGCTGGTGGTGGTGCATCGAGTCGTTCAACACCGGCAAGACGTTCACCTGGCCGCCGAGGGCTTCACGACGTTGTGGTGGACCCAGGTGATCGGCAGCCCGGGCGTCCGCGAAGCGCTGCTCACGAGCATCAAGGTGGCGGCTCGCCGCGACGGTCATCGCGCTGTTGCTCGGCACGCTGCTGTCCTTCGCCGTCGCGCGCTACCGCTTGTTCGGCCGGCACACGATCTCGTTCCTCGTGGTGCTGCCGATCGCCCTGCCGGGAATCGTCACCGGTATCGCGCTGCAGAACGCCTTCGTCAACTTCAAGCCGTTCGGCATCGGCCTGGGCCTGCTCGCCGTGATCGTCGGCCACGCCACGTTCTGCATCGTCGTCGTCTACAACAACGTCGCTGGCGCGGTTGCGTCGATCGTCGGAGTCGTTCGAGGAGGCGTCGATGGACCTCGGCGCCACGACCTTCCAGACGTTCCGCCTCGTCACCTTCCCCGCAACCCGTTCGGCGCTGGCGGCCGGTGCGCTGCTCGCGTTCGGGCTGTCGTTCGACGAGATCATCGTCACCCAGTTCACTGCCGGCGCCGGGCGTCAAGACGCTGCCGATCTGGATCTTCGAGAACCTGGTCCGCCCCAACCAGGCGCCGATCGTCAACGTCGTGGCCGCGGTCCTCGTCCTCGTCGCGATCGTCCCGGTGTGGCTGACCAACCGGCTCGCCGGCGACGCCGCCGGCGGCGGCCGGCTCTGACCTTCGGCAGACACGACCCGCGGTGTCGGCCAGCATGTGCGCGTGAGCGAGGACAGGTCGGTGCTGGGACGCGCAGCGCCGGAGCCCGACGTCGTCCTCCCGTGGGGCCCGGGAGCCGCGGACGTCGCCGACGTGCGGCTCGGCGGTCGGACCGCCACCCGCTCCTCGTCGTCGTCCACGGCGGCTTCTGGCGTCCCGAGCTACGACCGGTCGCACGTCCGCCCGATGACGGAGGCGCTGGCGGCGGCCGGCTACACCGTCGCCGCGCCCGAGTACCGCCGGGTCCCGGGCCGCCCCGACGCCAGCTGCGACGACGTGCGCGTCGCGCTGCGCGTGCTGCCGGTCGAGCTGCGCGGACGCCACGACGGCCGCGTCGTCGTGCTCGGCCACTCGGCCGGCGGCCACCTGGCGCTGTGGGCGGCGTCGGCGGCGCCGGCCCCGGGGCTGGTGGCCACGATCGCGCTGGCGGCCGTCGCCGACCTCGCCGCCGCCGACCGCGAGGGGCTCGGGCGGCGGCGCGGTCGAGCGCGTTCCTCGGCGGACCGGCGTCGACCCGACCGACCTCGACCCGGCTCGGGCCGCCAGCGCCGCCACCGCGGTGGTCCTGCTGCACGGCCGGGACGACTCGATCGTGCCGTCGAGCCAGGCCGAGGCGTACGCCGCGGCGCACCGCGACGGCTCAGGTTGCGGAGCTGCCGGACACCGGACACTTCGAGCTCGATCGAGCCTCGTTCTGGCCCTCGGCGTGGGCCACGGTCCTGCGCACGCGTGACGGCGCTCACGGGCTGAGACCGCGGTGCGGCCTGTCGGAGCCGGGCCGCCCGCCCCCGTAGACTGCGCGCGTGCGACGCGGCGACGGACGACTCAGTCACGATCTGCTCCCCGGCGAGAAGGGCCCGCAGGACGCCTGCGGCGTCTTCGGCGTCTGGGCCCCGGGCGAGGAGGTCGCGAAGCTCACCTACTTCGGCCTCTACGCCCTGCAGCACCGCGGGCAGGAGTCGGCCGGCATCGCCGTCAGCGACGGGTTCCGGACCCTGGTCTACAAGGACATGGGCCTCGTCTCGCAGGTGTTCAACGAGGCCACGCTCGAGAGCCTCCACGGCCACATCGCCATCGGCCACGCGCGCTACTCCACCACCGGTGCCAGCGTGTGGGAGAACGCCCAGCCCACGTTCCGCGCGACGGCGACGGGCCACGTCGCGCTCGGCCACAACGGCAACCTCACGAACACCCACGAGCTCGCCCGTCGGGTCGCGCGAGCGGGCCGAGTCCAGCGGCGAGCTCCCGCTCGGCACCGGGGTCTCCAGCTCGAGCGACACCGACCTGCTCACCGCGCTGCTCGCCTCGCACCCGGACCTCTCGCTCGAGGCCGCCGCGATGCAGGAGCTCCCGCTCCTGCGCGGCGCGTTCTCGCTCGTCTTCATGGACGACACCACGCTCTACGCCGCTCGCGACCCGCAGGGGATCCGCCCGCTCGTGCTCGGCAAGCTCGAGCGCGGCTGGGTGGTGGCGAGCGAGACCGCGGCGCTCGACATCGTCGGTGCGTCGTTCGTGCGCGAGATCGAGCCGGGCGAGCTCGTCGCCATCGACGAGCACGGCCTGCGCACGCAGCGCTTCGCCGAGGCGGACCCCAAGGGCTGCCTCTTCGAGTTCGTCTACCTCGCCCGTCCCGACACCTCGATCAGCGGCAAGAGCATCCACGCCGTGCGCGTCGAGGTCGGGCGCCAGCTCGCGCGCGAGCACCCGGTCGAGGCGGACCTCGTCATCCCCGTGCCCGCGAGCGGCACGCCGGCCGCGGTCGGCTACGCGCAGGAGTCGGGCATCCCGTTCGCCGAGGGACTGGTGAAGAACGCCTACGTCGGTCGCACGTTCATCCAGCCGTCGCAGACCATCCGCCAGCTCGGCATCCGGCTCAAGCTCAACCCGCTGCAAGGAGATCGTCAGCGGGCAAGAAGCTGGTCGTCGTCGACGACTCCATCGTGCGCGGCAACACCCAGCGCGCGATCGTGCGGATGCTGCGCGAGGCCGGGGCCCGCGAGGTGCACGTGCGCATCTCGAGCCCGCCGGTGAAGTGGCCGTGCTTCTACGGCATCGACTTCGCGACCCGCGCCGAGCTCGTCGCCAACGGCCTGACGGTCGACGAGATCCGCACCTCGATCGGCGCCGACTCGCTCGGCTACGTCTCGCTCGAGGGGCTCGTCGAGTCCACCGGCATCGCCATGGACCGCCTGTGCCGGGCCTGCTTCGACGGCGTCTACCCCATCGACCTGCCCGAGCCGGAGCTGCTCGGCAAGCACCTGCTCGAGGGCCTCGAGGGCTTCGAGTCGCGGCTGCTCGAGCGACGACGCCGCGCCCACGATCGACATCGACGGCCTGCCCACGCTGCTCGGCGGTGGGGGCGCGGCCGAGGCGTTGACCCGCCCGTGACCGATCGTCTCGAGCCGCAGCATCCCGCGACGCCCCCGCTCGAGGGATCCGTCGTACGCCGTACCGCCCCGGCCACCTACGCCGCCGCCGGCGTCGACGTCGAGGCCGGCGAGCACGCGGTCGCGCTGATGAAGGCGTCGATCGCGAGGGCGCAGCGCCCCGAGGTGGTGGGCGACTTCGGCGGCTTCGCGGGGCTGTTCGACGTCTCGGTGATCAAGCGGTTCAACCGCCCGCTGCTGGCCACCTCCACCGACGGCGTCGGCACGAAGGTCGTCGTCGCGCAGAAGATGGACAAGCACGACACGATCGGGATCGACCTCGTCGCGATGGTGGTCGACGACCTCGTGGTGTGCGGCGCGGAGCCGCTGTTCATGACCGACTACATCGCCACCGGCAAGGTCGTGCCCGAGCGGATCGCGGCGATCGTCGCCGGCATCGCGGAGGGCTGTCGCCAGGCCGGGTGCGCGCTCGTCGGTGGCGAGACCGCGGAGCACCCCGGGCTCCTGTCGCCGGACGAGTACGACGTCGCCGGGGCCGGCACCGGTGTCGTCGACGCCGACGACCTGCTCGGGCCGGAGCGGGTGCGCGTGGGCGACGTCGCCATCGCGATGCGCGCCAGCGGGCTGCACTCCAACGGCTACTCCCTCGCCCGGCACGTGCTGCTCACCACGAGCGGGCTGCGCCTCGACACGAAGCCCGAGGTGCTGGGTCGCACGCTCGGCGAGGAGCTGCTCGAGCCGACCCGGATCTACTCCCTCGACTGCCTGGACCTCGCGCGGGCGGCCGATGTCGACGTGCACGCGTTCGCGCACGTCACCGGGGGCGGGCTCGCGGCGAACCTGGCGCGCGTGCTGCCGCCCGACGTGCACGTGGTCATCGACCGCGGCAGCTGGACGCCGCACCCCGTGTTCTCGCTCGATCGGCGACATGGGCCGGGTGTCGCTGCCCGAGCTCGAGAAGACGTTCAACATGGGCGTGGGGATGATCGCCCTCGTGGCGCCCGAGTCGGCCGACACCGCGCTCGGCCGGCTGCGCGCCCGCGGCGTCGACTCCTGGATCCTCGGCGAGGCGCGGCCGCGCGCCGACGGCGAGACCGGCGACGCGCCGGCCAAGGGCGGCAACGGCGGCGCCGTCACCCTCACCGGCACCCACGCCCCCTGACTCCCGCCCTCCTCGAGTTACTGCCCGAAACCCCGGTTTCGGCGGTGCCATTTCGGGGTTACCGCGTGTTACTCGCGCACCCATGGGTCTACGCCTCAGGTCTGGCCGTGCTCCGCCGGGCCGGAGTAACGTCGCGATCTCGCCCCCAGGAGGTGGACGCCGTGCCGCGATACCGTCGCGACCTTCCGCAGCTCAGCGGGGAGCTGATGCTCTCGGACTCCGGCCTCGAGACCGATCTGATCTTCAACCGCGGCATCGACCTGCCCGGCTTCGCCGCCTTCCCGCTGCTCGACGAGGACGCCGGCCGCGCCGTCCTCGCGACGTACTACCTCGAGCACCTCGACATAGCGCAACGGCACGGCACGGGCTTCGTGCTCGAGACGCCGACCTGGCGCAGCACTCCTGACTGGGGCCGGGCGCTCGGCTACTCGCAGGCCGACCTCGATCGCCTCGACCGCGCCGCGGTGGAGCTGGTCTCCTTCCTGCGCGACTCGACCGGCGACGTCGCGACGGCCATGCCCATCAGCGGGCTGCTCGGCCCGCGCGGCGACGGCTACGCGGTCTCCTCGGCGATGACGGCCGAGCAGGCACGGGCCTACCACTCGCACCAGGTGGAGACGTTCGCCGGCACCGACGCGGACCTCGTCTCCGTCCTGACGCTGTCCTACGCCGCCGAGGGCGCGGGGGTCGCCCTGGCGGCACGCGACGCGGACATGCCCGTCGTCGTCTCGTTCACCGTCGAGACCGACGGCACCCTCCCCGACGGCTCGGCGCTCGGCGACGCCATCCGCACGGTCGACGACGCCACGGATGGCTACGTCGCGTACTTCGCCGTCAACTGCGCGCACCCGGACCACATCGCGCGCGCGGTCGAGCCGGACGCGGGCTGGGTCGGGCGGGTGGGCGCCGTACGCGCGAACGCGTCGCGCAAGAGCCACGCCGAGCTCGACGAGGCCACGAGCTCGACGACGGCGATCCGGTCGAGCTGGCGTCGGACTACGCCCGGCTGCGCTCGGCGCTGCCGCACGCGTCGGTGTTCGGCGGCTGCTGCGGCACCGACGTACGCCATGTCGCCGCCATGGCTCACGAACTCGCCCCCCTCTGACCGCGCGCTCGAGTTACTGCCTGAAACCCCGGTTCTGGGCACCCGAAACCGGGGTTTCGGGCAGTAACTCGAGTCCCCACCAGCGGGCTGGGTACGCGGAAGGGCGCCTCCGGTGACCGGGAGGCGCCCTTCGGAGCGTGCAAGTGCGGGGGGTGCTAGCGGGTGGAGACGTCGTCGTCCTCGTCGTCGTCCACGATGTACTTCGAATAGAGGTCGTCGTCCTCGTCCTCGTCCTCGTCGACGACGGTCGCAGCGACGGGCTCGTGGTAGTGCCCACCGGTGAGCTCGGCCTGGAGCGCGCCGAGATCGGTGTTGACCGCCCCGTACTTCAGCTCGCGGGCGACCTTCGTCTGCTTGGCCTTGGCCCGGCCACGACCCATGGCTCGACCCCCTCTGGGGCGCTCAGGCCCCGGACCGACCGACAATGACAGTCCACCGGGATGTTCGCCGGTGGTACGGATGCCCATCATAAGCGCCCCAGCGGGGCTGCGCTGCACCGGTTCGCCCGATGCGGACGCTCGGCGCGTCGGCGACCGACCGGCCTGCGCCGCGGCGCCCCTGCGCCGCCGACTCGCGAGCGTCGTTGCAGGTCAGCGGCTCGGCGACCGCTCACCCGCCAGGCGGTCAGGCCGGGACGGGGGCGAACGCGACGCGAGCCGGTGCAGCGGCGATGCGCTCCTCCGCGAGGCGCTCGGCGGCGACGAGCGGCGTGACCCCGGACGATGCGGCTCGGCGCAGGACGTCGAGGAGTGTGTCGCCGATCGCGGCCGCGCGGGAGCGGGCCCGGGCGTCGTCGTAGGCGCCGCGGGCGGCGTACTCCTCGCCCACCGCGACCACCCCGCCGGCATTGACCAGGAAGTCGGGCGCGAACAGGATGCCGCGCTCGGCGAGGCGGTCCACGAGGTCGTGCTCGGCGAGCTGGTTGTTGGCGCCGCCGCAGATCGCGCGCGCGGTGAGCCGCGCCACGACCTCGCGCGTGACGGACCCTCCCAAGGCGCACGGGGAGAGGATGTCGAGGTCGGCCTCGACGAGGTCGTCCGGGTGCGCCGCCGCCTCGACCGCCGGGTGCGCCGCCCGGAGCCTCGAGACCGCGTCAGGGTCGACGTCGGCGACGAGCACGCGTCCACCGTCCGCCAGCACGTGCGCCGCGAGGCGCCCGCCGACCTTCCCCACCCCGGCGATGCCGATCCGGCGCCCGGCCAGCGACGGGCTGCCCCACAGGTGCTCCGCGACCGCGCGCAGCGAGTGGAACACGCCGACCGACGTCAGGTCGCCGGAGTCGCCGGCACCGCCGTGGGCCGGTGAGCGGCCGGTCGTCCACGGGTTCGTCGTCGCGACGACGTCCATGTCGGCGACGTACGTCCCGACGTCGCACGCGGTCACGTAGCGGCCCTGCAGGGAGGCGACGAGGCGGCCGTACGCCGCGAGCAGCTCGGGTGTCTTGTCGCGCTGCGGGTCGCCGATGATCACGGCCTTGCCGCCGCCGTGGGGGAGCCCGGCGAGCGCGTTCTTGTACGTCATCGCGCGGGCCAGGGCGAGGACGTCGGTCATCGCGGCGTCGTGGCTCGCGTACGGGACGAAGCGGGTGCCGCCGAGCGCCGGGCCGAGCGCGGTCGAGTGGATCGCGATGATCGCGTGCAGGCCACTCGCGTCGTCGTTGCCGACCAGGACCTGCTCGTACGACGCGATCGCCGCGGGGATGCTCACAGCCCGAGGCTAGACGGGTGGCCCGACGCGCGCCGCCGTACGCCGGTCCGCGCAGGGGTGCGCCGCCGTACGCCGGTCCGCGCCGACGATCACCGCGACGGCGGCGATCGGTGTCCTCGGCAGCGCTGCCTCAGGCGGGCAGCTCGTCGAGGCGCGGCGGGTTGGCGCCCGCGCGGGTGCACGTGATGCCCGCGACGACAATGGCGCGCTCGACGACGGACTGCACCGCCGCGAGGTCGGCGAGGTCCTTGCGACCGAGCCCGCGGGTCACCCAGAAGGCGAGGAAGGCGCCGCCGAACGAGTCGCCCGCGCCCACGGTGTCGACGACGTCGACCGAGGGCACCGGGACGGTGATCTCCTGCTCGCGGGTGAGGATGCGCACCGAGTCGGCGCCGTCGGTGAAGAGCACGACCTGCGGCCCGAACGCGAGCAGCGCCCGCGCGGCGTCGAGCGTGCTCACGGTCGGGTCGAGGTAGACGAGGTCGTCGCCCGAGACCTTGACGACGTCGGCACGCGCCAGGACCCGGGCGAGCCGGGCGCGGTACGTGGCGTCGTCGCTGATGATCCCCGGGCGGCAGTTGGGGTCGACGAAGAGCAGGACGTCGTCGCCGGCGTCCGCCACGACCCGCTCGACGGACTCCGCCATCGGCTCGAGGACGAGGCCGAGCGTGCCGACGTGCAGCGCCACCGTCGACGACGGGATCGCTGCCTGCGCCTGCGCGGAGCGGACCTCAGGTGCCGACGTGCGCTCGAGGTAGAAGCGGTAGCTCGCCGCCCCGGACTCGTCGAGCTCGGCGACCGCAAGGCTCGTCGGCAGGCCGACGGGGTCGGGGAGCCCGAGCCGGACGCCGTCGCCCTCGAGCGTGCTGCGGAGCAGCCGGCCGAACCGGTCGTCCGACAGCCCACCGAGGAAGACCGTGTCGACCCCGAGCCGGGCGAGGGTCCGCGCCGAGTTGAACGGCCCGCCGCCGGCGAGCGCCGACACCGATCCGGAGGGCGACAGGATCAGATCGACGAGAGCCTCGCCGGCGACGACGACGGTCATGGTGAGGCTGGTCTCCCGGGAGTCTCGTCGAGCGTGGTGGCGCCGGTCATGATCGCGACGGCCTCGGTCATCGAGTGCGACGCGGGCGTGATGACCCCGGCGCAGCTGCCCAACCGCTGGATGTGGATCCGGTCGGCCACCTCGACGACGTGCGGCATGGTGTGGCTGATGAGAATGACGGGCAGGCCACGGCTTCGCAAGTCCTCGGGTCGAGGGCAGGACCGGACCGCCCGGCTCGACGGCGATACATCGCCGGCGCGGGTGCGTGTCGTCCCGACCCGGCTGGTCGAGCGAGGCTCGGGCGAGATCGCGCCCGGCTGACAAGGTCGCCGGGCGTCGTCAGCCATCCGAGCCCGGCGGTTCGCGGAGAGTGATCACGGGTCACGAATGGGGAACGGAACGCCCGTTTCGGCGCAAGTCCGTGGCATAGTCGCGCCGGACCAAAGGGACCAACCGGACACCCCGCCGCGATCCGTACACGCGGCCCGTCTGCTGGTCGGGGCGTCGTGAACGAGGGGGACGACATGGCTGGACGATGCCGGAAGCGGACGAGCTGCTGACTCCTGCCGAGGTCGCGGCGCTGTTCCGGGTCGACCCGAAGACGGTGACGCGCTGGGCCAAGGCGGGCAAGCTGACGCTCGATCCGCACCCTGGGCGGCCACCGTCGCTACCGCGCCGCCGAGGTGCGCCGCTGCTGGAGAACATCCCGGTGCCAGCGGCAGCCGGGCGACTCCCCGTTCGAGGGCTGACCGCGCGGTCAGCCCGCAGACCCGAAGAAGCTTCGCCAGCGTCACGCTGGGACCGTCCTCGCCGTCGTGCGCGGGACGGCCGTCCGATCGCCCGTGCGCGTGGTCGCCGAGGTGGCCGATGAGCGCCGCGCCCAGGCCGGCGTGCTCGATCACCATCTCGCACAGGCCGAGGGCGTCGTCGCCGGCGAGGCCCGGCTTGGCCAGGCACAGCGACACCGCGCCGTGCGCCGCGGCCCACAGCGTGGTGGCGACGAGCCGGGTCGGTGCCGGGCGCGAAGACGCCGACGTCGATGCAGCGCTGCACCGCGGCCGTGAGGTGGTGGTAGGTCGGACCACGCGACGATGTCCTCGGCGGTGAACGGCGGGCTGACGTCGCCTGCCGGGCATCCGCATCATGGCGAGGCGGTACTGCTCGGGGTTGGCGAGCGCGAACTCGACGTAGGCCATGCCGCGCAGCCGCAGGCCGTCGAACGGGTCGGTCGGTGGTGGCGGCCGCCTCCTCCATCCGGCGGTCGAGGTCGGCGAACACGCCTCGCACACGGCGTCGAGCAGCGCGGCCTTGTCGGCGAAGTGCAGGTAGATCGACGGCGTGGAGACGCCGACGCGCTCGGCGACCGCGCGCACGGACACGGCGTCGGCGTCCTGGGTCTCGGCGAGCAGCGTCGCGGGCGGCCGACGAGGATCTCCTCGCGCAGCCGCTCGCCCTCGCCGCGTCGAGCGCGGCGGCGAGGGCGAGCGGTGGCGGAGGTCATGCGCGATCAGCCTACGACCACGGGATCGCGCTGCGCTCGTGGTGCCGGCTCGACGGCGTCGCCCTCGCTGAGGCCGATCCGGGCGTGCAGGCGCTTCAGCGGCGCCGGCGCCCACCAGTTGAGGTCGCCGGCGACCCGCATGAACGCGGGCACGAGCAGTCCGCGCACGATCGTCGCGTCGACGAGGACCGCGAGCGCCACGCCGATGCCGAGCATCTTGATGATCGTCACGCCGCTCATCGCGAACGCGATGAAGACGATCGCCATGAGCGCGGCGGCGCTGGTCACGAGCCGCCCGGTGCGCTGGAGCCCGATCGCGACCGCCGCGGTGTTGTCGCCGGTGCGGTCGTACTCCTCCTTGATGCGCGAGAGCAGGAACACCTCGTAGTCCATCGAGAGCCCGAACGCGATGCAGAACATGAGGATCGGCATCGAGGTGTCGAGCTCGCCGGTGACGGTGAAGTCGCCGAGCCACTGCGACAGGTGGCCCTCCTGGAAGATCCACACCATCGCGCCGAACGTCGCCGACAGGCTCAGGGTGTTGAGCACCAGCGCCTTGAGCGGCAGCACGACGGAGCCGGTGAACAGGAACAGCAGGATGAACGTCGCGATCGCGATGATGCCGATCGCCCACGGCAGCCGCGACGCCCATCGCGTCCTGGGAGTCGGCGAACACGGCCGCCGACCCGCCGACGCAGAGTCGTCGCCGAGCGGGGAAGGCACCGCGCGCAGGTCGGTCACGACCTGCTTGCCCTCGTTGGAGTAGGGCTCCACGTCGGCGACGACGGAGAGCCAGGTGCCGTCGCCGCTGGCGGCGGCGAAGCGCGCGCTGGCCGGGCCCGCCGGGTGCGACCTGGGTCGCCGTCGGCGTACGAGCCCGGCGACGCGCGTCGACGCGGGCGACGCCGTCGACCTGCGAGAGCGCGGCGGCGTAGCTGCCGATCACGCGTCGGTGGTCGCGGTGCTCGACGGCGCGACGACGGTGAGCGGGTCGGACTCGCGCGCGTCGAACTAGTCGCGCAGGATCTGGCCGGCCTGCGCGGCCTGCGCGGTCGGCGGGCAGGACGCGGTCGTCGGTCTGGCCGAACGTCACGCGCAGGAACGGGAGCCCGAGCAGCGACGAGCAGCGCGACGCCGCCGACGAGCACCGGCCACGGGCGGCGCATGACGCGCCGCGAGAGGCGGTACCAGAAGCCGTGGTCGCTCACCTCGGTCGCGCCGCGCAGCACGCGGAAGCGGTTGACCCGCGTGCCGAGGACGGCGAGCAGCGCCGGGAGGACGACGACCGCGGCGATGACCGCGAGCGCCACGGTGGCGATGCCGGCGTAGGCGAAGGAGCGCAGGAAGAACTGCGGGAAGACGAGCAGCGCCGAGAGCGCGATGCCGACGGTGATGCCGGAGAACACGACCGTGCGACCGGCGGTGCGCGACTGTGCGGATCACGGCCTCGTGCGGCTCGCGTCACCGCGGCCGAGCTCCTCGCGGAAGCGGGTGACGATGAAGAGCGCGTAGTCGATGCCGAGGCCGATGCCGAGCGCGGTGACGAGGTTGATGGCGAAGATGCTGACGTCGGTGACCTGCGTGGTGAGGAACAGCGCGAGGAACGAGCCGAGGACGGCGACCGCGCCGATGACGGCGGGAAGCCCGGACGGCGACGAGCGTGCCGAAGACCAGCAGCATGAGCAGCATCGTGATCGGGATCGCGATGCTCTCGGCGCGTGCGAGGTCCTTCTCGATCGTCGAGCCGACCTCGCTGAAGACCACCGGGGCGCCGGAGACGTGCACCTCGAGCACGCCGTCGCCGGGCTGGCCGGCGTACGCCGCGGCGATCTCGCCGGCGCGCTCCTGCCCGGCGTCGCCGCTCTCGACGAGGCGCGCGGTGATGAGCGCCATGGTCGCCGTCGGTGCTAGCGCAGCGCCGGGTTCGGCGCGGCCCAGTAGCTCGGCGACGTCGCGAACGCCGGGCTCGGCGGCGAGGCCGCTGCGGCGAGCCGGCGCGGCCGGCGGCGACGCTGCCGGGGAGTCGACCGACGCGCCGTCGGGGCTGCCGGCGATGAGGACGAGGTCGGACGGGCGCGGCGTCGAAGCGTGTCGGCGAGCTGCTGGGCGGCGAGCGGCCGACGGCGACGCCGGGGTCGTCGAAGCCGCCGGAGGACAGCCGCGCGATGACGCCGCCGCCGATGGCGCCGGCGACGACGACGAACAGCACGGCCGAGCGACGAGGATCGCGCGGCGGCGGCGGACGGTGAACGCCCCGAGGCGGTGCGAACCAGCCCGGGGACGAGGCGACGGCGACTCTGGCGCCGGTCGGTCGGTGGCGGACATCGGATGCTCCCGGGGAGGTGCGGCGGGCGCGGTCGAACTGAACGGCGCTACGTTAGCCACGTTCAGTTAGCACGTCAACCTATCGGTGTCAACTCGCGCCGAGTTCCGCCTCCCACGCCGCGACCACCCGCTTCGGAGCCGTCCGCACCCAGGCCTCCACCGCGATCTCGTGCAGCTCCTCGGGGTCCACCCGCGACAGGTCGATCGACACCCAGCCGTGCTTGCCGACGTAGGACGGCACCGAGAAGGTGCGCGGGTCGGCGTCGATGAGCGCCCGCTGCTCCTCGAGCGAGGCCTTGAAGGTGGCCCGCCCGCCCTCGGGGTCGAGCGTGCCGAACATCTTGTTGCGCACGCGGAACGTGGGGTGCCCCCAGGTCTCCCGGTTCTCGAACTCGGGCAGCTCGTCGAGCCACGCGAGCAGCTGGTCGGCGGTGACGCGCGGGCGACGGGTGGCCATCCCCGAACTCTGCCGCACGAGTCCGACACCGGACCGAGACATCGACAAGTCTTGCCAAGAACCTAGGTTGTCATCCAAGATACGACGCAACGACGTCACCAGGGAGCCACCGATGGTCGCCAGCGCCACCCGTCTCACCACCCCGGCCGATGCCGGCTTCGCCATGCCCGCCGAGTGGGAGCCACACGCCGGCTGCCTGATGTCCTGGCCGTCGCGTCGCGAGCTCTGGCACGGTCGGCTGGACGACGCCGCACGCGACTACGCGATCGTGGCGCGGGCGATCGCGCGATTCGAACCGGTCGTCATGGTGTGCAGCCCGGGCTCGGCGGACGACGTGCGCCGCCTGTGCGGCCCCGACGTCATCCCGATCGAGTTCCCGCTCAACGACTCGTGGGCCCGGGACAACGGACCGATCTTCGTGCGCGGCAACGACGGCGAGATCGCGGTCGTGAGCTTCCGCTTCAACGCGTGGGGTGAGCGATGGTCGCCGTATGACGACGACGCCGAGCTGGGAGCGCGTCTCGCCGAGCACTTCGGTCTTCGACTGTTCCGCGCGCCGATGGTGCTCGAGGGTGGGTCGTTCTTCGTCGACGGCGACGGCACCGTGCTGGTGACCGAGCAGTGCCTGCTCAATCCGAACCGGAACCCCGAGCTCACCCGGGCACAGATCGAGCGTGGCCTGTGCGACTACCTCGGCGCCTCCGCCGTCGTGTGGCTTCCGTTCGGGCACAGCCTCGATGTGGGACCGGCCGGCACGGACGGTCACGTCGACGGTGTCGCGCAGTACGTCGCCCTGGGTCGGGTGCTGCTCGAGCTGCCGACCGATCCGGCCTCGTCGGAGTACGAGCGGAGCCGAGCCAACCTGGCGGCCCTCGCCGACGCCGTGGACGCGTCCGGTCGGGCCATCGAAGTGCTGCCGCTCGATCCGGGCGGAGACTCCGCCGTCTCGTACGCCAACCACTACCTCGCCACCGGTGCGGTCATCGTTCCCGTGGTCGGGGACGAGTCGGACGAACCGGCGATCGCGCAGCTCCGGAGCGCCTACCCCGATCGGGAGGTCGTTGGCGTGCCCGGCGCGACCCTCGCCTTCGGCGGCGGCGGACCCCACTGCATCACGCAGCAGATCCCGCTCGGCGTCACCATCCCCGGAGACTGACCCACCCGGCCCCCGGCCTGCACTCGGCCCTCCGGCCCTGGGCCGCCGTCTTCGTGTCGGCGTCCCGCCCCGAACACAGCGGCCCTCCGGCCCTGGGCCGCCGTCTTCGTGTGGGCGTCCCGCCCCGAACACATTCGACGCACCGGGACCACCAGTCGCCCTCCGAGAGGAACTCACAGTGAAGGCACTCAGGATCGGCGAGCCTCGGCGGGATCCCGGACGGATGCAGCTTCCGCCCGCGGTGCGCCAGGGCCGTCGACATGTGCGGCGTCATCGATCGCGTGCTCGTCGCACCGGGGCCCGGCCAGCGTGCTGCCTACCTCGCGTTGCCCGAACTGGCGGTGCCGCACGCCACGCCGTAGCGCGGACCCGACTCGGTACCGTGTCGCGAGGGTGGGCCGACCATCAGGAGGGGAGTCGTCCGTGACGGCTCGGCGCACCAGGGGCAAGGAGCGTGAAGAACACATCATCGAGGCGGCGACGCAGGCCATCGCCGAGCGCGGTCTCGCCAACGTGCGCATCGCCGACATCGCCGAGCGCGCGGGGATGAGCCCGGGGCACGTGACCTACTACTTCCCCTCGAAGATCGACCTGCTCATGCGCGCGATCACCGCGAGCGAGGAGGCACTGTCTGCCGACGTCGCCGCTGCCATCACGCGCGTTCGCGACCCGTGGAAGCGCCTCGACAAGCTCGTCGAGCTCTCGGCGTCGTCCGGCCGGTCCGACCCGGGATGGGTCCTCTGGTTCCAGGTCTGGCTCGAGGCCGCCCTCGACCCGGAGGTGGCGCGGGAGCACGACGAGCTCGACGCCCGATGGCGGGCGGTGCTGACCGACGTCATCAGGTACGGCGTGGAGCGCGGCGAGTTCGACGTACCCGATCCGGACGCGGCTGCCCGGATCCTCTCGGCCACGATCGACGGCCTCTCGATCCAGCTCACGCTCGGGTCGGAGGGGATCGACCGGGCGCAGATGCTGCGCCTGTTCGGACTCGCGGCGCGGGCTCAGCTCGGCGGAGACCGGCGCTGAGCCAGTTGCCGTCCGGACTCCGTGCTCGATGTAGCGAGATGTGCCGGTTCGTGTCGCTTCTGCGGTGATCGTCGGCGCGTGTCATAGCGACCCATTGCGGACGTGTCGGGCTGCGGAGAACAGTGGGTCGTCCACCGGTGATGCCACCGGGCGTCACCCTGACGATGTGGGGGTGGGACGTGTACGCACGCTCCACGACGATTCACGCTGTTCGATCCACGATGGACACGGGCATCGCCCATGTCCGGGACGAGGTCCTGCCGGCGCTCAAGCCCCTCGACGGCTTCATCGGACTGTCGATGATGGTCGACCGTGAGACCGGCCGGTCCATCGCCACGAGCGCCTGGCGCGACGAGGACTCGATGCGCGCGAGCGCTGATGCGGTCCGGGCTCTTCGCGCGCGGGCCGCGGAGATCCTCGAGGGCAAGCCCGAGGTGGATGAGTGGGAGATCGCGATCATGCACCGCGAGCACCCAGCCCACGACGAGGCGTGCGTGCGATCGACCTGGCTGCAGGCCGATCCGATGAACATGGACGCCATGCTCGACACCTACAAGCTGATGGCCCTGCCTCAGATGGAGCTGATGAAGGGGTTCTGCAGCGCCAGCCTCATGGTCAACCGGATCTCGGGTCGCACGGTGTCCTCCGCGTGCTTCGAGACGAAGGCCGACATGGAGGCCAGCCGCGACACGGCGAACCAGATCCGCACGATCGCGGCGCAGCAGTCCGGCGCCACGGTTCTGGAGGTGTGCGAGTTCGAGCTCGCGCTCGCGCACCTTCGCGTGCCCGAGATGGTGTAGCAGCCCCGCAGCCGTCGGACCGCGAGCGGCCGTCAGGTCCGACCCAGCCGCCCGCGCGATTCCGACGGGAACGACGAAGGCCCGGCGTCATGCCGGGCCTTCGTCGCGTGTCGTGCACTGTCAGGTTCGAGCGTCGTCGCGGTGCCAGGTCAGGTCACTCGTGGCCGGGACCGTCGTCGCTCCCGTGGCCGTGACCACCGTTGTCGTCAGCGGACGACGAGCTCGAGGAGTGGCTGGACGAGTGGTGCGTGCCGTCGTCCGACGAGCGCGCGGCTGAGGGGCGCAGCCCGCCGTTGTCGTCGCCAGGCTCGGCGTGCTTCGTGAGACCGCCCTTGTCGTCGCCAGGCTCGGCGTGCGCGGTCTGGCCACCCTTGTCGTCGCCGGGCTCGGCGTGCTTCGTGAGGCCGCCCTTGTCGTCGACGCTGGACGACGGGCTCGGCGTCGAGGTGGGCCGGGCCGTGTCCGAGCTGTCGTCGCCGGGCTCGGCACTCGGGCTGCTGCCGTCGTTGCTGACGAGCCTGATCTGGGCGGGGATGCCCGTCGAGTCACCCTGGGCGAAGGACGAGCTGCCCGCGAGGGCGATCCCGGCGGGGACGAGGGCGATGGCGACGGCTGCGGTGAGAACGGCGATGCGCTTCATGGGGTGCTCCTGGGGGCTGCTGGAGCCTGGTTGGCTCGACTGGTCCCCATTCGACGCGAACCGAGGTCGCGGTCACCATCGGACCATGGTCCTACTACCTGTGGACCCCTCAGCCGTGACGCGACGCAGCCCCCGTGGTGGCTAGCGAGCGTCGGTGTCGGGCTGGTGGATCCCGAAGGTGTTGCCCTCCGTGTCGATGTAGTAGCCCTGCCACGCCATGCCCGTCAGCGCCATCTTGGGCATTGCCACCTGACCGCCCGCGGCGAGGATGCGCCGCTCTGTGTCGTCGTAGTCGCTGACACCCATCGTGGCGACGAACGCGTTCGACCCCTGCCCGAGTTCCGGCGCGGGGGCGGGCCGCTGGAGGAGGCCCCCGTTGATCCCCGGCTGGTCCTCGGGTCCGGTGATGATGCCCCAGTACGCGGAGTCGACCATCTGGCTGTAGTCCTCGAACGTCCACCCGAACGCGGCGGCGTAGAAGGCCTTGGCCCGCTCGACGTCGTCCGCCTGGATCTCGAAATGGATGACCCGTGACATGGTTCCTCCTCGCGCGGCTGGGTTGAGTCTGACACTCGAACGTGGCGTCGCCCAGGCAACGCTGCGCCGGCGTGACCCGACGCAGCTCTCGACCGCCCGGTGGAGGACCTCCTCGTCACCGTGAACCCGTGGCAGTCCGATCGACGACGTGCAAGCACGGCCCGGTCTCGGCGCGACACCGATCCCTCAACTCGACTCGCGTCGCCCTCCACCGTGGGCACGTCGCCCGGGCAGCGTCGCGACGCCCAGCGCGGGACCAGGAACGGCCCGCCGCGACGCGGTGGAGTGGAGCGTCGGCGGAGTTCGCTATGGGCTGAAAGTGGTTGTCCCCAGGGGGTTCTCGGCCGGGGTGGACTGTCGGAGGTGGTTGTTAGGTTCGGGTCATGAGCTCGGTCCTGGACTTCCCGCCCCCGCCGTCGGTGACGGCGGTGGTGCAGGATCTGCGCGCGCGCGCTCGACTCCGCGGTGGCGGTGATCGGGACGGGATTCCTGGAGTCGTTGTCGGATGCCGAGCTGCTCGCGGTGACCGCGGAGCTGCACCGGCTCGCGTCGCAGACCCACGCCCTCGCGGTGCACGCGACCGCGCAGGTCCGCGCCGACGACGTCGCGGCGGGCAGCGGGTTCACCTCCACGACGCGCTGGCTCGAGGTCACGGCGGGCCTGTCCACGGGTGAGTCCCGCGCGGCGGTCTCGCTCGGGGAGAAGCTGGCGTTCGAGTTCGCCGCCACCGGCGACGCCTGGCTGGCCGGGGCGATCAGTGCCGGCGCGGTCCGGGAGATCACCACCCTGATCCCGACCAAACTCAAGACGCTCACCGGTGCGGCCTACGACGTGCAACGCGCCCGGATCGAGGCCGCCGCCCTGCACACCGCCGCGACCGGCACGGTCACGGCGGTCCGCCGCGTCATCGAGCGCGCCGCCTTCGTGGCGGACCCCGCCGGCGCCGACGCCGCAGCGCTGGCCGCGCGGGAGGCGGAGTTCCTGCGCTTCACCCCGGTCCCCGACGGCGTCGCGGTCACCGGGTTCCTCGCCACCGAGACCGCCGCCTTGGTCCTCACCGCGTTCGACCAGTGCCACGACACCCTCTACCGCACCGGCCAGCTCACCCCCGACCACCCCGGCGGGCTCGGCGGGCTCGACGGGCTCGGGGACCGGGTTGGGGCGACGCCGGGGCTGCGCCGGCAACGCCGCGAGCACCGCAACGCCCGGATCCTCACCGACCTGCTCACCCGCCTGCTCGACGACGGTGCACTGGGGACCAAGCACGCGCAACGCCCGCACCTCACCGTCACCGTGCACGCCGACGACTACGCGGTCGGCCTCGGCGGGCACGTGCTGCTCCCCGGGTTCGGCACCGTCCCGGTCCCCAACAGCACCATCGACCGGCTGCTGTGCGACGCCGAGGTCCACCCCGTCCTGACCCGGCGACCCGGCGCACCACCCGGCGCACCACCACCCGTCGCCCGGGTGCATCCCGGCAGCGTCCCCGGCTCGACCGACCCGCCCTGGCAGCCGGCGCTGCGTCCCCGACCCGACGGGCGCGGTGGCTGGGACTACGACCTCCACCTCGCGCAGGAACCGAGCCCGGAGGCGATCGACGCGGACACCGACCTCGCCGCGACCACGCAGTTCAGCGACGACCTCGACGACGAGGTGTCGTGGTGGAACCGGCTCTTCGGCGAACCCACCCGCCACGTCCTCGACGTCGGCCGCTCCTACCGCACCGCCCCACCCAAGCTCCGCCGCGCCCTGACCGTGCGCGACGGTGGCTGCGCCGTGCCCGGCTGCGACCTCGACGCGTCACGCTGCGAAGCCCACCACATCACCTACTGGGAACACCACGGCGAGACCGCCATCGCGAACATGGTCCTGCTCTGCGCCAAGCACCACCACATGGTCCACGCCGGCACCTGGCGCATCGAGGTGCGACCCGGACCTCGACCCCGGCCACCCCGACTACGTCACCCTCACCGCCCGCACAGCACGCCCCTGACCGGGAACGGCCCACAGCCAGCGACAAGGGCAGTCGCGGCGGCGCTTCAGACCCCCGCGACGGCTATCGCGTGGACTGGCAGGTCTGCTCGAGCGAGGGTGGATGTGGGCGCGCGGGGAGTGGCTGGCCGCCGAGGGGTACGCGACCCAGTCCCTGAACGCGCGTGCAGCGCTTGCCGCATCGGCGGCAGGAGAGACGGCTCCCGGCACACGGTGCTGGCATGGCTCCGAATGGCTTGCAGCGCCTGAGCCGAGGGCTCTGACCCGTCGTTGTGTGGTGGCCAGGGGCGGGGTCGAACCGCCGACCTTCCGATTTTCAGTCGGACGCTCGTACCAACTGAGCTACCTGGCCGTGGAGTGCCGGGGAAGCATAACGGACCCCCGGCGTCGCACGGAAAACGTGCCACACTCGAGGGATCAGCTCACGGCGGCGTCGGCGCCCAGTGGGTCGGCGAGGAGGTCGCGCACGGGTGACGTCGCTGCGCCGATGACGGCGGCGTCGCTGCCGAGACGCGACGCCGAGACCGAGACGGGCGCCCACGGCGCGGACAGGACTCGCCGCGCCACCGAGGCGCGAAGCGGTTCCTCCAGCCACGGGAACAGCGGGGCGAAGACACCGCCGAGGACCACGGTGTCGACGTCGAACAGGTTCACCATCGCGGCGACGCCGACGCCGAGCGACCCGGCCGCCTCCTCCACCGCGGCGACAGCGCTGGGCGACTCCTCGCGCAGCGCCTTGAGCAGCAGGTGCGTGCCCACCTGGCCGGGCAGGACGTCGATGCCCGCGCGGCTGAGGATCCAGTCCAGTCCGGCCACCTGCTCGAGGCAGCCGCGCGCGCCGCACCGGCACTCGGGACCGTCTGGTGCGACGGGGAGGTGGCCGAGCTCGCCGCCGAAACCCCTTGAGCCACGGTGCAATCGGCCATCGAGCACCACGCCGGCACCGACTCCGACGTCGCCGTTGACGAGGACGAACGAGTCCGTGGAACCGTGGTCGCCGGACCACAGCTCGCCGAGCGCAGCGAGGTTCGCCTCGTTGTCGAGAGTGACGCGGGCGGGCCAGGTGGTGATGGAGTAGGAGTGCAGCTTCTCGATGACGGCGACGTCGGTCCACCCGAGGTTCGGCGCGATGCGCAGCACCTGCTCGCCGAGGTCGACGAGCCCTGGGACGGCGACGCCGATGCCGAGCACCGGGATGTGCTGGTCGCGCGCGGCGGCGAGGGCGTCGTCGACGAGGCGTGCCGCGGCGCGCAGCACCCCGGCGGCCGGCTGCGTGCGCTGGTCGCCCGGGATCGCGCCGCGATGGCGGACCGCACCGGTGAGGTCGACGAGCACGACGGTGAGCCCGTCGACGTTGATCTCGAGCCCCACGCCTGCGCCACCATCGGGCACGAGCGCGAGGTCTGTGCCCGGTCGCCCGACACCCGTGCGGGAGCGGGTGCCCTGCTCGGAGACGAGGCCGGACTCGATGAGGTCGTCGACGATGCTGCCCACGGTGGCGCGGGTCAGACCGGTGCGCACGGACACCTCGGCGCGCGAGAGCGGCCCGGCCGAGGCCACCGACCCGAGCACGAGACCGGCGTTGTGCCGGCGTACGTCGGCCTGGTCGGTGGGTCTGGGTCGAGGGGTCGACATCGCCACCTCCCGGGAGTATGTTTGGGCGCTGAACGAATACTAGCCCACAACGCCGGAGGCCACCATGGCGATCCCCGCACCCACCTCGACCGACAAGTTCACCTTCGGTCTGTGGACCGTCGGCTGGCAGGCGCGCGACCCCTTCGGCGACGCGACCCGCCCGCACCTCGACCCGGTGGAGAGCGTGCATCGCCTCGCCGAGCTCGGCGCCTACGGCGTCACGTTCCACGACGACGACCTGATCCCGTTCGGCGTCGACGCCGACGAGCGCGCGAAGCACATCCAGCGGTTCAAGGACGCGCTCGACGCCACCGGCATGAAGGTGCCGATGGCCACCACCAACACGTTCACCCACCCGGTGTTCAAGGACGGCGCGTTCACCAACAACGACCGTGACATCCGCCGCTACGCCGTGCGCAAGATCATGCGCAACATCGACCTCGCTGCCGAGCTCGGCGCGGAGACGTACGTGTTCTGGGGTGGTCGCGAGGGCGCCGAGATCGACGCGGCCAAGAACGTCGGTGCGGCGCTCGACCGCTACAAGGAGGGCCTCGACCTCCTGTGCCAGTACGTGATCGACCAGGGCTACGGCCTACGGTTCGCCATCGAGCCCAAGCCGAACGAGCCGCGCGGCGACATCTTCCTGCCCACCATCGGACACGCCCTCGCCTTCATCAACTCCCTCGAGCACTCCGAGATGGTCGGCCTCAACCCGGAGGTCGGGCACGAGCAGATGGCCGGGCTCAACTTCGTGCACGGCGTCGCGCAGGCGCTCTGGCACGGCAAGCTCTTCCACATCGACCTCAACGGCCAGCACGGCCCGAAGTTCGACCAGGACCTCGTCTTCGGCCACGGCGACCTGCTCAGCGCGTTCTTCCTCGTCGACCTGCTCGAGTCGTCGGACTACACCGGTCCGCGTCACTTCGACTACAAGCCGATGCGCACCGAGGACATCGACGGTGTGTGGGCGTCCGCCGCCGCGAACATGCGCACGTACATCCTGTTGCGCGAGAAGGCGAAGGCGTTCCGGGCCGACCCGCGCGTGCAGGCAGCGCTCGAGGCGTCGCGCGTCGGTGGCACGAGCACCCCGACCCTCGCTGCCGGTGAGACGTACGCCGACCTCGTCGCCGACGTCGACGCGCACTTCGACGTCGAGCTCGCCGGTCAGCGCGGCTACCACTACGCGCAGCTCGACCAGCTGGCGGTCGAGCACCTGCTCGGCACCGCATGACCTCGACGCCTCCAGCGCTGGTCGCCGGCGTCGACTCGTCGACGCAGTCCTGCAAGGTCGTCGTACGCGACGCACGGACCGGGGTGCTCGTGCGCTCCGGACGTGCGCTGCACCCCGACGGCACCGAGGTGCACCCGCAGGAGTGGAAGCGCGCCCTACGCGAGGCGATCGCCGACGCCGGAGGTCTCGCCGACGTCGGCGCGATCGCGGTCGGCGGTCAGCAGCACGGGATGGTCCTGCTCGACGAGCACGGTGACGTCGTACGACCGGCCCTGCTCTGGAACGACACGCGTTCGGCGCAGTCGGCGGCTGACCTGGTGGCCGAGATCGGTGCCAACGCATGGGCCAAGGCCGTGGGCTCCGTGCCCGTCGCGTCGTTCACCGTGACGAAGCTGCGCTGGACCGCCGAGCACGACCTCTCGGCCGCGGCCCGCGTCGCCTCGGTGTGCCTCCCGCACGACTGGCTCACGAGTGCGCTGTCCGGCGAGCCGCACACGCTCGTCACCGACCGCGGCGACGCGAGCGGCACCGGCTACTGGTCGCCGTCGGAGGGTGCGTACCGCCACGACCTGCTGGTGCGCGCGTTCGGGCGCGACCTCGGCGTCCCCCGCGTGGCCTCGCCCTGGGAGGTCGTCGGCGAGGTCGACGTCTCCTGGGGGGTCGGTGCCGGCGTGCACCTCGCGGCAGGCACGGGCGACAACATGGCGGCCGCGCTCGGGCTCGGCGCGCTGCCGGGCGACGTCGTCGTATCCCTGGGCACGAGCGGCACCGCATTCGCGGTCTCCGACACCCCGACCCACGATGCCTCCGGCGCGGTCGCCGGGTTCGCCGACGCGACGGGCCGGTTCCTCCCGCTCGTCTGCACGATGAACGCGGGCCAGGTGCTCGACGCCGTACGCCGCCTCCTCGGCGTCGACCACGACGCGTTCGACCGGCTCGCGCTCTCCGCCCCCGCCGGGGCCGACGGCGTGATCCTGCTGCCCTACCTCGCCGGCGAGCGCACCCCGAACCGACCGGATGCGACCGGTCAGCTCACCGGACTCACGCTCTCGAGCGCGACGCCGGCCAACCTCGCGCGGGCCGCGGTCGAGGGCATGCTCTGCGGTCTCGCCGACGCCGTCGACGCGCTCGTGGCGCAGGGCGTCCCGATCGGCCGCGTGATCCTCATCGGAGGTGCGGCGCGTTCGGCGGCTGTCTCCGCGATCGCCCCCGCGATCCTCGGCCGCCCGGTGCTCGTCGCCGATCCCGGTGAGTACGTCGCCGACGGCGCCGCGCGTCAGGCCGCCCGAGCCTGGCTCGGCGAGCTGTCCTGGCCCGACACCTCCGGCACGTGGGTCGAGGCTCTCGCGACCCCCCACGTCCGCGACGCCTACGCCACCCTCCGCGACGCCACAGCTCCCTGACCGCGGGAAGCTCGCGAGTCCCTGCCCCAACCGACCAAGACCGACCCCGTTCGTGCGCAGTTGGGGCAGGGACTCGAGCGCGGCGGCGGTGGGACTGGCCGCGGAACGGCGAAGGGCGCCGCATCGCTGCGGCGCCCTGTCGAACTGGCGACCCCGACCGGGCTCGAACCGGCGACCTCCGCCGTGACAGGGCGGCGCGCTAACCAACTGCGCTACGGGGCCAGGTGGTCCGGCCGAGGCCGGACAGCTGGCTGTGGTGCACGTACCCCCAACGGGATTCGAACCCGTGCTGCCGCCGTGAAAGGGCGGTGTCCTGGGCCACTAGACGATGGGGGCCTTTCTTCGCTGGCCTCCGACGTCGTCGCCCGTCGGGGGACCGGGGAAGCATACGGGAACCGTGGCTCGCTCTCCAAAACGCGATCACCCGAGCGGGCTCGGGCCCGCCCATCATGGCAGTGCGGCAGGATCGGTGCGTGCTGGACATCCCGTTCGCGGAGTTCGAGGACCTCGTGGCCGAGGCGCTCGACGAGATTCCCGACGAGCTCGCCAGGTTGGTCGACAACGTGGTCATCGTGGTGGAGGACGACGTCGCGCCCGGTGCTGAGTCGCTGCTCGGCCTCTACGAAGGCGTCCCGCTCACCGAACGCGGCAGCAGCTACGCCGGTGCCATGCCCGATCGCATCACCATCTACCGGATCCCCATCCTCGGCATCTGCGACACGGTCGACGAGGTCCTCGACGAGGTCCACATCACGGTGGTGCACGAGATCGCCCACCACTTCGGCATCGACGACGACCGCCTGCACGACCTCGGGTACGGGTAGATCGGCGCCTCCAAGAAGGCGCCGTCCCGGCGCCTTCGTCGGCGCTCGCCTCCGCCTTCGGGGCGGGGTCGACGCCTGCGGCGTCGACCGGACGACCTCCTTCCGCCCCGTTGGGGCGGTCGTCGGTCGTCGCCCTCTGGCTTCGGCGCACGGCTCATGGCGCCTCCAAGAAGGCGCCGTCCCGGCGCCTTCGTCGGCGCTCGCCTCCGCGTTCGGGGCGGGGTCGACGCCTGCGGCGTCGACCGGACGATCTCCTTCCGCCCCGTTGGGGCGGTCGTCGGTCGTCGCCCCTCTCGGCTTCGGCGCACGGCAGCGTTCTCGAGGTGCGAGCTCGATGAGGCTCGGCCGGCCCTAGCGGGGGTGGGCGGGGAGCTCTACTCCGAGCTCGCGGGCGAGCAGGGTTGCGAGGTCCATGGGGATCTCCACACCGAGCTCGCGGGCCAGCTCGTCGGCGAGGTCGACGCCGGGTGCGATCCACGGGCTGGTGGCGTGCGGACGTGAGTCCGTGAGGTCGATGTGCGGGACCGGCGCGGCTGCCGCGGGCTCGGTCGGGACGGACGGCGGCACCGGCGTCGGCTGGGCGGTCAGTGTCTCGGGCACCGGCTGCGGAGCCGGGGCCGTCGGAGTCGTGATCGGGGGTGTGGCTACCGGCGCCGCGACCGGCGGGGCCACGGGGTCACTACCGGGCGGCGGGGCGACCGGGGCGGCGGGCACGGTGACCGGGGCCGGAGGGGCGGGCGGCACGGCCAGGGGCCCGGGGACCGCGGGCACCGTGACCGTGGCTGGCGCAGCGGGCAGTGCAGCGGGCGGGACCACCGGCGTCGGCGTTGCGGCGTCGTCGGTGTCCGGCTCGTCGACGACGAGCCACAGCGAACGCCGGCGCGTGGGCTCGGGCGCGGGCACCGGCACCACCACGGGCTCCGGGACGGTCGGCGCGACGTCGACGGGCGCATCGGCGGCGGCCCGATCGCCGTCGGCACCGAGCGCGAGGCGGCCGCCGTGGAGCAGGTCGGTGTAGGCGTCGAGCATCGCCGCGGGACCGATGAGATCGCCCTGCACGGCGTGGACGCCGAGGTGCCGCGCGCGGTCGAGGTCGGCCTGTGACTCGATCCGCGTGGCGATGGTGATGACGCCGAGCGCGGCGGCCGCGGACACGAGCGACCGCACGAGCTCCTCGGTCGAGTGGTTCTCGCCGGCCGCGGCGAGCAGCTCGGGATCGAGCGACACGGATGCCGCCGACACCAGCTGCAACGTGCCGATGGGCAGCGTGTCGGCGGTGAGGTCCTCGACACCGAGCGCTATCGGCCCCACCGACACGAGCTCCTGCAGGTGACGGCGCAGTGCCGGACGCCGGCTCATCGACGCGAGCTCGTGCTCGTTGATCTCGAGCACGAGCGACGGTGCCGAGTCGGCCGACAGCGAGCCGTCGGCCCCGGCCAGCGCCGCCTCGAGCGCGGTCTTGGTGCTCGACGCCGCCGCGGCGCGCCCCGGCATGGTCAGCCACACCGACAAGTGCTCAACTCGATCGGGGGCGACCGTCCGCACGTCGTCGATCGCCCGCTGCAGGCACCAGTTGACGACGGGGAGGGCGCTCGCACCGGCGTCGAGATGGCTGCGCACGTCCTGCGCCGAGATGGTCCCGAGGTGCGGATGACGCCAGCGCAGGACCGCGCGGACGCCGAGCAGAGCGCCCGTGTGGAGCGAGACCACCGGCCGGTAGAGCTGGCGCAGCTCGTCACGCGCCAGGGCCGAGGCCAGGTCGTCGTCGTCGCGGGTCGCGTGCATGCGGTCGGCCCGCACGACCCGGCCGCCGCCGGTGGCCTTCGCGCGGTACATCGCGCCGTCGGCCCGGCCGAGCAGGTCCTCCCCGGACTCCGTGTCGGACTCGGGCACTGCGACGCCGATGCTGACGCCGGCGTGCACGATCTCGCTGCCGATGGTGATCGGCTCGCGCACCGCGTCGAGGATGCGCTCGCCGAGCTCGCTCAGCGTGGTGTCGTCGCCGACGTCCTCGCACACCGCGACGAACTCGTCGCCGCCGTAGCGGGCCAGGGTGTCGGTGTCGCGCAACGTCTCTCGGATCGCGACGGCGAGGTTGGTGAGCAGCAGGTCGCCCGCGCGGTGCTGCCACGGGTGCGTGTCGTTGATGCGCTTGAGGTCGTCGAGGTCGATGAAGAAGACGGCGAGGCGCGAACCGGTGCGCCGCGCGCGCGAGAGCGCTCGCCCGAGACGGTCGATGAGCAGGCGCCGGTTGGGCAGACCGGTCAGTGCGTCATGCAGCGAGTCGTGGCGGAGCTGGTCCTCGCGAGCCTTGCTCGCCGTGACGTCCTCGAGCGACACGAGCGAGAGCGGCTGCCCGTCGACGTCGATGTCGGACAGACGCACGCGCACCCACAGGTCGATGCCGTCCGACCGCACGACGCGGTGCTCCGACGACGACACGTGGAGCTCCTCGTCGACGCGTCGGGCCCGGGAGACGACGGCGGCGGCGCGGTCCTCGTGGTGCACGAGCGCCTCGTACACGGTCGACATCACGTTCTCGCGGGTGCGACCCACGAGCCGGCAGAACGCGTCGTTGACACTGGTGAACCGGCCGTCGTCATCGAGCACGGCGAGCGCGACGGGGCTGCCGTCGAACACCTCGCGGAAGGCGCGCTCGCGCTCCGCGAGGCGCAGCGCGGCCTCGACCCGCTCGTGGACGTCGCGGATCACGACGACCGCCTCGAGGAGCTCGCCGTCCTCGGCGCGGTGGAACTCCGTGGCGCGCAGCTCGCGCCACGCCCACTCGCCCCCGAGCCGGAACCGGACCTCCGTGAGTGCGACCGCCCCTGGGGCGAGGGTGGGCAGCTCGGCGCGCCACCGCTCGAACGAGCTCCGGTCCGACGGGTGGATCGGCACCCGTCGCGAGCTGGTCGAGCTCAGGTGCGCGATGAGGTCCTCGTCGCCGACCCCGACCCCGGCCATCAGCGTGGTGCTGTGCGACTCGACGTCGTAGACGACGACGAGGTCGGGGGTGGCGGAGAGCACCGCCGAGGCCATCTCGAGCTCCGCGTTGCGCGGCGGCTCGATCGCGGGCGGCTCGGCAGGAACGGGCGACGTCACAGGGCCTCTTTCGGGAGCGGAGGCGGTCGGCGCGGGTCCGACGGCGTCCGGGGTCGTCGGGGCAGTCGCCTCGAGCGCGGTGGTGCCGTGGTCCGCGGACGGGCGCGACTCGGCCGGCGGGGTGGGCGCTGTCGCCGCCGGGGCGGGCTGGGGCGTCGGGGTGGCGGGTGACGCCGCGTCGGGCGACGTGGCGCCCTGAGCCGCGAGCGAATCGGTCCGGTCCTCCGCCTCGGGAGTCAGGTCCTCGAGTGCCGGGTCGCGTGCCGGCACGGCCGGGGTTCCGGCTGGCTGCACCGGCGTTCCGGCGTCGAGCAGGTCGGCCGGCTCGAGCGTCTCGATCGTCTCCACGCTTCGAGCGATCCCGCTGACCCCCGTGTCGAGCAGCAGGCGGGGCCGGTGCACCGGGGCCGCCGCCGCTGGGACGGATCCCGAGTCGGTCGACGGGTCGAGCGCCGCTCGGTGCACGACGGCGATGCCGGCGTCGACGCCGCGCAGCACGAGGTCGAGCGCCTGCCCCGACTCGCCCGTGGCGGCGTACCTCAGGTCGATGACGGCGTCACGCGGCAGGGCGGCGTAGGCGGAGCGGACCGCTGCGACCTGATCCGGGGCGACGCCACGGATCGCGTCGTCGACGGTCCGGACCCGGCGCCAGCGCGGCCGGCCGTGCAGGCGATAGGCCTCGTCGGACCAGGCCACCTCACCGCTCTCGTGCACCGCCACCACGCCGAGCCCGGCCGACTCGGCCGCCGTGACCGAGTCGTCGGCGAGCGCACCGCGCGCAGCGAGGTCCGCCGCGACCGGTGTCATCCAGGGGGGCAGACCGTCTCGCACGGCCTGATTGTGCCCATCGGTGACTCTGCGCGCTCTCCGGGGCGGTGAAGATGAGCCGATGGGGTGACGACGAGGACCACGCAGCGTGACAACGACCCACCGCTGAGTGCGGGCGCCACCCGACCGGGGTCACCCGATCGGTGGACGGGGCCGGAAACGCGGTTCCGGCCCCGTCCAGGCGACGACGGCGACGTCGTCAGACCGTGCTGCTCACCGCCAGGCCACCGTCAGCCCTGGTCGCTTCAGCGCTCTGCCGTTCGGCGGCCCGCGCCGAGGATGCGGTGACCGTCGGCAACGGAGACAGGAGGCGAACGGGCCAGGGAACGGCGCGATCGGCCGGTCATGTCGCACACTGGAGTCATGCCGGGGCCCGTGGGCCGGTCGCTGGACGAGCTGAGCGACCTGTTGATGCACCCGACGGGCTTCCGCCCGCCGGTCCTCACGTCTGTGCGCGAGAACCTCTCCGTGCTCCGCGTCGCAGGTCGCCTGCTGCCCCGCCAGCGCACCCACACCGAGGTCGACCCCAACCGAGTGCCTGCGCTGCTGGTGCCCGGGCTTCCTCTCGGGCGACTTCGCGCTGGCGCCGATGACCGACGCGCTCCGGCGCCGCGGGCACTGGACGTCGAAGTCCGGCATCGCTCCCAACATCGGCTGCACCCGCGAGCTCGCGGACGCACTCGAGCGACGGCTCGAGCTCGCTGTCGAGCGCAACGGGCACAAGGTCGCCATCGTCGGCTGGAGCCGCGGGGGCACGCTCGGCAAGATCGTGAGCGCGCGTCGGCCCGAGCTCGTCGCGGCGCTCATCACCCTGGGCACGCCGAACACCGACCCGCTCGCGGTCAACGCCACCCTCGCCGCCCAGCTGTCGATCCTCACCCGGCTGCACGCGCTGGGGTTCCCGGGCGTCCTCGGCGACGACTGCATCAGCGGTGACTGCGCCCGTGAGGTGCGCGGCTGGCTCGACGCCGACTTCCCCCCGGGGATCCCGTACACGTCCGTGTTCTCCCTCGACGACGGCGTCATCGACTGGCGCGCCTGCCTCGACCCCGCCGCGCGAGCACCGCGAGGTCTCCGCCACGCACATGTCGATGGGAGCCGAGCCCGAGGTCATCGACGTCGTGGCCGAGATCCTGGAAGCCCTTGTCCCCGTGGTGATTTAGGGGCACGCGCTCACACGGAGGCCAAGGGGACCCGAGCCCCAGCAGTCGGAGCGCCGCAGTGCGGCGAAGCACGGAGGGGCGACGGATGACGACTGCCCCCGACGGGGGCAGGAGACGTCCGTCAGGCCGGCGCCGCAGGCGATGGCCCTGCCCCGACGCGGAGCCGCCCGCCGACGAGCCGATCCGGAGGATCGGCTCTTGGAGGCGGCAGAAGAACCGCGCAACACCGAGCGCGCGGAGATCCCTGCGATGCCGTGCGGGAAGCCGAAGGGGGCGGAGGGAGCCGTCCCAGTTATCCACGGATGTTGTGCACAGGGGTGTGCATGACTCACGGGCTGAGCACGCGGTCCTTGTGGATGAGGTTGTGGGTGGAGATGTGCACAACTATTCGTCCGGGAAAGCCCTTGTGCCGTGTGCCGAGCGGCGCGTATCAATCTCCTACGTCCTCGCGGACGGGGCAGGAACCGGGGCAACTCGGGGACGGCACCGGAGGTGAGGGCTACTCGATCAGAGAACGGCGTTCCATCCCGGAGGGGGCAACCTCACCGGCTGTGCGTGTCAGCGCAGGGGAGCGTCAGGACCGGTCGAGAGGCCACCTGCCAGCGCGAAGCCCGGTTCGCCGGAGGACGCACGGCGGCTGCGGTGACACCCGCAGGTCGCGCCGGCTCTCGGGTCTCCCGGGAGCAGGCCGACGGTCGAGCGAGGCCCCTCGGACTCATACTCCGAGGGGCCTCGTCTCGTTCCCCTCCCGACCCGGTCGGCCACCCCCGTGGCGGTGCGCACCAGGGCCTCACCGGCCGCACAGGCTGCTCCACCGAGCTCTCGATCGGAATCGGAGCCGCCCAGCCGACGGGCTCGCGTGGCGGGTGCGGGCACAGCTCGCCGATCGCCCTGCTGAGGTGACCCTCACCTGGATTTGGGCGCGATTTCGCGCTCGCTCCCCCCACTCGGGGCTCGTTCACCGGCCATTCACCCGTCGTTCACTCCACCGCTGGACAACCGCCGTCAGGTTGCCATGATGGAGCCGTTTCGGGCCGGTCGCCGTGGCTGCCCCCACCTGGTGGAGACGCTCCGTGGACCTCACGTTGATCGCGCTGATCGCGGTCGTGGCGCTGGCGCTGCTGTTCGACTTCACCAACGGTTTCCACGACGCCGCCAACTCCGTCTCGACCGTCGTCGCCACCCGGGTGCTTCCGGCCAAGGCAGCCGTCTGGTTCTCCGCCTTCTTCAACTTCGCGGCCGTCTTCATCGTCGGGACTGCCGTGGCCAACACGGTGGCGAAGACCGTGCACGCCGACGTCACCGGGATCGGCGTCGTCTTCGCCGCTCTCTTCGCGGCGATCGTGTGGAACTACGCGACGTGGTGGATCGGCATGCCGTCGTCGTCGAGCCACGCCCTCATCGGCGGCCTCGTCGGCGCGGGGCTGGCCGCTGGCGGCACCGACGCCATCGCGTGGTCGAGCGTCCAGAAGACCGCGATCGCGATCATCGCCTCCCCGCTCGTCGCGTTCGCGATCGCCTTCGGCGCCATGTACCTGGTGGCGGCGCTGCGCAAGGGCTTCGGCCTGGCCGACAACGCGAAGCCGTTCAAGTGGCTGCAGCTCGTCTCGGCCGGCGCGCTGTCCTTCGGCCATGGCGCCAACGACGCGCAGAAGACCATGGGTGTCATCGCCGCGCTCCTCGTCGGCACCGGGCACCTCTCGGCCGGGGCCGACGGCAGCATCGACGTGCCCACCTGGGTGGAGTTCTCGGCGTACGGCGCGATCGCCCTCGGCACGATCTGGGGCGGCTGGAAGATCATCGAGACGATGGGGCTCAAGATCACGACGCTGCACGCGTCGTCGGGCGCCGCGGCCAACATGGGAGCCGTGAGCGCCATCTTCGGCGCCACCGGGCTCGGCGTCCCGATCTCGACGACGCACGCTGCCGCCTCGTCGGTGGCCGGCGCAGGTGTGGCCTCCGGCGTCGGGATCAACCTGCGCGTGGTCGGCGAGATGGTGCTCGCGTGGATCGTGACGCTGCCCTCGACGATCGCCATCTCGTTCCTCGTCTTCACGATGACCCAGCTGCCGGGCGTCCTCGCCTGGGTCGCGACCGCGATCGCCGTGCTGATCGCGACCGGCCTGATCGTCTACGCCATGCGCAACGCCCTCACGGCCGAGGACATCGAGGCCGAGATCCCGACCGAAGAGGTCCTCACGATCCCGGTGCCGGTCCACCCGCACCTCGAGGGCCACGGCCCCGCCGCCTGACCCTCCGGTGCCGATCATGTCGGCCCGCACGGACACGGCCCGGCCGACAGCCGCGCCGCCGCCGCAGAGTCAGGCGTCCTCGAACGCGGCGACGTCGGCGGTGGAGTAGCGCAGGCGCAGGCTGAGGCTGCGGGCGATCGCGAGGGTGAACGCCGCGCACGCCACCGGGTCGTCGCGCTGCAGCCCGGCGAAGGCCTCCGGGGTGAGCACGTGGCAGATGGTCGGCTCCAGGGCCGAGATGCGGGTCGAGCGGGGACGCCCGTCCACGAGGGCCAGCTCCCCGAAGCTCGAGCCCGCGCCGATCGTGTTGAGCCGACGTCGTCCGCCGTGACGGCGCATCTTCACGTCGACGCTCACGATCCCGGCCGCGACGAAGTAGAGCCCGTCCGCGTCGGCACCCTCCTCGAACACGACCGAGCCGGGCGTGAAGACGCGCGTCACCGTGCGGCTCTCGACCGCGGCGACGACCTCGGCGGGCAGGTCCACGAGCAGGTCGTGGGACCCTAGCGGCACGAGGCCGTCGGGAAGCTCGTCGCCCGAGGCCGTGCGCGGCGAGCAGCGCGGTCTCGCACCACTCGAGCGCGGAGTCCGGATCGGTGAAGCGCTCGACCTCGCCGAGACCACGCGCCGACTGCCGCGCGACTTCGGCACGGGGCTCGACGACGGCCACGTTCACCCCGGACGCCGTGAGCTGCTGCACCAGCCGCTGGAGCAGGGTGAGCGCGGCGACGTCGATCCTCGTCACCCTGCGCAGGTCGATCACCCGCCATCGCGCGGGTGTCTCGTCCTCGAGCACGAGCCGCACGAGGCGCTCCACGCTCGCGAAGCCCTGGTCGCCCGTGAGCTCGCTGACCGCGATCGCCGCGCCCTCGGCGTCGAGCAGCTGCGCCTGCGCCCGGGCTCGGCCGCGGCGCGAGCGCACGGCGTCGTCGCGGTAGGACCGGCGTACGCCGGACCGCGTCCGCTCGCTGGGCAGCAGCAGGTGCAGCCCGAGGCGCTGCGAGAGCAGCTCGGCCGCGGCGACCCCGCGCACGCTGTTGCCGCGCTCGTCGAGCAGCGGGCTGTGCAGCCCGAGGCCGAGCTGGCCGGGCAGGGCCGCGGAGACCCCTCCGCTCACCCCGCTCTTCGCGGGGAGGCCGACGCGGTAGAGCCACTCGCCGGCGTAGTCGTACATGCCGCAGGTGGCCATCACGGTCAGGACCGAGGCGACCACCTCGCGGGGTACGACCTGGTCGCCGGTCACCGGGTTGACGCCGCTGTTCGCGAGGGTCGCGGCCATGACCGCGAGGTCGCGAGCGGTGACCAGGACCGAGCACTGGCGGAAGTACAGCTCCACCTGGGCGTCGACGTCGTCGTCGAGCAGGTTCGCGCTGCGCATGAGGTAGGCGATGGCCCGGTTGCGGTCGCCCGTGTCTCGCTCGGAGGCGAACACCGACTCGTCGATCTCGAGCTGGCGACCGGCGAACGCGGACAGGCCGCCGACGAGGCGCTCGAGCTGTGCGGCGCGCGTCGCACCACCGACGAGCGACGAGGTCACGATGGCGCCGGCGTTCACCATCGGGTTGAACGCGCGCATCGAGCGGTTGTCGATGCTGATGCTGTTGAACGGGTCTCCGGTGGGCTCGACGCCGACCTTCTCGAGCACGGCGGCGGGGCCGCGATCGGCGAGCGCGAGCGCGTACACGTAGGGCTTGGACACCGACTGGATCGTGAACGGGACGAGGTCCCCGGCGACGTACACCTGGCCGTCGAGCGTGGCGAGGCTGATGCCGCACGTGCTCGGGTCGGCCTTGGCCAGCTCGGGGATGTACGTCGCGATCTCGCCGTCGTCGAGATGGCGCACGTCGTTCCACACGTCCTCGAGCAGACCGTCGATCGGCCCGCGCTCCCGCTCCTGGGGGCCGTCGACCGGCCCGCGCTCCCGCTCCCGCACTGAAGGCTCCTTCGCGCCGCGACGATGACAGCCTGCCACCGCGATGTTGCCGCCGGATTACACCGCCCCCCGCCCGCGCCTTCCCCGGAAGCGGGACCGTGCCGGATCGGTAGGCTCCGGGGCGCCACTCGTCAGCGGGTGCGAGGGGAGGAACTGGGTGGATCTCGAGAGCCTGCCGCTCGCCCTGGGCATCGCGGCGTCGCCGTTCCCGATCATCCCCGCGATCCTGCTCCTGTTCACCGCCCACCCACGAGCCACGTCGTGGAGCTTCCTCGCCGGCTGGGTCGCGGGCATCCTCGCGTCCGTCACGGTGTTCGCGCTGCTCGCCGACGTCGTCGACGAGCGTGAGACGTCGCTGACGTGGTTGTCGTGGAGCCGGCTCGTCGTGGGCGCGGCCCTCGTGGTCCTCGGGACTCAGCCGCTGGCGCGGCCGCGGCGAGGACGCGGACCTACCGGGCTGGATGAGATCGATCGAGACGGCGACGCCGGTCTCGGCGGTACGGCTGGCGCTCCTGCTGTCCGCGGCCAACCCGAAGATCCTGCTGCTCTCGGCCGCGGCCGGTCTCTCGATCGGTGCGGCCGGTCTGACCACGGCCGGAGCAGCCGCGACGATCCTGGTGTTCACCGCCGTCGCCGCGAGCACCGTCGCGATCCCCGTGCTGCTGTACGCCGTTCGCGGCGAGCGGGTGCTCGTGCCGCTGGGCCGCGCCAAGGACTGGCTCCAGGAGAACAACAGCGCGGTCATGGCCGTCGTGATCACCGTCATCGGTGTCCTGCTCGCGCTCAAGGGCCTCGGCGAGCTCCGCGCCTAGCCGATCGGTCGCCGGACCGTGAGGTCCTAGGACCTTGATCCCATGGTGGTTGCGACCGGCGGATCCGCAGACTCAGGGCAGGAGATCAGCCCACCCACCTCAGGAGCACACCATGAGCACCACGACCCGCACCCGTACCGGCATCATCGGCGCCACCGCCGTCGCACTCATCCTGGTCGGCGGCGTCGTCGCCGCCGGTCCCGCCTCCGCCAAGGGCCCCGGCCAGGTCCTCCGGGTCGGCAACTGCACCGGCTCCACGGACTGGAAGCTCAAGGCCAAGCCGCGCAACGGCGTCCTCGAGGTCGAGTTCGAGGTCGACTCGAACCGCAACGGCCAGGTCTGGGCCTACACGCTGCGCCACGACGGCCGCCTCACCGCGTCCGGTCGCCGCGTCACCGTCGCCCCTAGCGGGTCGTTCTCGGTCAACCGTCGCATGGTCGACGCCGCCGGCGTCCACCGCATCACGGGCACCGCGAAGAACCTCCGCACCGGCGAGGTCTGCCGCGCCGCGATCGCCATCTGACCGACGTCGCATCTCCCGTGGAGCGCGCAGCGCACAATGAGCACGTGACCGTCCGTCGAGAGGTGCTCAAGTCAGCGGCGCTGAGCCTGGCCGCCGTCGTGGTCGTGACGGCCGGCGGCTTCTGGGCAGCACGCAACGCCGCGGTCGACGAGGCCCTGCACCAGGCGGAACAGGCGACCGAGCTCGTGGCGTCGTCGATCGTGGTCCCCGCGCTCGACGACGCCCTGCTCGCCGGCGACCCGGCCGCGATCGAAGCGCTGGACGACTCCGTCCAGCGCTTCGTCATCGGGGAGCGGATCTTCACGGTGCGGATCTGGACGGCCGAGGGCCGCATCCTCTACTCCGACGACCTCACCAACATCGGCTCGGTGTTCCCGCTGGGGGAGGACGAGCAGGAGGTCCTCGAGACCCTGCAGCCGCACTCCGAGCTGTCCGACCTGGCGAAGGAGGAGAACGTCGACCAGGCCGACTTCGACCAGCTGCTCGAGGTCTACGTGCCCGTCGAGGCGCAGAACGGCGAGATGCTCCTGTTCGAGACCTACCAGAGCACCGACGGCCTCACCTCCGGCACCAGCCGGATCCTCCGCTCGTTCATGCCCGTGATCCTCGGCGGGCTTCTCGTGTTCGGCGCGATCCAGCTGCTGCTCAGCTGGCGGCTCGCACGCAACCTCGAGCGCACCCAGGAGGAGCGCGAGCACCTCATGCAGCAGGCGCTCGACGCCTCCGAGCACGAACGCCACTCGATCGCCGCCGACCTGCACGACGGCGTGGTCCAGGACCTCGTCGGGCTCACGTTCGCCCTCGACGGCCTGGCCGCCTCGTCGCCTGCTCCAGCGGCGCAGGCGCTCACCGCCGCGGCCGCCACCACGCGACGCAGCGTGCGAAGCCTCCGGTCGCTCATCGTCGAGATCTACCCGCCGAACCTCGCCGAGGTCGGGCTCGAGGGCGCGGTGGCGGACCTCATCGCGGCCACGGGATCCTCCGGTGTCGAGGTGTCGGTGGACCTCGACCCTCGGGTCGAGCTGTCTCCGGCCGCGCGGGCGGCGGCCTACCGCACCGTGCGCGAGTCGCTGTCGAACGTCGCCAAGCACTCGCAGGCGAACCACGTCCTCATCAAGCTCCACCCGGACGCCTCGCTGAAGGCCGAGGGCGAGCAGGCCGGGAGCGTCCTCACCATCACCGACGACGGCGTCGGGCTTCGACCCGAGCGGGGTGCCGAGCGGTCACTTCGGCCTGCGGCTGCTGCACGACGTCGCCTCGTCGGTCGGCGCGAACCTCGAGGTGTCCTCGGAGTCGGGCCTCGGGACCACGGTGCGGATGGAGATCCCTTCGTGATCCGAGTCCTCGTCGTCGACGACCACGACGTCGTGCGCGCCGGGCTCCGCCTCCTGCTCGGCGGGTTCGACGACATCGAGTGCGTGGGTGAGGCCCCCGACGGTGAGGCCGCCGTCGCGCTGTCGGCGTCGACGAGTCCCGACGTCGTCCTCATGGACCTCTCCATGCCCGGGGTCGACGGCGTAGCCGCCACCGCTCGGATCACCCTCGCGCAGCCCGAGGTGCGCGTCGTGGTCCTCACCACTGTGGCCGACCGCAGCCAGGTCACCGCGGCGATCGACGCCGGTGCGGTCGGGTTCCTCCTCAAGGACGCGGACCCGGACACGCTGCACGAGGGCATCCGGTCCGCGCACCGCGGCGAGGCGCCGCTCGACCCGCGTGCCGCGCTCGCCCTGATCGGCCGCCGCCGCGAGCCCGCGGTGCCGGCGGCGGAGCTGACGGCGCGCGAGACCGAGGTGCTCGAGCTCGTCGGGGAGGGCCTCACGAACCGCCTCATCGCCCGCCGTCTCGGCATCTCCGAGAAGACGGTGAAGACCCACCTCACGAGCGTGTTCACGACCATCGGCGTCACCGACCGCGTCCAGGCCGCCCTCTGGTGGGAGCGCCAGAAGGTCTGATCCGGCCGGCTGCCGGGTGCCGCCGAGCCGGCCCGTCCGAGCGGCTCCCGCACGAGCACCGCGACCCGGCTGTCCGCTGCTCGCGTCCTGGTCGGGCGGGTGGAAGGGTGAGGGCGCGCAACGGTGCGCGTGAGGGAGTGGTCATGAAGGCGCTCGTCAAGGCCGAGGCGGCCCCGGGTCTGTGGCTGCGCGACGTCCCCGAACCGGACGTGCGCGCCGGCGAGGTGCTCATCCGCGTGCTGCGCACCGGCATCTGCGGGACCGACCTCCACGTGCGGTCGTGGGACGCCTGGGCGCAGGGCGCGGTGCGGACCCCGGTCGTCCTCGGCCACGAGATCGCCGGCCGGGTCGAGGTGCTCGGCAGCGGGGTCGAGACGGTCGACGTCGGCGACCTCGTCAGCGTCGAGGGCCACGTCGTGTGCGGCCGCTGCCGCTCGTGCCTCGGCGGCGCGCGACAGCTGTGCCCGAACACGGTGAGCATCGGCATCGACCGCGACGGCGGCTACGCCGAGTACGTCGCCGTCCCGGCCACCAACGTGTGGCGCCACCCCAAGCCGATCGACCCCGACGTCGCGGCGATCTTCGACCCGTTCGGCAACGCCGTCCACTCGGCGCTCAGCTTCCGCGTGCTCGGCGAGGACGTCCTCATCACGGGAGCCGGTCCGATCGGCATCATGGCCGCGGCGGTCGTGCGCCATGCCGGCGCGCGCAGCGTGGTCATCACCGACATCAGCGAGGAGCGGCTGGCGCTGGCGCGCTCGATGGGCGCGGTCACGAGGGCCGTCGACGTCACCACGACGGACCTGCGCGAGGTCATGGCCGAGCTCGACATGGTCGAGGGCTTCGACGTCGGCCTCGAGATGTCCGGAGCACCCGCCGCCCTGCACTCCATGATCAAGGCGATGGCGCACGGCGGTGAGATCGCCCTGCTCGGCCTGCCCGTCGGGCTCGATCGAGTTCGACTGGGGCCAGGTGATCCACTCGATGCTCACGGTCAAGGGGATCTTCGGCCGGCAGATGTTCGAGACCTGGTACGCCATGTCGGTGCTCGTCGCGGCGGGGCTCGACATCTCGCCGGTCATCACGCACCGCTTCGCCTACACCGACTTCGAGGAGGCGTTCGACGTCGCGGCCGGCGGCCGGTGCGGCAAGGTGATCCTCGCGTGGGACTAGCGCGCGTGCACTGGACGGACGGTCACTCGCGGGACGACGAAGGCGACAGGGAGGCACGGGCATGACGGCACTGCAGGAGCTGCGATCCGAGCTGGGGCAGCGGATCGAGGCGATGCGGGCCACGGGGGTCTACAAGCCCGAGCGGGTGATGGCCTCGCCCCAGGGGACGCACGTCGTCGACGTCGACGGCCGACGCCGTGCTCAACCTGTGCGCCAACAACTACCTCGGCCTCGCCGACGACCCACGGGTCGTGGCCGCGGCCGACCAAGGGCTGCGCGACTGGGGCTACGGCATGGCCTCGGTGCGCTTCATCTGCGGCACGCAGACCATCCACCGCGACCTGGAGCGGCGCTCGCCGAGTTCCTCGGCACCGAGGACGCCGTGCTGTTCGGATCCTGCTTCGACGCCAACGGCGGCGTCTTCGAGGCGCTGCTCGACGAGCGCGACGCCGTGATCTCCGACGCGCTGAACCACGCCTCGATCATCGACGGCGTCCGGCTCTGCAAGGCGCAGCGGCTGCGCTACGCCAACCGCGACATGGCCGAGCTGGAGGCGGCGCTCGCCGCGTCGGCCGACTGCGCGCTACCGCCTCGTCGTGACCGACGGCGTGTTCTCGATGGACGGATACCTCGCGCCGCTCGACGAGATCTGCGCGCTCGCCGAGCGCTACGACGCGCTCGTGATGGTCGACGACTCGCACGCTGTCGGCTTCGTCGGCCCGACGGGTCGCGGAACTCCCGAGCTCTTCGGGGTCACCGATCGCGTCGACATCGTGAGCGGCACCCTGGGCAAGGCGCTCGGCGGCGCGTCCGGGGGCTACATCGCCGGCCGGCGCGAGGTCGTGGAGCTGCTCAAGCAGCGGGCTCGGCCCTACCTGTTCTCCAACTCGGTCGCACCGCCGATCGTCACTGCCTCCCTCGCCGTGCTGGAGATCCTCGAGACGTCGGCGGAGCTGCGCGTCCGGGTGCACTCGGCGGCCGCCCGCTTCCGCGCCGGGATGACGGCGGCCGGGTTCGACCTGCTGCCCGGAGAGCACCCGATCGTGCCGGTGATGTTCGGCGACGCTGTCCTCGCGGGTCGCGTCGCGGAGGAGCTGTTCGCGCGCGGTGTCTACGCCGTGGCGTTCTCGTTCCCCGTGGTGCCGCAGGGCCAGGCGCGGATCCGCGTGCAGCTCTCGGCCGCGCACACCGACGACGACGTCGACCGCGCGGTCGAGGCGTTCGTCGCCGCGAGGCACGCGGTCACCTCGACCGAGCCCGGCTGAGAACGCCTGGTACCAGGCCGATCCCGGCCTGGCGCAGGACCGGTCGAGAGAGGTCAGACGATCGACACCTGCGTGGCGAGGACCCACCAGCCGGCGTAGGTGCCGGACTCGATCCGCAGCATCGACCGCCCGTCGATGAGCGAGCGTGCGCCGCTGCGCGTCACGGTCCCCCCGGATGCCGCGGTGAACGTCCGGCGTGCGCGCACGACGCCGGCCGACGTCACCTGGACGGCGTCGAGGCGTGCCCCGGCCGCGATCGTCACGCGTCGGGTCGGCGCGTAGCCGACTGTCAGGTGCGCGTTCTGCAGGTACGAGCGTCCGGTGACCTCCCGGATCAGGTAGCCCTTCCAGATCCCGCTCGTGATCCGGTACCAGTAGCCGCTGTTGCGGTAGACGCGCGTGCGCTCGTCGACGGGACGCGTGCCGCGGCCGTCAGGCGGGCGCTCTTGTTCGTGAGGGCACGACCGTTGGCGTCGAAGGTGAACCCCGAGTGGAGACCGGCCGCGAGGTAGACGGTGCCCTTCTGCGCGGGGGCGCCGAAGTCCGCGTTGTAGACGTCGGACCACTGCGCGAAGGCCGCGTCACCGGTCATCGAGTAGAGCATGAGCAGCTGCTCGCCGTGCACCTTGTGGTAGCGCGCGGAGCGGACGACGTGGGTGAGGCAGTACCTGCTGATCCAGCCCGGCGCACGGAAGGTCTCCACGAGACGGAGCGTCGTCGTCGCGGCTCCGTCGAACAGCGCGATGGCCCGTGGGTCGTCGGTGAGCTGCGCGTAGTCGTAGAGCCCGTAGTTCGCGAAGGTGTGGCCGTTGTAGGTGAAGTCCGGCCGGCTGTCGATCGGCCACTCCTCGAGCCACAGCCGGTTGTGCGCGTCCAGCTCGACCACCCAGGGCAGACCGTCGGCTGCCGGCAGCAGGAACGACTCGAAGGTGGCGTCCGCCGCGTCCTTGAAGCCGGTCTCGTTCGTCGCGCTGTACATCCGGGTGAAGAAGCCGAGCACGGCCCCCTGCGCCATGGCGGAGTAGAACGGGATGGGCATGGCGTCCGCCGCGCTGCCGTGGCGCAGGAAGGGATACACGTGCGGCAGGAACCAGGCGCCGCGCGACACGATGTGGTCGTCGATGAGTCGTCGTGCCTGCGAGCGCGCACGTGCGAGGTAGCGGGTGTCGTGCGTGATCCGGTAGGCGTTGCAGCAGCTGCATGCCGTACGCCGCCTGCGCCCACGGGTGGTCGTACTGGCGGCCGTTGAACAGCACCATGCGGACACCGAGCGAGTCGTGCACCCCGGAGTCGACGAGCGAGATCGGTGTCGCCGAGTTGTAGGGCAGCGACTCGACCGGCATCGTCCGCGGTGTGTAGCCGCTCTGCTCGAACGTGTAGGGCAGCGGGGTCGACGTCGCCGTCGGTGCGACCGCGGCAGCGTGCGCGACGGTGCGACGGTGCGACGGCCAGCATCGTGGCCGCGCTCGCCGTCGCGACGAGCAGGGCGAGGGCCGTGCGAATCATGGTTCCCCCGGAGTGCGACCGCACCTGATCCTCGTGACCCGTGCCGGCCACCGCTGACGCTACCCACCCGACGGTCCCCACGCAGCGCTTCGTCCGGCGGTGACCCGTCGGTGCGGTCACAGGCACGTTCGGCACGGCGACGGCACGGTCAGGCGTCGACCTTGCCCGAGGGGACGCGCGGGTTGGTCCCGTACTTCGCGAAGATGGCCGGCAGCTCCGCGGCCGGGACCGGCCGGGCGTAGAGGAATCCCTGCGCCAGATCGCACCCCAGCGCGCGCAGCCGTTCGGCGACCAGCGGCTCCTCGACGCCCTCGGCGACGGCGATCATCTGGAACTCGTGCGCGAGATCGGTCACCACCTTGACGAGGGCGTCGCCGCCGTCGGTGCCCATGTCGACGACGAAGGACCGGTCGATCTTCAGCGTGTCGATGGGCAGGTCGCGCAGCTGGCTGATCGAGGTGTTCCCGATGCCGAAGTCGTCGATGGCGATCGTCGATCCCATGGCCGCGATGCGCGCGAGGGTCGCTGCCGCCCGTTCGGGGTCCTGCATGATCGCCGACTCGGTGATCTCGAACTCGAGCAGGTACGCCGGGACGTCGTACTCCTCGAGCAGCTCCGCGATCCGCCGGTCGAGGTTGGGCTCGGCGAGGTTGAGTGCGGACAGGTTGATGGCGACCTGGATCTCCCACCCGTCGGCCCGCCACGTACGGATCTGGCCGAGCACCATCTCCAGCACGCGTCGGGTCAGCATGTGGATCAGGCCGGTCTGCTCCGCGAGCGGGATGAACTCGCTCGGGGTGATCGACCCGCGGGTCGGGTGGTTCCAGCGCAGCAAGGCCTCGAGGCCCACGATCGCGCCGGAGTTGAGGTCGAGCTTCGGCTGGTAGTGCACCGACATCTGGTCCGGGGAGTCCAGGGCCCGACGCAGGTCGCCGAGCAGGATGAGCCGCGCGGGAGAGTTGGAGTCGGCCTCCGACGCGTACACGCTCATGCCCCGGCGACCCGCCTTCGCGACGTACATGGCGATGTCGGCGCGCTTGAGCAGCGACTGCACGTCGTCGGCATGGTCGGGCAGCAGGGCGAGGCCGACCGACGTCTCCACGTGCAGCACGAGACCGTCGACGACGTACGGCTCCGCGAACGCGCCCAGGGCTCGCTCGGCGAACATGCGTCGCGTCGTCGACGCTGCGCACGGTCTTGAGCAGGATGGCGAACTCGTCCCCACCGAGGCGCGCGACCGTGTCGGTCTCGCGCGCGATCTCGCGCAGCCGCGACGCGACCTGCTGCAGCAACGTGTCGCCGCGGTCGTGGCCGAGGGAGTCGTTGATCTCCTTGAACCGGTCGATGTCGAGCAGCAGCAGGCCGACGTGGTGCCCTTCGTCCTTCGCCTCGGCCACGGCGCGCTCGAGGCGCTCCGCGAGCAGGCGACGGTTCGGCAGGCCGGTCAGCGGGTCGAGCAGTGCGAGCCGAGCATTCTCCGTCGCCGAGGCGCGCAGCCGCCGGCTCGCCTTGCGCACCGTGCGGAACAGCAGCAGCCACACCACGAGCATCCCGATGCCCACGATCACGGCCACGTTGCGCACGGCCTGGGCGGTCGTCGCCTGCGTCGCGGAGTAGTCGAGGACGATCTCGGCTGTGCCGCTCGGCACGCGGGACCCCTTGTCCGCGAAGATCGGCACGTAGACGTCGAGGACCGTCTCGGCGCTCGACACGGTGCGCGAGTCACGGGTCGGATCGTCGACCAGCACCACGTTCGCGGCGTCCAGCTCGGTGACGAGAGCCGCCACCGGCCGGGCCTCGGCCAGGCTCCGGTAGAGGCGCTCGGTGTCGGGGAAGGCAGGAGCCGAGTTGGCGGTCGTCGCGCCGGTGTCGAACATGGAGCGACCGGACTTGGCCCACAGCCGGATCGCGAGGAGCGTCTGGTCCGGCTGGAGGTTGCCCGCGAGCAGGGCGATCGTCTCGGGCGTGAACTTCTCCGTCGACCACTCGGCGCGGCTCACCCGGTCCCGCACGCCGGAGTCGGCGTACGCGGACGCCGTGCGCACGGCCTCGTCCAGGGCCTGCTGGCGCATCAGCTGCCCGACGGACGTCACGAGGGCGACGCCGAGGACGACCATGGCGGCAAAGCTGACGAGGGCGAACGTCGTCGTCAGTGAGCTTCGTCGTCGCATCGTCGGCCTCCCCCCGTCGGCTCGTCTGTCTCGGATCTTCGGTGTCTCATCGACCATCGGCGATGGTGCTTGAGGACGGCTACCAGTGGTTGCTCAGGTGGAGCGTCGACACCTCGGTGGCCGTCAGCGTGCGGCCCTCCCAGATGGCGACCTCGTCCTGGCGGGTGTTCGCCTGGTCCCGCGAGGTGGGGATCAGGGTGGCGATGTTCTGGTCCCAGCCGGCTCGCCAGTACCCCGTGTACGACGCGGCCGGGACGACGGCTGCGGACGTCGCGACCAGGGCCCCGTCGACGTAGAGCCGCGCTCGCGTGCCGTCGAAGGTCGCGACGACCAGGTGCAGCACGTTGTCCGTGACGCGCGCCGGGCTCGTGAGGAGCAGGTTGCCGGTGCTCGTCCGCACGTGGACCACGGCCTTCCCGGCGCGGTCGAAGAGCAGTGCGCGGTCGTGGGTGGCCGAGCCGCCCGTGACGGCGTTGCCGAACCCGATGACGCGACCGCCGCGGAGCGAGTTGCTCAGCACCCAGGTCGCGATGGAGAACGACGCGGGCGAGGTGCGCGCCGTGGGCAGCACGACGTACCCGGTCGACGTGGCGGTGCCGGGCTGGCGCATCGCGTAGGTCGCGTCGCACGTCACGAGGCCGGCATTGGCCGTGCCGAAGGTCAGCCCGGTGTTGCGCACGGAGCCGTTGTTGCCGTGGCCGCTGAGGTCGGGCACGGTCGCGGCGCCGGTGTTCATGTTGAACCGCCACCACACCGTGGGCAGGTAGCTGGCGGTTGCCAGCTGGGTGGCGTACGGCGTGCCGTTCGCGCAGGTGGCGCGCGTCGAACCCTGCAGGGTCGCGGTCGCGCTGTGGGTGAACGTGGCGGACGTCGACCCCTGGCTGACGCCGGCCGTGACGAGTGCGGTCATGGCCAGAGCGAGCCCGGCGCGCCAGAAGCTCGGGCGCTCAGACGAGAGCGGGCGCATCGGCCTTCTCCTCGTCGTGAGTCGGTGCGTCGGCGTCGTCGGTCGTGGGCGTCGCCCCGCGAGCGCCGCGCCACCACCCGGGCGTCGTCGCCCGACGCTTGAGGTGTGTCGGCAGGTGGGACAGGAGCTCGGCGCCGAGCAGCATGAGCAGCGGAGGCCCGAACAGCAAGAGCCGACCGAGCGGCGAGTGCGCCCAGCCGAGACCGAACCCCCACGCGGGGTGGATCTCCCGGACGATGCCGCGCACCTGGGTGGCGGGCGTGAGGTTCGGGTCCGACACGTCGTTCGCGTCGCCCTTGGTCTTGATGTACGGGTCCTGGACCGGGTTGCCGAACTGGTCGAGGATCGCGTTGTCCCGGTCGTCGCGACGCACCACGGTGGTGAGAGCGACGATGCGGTGCGTGACGAGCTGGGCCGACCCCACCGGGTAGTAGGTCACGATCTGGTCGACCCGCAGCTGCGAGGCGCTGGTGACCGGCCGGATGACGACGGCGTCCCCTGCCTGGATCTCCGGTGCCATCGAGCCGCTCGTCACCACGAGCAGCCGGTCACCGTGCAGCTGGTACCAGAGGGGCACGGCGTAGGACAGGAGGATCAGCGCGACGAAGAACGCGAGCACCCCGCGGAACGCCCACCGAGGCACGGCGATGCCGCCGGTGGTGGGGAAGAGCCGGTCGAAGGCACGCCGACGCAGACCGTCACCCATGGGTGCGGCCGACACGTCGGTGGCGATCGTCATGTCCGGCATCCTCGGTCGTGTGGGGGAAGTCCCTGGAGAGCGGTCCCGACCGCCGTCCACGCGTGGGTCTCACGCGTGGACGACAGACGTGACCGCGACGGATCAGGGGTTGTGCGCCGTCTGCTCCGCGTCGAACTGCAGGCGAAGCGTTGCGTTCGCCAGCGCGTACGCCGACGTCGTGGCGATCGGCAGCTCCATGGCGACGCAGAGCGCGCTCGCCGGCGCGCCGGCTGCGATCTCGATGTCGCCCTGGTCGCCGGGAGCAACGCTGCCGAAGACGGGCACGCTCACGAGGCCGATGGCCAGGTTCGACGCGAGGGCCGTGCCGCCGCCGACCGTGCCTGCGGCGCACTGCGCGTTGCTGACGCCGGTGTAGACGGTGTAGCGCAGCACGGTCGAGAGGTTCTTGGTCTCGGCCGTGGTCTGCCCGGTGACCGCGTAGCGCAGGTCCAGCGACCCGACGTTCGTGATGTTGATGGAGCGGAAGACCGTGTCGCCAGGGGCCAGGTTGGCGGCGGCGGCGAGGGTGGCCGCGGCGGAGCCGTTGGCCTCGATCTCGACGTCGCCCGACGCGTAGCTGACCGTGGCGGCGGCGGAGTCCTCGAACAGCGCACCGGTGGTGAGCTGGCCGATGCCGACGAGGGCGAGACCACAGATCGCGGTCGTCGCGATGAAGCGGCGCCGGCGGTCGCGGTCGGCCGGTGTGGCGCGTTGGAAGGAGTTCATCTCCTCCAGCAGATCGTCCATGGTGTCCCCTGGGTAGTAGTGCGATCACGTGGCTCGGGGGAATTCCCCCATTCGACTCTTCGGGTGCCGGGGGCGAACCTTGAGGAATCGACGCAGGTCAGGGGCCTACGGCGGTCGTAGCCGACCCGGAGTCCGGAAGTCGGGCGGCAGACCACCCCATCGGGGGTGGTCCGACCCCCCTCGATGTGGTGGGAGGCCCGTCGTCGAGCGAGTGGACGTGATAGACCCGGCCCACGCACGGCCCGTCGTCAGGGAGGTCCCATGTACGTCCGGAACGCGTGGTACGTCGCCGCCTGGTCGACCGAGGTCACTCGAGAGCCCGCGCGTCGCGTCATCTGCGAGATCCCCGTGGTGCTCTACCGCACGCTCGACGGCCGGGCGGTCGCCCTGGAGGACCGCTGCGCGCACCGCGGCTACCCGCTCTCACCCGGTCGGCTCGTCGGCGACAGCATCGAGTGCGGCTACCACGGCTTCACGTTCGACTGCGCGGGCGCGTGCGTGCGGGTCCCGGCGCAGGAGCTGATCCCGCGCAAGGCACGGGTCCGTTCCTTCCCCGTGGTGGAGCGCGACGGCTGGATCTGGATCTGGACGGGGGACCGCGACGCCGCGGACGAGTCGCTCGTCCCGGACACGCACTGGATGACCGACCCGGCCTGGGCGACGGTCACCCACAGCTTCCGGTTCGAGTGCCGCGCGGAGCTCATCCACGACAACCTGCTCGACCTCACGCACGAGTCGTTCATCCACACCTCCACCGTGGGCGACGACTACATCTACGAGCACGGGCTCACGGTCGAGGTGCAGGGGCGGGTCGTACGGGCGGACCGCCTCATGCCCGACGTCGAGGCTCCGCCGCTCTATGCCCGCACGATGAGCACGGAGGGTCTCTACGACCGCTTCCACTGCACGGAGTTCCACGCGCCGAGCTTCCACGCGCTGCACTCCGGGATCACCGGTCAGGGACGCCCGCGCGAGGAGGGCTACCTGATCAAGGTCATGAACGGGATCACCCCGATCGACGCGCACACGTCGCACTACTACTACGCGTTCTCGCGCAACTTCGGCGTCGACCAGCAGTGGGCCACCGACGAGCTCGTGGACGGCTTGCGCACGGTGCTCCAGGAGGACGCCGATGCGCTGGCGTGGCAGGAGATCGGGTTGCAGTCACGTCCCGAGGGGGAGTTCGACGTCCTGATCGCTCAGGACGAGGGCGTGGCCAAGGGCCGTCGGGTCATGACGCAGCTGCTCGCCGCCGAGCAGGCGGCCACACCCGCGTCCATCGGCGAACCGGCGCGCTCGCCGCAGTGACGTCCGGCGCGTCGTCGCGCACGTCCACGATCTCGTCCGCGGCGTCGTCCTCGACCGGCACCGCCAGCCAGTCGGGCAGCGCGCTCTCGGGGATCCGGAACCGCGCGCTCACGGTGACGGGGTCCACGCCCCACGACCGCAGCTTCGCGACGGCGGAGTCGCGCGCGTCTCCGATGCGCCGGCCGAGCAGCCGGCGGACGGACCAGGCGAGCTCCCGCTCGCGCAGCGCGGACTCGATGACGTCCTCGTGCTCGAACGGCAGGTCGTAGGCGCGCGCCACCGCGGCGGCCGTGTCGTAGCGGTAGTCGTGACCCGGCGACGGCGTGAAGTCACCTGGCCGCAGGTTCATCGCGTTCTTGACGTCGAACAGGTGCGCGAGGAACGACACGAGCGGCACGTGCACGCCATGCGGCCGGCCCCAGTAGTCGACCGGGTGCCGGACGATCGTGCTGGGATCCGCGACCGCGACCGGGTCGGTCGGGTGGGTCAGGTTGAGGTGCCCGGCCGCGGCGGTGAGCGCCTGGTCGCGACCCGTGGCGTACTGCAGGCCACCCTGTTCGCGGGTTCTCGGGTGCGTGGGGCGAAGCGCCCGGTCGGTGTGGCTGTAGCGCGGCACGCCGCAGTAGAGGCCACCGGCGAAGCCGAGCGCGGCCAGCTCGGTCGCGAGGTCCGGTCCGAACGCGTCGAGCGCGACGATCGACCCGAGCGACTCGCCGAACGTGAACAGCCGCGCCGTGGGGTTGAGCTCGCGGGCGCGAGCGGCGATCGCCCTCGCGTAGACGGCGTACGCCGCGGAGGCCTTGGCCCGCTTGGGCATCGCGAGCGCGGAGGGAACGGCGGCGTAGGGCACGGCGACGGTGGTGCAGTCGCCGGCGGTGAGCAGCTCGACCGTCTCGGTGTGCACGTAGGACACGTAGCCGTCGCCGGTGGGCGCCGACAGGACGAGCACGCCCTTCGCGAATCCGCCGAGCCGTTCGATCTCGGCGACGACGGCGAGCGCGTCGACCTCGGGGTCGCCGGTGATCTCGGACAACGGGACCCACGCGCGGACGGGGTCTTCCGCGGCGGTGGCCAGCACGGCGATGAGCTCGTCGGCGGTGTAGGCCTGCGAGACGAACCGGCGTCCCTCGCGGCCGAGGTCGGCGAAGTCGTACGCCGAGTCCGGTCCGCCGGTCACGCCCGCCCGCTCCGGCACGGCGGCATACGCGGCCTCGAGGAGCCGCTCCTGGACCTCGACGCGCGAGGAGTAGAAGGCGAAGCCCGACAGCCCTGCAGCGGTGGCGGCTGCCGCGATGACCGAGTGCCCGACGAGCACCGCGAGCGTGCTCGGCTCCCCGTCGCTCCGGTCGACCAGGTCCGCGATCAGCTCGGCGCCGCGCGTCTCCAGTGCGAGGGCTCCCACCGTGATCGCTGCGACGCCGGCCGAGCGGCCGAGGGCGATCGGGATCGAGGCACCGCGTTGGAACTGCGGCGGGATGTCGGGAGCCCCGTCCGGGTGCGGGAGGGAGAGGTGGTCGACCAGCCGCCGATGCCGCGCGGCGACGCCGAGGATCGCGCCCGCAGCGATCACGTTGAGGCTGCGCAGGAGCGGGTGCGTGGGGCGGATCGACTCGGGGAGGAAGCTGTTGGCCGCATCAGCCGCTGCGACCAGCGCCGTCGCCCCCGGCGCCAGCGTCGCGAGCTCGGCGACAGCGCCCGCGGCGCCGCGGCCGGGACGGTGAGCCGGTGCCCCTCCTCCGACTCGGTGCGTGCCTGCGCGCGGGTGCGGAGCGCGACGACCCTGGCCGCCGTGGCGGCGGCCGTGGCCACGGCGGCCACCCGCAACGACCTGACGCGGGGCGACGGGTCGCCGACGCCGCGACTCCGCGGAGAGCGCCGTCGTGATCGCCGCGGCCTGGAAGGCCACGGCCATGCTCACGCCGGACATCAGGGCCCGGTCAAGCGTGGGGCGCGGCAGCGTCCCGGCCAGCCGGCTCAGCGGGTAGACGGCCACGGCCGCGAGCAAGGCCGGCGCGACGAGGCTGCGTCATCCCCGATCGGACGATCGACACGCGCACCTCCTCCGCACGCCGGGTGCCCCAGGCATCTACCGGTGCACGTCGTGGCCAGCATCCTGCCGTGTCCGGTCGGCGCATGGTGGTCCACGCGTCGATTGCCCGGGCCGCGCGTCACGCGGTGACCCGAGGGCGACGCCGCGCGTCGGTTCAGTCGCTAGCGGACTCGTCGGTCTCGCGCCGGTTACGGAGCGCGTAGCCCGCTGCCGCTGCGCCGAGACCGAGCAGGAGCAGCAGGATCCACGGCCACGGGTTCGCGGCGCCGTCCGAGGCGGGCGGCGGCGAGCCGGCCGACACCGTCTCCGACGAGCTCGGCGTCGGGGAGCTCGACGTCGGCTCGGGCGACGTCTCCGTCGGGCTCGGTGTCGTCGACTCCGACGGGGTCACGGAGGCGGACGGCGACGCGCTGGTCGGCGTCGGTGTGGGGGCCGCGGACGTCGGGGTCGGGGTGGGCGATGCGCTGGTGGGCGTGGGGGTGGGGGTGGCGCTCGTCGGCGTCGGCGTGGGAGCCGCCGAGGTCGCGCTCGCGGAGTCGGTGGCCGACGGCGTGTTCGTCCGGCTGGGGAGGGTCGCGATCGGCGTCGACGGCGTCGCGTCCGGCGTCTCCGACCCGGGCAGCGACGCGGTCGGCAGCGACACGGTCGGGCTCAGGCTGGGCAGCGTGAGGGAGGGGCGTGCGGTGGGGAGGCTGGGGCCCTCGCCGCTGCACGCGGCCGTCAGCGCGACGACGGCGAATGCGCCGGCCAGCAGTCGGATGCGCATGGCAGCCCCCTCGGTGGCCGATCCGGGCGGATCGCAGCCACGCGTGGAGGCTAGCGGTGCGCACTCGAGCGGCGCACGGTTCCCCCCGCTTCGAGCCGAACGTGTTGCCACCCGAGCAGCCGCGGACGACCCTGCAACGACATGGCACCAGAAGGCGGTGGCGACCGACGTCGGCCTGGCACCCGGAAGCCGCAGCGACCCGGGACGGGCCCGGCACCCGGAAGCCGCGGCGGCCCGGCGCGACCGGCCCGGCGACCCGCAGGTGGCATCCGTCCAGCTGCTGCCGGCGCACGCATCGCGGCGACGGTGGAAACGCGGGTTTGGTCCCGGTCGTCGACGGGGACGACGGGGGAGCCGCCGTCCGTTCGGACGCCACGACCCTCTCTGGAGGACCGCATGACCACCACCCGACGCCGTGCCGCGTTCGCGACGGCGGCCGCGGCTGCGACCGCGGACGGTCCGATGGGCTTCGCCGCGCGGGTGGCCTCCATCCCCCGGCTGGTCCGCGACGTGCTGCGCGGCCGGTGGGACGGTCTGAGCCGACGTCGCCTCCTTCTCATGCTGCTCGCGCTGGTCTACATCGTGTCCCCGGTCGACCTGCTGCCCGAGGCGCTGCTCACCCTCCCCGGCCTGGCCGACGACGCCGTGATCGCAGGCTGGCTCGTCGCAGCCGTCTTCGGCGCGACGACCGCCTACCGCGCCTGGGAAGCCTCCGACGTCCTCGAGTTACTGCCCGAAACCCCGGTTTCGGGGCCCCGAAACCGGGGTTTCGAGCAGTAACTCGGGTAGCCACCCGCTGGGCCGCGCCGAGTGAGTGTCAGCGCGCTCTCTACCGCGCGCAGGCACTCACTCGAGCGCACTCACTCGCGCAGGCACTCACTCGAGCGGGCTGATCGGTGCGGCGGCGGGTCGCGTCAGTCGGCCACCGCGTGGGCTGCGGGATCGGCGGCGTACGCGAGCATCCACCGGGGCTGGATCCGCAGGTAGGCGATGTCCGGCGCCCACTCCGAGGGCGATGCGCCGTAGTGACCGACGAGGTACTCCTCGACCTCCGCGAAGTCGGGGTGCCCGGGCGTGAGCCGCTCGGCCGTGCCGTGGGTGAACACTGCGAGCTCCTCGCCGCGCACGTGCGTCGCGCTGACCGCCGGACGTGCGATGAGGTGTCGCGCCTTGGTCGCCTCCGCCGAGGTGGTGAAGACCCAACAGCCGTGCAGCAGGTGGCCGTCGGCGCACGACGTCATCGGACGCCCATCGGCCGTCGAGGTGGCGACGACGATCACCTGCATCCCGTCGAGCACCCGCACCATCTGTTCGGCCGTGAGCACCCGCTCGGGAGTCATGATCGAGAGCAGGTGGTCGTTGCCTCCCGCCCGGCTCGTCTCGAGCAGCGACTGAAGTCCTGCGATCTCCTCGGCTGTCTCGCGCACCGCGGCTCCCTGGGTCGCTCCCCGTGGCTGCGACCCTCCGCCCGCCAGTTCACTGCGTCAAGCCCGCAACCGGTCCTGCGTGACGTCAGCGACTGCGCACCGCGAGCACGGACCGTACCGATCCGGCCGCGTCGTGGCCCGGCGTCTCGCGCACGGACCGCGCCGCTTCGGCCGGGGCGTCGTCCACGCGGTTCGCCCACCAGCATGCGATCGGGTCACGTCACGCCGACGTCCGCGCGTGGTGCCCAGGCGGCAGCAGCTGCCGGGTGACGCGGACGAACGGCGTGGGCGACGCCGGGTGCCAGACGTCGCGTCTCTCGAACGGCCACGCGTAGGTCAGGCTCCCGTCGCGGATGCACCCGGTGAGGCCGGGGATGGCCAGCTCGCGTGCCGACCACTCGTAGAGGCGCTGCAGCCGGGGCAGGATGACGCCGTAGTCGAGGACCCGGCCGAACCCGAGCTCCCTCGCGACGTAGCTGTCCACGTCGTCCGTCAGCGGGTAGGCGTCGGGGAGCACCCGCGACAGGTGCAGGAAGATCCCCGTCATGCCGAGCCGCGGGTCGCCGAGGACGGGGCCGAGCGGCTCGAAGCCACCCGAGCGACAGCCGGGGCGCCGCGATCGAGCGCGTGCGCGTAGAGCACGCGGCAGAGGACGACGTTCATGAAGAAGCGTTCCGCCGCGTTCTCCGGCTCGGCGAGGTCGCGATGCTCGAGGTAGGCAGCGACCACGCTGGCGTTGTGGGCGCGGTACCACGACCGGCTGGTGGGGTGCGCCGCAAAGGTCACCCAGAAGTCCACGGCCGGGGAGGTGGACGGGCCGGGGCGACCGGCCGGTGAGTGCGACCGCCTCGCAGCCGTCCCGGACGAGGCGTTCGTTCACCGCCCGCCACCACGGGCTTCCTGGCCGGTCGCTGCTGGGCGGCTCCAGTACGCCGCGTTGCAGCTGCCACCGCATGAACGACATCGCGGCACGGCGGTACGGCAGGTGTCGCGGCGCGCGTCCGAACGGTCCGTGGTACGTGCGCTCGACCAGGGCCAGCCGCTCGAGCGGCCGGTCGCGCACGGCCTCGACCTGCGCTGCCGCCCAGTCGCCCGCCGTGGCAGGACTCGTCATGTCGGCAGTGTCCCAGGGCCGTCGCCCGCCCCGGTCGGTTGCCATTGACCGAGGGAGTGGGTGCGGGGTTCGCGGCGGTCGTGCGGCTGTCCGACACGCACGGGGGGCAGCCCTCCGGCGAGGCGAGGACCGGCCGCCGATGACCACCGCCCTACCTGGTCTTCGGTCGGCCGCAGCGGGCTGGGCCCGGGGTCAGCTCACCCGGGGGCGGCACCCCGCCCTAGAACTCGTCGTCGTGCAGGCCTAGGTTCACCTCCTGACGTGTCCCTCGCCCAGCGGGACGTCACCGAGCGAGAGGACGTCACACCCCATGAGCGACAACGTAGAGGCGACGACGGAGCCGACAGTCGAGGCCGTGGCCCTGGTCGACATCGACGGCGATGGCGTCATCGACGCGGTCGTCGCGCTCGAGGACAACGGCGACACCACCACCTTCGTCGATGTCGACGGCGACGGCACGGTCGATGTGGTCATCACGACCACCGAAGGCGGCCCGACCGTCGTCGCCATCGATGAGGACGGCGACGGCACGCCCGACGTCCTGCTGGTCGACGTGGATGGCGACGGGACGATCGATGCCGTCGCGACTCTCGACGAGGACGGCGAGGTCGTCGAGATTGCCGCCGTCGAGCAGAGCGCGGACGCGGCTGACGCAAGCTGAGAGTCCCGAACGACGGACCGGTGCGTGTCGCGCACCGGTCCGTGGTGTGTCGAGGTAGCAGCGAAGGGTCGCGCGTTGCCACAAGTGCCCCGACACAGACCGCTTCCGCGACCGTTTCGGCCGTACCGGCGTACCGACGAGGAACCGCCGCCTGGTCTACGGCGCGCCCCGCCGGAGGGATCCTCGCCCTGAGCAGGCTGTGGCGACCTGATCGCACAGCGTGATCCGGCGACGCACGTCGGATGAACGCCCGGACACGTCCCCCGGACGTCACTAGCCTCGCGCTGCGCGCCGTCCCTCCGTGTGACCAGTCCGGACCCTCCCGACGCCCGGAGATGCGCCTCGCGCTGGGGATCCTGCATGAACCTGTCCACCCGTGCCCGGCGTCGCGCCGGGATCGTCGTCGCCGGAGCGCTCGTGTTCACCGTGGCCTTGCCGGCCGCCGGTTTCGCCGTGGTGACGTTCACCGACGTGCCGAGGTCGAGCGTGTACTACGCCGACGTCCAGGCAGCGGTCGGCGTCGGAGCGATGTCGAAGTGCACCACCGGCAAGTTCTGTCCGAAGGCCTTCGCCACGCGCGAGCAGCTCGCGCGGGTGGCCAACCGCATTGGTGCGCTGAGCGCGGGCTCGAAGCCGGTCGTGCGCGCGCTCAGCGCCGTGACCGCGACGACGGCGACGAAGGCGCTCACCGCGGCCAAGGCGACGCTCGCCGACAACGCCACGAACGCGGGGAAGCTCGACGGGATCGACAGCACGGGATTCGTCCCCCGCAGCGGTCAGGTCATCGTGAACGCGGGTTCCTCGAACTGGAAGCCCTTCACGTCCGCTGACAACGTTTCTGCCACGTACTTCTCCAGCCAGACGCAGTGGACCAAGCCCGTCGTGGGCAGCAACTTCCTGTCGATCCAGCCGGACATCCCCGTGGTGATGAACGGCACCTCCCTGGAGTTCACCGGCGTTCAACTGTGCTACGAGGCACTCGCCGGAACGGCGCTGCAGTACATCGAGGTCAACACGACCACCTCGACCGTGAGCGCCGGCGGTCGGAACCTCCGCCTGAGCGACCCGACGTCGCGCACCGACGCGGCGTGCCGCCTCTACATACTGCCCACGCCGGTGACCCTCACGGCCAGCGACAACGTGAACCTGTTCATCCAGATCAACTGGTCGGTGGCCGGGTCGCAATTCGCCATCGGCCGTACGTCGTTCGTCTTCAACGCGACGGGCACGGCAGCCGCTGCCCCGGCGACGCAGCCCGCCGGCACGACCACGGTCCTGCGGGTGGGCGGCACGTCGCGCACGGCCCCGTAGCCCCAATTCACCGGTCCGCCGCCGGCACCTCGTGGGCGGCGGACCGGTGATTCCGGGATGCTCTTGGGAATCCGGCGGGCGCTTCCCCGCTGGTAGCCGCTCGCAGGGTGGATCCGTTGTCGACTCAGGTCACACGGGTGGGCAAACGGGTGGGCCGCCTGGGGATCGAACCCAGAACCCGCGGATTAAAAGTCCGCTGCTCTGCCGGTTGAGCTAACGGCCCGGGACGGCGGACCCGTGCGGGTCACCGCCCGCGACGCAGCTCCGTCGTTCTCCGTCAGGTTACCGGGCACAAACGGCGCATTCACCCTTGGCGCCGCGGGCACAGTGCCCGCCGCCGGTGCGCGGGCGTGGCATGTGCACTCACTCCAGTGACGTCAGGGATCCCCGGACCACGGCCAATGCGACGTCGGTGAGCTTCTCGTTGCGGGTGCGCGAGCGGGCCCGCAGCTGCTCGAACGCCTCCTCCATCGACACACCGTTGCGCTCGGCGATCACGCCCTTGGCCTGCTCGATCACGATGCGGCTGTTGAGCGCGTGCTGCAGCTGCTCGGCGACGAGGTCGCTGCGGTGCGTCGAACGTCGCTGCAGGATGCCGATCGTCGCGATGTCGGCCAGTGCCTGCGCGAGCCGTCGTGACTCGACGGACACGGCACCTGGTTCGACGCCGAAGAGGTTCAGCCCGCCGATGACCTGCGCCCGGAGTCGGAGGGGCACCGCCGCCACGGACCGGAACCCGGCACCGAGGGCCGCCGGGACGAACAGCGGCCAGCGCTCGGCTTCGGTCCCGACGTCGGCGATGGTCACCGCGCTGCCGGTCCGGACGCAGTCGAGGCACGGTCCCTCGTCGTTCTGGAGCTGGAAGACCTCGAGCAGCCGCGTCTCCTCGCTGGACGAGGCGATCACCGCGAGCTGGCCGCGCTGGTCGTCGAGCAGGAGCCCGGCCGCGGAGACGGGGAGGATGTCGACGCAGGCAGTGACGAGCCGGTCGAGCAGCTCCACCACGTCGTAGTCGTCGACCAGCGTGTCGGCCAGGGCGATGAACACCTCGACGAAACGTTGCTCGCGGGTTGGTCGTGCGGTGCCCATGACCTCGTCTGTGGGATTCATGAGTCCTCCGGTGTGAAGCGGATACGTCGTTCCACGATGTCGGCGGCCACGTCCGAAACCGGCCGCCCGGTGGAGAAGGCCCGTGCTCGGACCAGCAGGAACGCCTCGTCGGTCGACAGGCCCATCTGGACCTGGACCATCCCGGTCGCCTGGTGCACCTGACGGAAGCTGGTCGAGCGCGACTCGGGATCCTCCTGCCACACGTTCTCGAACCGGCCGACGCCGCGCATGAGCGCCAGCACGATCGAGTCGGCGGCCAGGAGCGCGCCGGCGAGATCGTCGGGACTGAGCGGCCCCGGCCGCGTGCGATGCAGGTCGAGCGCGCCGAGGTCGATCGCACCCACGCACAGCGGGAAGGCGAACAGCGCGCGCACGTCCGTCGTCGCCAGGCCGTCGAGCAGGCCGGGCCACCGGTCGACGACGAAGTCCATCGGCTCGTCAAGGTCACTGATGAGCACCGGCGCGCGATCGCGGACCGCGTCCAGGCACGGCCCTTCACCCAAGGTGAACTGGAGCTCCTCGATCAGGGCGGACGTCGCGTCGGTGGCGCACAGGACGCTGCGCGTGCCCGACGGGCTCACGGTCGACACCCCCGCCCCCGAGACGCCGAGCGACTCCACGCAGAGCCGCGCGATGAGCAACGGGGCAGAAGGCCCTGCCGAGGTGGCGTCGAGGAGAGCACGGTTCCACCGGACCCGGTCACCCACTGCTTCCCGGTGAGCGCGGGTGCCCGGACCCCACTGCTCGTCCGCGCGGGGCCACACGTGCGAAGCGCATCGATCACACCTCACTCCGGTGATGGGTTCCGGGACAACCATCATGACGCCATGGCCGGGTCCGGTCCACGCCCGCGAGCTCGACGTCGCGCGTCGCGTCAACCCGGGATGCGTGTGGGGTCCCGGGAATCTTCCGGCAGCGACCCTGCTCGGGCAGAATGGACGGACACAGCGTGCCAGGAACCGTTCGGACCCTGCGCTCCCTCGCCGCTCACACCGCACTACCTGAGGTGGCGAGCCGTATGACGAGTCCTGTGCGGGGCGACGCGTCCGCCACGGCCGCCCTTGACCCGGTCGACCTCGAACCTGCTTCCGAGGCGGTCGGTCCGATCCCCTGTCTGTACTGCCACGAGCCGATCCCGTCCGATGACTTCGCCTACTGGCCGGGGAACAAGCGGCTCGTGTCAGCGACCTGCCCGAGCTGCCGCCGACGGGTGGCCCTCGCGTCGGTGACCTGGGGTTCCTGGGCTGCCGAGAGGAACGCGCCCGGCGAGGCGTCGGACTCCGTCGAGCTGCCCGCGCAGCGCGAGCTCGGCTGACGACAGGTCGGTCGGGCCGTCCACCCGCCCGTGTCGACCCTCCGGCTCGCCCCCCATCAACGGCGAGGGGTCAGCACCCGCCCGCGGAACTCGAGCCCGGCGCGGCCTGTGCACTCGCCCCAACCGGTCACCGACAGGTCACCGAGGAGCGTCTGCGCGATCCCCTCGCCGAGGTCGTTGTACGCAGACGCCGATGCCCCGCCGGAGATCGTGATCCCTCGACCCCATGCCCGGGCCCGGATCCCGAAGCGCTGCGCGTCACCCCATCCGCTGACAAGTCCGTAGACGGGGGCGATGACGCGGCTCGTGCTCCCGCCGTCGTCCACGACGACGTACCCGCCCGTGATCGAGGCACGCGGCCGACCCCAGAGGCGCGTCCTCAGCACGGCCGCCTCCACCGCCACGTCCCCATCGCCCAGGCCGTCCGCCGACACCCAGGTCCATGCGTCGGGCAGCCGCCGACCCCAGTAGTGCGTGAGGGTTGCCGGCGCGTCGGTCAGCTCGAAGGTCTCGCCGGCCACCTCGATCTGTCCCGAGATGCAGGCTCGCGGTCGTACGACGAGCTCGAGGTCGAACGGGTGGAGAACCCGGGCCGGCCCGGGCACCGGGTCGATGCGTGACTCGCCGGGACTGCTCACCAGGGACCAGGTGATGTCGTCGACGGACCCGGTGAGCAGGGAGGGGGTGAACGTGCAGCCGGCGATGTCGACGACGTCGCCCACGACGCGCCACTGGTCGCTTGTGGTGCGGACCACCCGACCTTCACCACGGACCCAGAGGCTGATGCGGACCTCGGCGATGCCGCTGTCGCGTCGGAGGATCCAGTCGACGAGGAAGGCGAGCTCGCCGCTCACCACCTTGAGGAACCAGTACTCGAGAGGAGCGTCCCGGCTGCGGAAGTCGTCCACGGCTACCTTCCCGTGCGCTCGAGGTCGGGTCCACAGCATGGCGTGGCCGGGGTCCGGTCGGTGCCTGGCTCCGGCATTCGGTCCGGCACCCGCGGCTCATTGTCCGACCGGTGAGGCGGTGTCATAGTGGACGGGACGGTCGATCGCCGTCCTGTCCCAGACCCCGGCAGCGCACACGCGTACCCGAGGGCTGGTTGACCGTGACGTCCGTTCCCGAGACCCGCATCGCACCTCAGCCGGAGCCGGCCGCGCCGTCGACATCGCCGCGTGGCCCGTACGACGGTGTGTCACGGTTCCCCGACGAGTCGACCGTCGAGGCCACGGGCGCGACGGCGCTCCGAGCCGCCATCACGATCGCGCTCGTCGCCGGGCCGCTGCTCGGGATGGCCGCCGTCGCCTGGCTGCTCTGGGACCGCGCGTTCTCGCTCACCGATCTCGTCATCGCCGGCGTGTTCTACGTCGTCACCGGGTTCGGCGTCACCCTGGGCTTCCACCGAGGACTCACCCATCGCGGGTTCCGGATGAGCCGGCCGCTGCAGCTCGTGCTCGTCTCCGCCGGCTCGATGGCCTTCGAGGGAGCCGTCATCGACTGGGTCGCGACGCACCGGCGGCACCACGCGTACACCGACCGGCCGGGTGACCCGCACTCGCCGTACCGATACGGCACCTCGGTGGTCGGCCAGACGCGTGGACTCGCCCACGCGCACGTGGGCTGGCTGCTGGTCAACAGCCCCACGTCGGCCCGGCACTACGCGCCCGACCTCCTCCGCGACCCGATGCTCGTCCGGCTCGACGCTGCCTTCCCGTGGTTCTGCGTCGCCTCGCTGGCGCTCCCGTTCGCCATCGGCGTGGCCGTGACGGGTTCGTGGCAAGGCGGGGTCACCGCCTTCCTGTGGGCCGGTCTCGCGCGGGTGGCGCTGCTGCAGCACGTCACCTGGAGCGTGAACTCGCTGTGCCACGTCGTCGGGAAGCGGCCGTACCGCACGCGGCAGCACGATCGCGCCACGAACCTCTGGCCGCTGGCCGTCGTCTCCTTCGGTGAGAGCTGGCACAACGGGCATCACGCGGATCCCGTGTGCGCGCGCCACGGGCGGGCCCGGGGCCAGGTGGACCCGTCGGCCGCGCTCCTGCGCCTGTTCGAGCGAGCCCACTGGGTCACCGCCGTGCGCTGGCCGTCCGGACCTCCGGCGACGGCTCCCGAGCGCGAGCCGCACTGACTCGCCTTACCCCCCGACTGGTTGCCTCCCGGCCCGGGAAGCAACCGTTTCGGGAGTAGGGCGCAACCCGCTGGTCGGGCGGGGCGGGGAGCGGGACCATCGAGTCATGACCTCGCGCCCCGAGCTCGTCGTGCCGCCGAAGGCGAAGCCGGGCGACCGGGTCGCCGTGCTGTCGCCGTCGTGGGCCGGCCCCGGGGTGTTCCCCGAGGTGCACGCGATCGGGATGCGGGTGCTGCGCGACGAGCTGCAGCTCGAGCCGGTCGAGTTCCCGACCACGCGTACGGTCGACTCATCACCCGAGGCGCGTGCCGCGGACCTCATGGCGGCGTTCGCCGATCCGAGCATCGCCGCGGTCGTCGCGACGATCGGCGGCGACGACGAGATCACGGTGCTCCCGTACCTCGACCCGGCCGTGTTCGTCGCGAACCCCAAGCCCTTCGCCGGCTACAGCGACAACACGAACCTGCTGAACTGGCTGTGGAACCACGGGATCGTCGGCTACCACGGCGGTTCGACCCTCGTGCACCTCGCGCGCCCAGGGGGCACGCACCCGGTGTCGCTGGAGTCGCTGCGACGCGCGCTGTTCACCCCGAGACCGTCGACATCGCGCCGCTCACGGGCTTCACGGACCTACACCCCGACTGGGCGGACGTGTCCACCCTCGAGAGCGCGCCGCCGCAGACTCCGGAACCCGGCTGGTACTGGCACAACTCCGACCAGGTCGTGACCGGTCCGACGTGGGGCGGCAACCTCGAGGCCGTCCACTGGAACCTCGCGGTGAACCGCTGGATCCGGCCGGTCGAGGACTACGCGGGTTGCGTGCTGCTGCTCGAGACCTCGGAGGAGATGCCTGAGGCCGAGGCGGTCTTCCGGATGCTGCGCGACGCCGGGGAGCGCGGGCTCCTCGAGCAGTTCCCGGCTGTCGTCGTCGCGAAGCCGAAGGCGTGGACGCGCGAGCGCCCGCTCACCGAGCCGGAGCGTCAGGCGTTCCGAGAGGCGCAGCGCGAGGCCGTGCTGCGCGCGCTGGCGACGTACAACCCGACGGCGATCGCCGTGCTGGGCCCGGACTTCGGGCACACCGACCCGCAGCACGTGCTGCCCTACGGCGGCCCGATGACGATCGACGGCCCCGCCCGCCGCATCACCGTCACCTACTGACCCACCCCAGGACCCGCCCCTACTCCCGAAGTGGTCGCTTCCCGGCACGGGAAGCCACCACTTCGGGAGTAAGAGGAGTGGTGATGGCGGCCGCGTGCTCCGAGCTCGGCTAGTACGCCGCGGTGCCGCCGTCGACGCTGTACGTGGCGCCGGTGATGCCGGCGGCGACGTCGGAGGCGAGCAGCACCGCCACGGCCGCCACCTCCTCCACCGTGTTGGGTCGCTTGATGGCCGACTCCGCCGCGAACAGCTCGACCATCCCCTCGAACGTCAGGCCCATCCCGGCCGCGGTCTCGGGACCGTTGCGCTTGATGATGTCGGTGATCACGAGCCCTGGGCAGATCGCGTTGACGGTGACACCGGTGGTGCCGGCCTCCTTCGCGGCCGACTTCGTGAGGCCGTTGATGGCGTGCTTGGCCGTGACGTACGGCGTGAGGATCGCCTTGCCGTGCTTGCCCTCGACCGAGGAGATGTTGATGACCCGGCCGTAGCCGTTGGCCACCATGTGCTTCATCGCCGGGCGCATCCCCCAGAACGTGGAGTTGAGGTTCCAGTTGATGGTGTCGTTCCACACCGTGTCGCTGAGCTCCCAGACGGGTGACCCGAGGTCGTCGGCGCCGCCGGCGTTGTTGACCATGATGTCGAGCTTGCCGTTCCGCGCGATCGCGGCCGCGACGAAGGCCTCGATGTCGGACTGCACCTTCACGTCGCCCGCGACGAACGACGCGTGGTCGCCGCCGCCGAGCTTCGCCACGGCCTCGGCGCCGCGCTCGGCGTTGCGACCCATGAGGACGACGTGCGCGCCTTCACCGACGAACGCCTCGGCGATGCCCATCCCGATCCCGGCCGTTCCACCCGTGATGGCGGCGACCTTGCCCTCGAGCAACATGCGGTTCTCCTCGTACGACGGGAGCGGCCGGTGCAGCCGCGCGGAGGGTCGAGCGGACGGCGACGCAGCGCTCGCGGCTCAGACTCGAAGTATCGAGTTACTTGACTCCAGATACAAGAGGACAAGCGCGGCAGCCCCGGCCCTGCTGCCGCCGTGAATCTCCGAGTAACAGCCCAGATGCACGCAAAGCCGTGCCTGTTCGCGTGCATCTCGACCGTTACTCGCAGGCGGTACGGCGGCCAGCGGACGTCAGCGACCGAGCCACTGCGGAGGGCGCTTCTCCGCGAAGGCGCGGGCGCCCTCGCGGGCGTCCTCGCTCGCGCGCACAGCTGCGGCGATCGGCTCGAGCAGGGCGAACGCGTCGTCGCTCGGCCAGTCGCGCGCGGCGCGCAGCACCTGCAGGCTCGCCCGGACCGCGAGCGGACCGTTGCGCCCGATGCGCTCGGCGAGCGCCAGCGCGGCGTCGAGCGCGGTCCCCGCCGGGACCACCCGGTTGACCAGGCCCATCTCCGCCATCCGGACTGCGGGGTAGTGGTCGCCGGTCAGCCCGACCTCCACCGCGAGGTGGTACGGGATGCGCTGGGCGAGCCGGTTCAGCCCGCCCGCGCCCGCGATCCGGCCGCGCGACACCTCGGGCAGCCCGAACAGCGCGGTGTCACCCGCCACGATCAGGTCGCAGGCGAGGGCGATCTCGAAACCGCCGCCGAGCGCGTGTCCCTCCACCGCAGCGATCACCGGCTTGGCCGACGTCCGCTCGACCATGCCGGCGAAGCCGCGACCCTCGACCCACGGGTGGTCACCGGTGAGCCCGGCCTTGAGGTCGCGACCCGCGCAGAACGTCGAGCCGACCCCGGTGATCACTCCCACGACGAGCCCGTCGTCGGCGTCGAGCTCGTCCCACGCGGCGGCGATCGCGAGCGCGGTCTGGTGCCGGACGGCGTTGCGCACCTCGGGTCGCTCGATCGTCACGACCAGAACGCGATCCCGTCGCTGCACGCGCACGTCAGACATCGGTCGCGGCCTTCCTCGGCGGGCCGGCCGACGTGAACGCCGTTCCGGGCGGATCCAGCGCCCAGGGCGCGGGCTCGCCCCAGCCGTCCTCGTAGACCAGCTCGGCCAGCGGCCGGCGCCGGACCGGGCCGTGCGACCCGACGGGGCGCCCGAGCGTGATCGTCGCGCACACCGCCGTCGCCTCCGGGATCGCGAGCAGCTCGCGCAGCTCGGCCTCGACTCCCTTGTGGAACATGGTCATCACGCCTCCGTAGCCATAGGCGCGCGCGGCGAGCAGCAGGTTCTGACACGCCGGGTAGACGTTCGAGCCCTCGGTGTACTCCGGGGCGCGGTAGCGGTTCAGGCAGGGCAGCACGAGCACCGGGACCCGGTCGAACGTGTCGACGTAGTGCTGCATCGTCGCGGCCATGCGGGCCTTGGGGGAGTCCGCGACGGCACCCGAGCCCTGCATGTAGCCGTCGTTCGTGAGCTTGCCCGCCCACACCTCCCGAGCCGATACGCCGATGAGGCGCTTCGCCTCCCGGGCCCGGTCGCCGTCGCGGAGCACGAGGAACCGGAACGGCTGACGGTTGGACCCGCTCGGCGCCCGCGTCGTCGCGAACAGGATGTCGCGCAGGACCTGCTCGGGGACGGGGTCGTCGGTGTAGCGGCGCAGCGCCCGGGTCCGGGTGAGGCCGTCGACGAGCGACACGTCGGTAGGGGCGAGCGGCAGCTGGTCGAGCGAGTCCATGCGTCGTCTCCTCGCGCGGTGGCAGCGGTCGCCCGCAAGCACTGGTTACTGCACGTCATCATAAGAATCACGCCTCGGAGGCGCGCTGTCGAGGCATACTCCGTGCCATGTCGATCCTCGATCTGTTCCGCGTGGACGGCCGGGTGGCCGTCGTGACCGGCTCCGGCCGCGGCATCGGGCGGGCCATCGCCCTCGGCCTCGCCGAGGCGGGCGCCGACGTCGTGGTCACCGCGCGGCGCGCCGCGGAGGTGACGGCCGTGGTCGACGAGGTCCGCGCCCTCGGCCGGCGCGCGGTCGGCGTCCCGGGCGACCTGCGCGAGCCGGGGACGCCGCGACGCCTGGCCAACACCGCGCTCGACGAGCTCGGTCACCTCGACATCTGGGTGAACAACGCCGGCGGCACCGACGACGCGCACGTGCAGCCGCTCACCGTCACCACCGACGAGCAGATGCGCGAGATGTTCGAGCTCAACCTCCTCGCCGCCTTCGCCGGATCGCGTGAGGCCGCGCTGCGCATGACCGCCGGCGGCGCCATCGTCAACATCTCCTCGGGTGCAGGGATGCGTGCCGCGCCGAACACCGGCGCCTACGCGGCGTCGAAGGCCGCGCTGCTCAACCTCACCCAGACGATGGCGGCAGAGCTTGCGCCGCAAGGGATCCGGGTGAACGCGGTGTCACCGGGCATGGTCCCCACCGAGTCGTTCTACCGCGTCCTGCAGTTCACCGACGACGACCTCGCCCAGCTCGCGTCCACTGTTCCGCTCGGCCGCATGGGCACCCCGGACGACATGGCGGCGGCCGTGCTCTACCTCGCGTCACCTGCCGCGGGCTGGGTCACCGGGCAGAACATCCTCGTCGGCGGTGGCCGCGACGGCGGCCGGTCCGTCGAGCACCGCTGACACCCACGACGGCCACATCCGTGCCGGCGCACGCATCGGCACCGCGCGCAGAGGTCTCCGCACCTCGCTGCTGGGCTACGTCTCGAACTGGAATCCCGCCGCCATGACGCGCTCGAAGGCGTCGATCACTGCGGCGTCGTACTGCACTCCGCGACCCTCGGCCAGGACCGCGCGGGCCGCTGCGTCGCCGGGTGCCGTGCGGTACGGCCGGTCGTGCACCATCGCGTCGTACGTGTCGGCGACGGCGATGATGCGCGCCTCGAGCAGGATCTCCTCCCCGCGCAGCTGTCGCGGGTAGCCCGAGCCGTCCAGGCGCTCGTGGTGCTGGTAGATCATCTCCGCGATCGGCCACGGCCACGGGAACTGGCCGGCGATCCGGTAGCCGACGGCGGAGTGGTCCTTGAGGATCACCCACTCTGCGTCGGTGAGAGGGCCTTCCTTCGCGAGGATGGACTGGTCGATGGCGATCTTGCCGACGTCGTGGATCGACGCGCCCAGCACCAGGCCGCGCAGCCGGACGTCGTCCATGCCGAGCTCGTGGCCGATCGCCTCGCACAGCACGCCGACGTCGGCCTGGTGGCCCGCGGTGTAGGGGTCGCGGGACTCGACGGCCGCCGCGAGCAGGAACACGCTGCTGTGCAACGCCTCCGCGAGTCGTTGCGCGTCGCGCAGCCGGGCCAGGCCGTAGCCGAGGTCGTTCGCGAGGTCCTCCAGCAGTGACTGCGCGACCGGGTCGAACGCACCTGTGTCAGCGGCGTAGACCATGAGCGCTCCGTCGATCGCGCCGTCGACGACGACGGGCAGCGAGATCGAGCTCCGGAAGCCGTGCTCCCGAGCCGCCTGGGTCCAGGGCGCGTAGTCCGGGTCGTCGTCGAAGGAGTCGCGGACCTGCGTCGTCCGGGTCCGGATCGCGATCCCGGTCGGACCCTTGCCGGCCGGGCCGTCCCCCCACGACACCCGGATGGCGTCGACGTATCCGCCGTGCGCGCCCGCGACCGCGACCGCGTCGACCCAGCGGTCGTGTCCGGCGTCAGGACGCCCGTACCAGGCGAACAGGTAGTGACCCGCGTCGACGACGGTGCGACACATCTGCTCGAGCAGCTCCTGCTCCTCGACGGCCCGGACCAGGACGCCGTTCCCGCGCGACAGGGTCGTCAGCGCACGCTCCGCCGCAGCCTTGTCGTGCGAGTCGTGCAGGGTGACCACGGCCCCGACCTGACGGCCGTCGGGGTCGAGCACCGGGCGGGCGCGCAGCGTGACGCTGCGGTAGGTCCCGAGCGAGGTCCGGAAGCGGCCGACCACGCCGTCGACGTCGCTGCCGGTCAGCACGCGTGAGCGGTTGCGTCGGAGGGTCAGGGCATCGTTCGGATGCACGAGGTCCAGTGCCACCACACCGCGAAGGTCCTCCGGGTCCCAGCCCAGGAGCTGGGTCACGGACGGCGAGATCCACTCGATCGCCCCGTCCATGTCGACCTGGTACACGGCGTCGGTCGTGTTGTCGGCGATCATCCGGGACCGGTCCGCGGACGGCTCGGGTCCCGGCGGCGCGACCACGCCCGCCTGCGCTGGAAACGGCACTGTCCCTCCCGTCCGGGATACCCCTTCGATCATCGGCACGCGACGGCCGGAACGCGCGCCGAGGACCGGTTCCTGACCGAACGGCCAGGGAAGGCGGGCCAACCGATCACGCTCCGTGTGCGAGCCCGAGCAGGGCCTGCGTACGAGGCGGCTAGGGCCGGGAGTCGCCGGGCGCAGCAGCATGCGTGCCGAGGATCGCGACGACACGCTCGAGGTAGGCGGTGACCACGTCGCGCTCGTGCTGGTCGAGCTCGCCCTCGGCCGCGACCAGGTCCGCGACCAATGGTCCGACCTGCGCGAACACCGCGCGCGCACCCTGGCCGGTGGGGCGGACCACGCGCCGCCGCCCGTCCTCCGGGTCCGGCTCGCGGTGCACGTGGCCGGCCTGCTCGAGGCGGTCGACGAGGACCGTGGCGGACGCCGAGGTCATGTGCAGCCGGCGCGAGAGCTCGACCGGGCCCATCGTGTCGCCCATGACGTGCTCCATGGCGTCGACCTCGCTGGGGCTGAGGTCCATCCGCCGTGCCATGGCCGCGCGCGCGTCGCCGGAGCGCAGCACCACGAGCCGGAGCAGCTCGCTGATCCGGCTCTGCGGGAAGCCCGGGGGATCGTCGAGATGCGCCGAGGCAGGCGGCAAGGTAGCGTCCATGTCGCTAGAGAGTCTAGCGATCTGACGGCCACCTCGCCCGTCGCCGACCTGGAGACACTCGTGACGATCCCGACCGCACACCTGGCCTCGCGCGGCCGCGCCCTGCTGCTGCTCGGGCTCGTCCTCCTCGTCGTGGGCGCGATCTTCGCCGTCCCGACGCCGGACAAGGCCGTTCCACTGACCTCATCCGGGCTTCCTCCGAGCTACCAGTCGGCCGAGGCCGAGCTGCGCCAGGACACGCTGCCGAGCCCGGGCGTCGCACCGGCGATCGTCGTGTACAGCCGCGAGGACGGCGGCCTGCTCACGGCCGACGACCGGCTCTCGATCACCGACCACGCGACGCAGCTCGGCGAGCTCGCCGTCGGTGGGGTGACCGCCGCGCCGGACTACTCCGAGGACGGCACCGTCGCGGTCGTCGCCGTGCCGCTCGACACCACGGTGGGGCTGACCGTGCTCGCCGACGACGTCGAGCAGGTGCGCGCGGTCGCGTCCGCCGACCTGCCGGCGGGGCTGCGTGCCCAGGTCACCGGTGGCCCGGCGTTCACCGCCGACCTGGTGAGCGTGTTCGAGGGAGCGAACCTCACGCTGCTGCTCGCGACCGCCTCCGTGGTAGCGGTGCTGCTGCTCATCACGTACCGCAGCCCCTGGCTCTGGCTCGTACCGCTGGTCGTGGTCGGCGTCGCCGAACAGGTCACCACGAAGACCGTCGCGCTGCTCGCACCGCAGTTCGGGATCGTCGTCGACGAGTCGGCGGTCGGCATCACGAGCGTGCTGGTGTTCGGTGCGGCCACGGACTACGCCCTGCTGCTCATCGCGCGGTACCGGGACCGGCTGCGCAGCGACGAGGACCGGTTCGCCGCCATGCAGTACGCCGTGACCCGTACGGCGGAGCCGATCCTGGCCTCCGCGGCCACGGTCACCCTCAGCCTGCTCGTCCTGCTGCTCGCCGACGACGAGATCCTGCGCGGCCTCGGCTTCTCCGCAGCCGTCGGCGTCGTCGTGGCCATGCTGTCCGGGCTCGTCGTCCTGCCGGCGGCGATGGTCGTGTTCGGCCGCGGGCTGTTCTGGCCGTTCGTCCCGCACGTCGGCGACCCCGCGCGCGAGGGCAAGTTCTGGGGCCGCATCGGCGAGCTCGTGAGCCGGCGGCCGCACGTGGTCGGGATCAGTGCGACCGCGTTCCTCGTCGTGCTGGCGCTCGGCTCGGTCGGCCTGTCGGTCGGCCTGAGCCAGAACGAGGTGTTCCGGGTCAAGCCCGAGGCCGTCGCGGGTCAGGAGACCCTCGCCCGCGCGTTCCCCGCCGGGTCGGCCGAGCCCGCCGAGATCATGACGACTCCCGAGTCGGTCGACGCCGTGATGGATGCGGTGGCGGCCGTGCCCGGAGTCGTCGCGGTGAGTCCTGGTGCGAGCGCCGGGAGTGTCGCGCAGGTCGACGTCGTGATGGAAGCCGCTCCGGGAAGCCCTGAGTCCTACGACACCGTGCGCGCCCTTCGCGCGGCGGTGGCGACGGTCGACGGCGCCGACGCGGTCGTGGGAGGCACGGTCGCCACATCGCTCGACCAGAAGGACGCGGCGCTGCGCGACGCGAAGGTCGTGATCCCCTTGGTGCTGCTCATCGTGCTCAGCGTGCTGATCCTGCTGCTGCGGTCGCTCCTCGCCCCGGTGCTGCTCGTCGCCACGGTCCTCGGAACCTTCTTCGCCGCGCTCGGCGCCTCGTGGCTGATCTTCCAGCACGTGCTGGGCTACGCCGCGCTCGACACCGGCGTGCTCCTGCTGTCGTTCCTGTTCCTGGTGGCGCTCGGAGTCGACTACAACATCTTCCTCGCGACGCGCGCGCGGGAGGAGGCGCTGCACATCGGCACCAGGCCGGGCATGCTCGCCGCGCTCCGCGCCACCGGCGGCGTGATCACGAGCGCGGGCATCCTGCTCGCGGCGGTCTTCGCGGTGCTCGGCGTGCTGCCGCTCATCGCGCTCGCGCAGATCGGCATCATCGTGTGCATCGGCGTGCTCCTCGACACCCTCCTCGTCCGCACGGTGCTCGTCCCGGCGCTCGCGTTCATCTTCGGGGAGCGGTTCTGGTGGCCGGCGCACGTCGACGGTCGCCTGGCCGACGTCGAGCCCGAGGACGCGGTCCGCACCTGACCGCGGCGGTGGTCGCTTCCGGTGTCGCGGCGCTGGTCATCGCACTACCGTTCGGCGCATGACAGATCCCGAGCCCAGCGCTTCCGACCGTCGACAGGGTGGGCGCTACGAGGTCACCGTCGCCGAGCGAGAGGCGTTCGTGCGCGACGGCTACGTGCACCTGCTCGGCGTGATGTCCGAGGAGGAGATGGCGGAGATCGACGTCGTCTACACGCGATTCCTCCGTCGCGAGATCGACGTCGCCGGCAAGGACTTCAACGACATGACCACCGGCGAGCACGGCACGGACCCGTCGGGCTACGCGATCGTCAACGTCATGCTGCCGCGGACGTACTACCCCGCGTGGCAGGGCAACCTGTTCGAGCAGCGCGCGGCGAGCATCGCCGAGCAGCTGTGCGGGGAGGGCATGACGGTCGACTTCGACCAGCTCCTCGCCAAGCAGCCGGGGCGAGACGACGCCGTCTTCGGCTGGCACCAGGACCAGGCCTACTGGATCGACACGGACGACCGGCGTACCGCGACCTGCTGGCTCGCCGTCGACGACTCCACCCTCGAGAACGGCTGCCTGCAGTTCCTTCCGGGGAGCAACCACGAGCCGGTGCGGCCGCACCGACCGCTGCACGGCGACCGGTCCGAGAGCCACACGCTCGTCACGGACCTGCGGCCGGACGACGTCCTGCGCCCGGTGCCGATCCGCCGCGGCGACATCACCGTGCACGGCGAGGGCATCCTGCACGGCTCCGGCGGCAACACCACCTCGGACTCCTGGCGCCGCGCCTACATCGTCGCGTTTCGCAGCCTCGACACCGTCGAGGAGGAGCGACGCCGCGGCTTCACCCACTCGCACAACGACGAGGTCGAGGTCCTCGACGAGGTCGCCGGCGTCCTCGCCGCCGCCGACGAGCGGGTCTGACTGGTGGTGGTGTCACTTCCCCGCACCGGACGTGACAACACCACCAGTCGAGACGCTCGGCCGTCGCCAGGCGTCAGGTGGGGTTGCGGAGCAGGCGACGCAGGATCTTGCCCGACGCCGACTTCGGGATGGCGTCGGTGAGCACGACCTTGCGCACCTGCTTGTAGTGGGAGACCTGGCCCGCGACGAACTCGCTGATCTCCGCCTCGGTGGCCTCGGCGCCGGGCCGCAGCACGACGTACGCGACGGGGATCTCGCCCGCCTCCTCGTCGGGCTGCCCCACGACGGCGGCGTCGGCCACCGCCGGGTGCGTCAGCAACAGCGCCTCGAGCTCCGCGGGCGGGACCTGGAAGCCCTTGTACTTGATGAGCTCCTTGAGCCGGTCGACAACATAGAGGTGCCCGTCGGAGTCGACGTGCCCGATGTCGCCGGTGTGCAGCCAGCCATCGCGCGTGATCATCGACTCGGTGGCCTGCTTGTTGCCCAGGTAGCCGAGCATGACCTGGGGGCCGCGCACGCAGACCTCCCCGTCCTCGTCGACGCCGAGCTCGCGCCCCGAGCCCGGTTCCACGATCCGTGTCTCGGTGTTGGCCACCGTGACGCCGACCGACCCGGGCTTGAACTGACCGGGTGGGGTCAGGTGCGACACGGGGGAGAGCTCGGTCATCCCGTACCCCTGCACGACGTCGCAGCCGAGACGCGCCCCGGCCTCGAGGGCGAGCTCGGCGGACAGCGGAGCGGCGCCGGAGAAGATCTGCTCGAGCTTCGAGAGGTCGTACTCGTCGACCATCGGGTGCTTCGCGAGCGCGACGACGATCGGCGGTGCGACGAACGAACGCGTGATGCCGTACTCCTGGTGCAGGCGCAGGAACTCCGCGAGGTCGAACCGCGGCATCGTGATGATGGTGACACCGGCGCGCAGGCCCATGTTCATGAGCACCTGCATGCCGTAGATGTGGAAGAAGGGAAGCACGGCGATGAACTTCTCCTCCTCGCGCACGTCGGCGCCGTCCAGCACCTGGGCCACGTTCGCGACCAGGTTGCGGTGCGAGAGCATCACGCCCTTGTTCATCCCGGTGGTCCCCGAGGAGTAGGGCAGCACGACGGTGTCATCGGGCGACACGGGCACCTGCTCGGCGAGCGGTGCGCCGAACAACGACGTCACCGGGTCAGCGCCTTCGGCCTCGCCGAGCACGAAGACCTCCCGGACGTCGGTGCCCTCCGCTGCCGCGCGGGAGACCTCGAGGAACAGGGGGATCGTCACGAGGATCGTGGCGTGCGAGTCGACGAGCTGCTTGTGGATCTCGGGCTCGGTGTAGGTCGGGTTGATCGTCGTGACGACGCCGCCCGGCCAGGGCGACGCCGTGGAAGACCACGGCGTACTCCGGGATGTTGGGCGCCATCAGAGCGAGCACCTCTCGCGGCGCGAACCCGCGCGCGACGAGGCCCCCGGCCAGCGACCGGATCGCGCCCCAGAGCTGGGCGTAGGTGAGGGTGCGACCGCTCGGGCCGTCGATGAGGGCGGGCTTGTCACCGAGCTCATCGGCACGTGCGAGCACGTACCCGGTGAGCGGCACATCGGGGATCTCGACCTCGGGCAGCGGGCTCGTGAACACCATCGGGACTCCTCGGGTGGGCAGTTCTCACGGGCAGTCTGGCCCTGACCGGGCGGCCCGTCCCGGGAATCGCGCCAGGTGATTCGCGGCTCCCCGACGCCGTCAGCATCAAGGAGCCGTCAAGGAGCGGCCGAGCGGCGTCAGGGGGTGGTCAGCGCGCCAGGACGGGCCGGTGCCGAGTGGTGTGCTCGACGCCGAGGCCGCCCGACCGCGGGCGCCCGGATGAGCCCTGGGGGTTCTGTGATGGCCGATCTCAGCGTTGGCGGACTGATCGTCGCTCTCGCGATCGTGCTGCTCGTCGTCGCCGCCCGGTTGGAGAAGCTGTGAGCGCCGCCGACGCGATCTCGCTCGCGGTCGCCGCGGCGCTGCTCGTCTACCTCGTTGTCGCACTCCTGAAGGCCGAGGACTTCTGATCATGATCGACCTCCGTCGCCGCCCCGTCGCGGTGCTCCGCTTCCAGCTGGGCGGCATCTGATGACGTACCAGCTTGCCGCGGCCCTGCAGATCCTGGCTCTCGTCGTCGCGCTCGCGGCCGCCTACCGCCCGTTGGGCGACTACATGGCGCGCATGCTGTCCAGCGAGCGTCACCTTCGGGTCGAGCGCGTGTTCTACCGCGCCGTCGGTGTCGACCCGGGGGCCGACCAGCGCTGGCCCGTGTACCTGCGCTCGGTCCTCGCGTTCTCGCTCGTCTCCATCGTCTTCCTGTACGCGATGCTTCGGCTGCAGGCCTACCTTCCGTACTCGCTCGACCGCGAGGGGATGCCGTCCCTCCAGGCGTTCAACACCGCGGTCAGCTTCGTGACGAACACGAACTGGCAGTCCTACAGCGGCGAGGCGGCACTGGGCTACACCGCTCAGATGGCCGGCCTGGCCGTCCAGAACTTCCTGTCCGCAGCCGTGGGGATCGCCGTGGCTGTGGCCCTGATGCGCAGCTTCGCCCGTACCCGCTCGGACCGGCTGGGCAACTTCTGGGTGGACCTGGTCCGCATCACGGTGCGCATCCTGCTGCCGCTGGCCGCGATCGCAGCTCTCGTCCTGCTGTTCTCGGGCGCCGTGCAGAACTTCGCCGGTGACACCACGGTGTCGACCATCACCGGCGGGTCGCAGACGATCCCCGGCGGACCGGTCGCCAGCCAGGAGGCCATCAAGGAGCTGGGCACCAACGGTGGTGGCTTCTACAACGCCAACTCGGCGCACCCCTTCGAGAACCCCACCGGGCTCACGAACCTGTTCCAGATCTTCCTGATCCTGGTGATCCCGTTCAGCCTGACGCGCACGTTCGGCCGCCTCGTCGGCGACCTGCGACAGGGCTACGCGATCCTCGGCGTGATGGCGACACTCTGGGCGACAGTGACCGGCCTGCTGATCTGGGCCGAGCTCGCTCACCAGGGTCCGGCGCTCCAGCTCGCGGGTGCGTCGATGGAGGGCAAGGAGGTCCGCTTCGGCGTCCCGCTGTCAGCCGTCTTCGCCTCGAGCACCACGGCGACATCCACCGGGGCCGTCGACTCGATGCACTCGAGCTACACGGCGTACGGCGGCGGGCTGGCGATCGTCAACATGTTGTTCGGCGAGATGACTCCCGGCGGTACAGGTTCGGGCATGTACGGCATCCTCATCGCTGCGATCGTGGCGGTGTTCGTCGCCGGCCTCATGGTGGGTCGTACGCCGGAGTACCTCGGCAAGAAGATCGGTGCGCGCGAGATGAAGCTCGTGTCGCTCTACATCCTCACCACCCCGGCACTCGTGCTGCTCGGGTTGGGCGCGGCGATGGCGACGGAGACGGGACGGGCGTCCATCTACAACCCGGGCGCCCACGGCCTCTCCGAGGTTCTCTACGCCTTCGCGTCCGCCTCGAACAACAACGGATCGGCGTTCGCCGGACTCGGCGCGAACACCGACTTCTACAACGTCGCTCTCGGTCTCGCGATGGGGCTCGGTCGCCTCCTGCCGATCTGCTTCGTCCTCGCGCTGGCCGGATCGTTGGCCCAGCAGGGCGCCACCCCGGCCACGGCCGGGACCCTGCCGACGCACCGACCGCAGTTCGTCCTGCTCGTGGCCGGCGTCGTCGTCATCATCGCCGGGCTCACCTTCTTCCCGGCTCTCGCTCTCGGACCCCTCGCGGAGGGACTGTCATGACCACGCTCGCTCCCGCTCCTGACGCGGTGCCCTCGCAGCGCATCGGCTCCGGGGTCTTCAACCCGAAGTCGCTCCTGACCTCGCTGCCCGAGGCCCTGCGCAAGCTCGACCCCCGCACGATGTGGCACTCACCCGTCATGTTCGTCGTGCTCGTCGGCGCCGTCCTGACCACCGGGCTGGCGATCACCGAGCCGAGCGTGTTCGCCTGGTGGATCACGGTCTGGCTGTGGCTCACCGTCTTGTTCGCGAACCTGGCTGAGGCGGTCGCGGAGGGTCGTGGGCGTGCCCAGGCGGCCTCCCTGCGTGCGACGCGCCGCGACACGACGGCCCGTCGTCTGCGCGCCGACGACACCGAGGAGATCGTGCCCGCCACGGAGCTGCGCGTGGGCGACCAGGTCGTGTGCGAGGCGGGCGACGTCATCCCGGGCGACGGCGACGTCATCGTCGGTGTCGCCAGCGTCGACGAGTCGGCGATCACCGGCGAGTCCGCGCCGGTCATCCGCGAGAGCGGGGGCGACCGCAGCGCGGTCACCGGCGGCACGAAGGTGCTCTCGGACCGCATCGTCGTGGAGATCACGGCCGCACCCGGCTCGACGTTCATCGACCGGATGATCGCCCTGGTCGAGGGGGCGAGCCGGCAGAAGACGCCGAACGAGATCGCCCTCAACATCCTGCTGGCGTCGCTGACGATCATCTTCCTGCTCGTCGTCGCGACGCTTCAGCCGCTCGCGATCTACTCGGGCGCGCAGCAGCAGCGTGGTCGTTCTCGTCGCGCTCCTCGTGTGCCTCATCCCGACCACGATCGGGGCACTGCTCTCGGCCATCGGCATCGCGGGCATGGACCGGCTGGTCCAGCGCAACGTGCTCGCGATGTCCGGTCGTGCCGTCGAGGCGGCTGGCGACGTCTCCACGCTGCTTCTCGACAAGACGGGGACGATCACGCTCGGGAACCGACAGGCGACCGAGCTGCTCCCGGCACCCGGCGTCGACATCGTGGAGCTGGCGGACGCCGCGCAGCTCTCGAGCCTCGCCGACGAGACCCCCGAGGGGCGATCGATCGTGGTGCTGTGCAAGGAGCGCTACGGCCTGCGTGCCCGTGAGCAGGGCGAGCTCCTGCACGCCACGTGGGTCCCGTTCACGGCGCAGACCCGGATGAGCGGCGTCGAGCTCGAAGGCCGCTCGGTGCGCAAGGGCGCGGCCGTCAGCAGTCATCGCCCACGTCGCGTCACTCGGGGGCGAGACCCCCGTGGCGGTCTCCACGACCGTCGACGCGATCGCGGCCGCCGGTGGGACGCCGCTCGTCGTCTCCGACGGCGCGCGCAGTCCTCGGCGTGGTGCACCTCAAGGACGTCGTGAAGTCGGGCATCAGCGAGCGCTTCGACGAGCTGCGCCGGATGGGGATCCGCACGGTGATGATCACCGGCGACAACCCCATGACCGCGCGCGCGATCGCGGCCGAGGCCGGGGTCGACGACTTCCTCGCCGAGGCGACTCCCGAGGACAAGCTGGCGCTCATCCGGCGCGAGCAGGAGGGCGGTCGCCTGGTCGCCATGACCGGTGACGGAACGAACGACGCGCCGGCACTCGCGCAGGCGGACGTCGGGGTCGCGATGAACACGGGCACGTCGGCCGCGAAGGAGGCCGGCAACATGGTCGACCTCGACTCGAACCCGACCAAGCTCATCGACATCGTCGAGATCGGCAAGCAGCTGCTCATCACGCGCGGTGCGCTGACCACGTTCTCGGTCGCCAACGACATCGCGAAGTACTTCGCGATCATCCCGGCGATGTTCGTCGTCGCCTTCCCGGGCCTCGATTCGCTCAACGTGATGCGTCTCGGCGAGCCCGTCGTCGGCGATCCTCTCGGCGGTCGTGTTCAACGCGCTCATCATCGTCGCGCTGATCCCGCTGGCCCTGCGCGGAGTGCGCTACCGGCCGTCGAGCGCGTCCGCGCTGCTCACGCGCAACCTGTGGGTCTACGGACTCGGCGGCATCGTCGCCCCGTTCGTCGGCATCAAGCTGCTCGACCTGGTCATCTCCCAGATCCCTGGATTGGGGTGACTTCGGTGACCGACACTGCGTCAGGCCTGGGTGGGTCTGCGGCTGCTGGTCGTTATGACCTTGCTGCTCGGGGTCGTGTACCCGTTCGCGGTGTTCGCCGTGGGACGCGTCGCCGCCGGAACCGCTGACGGCTCGTACGTGACCTCCGCGGACGGGACCGTCGTCGGCTCGGCGCTCATCGGCCAGAGCTTCGACGGCGCCGAGTGGTTCCACCCGCGGCCCTCCGCCGCCGGTGACGGGCTACGACGCGCTGTCGAGCGGCGGCTCGAACCTCGCGGCCGACAACCCGGACCTGGTGGACGCCGTCGCGGAGCGGCATCGCCGCGATCGCCGCCGAGGAAGGCGTTGCCCCGGCGGACATCCCGGCCGACGCCGTGACCGCCAGCGGCAGCGGCCTCGACCCGCACATCAGCCCGGAGTACGCCGACGCTGCAGGTGGCTCGGGTCGCCGCAGGCGCGCGGGCTGGACCGCCGCCGATGGTGCGGCAGCTCGTCGCCGACGAGCACCGACGCGGGCGCGTCCTCGGGTTCATGGGCGAGCCGGCGGTCAACGTGCTGACGCTCAACCTCGCGCTGGACGCAGCTGGCGTGACCGACGCGCGACCAGTCGACCGCGACTCACCCGGACGGCACGACAATGGCCGGGTGAGTCGCGGTCGTCTGCGCATCTACCTCGGGGCCGCACCCGGGGTGGGCAAGACCTACGCCATGCTCGGCGAGGCGCACCGGCGCATCGCACGCGGCACCGACGTCGTCGTCGGCTTCGTCGAGACGCACAACCGACCGCAGACCGCCGCGATGATCAGCGGTCTCGAGGTGGTGCCGCGTCGCGTCGATCGAGCACCGCGGGGCGCAGCTTCGAGGAGATGGACCTCGATGCCGTCCTGGCGCGGCGCCCGCAGGTCGTCCTCGTCGACGAGCTCGCGCACACGAACGTCCCCGGCTCGCGACACGCCAAGCGGTGGCAGGACGTCCAGTCGACTCCTCGACGCCGGGATCGACGTCATCTCCACGGTCAACATCCAGCACCTCGAGTCGCTCAACGACGTCGTCGAGGCGATCACCGGTGTCCGGCAGCGCGAGACGGTCCCCGACTCCGTCGTGCGCGCCGCCGACCAGATCGAGCTCGTCGACATGAGCCCGGAGTCGCTGCGTCGACGGCTGGCGCACGGCAACGTCTACGCCGCCGAGAAGGTCGACGCCGCCCTCGCCAACTACTTCCGCGTGGGCAACCTCACCGCGCTGCGCGAGCTCGCGCTGCTGTGGGTCGCCGACCGGGTCGAGGAGGGGCTCGAGCGCTACCGCGCCGATCACGGCATCGAGGCGACGTGGGCGGCACGTCAGCGCATCGTCGTCGCGCTCACCGGCGGATCGGAGGGCGCAACCCTGCTCCGCCGCGGCGCCGATGATCGCCGGACGCAGCGCGGGTCGCGTCCTCGTCGCCGTCCACGTCGTGCGCGGCGACGGCACCGTGGGCGCCCGTCCCGACGACATCGCCCGGCTGCGCCAGCTCACCGAGGACCTCTCCGGCACGTTCCACACGGTGGTCGGGGACGACGTCGCCACCGCCGTCCTCGATTTCGCCCGCTCGGTCAACGGCACGCAGGTCGTCGTCGGCGCGTCGCGGCGCAGCCGGTTGAGCATGGCGCTGCGGCCGAGCACGGCCGACGAGATCGTGCGCGACTCGGGCGAGATCGACGTCCACGTCGTGACGCACGAGCGCGCCGGACGCGGCCAGTCGGCGACGGCCGTCGCCGTGTGGTCGGCACGCGGCGGCTGTGGTCCTGGGTCGTGGCCGTGCTCACTCCCGGTCGCGTCTGACGCTCGCTGCTGCTGCCCTTCCGCGACGGGCTCGCGCCTGACGACCGTGCTGCTCGCTTACCTGCTCGGCGTCGTCGCCTCGTCGCTGGTCGGCGGCCTCGCGCCGGCGGTCGGCACGGCCGCTCGTCGCCGGGCTGCTGGCCAACTGGTACTTCACCCCGCCGTACGGCGAGCTCACCATCTCCGAGCCGGAGAACGCGTTCGCGCTCGTGCGTGTTCCTGGTCGTCGGCGCGGTCGTCGCGTCCATCGTCGACCGCAGCGCGGCCCGGGCGCAGGAGGCGGCCCGGCGTCGCGCCGAGGCCAACGTGCTCGCCTCGCTGTCGGCGGGAGTGCTGCGCCGCGAGGACGGGGTCCGCGCGCTGCTCGACCAGGCGTGCGAGACGTTCGGGATGACCGGCGCCGCCCTGTTCGAGACGACGGGCCGAACGCGGGGAGGTCACGCGCAGTCGTCGAGGTCTCGGGCGCGACGCCCCCGACGGCGATCGAGACGCGCGGACGTCGCGGTCGATGCCGGCCCGGGGCTCGTGCTGGCCCTGTCGGGGCAGCCGCTGCCGGCGTCGGACCGGCGCATGCTCGACGCCTTCGCCGCCCAGGCCGCGGCGGTGCTCGAGCGCGACCGGCTGGCGGCCCGAGCCGCGGACGCCGTGCGGCTGCGGGAGTCGCGACGCGGTGCGCACGGCGCTGCTCGCCGCCGTGTCGCACGACCTGCGGACGCCGCTCGCAGGGATCAAGGCGAGCATCTCGACCCTGCGCGACCCTGAGCTCGATCTCGCCCCGCGACGACCTCGACGCGCTGCTCGACAACGCGGCCGACTCCGCCGACCGGCTCGACGCGCTGCTGGAGAACCTGCTCGACCTGTCGCGGCTGCAGACCGGGTCGGTGCGACCCGTGCTCGTCCCGACCTCGCTGGACGAGGTGCTGCAGCGCGCTCTGCGCGGCGTCCCGGACGGAGCGGTCGTGGACGAGACCGGCGACGCGCTGCCGCTGGTGCTCACCGATGCCGGCCTGCTCGAGCGGTCGGTGGCCAACCTGGTGGAGAACGCCGTCCGCTACTCGCCACCCGGGGTCACCGGTGCGGCTCGACGCGGGGGTCATGCCGGGGGGACGGCTGCAGCTGCGCATCGTCGACCGGGGCCCGGGCGTGCCCGGAGGCCGACAAGGCGCGCATGTTCGAAGCCGTTCCAGCGGCTCGGCGACGTCGCCCGGCCGGCACCGGCGTCGGGCTCGGGCTCGCCGTGGCCCGCGGTCTCGCCGAGGCCGTGGGTGCGACGCATCGAGGCCGAGGACACCGCCGGGCGGCGGGCTCACGATGGTCGTCGACCTCCCGCTAGCGGCCACGTCGACGGACCGCGACCATGCGGCGAGGGAGGTGGAGCCGTGACCCGCGTGCTCGTGGTCGACGACGAGCGGCGCTCGCACGCGCGCTGGCGATCAACCTGCGGGCGCGCGGCTTCGAGGTCGAGCTGGCGAACACGGGCACGGAGGCGCTCGAGCTCGTGGCGCGGTTCCGTCCCGACGTCGTGATCCTCGACCTCGGGCTGCCCGACCTCGACGGCATCGAGGTGCTCCAGGGGATCCGCGGCTGGAGCCCCGTGCCGGTGATCGTGCTCTCGGCCCGTACCGACGGGCGACGAGAAGGTCGAGGCGCTCGACTGCGGGCGCCGACGACTACGTCACGAAGCCGTTCGACATGAACGAGCTCCTCGCGCGGGTGCGGGCAGCGGCACGCCGGGGCGTCGCTGTCCGGTGCCGACGAGGCACCCCAGGTCGTCGACGTCGGCGGCTTCTCGGTCGACCTCGCCGCGGGCCGGGTCGCGCGCGGCGGCGCAGCAGGTGCGGCTCACGCCGACGGAGTACCACCTGCTCGAGGTGCTCGTGCGCAACGCCGGCCGGCTCGTGCCGCAGCAGCAGCTGCTGCGCGAGGTCTGGGGACCGGGGTACGAGAAGGAGACGCACTACCTGCGGGTCTACGTCGCCCAGCTGCGCCGCAAGCTCGAGGACGACGCCGCGCGACCCACGGCACATCATCACCGAGCCCGGACTCGGCTACCGCCTCGACGTCGCCTGACCCTCACGCCAGGCAGGTGCACCCGCCGAGCGGCGCGCACGCCCCGCACTCGGGGACCCACCGCCACCACACGCGGGCGAGGACGACGAGCGCACCGGTCAGGGCCATCGACGCGTAGACGAGGTAGGCGGTGACCCCGGCCGCGACGCCGTAGGCGCCGCCGACCCCGCCGTCGACGGCGAGCAGCCACCAGGTGCCGGGGGCGAGGCCCGAGATGTCCGCGCTGCGCCAGGCGGTGACGGCCGCCGGCACGACGTACCAGAGCACCGAGCAGCCGAGGATCGCGGGGAACGCGCTCGGCAGCCACGGGCGCGAGCACGGCAGCCAGGGTGAGCAGCGCCGCCCAGGCGACGGGGATCCACATCCCGGTGCGGGACCCGCCGCGCCGCAGCACCAGGACGAAGGTCGCGGCGAGAGCGGGCAGGCCGGCGAACGACATGAGCGGTGACCCAGACGTCGCGTAGCTGGAGGCCGTAGAGCAGCCAGGCCGTCGTCGACACGAGCGTGTTCGTGATGCTCGGCAGCGAGACGCCCGCGACCGATCCCGTGCGCCGGATGCGCAGGAACTGCGGGACGCCGAACGCGAGCGCGAGCGAGGCCGTCAGGGCACCGACGACCGCGACGAGCAGGTCCGGCGTGGTCACGGGAATATCCTTCGTACGTAGGGCTATGGGTGATCGTAAGACCGTTCTGATTCATCGTTACTGACTCATGAGTCAGTAACGGAATGATCATAACCGGGGTGGACGAGTACCTCGAACCAGTTCTCGGGGACGTACGTCACACCGGTCACGGTGGTAGCGGCGCCCGCACGGGAGGCGGCTCGACCGGCACGCCGGGACGCGCCCGGCGGTGGGCTCGCGGAGGTGGGGCGGTTCGTGACAGCGTGTGCCCGTGGGCCGTCAGCGTCGACGGCGCCGTAGTAGGAGGACCCGTGACACACCGACCAGGCCATCGCGTTCGAGCACGAGCACTGCGCGCACAACTACCACCCGCTGCCCGGTCGTCATCAGCGAGGGCGAGGGCGCGTGGGTGACCGACGTCGAGGGCCGGCACTACCTCGACATGCTCTCGGCGTACTGCGCGATCAACTTCGGCCACCGTCACCCGGACGCTCGTCCGCGCGGCCGAGGAGCAGCTGCGGCCGGATCACGCTCACGAGCCGGGCCTTCCACAACGACCAGCTCGGCACCTTCTGCTCCGGTCTCGCGCGCGCTCGCCCGCCACGACGCCGTGCTGCCGATGAACTAGCGGTGCCGAAGCCGTCGAGACGGCGCTCAAGCTCGCCCGCAAGTGGGGCTACGAGGTCAAGGGCGTGCGCGGCCGACCAGGCCGAGATCATCGTGTGCGACGGCAACTTCCACGGCCGCACCACCACGATCATCTCGTTCTCCGACGACCCGACACGGCGCGCGACCACTACGGGCCCTACACGCCGGGCTTCGTCGCACGTCGCCTACGGCGACATCGACGCGCTCGAGGCGGCGATCACCGAGCGCACCGTCGGGTTCCTCATCGAGCCGATCCAGGGCGAGGCCGGCGTCGTGCTCCCGCCCACCGGGTTCCTCGAGGCCGCGAGGGCGCTGTGCACGCGAGCGCAACGTGCTGTTCATCGCCGACGAGATCCAGTCGGGCCTCGGCCGCGCCGGCGCCACGTTCGCCTGCGACCTCGTCGAGGTGCAGCCCGACGTCCGCATCCTCGGCAAGGCGCTCGGCGGCGGGATCATCCCGGTCTCGGCGGTGACGGCCGACTGGGACGTCCTCGGCGTGATCAAGCCGGGCGAGCACGGCAGCACCTTCGGCGGCAATCCGCTCGCCGCGGCGGTGGGCATCGCCGTCGTCGAGCTGCTCAAGACCGGTGAGATCCAGGAGCGCTCGCTGCGGCCTCGGCGAGCACGTGCTCGACACCGGCTGCGCGGCGCGAACCTGCCGGGCGTGAAGGAGGTGCGCGGCAGCGGTCTGTGGTGGGCGGTCGAGCTCGACGGCACCGGGCGCACGGGCCGCGAGGTCAGCCTCGAGCTGCTCGCTCGCGGGATCCTCGCCAAGGACACGCACACGTGGACGATCCGCTTCGCGCCGCCGCTCGTCATCGAGGAGGCCGACCTCGACCGCGCCCTCGAGACGATCATCGGAGTGGCCGGCGCCACCGTCGTCTGACCGCCCTGTCCGGGTGGATGTGCCCAGGGCGGCCTCTGCAGCCGATCTGGTTCCCCCGTGCCCGGGCCGCGTCCGGCTGCCAGCTCGTGCTCACCGGAGTCCGGTGGTTGCTCCCGATGCGGCAAATGCGCTTGCGGTCCGGCGGGAGCGACGTACCGTCGTCCTACACGGGAAGGGAGGTGGTCCGATTCATGATGAGCATCGGACGCGTGAGGTGGCTGCCCGCTAGCCAGGACAGCCTGCTGACCGCGGGTCGCGCCGCACCGGCAGCGACTCCCCGGCAGTCACCGGGCCCCCGGGTGTCGACCAGTCCAGTCGACCGTCACGGGCGAGCACCCGCTCCCGGAGCGACGCTCACCGCGACGACCGCCCGGGGGTCACCCGTGCCCGCAGCCGGCCGACACTGCGACCCCGTACGCCGGCCGGCCGTGCCCAGCGCCGCACCGCCCGTCACCGGCCGTGGGTCACGGCAGCCAGGACACCTTGCCGGGAGGGCAGGTCGTAGCCGACGAAGGCGACCGCGTCGATGACGAAGTGCGCGACGAGGAACGGCATCACGCGGCCCCAGCGCCGGAACAGGAGGGCGAAGACGGTGCCCATCGCCACGTTGCCGAGGAAGCCGCCGAAGCCCTGGTAGAGGTGGTACGCCCCGCGCAGCGAGCGCGCTGCCCGCCGACCTGCTGCCACGGCTTCCAGCCCAGCTGGCCGTGCGATGGATGAAGTAGGCGAGCACGATCACCTCTTCGAGGATCGAGTTCTACGCCGCCGACGGCGAGCAGCAGGATCACGGTCCACCAGGTCCTGGTCGGCGGTGACCGCGGCGATCGCACGTTCATCCCGAGGTTGTACGCGACGAGGTAGAAGACCAGCCCGATGCCGCCGAGCACGGCCGCGAGCAGCAGCCCGCGCAGCGATGTCGCGCTTCCAGTCGCGCAGGTCGAGGCCGATCGCCTGGCGCCCGTCGCCGCTGCGCCGCAGCAGGTGCAGCACGAGGAGGACCGGCACGAGCGCCAGCGAGATGCGCGACTGACCTGGAAGAGCACGTCGAGCCACGGGCGGTCCGGGATGTACGTTGTGACGAGCGCTGGCGTCTGGCGCGGAGAGCGGCTCACGCCGCGGGTGAGCTGACTCGATGAGGCGAGAGCAGCGACCGCGCAGCGCGGACGCCGCGATCGAGAGCCAGAGCACGAGCCACATCTCGGCGCGCAGCGTGCGGTGGTCGGGCAGCGACGGCCGCCACGGCGGGGGCGGACCGGATCGGCGTCGACGGCTGCAGCGGCAGCAGCCGCGTCGTCCGGCGCCGTCGATGCGGGGGCTGGCCCTCGGGTTCCGGTCGTTGGGTCACGAGGGTCATCCTGGCTGACGAGGGAATCCGCGCACGCCGCGCGGCGTTGCCCTCGCAACGAACGCTCGCCGGGGCGCCGTGGTTCCATCTGCGCGAGAATGGCAGCCATGCAGCCCGAGAGCCTGTACGAGATCCTCACCGACGACGTCGACCTCGACGCGCCGGTGCTCGTGCACGCGCTCTCCGGCTTCCTCGACGCCGGGGGCGCCCGCCAGCTCGCCGTCGCGCACCTGCTCGCGACGCACGAGCACCGCACGATCGCCAGTTCGACCTCGACGCGATCTACGACTACCGCGCCCGCCGCCCGCGCATGGTCTTCGACACCGACCACTACGCGTCGATGCAGTACCCCGAGCTGCTGCTCTCCGAGGTGCAGCGACGTGCGCGGCACCGGCTTCCTGCTGCTGCACGGTCCCGAGCCCGACTTCGCCTGGCGCACGTTCACCGCGGCCGTGGTGCAGATCGTCGAGCGGTTCGCCGTACGGCGCTCGATCGGCCTCAACGCGATCCCGTGGCCGGCACCGCACACCCGCCCGGTCGGCGTCACCGCACACGCCACCGACCCGTCGCTGGTCGCCGGACGCCCCACGTTCGTGGGCGCGATCGAGGTGCCCGGCCATCTGGCCGGCGGGGTCGAGCTCGCGCTCGGTGAGGCCGGTCACGAGGCGATGGGCTTCGCCGTCCACGTGCCGCACTACCTGACCCAGGTGGAGTTCCCGAGCGCCGCGCTGGCGCTCCTGCGCGAGGTGTCCGACGCCGGTGACCTCGACGATCGACCTCGAGGTGCTCGTCACGAACGCTGCGACGAGCGACCGCGAGATCGACGAGCAGGTGCGCGGCAACGCCGAGAACATGGAGGCCGTGCGTGCCCTCGAGGAGCAGTACGACGCCCTCGTCCGCGGCGCCGAGTCGGCGCTGCCCGCTGGCCGACGACGGGCCGCTGCCCAGCGGCGACGAGATCGCCGAGCAGCTCGAGGCGTTCCTGCGCGAGATGGACGACGACAAGGGCCGCTCCGAGTAGGGCTCTCGGTCACGCCGTCCGCCTGTGCGCCGGTCGCCTAGCCGCCGACGGTGAGGCGGCTGCCGGCCTTGTGCTCGACCCGCGAGCCGTGGCCGAGCACCCACACCGACTGGCGCCCCTGCACCTCCCACTCGTGCGGTCCGCCGACGAGGGCGGTGTCCTCGTCGATGCCCAGCACGGTCGTCCCGTCGGGCGAGCCCAGCAGCGCGTTGCGCAGGACGTCGGGGACCCAGGACAGCATCTTGTCGAAGTGCGGGATCACCCGGATGTGCGGGACGAGGCGAGCCCGCTCGGGTCGTCGCTGCGCAGGTCGCGCATCCGCGGCGCCCAGTCCGACAGGGCCATGGCTCCGGCGCTGCAGCCGGCCACGGCGGCTCCGGCCTCGTGCGCCGCGACGATCGCGTGCCACACCGCCGTCTGGTGCAGCGTCTGCGCGAGGTACGCCGGATTGCCGCCGGAGAGGTAGATGAGCCCGGCGCCGTCGATCGCGGCCCAGCGTGCGCGGAGTCCTCGGCGTCGACCCGGCGTGCGCACGTCGACCACGACCTGCTCGACACCGAGCCGGTCCGCCTGCTCCTTGCCGAGGCGGTGCCACCGGGCGAGCGACTCGTCGCCCTCGGGTGCGGCTGCTGTCGCGAGCTGCACGTAGCGCGGTGCCCGCCCGTGCGAGGAGGGCGCGCTCGATCTCGGTCATCACCGGGAGGTACTCGCCGGACCCGACGAGCGCGATCGGTGCGGTGCTCATCGCGCGTACCTCCCACGTCACGCCGTCCGGGGTGTCGCGGACCTCGATGCCCGCGGCGGCGAGGCCGTCGCGGATCGCGTCCGAGTCGGCCCAGCGCTTGTCGTCGCGCGCGCTGTCGCGCAGCGCGAGCAGGAGCTCGACGAACGGCGAGACGCTGGCGGTGACGTCGACCGGCTCGCCGACCGTGGCGGCGGCGCGGGCCAGCCAGCGATCGCACCTGCGCTCGGTCGCTCGGCGTCGTCGGCCTGCGTCGAGGTCGAGGACGAGGGCGAGGGCCGTGGCGACGTCACCGCGCTCGAGCGCGTCGTCGAACGCGCCGTCCCGCCGGGTCGTCGCGGTGCTCGGCACCACCGACGGCGCGGACGGCATCGGCTCCGCCGTCCCGGCGGAACGGCCGTGTGTCGGCGATCTCCTCCACCGAGATCGTCGTCGCCGCTCGGCACGACCCACTCGTCGCCGTGCACCCGCACCACGACGGTGCCGCGCCCGACGACGTCCGCCGCGCCGGTGTCGAGGTCGATGACGAGGCCGGTGTGCTCGTCGACGCCGAGCACGAAGGTGTCGTCGGGCAGCAGGGCCTCGAGCACCAGCAGGCGACGCTCGCCCTGCCAGCAGAAGCGGGTGTCGTGCGTGCCGCCCTCGGCGTTGTTCCAGTGCGGTACGACGGCAGCTCTCAGCCCGGTCGCGCGGCCCAGCACGTCGAGACCCTCGAGCCAGCGCGGTTCCTCGCCGACCTTGTAGACCTCGTAGACCGGGATCGTCACGAGGCCGAGAGTGAGGGCCGCGGCCGAGGCGAAGGTGACGGCGCCGCCCTCGACGCAGGCGCGCGTGCAGCGCCTCGGGCACCGCGCTGCCGGCCCACGTGCGCAGGGCGTACGACGGGCTGACCCGGGTCCGGCGAAGACCCAGTCGGCCGCGCGCAGCCGGGCCATCTCGACGGCGTGCGCCTGCGGGTCCGTCGGTGGTGCGGAGCGGAACGTCACGGCGCCGACCTCACGACCGACGCTCTCGCGGAAGAACTGCTGCGCCTTCTCGGTGAGCTCGTCGGCGTTCTCCTGGAACCCGTACGGGGAGTCGAGGAGCACGGCGCGCACGTCGGGGCCGAGCCGCGCGAAGAGACGCTGGTGGGGCGTCACCATCGTCGGGCTGGTCTCACCCGAGCCGAGGATCGTCAGGACGCGGGTCACGACGCCGATCCTGTCCTACCCGACCTCGGTGCGCCTCCTGACCCTCGCTCAGCCGAGGTGGAGGTCGACCGCGAGGCGACGCATCACGTGGTCGAAGTACTCCGACCTGTCGTCGATCACGTTGTGGAACTGGCCGTTGATCTCGAGGCTGATCGAGCCGACGAGCTGGGTCCACGCCACGAGACCGCGGATCACCAGGTCGTCGGGCACGCTCGGCGGGATCGTCGTCCGGATGGGAGCGAGGGCGGCGTGGACGAGGCGCGGCACCGGTGTGGGGTCGGGGATGCCTCCCTTGGCCTGGACCTCGACGAGGAGTCCGACGAGCAGCGCGGTGACCCGCGAAGCCGGCGCGATGGTGTCCTGCGGCGCGGCGTAGCCGGGCACCGGTGACCCGTAGATGAGCGACCACTCGTGCGGGCTGGCGAGCGCCCAGTCCCGGCAGGCGTGGCAGACCGCGAGCCATCGCCCGCGCAGGTCCGACCGACGGAGGTCGGCATCGGCGGCCTCGGCCTCCGCGCCGAGCGAGTTGTAGGCGTCGATGATCAGGCGGGTGAGCAGGTCGTCGCGGCTGGGGAAGTAGCGGTAGATCGCGCTGGAGACCATGCCGAGGTCGCGCGCGACCGCCCGGAGCGACAGCGCGGAGGCACCCTCGGCGGCGAGGTGAGTTCGTGCGGTGTCGACGATCTCGCGGGTCAGCTCGGCGCGCGCCCGCTCGCGGGCGGTGCGCGGGGCGGAAGGGGTCACGACCATGGCCGGATCATGCCACAGATGAGAGCACTGTCCGCAATGAGGAGCGGTGCTCTTGACACGACTCGGACTGCCGCTCCATAGTGTGAGCAGTGCTCTCGGATGGTCGAGGGCGGGAGACTACGGAGACCACGTCATGAGCAAGCGCACCCACCTCGTCGTCGGAGCCGGGCCGGTCGGCTCGGCCGTCGCCCGGCAGGCGGCAGCCGAGGGCGACGTCGTCCGTGTCGTCACCCGCAGCGGCTCCGGTCCCACGGCCCGGACCATCGAGCGGATCGCAGCCGACGCCTCTGACCCGGCGCGCCTGGCACAGCTCGCCGCCGGTGCCGATGTCATCTACAACTGTGTGAACCCGCAGTACCACCGCTGGGTCACGGACTGGCCGCCGATCGCCGCGGCCCTCCTGGCGGCTGCCGAGTCGAGTGGAGCCGTCCTCGCCACGTGCTCGAACCTCTATGGCTACGGGCCGGTGGACCACCCGATGACCGAGAACGACCCGCTCGCCGCGACCGGCACCAAGGCCCGCGTCCGGATCCAGATGTGGGAGAACGCACTGGCCGCGCATCGCGCGGGCCGGGCACGCATCACCGAGGCGCGCGGCGCGGACTACGTCGGTCCCGGTGCGCAGTCGCACCTCGGTGACCGTGCCGTGCCGAAGCTGCTGGCCGGCAAGAAGATCTCGGTGCTCGGCGACCCGGACTCGCAGCACAGCTGGACCTACACCGAGGACATGGCCGCCACCCTCATCGCGATCGGGGCGGACGAGCGGGCGTGGGGCCGGGCCTGGCACGTCCCCAGCGCCCTCCTGCTGTCCCAGCGCCAGGCGCTCACGCGTCTCGCCGAGCTCGCCGGAGTCGCGGCCCCCAAGGTCGGTCGGATCCCCGGCCCGATGCTGACCGCGCTGGGTCTGTTCAACCCGATGATCCGCGAGCTGCCCGAGGTGGCCTACCAGCTCGACCAGCCGTTCGTCATGGATTCCAGCGCCGCGCAGCGCGAGCTCGGGATCGTGCCCACCGCAGCCGACGACGTCCTGCGCGCCCACCTCGCGCCCTACCTCCACGAGGCCCGGCACGCCGCCTGACCGACGTCACCCACGGCTCGAGCCGATCGGCACGCGGGCGGAGCAGGCGTGGCTGCCTCGCGCCCGGCCCGTCGCCGACGCGGGCGGTCACGAGACCTCGTCCACGGACCACTCCGTCGCGACGTGCCGTGCGCCGCACCGGATGTGCGACTGGCGGGGGCGCGCCTGTGAGACGGTGCGCGCGTGCTGCTGCGTCGTACCCGCCTCGCCGTCACCCTCGCGTTCGTCGTCCAGGGGGTCTGCTTCGCGGCCCTGGTGACGCGCATCCCCACGGTGCAGGACCGGTTCGACCTGTCCGACGGCTCGCTCGGCCTGATGGTGGGGCTCGTGCCGATCGTCGCCGGCATCGGCAGCGTCGTCGCCGGCGCCCTCGCCCCGCGGCACGGCAGCCGCGTCGTGCTCCGCGCGACGGGACCGATCGTGCCCGTCGGGCTCGTGCTCGTCGGCTGGGCGCCGTCGATCCCGGCGCTGCTCGTCGCGCTCGTCGTGGTCGGCTTCGGTCTCGGCGCCGTCGACGCGTCGATGAACATCCAGGGCGTGCGGTTGCAGGACGACCTCGGCCACAGCGCCGTGGCGAGCTTCTACGCGGCGTTCAGCCTCGCCGGTCTCGTCGGCGCGGTGCTGGCGGCGCTGACGGCCGACTCGAGCCTCTCGCTGCTCGCGTTCTTCGCCCTCATCGCGATCGTGGCTATCCCGGCGCAGCTGCTCGCCGGCTCGAGCCTGCTGCCGGGGCACCCGGCTCCCGAGGTCGTGCACTCGTCGTCGGCGAGGATCCACTGGCGACCGGTCGTGCTGGTCGGCCTCGCGCTCATGTGCGTCTACATCGCCGACTCCGGTGCCTCGAACTGGAGCGCGGTCTACCTCAAGGACGCGCTCGGCAGCAGCGAGCGGGTGGCCGCGCTCGCCTACGGCGGCTACGCGTTCATGACGATGGTGGGACGCTTCGTCGTCGATCGCACCGTCGACCGGGTCGGCCCGGTGCCCCTCGTGCGCATCGGCGGCGTCATCGCCGCGGGAGCAGCGGTGGCGATCGCCGTCGCGCCCAGCCCCGCCTTCGCCCTCGTCGCGTTCGCGATCCTCGGGCTCGGCATCTGCCCGGCGATCCCGCTCGCCTTCACGGCCGCGGCCTCGCACGACAAGACCTCGAGCGGCGTCGCCGTCGCGCGGGTCAACGTCTTCAACTACGTCGGGTTCGTGGTGGGGGCACCGCTGATCGGCGGCATCGCCGAGGGCGTCTCGCTGCGCTGGGCCTTCGCCGCGCTCGTGCCCGTGCTGCTCGTCGTGCCCCTGCTCGCGCCGTGGTTCCGGGTCGCCCCGCACGACGCCCCCGACCACGTCGTCGACGGAGCCGTCACCGCCTGACAGCGCTCGTCTGACTGGTGGAGTTGTCACATCCCGGACCGGGAAGCAGCAACACCACCAGGCAGACACCCAGGAGCAGCCGAAGGCCCCCGCGTCGCTGGGACGTCGGGGGCCTTCGGACTGGAGCTGGTGGGTCAGTCGCGCGTGGCGGCCTGGCGCGCGGTGCGCGAGCCGGTGAGCTCGGCGAGGCGTGTCGGAGCCCGGCACGACGTCGTGCTCGGACGCGGTGACGCCGGCCTTCTCGTGCAGGCGCTGCATGCCCTTGCGCTGGTTGCGCAGCACGAGGGTCACGACGCGGCCGGTGGCTCCGGCGCGCGCGGTGCGGCCGGCGCGGTGCAGGTAGGCCTTGGGGTCCTCGGGCGGGTCGACGTGCACGACGAGCGAGATGTCGTCGACGTGGATGCCGCGGGCGGCGACGTCGGTGGCGACGAGGACGTCGATCTTGCCCTCCTTGAACTCCGCCATCGTGCGCGTGCGGGCGTTCTGCGACATGCCGCCGTGCAGGCAGCGGGCGTTGATGCCGCGATCGGCGATGTTGCCGGCGACGCGCTCGGCGCCGAGCTGCGAGCGGACGAACATGATCGTGCGGCCGTCGCGACGGGCGATCTCGGTGGCGACCACGGCCTTGTCCTCGCGGTTCACGACGAGCACGTGGTGCTCCATCGTGTCGACCGGCGACGTCGCCGGCTCGAGCTCGTGGCGGATCGGGTCGTGCATGTGGTTGCGGACCAGGGTGTCGACGTCGCCGTCGAGGGTGGCCGAGAAGAGGAGCGTCTGCGCGGCGGGCGAGCAGAGCTCGAGCAGCGCGGTGACCTCGGGCAGGAAGCCCATGTCGGCCATCTGGTCCGCCTCGTCGAGGACGATGACCTCGACGTCGTCGAGGAAGCAGACGCCCTGACGGATCAGGTCGGCGAGACGGCCCGGCGTGGCGACGAGCACGTCGACGCCGCGCTGCAGCGCGTACTTCTGCTTGTCCATCGACGTGCCGCCGACGACCGTCTTGAAGTGCAGGCCGAGCGAGCGGCCAAGCGGCTCGAGCGCGTCGTTGACCTGCATCGCGAGCTCGCGGGTCGGCACGAGGACCAGGCCGCGCGGGTGCTTGGGCTGCGCGGGGTAGTGCGCGATGCGGGCGAGCATCGGCAGGCCGAAGGCGAGCGTCTTGCCGGAGCCGGTGCTGCCGCGACCGAGGAGGTCGTGGCCGGCGAGGGCGTCGGGGATCGTCTCGACCTGGATCGGGAACGGCGAGGTGATGCCGGTGCGGGTGAGCGCCGCGACGAGCGCGGGCGGCAGCCCGAGGTCGCCGAACGTGACGGCGTTCCCGGCGTCGTCGGCGGTGTCAGGGGTGGTGTCGGCGACGTCGAACGTCGCGTCATCGAGCAGAGCGGTCACAGGAATAGCCTCAATCATTGATCACGCGGACGCGTCAATGAGAGCTACCAAGGTGACGCGGGACTGGGGGAAGTTGCCCCAGGGTAGCGGCGACATGCCCTCACGACCCAATCGCGAACCCTCTGGAGACCCACGTCACGTCACCGTGGACGCCGCGTGCGTGCTCGGTCGAAGGGCGGGGCAGCCCGAATTGTCAGGGGTTCGGCGGCGTCAGGGGCGGGCCGGACAGCGAGAGCCGGTAGCCGTCGGGGTCCCGCAGCCACACGTGCCGAGCACCCCACGGCTGGTCCTCCGGGCGGGAGTCGAACGTGATGCCGGCGGCGCGGAGCCGGTCGTACGCCGCGTCGACGTCGTCGACGCCGACCACGATCTCGATCCCCGCCGCCCCGACCTCGTCGGCGTCGCGCTGCTCGAACCCGATGTGGAACCCGCCGCCGCCACCGACACGCACGTAGCCCTCGTGCTCGAGCAGGACGTCGAGCCCGAGCAGGTCGACGTAGAACGCCCGGGTGCGCGGGAGGTCGCGGACGTGGACGAACAGGTGGCTGTACGACGTCATGGCACGTGTGTACCGCAGCGGGACCGGCTCGGCAGGGGTGTTCCGGCGCTGATCGACGCGGGCTACGAGCGGTAGACCACGACCCGCGTCCCGATCGGCACGCGGTCGAACAGCTTCGCAGCGGTGCCGTAGCTGCGCAGGTTCACGCACCCGTGCGAGGCACCGTTGTAGCCGTCGCGGTCGAAGTAGGGGGAGTAGTGCACCGCCTGGCCCCCGGAGAAGAACATCGCGAACGGCATCGAGGTCCGGTACAGCGACGAGACGTGGTACTTCGACTTGCGGTAGACGGAGTAGGTGCCCTCGCGGGTGGGGTACTGCGCGCCGCCGAAGCGCGCGTCCACCGTCAGGACCACGACGCCGCGCTGCACCAGCCGCAGCGACTTCTGCGTCTTGTCGATGCAGAGCACGAGGTCGCGCGCGAGGCAGGCCTTGGGCAGCGCGCCGTTCGTCCGCGTCAGCGACAGGAGCTTGGTCCACGTCGACGCCGTGACCAGCGCCGAGCTGCCGAGCCCGAACTTGCTGCGGAACTTCTTCACCGAGCTGACGGTGATGGCGTCCATCAGCCCGTTGAGCCGCACGGGGTGGCCGAGCCAGCGCAGCCGCTGCTGCACCCGGAGCACGAGGGGTCCGCCGTCGCCCGCTCGCACCGGCCACGTGGTCGGGACGTGCGTACCCGGCGGCAGCGCGGGCGGCTTGGTCGGCGTCGCGGTGGGGGTGGTGGGCTTCGGGGTGGGAGCCGGCTTCGGGGTCGCCGGCACGGTGGCGGACGGGGTCGGCGTCGGCAGCGCCGCCGGGAGAACCGCTGCACCGGTGGCGTGGGCTGCGGAGGCAGCGCCGGCGGCCAGGATCGGCGGAGTTGCGGCTGCTGTGGTGACCCCGACCCCGACGACGATGGCGCCCGCGAGAACGGCCGCGAGCCAGTGCTCTTTCCTCACGAGGCCTCCCCCCGGGAGCTGTCCGACGATCACTCGTTACGAGGTATGTCGTCAGGATGCGCCCGAAAGTGGCGTCGTATCACCCGATCGGAGCAACGAGCGTCGCTCTCAGTGCTCGCGCCAGCGAGGTGAGGTGGTGCGCGGGGGGAACAGCGCGGCCTCGAGGACCACCATCCACCGATCGCCGCACGTGAGGCCGTCGCGGGCCTGGGTCAGCGCCGCGAGCGAGCCCCGCGCCCGGGTCGTCCGTGTGCATCACGCGCATCCCGTAGGCGGCTGCGAGGTCGTCCCATCGTGGCTCGACGAGGTCGACGCCGCGGTGCGGGTCCCCGGCCACGTCCTGGTCGTAGCGGAGCATGCCGTAGCCGCCGTCGGTGACGACGAGCACGGAGATGGGGAGCCGTTCCTGCGCGAAGGTCGCGAGCTCGCCGAGACCCATCGCCGCGCCGCCGTCGCCCACGACCGCGAGCGTCGGGATCCCGTGCGCCGCAGGGCCGATCGCGGCGGGCAGGGCGTAGCCGAGCGTCCCCCACCCCACGGGGTACTGCAGACGCCTCGCCCGCGGCTGCCGGGAGTAGCCACCGAGCCAGTAGCCCGCCACGCACATGTCGACGACGAGGGCGCCGGCGTCGGACCAGCCCTCCTCGACCGTGGCGACGAGCCCGGCACCGGGTGCCGTGCGCTCGTCCGCGCGCACGTCCGCCCACACGGCCGCGGTGATGGCCCGGGCCGCGTGATGCGGTGCGTGCGCGGCGTCGTCGCTACCGGTGGTGTGACGCTCGGCAGATCCGACGTCGTCGCCGTCGCTGCCAGTGATCGAGGAGCCGTCGCCGCTGCCACGGTCGGTGTCGCGAGCTGCTCCGTCGTCGCCGCCACCGTCCTCGTCGCGTGGTGCGCTCCCGTCGGGGTCGCCGTCAGCGCCGGCTGTCGCGGATGTCTCGTCGCCCAGGGCGTCGACCAGGTCGCGGACGCCGGTCGCGATGTGACCGGTGAGCCGGGCGGCCAGCGGGTAGTCGCCGAGGCTGGCGTCGGCGTCGTCGGTGAGCGCGACGATCGTGGACGGCACTCGCATCGTCCAGTTGCGCGTGGTCATGCCGGCAGGTCGTCACCGATCACCAGCAGCGCATCGGCCGAGCCGATGATGTCCGAGACCCTCGGCTCGTGCGGCGGCGCGGTGATGGTGCCGGGATGGTCGGCGAGCATGCCGCGCGCCTGGAACGTCGTGACGACGAGGGCGTCGAGGCGGTCGGCGAGGCGGCGTACGTCGGTCTCGGCGGCCACGGCGCGTGCGCCGAGCCAGATCACGACGCGTCGGCCCCGCAGTGCATCGGCGGCGGCGGTGACATCGGCTGCCGCGGGCGCGGTTCGGTCTGGGGGCAGCGGCGGCGGGTTGGGTGCGGTCCAGCTGGAGGCGAGGATGTCGGCCGGGACGCCGAGATACACCGGCCGGCCGGTGGCGATCGCGTGCGCGACCAGCTGCGGCAGCGCCGCGACGGCCGCGGCACCGTCCGCCGCCGAGACGGCCCGCGCGCCGAACCCGGCGCTCACCATGTCGGCCTGGCTGCGCATCGCGTGCAGCAGCCCGTGGTCGGCGCCGGTGCGGCGACGCGGTCCGAGCGGGGCCTCGCTGGAGAGGAGGAGCACCGGTGAGAAGGAGGCCTAGGCCTCGCCGAACGCGGCGAGCGCGTTGGCGAAGCCGGGCCCGGTGGTGGTGATCGCGACGCCGAGGCCTCCGGTGGCTCGAGCGCTCGCGTCGGCGGCGTACCCCGCAGCCTGCTCGTGCCGCACACCCACGATGCGCGGCCGCCGTCCGACCCCCGCCCCGACCCAGAAGGGCAGGTTGTGCACCCCCGGCACCCCGAAGCACACCCGCACACCGTGATCGGCGAGCTGGTCGAGCAACGCATCCGCGACAGTCGGCGCCATGGGCACAGTCCTACCCGATCCCGCCCCCACCCGACGCAGTCCGCCCCCGACTCGACCTTCTGCCCCATAGGGACGATCAAGGAAGTCCAGCTGCACTTCTGGTCCCCAACGCGTGATCTTGGTGAGTGGTGAGGCCCGGTCGCGCTGACCGGCGCCGCGGCCATGATCACGAGTCGGGGACGGATCGTGAAGTCCAGCTTCCTTGATCGCCCCTAGGGGACACATGGTGAAGCGGGGCGAGGACAGGGTGGGGGGCGGGGCGGCAGGATGCGGGGCGTGACCAGATGCAGAGCCTGAACCCCGCCGACCTGACCGACGTCGTCACCACCATCGAGCTCGCGAGCGCGGGCGACCTGGTCGAGGCGGCCCGCCGCGCGCACGCCGCGCAGCGGGCGTGGGCCGACATCCCGGCGCCCGCCCGCGGCCGCGTCATCGCCTCCGTGGGCCGGCTGGTGGAGGCCAACAAGGAGTCGCTCGCCGCACTCGTCACCCGCGAGATCGGCAAGCCGTACGCCGAGGCGCTCGGCGAGGTGCAGGAGGTCATCGACACGTGCGACTTCTTCCTCGGCGAGGGGCGGCGCCTCTACGGCCAGACCGTGCCGAGCGAGATGCCCGACAAGCAGCTGTTCACGTTCCGGCACCGGTGGGCACGGCGCTGATCATCACCGCAGGGAACTTTCCCGCCGCCGTGCCGTCCTGGTACCTCGTCCCCGCGCTGCTGTGCGGCAACAGCGTCGTGTGGAAGCCCGCCGAGGTCTCGCCCGCGATCGCCCACGCGCTCACCTCGCTGTTCCATGCGGGCGGAGTGCCCGCCGACGTCCTCGTCACGGTCGTCGCGGACGGCGTGACGACGTACGACGCGCTCGACACCGTGCTCGAGCAGGGCCTCGTGCAGAAGGTCGGCTTCACCGGCTCCACCGCGGTGGGCCGCCGGATCGGGGAGCTCACCGGCCGCCACCTGCAGTCGGCGTGCCTCGAGCTCGGCGGCAAGAACCCGATGGTCGTCATGCCCGACGCCGATCTCGACCTCGCGGTGGAGGGCGCGCTCTTCGGCGGGTTCGGCTCGGCCGGTCAGCGCTGCACCTCGCTGGGCACGCTCTGGGTCCACGACGAGGTCTACGACGAGATGCGCTCGCGCTTCGTGGCCGCGGTCGAGGACGCGGTCGTCGGAGACCCGACGAAGGACGTCCTCTACGGCCCGCTCATCTCCGAGGCGTACCTCCACAACCACGAGCGCAACCTCGGCCTCGTCGCGGACCACCACACGCTGCACGGCTCGACCGGCACGGGTCGCATCACCTCGGCGAACCCGCGCAAGGGCTTCGTCGGCGACCCGGATGCCGGCGTCTTCGCGCACCCCACGATCGTCGAGGGCGTGCGCGCCGGCGACGCGCTCTACGACACCGAGACGTTCGGGCCGCTCGTCGGCCTCGGCAGGTTCTCGTCGCTGGACGAGGCGATCGAGCTCGCGAACGGGCACGGCTACGGCCTCTCGTCGTCGATCTACACCACGGTCGCCCGAGGCGGTGTGGCGGTTCCGGTCGCGCGTCTGCTCGGGGATGGTGTCGGTCAACAACTCCACCTCGGGCGCGGAGGCGCACCTGCCGTTCGGCGGGAACGGCCGCAGCGGCAACGGATCCCGGCAGAGCGGGGTGTGGGTGCTCGACCAGTTCACCCGCTGGCAGGCGGTGAACTGGGACTGGTCGGGGCAGGCTGCAGAAGGCGCAGATGGACGTCGTCGAACTGCCGTCGGACCCGGGCTTCCGGCTGTGAGCACGCTGCCCGAGCGCGCGTCGGTGGTGGTCGTCGGCGGTGGCGTCGTCGGCTGCTCGACGGCGTTCCACCTCGCGGAGGCCGGCGTCGACGTGCTGCTCGTCGAGCGCGACTCGCTGGGAAGCGGCTCGTCGTCGAAGGCGGCGGGAGGCGTTCGCGCCTGCTTCTCCGACCCGCTGAACGTGCGTCTCGGCAAGCGCAGCCTCGATCTGCTCGCCGACATCGGTCAGCGCCCCGGCGGCGAGATCGACCTGCGCCGCTGTCGGCTACCTGTTCCTGCTCACCACCGCGGAGCAGGTGGAGGAGTTCGGCACCGCCGTCGAGATGCACAACTCGCTCGGCGTGACCGCTCGGCTCGTCGACATCCGCTGAGGCACACGCGATCTCGCCGCTGGCCACGGTCGACGACGTCCTCGCCGGCTGCTGGTCGCCCGACGACGGCACGTGCACGCCCGAGGCGCTCGTCCAGGCGTACGCCGGCGGTGCGCGCCGACTCGGCGCGCGGCTGGTCGACCGGCGCGGAGGTCGTCGGCGCCGACGTCATGGGTGGCGAGGTGCGGGCGCTCGAGATCACGCGCGGCGGGGTCGACATCGCGGGTCGAGACCGGCACGGTGGTGGTCGCCGCCGGCGCGTGGTCCGGCGTCGTCGGTTCCCTGCTCGGGGTCGACCTGCCGGTGCGAGCCGCTGCGCCGCGAGATCGTCGTCACCGGTGCCGTGCCCGGCCTACCGGCGTCGATCCCGATGACGATCGATGCCGGGACGACCTTCTACTTCCACGGCGAGGGTGTGGGCCTGCTCGCCGGCTGGAGCGACCCGGCGACGCCGGTGAGCTTCGACCTCACGCGCGACCCGGCGTACCTCGAGGGGATCATCGAACAGGCGGCGCACCGGGCACCCGTGCTGCTGGACGCGCCGGTGGTCGGCGGCTGGTCCGGGCTCTACGAGGTGAGCCCCGACCACGACGGCATCGTGGGGGAGCGGGCGGATCGTGTCTCGCGCGTGCTCTACGCGACCGGGTTCTCCGGCCACGGATTCCTGCAGGGCCCCGCGCTCGGCGAGACCATGCGCGACCTCGTGCTCGGCCGCGAGCCGTTGATCGACGTGTCGGCCCTGTCGGTGGACCGGTTCGACCTTGGGCACCGGCGCAGCGAGCGCCACCTCGTCTGACCCCACGCCAGGTCGGTGGCGCCGGTCGCCGCCGGCGCCCCCGTGGTCCGGAGGCGGGCGGTCGGCCCGACTGGCCGACGGCGACCTCGCGCCCAAGATCACGAGTTGCGGACAGGATCGCGTAGTTGAGCTTCCTTGATCGTCCCTAAGGGGAGGAACGTTGAGTTGGGGTCAGCCGCGGGTGACCATGCCGAGGGCGGCCGCGATGCCGAGGACGGAGCGGGGCGCGTAGGCCGAGCGCCAGAGGCCGCCGTGCGCCGCCTGGTGCGCCCACGCCTGGTCCGGGTGGGCGAGGACGGCGTCGGGCCGGGCGAGGGAGGAGCTCGAGCGCAGGTCGTGCACGAGGAGCGCCGCCATGAGCGTGTTCGACGTCGACGGCTCGAACACCTCGACACCGAAGCGGTGCGCACCGGCGTACGCCGCGGCCAGCGCGCGGTTCTTGACGACGGAGCGGGTGCGGGTCGCGGGGGCGATGTTGAGCGAGGTCCACACGCCGTCGCGGCGTGACTGCGTGGCCCGCCAGCGCTGCAGCCGTTTCGCCAGGGCGTAGTTGGGCCCCTGCTGCGGGACGAGGCAGTCGGCGATGCCGACGTCGCCGTGGTCGGTCTCGACGGTGTCGGGGTAGTTGGGCGCGAAGCGGCCGACGGCCCGCAGCGGCAGCTGTGCGAGACCCGAGAGCCCTCGCGCGTCCCAGCGACGGCGCGACTCGGCGACGGCGTCCGCAGGCACGGAGTAGACGTCGGTGGGCGTGGCGAGGAAGGCGAGGCCGACGTCGCGGCGGTCGCCCAGCAGCGACTGGCCCAGCGCGTCGGCAGCGAGCGCCACGCGGACGTGGGTGGCGCCGTCCGCGTAGGTGTAGGTCCCGAGCGTGAACGCGGACTCGAGGCCGGCGAGCCAGGTGCGCACCTCGGGGAGGCGGCGGATGAGGTCCGCTCCCGCGACCGCGGCGAGCGCCTCGTCGTCCGCCGGGGAGGCGCCGAGCGGCACGGGCACCGTGAGCCGGCCGGCGGACGAACGCGCCGTCGCGATGACTCGTGCCCACACCTCGGGGCGCGGCAGGTCGACGGCGACGACGTGTGCGCCCCAGCGCAGGAGCGAGCGCAGCGGTCCCATCTCCGCACCGGCGCCGAGCACCACGACCGTCGTGTCGGAGAGGTCGAGCCAGTCGGGGTGGTCGAGCAGCGTGTGGATCGACGTCGCCAGTCCTCGTTCCACGACGCCCTCGGCGACCCAGGCGTCGAGCCGCCTCCGCACGTCGGCGCCGAAGAGCCGCTTGCCGTGGAACGGCAGCGACAGCCCCACGTCGCGGCTCGGCGTCCCGTCCACCGTCACGGACGAGAACGCCGGCTCCGTCCAGCTGGTGCACGCATCGAGCAACGGCACGGCGTCACCACCGCGCACGAACGTCGACCGTGCGTGCAGTGCGGTGAGGCCGACCCGCGCCACGGAGTCGGCCGCGTCGGCCGTGCGGGCGCCGCAGACCACGAGATCGCGGTACGGCGAGAGGTAGCCCTTCCGCCAGTCGCGGATCGACGCGGCACGCACGGCAGCCGCCGGGTCGACGGAGCCCAGCGCCGCACCGACCACCGCGGTCGCCACCGCGCTGGTGCTGACCCGGCCGTCGGCACCGGGCACCAGGTCGACTCCGCGGTCGGGGTCGCTCACCGGATGCTCAGCCACGGGCCCATCCAACCAACTGGCGGCCGCGATGGGCAGGGTCAGCGGGACGTCTCCGCCAGGACGACGCCGACGAGGACGACGATGCCGCCGAGGATCTGGACGGGCGTGAGCACCTCGCCGAGGAAGACGAACGCGACGACGCGAGGCCATCACCGGCTCGGTCATCCCGACGACGGAGGCCTGCGTCGCGCGGATGTGGCGCAGGGACTGCAGGGCCAGCACGAACGGGACCACGGTGCCGAGCACGACCATCCACGCGACGAGGACCCACCCCGGCACGGCGGGTCCGTCGTCGCCGAACGGCATCGCGGTCTGCGCGAGCGTGTCCCACGGGAAGCTCCACCACGGCATGACGACGGCCCAGAACGCCGCCGCGAACGCGAAGCCCCACATCGTGAGTGAGAGGGGGTCGCGATCGACGACCAGGCGCTCGCCGAGGATGTAGTAGAGGGCGAGCGCGACGGCCGCGGCGAGGGCGGCGGCGACGCCGATCACGTCGAGCGAGAAGCCCTGCCAGACCTGCGCCACCATCGCGAGCCCGACGAGCGCGAGCACCAGCGCGGCGAACACGCGGTCGCGCACCGGCTCGCGCAGGACGAAGCGGAACCACAGCGCCACCATGATCGGTGCGGTGAACTCGAACAGCAGGGCGACGCCGACGGGCAGCTTCTGGATCGCGAGGAAGTACAGCGACTGCGTCGCGGCGATGCCGAGGATGCCGTAGACGGCCAGGCGCTTGATCTCGTGGCGCCTCAGGCGCAGCGCCGATCGCCTGGTGATGGCGACGATGACCACCAGGATCACGAGCGCCGCGGTCACGCGCAGCTGCGAGAGCCGTGCCCACGGCACGCCGCCGAGCAGGAGGTACTTGCTCACCGTGCCGTTGAGCGCCCAGAGCAGGGCCGCGACGAGGTAGATGCCGTAGCCGAGAAGCGGCCGCCGGTCGACCTGCGCGACCGGCGGGTGTTCCATCGTCGTCACGGCGTGGGGGCCCCCGGTGTGGCCCCGGCCGAGGTGTAGACCTCGATCGTTCGTTCGGCGACGACGTGCCACCCGAACTCGGCGATCGCGCGCTCGCGCCCGCGCACACCCATGACGCGGGCGCGCTCCGGGTCCGCGACGAGGGAGTTCACCGCGGCCGCGAAGGCGCGCTCGAACTCGACCGGCTCTGCGGCGTCGTAGTGGACGAGCAGGCCCGTGACCCCGTCGTCGACGACCTCAGGGATGCCGCCGACGTCGGACGCGATGACGGCCGTCTCGCAGGCCATCGCCTCGAGGTTGACGATGCCGAGCGGCTCGTAGACCGACGGGCACAGGAACGCCACGGCGTGGGTGAGCAGCTCCTGCACGACGAGGCGTGGCGCGTGCTCCTTGATCCAGATGACGGTGCGGCTCTCCTGGAGGTGCGCGACCGCGCGTGCCGCCTCGGTCCCGATCTCGGGGGTGTCCGGTGCGGAAGCGCAGAACACGAGCTGGACCGAGGGGTCGAACTGCTCCGCCGCGGCGAGCAGGTGCCCGATGCCCTTCTGCCGGGTGATGCGGCCCACGAACACGACGTAGGGCTGGGAGACGTCGATCCCGTAGCCCTCGATGAGGGCCGTGGACTCCTGCGGCCGCCAGGCGACCGTGTCGATGCCGTTGCGCACGACGTGCACGCAGGGCCGGGTCGATGAACGGATAGGCGTCGAGGATGTCGAGGCGCATCCCCTCGGACACCGAGATGATCGCGGCCGCCTCGCGGTAGGCCGACGCCTCGATCCACGACGAGATCCGGTAGCCGCCGCCGAGCTGCTCGGCCTTCCACGGGCGACGGGGCTCGAGGGAGTGCGCGGTGACGACGTGCGGGACGCCCCAGAGCTCGGCCGCGAGGTGGCCGGCGAGGTTGGCGTACCAGGTGTGGGAGTGGACGACGTCGACATGGTCGAGCACCCGCACCATGTCCAGGTCGACCGCCACGGTCTGCAACGCCGGGTTGGCGTTGAGGAACTGCGGCGGCGCCTGGTGCCCGTGGGCGCCGGTGCGGGTCGGCCCGAAGGCATGGACCCGGACGTCGGCCCGAGGTCGGAGCTCGCGCACGAGCTCCTCGACATGGACGCCGGCACCGCCGTAGACGTCAGGCGGCCATTCCCGGGTGAGGATCCCTACGCGCAACACAGACGCCAGCCTAGGGCCCGGTCTACTGTGAGCACGTGGCCAACCGTGACGTCCTGGGAATCGTGCTCGCCGGAGGCGAGGGCAAGCGACTCATGCCCCTCACGGCCGACCGGGCCAAACCCGCGGTGCCGTTCGGCGGCGCCTACCGCCTCGTCGACTTCGTGCTGTCGAACCTGGTCAACGCCGGTTACCTGCGGATCTGCGTGCTGACGCAGTACAAGTCGCACTCGCTCGACCGCCACATCACGACCACGTGGCGCATGTCGACCCTGCTGGGCAACTACATCACCCCCGTGCCGGCGCAGCAGCGGCTCGGCCCGCGGTGGTTCACCGGCAGCGCCGACGCCATCTTCCAGAGCCTCAACCTCGTCTACGACGAGAGCCCGAAGTACGTCGTCGTGTTCGGTGCGGACCACGTCTACCGCATGGACCCCCAGCAGATGGTCGACCAGCACATCGCCTCCGGTGCCGGCGTCACCGTCGCCGGGATCAGGGTGCCGAAGGAGCAGGCCGACCAGTTCGGGGTCATCGAGACCGGGCCGGACGGCCGCTCGATCCGGCGCTTCGTCGAGAAGCCCACCGACCCGCCCACGATCCCCGGGGACCCGTCGCACGTCTACGCGTCCATGGGCAACTACGTGTTCAGCACCGACGTGCTCGTCGAGGCGCTGCGGATCGACTCGAGCGACGACGGGTCCGTCCACGACATGGGCGGCAACATCATCCCGATGCTCACCGCGCAGGGCCTCGCCGAGGTCTACGACTTCGACGAGAACGTCGTGCCCGGCTCCACCGATCGCGACAAGGGCTACTGGCGCGACGTCGGGACGCTCGACGCCTACCACGACGCGCACATGGACCTCGTGTCCGTCCACCCGATCTTCAACCTCTACAACCGGCAGTGGCCGATCCTGTCGCACCTGCCGCCGCTGCCGCCGGCCAAGTTCGTCGAGGGCGGCAACAGCCACGAGTCGATGGTCGGCGCCGGCTCGATCGTCGCCGGCGCGCACGTGCGCAACTCGGTGCTGTCCTACGACGTCAACATCCGCGAGGGCGCCTACGTCGAGGGCGCGGTCATCATGAACGGCGTGAAGATCGGGCGCGGAGCCGTCGTACGACGGGCGATCCTCGACAAGAACGTCCAGGTGCCCGACGGCGCCCAGATCGGGGTCAACCTCGAGCAGGACCGCGAGCGCTACACCGTGAGCGCCAGCGGCATCATCGTGGTCGGCAAGGGCCAGAAGGTCGAGCTCGGCTGACGCTCCGACCTGTGGGTCAGTCCGTCGGCTCGGACTCTGCCTGCGCCTCGGACTGTGCTGGTGCGTCGGGCTCGATGACGAGGAGCCGGCCGTCGACGTAGAGCAGCGCGTGGTCGCGTGCCTCGGCGCGGACCATCGCCCGGCTGCGCCGTCCGGCGCTCCGCCAGCCGCACGTGCACGCCGCAGAGGTGAACCGGCCGTCGACCACCGTGACCTCGTGGACCTGCGCCGCAGCGGCGACGACAGCCGGCGACCCGGGAAGGTGCTGGGTCGGCGGGTGGGTCACCTGAGCACGGTAACCCGAGCGCCCGGGACGGCGCAGGGCAGATGGCGAAACCGCTCCGCCGGCGTCCGCGGCCGGGTCCCGCGGTGGCTCAGGACTCGAAGTCGACGACCGTCTTGCCGCTGAGGCGGGGCCGGACCCAGGCGCCGAACTCCTCGTGGACGGGGTGCTCCTGGTAGGCCCGGAGCCCGGCGAGGTCGTCGTGAGTGGTGATGAGCACGAGGTCCGCCGCCCCGGGGTCGCCGACGACGTCGATCCCGGTCTCGAGGGTGAGCAGCGGCGGGATCTGCGGGAGGAGCGCCTCCAGCCGGGCCCGAGCCTCGTCGCGATCCGCGGTGACGGTGAAGGTGAACGAGACGACGTGGGTGAGCACGGGAACTCCGATCCGCAGGGTGGGTGCCAGCCTAGGGACGGCCGATCCGGGCGCTCGACCGCGGTCCCGGCTCGCATGCGCGAGGATGGGGCCAGAGCGAGGAGGGTCGAGTGGCGGACAAGGATGTCGAGATCGTCGAGGTCGCGGCGCGCGACGGCCTGCAGAACGACCCTGCCGTGCTCTCGACGGCACAGAAGGTCGAGCTGGTGCAGCGCACGGCGGCAGCGGGCCTGCGTCGGCAGGAGGCCGCCAGCTTCGTGAACCCCGCACGCGTGCCGCAGATGGCCGACGCAGAGGCCGTCCTCGAGGTGCTGGCGGGCTCGCCCGACCGCGCCTCGATGTCGCTGATCGGGCTGGTGCTCAACGCCCGCGGCTTCGACCGCGCAGCGTCGACCCGCCTCGACGAGGTCAACCTCGTCGTCTTCGCGAGCGACACCTTCAGCCGACGCAACCAGGGGCTGTCCACCGAGGACGCCGTGCGCACGGTGGAGGCCGTGGCGCCCCGTGCTCTGGCGGCGGGCATCGCGCCGTCGGCCACGATCTCGGCCGCGTTCGGCTGCCCGTTCGAGGGCGAGGTCGCCGTCGACCGGGTCGTCGAGCTCGCGGAGCGGCTGGCCGCCAGCGGCGTCGTCGAGATCGCCCTCGCCGACACCATCGGCGTGGCGGTGCCGGCCGACGTGCGCGAACGCGTGGGCCGCGTCGCCCCGGCGGTGGGCGACGTGCGGCTGCGCGCGCACTTCCACAACACGCGGAACACCGGCTACGCCAACGCGCTCGAGGCCTACGCCGCAGGTATCCGGGTGCTCGACTCGAGCCTCGGCGGTATCGGCGGCTGTCCGTTCGCCCCGCGGGCCACGGGCAACATCGCCACCGAGGACCTCGTCTACCTGCTCGAGCGCTCGGGCGTCCGTACCGGTGTCGACCTCGACGCGCTCATCGCGGCGTCGGACTGGCTCGGGGAGCAGCTCGGCCGGCCGACCCCCTCGCTCGTGTCCAAGGCCGGCGGGTTCCCCACCGGGACCGCCTGACGGGCGACCTGGTCAGCCGAAGCGGCCGGAGATGTAGTCCTCCGTCGACTGCTGCGCCGGGTTGGAGAACATCTGCTCGGTGGTGGCGATCTCGACGAGCCGCCCGGGCTGGCCGACGCCGGCGAGGTTGAAGAACGCCGTCGTGTCCGAGACACGAGCGGCCTGCTGCATGTTGTGCGTCACGATGACGATCGTGTACTGCTCCTTGAGCTGCTCGATCAGGTCCTCGATCGCGAGCGTCGAGATGGGGTCGAGCGCCGAGCACGGCTCGTCCATGAGCAGGACCTGCGGCTGCACGGCGATCGCGCGCGCGATGCACAGGCGCTGCTGCTGGCCGCCGGACAGCCCGGCGCCCGGGCGGGCGAGCCGGTCCTTGACCTCCTCCCACAGGTTGGCGCCGCGCAGCGACTCCTCCACGACCGCGTCGAGCGCGCCCTTCTTGCGCCGACCGCCCTCGAGCTTCAGGCCGGCCACGACGTTGTCGTAGATCGACATCGTGGGGAAGGGGTTCGGCCGCTGGAACACCATGCCGATCGTGCGACGCACGTTCACCGGGTCGACGTCGGAGCTGTAGATGTCCTCGCCGTCGAGGAGGACCTTGCCGTCGGTGTAGGCGCCAGGGATGACCTCGTGCATGCGGTTCAAGGCACGCAGCACCGTGGACTTGCCGCACCCCGACGGTCCGATGAACGCCGTGACGGAGCGCGGCTCGACCGAGAACGTCACACCCTCCACGGCCTTGAACTTGCCGTAGTAGATGTCGAGGTCGGTGGCGTCGATGCGCTTGGCCATGTGGCGAGTCTTCCGTATCCGCTGGGTGTCGGTCTGGGTCAGATCTTCTTGACGCCGGTGAAGCGCGCGATGAGCTTCGCGCCGGCGTAGAGAAGCATCACGAGCACGATGAGGACGAGGGCGCCGCCCCAGGCGCGGTCGACCGACGCCTGGGTGGCGCTGGTGAACTGGTCCCAGATGAAGGTCGGCAGCGCGGCCTGCGGGCCGGAGAACGGGTTCGTGTTGATCGACTGCGACAGGAACGTGGTCAGCAGCAGCGGCGCCGTCTCGCCCGCGACCCGCGCGATGGCCAGCATCGCTCCGGTGATGATGCCCCCGATGGCGGTGGGCAGGACGACCTTGACGATCGTGCGCCACTTGGGGATCCCCAGCGCGTACGACGCCTCGCGCAGGTCGCGCGGGACGATGCGCAGCATCTCCTCGGTCGATCGCACGATCACGGGCAGCATGAGGATCGTCAGCGCGATCGACGCCGCGAAGCCCGAGCGCTGCATCCCGAGCGTGAGGATGAACGCGGTGTAGACGAACAGGCCGACGACGACCGACGGGACCCCGGTCATGACGTCGACGAAGAAGCTGATCGCCCGCGACAGCTTCTTGGACCTGCCACTGGGGGCGTACTCGACCAGGTAGATCGCGGCGAGGATCCCGAGCGGCACGCCGATCATCGCGGCGATCGCGACCTGCTCCAGCGTGCCGATCAGCGCGTGGTAGAGCCCGCCACCCTCGGAGCGCGGCGAGACGTTGCGCATCGACGTCGTGAGGAACTCCGCGGAGATGACGGCGATCCCGCGGACGACCACGGTGAGCAGCACCGCGACGAGAGGCGCCAGCGCGATGAGGAACGTGGCGTAGACGCCGGTCGTCGCGAGGCGGTCGACGGCGTGCCGTCGACCCTCGACCCGGAAGCTCCATGCCGTCTGGATCACGAGGAAGAGCAGCACCGCCACGATCAGCGTGCCCGCGACCCCGGCGACCGACGTGGTCACGTTGAGCAGCATCGCGATCACGAGCGCGGCGACCCCGGCCGCGGGCACACCCCAGCGGGGCAGGCGGCGGCCGGCGAGCGCGTCGTGGAGCAGGGTGTCGGAGGCGGCGCGATCCGCTGGCGTGAGGCGCGACATCAGCCGGCACCCGAGAACTCGGACCGGCGGGCGATGATCAGCCGCGCCACCATGTTCACGGCCAGGGTGATGACGAACAGCACCAGGCCGCTCGCCACGAGGGCGGACAACCCGATGGGGCCGGCCTCGTTCCAGCGCAGCGCGATGTTGGCCGCGAACGTGTTGCCACCCGGCTCCGTGATGTGCCAGTTGATGTCGTAGGACGCCGACAGGATCAGCGCGACGGCGATGGTCTCGCCGAGCGCACGCCCGAGCCCGAGCATCGACGCCGAGATCATCCCCGGCTTGGCGAACGGGAAGATCGCCTGACGAACCATCTCCCACCGCGTGGCGCCGAGCGCCAGCGACGCCTCGATGTGCGCGCGCGGCACCTGGACGAAGACCTCGCGGCTGATGGCCGAGATGGTCGGCAGGATCATGATCGCGAGCACGACGGACGCGATGAGGATCGACTTGGTGTAGATCCCGAGGTCGTTCGCGAAGAGCGGGATGAACCCGAGGTACTCGTTGAGCCACTCGCCGAGCCCGGCCATGTGCGGCGTGAGGAACTCCAGGCCCCACATGCCGAAGATGATCGAGGGCACCGCGGCGAGCAGGTCGGTGACGAACGCGAGCGTCGAGGCCAGGCGGCGCGATGCGTAGTGCGCGATGAACAGCGCGATGCCGATGCCCACCGGGACCGCCAGGACCATCGCGATGAGGGACGTCATCAGCGTGCCGAACGTCAGGGCCGCGATGCCGAACACCGGGTTGGGGTCGTCCGGGAACCAGACCTGGGTCGTGAAGAAGTTCGCGGTGTTGGCCTGGAGGGAGGGGATCGCCTTCCAGATGAGGAACGCCGCGATCAGCGCCATCGTGACGAGGATGACGATGCCGGCCCCGCGCGAGAGTCCGGAGAAGACGCGGTCGCCGCGGCGCACGGACGCGCCCTTGATCTCCGACGCGCGGTCCCGGGTCGACCGGGGCGCCCGGACGGCTCGAGAGTCGTGCTCATCCGGGGACCACCGGGAGGTGTCGTGGAGCGTGCTCCAGGGGTGGCGGGACCGAGGTCCCACCACCCCTGGAGACAGTAGCGTCAGGCCGAGATCGACGAGCCACGGCGGCGCGGACCTTGGTCAGCAGGTCGCCGGTGATCGGCACGTAGCCGAGTCGGTGCAGCTTCGCCTGGCGCCTCGTCGCTCGCCGTGTAGGTGAGGAACGCCTTGGTCAGGTCGGCACAGGGCGGCGTCGAGGCCCTTCTCGCAGGTGATCTCGTAGGTGACGAGCACGGCGGGGTAGCCGGCCGTCGTCTTGTAGTCGATCGTGAGCGCCAGGTCGTTGCCCGTGCCCTTGATCGTCGCCGCCGCGATGGTCTTGGCCGCGTTCTCCGAGGTCGCCTCGATCGGCGCTGCCGACCGTTGTCGACCCACGCCGTAGACGAGGCCGGCGTCCTGGGCGAACGAGAGCTCGACGTAGCCGATCGAGTTCGGCGGTGGACTTCACCGCGCTGCGCCGACGCCGTCGTTGCCCTTGGCGCCCTGGCCGCCGGGGGCCTTCCACTCCTTGCCGTTGTCGAACGTCCAGGCGCGTCGAGGTCGTGGCGAGGAACTTGGTGAAGTTGTCCGTCGTGCCGGACGAGTCGCTGCGGTGGAACTGCGCGATCGTCGCGTCGGGGAGGTGTCACGCCGGGGTTGGCGGCGGCGATCTTCGGGTCGTTCCACTTCGTGATCGTGTTGCCGAAGATGCCGGCGAGCAGGTCCGAGGTCAGGATGAGCTTCTCGACGCCGGAGACGTTGTAGGCCGCGCACGATCGCGCCGCCGACCATGGGGATGTCGATGGCCGGACCGGTGGCGCAGCGGGCGTCGGCCTTCGTCTTGTCGTCGTCCTTGAGGGCGGAGTCGGACCCGGCGAAGGCCGTCTGCTTGTTGATGAAGTCCTGTGATGCCGGCGCCCGAGCCGTTGGCCTGGTAGTCGATCGTGGCGCCGATGCACGCCGGTCTGGTAGCCGTTGATCCACTCGGCCATCGCGTTCTTCTGGGCGCTCGAGCCGGAGGCCTTGAGCGAGCCGGAGACGCAGTCGATGCTGCCGCCGGCCGTGGGGCTGCTCGTGGAGCCGCCGCCGTCGGAGCCGCAGGCGGCGAGCGCGAGCGCTCCGGTGAGCGCGAGGGCCGCCAGACGGGCGGTGCGAGTGATGGTCACCCTGGTCCTCCAGGTTCGTGGTGTCGTGCGGTGTCAGTCCGGACGTTAGGAAGACCGGTTGACCCGCGCGGAGGAACCGGGTGAACAACGGGTGAACGGAGGCGGTACAGATGGTGCGCGGGCCGGCGCAGGCGCGGGCGCCGGCACTACGTCTCGAACCGGTCCAGCCGCACGGCCGCTCCGTCCGCGACGCGGTGGACGACGATGGCGCACCCGGGACGCAGGCGCGGGTCGAGCTCGGCGGCCCCGCGATCGAGCGCGAGCCCCGCCGCGAGGGCCCCGACCAGGATCGGCAGCACCGGGCGGTGCGTGCACCAGACCGCCGGTCCAGGGTCCTCGAGCAGCGCGGCCGACGAGGGCCTCGGTGGCGCGCGGGTCCGTCCTCGCAGCCCTCCTCGCTGAGCGCGTGCTCGAGCCGGACGTCGAGCGAGCGGCGGTCGGCGTACGGCCGGACCGTGGAGACGCACCGCGCGGCATCGGACGACACCACTCGACCCGGCGCGTAGGCGTCGAGGACGACCGCGAGGCCGAGCGCCTGGAGCACGCCGACCGCGTTGAGCGGACGGGCCGCGTCGACGTCGGCACGCGCGTCGCCCGACTCCCGCCAGGCGGCCCGCTTCGTCGCCTCGGCGTGTCGCAGCACGATCGTGGCCGACGTGTCGGGCAGGGCGAGCGCCACGTCGACCAGCGCACGGTCGTCGTCGTAGGTGAGCAAGGCCCGCGCGGCCTTGCGGCGGAGCCAGCGGATCTCGTCGATCTCGGCGTCCGGCTCTCGCGCGACGACGTCGACGGGCGGTGGCCCGCCAGTAGCGGACCCGCTTGGCCACCCCGTCGACGGTCGTAGCGGCGGCTGCCGAGCGACGGGCCGAGCGCGCAACGCACGCCCGGTCTCCTCGAACGTCTCGCGCACGGCGGCCAGGTCGTGCCGCTCGTCCCCCTCGAGCTTGCCCTTGGGCAGCGACCAGTCGGACCGGTGCGGACGATGGACGACCGCGACCTCAGGGCCGTCGTCGCCCGGTCGGACGAGGACGACTCCGGCCGCCTCGATCTGGTGGTTCGCCATCACATCCCCTCAGGACGCCACGGCGCGACGCAGGCGCCGGTGCTCGTCGCGCGAGCTCTCCCAGATCGCGTGCGCGAGCTGGTGCGAGGCGAGCTCCCGGTCATGGGTCGAGGCGACGAAGACGCCGCAGGTGAAGGCCTCGCCGGCGCTGAGCGGCAACGTCGTGTCGCTGACCCGCTCGAGGACGAGGGTCCGCTGGATCACGGCGTCCTGGGCCTCGCCGAGCGTGCTCGGTGAGGCTCGCCCACAACCGCGCCAGGTCCTCGCACGGCCGGCCGAGCGCCGCGGCGCCGACCTCCGCGGCGTAGCGCGCGCGCTTGGCGGAGATGCGTGCCGCGTGCCACTTCTCCGCCGGGTCGTCCTGGGTGAGCACGCCGATCTGGTGCGCCGCCCGGCGGTCCGCGTCGAGCACCCGAGGAGCCAGGACCTTCGAGGCGCGCTTCGAGGCGCAGCGACGTGAACGTCGGCGCGCGCGCGACCTCGACGAGCCCGGCACGCAGCCGGTTCGCCCGTGCCGACCGGAGGTCGATCACGGCGTCGGCCAGGGTGAGGCCGCGTCGACGGCGCAGCCACGGCTGCAGGGTCTGCGCGAGCCCGTCGTGCTCCTCGAGGCCGGCGGTGAGGGCGGCGTCGAAGACCTCGAGGTCGCGGGCCGGCGAGATGCGGCTCGCGTACCAGGACAGCTCGGGGCGAAGTCGCGGCCGACACGTCGCCGCGGAGGAGGTCGCCGTAGACGCGGAGCCCGGACCGGAGCCGGCGCGCGGCGACCCGGGCCGCGTGCACAGCGCCGTCGGCGTCCGTGTCGAGGCCGGCGTCCGCCGCGAGGAGCGCCGCGGTCTGGCGGCGCAGGTGCGCCATGACGGCCACGCCGGCGGTGGAGTCGCGACCCACGGGGTGGGCGGCGGCAACGTGAGGTCCGGATCTGGCGGAGCTGGATGGCTTCCCGTGATCGCGCTGTCCCCGCCGGACGTCATGGCGTCGCGCTCAGCCGCCGTGACTGTCGAGCGATCAGCGCGGCCTGGACGTCGACGAGCGGGGAGCCGTCGTCGGCGCGGTGGACCCGGGTCCACGTCCCGTCGGCGGACAGGTGCCAGGCGCTGTTCGCCGGGTCGAACGCGCGGTCGATGAGGCGCGACAGCTCCTCGGTGTGGCGCGGTGAGCCGAGCCGCACCAGCGCCTCGATGCGCCGGTCGAGGTTGCGGTGCATGAGGTCGGCCGAGCCGATCCAGACCTCGGGGTCGCCGCCGTTGTCGAACTCGAAGATGCGGGAGTGCTCGAGGAAGCGGCCGAGCACGCTGCGGACCCGGATCGTCTCCGACAGCCCGGGAACGCCGGGACGCAGCGCGCAGATGCCGCGGACCCAGATGTCGATGGGCACGCCCGCCTGCGAGGCGCGGTAGAGGGCGTCGATCGTGGCCTCGTCGACGATGGAGTTGCACTTGAACCGGATCCGGGCGGACCGTCCCTCGCGGACGTTGGCGATCTCGCGCTCGATCCGCTCGACGAGCCCGGACCGGATCGAGTGCGGCGCAACGAGCAGACGGTGGTACTCCGTCTCCATCGAGTAGCCCGAGAGCACGTTGAACAGCCGGGCCACGTCCTCGCCCACCTCGGGGTCGGTGGTGAGCAGGCCGACGTCCTCGTAGAGCCGCGCGGTCTTCGGGTGGTAGTTGCCGGTGCCGATGTGGACGTAGCGGCGCAGCTGGTCGCCGTCGTCGCGCACGACCATCGAGAGCTTGCAGTGCGTCTTCAGCCCGACGAGGCCGTAGACGACGTGGCAGCCCGCCTGCTCGAGCTTGCGCGCCCAGTCGATGTTGGCCTGCTCGTCGAAGCGCGCCTTGATCTCCACGATCGCGAGGACCTGCTTGCCCTCCTCGGCCGCGGCGACGAGCGCGTCGACGATCGGGGAGTCACCGCTGGTGCGGTAGAGGGTCTGCTTGATGGCGAGGACCTTCGGGTCCGTCGCGGCCTGCTCGAGGAACCGCTGCACGCTCGTGGAGAAGGAGTCGTAGGGGTGGTGCAGCAGCACCTCGTGGTCGCGCATCGCCTCGAGCACGTCCGGCGGTGCCGACGTCTCGACGTCGGACAGCTCGCGGCTCGTGCGGGGCAGGAAGGCGGGCAGCTTGAGGTCGTCCCGCGGCAGCCGGTCCAGCGCCCAGAGCGCGGTGAGGTCGAGGAGGCCGGGGATGCGCACGACCTCGTCGCTCGTGATGCCGAGCTCGCGGATCAGCAGGTCGAGCACGTGCGGGTCGATCGACTGCTCGACCTCGAGGCGCACCGGCGGGCCGAAGCGGCGGCGCATGAGCTCGCGCTCGAGCGCCTGCAGCAGGTTCTCGGCGTCGTCCTCCTCGACCTCGAGGTCCTCGTTGCGGGTCACCCGGAAGGCGTGGTGCTGGAGGACCTCCATGCCCGGGAACAGCTCGCCGAGGTGCGCGGCGATGATGTCCTCGAGCGGCACGAACCGTGCGGACCCGACCGGGACGAAGCGGTCGAGGATCGGCGGGACCTTGACGCGGGCGAACAGCTCCGTGCCGGTCGACGGGGTTGCGCACCACGACCGCGAGGTTGAGCGACAGGCCGCTGATGTAGGGGAACGGGTGGGCGGGGTCGACCGCCAGGGGGGTCAGGACCGGGAACACCTTGCGGCGGAAGAACTCCCCGAGCTGGTCCCGCTCGACGGCGGAGGCCTCGTCCCACCGCAGCAGGTGGATCCCCTCGGTCCGGAGCCCGGGAGGATCTCGGCGTGGAACAGCGCGGCCTGCCGGTGCATGAGCTCCGAGCTCGTCGTGTGGATGCCCTCGAGCACCTCGCGCGGCATGAGCCCGCTGGCCGCGCGCACCGCGATGCCCGTGGCGATGCGGCGCTTGAGGCCGGCCACGCGGACCATGAAGAACTCGTCGAGGTTGCTCGCGAAGATGGCCAGGAACTTCGCGCGCTCGAGCAGCGGCAGCGCGTCGTCCTCGGCGAGCTCGAGGACCCGCTCGTTGAAGGCGAGCCAGGACAGCTCGCGGTCGAGGAAACGACCCTCCGGGAGCGGTTCCGCGGACACCGACGACGAGTCGGTCGCGGACAGCTCGGTGCGTCATGCCCCCACCTTGCCAGACGTCGGTGAACGCCGCCTGTGCTCGGTCTAGATGCTGAACTCCACGTCGATGTCCCACCGGGTGAACCCGAGGCTCGTGTACAGCGCGATCGCCGCGGTGTTGCTGGCGTCGACGTAGAGCATGGCGTCGGGCAGCCCGCGGGCACGCAGGTGCTGCAGGCCGGCGAGGGTGAGCGCGCGGCCGAGGCCGCGCCCGCGCGCGCCGGGGTCGACGCCGACGACGTACACCTCGCCGATCGGCTCGTGCCCGTGGTGCGCGTCGTCGTGGGAGTGCTCGTGCGCGACGTCGTCGTCGTGCGCGTGGCGGTGCACGTGCCCGTGGTGGTGCGCATCGGCGCCGTGGACCTTCGTCCAGTGGAAGCCGACCATCCGCTCACCGGCGTCGCCGTCCTCGACCGCGACCAGGAAGCCCTCGGGATCGAACCACGGCTCGCGCATCCGCACGCGGAGGTCGTCGAGCGTCCAGCCGCCCTGGTCGGGCAGCTCGACGAACGCCCGCGCGTTGAGCGACACCCACTCCTCGTCGTCGAGGCCGGGGAGGAACGAGCGGAGCCGGACGCCGGGCGGCCACACCGGGTCGGGGAGGGCGGAGTACAGCGAGCGGCGCATCTGCCACAGCGTGCGGGAGCGGGTGAAGCCGAGGGACGCCGCGAGCGGGCCGGCGCCGCTCTGCTCGCCGTGCGCCCACAGCCGCAGCCGCCGGTCGGGGGTCTCGGCGAGGAGGTGCTCGACGAGCTCGTGCCCGACGCCGTGCCGCCGGGCGCGCGGCGCGACGGCGAGCTCCGCGCTCGGGCCGGCGACCTGGTCGGTCACGTCGAGGTGGGCGTAGCCGACGAGCGCGCCACCCTGGCGGGCCAGGATGTGGCGCACGTCGACGTCGCCGCCGTAGCGCAGGTGCAGCATCACGTGCTCGCTCAGCGGACGGATCCCGTCGGCCTCCGTGACCTGCTCGACGAGCATCCCGACCTCGGTGACGTCGGCGTCGTCGAGCCGACGCATCACCTCCCACTGGACGGGGGCGGCGTCGGTGTCGGTCACGGCCACGACCCTACGTCGTCACCGACGCGGTGCGGGGTCACGCCGAGATCGCGTCTCCGCGTGGCAGGGCGCGCGCAGCCACGAGCTCGGCGCGCTGGGTCAGGCGACGGGTGACGGGCACCGGCTCGACGACCGACTCCTCCGCGCGGGGCGGAGCGATGACGAACCGGTAGCCGACGTTGCGCACCGTGCCGATGACGGACTCGTGCTCGGGGCCGAGCTTGGCGCGCAGCCGGCGCACGTGGACGTCGACCGTGCGCGTGCCGCCGAAGTAGTCGTAGCCCCAGACCTCCTGCAGCAGCTGGGCGCGCGAGAACACGCGGCCCGGGTGCTGCGCCAGGAACTTGAGCAGCTCGAACTCCTTGAACGTCAGGTCGAGGATGCGGCCGCGGACGCGGGCGGTGTACGTCGCCTCGTCGATGCTCACGTCGCCGGAGCGGATCTCGTCGGGCACCCCGTCGTCGACCGCGCGGGCCAGCTTGCCGATCGCGAGCCGCAGGCGCGCCTCGACCTCGGCCGGGCCGGCCGTCTCGAGCACGACGTCGTCGACGCCCCACTCGGCCGTGACCGCCGACGAGTCCGCCCTCGGTCGTGATGAGCAGGACGGGCAGGTCGACGCCGGTGGTCCGCAGCAGCCGGGTGAAGCTGCGGACCTGCGGGAGGTCGCGGCGGCCGTCGACGAGGATCGCGTCGCACGCGGGGGCGTCGAGGAGGGCGGTGGCCTCGGCCGGGAGGACGCGGACCTGGTGGGAGAGCAGCCCGAGTGCGGGCAGCACCTCGGACGAGGGCAACAGGGCGTTCGTGAGCAGCAGCAGCGTCGGACACCTGACCTCCTTCGTGTGCCGCCGACCCGGGATCACCGGACCGAAAGCGCGAAGGGACCCATCGGCGTCGTCGCCGGGATCCCTCAGGAGGCAGGATAGCGGACGTGGATCTCCGCCCGTCGTCCCGGTATCGCTCGGGGCCGCCTCCGACGCGGACGGCCACCGTGCTCACCGCCGACGGCGAGCGGATCTCGGTCGCGTACGACGCCCCGCTGACACCTGCCGCGCTGACCTTCGTGGTCGCCCACGGCTTCACCGGGGAGCTGGCGCCGCGCCGACAACCGACGGATCGCCATGGCCCTGGCCGTGCACGGCGGTGTCGTCTCCTACGACACCGTGGGCACGGGTCGTCGTCCGGGGTCACCACCCTCGGCGACGACGAGGTGTTCGACCTGGACGCGGCGGTCGGCTGGGCCCGCTGGCTCGGTGCCGAGGACGTCGTGACGGTCGGCTTCTCGATGGGCGGCTCCGTGGTGCTGCGGCAGGCGGCGCTGGCCGGTCGCTCTCAGCGCGAGACCGCCGACGCCGTCGTGTCGGTGAGCGCCGCCGGGTTCTGGTTCTACAAGGGCACGCCGCCCATGCGGCTGCTGCACCAGGCGGTCGGCTCGGGCCGCGGCCGGGCCGACTCTCGCCCTCGCCTTCGGCACCCGGGTCACCGACCAGGAGTGGGAGGAGCCCTATCCCGCTCTCCCCGTCGGAGTCCGCGGGGCTCGTCGCCACCCGTGCCGTTGCTCGTCGTGCACGGCGACCAGGACGCCTACTTCCCGGTCGAGCACGCGCGGTCGATCGTCGAGGCCGCTCGCGCCGGGGCCGCCGAGCGAGGCGTCGCCGACCGGTGCGACGAGTGGATCGAGACCGGGTTCGGGCACGCCGAGTCGGCGACCTCGATCGCGCTGGCCGACCGGATCGGGGAGTGGGGCCGTCGCGCGGTCCGGGCCGAGAGCGGTGACCGGGCGTGAGCGTCGTCGTCCGCTACTGGGCCGCCGCCCGCGCGGCTGCCGGGCGCGACGAGGACGCGTTCGAGGCACCGGAGAGCCTGGCCGCGCTCGTCGACGCCATGGGGGCGCGGCACGGCGCCGAGCTCGCTCGGGTGCTCCGACGCTGTTCGTTCCTCGTCGACGAGGTGAGTCCCGGGCGGGTCGAGCTCACGTCGGTCGCAGTGCCGGCGGACGCGGTCGTCGACGTCCTCCCTCCGTTCGCCGGCGGATCGAGGGACCGGTCCGAGGCGGGAACAGCGGTGGATCGTCCCGGGTTGGCCCTGTCGTGATGGGTCTGTGGGTGGTTCTGGGCGTGCTCGCGCTCGCCACGGCCTTCGGGCTGTACCGGCGCGCGACCGACGGCGCCCTGCGCTCGGTCGAGATCCCTGCCGACACCACGGACTCCGTGCAGGTCCCCGGCGCACCGCACGGGGCGGGTCATGCCCATGAGGGCGACCGGCTCACCGCGGCCGACATCGGCGGCGAGCTGGGAGCGCGCGCCACGCTGGTGCAGTTCTCCAGCGCGTTCTGCGCCCCGTGCCGCACCACGCGGGTGGTGCTCGACGAGGTCTCCTCGATGGTCGACGGCGTCGCCCACGTGGAGATCGACGCCGAGGACAACCTCGACCTCGTCCGACGGATGGACGTCCGGCGTACGCCGACCGTGCTCGTCCTCGACGCGACCGGGAACGTGCGGGTGCGCGCCGCCGGCGCCCCGCGCAAGGCCGACGTCATCGCCGCGCTCGGCACCTTCGTCTGACCCCGCCGCTGCTGGGACGTCCGGGCGGCACCTGCGAAGATCTCGCAGGTGGAGATGGCTGTCTCAGCATGCGGACACGGCTGTCGTCTGCGCAGGTCCGCGCCCTATCCTCGTGACCATGCAGACGGTGGTTCTCACCAAGCGACGCGCAGTGGACTTCTGCCGCGTCGGTTCCTGCATGTGTCAGATGCCCTGACCGAACGGTCCGCGCAGGCCTCTCCCGAGTGCCACGACTCCGTTCGGTAGCCGCACCCCCATCCGTGCCGCTTTCCCAGGAGCCATCGTGACCACCCTCGAGACCCGTCCCACCGCAACGTCCGGCCAGATCGACGCCCGTGGCCCGCGCTTCGGCGCCGTCATCACCACGCTCGTCCTCGCGGCGACGCTCGTGACCATCGACTCCACGCTGTCGGTGCTCCTGCTCGCGCTGCAGACCGTCGTGTTCGCGCTCGGATCGCTCGTGGGCCTGCACGCGCAGCCCTACGGCATCTTCTTCCGCCGCGTCGTGCGTCCGCGCCTCGGCGCACCCACGAAGCTCGAGGACCCGGCGCCGCCGCGCTTCGCCCAGACCGTCGGCCTCGGGTTCGCCGTCGTCGGCCTCGTCGGGCTCCTCACCGGTGCCACCGCCGTGGCCTACGTCGCCGTCGCGTTCGCGCTCGGCGCCGCCTTCCTCAACGCCGCGTTCGACTTCTGCCTCGGCTGCGAGATGTACCTCCTCGGCCGTCGGCTCACCTCCGGCCGCCCGGTCGCCTGACCACACGCTGGTCGCCGCACGCCCGACGCGCCCTCGGGTCGCGTCCCCCGCTCCCTCTGCTCCACCCCACCCTCACCGCACGACCTCGCGCCCGCACCTGGGCATGACCACAAGGAGATCCCGCATGAGCCGCAACGACGTCCTGGTGGACGCCGATTGGGTCGAGGCACACCTCGACGACCCCAAGGTCGTCCTCGTCGAGGTCGACGAGGACGTCAGCGCCTACGACAAGAACCACATCCGCAACGCGCTCCGCGTCGACTGGCGTGACGACCTGCAGGACCCGGTCCGTCGTGACTTCGTGAGCAAGACGCAGTTCGAGGCGCTGCTGTCGTCGAAGGGCATCGCGAACGACGACACCGTCGTGCTCTACGGCGGCAACAACAACTGGTTCGCGTCGTACGCCTACTGGTACTTCAAGCTCTATGGCCACCAGGACGTCAAGCTCCTCGACGGCGGCCGCAAGAAGTGGGAGCTCGAGAGCCGGGAGCTCGTCTCCGAGGTGCCGAGCCGCGCGGCGACGTCGTACACCGCGAAGGACCAGGACACCTCGATCCGCGCCTTCCGCGACGACGTCGTGACGGCGATCGGCGTGACCAACCTGGTCGACGTGCGTTCGCCCGACGAGTACGCGGGCCGCCTGCTCGCACCCGCGCACCTTCCGCAGGAGCAGTCGCAGAAGGCCGGCCACATCCCCACCGCGGTGAGCGTCCCGTGGAGCAAGGCGGCCAACGACGACGGCACGTTCCGGTCCGACGACGAGCTCACCGCGCTGTACAGCGGTGCCGGCGTCGACCTGACGAACGACACGATCGCCTACTGCCGCATCGGCGAGCGCTCCGCGCACACCTGGTTCGTGCTGCACGAGCTGCTCGGCCAGCCCAACGTCCGCAACTACGACGGGTCGTGGACCGAGTACGGCGCCCTCGTCGGCGTCCCCGTCCAGCTGGGCGACAACCCCGGCACCCCCGAGGGCGGCGCTGCCTGATGTGCGCAGCGACCGTCGGCGGACTCTCACTGGAAGGTATTGACGTGGCCAAGGAAACCGTCATCCAGGGCACGGTCACCAAGGACGGCCAGCCCGTCGGTGGTGCCTACGTCCGGCTGCTCGACTCGAGCGGCGAGTTCACGGCCGAGGTGCCCACCAGCGCCACCGGTCAGTTCCGCTTCTTCGCCGCGCCCGGCACCTGGACCCTGCGCACGCTGGCGCCCGGTGCCACCGTCGACCGCGCTGTCGCGGCGCAGCTCGGCGAGGTGGCGGAGGTCGACGTCGCCGTCTGACGGCGATCGATGGCACGTCCCACGCGAGCGGCCCGACCCCCTGCGGGCCGCCGCGTGGGCCCCGACTCCCGGCCCGTGCCGGTGAGGGTCGCGACGGTCGCGAGCCCCCGTGGCTCGCGGCCGTCGTGTATGTCCCACCCCTTCGCGAGTTACACGTGAAGACCCCGGTTCTGACGCCCGGAAAAGGGGGTTTGGACGTGTAACTCGAGAAGCGGTGGTCAGTAGACGAGGGCTTGGACGCTGTCGGCGAGGCACTCGTCGAGGAACGTGGCGGCGCCGGCGATGTGCGTGCCGGGGGCGAGGTCGTCGGCAGTGAGGCCGCGACGGGTGGCGCACTGCGTGCACACGGTGAGGCGACCACCGGACAGGATCGCCTCAACGAGGTCCGGCATGGGCGCCGCGTGCTCGAGCGCGAGCACCGGCTCGCGGCCGGGGACGGCGAGCCAGGTCGCCTCGCCGGTGAGCCACAGCGACACCTCGATACCGGAGGCGACGGCGGTGGCGGCGACCGTGAGGGCCTGGGTGAGGCGCTCCGGCGCCTCGACGCCGCAGGTCACCTTGACGACGAGTCGGCGAGGCATGACGCCCAGCGTAGTGAGGCCGGTCGTAGGATCGACGTCGTGGTAGAGATCGTCACCACGGCGCTGCTCGTGCTCGCGGTGCTCGTCATCGTGGGTGTCGCCGGCGCTGTCGTCGTACGCCTCTATCGAGGCGGGAGCTGACCTAGCGCCCGCGGGCGATCGGACGAGAGGCCGGCATGACCACCACCGACGGCGCCGCGCTGCCGCCCGCACTCGCGCCCCTGTCGTGGCTCATCGGCAGCTGGACCGGAGTGGGCGTGGGCGGCTATCCGACCATCGAGGAGTTCCGCTTCGGCCAGGAGGTCTCGTTCTCCACCGATGGTCGCCCGTTCCTCAGCTACGCCAGTCGTTCCTGGCTGCTCGACGACGCCGGCGAGAAGGTCAAGCCGCTCGGCACCGAGCTCGGCTTCCTGCGCCCGCAGCCCGACAACCAGGTGGAGATGCTGCTCGCGCACCCCACGGGCTACGCCGAGGTGTGGCTCGGCTCCGTCACTGTCACGGGGATCGAGGACGCGACGATCACCGGGGCGCGAGCCGAGTTGCACACCGACGTCATCGCCCGGACCGAGACGGCCAAGGACTACTCCGCGGGCCATCGCCTCTACGGGCTCGTCGACGGCGACCTGCTGTGGGCCTACGACATGGCGGCCGTCGGTCAACCGCTCACGTCGCACCTGTCCGCCCGCCTGAAGCGGGTCTGACCGTCGTGGCCACGCACCAGTGGGAGCAGACCCTGCGTCGCGGCGGCTACCGCATCACGCCGCAGCGCCAGTTCGTCCTCGAGGCCGTCGAGACCCTGGGACACGGCACCCCCGAGGAGATCCTCGTCCAGGTGCAGCGCACCGCGACCGGCGTGAACCTCTCGACCGTCTACCGCAACCTCGAGGTCCTCGAGGAGGTGGGCCTGGTCACCCACGCGCACATCGGCCACGGCGCCCCGACCTACCACTCGGTCGACGACCACGTGCACATCCACCTGGTGTGCGACAAGTGCGGGTCGGTCCAGAGCATCGACGCCGAGGTGGCGGAGGGGTTCCTCGACGAGCTCCGGCGCGACACCGGGTTCGTCACCGACATCAGCCACGTCGCGCTGCACGGCACATGCGCCGAGTGCACCGGTGCTGCATCGCGCTGACCGCGGGCCGGCCCCGGGAAGGATCTCGCGGCGCTGCTCGTTGAGCCGGACGTGACCCCGTACTCGAGCCCGCTCATGGCGCTCCCAGGTGCCTGTCCCGCACCCGAGGGCTCGATCGACTCCGGCGTCGCATGGCACTACGGCGACCCGCACGGCGAGCAGCGGCGGCTCCTGGCCGGCGACGGCTGGGTCGACCTCTCGCACCGTGGTGTGGCGTCGGTCACCGGTCCCGACCGGCTCAGCTGGCTGCACTCGCTCACGACCCAGCACGTCGAGCACCTCGCGCCCGGCGAGTCGGCGCTCGACCTGATCCTGAGCCCGCACGGGCACGTCGAGCATGAGCTGCATCTCGTCGACGACGGCGAGACCACGTGGATCTCGGTCGAGCCGGGGACGGTCGACGCGCTCGTCGGCTACCTCGACCGGATGCGCTTCATGCTGCGCGTCGAGGTCGCGGACCGCACCAGTGACGTGGCCGTGGTCGCCGAGCCCGTCGCGCTCCGGCACGACGCCTACCCCACCTACCTCATCCCGTCGCAGTTCGGCGTCGTGGCGGCGGACGACGACACGTCGCGGCGCTACGTGCCCGTGCGGCCAGACGTCCTCGTCGGGCGCGAGGTCCTCGTGCCGCGAGCGTCCCTCCCGGCCTACGTCGACGGGCGTCCCGGCTCGGGCACGTGGGCCTGGGAAGCGCTGCGCGTCGCGGCAGGCGTCCCGCGCTTCGGCTTCGAGACCGACCACCGCACCATCCCGCAGGAGGTGGGCTGGGTGCCGTCCGCGGTCCACCTCACCAAGGGCTGCTACCGCGGCCAGGAGACGGTCGCGCGCGTGCACAACCTCGGGCGCCCGCCGCGCCGGCTCGTCCAGCTCCACCTCGACGGGAGCGCCCCGCGCACGCCGGTCCCGGGAGATCCCGTGCTGTCCGACGGTCGCGAGGTCGGCGTCGTCACATCGGTGGCGCTGCACGCGGAACTGGGCCCGGTGGCGCTCGCCGTCGTGAAGCGATCCGTGGCCACCGACATCGACCTCGTCGTCGGCCCGATCGAGTCCGGAGCCGTGGCGGCCTCCCAGGAGATCGTCGTCACCGCCTGAGACGATGGTGGTGCGTCGTTGGCATGCTGTCACCCGACAGAGGTGCGTCCCTGTGCGAGATGAGGCGGCATGACCGACCGGATCGTCACCAAGGCCGTGATCCCCGCAGCCGGGCTCGGTACCCGGTTCCTCCCGGCGACGAAGGCGACTCCCAAGGAGATGCTGCCCATCGTCGACAAGCCCGCGATCCAGATGGTGGTCGAGGAAGCCGCGGCCGCAGGGCTCTCGGACGTGCTGATGGTCACCGGCCGCAACAAGCGTCCGCTCGAGGACCACTTCGACCGCGCGGCCGAGCTCGAGACCATCCTCGAGGCCAAGGGCGACACGGTGAAGCTCGCGCTCGTCCGCGAGAGCACCAACCTCGCGGCGATGCACTACGTGCGGCAGGGGGAGCCACGCGGACTCGGTCATGCCGTGCTCTGCGCCGCGGGCCACGTCGGGAGCTCGCCGTTCGCCGTGCTGCTCGGCGACGACCTCATCGACCCGCGGGATCCTGTGCTGCCGCAGATGATCGAGCTGCGACGTCGTCACGGCGGCAGCGTGATCGCCCTGCTCGAGGTGCCGCGCGAGGAGATCCACAAGTACGGCTGCGTCGCGGTGGAGCCGTTCCCCGAGGGCGGCGACGACGTCGTCCGCGTCACGGACCTGGTGGAGAAGCCGGCCACGGACGAGGCGCCGAGCAACCTCGCGATCATCGGCCGCTACGTGCTCGACCCTCGCGTGTTCGCGGCGCTGGAGGAGACCGAGCCGGGTCGTGGCGGCGAGATCCAGCTGACGGACGCGCTTCGCACGCTCGCGCACGACGTTCCTGCGCACGACGGCGGTGGCGTGCTCGGTGTGGTCTTCCGCGGCCGTCGCTACGACACCGGCGACCGGCTCTCCTACCTCGAGGCCGTCGTGCGGCTCGCCTGCGAGCGCGAGGACCTCGGCCCGGACCTCGTGGCGTGGCTCAAGGAGTTCGTGGCCACGCTCTGACCGAGCAGCTCAGTCGACGTCGACCACGACGGTCATCGGGCCGTCGTTGACGAGGTCGACGAGCATGTCCGCACCGAACGTCCCGCTGCCCACGACCGCGCCCCGGTCACGCATCGCCGCGACGACGGCTGCCACCAGCGGCTCAGCGACCGGTCCGGGCGCGGCCGCAGTCCAGGTGGGCCGCCGGCCCTTGCGCGTGTCTCCGTAGAGGGTGAACTGGCTGACCACGATGACCGGGACGGCCGAGCTCGAGGGCCGAGAGCTCGCCGCGGGCCGTCAGGGCGTTCCGCCGTGCCTCGGCTCGAAGATGCGCAGCTCGAGGACCTTCGTCGCGAGCCGGTGCGCGACGGCGGGCGTGTCCGTGTGCGTCACTCCTACCAGGACGACCAGCCCGGGTCCCTCGAACGCCGCGACGGTCGCGCCGCCGACGTCGACCCGCGCCCGGGACACTCGTTGGACGACTGCGCGCATGCGGGGATGCGTCTCAGGTCGGAACCCCATCGGGTGCTCTCGGTGCGTGGGGGACACCGAAGGCGGTCAGCGACCGAAGAAGCCGCGCTTCTTCTTGGCCTTGGGATCGGCTGCCGGCGCCACCGGCCGGCTCACGACCTGGCTCGCGCCGTTGGTCGACGGGTCATTGTCGAACCCACCCCCGAGGCTGGACAGCTCGCGCATCAGTGCGGCCATGTCGGCACCCTCGACCCGGCCGGTCCCGCCGGCGTAGGCCGGCTCGAGCTCCGGCTCGATCACGCGCGGACCCGACCCGTAGTACTCGGAGCGGTGCTCCGCCGCGGGCTGGTACGACGGCGGCGGCATCGACGCGGGGTCGCGGTCCTGCTCGGGTGCTGGGTCCACGACCGCCTCGGTCGCCGGGTCGGACACGGTCGCCTCGACCGGCTCGGGCTCAGGATCGGTGTCGTAGGACCGCGCGAGCTCGGTGAGTGCGTACTCATGCCCGTGCCGCGTGGCAGCGGCGATGGCGTCGTCGACCTCGTCGCTCACGTAGGCGTCGAGGTCGAACGGTGCGGCATGGTGGTGGGCGGCGGCGGCCGGCGCCAGGTCGTGGTCCGGCTCGAGGGGATACGCCGGCTCGGCGGCGACGTCGGCGAGAGCGGTGGCTGCCGCCTCCTCGAGCGTGAGCTCCTCGTCGATGTCGACCACTACCGGGTCGCGGTCGTCGACGTACTCGTCGTCGCCCATCTCCGGGGTCTCGGTGCGGGCGAAGCCCTCGATCGTGGGGACGGGCTCGGCGAGCCCGATGGCCAGCAGTGCGGCCTGCTCGCGCTCGAGCTCCTCGCGGGCGATGCGGTCGCGCTCGAGGCGCTCGGCCTCGTCGGCGGCGATGCGATCGAGCTCGGCTCGAACGGCGGCCTCGGCCGCGGCCCGCTGCTCCTCGGCCCGGGCTGCCTCCTCGGCGGCGACCCGCTCCGCCTCGACGCGAGCGGCCTCCTCCTCGGCGGCGACGCGCTCCGCCTCCTCCTCGGCGGCGATGCGCTCAGCTGCGAGCCGGGCGGCTTCCTCCTCCGCCGCGGTGCGCTGGGCCTCCTCGGCGGCGATGCGCTCGGCTTCGATCCGCTCGGCTTCGATCCGTGCTGCTTCTTCCTCGGCGGCGATGCGGGCGGCTTCCTCTTCCGCAGCGATGCGCTCGGCTTCGAGTCGCTCGGCTTCCAGGCGCGCGGCTTCAGCTTCCTCGGCGGCGATGCGGGCTGCTTCCTCTTCCGCAGCGATGCGCTCGGCTTCGATCCGTGCTGCCTCTTCCTCGGCGGCGATGCGGGCCGCTTCCTCCTCCGCAGCGATGCGCTCGGCTTCCAGGCGCTCTGCTTCGATGCGCTCGGCTTCGATCCGTGCTGCTTCTTCCTCGGCAGCGATGCGGGCTGCTTCCTCTTCCGCGGCGATGCGCTCGGCTTCGATGCGCTCTGCTTCGAGGCGCGCGGCTTCGGCTTCCTCGGCGGCGATGCGCTCGGCTTCGAGCCGCTCTGCCTCAAGGCGTGCGGCTTCTTCCTCGGCGGCGATGCGGGCTGCTTCCTCTTCCGCAGCGATGCGCTCGGCTTCGAGCCGCTCTGCTTCGAGGCGTGCGGCTTCGGCTTCCTCGGCGGCGATGCGCTCGGCTTCGAGCCGCTCGGCCTCAAGGCGTGCGGCTTCGGCTTCCTCGGCGGCGATGCGCTCGGCTTCCAGGCGCTCGGCCTCAAGGCGTGCGGCTTCTTCCTCGGCGGCGATGCGCTCGGCTTCGAGCCGCTCGGCCTCAAGGCGTCGGCTTCCTCGGCGCATCCTCGACGCGCTCTTCCTCGGCGGCGATGCGGGCCGCTTCCTCTTCCGCGGCGATGCGCTCGGCTTCCAGGCGCTCTGCTTCGAGGCGCGCGGCCTCGGCTTCCTCGGCGGCGATGCGCTCGGCTTCGAGCCGCTCGGCCTCAAGGCGTGCGGCTTCTTCCTCGGCGGCGATGCGGGCTGCTTCCTCTTCCGCAGCGATGCGCTCGGCTTCCAGGCGCGCGGCTTCGGCTTCCTCGGCGGCGATGCGCTCGGCCTCGACCCGTGCGGCCTCTTCCTCGGCGGCGATGCGCTCGGCTTCGAGGCGCGCGGCTTCGGCTTCTTCGGCGGCGATGCGCTCGGCCTCGACCCGTGCGGCCTCTTCCTCGGCTTCGATGCGTGCTGCTTCTTCCTCGGCGGCGATGCGCTCGGCTTCGAGGCGCGCGGCCTCAAGGCGTGCGGCTTCTTCCTCGGCGGCGATGCGGGCTGCTTCCTCTTCCGCAGCGATGCGCTCGGCTTCCAGGCGCGCGGCTTCGGCTTCCTCGGCGGCGATGCGCTCGGCCTCGACCCGTGCGGCCTCTTCCTCGGCGGCGATGCGCTCGGCTTCGAGGCGCGCGGCTTCGGCTTCTTCGGCGGCGATGCGCTCGGCCTCGACCCGTGCGGCCTCTTCCTCGGCTTCGATCCGTGCTGCTTCTTCCTCGGCGGCGATGCGCTCGGCTTCGAGGCGCGCGGCTTCGGCTTCGTCGGCGGCGATGCGCTCGGCTTCGATCCGTGCGGCTTCTTCCTCGGCGGCGATGCGGGCTGCTTCCTCTTCCGCAGCGATGCGCTCGGCCTCGACCCGTGCGGCTTCTTCCTCGGCGGCGACGCGCGCTGCTTCCTCTTCCGCAGCGATGCGCTCGGCTTCGAGGCGTGCGGCTTCGGCTTCCTCGGCGGCGATGCGCTCGGCCTCGACGCGGGCATCCTCCTCGGCGGCGATGCGTGCTGCTTCCTGCTCGGCCGCGACGCGGGCTGCCTCGTCATCGGCGGCGAGGCGCTCCGCCGCGCGGCGTGCTGCCTCGTCGGCCGCCGCACGATCGGCGAGCTCGCGGGTCTCGCGCTCGTCGGCGAGGGAGACGACCTCGGCCAGGGTCTCGCCCTCGTACAGGTCCGCACGCGGGGCGTCATCGACGACGCCCGACTGGCCGGACCCTCGACGATCCGGCTGGCCGCTGCGACGGTCGGACCCGCCGCTGCGCTCGCCGTCGCCGGCGGAGCGCGCCGACACGAAGGGGGAGCGCCGGTCGCTCTTGACGAACTCGACCGGGACGTCCTCGCGCGGCGCGAGGGTCGGGGTCGGGAGGCCGTCGGACGCCAGGGTCGGCACCGACCGGAACGGGGAACCGCCACCCGACGGCATGCCCATGTCGGTGAGCGCCGCGGCGACCCGGGCGACCGACTCCGCCACGGCGGCGTCGGTGGGGTCCGCGTCGTCCCACTGGTCGACGTGGTCCTCCTCGACCTCGAGGCCGGCGATCTCCACCAGCCCGGCGTCGAGCAGGCCCATGACGACCATGCCCGCCTCGAAGACCGTGAAGCCGCAGTCGTCGGCGAGGTCCGCGATCGTCCGGACGCCGTCGACCTTGCAGAGCAGCGCCCAGTCGTACGGGCCGAGGACGACGTCGCTGGCCGCGGTGGCCGCGGTCGACAGGACGGGGACCGAGTCCGAGTCGCCGATGAACGGCACGATCTCGGCCCAGCGCTCGTCGCGCTGCCGGGCCAGCCCGAGCAGCGCCGTCACCTCGAGCGGCGGGGCGATGTCCTGCCGGGTGCGCTTGCCGTTGCGGAACTTCTTCTCCGCGATGGTCCAGTGGCGGAGGTCGGCGACCTGGTCGCGGACCTGCTCGCTCACGAACTCCTCGACGACCGTCCGGTCCACGAACCCGAGGTGGACCAGGAGCTCGCCCGAGGCGCCAGCCCTGGAGCTCGGTCCGCTGGACCTCGAGCGCCTCGGCGAGGGCCTCGGGGGTCAGGGCGCCGGAGGACATCAGGCGCACGCCCAGCAGCGGGCGGCGTCCGGGGACGGACACGGCGTAGACCTGACCGTCACGGAACCAGACCGAGCGACTGCTCGCCGTCGGGCTCGGTGAGGGTGAGGCAACCGGTGGCCTCCTGCGAGGCAAGCTCCAGCAGGAGGCTGTCCACGCGGGACGCGGGATGCCGCCGTCAGGCACGCCTGACCTCCTCCATGGGTCGCCACGCCCGAAGCGGGCGCTGATTCACCCATCGGACGTAACGGGCCTCGGATTGAGTCCCTCGGACCGGACTGGTCGGTGAGACGTGCCACGATGGGCGCCGTGGCACCCCAGACCCTCATCACCGTGGCCCCCACCGGGGCTGAGACGGCCAAGGACGACGCCCCCGCCCTGCCAGTGACGCTCGACGAGCTCGTCGCCACCGCGAAGGCCTGCGAGGCAGCCGGAGCCGGCCTCATCCACGTCCACATCCGCGACGCCGACGCCCGCCCGAGCCTGGACCCGGCGCGCCTCGGGGACACCGTCGCCGCGCTGCGCGAGGGCACCGATCTCGTCGTCCAGCTCTCCACCGGCGGCGCCGTCACCGATCCGTACGACGCCCGCATCGGCCGTCCTGGACGCCTTGCCGGACTCCTGCTCGCTCACCTGCGGCTCGGTCAACTTCGGCTCCGACGTGTTCATGAACCCGTGGGACTTCATCGTCGAGCTCTACCGGCGCACGCAGCAGCTCGAGATCGTCCCCGAGTTCGAGCTGTTCGACCTCGGCCACGTGGCGGCGCTGAACCGGCTCCTCGACAAGGAGGGCCTGCCCTACGGCGGCCACGTCCACTGCGACCTGGTGCTCGGCGTGCCCGGCGGGGCACCCGGCACCCCGGACGCCGTGCGTGGCGATGGCGCGCCAGCTGCCCGGCCGGGCGCCTCCTGGTCGGCCACCGGCGTGGGGCGCTCGACCCTGCCCGTGGCCCTCGCGGCTCTGTCCGCCGGCGGCCACCTCCGGGTCGGCATGGAGGACACGCTCACCTTCGCGCCGGGCCGTCCGGTGCGCGACAACGCGGAGCTGGTCGAGCGGGCCGCTACTCTCGCCACTCTGGCACTGCGACCTCCGATGTCCACGGACGAGGCGCGGTCGCTGCTCAACGTCAAGGACCGTCGGAACGGAGTGGGTGCATGACCAGGCCGATGCCCGGGGGTCGACGTCGTGTCGACAGTCGTGCTCGCTCCCGAATTCGTCGCCGGACCTCGGCGAGATCTCGCTCGCCGAGCTGCGCAGCCGGCGCCACGAGGCGGAGCAGGAGGAGGCCGACCTGTCCTTCTCACGGCGGATGCTGCACGGCCGGATGGAGATCGTCGCGGCCGAGCTGCAGCCGGCGCGATCCCGTCGACCGAGGCCGGAGCGCTCATCGACGAGCTGTCGCAGATCCTCGGCGGCGAGTCGCGCAGCACCCACGGCCTGGGCCGGCACATCACGGTGGAGCCGTCGCGGGTCGACGAGCACCGTCGCGCCGAGGAGAGCCATCGTCGCCGACGCCGACATGTCCGACGTCGAGTGCGCGCAGCGACGCCGAGCTCACCGCGTCCCTCGTCCGGCTGCGCACGGCTCGAGGCCGAGGTCTCCGACGTGCGCCGCTCGGTCCAGCGCGTGATGGACGCGCTGTCCGCCGAGCTGACGCGCGCGCTACCGCGACGGCAGCGCCAACGTCGACGAGCTGCTCGCGCCCGATCACCGCCAGCTGAGCCCGTGACCGACGCCTCGATCGTCGTCGCGCTCGGTCGTCCTGGCCGAGGTGGTGCGCAGCGGGTTCGTCGAGGGCGCGCACCGCGGCTCGCTCGTGGTCCTCGACCCCGACGGCTGCGTCGCTGATCGCGCGGGGCGACATCACCTCGCCGGTCTTCCCGCGCTCGTACGACGAAGCTGCATGCAGGCGGCCGGCCATGGTCGAGCTCGGCTACGCCGAGCGCGGCCGAGCTGCTCGCGCTGGCGGCGGCCTCGCACTCCGGCGAGTCGCCGCCACCTGGCGGCGGTCCGCACGGATCCTCGCCGACGCCGGGCTCGACGGAGTCCGACCTGCGCACCCCGCCGGACTGGCCGCTGGGTCCGAGGCGCGAGCGCGACGCGCTGCTGCGCGGCGGCGGCTCGCCGTCGCCGATGCTGATGAACTGCTCCGGGAAGCACGCCGCGATGCTGGCGACCTGCGTGGCGCAGGGCTGGCCGCTCGACGACTACCGCGACCCGGGCGCACCCGCTCCAGCAGGCGACTCGCGGCCACGATCGAGCGGCTGGCCGGCGAGCCGATCGCGGCCACCGGGGTCGACGGGTGCGGCGCGCCCGTCGCCGCCATCTCCCTCACCGCGCTGGCGCGGTCCTACTCGAAAGCCGTCCAGGGCGACGCGTCGACGCCGGAGCGGATGGTCGCCGACGCGATGCGGGCGCACCCCGAGTACGTCGGTGGCACGGAGCGCGACGTCACGCTGCTCATGTCCGGGATCCCCGGTCTGCTGGCCAAGGACGGCGCGGAGGGCGTGTACGCCGTGGCCCTCGGTGACGGCCGCGCGATGGCGCTCAAGGTCGACGACGGGGCCGACCGTCCACGCCCGCTCGTGGTCGCCGCGGTGCTGCGGCAGCTCGGCGTCGACGCCCGTGTGCTCGACCGGTTCGACTCGCTCGACCTGCTCGGCGGCGGGGTCCCGGTCGGCTCCGTCCGCGTTCCGCAGGCCCTCCTGCACTGACCCGCGTCCCTGGGACGGCTCGACTCGCTCCGCCGAGGGCGACCGTCACGAGCACGGACGGAGGGTTGGTCAGGCGCAGGTCACGCAGGGCACGTCTGCCCCGGTCGGCGTGCGAGCGAGCGTCGCGCGGAGGAGCGCGCCGGCAGCGCCGGTGCGGCGTGCTGCACGTGCCCAGGTGCTGGGACGGCAGCAGCGCGCGAGCGCCGACAGCCGTGACCGGCCGGCCGCGCGACGCAGGTCGCGGATGTGCTCCGCGGAGACAGCCTGGGTCAGGTCGAGTGACGTCATGGGATTCCTGCCTGTCGAGGATCGGTCAGCAGCAGCTGGCGGTGGCGTCGGCGGTCGGGCTCGGGGCGCCGATGGTGAGCGGGTCGGTCGCGGACTGCGCGGTGGTGCCGCCGCAGCACGGGCGCGCCGTCGTCGTCGGTGCCGAAGAACGTCTCGCTGTCGGCGAGCACGGTGTAGATCTCCCAGCGCTCGCCGTCCGGGGCTCCCTCGACCCAGAACTTGTCCTGCTTGGCGTAGCAGCAGGTGGTGTCGCGCTCGTCGACCGAGGTGAGACCTGCGGCGGCGAGCCGGGTCTGCTCGGCGTCGACGACGTCGACCGACGCCATCTCCACGCCGAGGTGGTTGAGGGTGCCGCCCTGGCCCGGGTTCTCGAGCAGGACGAGCTTGAGCGGCGGGGTGGCGACGGCGAAGTTGGCGTAGCCGGGGCGGCGCTTCGCGGGCTCGACGCCGAACAGCCGGCTGTAGAACGCGACGGCCTCGTCGACGTCGTCGACGTTGAGGGCCAGCTGCACGCGGGTGGGGATGGTCTCGCTCATGGTTCGCTCCTCGGTCTGCCGCCGATGCCGCTGCCGCAGACGCTCGAGCAGTACATCGACGGATATCAATATCTACCGAGGTCGATATTGCGCCATCCATCGAGATCTGTCAATATCGATGCATGTCGAAGTTTGTGGACGCCGGACCAGCACCGCTTCGTCGAGCTCGAGGTGCTCGACCTCGCCGACTGCTGCTCGCCGATCCGGCGGGAGTCGCTCGACGCCGACCAGGCGGCCACCCTCGCCGAGGCCTTCAAGGCGCTCGCCGACCCGGTGCGCCTGCAGCTGCTCAATCTCATCGCGACCGCCGACGGCGGGCGAGGCCTGCGCCTGCGACCTCGTCGAGCCGGTGGGCAAGAGCCAGCCCACCGTGAGCCACCACCTCAAGGTGCTGCGCGAGGCGGGACTCGTCGAGTCGCAGAAGCGCGGCACCTGGGTCTGGTACTCCGTCGTCCCGCAGCGCCTCGACGAGCTCCAGCGCGTCCTCGCCCGCCGCTGACCCCGCCGCCTCCCCCCTCGCCACCCCCGGAGTCCGTCCCATGAGCACAAGCCCTCCGTCCTGTTCGTGTGCGTGCACAACGCCGGCCGGTCCCAGATGGCCGCGGCCTACCTGGCCCACCTCGGCGCGGGCCGCGTCGAGGTGCGCTCGGCCGGCTCCGCCCCGGCCAGCACCGTGAACCCGGCCGTCGTCGAGGCGATGCTCGAGGAGGGCATCGACATCTCCGCCGAGACGCCGAAGATCCTCACGACCGAGGCCGTCCAGGAGTCCGACGTCGTCATCACGATGGGCTGCGGCGACGCGTGCCCGTTCTTCCCCGGCAAGCGCTACGAGGACTGGGTGCTCGAGGACCCGGCCGGGCAGGGAGTCGACTCCGTGCGCCCGATCCGCGACGAGATCCGCCGTCGCATCGAGGAGCTCATCGCCGACATCGCCCCCGCGGCATGACGCGTCCTGCGGCGGCCGCGCCGGAGGACGCCGTCCTCGCCCGGCTCTCGCTGCTCGACCGGTTCCTGCCGGTCTGGATCCTGCTGGCGATGGCCGCGGGCCTGCTGCTCGGCCGGCTGGTGCCCTCGGTGCAGACGGCGCTCGACGCCGTGAAGGTCGGCCAGACCTCGCTCCCGATCGCCCTCGGTCTGCTGCTGATGATGTATCCGGTCCTCGCGAAGGTCCGCTACGAGGACATGGGCCACGTCACCGGCGACCGCCGGATGCTGTGGCTCTCGCTGCTGCTCAACTGGGTGATCGGACCGGCGCTCATGTTCACCCTGGCCTGGGTGTTCCTGGCCGACCAGCCGGAGTTCCGCACCGGGCTCATCGTCATCGGCCTGGCCCGCTGCATCGCGATGGTGCTCATCTGGAACGACCTCGCGTGCGGCGACGGCGAGGCGGCCGCCCTTCTCGTGGCCATCAACTCGGTGTTCCAGGTGCTCGCCTACGCACTGCTCGGCACCTTCTACCTCACGATCCTCCCCGGCTGGCTCGGCCTCGAGACCCAGGACGTGCAGTTCTCCACGGCGGAGATCACGAAGGCCGTCCTCTTCTTCCTGGGCATCCCGCTGGTGGCCGGCTTCCTCACCCGCCGCATCGGGATCCGGCGGAAGGGGCGCGACTGGTACGAGAACCGCTTCCTGCCGCGCATCGGCCCGTTCGCCCTCTACGGCCTGCTGTTCACCATCGTCGTGATGTTCGCGCTCCAGGGCGAGGCGATCACGTCCGACCCGGGCGCCGTCGTGAGCATCGCCATCCCCCTGCTCGTGTACTTCGCGCTCATGTGGGGCGTCTCGTTCGTCCTCGGTGCCCGCGCCCGGCTCGGCTACCCGAAGACCGCCACCCTGGCGTTCACGGCCGCGGGGAACAACTTCGAGCTGGCCATCGCCGTGAGCATCGGCGTGTGGGGCGTGACCTCGGGCCAGGCGCTGGCCGGCGTCGTCGGCCCGCTCATCGAGGTCCCCGCCCTCGTGGGGCTCGTCTACGTCAGCCTCTGGCTCCGCCGCCGCCTCTACCCGGTGCCGGTGCCTCCGGCGGCCTGAGCGGGTCAGCCGGGTGCGGCGTGAGGCACGTCACGGCCCGCGCGCTTGCTCCCCGCTTGCAATAGCAAGCACTCCGGGTGCACCCTTGATGCATGGCCACCATCGACGTACGCAGCCTCGGGGAGTACATCCGCGAGCAGCGTCAGTCCGCCGAGGTGTCCCTACGCCAGCTGGCGAAGAACGCAGGGGTGTCCAACCCCTACCTCTCGCAGGTCGAGCGTGGACTCCGCAAGCCGAGCGCCGAGATCCTCGGCCAGATCGCCTCGGCCCTGCGCATCTCTGCCGAGTCGCTCTACGTGCGCGCCGGGCTCCTCGAGCCACGCGCTGGTAACGCAGCCGTCACGGATGCGATCGCTGCCGATGACACGCTCCATGAACGACAGCGTCAGGTGCTCCTCGAGATCTACGCCGCATTCCAGAGCGAGAACGCCGCCTCGGCGGCCACCGCGACCCCCTCCGACACCGGCTCCAGCACCGCCGGTGCACCGTCACCGAAGTAAGGACAGCTCATGACCGACACCACCGTCCCCACCCCCGTCGTCGCCGCCCCCGTGACCATGCCCACGGCCGCAGCCAAGCCTGCAGCGAAGAAGCCGGCCGCCACGAAGGCCACCCCCGCGAAGAAGGCGGCCCCGAAGAAGACCACCGCCACGAAGGCCCCGGCGAAGAAGGCTGCGGCGAAGAAGGCTGCGCCCAAGAAGTCGACGTCGGCCACGAAGACCGCCACGACTGCGAAGCCCGCCGCCAAGTCCGCCAAGACCGCCGCCGTCGCGACCCCCACGATCGTTGCCGTCAAGAGCCGCATCGAGGGCCAGCTCGTCGTCGCCTCCAAGGCTGTCGAGGACGTCGTGACCCCCGTTCTCACCACCATCACCGAGAAGACGGTCGAGGGTCGCAAGGCCGCCGACGCGTTCGTCGCGCCGTACGTCGCCTCGATCACCGAGCGCACCGCCGAGACGCGCAAGGCCGCCGACGCGTTCGTCGCGCCGTACGTCGCCTCGATCACCGAGCGCACCGCCGAGACGCGCAAGGCCGCCGACGCCTTCGTGGCGCCGTACGTCGCCTCGATCACGGAGAAGACCGCGGAGACGCGCAAGGCCGCCGACGCACTGGTCGCGCCGTACGTCGCCTCCATCACCGAGAAGACGGTCGAGGGTCGCAAGGCCGCCGACGCGTTCGTCGCGCCGTACCTCGCCTCCATCACCGAGAAGACCGCTGAGACCCGCAAGGCCGCCAAGGCCGTGCGCGTCGACGTCCGCGAGCGCGCCACCGCCCGCCGCGTGGCCGTCACCGAGACCGTGACCCCGCTCGCGCACGAGGTCCGCGTCCGCGCCGACCAGGCCGTCGCCGTCGTCCGTGAGGCCGTCGGTCGCTGATCGACCCCGCACCACACAGAACCCCCTGAGGCCCGCGGGCCTCAGGGGGTTCTGTCGTCGGTGGGCCGGGTCACGCGGCCCGGCTCAGGCCACCTGGATCGATCGTTTCGCGAGGCCCATCCAGAACCCGTCGATGGTCGAGCCGAGCGGCGCGTCGGGCTGCTCGGCGATCCCAAGCGTGACGAAGAGCGGCGCGAGGTGCTCCGTGCTCGGGTGCGCGTAGGGCATCCCGGGCGCGCGCGTGAAGTCCGAGAGCGTGTCGACGTCGCCCCGCGACAGCGCCTCGGCGGCCCACGAGTCGAAGTCGCGCGACCAGCCCGGCGCCGGCGCGTCGATGCGGAAGTCGCGCAGGAACGGCAGGCCGTGGGTCAGGAAACCGGACCCGATCACGAGCACACCCTCGTCGCGCAGGGGGCGCAGGCTCCGCCCGATTGCGAGCAGGCGATGCGGGTCGAGGGTGGGCAGCGACAGCTGCAGCACCGGGATGTCGGCGTCCGGGTACATGATCGTCAGCGGGACCCACGCGCCGTGGTCGAGGCCTCGGTTCGGGTGCTGGTGCACGCGGTCTCCGTCGGGCAGCACGCTCGCCACCAGGCGCGCGAGGCCCGAGGCGTCCGGGGTCGGGTACGTCATCCGGTAGAACCGCTCGGCGAAGCCACCGAAGTCGTAGACGAGCGGAGTGGCCGCGGCGGTGGCCGAGAGCGCCAGCGGGGCCGACTCCCAGTGCGCCGACACCATGAGGATGGCGCGCGGTCGCGGCAGGTCGGCCGCCCAGGCGCGGAGCTCGGCGCTCCACAGCGGGTCGTCGAGCAGGGGCGGTGCGCCGTGGCCGATGTAGAGCGCGGGCATGCGCGACGTCGGGGCGTCCTGCGCGGTCATCGTGGGGTCCTCTCACCTGCGTCGTGTAGCCCCTACCGTCGCAGATAAAAGTTGAAGCGTCAACTATTGTGATCGAGGGTTGTCACATCCGTGCCGGACGTCGTGCCGGAGCCGCGCGCTACGTATGCTCACCTGGTGATTCAGGTTTCCGGGCTCGTCTACCTCGCCGTCTATTGGATCTGCCTGGGCGTGGGAGTCGTCGCGCTCATCGACGCCGCACGGCGCCGCGCCGACGCCTTCCCGGCCTCCGACAGCCAGACCAAGCAGATCTGGCTCGGCATTCTCGGAGGCGGGCTCGCGGCCCAGATCCTCTTCCCGGCCGTCGGCTTCGGCATCCTGTCGATCCTCGGGCTCGCCGGGATCATCGCCGCGATCGTCTACCTCGTGAGCGTCCGCCGTCGCCTCATCGAGGTCACGCGCGGCCCGCGCTGGTGACGAGCTCGCGCCGACCGTCCTGCCTGCTCCACCCTCCGACTCTCTCCGCCCCCGCTGGAGTCCTGGGCCGCGACAGGCTCGGCGGCCCGGCCCGGTCGCTCGGTCCGCCGGGGGCGCTCGCGCCACCCGCCGGCGCGCCGGCCCACGGCGGACTCCGCGCGTGGCGGTGAACCAGACGACGCACCCGGTCGACCCGATCCGCCGCACGTCGCGCCCGGTCGGGGTCGTCACGCGCGGTACGACGCACCCCAACCGGCTCCGCCGCGTCGATCGCTGGATCGCGCACTCCTGCGCTGCCGCGTTGCGGGCCGCCTCCGACCCCGTCGTCGTCGACCTCGGCTACGGCGCGGAGGTGTGGACGCCGCGCGACCTGCGCGACCGGCTTCGCTCGGTGCGACCGGACGTGACCGTCGTCGGCATCGAGATCGACCCTGCCCGCGTCAGCGGCGCGGCGGCCTACGCCGACTCCTCGCTCAGCTTCCGGCGCGGCGGCTTCGAGGTCCCGCTCGACGGCCGCGACGCCGTGGTCGTGCGCGCGTTCAACGTCCTGCGGCAGTACGACGAGTCCGAGGTCGCGGCCGCGTGGACGACGATGACGCGGCGGCTGGCGCCGGGTGGGCTGCTCGTCGAGGGCACGTGCGACGAGCTCGGTCGGCACGCGTGGTGGGTCGCGCTCGGCGCGGGGGCGCGCGAACCGGCGTCGCTCACGCTCTCGACCCGGCTCGCGGGGCTGACGCGACCCTCCGACCTCGCCGAGCGGCTGCCGAAGGCGCTCATCCATCGCAACGTCCCGGGCGAGCGGGTGCACGCCTTCCTCGGCGAGCTCGACCGGCACTGGGCCAGCGCGTCCCCGCACGCCGCCTTCGGCGCGCGCCAGAGGTGGATCGCCACGGTTGCCGCGCTGCGCGACTCCGGCGTCGCCGTGCTCGACGGGCCGAGCCGCTGGCGGCTCGGCGAGCTCACTGTCGCCTGGTCCGTCGTGGCGCCCCGAGGCTGAGACACTGCTGAGTTCCTCGAGTAACACGCGACCGCCCCCCAGTTCCGGGCCGAGAATCCGGGGTTTCGGGCAGTTACTCGCGGCCCTGGGCCGGAGGCGGCATCATCGGCCGGTGACCCTGGAACGGATCAGCACCGAACGGCTCGTTCTGCGCGCGTGGGAGGTGTCCGACGCCGAAGCCATCCTCGCGGTCTACACGCACGACGAGGTCTGGCCGTGGCTCGGTGCGGAACCGGCGCCGTGCCCCGACCTCGACGCGGCGCGTGCCCGGCCGGAGCGGTGGGCGACCCTCACGCGCGCTCCGCTCGGTTTCTGGGCGATCGAGACGCCCGGAGTGGTCGGCGTCGCGCTGCAGCCGTGCGGCTCCGCCATCCTGCTCACCCTCCCGCGCAGCGACGGCGCGGAGTCCGACGCGGTCGAGATCGGCTGGGCGCTGCACCCGTCGGCCTGGGGACATGGCATCGCCACGGAGTCCGCGCGGGCACTGGTGGATCGGGCTCGCGCGGCCGGCCTCGCCCGCCTGCACGCCGTCGTGCGGCCCGGCAACGACCGGTCGCTCGCGGTCTGCGACCGGCTCGGCATGACCCGGCTCGGCGTCACCGACGAGTGGTACGGCGTCGACTTCATCGATCACGTGCTCGACCTCTGACGCCGCGGCTGCGCGAGGCACGAGCGTCGGCTGGGTGCTGCCGGTCGGTTCAGGCCTTGCCCTGGTTCGCGACTGCCGCCGCAGCGGTCGCCGCGGCGGCGGGGTCGAGGTACTCGCCGCCGCGCACGGTCGGGTGCAGGTCGGCGTCGAGGCGGTAGACCAGCGGGATGCCGGTGGGGATGTTGAGCTGCGCGATGTCGGCGTCGGAGATGCCGTCGAGGTGCTTGACGAGCGCGCGCAGCGAGTTGCCGTGGGCGGCGACGAGCACGACCTTGCCGGCGCGCAGGTCCGGGACGATGACGTCCTCCCAGTAGGGGAGCAGGCGGTGCACGACGTCCTTGAGGCACTCGGTCCGCGGGTTAGCCTCGGGCGGCAGCCACGCGTAGCGCTGGTCGTGGGTCTGGGAGAACTCGTCGTCCGGGTCGATCGGCGGCGGCGGGGTGTCGTAGGACCGACGCCAGAGCATGAACTGCTCGTCGCCGTAGGCCTCGAGGGTCTGCTTCTTGTTCTTGCCCTGCAGCGCGCCGTAGTGGCGCTCGTTGAGCCGCCAGTTGCGCACCACCGGGATCCAGTGCCGGTCGCATGCGTCGAGCGCGAGCTGCGAGGTGCGGATGGCGCGCCGGAGCAGCGACGTGTGGACGACGTCGGGAAGCACCCCGGACGCCGAGAGCAGCTCACCGCCGTGCACCGCCTCCGCCACGCCCTTGTCCGACAGGTCGACGTCGACCCATCCGGTGAACTGGTTCAGGGCGTTCCAGGTGCTCTCGCCGTGGCGGAGCAGGACCAAGGTGTAGGGCGCGGCGCTCATGCTCCACATCCTGCCGGATCGCACGCTCCCGACGCCGCCCCGCCCCTACTGGCGGCTGCGCCGCACGCGGGGCCCAACCGGATTCCGGCGTCGCGAACGAGGCAGATGCGATGTGTTCTGGCCGAGGCGTGCTGCTGTTCAGGCCTCGGGTGGCTGGAGATGGCGGAACGCGCTCAGATTTGCGGTCGATTCGCCCCTACTGGCGGCTGGCGCCGCCAGCGGGGGCCCAGCCGTATTCGCGCGTCGGGTGCGGAGCCTGCTCACGGTGTTCTGGCCGAGGCGTGCTGCTGTTCAGGCCTCGGGGGCTGGAGATGGCGGAACGCGCTCAGATTTGCGGTCGATTCGCCTCGGCTGGTTCTCCAGTCCCACTCTCGGCGGATGGCGCCGGCGAAGCCGAGCTCCAGGATCGTGTTGAACGAGCCGTCGGCGTACTCGAGGACGGAGCCGAGGACGCGGTCGACCTCGTCGGGGGTGATGGCGTCGAGCGGCAGCCGCCCGGAGAGGTAGATGTCGCCGAGGTGGTCGAGCGCGAACGAGACGCCGTACATGCGGAGGTTGCGCTCGAGCAGCCAGCGGTAGACGGTCTCGGCGTTCTCGTCGACGTGGCGGGCCACGAACGCCTGGATGGTCAGGGCGTGCTCGCCGACCACCAGAGAGCAGGTGGTCTTCTGCTTGCGCTCACCGGGAAGGACGACGACGAAGTGCCCGGCGGTCGGCTCGTCCACCTCGAGCTCGTGCCCGGCGAGAACGTCGCGCAGCACGGAGGCGGGGTCCAGCGCGCTCATCGGCGGTGACCATCGGTGGCGGGGACGACGGACGCGTCGCCGTCGGCGGCAACGTGACCACCGTCTCGCCGCGCGGACCGGATCACGGCGCGGAGCCGGCCAGGACGCGGCGGGCGACGGCGCGATCGGCCATCGCGTCGCGATAGACGTCGAGCGTGGCGTCGGCGGTCGATCCCCAGCCGAAGCGGGCCGCGTGCGCCACAGCGCCGACGGACCAGCGGGCCAGCTGCTCGCGGTCGGAGACGACGCGGCACAGGGCGTCCGCCCACACGCGGGGGTCGTGCCCGTCGACGAGCAGCCCGCTCACGCCGTCGGCCACCGCGGTGGGCAGCCCCCCGACGCGGGCCGCCACCACCGGCGTGCCGCAGGCCTGGGCCTCGACCGCGACGAGACCGAAGGACTCGGAGTACGACGGCACCACGCACACGTCGGCGGCGCGGTACCAGTCGGCCAGGCGCGCCCGATCGACCGGCGGCACGAACCGGACCAGCTCGCGCACGCCGAGCTCGACCGCCAGGTCCTCCAGCGCGTGCGGGTGCGCCAGCCCGCTGCCCGACGGTCCCCCGCAGATGACGACCTGCAGGCGGTCGCGCAGCGACGGGGTCATCGCGACCATCGCCGCGAGCGCGCGGACGAGGACGTCCGGAGCCTTCAGCGGCTGGATGCGACCCGACGAAGAGGAGCACGATCTTGTCGGCGTCGAGCCCGACGCGGGCGCGGGCACCGCTGCGGCCGACCTGCGAGAAGACATCGAGATCGACCCCGGGGTGGACCACGGCCACGGCGCGCGGGTCCGCTCCGTAGAGCTCGACGAGCTGCTGGGCCTCGTCCGCCGTGTTGGCCACGATCCGGTCGGCGGCGTCGACGACCTGCTGCTCACCGATGACCCGGCCGTCGGGCTCGGGCGCGTCGCCCTCGGCGAGGGTGAGGTTCTTGACCTTGGCCATCGTGTGCATGGCGTGGACGAGCGGGACGTTCCACCGCTCCGCCGCGAGCCACCCGACCTGGCCCGAGAGCCAGTAGTGCGAGTGGACCACGTCGTACCAGCCCTCGGGGCGCATCGCCTCGGCCCGCAGCACGCCGGACGTCACCGCGCACAGCTGCCCGGGGAGGTCCTCCTTCGCCAGCCCCTGGAACGGTCCGGCCGTCACGTGGCGGACGGTGACCCCGGGTTCCATGAGCACGCTCGGGGGCAGGTCGCCGGAGGTGGCGCGCGTGAAGATGTCGACCTCGACCCCGCGCTCGGCCAGCCGCCGGGCCACCTCGGTGACGTAGACGTTCATGCCGCCGGCGTCGCCGGTGCCGGGCTGGTCGAGCGGTGAGGTGTGGACGGAGAGCACCGCCACCCGTCGCGGGCTGGGGCGGGAATCGCCGATGCGGTCGAACGGGCGACGGCGACGGCGCGGCTCGGCGGACAGCGGGAGGACAGCCACGGACGCACCTCCTCGCCGTCGGGGGCGCGGACCGACCGGATCCCGCCACAGGTTGAACGGTCACCGAGTCTGGCGCATTCCGCCGGTTCCCGCGCTCCGGGGGCGGTCGCGGCGGCGAGGTGATCCTCGGCGCACCGCAGTCCGGACGGCGTCAGCCTGGCCGTCTCATGATCACGAGTTGTGGACGGTGTCGTGCAGCTGAACTTCCTTGATCGTCCTTACAGGGGACGACGTGGAGGGTCAGAGGTTGTCGACGATGGCGGCGGGGTCGACGGTGGCGTAGGGCTCGCCGGTCGCGACGTAGGTGACGCGCTTGGCGATCGTCACGGCGTGGTCGGCGAAACGCTCGTAGAAGCGCGAGAGCAGGGTGACGTCGACCGCCGCCTCGACACCGTAGGTCCAGGTCGGCGAGAGCACGGCGTGGAAGAGGTCGCGGTGGAGCTGGTCCATCTCCTCGTCGGTCCGCTGGATGTCGGCCGCGAGCGTGACGTCCTTGGTCGCGATGACCGAGCCGGTCTTGGCGACGACGTTCTGGGCCACGGCGCCCATCGATTGGAACGTCGGTCGCAGCTGCACCGGGATCGCCGACGCCGGGTAGCGCAGGCGGGCCGACTTCGCGATGTGCGCGGCGAGGTCGCCCATCCGCTCGAGCGACGCCGAGATGCGCAGGGCCGCGACGATGATGCGCAGGTCGGTCGCCACCGGCTGCTGGCGCGCGGACACCTGGAAGCAGTCGGCCTCGACCTTGCTGGCGATGTCGTCGATCGCGTCGTCGCCGGCGATGACGATCTCCGCCAGCGACAGGTCGGCGTCGAGCAGGGCCTGGGTGGCCTTGTTCATCGCGGAGGCGACGAGCCGGGTCATCTCGACCAGGTCGTCGCTGACCCGGTCGAGCTGGTCGTGGTAGGCCTCGCGCATGTGATTCCGCCTGTCTGGCTCAAGGATGGCCGCCCCGCACGCAGCCCCGAAGTCGGCTCCCAGCCTAGGCCCCGAGCCGGAACCCGCCGGAGCGCACCGGTGAACGATCGGCGGCGCGGAGGTGAACATCGGGGGTCGCGCCATGAACAGGCGGCGAAGAATCTGTTCGCGGGGCGTTCGACGGTCGTTCGCCTCCGGCGCGCCACCTATCGTGGTCCCCGTGGACGTCACAGCGAGTGCAGCGGTGGCCGCAGTCGCGGGCATCGTGGCCGGTGGCGTCGGTGGCTGGGCCCTCGCGACCCGGCGCGTCCAGACGCACCGAGGACAGCCGGATCGAGCCCGACGGCGTGCCCTCGCCCAACGTCCCCGAAGGACTGAGCCGACTCCTCGCGGTCCTGCCCGGTGCCGCCTTCGTCGTGGGTGCCGACTCCGTCGTCCTGCGCGCCTCGGTCCAGTCCGCGAGCCTCGGGGTCGTCGCGCGGCGCCCGGGTCGAGATCCCCGAGGTGCTGGCGATGGTCGCCCAGGTGCGCCGCGACGGCGTGATCCGCGAGGAGGACCTCGAGCTGCGTCGCCCGCCGCTGGGCAAGGGCGTCCTGCACGCCCGGGTCCGGGTCGCCCAGCTGTCCGACACGGCGGCGCTCGTGATCGTGGAGGACCTCTCCGAGGCGTACCGCCTCGACGCTGTCCGCCGCGACTTCGTCGCCAACGTCTCGCACGAGCTCAAGACCCCGGTAGGCGCACTGTCGCTCCTGGCCGAGGCGGTCCAGAGCGCGAGCGACGACCCCGACGCCGTCCAGCGCTTCTCGGCCCGCATGCAGATCGAGTCGCAGCGCCTGTCCAACCTCGTGAGCGACCTCGTCGACCTCTCGCGGCTGCAGAGCGTCGACCCGCTCAAGGACGGTGAGCTCGTCGAGATCGACCACGCGGTCTCCGAGGCGGTCGACGCCACCAAGCTGCTCGCGAACGCACGCGAGATCGACGTCGTCGTCGGCGACCACTGCGGAGCCGCCGTCCTCGGCGACGAGGGCCAGCTGGTCATGGCGCTGCGCAACCTGCTGACCAACGCGATCGCCTACTCGCCGCCACACACGCGGGTGGCCGTGGCCGTCCGCCGCAGCGCCGACATCGTGTCGATCAGCGTGACGGACCAGGGGATCGGGATCCCCGAGGGCGAGCAGTCGCGCATCTTCGAACGCTTCTACCGCATCGACCCGGCCCGGTCGCGGATCACCGGGGGCACCGGCCTCGGCCTGGCCATCGTCAAGCACGTCTGCGTCAACCACGGCGGCGAGTGCACCGTCTGGTCGGTCGAGGGCGAAGGCTCCACCTTCACCCTGCGGCTCCCGCTCGCCCCCGTGGGTGCTGCCCACCCCCTCGAAGGAGTGTCCGCCCCGTGACCCGAGTGCTCGTCGTCGAGGACGAGGAGTCCTTCTCCGACGCCCTGTCGTTCATGCTCCGCAAGGAGGGCTTCGAGGTGGGTGTCGCATCCACCGGGACCGACGCCGTGGCCCAGTTCGAGCAGAACGGCGCCGACCTGGTGCTGCTCGACCTCATGCTGCCCGGGATGTCCGGCACCGAGGTCTGCCGCACGCTCCGGCAGCGCTCCAGCGTCCCGATCATCATGGTCACGGCCAAGGACGGTGAGGTCGACAAGATCGTCGGCCTCGAGCTCGGTGCCGACGACTACGTCACGAAGCCGTTCTCCTCCCGCGAGCTCGTGGCCCGGATCCGTGCCGTGCTCCGCCGCATCGGCGAGCCGGAGGAGCTCCTTCCGGCCGTGCTCGAGGCCGGTCCGGTGCGGATGGACGTCGAGCGTCACGTGGTCTCCGTCGGCGGCGCCCCCGTGTCGCTGCCGCTCAAGGAGTTCGAGCTCCTCGAGCTCCTCCTGCGCAACTCGGGCCGCGTCCTGACCCGCGGGATGCTCATCGACCGTGTCTGGGGCTCGGACTACGTCGGCGACGGCAAGACCCTCGACGTCCACGTCAAGCGGCTGCGCGCCAAGATCGAGGCCGACCCGGCCGCGCCGGTGCACCTCGTGACCGTGCGTGGGCTGGGCTACAAGTTCGAGGCGTAGCAGCCCCGGAGCCGGCACAGGCGTTCGTGGGCGGCCCCCGCTGCGAGCGGGTTGCGCGGGCGGCGTGGCAGCCGAGCGAGCTCAGGAGGCCGAGAGCGGGCCGATGCCCTCGTAGATCCCGGTCGGCGGCACAGCCATGACCTGCAGCTGGACCCGGCCGGCGGACTCGAACTGGAGCTCCACCGTCACGAACTGGGTGGGGCCGACGGCGAGCCCGGCGACGTCGATGTGGTCGTCGCTGTTGTAGCCGATGCGGGTGGACGACGCTGCCGGGAAGGGCAGCCGACCCCCGCTGGCCTGGGTGCCGGTGATGAGCACCTGACCTGCGGGCGGGTCGACGATGCGGACGCCGACGAGCGCGTCCGGCGTGCCGCCGGTGTTGACCACGGTGCCGATGAACGTGCCGGTGGGGGTGCCGTCCTTGCCCTGGACGATCGTGAGATCGCGGACCCGCAGCGCACCGGCGTCGGCGTTGGCGCCGTTGCCCGAGGCGAGCTGCAGGCCGGTGGCGGCGGAGGAGCCGATGGCGCAGCCGGCGAGTGCCGGGAGGCAGACGACGGCGAGAGCGGCGGCGGCGACGCGCACGGACGTGCGACGGGCGATGCGGGGCACGGATTCGCTCCAGGTGGGCCGGGCTGGATCAGGCGCGTTCAGCCTAGGGCATGGGTCCCCGCGGACCGCGGCATCCCCAAGGCTTGGGTGAACGTGCAGGTCAGACGGTGTGTGGGAGCGCGATCTGCCGTCTGACCTGCGACAACGGTCGTCGAGGGGTCTCCACGGCGTGGTAAACTCGTGGGACCTGGAAAGGGGTACCCCACCTATGACGATGACGTTCTCGGTCGGCGACACGGTTGTCTACCCGCACCACGGTGCGGCAACCATCGAAGCCATCGAAAAGCGGACGATCAAGGGCGTCGAGAAGGACTATCTGGTCCTGCGCGTGGCTCAAGGCGATCTGACGGTGCGGGTTCCTTCGGAGAACGTCGATCTCGTGGGCGTTCGCGACGTCGTCAACCAGGAGGGTTTGGACCGCGTCTTCGACGTGCTGCGCCAGCCCTACACCGAAGAGCCCACGAACTGGTCGCGCCGCTACAAGGCCAACCTCGAGAAGCTCGCCAGCGGCGACGTCATCAAGGTCGCCGAGGTCGTGCGTGACCTGTGGCGTCGCGAGCGTGAGCGTGGCCTGTCCGCAGGCGAGAAGCGCATGCTGGCAAAGGCGCGCCAAATCCTTGTGTCGGAGCTCGCACTTGCCGAGAACACCAACGAGGACAAGGCAGAGGCGATCCTCGACGAGGTGCTCGCCTCCTGATCGGCGCGGCCGCGTCGTGACGCCGGCCCGACCGTCCTCCTAGGGAGGTACGAGCATGCGCCTGCATCTGTCGCGCGTGCCGAGCATGGCGGTCGAGGCGCTCCGTCTCGCGGTCGTCCTGCTCGGTGGTGGGATCGGCTACGAGATCGCCAGCCGGATCAGCACGAGCACGGGCAGCCCCGTGCTCGGTCCGTTCTCCGGGCTCTGGCTCGGCGCGATCCTCGGTTCGATGGCCGGCTACGTCGTCGGCGGCGTGCTCGCGCGGCTCACCATGCGCACCCTCGACCGTGGAGAGCGCGCGCTCGAGGGCCTCTCCGCGGAGCAGGCGGTCGCCGGTGGCTTCGGCGCGGTGCTCGGCGCCGTGTTCACCTCGATCGTCACCTGGCCGCTGTTCCTCATCTCGCCGCCGATCATCGCCATCCCTGTCTTCATCTTCATCGTGCTGGTGGGCGCCCTGTTCGGCTTCCGCGTGGGTCGGTCCCGCCGTGACGCCGTCCTCGGCGCCGTCGGCACCCGCGCCGGCCTCGCGCCGCGCAACCCCGCTCCGGCCTCGCTCCCGCGCCTGGTCGACACATCAGTCGCGATCGACGGTCGCGTTCTCGACGTCGTCCGGTCCGGGTTCCTGCACGGCCGGTTCCTCGTGCCGCAGCCGGTGCTCGACGAGCTGCAGGCGATGGCTGACAGCTCCGACGACCTGCGTCGCGCCAAGGGCCGACGCGGCCTCGACGTGCTGGAGTCGCTGCGTCGGGAGCACGGCGTCGAGCTGCTCACCGTGCCCGACGACGCGATGGCGGTCACCGACGTCGACGCCAAGCTTGTCCGGATGGCCATCGACCGCAACTGCGCCCTGCTCACCTTCGACACCAACCTCGCGAAGGCCGCGTCGATCGCGGGCGTGAAGGTGCTCAACCTGCACGGCCTCGCCCTCGCGCTGCGCCCGCTGGTCGTCGTCGGCGACGAGGTCGACCTCCACCTGCTCAAGGCAGGCAAGGAGCACGGCCAGGCCGTCGGCTACCTGGACGACGGCACGATGGTCGTCACCGAGTCGGCGCGCGACCGCGTCGGCGAGGACGTCCGCGTCATCGTCACGAGCGTGCTCACCACCGCCAACGGCCGCCTCGTCTTCGCGAAGCCCATCCATGCGGTGGGTGCTGGTCGGTGAGCCGAACGGCCGTCGTCGTCCCGGCCGCCGGGCGAGGTGAACGCCTCGGCCCCGGCGCCCCCAAGGCGCTGCGGCTGCTCGGCGGCGTACCCATGCTCGTGCACGCGGTGCAGGCGCTCGCCTCGGCCCGCTCGGTCGGGCTCGTCGTGGTCGCCGCGCCCGAGGACGGCGTCGACCAGGTCCAGGCGCTGCTCGCCGAGCACGGGCTGCTCGACTCCGCGCCGGGCCGCGCGGCCGCCATGGTGGTCGCCGGTGGCGACACCCGCCAGGAGTCGGTGGCGCGTGCCCTCGTGGCCCTCCCCGACGACGTCGACGTCGTGCTCGTGCACGACGCGGCCCGCCCTCTCGTCCCCACCTCGCTCGTCGACGCCGTCACCGCGGCGGTCAGGGGTGGTGCCGACGCCGTCGTCCCGGCCCTCCCGGTCGCCGACACGATCAAGTCGGTCGACGCCGCCGACGTCGTCAGCGCCACGCTCGACCGCTCGGTGCTGCGCGCGATCCAGACCCCGCAGGGCTTCCGCCGGAGCACGCTCACCGAGGCCCACGCGGCCGCCGACCCCGACGCGCCGGCCACCGACGACGCCGGCCTCGTGGAGGCGCTCGGTGGCAAGGTCGTCGTCGTCCCGGGTGACGAGGAGGCCTTCAAGGTGACGCGACCGATCGATCTCGTGCTGGCCGAGGCCGTGCTCGCCCGACGACGGGCCGCCGGTGTCGTCCTCTGACCGCCTCCCGCCGGCCGACGTCCCGCCGGTGTCGTCCGCTGACCGCCTGCCGCGCGTCGGCATCGGCGTCGACGTCCATCCCTTCGAGGACGGCCGGGCGCTCTGGCTCGCCTGCCTCGAGTGGCCGGGCGAGACCGGCGTCGCCGGGCATTCCGACGGCGACGTCGCCGCGCACGCCATCTGCGACGCGCTGCTCGCCGCGGCCGGGCTCGGTGACCTCGGGTCCGTCTTCGGCACGGACCGACCCGAGTGGGCGGGCGCTTCCGGAGCCGCGCTCCTCGGCGAGGTCGTCCGGCTGGTGACGGAAGCGGGGTTCGCGGTGGGGAACGTGAGCGTCCAGGTGATCGGCAACAGCCCCAAGGTCGGCCCGCGGCGGATCGAGGCGCAGGACGCGCTCGCCGCCGTGGTGGGCGCCCCGGTCTCCGTCTCGGCGACGACCACCGACGGACTCGGCCTCACCGGCCGCGGCGAGGGCCTCGCCGCGATCGCCACCGCCCTCGTCCACTGACCCCCGCAGCCGTCCCCGCGCCCATCGCCCCTCTGCGCTTTCCTCCCCATAGGGACGATCAAGGAAGTTGGGCTGCACGCTTCTGTCCGCAACTCGTGATCTTGGAGCGGGAAGACCGTCGCGTCGCCGGATTGCGGTGCCGCGCCCGTGCGGCAGGATCGGTGGCATGAGCGCATCCCTGAGCGACGGCGCGAAGGCGCTGTTCGACCTCCCCGTGTACGTCACCATGGCCACGATCAACCCGGACGGGCAGCCGCAGCTCTCCGTCGTCTGGGCGTCGCGCGACGGCGACGACGTGCTGATCTCGACCGTGCAGGGCCGGCGCAAGCACCTCAACCTGCTGCGCGACCCGCGTCTGACCGTGCTCGCGATGTATCCGGACGACCCGTACCGCTACGTCGAGGTCCGCGGCACGGCGAGCATGACGACCGAGGGTGGTCGCGAGCTCATCGACGAGCACGCGCGGAAGTACCGTCAGGTGGACCGCTACGCCGCGGACGACGGCACCGACAACGTGCGCGTCGTCGTGCGCCTCACGCCCACGAAGGTCGTCGACTACTGATCTCGCGGTGACACAGATCCTGCTGACGCGCCCGCGTCCGCACGACGACCGCGGTGACCGTCCGACGCGTACGGGGACGGCTCGGGACGCCGATAGGCTTGCGCCCGTGAGCCTTCGCCTCCACGACACCGCCACGAGAGCGGTACGCGACTTCGTCCCGCTCGAGCCGGGACGTGCGTCGCTCTACCTGTGCGGGGCCACCGTCCAGGCCGCACCGCACGTCGGGCACATCCGCTCCGGGGTGAACTTCGACGTGCTCGGACGGTGGCTGCGCGCGTCCGGCTACGACGTCACGTTCTGCCGCAACGTCACCGACATCGACGACAAGATCATCGCCAAGGGTGCGGACGAGGGCCGCCCGTGGTGGTCGGTCGCGACGCAGTTCGAGCGCGAGTTCGGCTGGGCCTACGACGTCCTCGGCTGCACGCGGCCCACGATCGAGCCGCGCGCCACCGGTCACGTGCCGGAGATGATCGAGCTGATGCACGCGCTCATCGAGGCGGGGCACGCCTACGCCGTCGACGGCGACGTGTACTTCGACGTGCGCTCGTTCCCCGAGTACGGCGCCCTGTCCGGTCAACGGCCGGACGAGATGCTGGCGGCGGGCGACTCCGCCGGCGATACGCGCAAGCGGGACCCCCGCGACTTCGCGCTGTGGAAGTCGGCCAAGGCGGGCGAGCCCTCGTGGGCGACTCCGTGGGGGCGCGGGCGTCCGGGCTGGCACCTCGAGTGCTCGGCGATGGCGCACAAGTACCTCGGCGAAGCGTTCGACATCCACGGCGGCGGGCTCGACCTGATCTTCCCGCACCACGAGAACGAGATCGCCCAGTCGAAGTCGCTGGGGCAACCGTTCGCGCAGTACTGGCTGCACAACGCGTGGGTCACGACGAGCGGCGAGAAGATGAGCAAGTCGCTCGGCAACTCCCTGCTCGTGAAGGAGGTCGTGCACCGGGTCCGGCCGATCGAGCTGCGCTACTACCTCGTCTCCGCGCACTACCGCTCGATGATCGAGTTCTCCGTTCGAGGCGCTCGAGGAGAACGCGGTGGGCTTCCGGCGCGTCGAGGGCTTCCTCGAGCGTGCGGGCGAGGCGCTCGGGATCACTGACATCGCCGTCGAACCCGCGTCGCGGCCGGCTGCCTTCGACGCGGCGATGGACGACGATCTCGGTGTGCCGCAAGCACTTGCGGTCGTGCACGACACCGTGCGCGAGGGCAACGCAGCGCTCGCGGCCGGCGAGCTCGAGGCCGTACGCCGGAGTCGCGCGGCCGTCGTCGCGATGCTCGAGGTGCTGGGGATCAACCCCTACGCCGACTCGTGGATCTCGGCGTCGGGTGACGACGACCGGCTGCGCAACGCCGTCGACCACCTGGTCGCCGGACTCCTGGCGGCGCGCGCGGCCGCGCGGGCCGACAAGGACTGGGCTGCTGCCGACGCGATCCGCGACCAGCTCAAGGCGGCGGGCATCGTCGTCGACGACACCGCCGGCGGTTCACGGTGGTCGCTCGAGACGGAGAAGGACGACTGATGGCCGGGAACTCGCAGCGCAAGGGCGCGATGCGCAAGGAAGGCACGAAGAAGGGGCAGACCGTCGGTTCCGGCGGTCAGCGCCGTCGTGGCCTCGAGCCGCGCGGTTCCACCCCCAAGGCGACCGAGCGCACGAAGCACCCGGCCGCCCGCAAGGCGCGATCGGTGGAGAAGAAGGCCGAGGCCGAGGCTCGCAAGGCGCCCGCCCCCGGTCGGGCGCGCGCGGCGGTACGACGATCCGCGGTCGCAAGGACGGCAGCGAGCTCGTCATCGGGCGCAACGCGGTCGTCGAGGCACTGCGGGCCGAGGTCCCGGGGACCACCCTCTACGTGCAGCAGTTCCTCGAGACCGACGATCGCGTCCGCGAGTCGTTCACGCTGGCGTCCGAGGCGCGCATCCCCATGCTCGAGACCTCCCGCGGGGAGCTCGACAAGATGACCGCCGCCGCCGTGCACCAGGGCCTCGCCCTCGCGGTCCCGGCCTACAACTACGCCGAGCCGGAGGACCTCCTCGAGTTCGCCCGCGAGGTCGGCGAGGCGCCGCTCATCGTGGCTCTCGACGACATCACCGACCCGCGCAACCTGGGCGCGATCGTGCGCTCGGCGGCTGCCTTCGGAGCCCACGGCGTGCTCATCCCGGAGCGACGCTCGGCCGGCATGACCGCGTCCGCGTGGAAGACGTCGGCCGGTGCCGCCGCGCGCGTGCCGGTGGCGCGCTGCACGAACCTCACGCGCTCCCTCCAGGCGTACGCCGAGGCCGGCTGCATGATCCTCGGGCTGGCGGCCGGCGGCACGTCCCTCGACGACGTCGACGACGACCTCGCCGCCGGTCCGGTGGTGGTCGTGGTCGGCAGCGAGGGCGAGGGCCTGGGTCGCCTCGTCGCCGCCACGTGCGACCTGACCGTCGGCATCCCGATGACGGCCGACACCGAGTCCCTGAACGCGGGCATCGCCGCGGGCATCACCCTGTACGCAGTCAGCCGTGCCCGAAGGCGCGCTCGCTGATCCGCCTCCAAGAGCCGCCCTCGGGCGCCCCTCCCGCTTCCCTGTAGTTCAGCGGATCTGCTCACGTGCCGGCCTCAGCTTCCCCCGAATCCACGAGCTGTCCTACGAGGCGGCTGGCTGAGGCGATGGCCGTGCTCGAGCACGCTCCCAGCCTTCATCGAGCGCGCGAGGGAAGGCGATGCCCTACGGCGAAGCACGGAGGGGCGACGGCGGACGAGTGCCGCCGTAGGCGGCGCGAGGACACCGTCCGGTCGACGCCGGAGGCGGCGACCCCGCCCCGACGCGGAGCCGGCGCCGACGAGCCGCCCGGATGGGCGGCTCTTGGAGGCGAAGAGGTTCAGTCGTGGGCTGTGGTCTCGGGTTCTGCTGCTTCGCGGCGGGTGGTGGCTGCTTTGTTGATGCGGTCGCCGAGGAGGGGGAAGACGAGGATCGAGAGGGCACCGGCGCCGACGATGGCCGCCGCGTTCTCGGGGCGCATGATGCCGTTGTCGACCTCGATGCCGGTGATGGCGACGAGGATCGGCAGTGCGGTCGCGACGTAGAGCGCGAACTGCCAGCGCTCGCGGGTGTCGGGGAACGCGTGGCGGTACAGGACGTACTGCGGGACCCCGCGGACGAGGAGCATGCAGGACGAAGAAGAGCAGCAGGCGCCAGGGATTCTCGACGATCGAGTCGATGTCGAGGTTGGCCCCGCTGACGATGAAGAACAGCGGGATGAAGAAGCCGAAACCGATCGCCTCGATCTTGGGCAGCAGCTTGTTGGCCTCGCTCGGCGGTGAGTAGCGGCGCAGGATGACCCCGGCGATGAAGGCGCCGAGCACGGCGTCGAGCCCGAACTCCGACGACAGGACCAGCAGGGTGAGCAGCAGGACGACGGTCCAGCGCACTGCGGTCTGCGAGCTCGTCGAGTGCCCGCGGTTCACCACCTCGACGAGCCGCTCCGTCGCCAGCCGACCAGGCGTGAAGTACAGCAGCACGGCGACGACGGCGAAGATCACCAGCATGACGAGCGTGAGCCCGACCGACTTCGACCCGAGGAGCAGGGTGATGGCGAGGATGGGGCCGAACTCTCCGGCGGCGCCGGCTCCCATGAACAACGTGCCGAACTTCGTCTCGAGCATCCCTCGGTCCCGGATCACCGGGAGCAGCGTGCCGAGCGCGGTGCTGGTCAGCGCGATGGCGACGCCGAGGAAGTCGCTGACGACGTCGGTGGCCCAGAGCCCCGCCACGATGATGCAGGCGAGCACGAGCGAGGTGACCCAGCCCGTGATCGCGAGCCGCCCCGACTCCCCGGTGACCGCCCGCTGCTCGAGCTCGAAGCCGGCGAGGAAGAAGAGCATCCCGAGGCCGAGCTCGTTGAACGTGTCGATCGACTCGTTGATCTCGACCCACCCGAGGACCTGTGGCCCGACGAGCACGCCGAACCCGAGCAGGAGCACCACCTCCGCGATGCGGAGCCGCAGCAGCCCGACGATCAACGGCACGATCGCCGCGACGGCAGTGATCACGAGCAGGGACACGAGGGTCCGCTGCAGGTCCGGATCGGTCAGCGCGAGGAGCTGAGCGGGGTCGACGACGGTCACGGCGTCCCTCCGGTGCGCGACCCGGCGCGGCAGCGGGAGCGGGTCACGTCAGCTCGCTCAGGTCCATCTCGGCGGTGTCCTCGAACCGCAGTCCAGGGGTGTCGCTCGGCGCGCCGAGCCGCTGCCCGAGAACCGCCTTCTCGTCGGGCTTCTCGGTCAGGACGGTGGCGACGTAGTCCTGCGCCGCCTCGGTGAGGGGCACGTTGCGGCTCATCCGCTCCGACATGAACCACCGGTGCTCGAGCACCTCGTGGAACATCTGCGGCGGGCTCGAGCTTGCCGCGCAGCTCGGTGGGGACCAGCCCCGTCACGAGCTCGAAGACCTCGGAGACCCAGCGGTGCGCGGCGAGCTCCTCGTCCTCCGGCGGGAGCCGAACTGCACGCGAAGGCGTCGAGGTCGTTGAGCAGGCGTCGGGCCTGGTTCTCCTCGACGTCGAGCCCGGTGAGCCGCAGCAGGCGCCGGGAGTGGTGCCCGACGTCGACGACCTTCGGCGTCACCCGGATCGTGGAGCCACCGTGCTCGGCGACGACGGAGAGCTCGGCGACGTCGAAGCCGAGGTCGTTGAGGCGGCGGACTCGCGCATCGAGCGCGGTACCGGTCGCCGACGCCGATCGACGACCGGTGCGGTGACCTCGTGCCACAGCGTCTCGTAGCGCTCTGCGTACCTGGCGCGAGGTCGACGATGGGGTCGATGCTCGGGTGCAGCCGCCCGGACGCCTCGACGTCGAGCAGCTCGCCGCCGACGTTGGTCTCCGCGGTCATCGAGGTCGTACTGCCGCTGGCCGTCGGTGAGCGTGTCGTGCATCTCGCCGGTCTCGGCGTCGACGAGGTAGGCCGCGAACGCACCGGCGTCGCGTCGGAACAGGGTGTTCGACAGCGAGCAGTCGCCCCAGGAGAAGCCGGCGAGGTGCAGCCGCACCATGAGCACGGCGAGGGCGTCGAGGAGGCGGTTCGCGGTGTCGGGGCGCAGCGTCGTGGAGAACAGCGCGCGGTAGGGCAGCGAGAACTGCAGGTGCCGGGTGATGATCGCCGCGGGCAGGTCGTCGCCGTGCGGCGTCGAGGCGACCGGCCACGATGCCCACGGGATCGACGCACGGGACGTCGCGGCGACCGAGCTCGAAGAGCAGGTCGTACTCGCGCTGGGCGATCGGCTCGACGGTCTCCTTGACGGCGTAGACGACGCCGGAGAGTCGTACGAACCGCACGATGTGGCGCGAGATGCCGCGGGGGAGCGCGACGAGGGTCGACTCGGGCCAGTCCTCGAGGGACGTGTCCCACGGGAGGAACAGGAGGTCGTGCTCACCCGCTGCCGCAGTGACTCGCAGGCCCATCGGAATCCTCAGGTCGAGAGCCGACGGGGGAGGTGGCTGCCGCGCTCGACAGCCACCTCCCCCGATCCGGTCAGGCGGAGATGCGCTCGCCGGTGCCGGCGTGGAACGTGTGCTGGTGGTCCGCGATGATGCCGACGAACACGGTCTCGCCCTTGGCCGGCGGGACGCGGCCGTCGGTGCGCAGGATGATGTCGCGCTGCGCGCCGTCGAGCAGGTCGACGTGGCCATAGACGTAGGCATCGGCGCCGAGGCTCTCCACGACGTCGACCTCGATCGGCCAGCCCTCCTCGGGCGTCGTGATCCGCAGGTCCTCGGGGCGGAAGCCGAGCACGATCTGGGTGGAGCCACCGGCGCCGGCCTGGGTCACGACGTTCGCCGGCAGCGGGACGAGCCGCTCGCCGCCGACCCGGCCGCCCATCTTGGCGCCGCCCTCGGCCAGCGGGATGGTGATCAGGTTCATCGCCGGCGAGCCGATGAAGCCGGCGACGAAGACGTTGGCCGGGTGGTCGTAGAGCTCGCGCGGCGAGCCGCACTGCTGGAGGAGACCGTCCTTGAGCACCGCGACGCGGTCGCCCATCGTCATGGCCTCGATCTGGTCGTGGGTGACGTAGACGGTCGTGACGCCGAGCCGGCGCTGCAGCGACGCGATCTGCGTGCGGGTCTGCACGCGGAGCTTGGCGTCGAGGTTCGACAGCGGCTCGTCCATGAGGAAGACCTGCGGGTTGCGCACGATCGCGCGCCCCATGGCGACGCGCTGACGCTGGCCGCCCGAGAGGGCCTTCGGCTTGCGGTCGAGGTAGGGCGCCAGGTCGAGGATCTTGGCCGCCTCGGCGACGCGCGTGGTGATCTCGTCCTTGCTGACCCCGGCGATCTTGAGGGCGAAGCCCATGTTCTCGCCGACCGTCATGTGCGGGTAGAGCGCGTAGTTCTGGAAGACCATCGCGATGTCGCGGTCCTTGGGCGGGAGCATGGTGACGTCGCGCTCACCGATGCGGATCGCTCCCTTGTCGACGTCCTCGAGACCGGCCAGCATGCGCAGGCTCGTGGACTTGCCGCAGCCCGACGGCCCGACGAGGACGAGGAACTCGCCGTCCTGGATCTCGAGGTCGAGTGCGTCGACGGCGGGCGTGGTCGATCCCGGGTAGATCCGGGAGGCCTTGTCGAACGTGACTGATGCCATGGCAGAGTCAACCCTTCACCGGCAGGAACGTGCCGGACGATCCGTTGTGACAGGGACGCCAGGCGGCTGCCCGGCGAGCAGAGCGTAACCGCTTCCACCCTCCCGCGGCAGCCCTTCCCCACCTCGCCGTTCTGTCCCCTTAGGGATGATCAAGGGAGTTCACCTGCACGAATCCGTCCGCAACTCGCGATCATGAGCGCCGGCGGGCCGGTACTCGGCGGAGCTCGACCCGGTGGTGCCCGGGGTCGGGAATGGCCGCGCGGCGCCGCTACAGGGCGTGGAGCCAGCGTGCGCGCTCGGCCGCGAGGTGGGCGAGGAGGACGGCCACGTCGTCCACGCTCCGCACGCGGTGTCGCGCCGCCGTCGTGCCCTCGCCGACCTTGATCCCGACGTCGACGGTCGTGAGGCGGGTGAACACGGTCTCGTCGGTGACGTCGTCGCCGAGGAACACGACCGAACCCGCGCCGGTACGACGGCGCAGGGTGTCGATCGCCTCGCCCTTGCTCGCATCGCGGACCGAGAGCTCGAGGACCTCCTTGCCGGGGAGCGCGTGCACCCCCGGGAGCGACGCCGGACCGCGGCGTACGGCGTCGAGCACCCGGGTCGCGTCAGGTCGCGACGCCTGCCGAACGTGCACCGCCACCCCGCCGGGCTTCGGCTCCAGCAGCACGCCGGCGACGTCGGCCGCGATGCCGTGCACGGCGTCGAGCACCGTGGCCCTGAGCTCCGCCTGGACCGGATCGAGGCCCGCGACGGCGTCGCCTCCGACCTCCGCACCGTGGCTGCCGACGAGGTGCACGCTCGCCGGCAGGTGGCAGCGCTCCACGAGATCGCCCAGGGATCGCCCGGACACCACGGCCACGGAGGTCTCCCGCAGGTCGGTGAGCACATGGAGCGCGGCCAGGGCGGCGGGCGCCGCCGCGGCCGCCGACGGGTCCTCGACGATCGGCGACAGCGTCCCGTCGAAGTCGCTCGCGACGAGCAGGTGCGCGGCCTGCGCGGCGTGACGCAGCGCGGACCGGAGCTCGGTGGTGAGCGGGTGGTCGATCACTGCCGCTGTTCCGCGGCCGCGTCGAGCGCGGCGAGGTAGCCCTGCGCCCACGACGCCACGTCGTGCTCCGCGATGTGCGTGCGCATGGCGCGCATCCGCTTGCGCAGCTCGTCGGGGTGCGTGTGCATCGCGGCGAGGATCGCGCGCTTCACCCCGTCGGCGTCGTACGGGTTCACCAGGAAGCTCTGCGTCAGCTCGACGGACGCGCCGGCGAACTCGGACAGCACCAGCGCGCCGTCCTCGCGGTAGCGCGAGGCCACGAACTCCTTGCACACCAGGTTCATCCCGTCGCGGTACGGCGTGACGAGCATGACGTCGGCCGCGACGTAGAACGCGACGAGCGACTCGCGGTCGAACGGCTGGTGCAGGTACTGGATGGGTGGCGCGCCGATGTCGCCGTGATCGCCCATGGCTCGGCCGATCATGAGCTCGATCTCGTCGCGGAGGCGTTGGTAGTCCTCGACGTTCTCGCGGCTCGGTGTGGCGATCTGCACGAACACGGCGTCGCCGGGCTCGATCGATCCGTCGGCAAGCAGCTCGGAGAACGCCTTGAGCCGGACGTCGATCCCCTTGGTGTAGTCCAGGCGGTCGACGCCGAGGATCACGAACTTCGGGTCGCCGAGGCGGCGGCGGATGTCGATCGCGGCTTCCTGCACCTCGGCAGTGCGCGCGATCGCGTCGTACTCCCGTGTGTCGATCGAGATCGGGAAGGCACCGACGGCGACGCGACGGCGACCGCTGGGGCGCGACGGGTCGTCGACCTCGACCCCCGACTCATCCGGGTCGAAGTCGAACAGCCGGTGGGTGAGCGCCAGGAAGTTCGCCGCGCCGCCGGGCGTGTGGAAGCCGACCAGGTCCGCACCCAGCAGACCCTGGACGATCTCGCGCCGCCAGGGCAGCTGGAGGAACAGCTCGGCCGGGGGGAAGGGGATGTGCAGGAAGAACCCGATGCGTACGTCGGGCCGGCTCTCCCGCAGGAACCACGGCACGAGCTGCAGCTGGTAGTCGTGGATCCACACGGTGGCGCCCTCGGCGGCGAGCTCGGCCACCCGCTCGGCGAAGCGCCGGTTCACCTCGACGTAGGGCTCCCAGTGGTGCCGGTGGTAGACCGGCGTCGCGATCGCGTCGTGGTAGAGCGGCCAGATCGTGCTGTTGCTGAAGCCCTCGTAGTAGCCGATCACCTCGTCCTCGGACAGGGCGACCTCGCTCAGCGCACAGGCGCCCGCGCCGTCCGGGATGGGCGAGAGCGGCTCGGCGTCGGCGGTATCGGGGTCGGGCGCGAAACGGCCTGACCAGCCCACCCACACCGAGCCGTCACTGCGCAGCAGTGGCTCGAGCGCGCTGACGAGCCCGCCGGGTGATCGGGTCCAGGTCGTGCTGCCGTCGTCCTGCAGCTCCGCCGACACAGGGAGGCGGTTCGCGACGACGACCACGTCGAAGACATCGGTCATGCCCTCGACCGTACGGGGGTTTCGCGGTCAGCGGGGACACGCTCGGTCGATCGTCCGCTGACGCGGTGAGATGGCTCACACGTCGCCGGTGAGCGCCTCGATCAGTGCGCGCAACGAGGCGATGCCGTCGTGCACGTCCGTGAAGCGCGTGGTCATCGGCGCGAGACCGAGGCGGATCCCGTCGGGCTGGCGGAAGTCGGGGATGACCCCGCGGTCGGTGAGGGCCTGCGTCAGCGCCTCCGCGTCGGCGTGGCGCAGCGTGATGTGGGAGCCGCGGCGGGCCGGGTCGCGCGGTGAGGCGAGGGTGACGCCGAGGTCGGCGAGCCATGAGTCGGTGAGCTCTACGGCGTACGACGTGAGGGCGACCGACTTCGTGCGGACCGCGTCCATGCCCGCCTGGCCGAGCAGTCGGATGCCGGCGTCCACCGCCGCGAGGGCGACGGCGGACGGCGTGCCGGTCATGAACCGGCGCACCCCCGCGGCCGGCTGGTAGTCACCCGTCATGGCGAACACGTCGGCATGACCCATCCAGCCCGGGATGGGCGTGCGCATCGTCGCGTGGTGCTCGGGGGCCGCCCAGATCCACGCGGGAGCGCCGGGTCCGCCGTTGAGGTACTTGTACGAGCACCCGACAGCGAAGTCCGCGCCGGAGCCGGGAAGGTCGAGCGGGATCGATCCGACGGCGTGCGAGCAGTCCCACACCATGAGCGCGCCGGCATCGTGCACGGCACGCGTGATGCCCACGACGTCCGCGATCGCGGCGGAGCGGTAGTCGACGACGGAGAGCAGGACGACGGCCACGTCGTCGTGCACGGCACCGGCCACGTCGCCCGGGGTCACGGCGTCGATCGGGAAGGGCGCAGCGGGATCGAGCGGCCCGAGCCACCGCACCGAGCCGCCGTGCCGGGCGGCGACCTCGGTGGCGACGTAGCGATCCGTGGGGAACTCACCCCGGTGCGCGACGATCGTGGATCGCCCGGGGCGCAACGACATCGCGGCCTCGAGAACCTTGAACGCGTTGACCGTCACGTTGTCGGTCACGAGCGTCTCGCCCGCGTTCGCGCCGAGCAGCGCTGCGCCGAGCCGGTCGCCCACCTCGACGGGGAGGTCCATCCAGCCCTCGCTCCACGAGCGGATGAGGCGGTCACCCCACTCCTCGTGCACCACCGTGGAGATGCGGTCGCTCGTACCCGCCGGGAGTCGACCGAGGGAGTTCCCGTCGAGATAGACGACGTCGTCGTCGGGGATCTCGAAGCGCAGGCGGTACGCGGCCAGCGGGTCGTCGGCGTCGAGCGCCTCGGCGTAGGCACGCGTGCTGAGTCCGGTCATGCAGAGCAGGCTGCCACGGCCAGGGTTCCGCGGGCGCAGTCACCGGGAAGGTGAGGGGGCAGCTACCGGGGTGGCGGTGGGGGCGGGGAGGAGGCGCTCTCCGGGCAGGGCCAAGACCCGGCGTGCGACGAGGAAGAGGTGCGAGCCGGTCGTCGGGAAGCCCCAGAAGCGCTCGACCTTCGCGACGTCGCCGCAGGAGTTGGTGTGGGCCATCCAGTGCGTGGTGCCGCCGTCGTTCGAGCCGAGGTACATCACCACGTGCTTGTAGGGGCAGCCGCCCTGCGGGCAGGTGTCGTAGGTGACCAGGTCGCCGGGGCGGAGCGCCACGGGCTCGACGTAGGCGTAGTGCGGGTCCAGCGCGACGCCGTCCCACGGCACCATGTTGCGGGTCGAGGGGGCCCAGCCCGCACCCGCCGTGTCGAGCCCCGCGCCCTCGTGGAACGCGCGCGCGACGAAGGACGAGCAGTCGGCGCGGTACGGCAGCAGCCGACCGACGCCCTTGCACGCGTAGGCGGCGCCGAGCCGCGCGAACGCCCACTTGATCGCGAGAGCGGCCTGCGGCGTCGCGGCCTGGGCGATGGCAGAGCGGCACAGCGCCGCGGCGCCCACCAACTCGGCCCCCTCGCGCAGCGTCCCGGCGACGTCGGCGGTCGGGCAGCCGTCGGGTCCGATCGCGGCCTGCGGCGGGACGAGCGCGAGCGCGCGGAGTCGGGCGTCGATCTCGGCGAGCTCGACCCGAGCCGCCTCGGCCGTGACGCCCGTGGTCCGGCGCACGGCCTGGGCCTGCGTCAGGGCGAGGTCCAGGGACACCTTGCGGGCCCGCGCCATCGCGACGTCGGCCTTGGCCGAGATGGCGTCGACCACGGCGGCGTCGGCGGCGCTCGTGAGCAGGTCGATGTTGTTGAGGCGACCGATGAGCCCGCCGGGTCCGGGGCTGAGCAGCGTCGCGATCGCCCCGAGGCCGCCGTCGCCCTGCTGGTAGAGGTCGCGGGCGACGTCCTCCACGGCGCCCTGGCGGAACCTCGCCTCGGTCTGGGCGTTGGCGGCCACCGTGGCCGCGGCGCTCACCTGCTCGACGAGACTGGCGATGGTCTGGTCCGCGGCCACCACGGCCGCGCGCGCCGCCTCGAGCCGGGTCGGCACCTCGCTGCGCCTCGCGGTCAGGTCGAGGAACTCGTCGACCTGGCCGAGGTCCGGCGCGATGCCGTCCGTCGGCGGACCCGGAGGCTGGTCGCGCTGCACGAGGGAGGCGAGCCGGGTGTCCACGCTGCGCACGCGGTTGGGGAGCGGGATCGGGATCGGCGTCGGCAACGGGATCGACGTCGCGGTGGGCGCGGGGCTGGGCGACACGGGGGCGGCCGGGGTCGAGGGCGACACGGTCGTGGGCGACGCGGTCGGGAACAGCCCGGGCAGCAACGGCGAGGGTGAGGCGCTCGCCGGGTCGGGGCTCGGCGAGGGCGTGACGGTCGCGAAGGCGGGGGTCGCTCCGGCCAGGACGAGGGCGGTGCCGAGCACGGCCACGAGCACGGGGCCGTACCGTCGGTGGAGCATGGACACATCACCCCCCAGGCATGCGACCGGCGTGCGACCAGCAGGTGACACCCCGGTGACATCAGCATGACCGCCCGGACGCCCCGGCGCGAGGTGGACGACGAAGGTCACACTCGGGCTACGACGCCGGGTGAGTCGGGCGAACCGGGTTCGGCCGGGCGCCCCGGCCGTGTCAGGGTGGCCCTCGGCAGCGGAGCGGACGAGGGGGACGGCGACCGGTGGAGGCACTGCGGCTCGCGCTGCGCGGTCTGCGCTGGCGTGCGGGGGCGTCGCTCGCCGTGCTCGTCGTCGCCGTCGTCGCGTCCGCCGCGGCCGCGCTCGGCCCGCTCTACGCGCGCAGCGCCGAGGAGTCGCTGGTCCGCGACGGCATGGCGCGGGAACCCGCGATCAGCACCGGCGTGCAGATGCGTGGCAACGTCGCCGGCCAGACCCAGTTCTCGCCGCTGCAGGTGCGCCAGGCGGTCGCCGAGCGCGCGGCGGACCCCGCCCTCGATCCCTGGTACCTCCCGGCCACGCTGTCGCTGACCGTCCTCGAGGGCAACCCGACGCTGGACGGCCGGCAGCTCGGCCGCGCCCAGGTGAGCTGGTACCAGGGGCAGTGCGACGGCGTGCAGGTCGTCCGGGGCCGGTGCCCCGCAGCGCCCGGCCAGGCGATGGTGTCGGTGCGGGTCGCGGCGCTGACCGACGTGCGGATCGGCGACACCGTGCGGCTCGGCATCACCTCCGAACCGGCCCTCGACAGCGTCGTCGTCGTCGGCACGTACGACCCGACCACCGCCGATCCCGCCGTCTGGGGCCTCGCGCACCCCTCGCAGCTCGCGGAGGCGCGCGTCGAGGGCTCGCCCGACCGGCTCGACGAGTTCGTCGTCGACGAGGCGACCATGCTGCGCAGCAACGGCGACGTCGGCGCCGTGGCCCTCCGCGTCGTCGATGCGAACCGGGTCTTCCTGGCTGACCTCGGCGCGCTCCGCGACGCCGTGACGTCCGCGACCGTCAACCAGGTGGATCAGACGTCGACGCTCCCAGGACGATCTCGTCGAGCGGGCTGCCGGACTATCTCGACTCGCTGCAACCGCAGCTCGACGCGCTGGCGTCGGCCTCGTTCGCCGTCACCGCACAGCTGGTCCTGCTGGCGTGGTTCGTGCTGTTCCTCGTGATCGCGGCGACGAGCGACGAGCGGTCGGGCGAGGTGGCGCTGGCCAAGCTGCGCGGCATGACCACCCGCGCGACGCTCGCGTTCGGGCTGGCCGAGCCGCTGATCCTGCTGGTCGTCGCGACCCCGATCGGCCTCGCTCCTCGCCTACCTCACCGACGTCGTCCTCACGCGCAACCTGCTCGTGCCGGGGACGACGGTCACGCTCGAGCCGGCCGTGCTCGTCGCGCTCGCTCGTCTGCTTCCTCGGCGGCGCGGTCGCCGCCGCGCTCGCGGCGCGCGGCATCCTGACCGCGCCGGTGCTCGACCAGCTGCGTCGTACTGGGGGACGGCGCGCCCGCCTCGTCCGGTCGGCCGCGGTCGACGCCACGGTGGTCGCGTTGGCGGTGGCCGGCATCTACGAGCTCAGCAGCGGCGGCGTCGGACGCCTGGCGCTGCTCGCCCCCGGGCTCATCGCGCTGGCTGCGGGCCTGCTCGCGGTGCGGGTCCTCCCGCTCGTGGCGCGCGGGAGGTGGCGTGAACCGCACGAGGGCTCGGCCGCACGTCGCGTCGTTCCTCGCGTCGCGCAACATCGCGCGGCGGCCGGGCGGGCTGCGCATCGTGGTGCTGCTCTCGCTGGCGGTCGGGCTCGCCGTGTTCGCCGTCGACGGCTGGGTGGTCTCGGCTGCGAACCGCGCCGACCTGGCGCGGGCCGTCGGTCGGCGCCGCAACCGGTGCTGCACGTGCGGGCGCCCGTCGCCCGGGCGACTGCTTCGCCCGTGGCCGACGCCGACCCCGAGCGGGACGCAGGCGATCGCGGCGGTCGGTGTCGACAACGGCGAGGGCGGTCTGCTCGCCGTCGACGCCGACCGGCTCGGCGCCGGTGGCGGCGTGGGACCCCACGTGGGTGGGGTCGACGACCGACGAGATCGGTCCGCTCCTCCACCCGCCGGCAGCCGGCCGCGCCGCTCCTGGTGCAGGGACGGCTGTCGGTGCGCGTCGACTACCGGCCCTCGAGCGGAGCGGGACCGCTGCGGCTGGTCGTCGCGGTCCGGGCCGCCAGCGGACTGTCGTCGGAGCTCGTGATGGGCGACGCTGCGCGCCGGGCGCTGGACCACGTACGACGTCGACCTGCCCGAGTGCGTCGACGGCGCCGTGCACTTGGTGTTCTTGCTGTTCGAGCACCCGATCGGCACGTCCGCCGCGTGGCGGGTCACGGCCGCCGTCACGCTCGCCGACGCGCGCGACGCCGAGGGTCCGGTCGACCTCTCCGCGCCCGGCCCGCAGGGGTGGCGCAGCGGCGCGGGCGCGACTGACGCTTCCCGATCGAGCCGGGCGCGACCGACATCGTCACGGTCGGCGGACGGTCGTCCTGGCGCTCGACGCTCGACGTGCTCCGACGACGCCGCGATCGAGGTGGCCGACCACCCGCCGTCGCTGCCGGTCGTGCAGGGGAGCGACCGCCGCGGCCGAGCCGGCGGCCAGCGGTGGCGTGGTCCCGGTCGTCTCCGGCCTCGACGGCACGGTTCGTGCCGATCGACCCGGTGGGCTCGGGCGTGCTGCCGCGACTGCTGCGCCCGGGCACCCTCGCCGACCTGCCCTACGCGCGTGGCCGTGATGGGTACGGCGCCCGCGCCGACTGGACGCGCAGGTGTGGCTCGCGCCCGGCGCCCCCAGCTGCCGCGGTCGAGCACGTGACGCGCTGCCGGTGTCGACGTCGTGAGCCAGCGAGACCATCGACGAGCGCGAGGCCGAGCTCGAACCGCAGCCGGCGACGCGTTGTCGCTGCGGCTGTTCCTGCTCGCGGCCATCGTCGCGCTCGTGCTCGGCGCCGGCACGCTGCTGGCCAACGCCTACGTCGTGATCCGGCGCCGCGCCTACGAGCTCGCCGCGCTGCAGTGCGCTGGGCGCGCACGCGACGACGCTGGTGCGCGCGTCCCGTCGCGAGCAGCTCGCGCTCGCCGTGACGGGCCTGGTGCTGGGGGCTGCGTCCGGCCTCGTCGCGGCGGGCTTCGCGCTGCCGGCGCTACTCGCTGGCCGAGAGCACCGCGCAGGGCCCGCCGGCGTGGTACGGCCCGGCCTGGATCCCGGTGGCACTGCTGCTCGTCGTCAGTCTTCGTGCTGCTCGCCGTCGTCGCCGACATCGGCGCGCGCCGTACGGTGCGGCGAGCGCTCCCCGAACTGTTGCGGCAGGTGCAGGAATGAGCGACGACGACCGTTGCCCAGGGCCCGCGCAGGCGGGCTCGCCGTCCGCTGCGACGAGCTCGTGCACATCTACCGCTCGAGAGACCTCGACGTCGTCGCGGTCCGCGGGGTCGACCTCGGGTCGACGCCGGCGAGCGGGTCGCGCTGCTCGGACCATCCGGCTCAGGCAAGTCCACGCTGCTCGCGGTGCTCGGCGGGCTCCTCCCACCGTCCGCCGGACGCGTGTGGGTGGGCGACGAGGAGATCGGCGGCTTCAGCGAGAATGCGTTGCTGCGCATGCGATCCCAGCGGGTCGGGATGGTGATGCAGGGTGCGGCGCGCAACCTCCTCGCGTACGCGACACCGGCCGACAACGTGCGCTTCACTCAGCGGTCGCTGCCGCGATCGCGGCGGCGCGAGGCGATGGACCCGCTCGAGCTGCTCGACGCGCTCGGCCTGGGCGCGGTGGCCGACCGCCCCGTCCCGTTGCTCTCCGGCGGCGAGCAGCAGCGGGTGGCGCTCGCTGTCGCTGTCGCCAACGGACCGGGTCTGCTGCTCGCCGACGAGCCGACGTCGCAGCTCGACCACCCGGCGCGCGACGCCGTCCTCGACCTCCTCGACGAGGTCAACGAGCGGTTCGGCACCACGGTCATCATCGTCACGCACGACCCCGACGTGGGTGCCCGGCTCGGGCGCACCGTGACGATGCGCTACGGGCGGGTGGGGCAGGAGGGCCTGCACGGCGAACGTTCGCCGTGGTGGGCAAGGACGGGAGCGTGCCCCTGCCCGACGACGTGGTGGCCGACTGGCCGCCGGGCACGGAGGTCGTCGTCGAGCACGACGGAGACTCGATCCGCGTCCGGAGGAGGCCCACATGACCGAGTCCGTCCTCGGCCCCGAGCAGCTCGCGGCCGCACCGCGCGAGGGGATCGCGGTGCGGGGTCGCGGGCTCGTGGTGGTGCGCGGCGGCCGGCGCATCGTCGATGACGTCGACGTCGACGTCGAGCCCGGACGCATGCTCGCGGTGACCGGGCCGTCCGGCTCCGGGAAGTCGACGCTGCTCGCCGTGCTCGCCGGGCTCGTGGCCCCCGACGCCGGCGACGATCGGCCCGTCCGACCGCGCCGCGCGGCAGCGGCGTGGTGTTCCAGGGCTACGGGCTGCTGCCGGTGCTGACGGCGGCCGAGAACGTGGAGCTGCCGTTGCAGCTGCGCGGCGTGGGCCGGGCCGAGGTACGGCTTCGGGCACGGGCCGCGCTCGCGCGTGCCGGGCTCCCGGACATCGCCGACCGGCTCGCCGAGGAGCTCTCGGGCGGGCAGCGTCAGCGGGTCGCCGTGGCGCGTGCCCTCGTCGTCGCGCCCGCACTTCTCGTGGCCGACGAGCCGACCGCCGAGCTCGATGCGGACACCGCGGCGCTCCTGCTGCGTGCGTTGCGCGCGGAGGCCGACGCCGGGGCCGCCGTCGTGCTGGCCACGCACGACCCCGATGTGGCCGCGCTGTGCGACGCCAACGTGCATCTCGTGGACGGCCGCGCCGTTCCCTGACCGGCTCTGCAGGGGCGCTTCGTGCCGCTCGGCGGCGGCGCGGTTGCTCGCGGTTGCGTCGGTAGACTTCCGCCTGCCACGCCCCGTTATCTCAGTTGGCAGAGAACTCGCCTTGTAAGCGAGGTGTCCTCGGTTCGATTCCGAGACGGGGCTCAACGTCGGGTCGGTGGGAGGTGGCGTCATGGCGGTCGACGACGTGCGCTCCGTCCTCGAGGCGCGACGCGCCGACCTGCTGGCCCGTGCCGCCGGCCTCACCGCTGCCCCCACGGACTCCGGCGGCATCTCGTTCGGCAAGCGCGTCGGCGACGGCACGAGCATCGCGGTCGAGCGGATCACGCAGGTGGCCGCGCACGAGCAGATCCTCACCCAGCTCGCCGAGCTCGACCGGGCCTTGGCGAAGGTCGACGAGGGGTCCTACGGCACCTGCGACCGCTGCGGGCTGCCGATCCCGGACGGACGGCTCGAGGTGCACCCGGCCGCGACCACCTGTGTCGCCTGCGCTGGGTAGCGGAAGCCGGATCTCGCTGGCGGGCTGATCGTTCACGCCCGCAACGCCTGTCGTTCACCTCGCGGAGGGCTCCGGTCACCATGCGCCCGCCAGGGTCGGGCTCAGGGCCCCGGACGCGCCGGCCGGCCCGCCGCTGCGAGGTCACATGTCCGCTCCACGCTTCCAGCTCGTGCCCGGTGCCCGGTTGTCCGGAGCCTCGGGCCCGGGCGGTGTCGGCTGGCGACTGCTCGGGTCCAACAACCGCGAGCTCGGCCGCTCGGCCGCCTCGCACCCGGACGCCGAGTCGGCGCTCGCCGCGATCGAGGTCGTCCGTGCCCTCGTGCGCGTCGGGGAGGCGCACATCGTGCACGACCCGGTGACCGGGCTGTGGGCCTGGCACCTCGTCGACGGCGACACGCTCGTGGCCAATTCCGGGCGGGGGTTCCGGCACGAGCGCGAGTGCCGCTACAACCTCGAGCAGTTCCGGGCGGAGGCGCCGCACGCACCCGCGGCCGACTCCGCCGTACCCGTCGAGTTCCCCTGGCAGCGCAGCGTCCTCACCTCCGTTCAGCCGGAAGGATCCTCGTGACCTCCGTCCTCGAGCGCGAGCACGGGGGCGTCGAGCCGCCGTACGGCGAGCCGCAACCGCGACCCCCGCACGGCCCTCCCGAGGGCCGCGTGTCCGTGGCGGACCGGTCGTTCCGGGGCGTCCTCCGCGGCAGCGGCATCTTCGTCCTCGCGTCATGTCGATGGTCGGGGTCTTCCTGTTCATGCGGGCGCTGCGAGGCGCTCAAGGTCGGCGGCTTCTCGTTCATCACCACGGCCGCCTGGGAGCCGGACGCGGGCGTGGGAAACTTCGGCATCGCCGCGGTGCTCGTCGGCACGGTCCTCATGGCGCTCGTCGCGATCTTCTTCGCGTTCCCGCTCGCGCTGGGGACGGCGCTGTACATCTCGGAGTACGCCCCCGCGGCGGATCAAGCGCACGCTGGTCAGCCTCGGTCGACCTGATGGCCGCCGTGCCCAGCATCGTCTTCGGGCTCTGGGGCTTCCTCCTCCTGCAGAACCAGATCGTCGGGGTCTCCCGGTGGATCTCCACCTACTTCGGCTGGATCCCGCTCTTCCGCGTCGAGGGCGCCGACCCGACCGACCCGCTGACGCCGACCACGGTCTACACCTCGAGCACGTTCATCGCCGGCATCGTCGTCGCGCTGATGGTCACGCCGATCGCGACATCGGTGATGCGCGAGGTGTTCTCGCAGGCGCCGGCCGGCGAGCGCGAGGGCGCCTACGCGCTCGGCGCGACGAGGTGGGGGATGATCCGCTCGGTCGTGCTGCCGTTCGGCAAGCGGCGGCATGATCGGCGGCACGATGCTCGGCCTCGGCCGCGCGCTCGGCGAGACCATCGCCGTCTTCCTGATCATCTCGCCGGTCTTCGTGATCCAGCCGCACATCCTCGAGAACGGCGGCAGCTCGGTCTCCGTCGCTGATCGCGCTGCGCTACGGCGAGGCCACCGCAGTTCGGCACGTCTGCGCTGTTGGCCGCCGGCCTCGCGCTGTTCATGCTCACGCTCGTCATCAACTTCGCGGCCGGCGCCGTCGTCGCCCGCAGCCGGTCCGGCGCAGAGAGCGAGGCGTGATGAGCACCGACGCAGATGTCGCACCGCACGGACCTCGACGGTAGCCGCTCGGCGACCGCACGAGGACCACGCACCGTCGTGCCGCCACGATCCGGACGCCGGCCGGCGCACGCGGCGCCGCATCGCGGGGCACGCGCGCCACCGATCGGCTGCAGCTGGTCGGCGCGGGCTCGCGGCGCTCGCGTGCCTCACCGCCGCTGCTGTTCACAGTTCATCGCTGCCGTTCGACGGACCCGCTCGGCTTCGTCGTCGTCGCCTACCTGCGTCTTCCTCGCTCTCTACGCGCTGCTGGTGTCGCATGGACGAGGACGGCACCGACCGTGCGCGACCGGCTGGTGCCGGTGGTCGTGCACAGCCTCGCGCCTCGATGCTGCTCGGCGCGCTGGTCTTCGTCGTGGCGTACGCGCTCATCCGGGGGCTCGAGGCGCTGCGTGCACCTGAACTTCTTCACCCAGGACCTGTCGAACACCGGCCCGCTCGACCCGCTGACCAGGGCGGCATCCTGCACGCGATCGTCGGCACGCTCGATCATGATCACGATCGCGCTCGATCATCATGATCCCGCTCGGCATCGACGTGCGCGGTCTTCCTCAACGAGATCCCCGGCCGGTTCGCCGGTTCGTGCGCACCATCGTCGAGGCGATGACCGCGCTGCCGTCGATCATCGCCGGCCTGTTCATCTACGCGACGTTCATCCTGATCCTCGGGTTCCCGAAGTCCGGGCTCGCGGCGGCGCTCGCGATCAGCGTGATGATGCTGCCGATCATCATCCGCGCCGCCGACGTCGTGCTGCGGCTCGTGCCGGGCAACCTCAAGGAGGCGTCGCTACGCGCTGGGCGCGGGCCAGTGGCGCACGGTGTGGCACGTCGTCCTGCCCGACCGCGCGCTCGGGCCTGGCCACCGCGGTCATCCTCGGCACCGCGCGCGGCATCGGCGAGACCTCGCCGGTGCTGCTCACCGCCGGCTTCACCGCGTCGCTGAACACGAACCCGCTCGACGGCCCGATGGTCTCGCTGCCGCTCGCGGTCTTCGAGTTCGTGAAGTCGCCCGAGCCGGCTTCATGCGCGCGCGGCTTCGGCGCCGCCGCCGTCCTGCTGCTGCTCGTCCTGATCCTGTTCGTGATCGCCCGCATCATCGGCGGCCGCGGCCCGGGCAACCTGAGCCAGCGGCAGCTCGCCGCCGGCGCGCTGCGCAGTCGGCCCGCGACGCGAGCGCGGTTCGCGCGGCGCGAGCCGGCGCGAGGCGGCTGCCGGCACCGCTGACACCACCCGGCCACCGTGCGACACCGGCGTCCCGTCATGAAGGCCCGATTGTCGTGCTCGCGACAGGAGCCGATCTCGCGCATGCCACGCACCGCGCCCGTCCGACGCCGGGGCCGTCGCGTCGCCGCAGGCCGCGTGCGCACCGTCGCTCGCGGTCGCTGCGTCACGGCGGCGTCGTCGTCGCCGTCGCGCGGCGCCCCGGCCGGCGCGACGGCTACGTGCCCGATCAGCGGCGCCGGCTCGACCTGGTCGCAGAACGCGCATCGACCAGTGGCGCAAGAACGTCGACCAGTACGGCATCAAGGTCAACTACGCGGGCACCGGCTCGTCGGACGGTCGCAACCAGTTCCGCAACGGCACCGTCGACTTCGCCGTCACCGAGATCCCCTACGGCCTCAAGGACGGCGGCGTCGTCGACCAGCCGCCGGCGCGCAAGTACGCGTACATGCCGATCGTCGCCGGTGGCACGTCGTTCATGTACAACCTCAAGATCGGCGGCAAGCGGGTCACGAACCTGCGGCTGTCCGGCGAGACCATCGCGAAGATCTTCACCGGCGCCATCACAGACTGGAACGACCCGGCGATCAAGGCGGACAACCCGGGGCTCGTCGCTGCCCGGCGCGCAAGCATCGTGCCGGTCGTGCGTTCCGACGGATCGGGCACGACCGCGCAGTTCACCGACGTGGCATGGCGAAGCAGTACGCGTCGCAGTGGGACGCCTACTGCGCGAAGGCGGGCCGCCCCACCCCGTGCGGCACGACGTCGAACTACCCCGTCGGTCCCGGCAGCGGGCTTCACCGCGCAGGCCGGCTCGCTCGGCGTCTGCGGGCTACGTCGTCGCAGGAGCAGAACGAGGGCACGATCACCTACGTCGAGTACTCGTACGCGCTGAACGCCGGCTTCCCGGTCGCCAAGGTGCTCAACAGGGCGGGCTACTACGTCGAGCCGACGCCGCGAACAACGTCGCGGTCGGCCTGCTCAAGGCGACAGATCAACAACGAACCCGGCGTCGCCGCAGTACCTCACGCCGAACCTCGCGGGCGTCTACAACAACCCCGACACGCGCGCCTACCCGCTGTCGAGCTACAGCTACATGATCGTCCCGACCGAGCGTCGAGGGCGACGTTCACCGCGAACAAGGGCCGCGACGCCTCGGCGCCTTCGCCTACTACTTCCTGTGCGAGGGCCAGCAGCAGGCGCCGGTGCTCGGGCTACTCGCCGCTGCCGATCAACCTGGTGAAGGCCGGGCTCGCCCAGGTGCAGAAGATCCCCGGCGTCGAGGCGCAGACGATCGACATCAAGAAGTGCAACAACCCGACCTTCTCGGCCGACGGTCACGAACACGCTGGCCAAGAACGCGCCGCAGCCCGCAGGCGTGCGACAAGGCCGGTCCCCTCCAGTGCGGGACGAGCAAGTCCGGCGGGTCTGCCGGCGGGTCCGGGTCCGGCGGCGGATCCTCCGGGGGGAGCGGCTCCGGCAACGGCGGCGGCACCTCGAACGGAGGTGGTGGGACCTCCGGCGGCGGTGGGACCACGACCGGCGGCGAACCGACCGGTGGCGGTACGACCAGCGGCGGAGGCCCGACGACCGGCGGTGGGACCACCGGCGCGGATCCCGACACCGGCGCGGCAGGCGGGACCGACGGCGACGGCACGGACGGCGGGACCTCCGGCGAGGGTGCGAACGTCGCCGCGGTCCCGGTGGCCACGTCGGCGACCTCAGGTGTCGGGTCCACGACCACGCTCATGCTGCTGGCCGCCCTCATCCTGCTCGGCGCGGTCGTGGCACCGCCCATCGTCACCACCAGACTGCGATCGCGAGGCGGGTCGTGACTCGCCACCTGGTAAGACGCCACGCCTCGGTCGCGGCGCCGAGGCGACGCTCGGCGATCGTCGCGCTGGCGCTGGTCGGGGCGCTCGTCACGGCTCCCGTGGTGCTGGCCGGGGGCACCGCGGCGGACGCTGCCCTGCCGACGGCCACCCGACCGGCGCCGTCCAGCGTGACGGTCGGCGGCACGGGCGAGTTCGCGTCGATCCGGCTCACCGTCGACCAGAACACCGATCTCGTGAACCAGACGGTGCGGGTGTCGTGGACCGGCGCCGGTCCCACTGTCGCGAACGCCAACGGGTTCATGCTCGGCAACTTCCTCCAGCTCATGCAGTGCTGGGCGGAGCCGGGGCAGCTCCCCACGCGCGAGCAGTGCCAGTACGGCGGCTTCGTCGACGTGCCCAACGCGGCCGGCAACGTCGCGTCCCGCCAGATCACCCAGTCGTTCGAGGACCCGGCGGAGACGGTCTACACCCGCCCGCCCGGCGACCTGTCCCTCAAGTACGTGCACTTCCGGTCCGTCGACGGCACGCTCGAGACCGACCGCCGCAGCCAGTTCTTCGACGCTGCCACCACCAACGAGCTCCCCGTCGGGCGCACCGCGGCCGACGGCACCGGCGTCCAGTTCTTCGAGATGCAGACCGGGCTCGAGGCGCCCGGCCTCGGGTGCGGCCAGGTCATCACCGGACGCACCCCGGACTGCTACCTCGTCGCGGTCCCGCGGGGCCTGACGGAGGTCAACGGCGTCGCGGTCGGCACCGGCACCGACTCGGCGCTGGTGTCGAGCCCGCTGTCGACGACCAACTGGGCGAACCGGATCCTCGTGCCGCTCAGCTTCCGGAGCGTCGGTGGCGCCTGCTCCTTCGGCCGCCCGGAGACGCCGACGTCCGGGTCCGACCTCGTGAGCGAGGCCATGACCTCGTGGCAGCCGGTGCTCTGCGGGTCGGGCGACCGCAACTTCGGCTTCACGAGCCTGCCCGACCAGAGCGTGAAGGAGGTGCTCGCCTCCGACGACCCGGGCCTGGTGTTCCTCAACCGCGGGTGTCCCGTCGGTGGCCGACGCCTTCTACGCGCCCGTGGCCATCTCCGGCATGACCATCGTCGCCAACGTCGATCGGCAGATGCCGTTCCGGGACCCCACCGGCAAGGCGGTACCGCCGGATCTGGTTCCGGCCGACATCCAGGCGAAGGTCGGCACCCGGCTCGACACGATCAACCTCACGCCTCGCCTGCTCGCCAAGGCGCTGACGCAGAGCTATCCGTTCGACCTCGCGTTCGGCGCCGCGACCAACGTGGCGGGCAACCCGTTCGACATGTCGCGCGATCCCGATTTCATCGCCGTCAACCCGGACATCAAGCCGCAGGGCTACACGCAGCTCTTCCCCAACAGCATCGGGCGGATGTTCGTCACCGCGGGCCTGTCCGACTCCGCGGACACGGTCTGGCGCTACATCCTCTCCGACGCCGATGCGCGCAACTTCCTCGCGGGCAAGCCCGACCCCTGGGGGATGGTGCTCAACGCGAAGTACCGCGGGATCAGCCTGCCCACGAACTCGTTCCCTCGGGCCGACCTCGGCTGCACGATCCCCTCGAACGTGCCGACCGGCTTCGACCTCCCCAACTGCACGCTGGACGTCTACCCGTACGCCGGATCCTTCGGCTCGGCTGCCCGGGCCGTCAGCCGCGGCGAGAGCGGGCGACGCGACGTCGCCCGCGCGGGTGCGGTCAACAGCTACGGACTCTCTCCGAACCAGCAGTTCGGCGAGCGGTCGCTGCTGGGGCTGACCGACACCTCGTCCGCCGCTCGCTACGACCAGGTCACCATCGCGCTGCGCAACAAGGCCGGTGCCTTCGTGACGCCGACGCGCGCGTCGATGTCGGCGGCCGTGAGCCACATGGTCGAGGACTCGGCCGGGGTGTCCTCCAGCCCAACCTCACCTCGACGGACCCGGCCGCCTACCCGCTCACGATGGTCACGTACGCCTCGAGCGTCCCGGCGCGGCCTGACGGCCAACCAGCGTGCGGACTACAGCCGCCTCCTGATGTTCGCCGCTTCGCAGGGCCAGGTCCCCGGCACCGCCGCCGGGAACCTGCCCGAGGGCTACGTGCCTCTCACGCCGGCGCTCAGCGCGCTGACCTCGCTCGTGGGCTCGCAGCTGTCCGACCTACACGCCGCCTGCGCCGTCGTCGTCGCCCACCCCCACGGCCGACGCCGACCGTCGCACCGGTCACGCCGCAGCCGACTCCGACGCCGGCGCCGGTGGACACCGGGTCGGGTGCCGAGGTGCCGACCACCGGCGAGCCGTCGACGTCGGCTACTCCGAGCGCGACGACGCCGGCTCCCGCGCCCATCTCCAGCCCCGTCGGTGGTGGCCGTCGCGGCCACCAGTCACACCCCCGCGGTTCCCGTCGTGACGACCCGTCTCGCCGTCGGAGCCGCCCTCGTTCTCGGCCTCGTGGCCCTGCTCGCCAGGGTCCTGTTGCCGTGGTTCGCGCCTCGCCCCCCGGGGTGAGCCGGACAGCACCACCCGCACGACCGCACCACCGACCGAGCGGCACAGGGCCGAGCGGTTACCTCAGGGAGAGGACCAGATCGTGAAGTTCACCAAGACCCTGGCCGCCGTCGCTGGCGTCGGCCTGGTCGCGGCGGGGCTGCTCACCGCAACCCCCGCCTCGGCCGACCCGGTCGGCACCCCCGCCGGCGGCGACCGCGCCCTCGTGGGCGTCGGCTCGGACACCACCCAGAACGTGCTCAACGCGCTCTCCGAGGTCGTCACCATCGGCGGCGTCAAGCAGATCGCGTCGTGGGACGCCGTCGGCACGGGCACGTTCCAGACCCGCACCGGCAACGCGGCGTGCACCTACACGCGCGCCGAGGCCAACGGCTCGACCAACGGTCGCTCGCGCCTGCTCGAGTCGCTGACCGCGGCGAACGCCCGCAGCGGATGTCTCGACTTCTCGCGCTCGTCGTCGGCCCGTGGCACGTTCACCTCGACGCCGTCGATGACGTGGGTCCCCTTCGCGACCGACACGTTCTCCTACGTGGTCCGTTCCGACGGTGGCGTTCCCCGCAACCTCACGCTCGCCGAGATGCAGGGCATCTTCAAGTGCCAGAACACGCCGGACATCTACCCGGTCCTCCCGCAGACCGGGTCGGGCACGCGCTCGTTCTGGCTGACCACGATGGGCATCACCGAGGCCCAGATCACCGCGGGAACCTACCCCTGCCTGACCGGTGCCGGCACCACCGCGTCGCGCGCCTACCCGCAGGAGCACGACGCGCGCACGCTCAAGGTCGACGAGATCTACCCGTTCTCGGTCGGCCTGTGGAACACGCAGGCTGCCGGCATCAACGCTGACAACCGCGGCAACTCGGTCGTCGGTCAGGTCGCGGGCGTCATGGCCCAGGCCCCGACGGCCAACTTCTCGATCACCCGCCCGGTCTTCAACATCATCCCGACCGCCAACGTCGGCGTCGCTCCGTGGAGCACCGTGTTCGTCGGCGCCGGGAGCCTCGTCTGCGCGCAGTCGCAGGTCATCGTGAACCAGGGCTTCAGCCCGCGCGCCGACTGCGGCGACACCACGTCCGTCAGCTAGGTCCGCACACCCCCCCAACGCAGAAAGTGACTGACATCCCCATGAAGCGTCTCCTCACCCGCGCCTCCGTGGCCGGACTTTCTGCGGCGCTCGTCGCCGGGGTTGCCCTCGTGGCAGCCCCGGCGGCCTCCGCCGCCCAGATCGGCACGCTCTCGTTCAACGGCCTCGTCCACCCAGGACTCCGCGTTCTCGGTGACCACGACCGGCGCGTGCCCCGCCCCCGCCACCAACTTCGTCATCCAGGTCTCCGGCGGCAACCTGCCCGTCGTGTCCCCCCTGGCGAACATCACCGGCAACACCGCCGGCTCCGTCGTCGGTGGCATCAGCGCCGGCCCGTTCACCGCTGGTGCGTCCAACACGCTCCGCAACTTCGCCGCTGCGCAGGGCCTGGCCCAGCTCGGTGACGGCACCTACACCGTCAACCTGCTCTGCCGCACCGCGCTCGCGTCAGCCAGCCTCGGCGACTACATCGGCACGTTCTCCGTCGTCCGGCAACGCCGTCACCCCGGTCGTCCCGTCGACCTCGACCACCACCACGATCACCTCTGCCTCACCGGCGTCGCCGGGCGTGACCAATACGCCCGTCACGTTCTCGGCATCGGTCACTCCGGCCGCAGCGTCCGGCTCGGTCGCGTTCTCCATCGACGGTGGTGCTGCCGTCCCGGCCGCGACCTTCGTCGGCGGTGTCGCCACCTCCGCCTCGTCGCTGCTGTCGGCGGGCACCCACAACGTCGTCGCGACCTTCACCGGCGGTGCTGGCTTCGGCAACAGCTCGAGCGCGGCGTTCAGCTACGTCGTCACACAGGCGCCGAACGCCGGCACCGTCACCAACCTGACCCTCTCGGCCTCGACGGTCGCCTTCCCGGGTTCGGTCAGCGGCACCGCCGCTGTCACCTCGGGCGGCGCTGCCGTCACCGCCGGTTCGGTGGCCTTCTTCCTCGACAACGCTGCGGCCGCCTTCGCGACCGACACCACCGGTGCCAACGGCTTCACGTTCCCGAGCCTGGGTGCGGCCGTGGGTGCGCACACGGTCAAGGCCGTGTACAGCGGTGCGACCGGCTTCGACGGCTCGACGAGCCCCGACGCCACGCTCGACGTGACGGCGCCGGCGTACGCCGCCGACGTCCAGGACATCCAGACGGACATCGCGCCCGGCACGTTGGTCATCTCCACCCCCTACACCCCGACCAACCCGCTCGTCGTGCCGACCCTCGTGCTCAACACGACTGCCACGGAGTACAGCGGTTCCGCTGCGTTCCAGGGCATCTCCGTGGCTGACACGCGTGCCGGCAACCTCCCGTACACCGTCAGCGCGACCTCGTCCGACCTGCTCCTGTCGGGCGTCGCCTCGCCGTCGGTCAACCAGCGGATCAACGCGCAGAACGTCGGCCTCACCGCCCTCGGCCTGCTCACCACGAACTCCACGCCGACCACGTTCCTCGGCGGCGTCGCCCCCGGCGGCTCGACCCTCGGCCAGAACTTCACGGCGTTCGACAACGTCGCTGCCCCGCACGTCGCGGGCGACGCGGTCGGCACCGGCGGTCTGGCTGCAGGTCCGGCCGTGCTCCACGCGAACTCGGGCCTGGGCACGACCACCTTCGCCGGCACGCTCACGATCACCGCGCCGACGAACACCCTGCCCGGCCAGTACAACGGCACGGTCACCTTCACGATCATCGGTAGCTGATCACCTCAGCGTCCGGCGCGGTGCGGGAAGTCTCGACCAATACCACCCGCGCCACGTGATCTGACGACGGCCGTGCCTGGCCGCGCCTGCGAGGGCGGAGCGGGGCGAACCTTCGGGTTCGCCCCGCTTTCGTCATGATGCGTTCATCCTTGCTTCGCGCACGAGCCATGGCGGCGCGGTGGGGTGAGCGGGTGACGACGACCCGACTCCGTGCGCTGGCTCTCCTGGGTGGCGTCCTGCTGGCCACGGGCGCCGGCGGGCTGCTGCCGTTCGCCGCCTCTGCTGACTCCACGTCGCCCAGCCCGGCGCCGTCCGGCAGCGGCTCGAGCGCCGGTGCGGCGTCGACCCCGGTGACGTTCGGCATCGGTCCGTCCACGAAGGGCAAGATCGACAGCCGGTCCGGGTTCACCACGCTCGTCCAGGCGGGGGGGTCGACCCGGGACGAGTTCGCGGTGGTCAACCTCACGGAGGCGCCGCTCACGCTCAACATCTACGCCGCCGACGCCTACAACAGCCCCGACGGCACGCTCGCTCTCGAGCCGGCCAGCACCAAGCCGGTCGACGCGGCGGCCTGGGTGCGGTTCGCGACACCGACCGGCAAGGGCTTCATCGTCCTCAAGCCGCGCGAGACGCGCTACATCCCGTTCACCGTGCGGGTTCCGAAGAACGCCTACGCCGGGGATCACCTGGCCGGTGTCATCGCCTCGACCGTCACCGCAGGCCAGACTCCGGGCGAACGCGGCACGGACCTCAAGCTCGAGCAGCGGGTCGCGCTGCGGCTCGGCGTGCGTGTGGCGGGGGAGCTGAGGCCGGAGCTCACGATCGAGAACCTCACGGCGAGCTACACGGGCACCCTGAACCCGTTCGGGACGGGCACAGCGGTGGTGTCCTACACGGTCCACAACACCGGCAACGTGCGCCTCGGCGGCCGCCAGTCGGTGCACGTCCAGGGCCTCACCGGACCGGCCGCCCTGGCCACCGACGTCCCGGACGTCCCCATGCTGCTGCCGGGCGGCACCGCTGCGGTGACCCTCCCAGTGGAGGGCGTCTCACCTCTCCTCCACCTGACGGCGGCCGTCACCGTGACAGTCCTGGCTCCGGCCGGCGACGCGAATCCGCCGGCTGCCGTGGCGACGGCCACGACCACGTTCTGGGCGATCCCGTGGACCCTCCTGGCCCTGCTCCTGCTCGCCGCGATCGTCGGCGCCTGGTTCTGGCGCCGTCGGGCGTCCGGTGGCTCCGGACCGGGGCGACGAGAGGCCGGATCGACGCCTGGCTCGGCGGAGCTGGTCTCCGCCGGCAGCCGCCACGCCAAGTCGTGACGACGACCCGTGCGGTCCGTCCAGCTACGCAGCGTGCGACATCGGCGACTCGCCGTGGTGTCGTCCTGCGTTCATCCGATGATCGGCTCCGCGCCACCTGACCTGCTCCCGACGTGAACGCGGAGCGAGCAGCCTCGCCGTGGACTGGTCCGGGTGGCAGAGACGCGGGAGGGCGACGGTGCGAGTTCCGGCGTCGAGCCGTCGTGCGTACGCGGGACTGCTCGTCGCGGCGTTCACGCTGCTGCCGGCCGGCGCCGCGACGGCGTCGGACCTGACGCGGGCAACGGGCACCGTGGGCACGGTGGCCACGACCGCCCGGTCCGCGGTGTCGCCGTCCGTGGCGGTCCGGGCCACCAGCGTCGCGCGGGTCTGGCTCACCACGGGCCGGGGCGCCGCGATCCCGTCCGGATCTCAGGTGCGCACCGGCGACGTCGTGCGCATCCACGTCGCCGGGTTCCCGGCCCGCACCCTCGTCACCTTCAAGCTCGGGACCGGCTCGCTGCCCGTGGCCGTAGCGACCGGCGGCTCCGGACGAGGGTCCGCCCTCCTCGTCGTCCCGCGGTCGTTGATGTCCAGCATCTACGTGCTCGGTGCCGCCGGGGCGCGACACAGCGCCGTCGTCATCGTGTACGTCTTCAACCCCGCGCGTGCACCGACGCCCGTGCCGGGCAACACCGTGGGAAACCTGACGACCTCCATCCCATCCTCCCCGACCCCCACGCCGACCGACGATGACGGGGACGACGACGATGGCGATGACGACGGCGACGACGACGACCAGATCCCGTCGACGGGAGGCGGGACGACGTTGCCGGAAACGGGAGCGAACCCCATCGACCTGGTCCTCGCCGCGGTCGTGGCGTTCGTGGCCGGTTCGACGTTCCTGGCGCTCGGCGCTCGGCGGAGCGTCGAGCGGCCGACCTCCCGTCGCCCAGCTGGCACGCGCCACGAACGAACCGTGATCTGACCGTCGCAATCGTGCGTGGTCCGGGCGATCTCGGTGCCCGGCAGGGCGCGGCGGATCTGTACCGCTGAGGGCGTTCGTTCGTACATGCCTGGGTCACCGACCGTTCATCTGCCACCGGATGAATTGCCTTCAGTGCGGCGGCCGGTGAACGGCTCCGCGTACGCGTGCAGCACCTGGTGGCGAACGGCTGCCGTCCTGCCGGATCGGTCGAGAGGGAGTTCGTCATGGTCCACGCGATCGCGCGCATCGTCGTCGCGTCGCTCGTCGCGGTGATGGCCTCGTCGACCGTGCTGGCGGCTCCGGCCGGAGCCGCGGACGAGGACCTCGGCTGGTTCCGGCTGACCCCGGCCCAGGGATCGCTCGACGACGCGATCGACGGGCTGACGCAGGCGCCCTGCCCGGCCGGCGAGGCGATCGTCGTGGGACTGACCGGCCCGGGGATCCCGACGGGCGGTGACATCGGCTACATCGTGGGCAACACCGCCCTGAGCGCCCTGCCGCCGACCGAGAGCGGCCAGCTCTACGTGCCGCTGAACCTGACGCTGCGCGACTGGTTCGCGCGGAACGCCCCGGGTCTGGCACCGGCCGGGACCTACCGGGTGGTCCTGACCTGTCGCGCCGCGCTCCGCGGCTCCGTCACCTACGGGACCTTCTCGGCGGACGTGGCCATCGCCAAGGCCGGGACGTACCGCGCCCTCGGCGAGGCAGCCAAGCCCTTCAACACCGGGCAGGCACCGGTCGACCCGTTGGCCGGCGTCACCGAGGCGCCGTCACCGGCAGCGTCGGCGGGGGCGCCGACCCCCCCGCAGCCCACGCCGTCCGGGGCCGTCAGCCAGACCGCGCCCGGCGAGGCGCCCGGCGCCGTCACCGACGGATCGAGCCCGTCCGGCGCCGCGTCGCCGCGCGCAGATGCCGCGACGCAGGTCACGGACAGCGGGTCGAGCGCCCGACTCCTGCTGCTGGCCCTCGGAGTCCTTCTTGTCGCGGCGGCGGCCTTCGCCGCGCTGCGTCGACGCCCGGCACCCACCGCATCTGCCACCCCCGAACCGGCCGACCAGCCGGTGGACGTCCACTGACCTTCCCGCCACCACCCACGTGAGGCGGACACCAGGCCTCCACGAAAGGAAACCGATGAACCGCTCGTCCATCCTCCGCAAGCCGCTCGCGGTGCTCGCCGCGATCGGCGTCGTGGCAGCCGCCGTGACCGTCGCCGGCTCCGTCCCCGCGTCCGCGGCGCAGATCGGGACCCTGACCTTCAACGGTCTGACGACGCAGGAGTCGGCCTTCTCCGTCACCACCTCCGGCTTCTGCCCGGAGCCGGCCACCAACTTCCTCATCACGCTCGAGGGCGGCAACATCCCGAACCCGTCGGCGTCGCCGAACCTCACGGGCAACACGTCCGAGGCGATCGTTGCCGGCGGCATCAACGCCGCCCCGTTCACGACGAACTCGTCGAAGACCCTGCTGCTCTTCGCCTCGGGCAACGGCCTGGCCTCGCTCGGCAACGGCACGTACACCGCGACGCTCGTCTGCCGGACCGCGCTCGCCTCCGCCAGCCTCGGTGACTTCGTGGGCCAGTTCACCGTGAGCGGCAACGCCGTCACGCCGATCGCCCCGGCCTCACCCGACGCCACGACGACCGCGGTGACTCCCTCGACAGTGACGCCGTCCTGGGGTGCGCCGGTCGCGCTCAGCGCGGCCGTCGCGAACACCGACGTCCCGGCGCTCAAGCCCGTCGGTTCCGTCGAGTTCTTCGACGGCGTGACCTCTCTCGGCTCGGCCGCCACCGTCAACGGTGTCGCGACCCGGACCGTCGCGAGCCTGGGGCTCGGCGCACACTCGATCACCGCCGTGTACACGCCGACCTCGGCAACCGACTTCGTCACCTCGACGAGCGCTGCCGTCGTCGTGACCGTGGCCCTCGGCGGGCCGACGGTGGTCCGCGCGGCCTCCCTCGCCGGTGCAGCCAAGGTGGGCGGCGTCCTCGTGTGCAATACCGGCACGTTCGCCGGCGCGACGACCTACGCCTACGCGTTCCTCCGCAACGGGGTCGCCCAGGCGAACCCGACCAACGCGTTCACCCGCACTCTGCTGCTGAGCGACTTCAACACGACGTACTCCTGCCGCGTCACGGGTATCAACCCGGCCGGGTCTGCGATCAGCACCACCGCAGGGGTCAAGGTCGCGGCCGGGTCCGCCGCGATCGCCGTGACCAAGCCGCGCATCCTGTTCTCGGGCTCGGCGGTCGTCGGCCGCGTCTTCACGGCCTACCGCGGGGTGTGGTCACCGGTCGCGACCTACACGTACACCTACACCTGGAAGCGCAACGGCGTCATCATCAGCCGCGCGTCCACCTACCGTGCCTCCGCTCTCGACAGGGGCAAGTACCTCACCCTCACGGTGACGGCTGCCAGGACCGGCTACCTCACCGGCACTGCGGTCAGCGCGGCGGTCCGGGTCCTCTGACGTGACCACCACGCTCACCGCCTCGGTCGACGGCTCCCCCACGGCACCCGCCGTGGGGGAGCCCTCGGCCCTGCCCGACGGCGGCAGGCGTTCCCGGCGGCTCGCCGGGGGTTCGCGGCGGGCGCGGTCGCGGATGCCCCGGCTGTGGGTGCGGGGGGACCGCGCGGCCACGCCGCGCCGGGCGCGTCCGCTCTCGCCTACCTGGCTCTACCTGCGCTCGATGCTCACCGCGGTGACCCTGCTCGCGCTCGGGTTCGTCGGCATGCTCACTCTGGGCAGCCAGCTGCAGAACGGCCGCGACCAGCAGGTGCTCTACAACACCTTCCGCGAGGAGCTCGCCACAGCGGTCGCCCCGGTCAGCGCCGTGACCGACGAGGGCACGGCCCTCGCGTCAGGAGCACCCATCGCGCTGCTGGCGATCCCGGCCCTCGGCCTCGACGCCGTCGTCGTCGAGGGGACGTCCTCGGGCGACACGATGCTCGGACCGGGGCACCGGCGCGACACCGTCTTCCCCGGCCAGCAGGGCGTGAGCGTCATCTTCGGGCGACAGGCGGCCTTCGGCGGCGCCTTCGCCGGGATCGGCGGGCTCACGCCCGGTACCGAGATCACCACCACCACGGGGCAGGGCACCGCGACCTACCGGGTCGAGCGGGTTCGCCGCGCGGGTGACCCGAACCCGCCCGAGCTCGCGGCGGGCGCGGCACGGCTCATCCTCGTCTCGGCCGAGGGCACCGACTACCTCCCCGACTCCGTCGTGCGCGTCGATGCCGCGTTGGTCTCCACCAGTGTCGACGGGGTCGACGTCGCCACCACGCCCTTCGGGGCGGGGGACCGCGTGATCAGCGCGGGGCAGCTCCCCGCCGCCGAGCTGCCCATGGGCAGCGACACGTCGCAGGTCTTCTCGCTCGTGCTGTGGGCCGAGGCGTTCCTGGTCGCCGTGCTCGCGTTCACCTGGGCGCGCGAGCGATGGGGCAGGTGGCAGGCGTGGACAGTCGGCGTGCCGGTCCTCGTCGGCGTCGGCTGGGCCGTGAGCAACCAGATCTCGCTGCTGCTACCCAATCTCCTCTGACCACCGATCCATGACCCGCCCCGCCATCCCGAGCGACGGAGACTCCGCCATGACGCTGGACTCGACCGCAACAGCGACCGACCTCGACGCCGAGCTCGAGGCGCTGGAGGCGCAGGCCGATGCGGGTTCCGCTGCTGAACCGGCCCACACGTCGGCGCCCTCCGTCGTCGCCGGTGGGTCGCTCGACGCGCGAGAGGTGTCCGCCTGGTTCGGCACGCACCACGCGCTGGACCGGGTGTCCCTGCACATGAGGGCGGGCGAGGTGATGGCGCTCATCGGGCCGTCCGGCTGCGGCAAGTCGACGTTCCTGCGCAACCTCAACCGCATGCACGAGCTCATCCCGAACGCGACGATGTCCGGCGAGGTGCTGCTCGACGGCGAGGATATCTACGCCCCCGACAAGCGGCTCACCGACGCCCGACGCCAGATCGGGATGGTCTTCCAGAAGCCGAACCCCTTCCCGGCGATGAGCATCTACGACAACGTCGTGGCCGGTCTGCAGCTCACCGGCACCAAGGCCAACCGCGACGAGAAGGACGAGCTCGTCGAGTCCTGCCTGTCCAAGGCCGGATTGTGGAAGGAGGTGCGTGACCGGCTCCGCAACCCCGGTGGCGGTCTGTCCGGTGGCCAGCAGCAGCGGCTCTGCATCGCGCGATCGCTCGCGATCAAGCCCAAGGTGCTTCTCATGGACGAGCCCTGCTCGGCCCTGGACCCCACGTCCACCCGTCGCATCGAGCAGACGATCATCGAGCTGGTCCACGAGGTGACGATCGTGATCGTCACCCACAACATGCAGCAGGCGCAGCGCGTCTCGGACAACTGCGCGTTCTTCCTCGCCGAGCAGGGCAAGCCCGGCGTCATCGTGGAGCACGGGCCGACCGAGGCCATCTTCTCCGAGCCGCAGGACCCGCGTACGACCGACTACGTCCACGGCCGCTTCGGCTGATCCCGCGCCGGGCCCACGGCTGGTCGGCGGACCCAACCGCCCGGCGGCCGTCTGCGTCTGCCGGGCTCAGCCGGTTCGTGACGGAGCCCGACGCCTCGTCCGCGGGATCGGCCATTCGCTCGTCGTCCCAGGCGGGATCCCAGGCGACGTCCTCGTCGTCGTGCACGGGCGTGGCGCGGTCCAGGACGCGGAAGACGACCAGGCCGGCGACGAGGCCGAGCCCGGCGAGGCCGAGCACGATCGCCAGCCAGTCGACGGCGGTGCGCTGCTTCACGAGGGTCACGGTGGTGCTCGTGGGCACGACCACCATCGCGTTCGACGTCGCGCGATACGGCCCCTCGGCGCCCTCGACGGTCCAGCCCGGGTACGCCGACAGCCGCACGATCACCGGGAACCCGACCTGCTTCACGTCGAAGCGGATCGCGTCGTCCGCGACCTGGATGTTCGTCACGCCGGCGGGCTCGATCGCGATCGGCTCGGGCAGCTGCTCCAGCGTCGCGCGGGGCCATGAGTCGGGGCCGGTCTGCACGAGCGGGAACGAGTCGGCCGACGGCGTCGAGAAGTAGACGTTGGAGACCGACTCCCAGTCGGCGTCGGAGAGGGCGGGCTCGAACACGGCGGGCAGCGCGGTCAGGCTCGCGACAGCCACTCCCTTCTGCACCTCCCACATCTCCCACGGGCCACCGCTGGCGACCTTCGTGAGCAGGGGGGTCCTCGCCGCGTCGGTGGCGGGCTGGCCGCCGTGGGTGAGGTAGTACCGGATCCCCTGGAGCTGCATGCGCGAAGCGCCACCGTTGGCGAGGTCGTACGCGAACTGGGGACGGTTCGGCAGGAGCTGCTCGGTGGTCTGGGAGACGAGGCTCTTCGTCATCGCCATCGACGGCGCGGTCATGCTCGAGTCCACGAGGATGCCGTCGGCCGCGTTGACGCACCCGTCGGTCCAGATCGCCGACTGCCAGAACACCTGCGGATCGCCGAAGATCGGCTCGCCGTCGAGGGCTGCGTCGCCGTCGTCCCACATCAATGTCCCGCAGCCGCGCTGGGCACCGACGTCCCGGATGAGCTGCTGCACGGCGAGGAGCTCGGGGTAGTCGGGGCGTGCTGCCGAGCCGGCCATGACCGTGCGCACGCCCGCCGACTGGCTCGTGACCGTGGTCTCGACCCCGAGCACCGAGGCGGCGCCGTCACTGGTGATGGTGGCGGGAGTCGTGACGCCCCACCAGCCCCAGGTCGACCCGATCAGCACGACGGACGCGGTGAGGATGAGCGCCGGCGCGATCCGGTGGTCCGGTGCCGCGCCGCGGTCGGTGCGCACGCGCGCGACGACCAGGTTGACGACCCAGGCGACACCGACCACGGCCAGCATCCAACGACCGAAGGACCAGAAGGGCAGGAGCCGGATGCTGTAGAACGGCCCGCCCTCGGCGAACCGGACGAACGCTGCAACGGCGACGAGTGCGGTGACGCCGAAGGCGGCGAGCAGGTAGGCGCGGTTCCGCACGGCCCAGACGGCGCCGACGCCCGCGAGCACGGTGATCGCGAGCTCCCACGGCGTCGAGGCCGGCAGGAGCCAGTCGGCCGTCTCCCCACCGCGCACGAGCCCCGCGACGGGTGCCCAGTCGCGTCGGGCGACGAAGGGGATCCACCACAGCGACGACAGCAGCACCGCGATGAGCAGGCTGGTGCCGAACGCCACGAGGCGACGGCGCGTGCCCCAGACCTCCCGACCCACGGCGACGACGAACGCACCGAGGAGGAGCCAGAGGGTGGGGAGTGGGTGGCTGAACGCCGTCGCGGCCGAGAGGAGAGCCGCGAGCACGACACCGCGGCCGTCGCGTGCGAGCCGGTCGATCGCACCGAGGGCGAGCACGGCGAAGAGCATCGCCCAGGCGAACGAGTACTCCCCGTTCACCGCGGAGGTGATCGTGCCGCCGCAGCTTCCGCACGACGTGTCGTAGAGGAAGGGCAGGGTCCCGAGCGCCAGGAGCGAGGGGACCGGTTGCGGCAGCGCCGCCCACCGCGCGGCCGTCCAGCTCGCCCAGGGGAGCGCGACGAGGGGCGCGACGACGACCAGCTTCATGGCGACCGCGAGCGGCAGGACGAACGCGAGCATCCCGGCGAGCCACGACGGCAGCCAGGGGTAGAGCTGGTTGACGGGGAACCCGTTGAACATCGACGGGGACCACGAGCCGGGGAGGAACGCCCACGGGTTGTCCTGGTCGACCCACGGCACCACCACGTGCCCGGTCAGGTCGGTCGCCAAGGGCATCGAGTCGGTGAGCACGAGCTCCGGAGCGACGCCGGCGAGGACGACGAGACAGCAGGCCGCGACGGTCGCCAGCTCGAGGACCGGGAGGGTTCGACGTGACGCCGGGGGGAGCTCTGTCTGCGGCTCGGCGAGGTCCGGGGCAGTGGGCACCGGGCGATGCTAGGCGACGAAAGAGACGGCAGGGTGAGCGACCAATACTCACCCTGCCGTCTTGTACCCGCAGTCTACCAACTGTTCACCCGGACGTCGTGAACATGACCCGGCGAGTTTCGGAATCCGTTGCGCGCGAGCCGATCCGGGATCGCGTGCCGGGACCTGGGCGGACGCCCCGACGGGCGTCCAGCGAGCTGTCGACGGGGTAGCCGCCGAGGCCCCCCGAGGGCTGAGGGACGGCGATCGGATCTCGGCGCCGACGCGGTGGTCGCCGTACGACGTCACGGCGGTCCCCGGCCCGTCGTCGCCGTGGAGCGGCAGACGGATCAGGGGCTCGCGGGCGCGGTGACGGCCGGCAGCCCGCCGCTGGCCGGAGGGGGCGGACCGATCGTGGTGAGGTCCATCGGTCGCACCAGCAGGACCACGAGGCCGAGCGCCAGGAGCGGCGGAACGACCGCGCGCACGGTGTCTCGCTGCGTCGTCATGACCCACCTCCCCGCTGTCTGGGGTCACTTCCGTTGTCGGCCGTCACCAACCCCGATCCACAGCGCCGTAGCGCGAATGGCCCAACGTGACCGGGACCAAGGTGCCCTGCCTCGGCGCTGTCGGCTGGTCGGGGCGCGACCACGATCCGGACCGGCGTTCCGTGTCGCGCGAGCGCGAACCGGTGGTGCGGCGCGATCATGGGCGGCATGGAAGCGGCTGAACGAGCCCGACGGCGGGCGCTCTACGAGCGTCGGTCCGCATTCCCCGTGTTCGTGCTCGGGGTGCTCTTCGTCATGGGGTTCATCCAGGTCATCTCGGGGTCCGACGTCACGACGGGTCGCTGGCTGATGCTCGTGGGGTGGCTCGGCTTCGTCGTCGACCTGATCTGGCGATGGGTGATCGCCGAGGATCGGCGGCACTTCCCGAGGCAGAACTGGTTCGCGTGCCTCGCGGTGGTGATCCCCGTCTTCCGGGTGCTCTTCATCGCCTACGTCTTCGTCCGGCTGGCCACCGGTCGCCAGCGCATCAAGTCGAGGGTGCAGGTCTACGCCGCCTACCTGACGGTGCTCATCATCACCTTCGGCGCGTCGATCGTCCTCGCCGCCGAGCGCGGATATCCCGGGTCGAACATCCACACCTATGGCGAGGCCGTCTGGTGGGCGTGCGTCACCGTCACGACCGTCGGGTACGGCGATTTCGTGCCCGTGAGCCCGCTCGGCCGAACGGTCGCGACGCTCATGCTGGTCAACGGTGTGGTGCTGATCTCGGTCATCACGGCCACGATCGCGTCGCGGTTCGTGGCCGACCCGGCGGCGGGCAAGGAGGCCGTCACGCTCGAGGACATCGACGAGCGGCTCACCCGCATCGAGGTGGCGCTGGCGTCGCGCGGCGCGGACCTGGGACGCGAGCAGCCGACGGACGACGACGGCGCCGAAACCGTCCGGCCCTAGTCTCGCCGCGTGTTCTCCGATTTCCCGCGCGTCGTCCGCGCCGCCGCCCTGGCCGACGCCGAGCTGACCCGAGCCCGCTCGATCCCCGCAGGTCGTCGCCGGCGACCCCGAGGTGCGGCGCTCGGCCTGCACGACTCCGCCGACCTCGCGATCGGCGTCTGGCAGCACGGGGTCGGGGTGAGCACCGACGTCGAGGCGGACGAGATCTTCGTCGTGCTCTCGGGCCGCGCCACGATCGAGGTCGAGGACGGCCCCACCCTCGAGGTCGGGCCGGGCGACGTCGGCCTCTACCCGGCCGGCACGCGCACCCGCTGGACCGTGCACGAGACGCTGCGCAAGGTCTACGTCGTACGCCCGTGATCGACGCTCGGCGCGCCAGCCGCGGGTCGCGGGCGGGCTGGATCCGGCTCCGCCGCAGGTGGGAGCGTGTGCTCCCCTCGGCCGAACGGGTGAGCCCGAGCGGGTGAATGACAGCCGTGGGATTCGACCCGTAGAGTGGCGCCACGCACCACCGTGCCGGCGTGCCCTCGGGCCCGCGCTCTGGGAACGAGAGGGGACCGCTCCGATGGACGCCGCGCGCGCAGTCGAAGCCGATGCCGACGGGCGACACCTTCTCGGACCGCGACCGCGCGATCCTCGAGTTCGAGCGGCAGTGGTGGAAGTACGCCGGTGCCAAGGAGCAGGCCATCCGCGACCTGTTCGAGATGAGCGCCACCCGCTACTACCAGGTGCTCAACACCCTGCTGGACAACCCGGCCGCCCTCGAGGCCGACCCCATGCTCGTCAAGCGACTGCGCCGCATGCGTGCCGCCCGCCAGCGTGCCCGCTCGGCCCGTCGCCTCGGCATCGAGCTCTAGCTCGGTGCCGGTCCGTCGCACCACCTGGGGGTAACTCGATGAGCACCGGTCCCGGTGCGGGCGGGCCTCCCGATCCCGACTCGCCCGACGGTCCCAGCGCCGACCTCCCGACCGCCACGTCCGATGGACCTGCCGCCGATCCCGATGGCACTGGCCCGGATCTCCCGGCGGCCGACCCCGACGCAGCGTGGTCCGATGCAGCCGGCCCCGAGTTCGCGGCCGCCGCCCCCGACCCCCCGTCCTCCGATGCGACCGACCCGTCCTGCCCCGGTCGTCCGAAGACGGCTCGCCCGAGGCGCACGACGGCGGCGTGCCCGGGCAGGCGCGCTCCGACGGCCCGGGATCGCCGGGCGCCTCCGGGGTCGGGCTCGTCGCTGCGCTGGCCACACCGGCTCTGGGGCACCCCGACCACGGCCCGCAGCCCGGCTACACCGCGGAGAGCGTCCTCCCGCCACGCGCCGGCGGTCACCGCGCGACCGAGCCGGTCCGCCGTCCCGCTTCGGTCGCGTCCTGCTGCCCGTCACGCTGGGCATCGTCTCCGTGGTCGCGCTCGCCGTCGCCTGGGGGCAGCTGCAGTCGGACCCAGCGCCCGCCTCGTCGGGCTCGGTCACCACCTCGTCCGCGAAGCCGCCGGTGCCCACGCTGAGCAGCACGCCCTCGCTGTCGCCGTCCCCGAGCGCCTCCAGCCCGTCACCGTCGCCGACCTCGGCGTCCCCCTCGGCCTCGGGCAGCGGTTCGACGTCGCCCTCGCCCTCGACCTCGATCTCCGCCGCGCCGCCGGTCGACCGCTCGGTCCGGGTCGTGGTGCTCAACGGGACCCGGCGCACGGGTCTCGGCGCGAAGGTGGCCAGGCAGCTGCGCGCCCTGGGGTGGAACGTCACGTCGGTGGCGAACTGGCGGCGCACGACGATCGACGAGACCACCGTGTTCGTCGACGGCGAGGATGCAGCGGCGGAGACGATGCTGCGCGACCTGCCGGTGGGCGACACCATCGAGGTTCCGTTGAGCGGCATGCCGGGCAACCGCCTCGTCGTGGTGGTCGGCGACGACTACCCGCGCGGCTGACCCCTCCGCACCGGTCTGCCTGACTGGTGGGCTTGTCACATCCGAGGTCGGGAAGTGACAGCACCACCAGTCAGACCGGGTCTTCGCGTCAGACCGGGGGTGTCCGCTTCCGGTACCGACGCAGAGGTGCTTCGCGGTAGCCGCCGTCGCGCAGGCCGGCCCGTCGCTCGAAGACGTTGCGGCTGAAGTGGTCGCCGGTTCTGGCCCAGGACCACGCGGCCGCGAGCAGGTAGAGGGGCAGGAACAGCAGGACGCACCAGGCCCACTGCGTCGCGTGCCGCGCCTCGTGGCGCACGAGGTCGGGCGCCGGGTCCACCCGCAGCACGATGACGTTGCCGATCGTGAACGCGCGCGCATCGGGGAAGGTGCCGCCGGCGCCGAGTGCCAGGACGAGGCCGTCCTCGCCGCGCTGGAGTCGTGCGCCGAGCAGCCGCGCGACCAGCAGGCCGAGCAGCGTCGAGAAGTTGACGGCGTTGACGACCTGGCGGAGGCGGTAGGAGCCACGCATCGCGACCTCCCGCCTCAGCGGGCGCGGTCGGCGTACTCGACGATCGTGCGCATCGCGGGACGCTCGAGGCCGGCGACGTCGTGCGTCCGCGACGAGAAGCCCGCCGACCCGCGGTCGAACTGGGTGAGCGTGGCGCCGAGCCCGCCGAGGTCGGCGAGGTCGCCTCGCTGCCGCAGGCGGTCGAGGGCCGTGCGCAGGATCTCCGCGGACATCCGGCCGAGGCGGCGCTCGTCGTGATGCCGGTGGACCCGGACGCCGAGGTCGACCTGCGCGATCGCGTCGAGACCGAGGACGGCGAGGGTGTCGACGAGCAGCGCGAGCTCGACGCCGTAGCCGCAGGGGAACGGCACCTGCTCGAGCAGGGAGCGCCGCGCGGCGTACTCGCCCGCGAGGGGCTGCACGATCCCGGCGAGCTCCGGCCACAGCAGGTTGAGCACCGGCCGGGCGACGAGCTCGGTGACCCGGCCTCCTCCTGCGGTCACGAGGGTGGAGCCCTCGACGAGGGGACGCTCGTAGACCGCCTTCACAAGGTGCACCGAGTCGTCGGTGAGGAGGGGCCCGAGCAGGCCGGTGATGTAGGCGGGGGTGAACGACTGAAGGTCGGCGTCGACGAACACGACGATGTCGCCGGTGGTCGCCGCGAGCGAACGCCACATCGCCTCGCCCTTGCCCTGCACGGCGGGGATGTGCGGCAGCACGTCGTCGCGGTGCACCACGGTGGCGCCGGCCGCACGGGCGACCTCGGCCGTCCGGTCGGTGGAGCCGGAGTCGATGACGACGAGCTCGTCGACGAGGCGGCGCCCGAGCGGTGCGTCGTCGCCGAGCGCGTGGTGGATCGCCTCGACGATCCGGCCGACCGTGGACTCCTCGTCGAGCGCGGGGAGCACGACGCTCACCCGGGTGGGGCCCTTGACCGCGAGGAGGAGGTCGAGCGGCCAGTCCTCGGCGGCGCTGGTGTGCGTGGCGAACCACGCGGACACGTCGTCGCGCACCTGACCTCCTCGGCGTCTCAGGATCCGGACCGTGCTCGTCCCGCCTGACGGGACTCCCGTACAGTCTCACCCACTGCTCGGAGATCGGCGCACCCTCGGGTCCGCCAGGACGACGGCAGGGTCGAGGTCCCCGGGCCCGGCACAACAGAACAACGCTCATCCAGAGGGGCAGAGGGATACGGCCCTGCGAAGCCCCGGCAACCATCCGGAACCTCTCGAGCGACATCGTCGCGCGAGGCCGTTCGGAGAAGGTGCCAACTCCGTCCGAGTGGCCGCCCGGCCCCTCGGGAAGATGAGGAGAAAGGCCTCGCCATGTCGACGTCGACCGTCGCCCCCAGCACCACCACCGATCCTGACTCTCCCCCTGCCGCGCCCGACTTCGGTCCTGCGGCGCGGCTCACCTGTCGCGAGTGCGGAGCCACCTACGGCCTCGGCGCCGCCTACGCGTGCATCGAGTGCTTCGGCCCGCTCGAGGTCGGCTACGACTTCGTCGGCGTCACGCGGGAGTCCATCGAGGCGGGGCCGCAGAACATGTGGCGCTACTCCGGGCTGCTGCCGGTGGCCCCCTACGCCGGGGACGAGCGCAACCTCAACCCGGGCCTGACCCGGCTCGTGCGCGCGGACAACCTCGCCCGCGCGCTCGGCATCACGGGCACGCTGTGGGTCAAGGACGACAGCGGCAACCCGACTCACTCGTTCAAGGACCGGGTCGTCGCGGTCGCGCAGTCGGCCGCGCGTCGCCTCGGGCTCGGCACCCTCGCCTGCGCCTCGACCGGCAACCTCGCGAACGCGGTGGCCGCGGCCGCCGCGCGTGCCGGGCAGAAGTCGGTCGTGGTCATCCCGAGCGACCTCGAGGCCGGCAAGGTCGTCACGACCGCGACGTACGGCGGCACGCTGCTGGCGGTCGCGGCAACTACGACGACGTGAACCGCCTCTGCTCCGAGCTCGTCGGCGACCCGCTCACCGAGGACTGGGGCTTCGTCAACGTCAACCTGCGGCCCTACTACGCGGAGGGCTCGAAGACGGTCGGGTACGAGATCGCCGAGCAGCTCGGGTGGCGGCTCCCGCAGCAGGTCGTGGCGCCGATCGCGTCGGGATCGCTGCTGACCAAGGTGGACAAGGCGTTCCGCGAGCTCGTCGCGCTCGGCCTGATCGAGGAGTCGGCGTACAAGGTGTTCGGGGCGCAGGCCACCGGGTGCTCGCCGGTCTCGGCCGCGTTCCGCGACGGCCACGACGTGGTGCGCCCGGTGCGCCCCGACACGATCGCCAAGTCGCTCGCGATCGGGAACCCGGCCGACGGTCCCTACGCGCTCGACGTGGTGCGCCGCACCGGCGGTGCGATCGAGGACGTGTCCGACGTCGAGGTGGTGGAGGGCATCCGCCTGCTCGCCGAGACCGAGGGCATCTTCGCCGAGACCGCGGGCGGCGTCGTCGTCGCGACACTGCGCAAGCTGCTCGCGGCCGGCCTGCTCGACCCGGCCGCGGAGACCGTCATCCTCAACACCGGCGACGGTCTCAAGACGATCGACGTCGTCGAAGGTGTGGTCGGCCCGACCGCCACGATCGACGCCGACGTCGACCAGGTCACCGCCATCCTCGCCGCCCACCCCTGACCGTCCGCCCGTCCTGTCCTCGAGTCACTGCCCGAAACCCCGGTTTTTGCGCCCTCGAATTGGGGGTTTCGGGCAGTAACTCGAGCACCCGGGCGGAGTACGCACCCGGTTGATGTCCGCAGACCCTGAAAGGCCCGACATGAGCGTGTCCGTCCGAATCCCCACGATCCTGCGCCCGTACACGGGCGGCGCGTCCGAGGTGAGCGTCGACCCGGCCGAGGACTCCCTCGCCGGCGTGATCGAGGCGCTCGAGGTCGCGGCCCCCGGCATCCGCGCCCGCGTGCTCGACGACGACGGCAAGCTGCGCCGCTTCGTGAACGTCTACGTCAACGACGAGGACGTCCGCTTCACCGACGGCCTCGCCACCCCGGTGGCGGCAGGCGCCCAGGTCTCGGTCATCCCGGCCGTCGCCGGCGGCTGAGCCCCTCGTCGCCCCGGCGTCGATCGTCGACGGGGGTCAGCGGCGGCCCGCGCTGCGACCCCGCTACTCCGGGATGGGGTCGTTGTCGGGGTCGACGTAGTGCAGGGCGGCTTCCTCGGCGGTGAGGTCGTCGTCCTCGCCGGAGTCCGTGGCGGTGACGTCGTCGTGCTCGCTGTCGAGCGCACCCTCGTCCTCGACGAGGCGCCCGACGATGCCCTCGCGGAATCCCTCGCGGTGCGGCGCGAAGGCCGCGGCGGGGTCGTCGGACCCGTACTCCTCGGCGAGATCAGCGGTGAGCGCGTCGGCGACCTCGTCGCCGGCCTGGCCGCGCCCGTGATACGCGGGCTTGCCGTACGCCTGGTGCCCGGTCCCGGTGCCGTCGTAGTCGCGCTCGTCGGTGATCATGGGCCCATTCTGGACCCGTCCGGACCCCGTTGCGCGTCGTCCGCGCTACCAGTCTCAGCGGCCGATCGGCTTGCACTCGGACCCCGAGAGTGCCAACAATGGCGTTAGCACTCGACCCGGGTGAGTGACAGCCGTCGTGCTGTCCCGACCTCGGAGCGAGTGGCACGCGTGACCTCTGCTGGTGAGGTCGGTGCGCGGTGCGTCCAGAGCACCGGGCTCCCGATCGTCCGTCGCGGGCACCGACGAGGTCCTACCCATTCAGATGCGAAAGGGATCGGCAGCCACATGGCGAAGATCATTGCGTTCGACGAGAACGCCCGTCGCGCGCTCGAGCGGGGAATGAACACCCTCGCCGACGCGGTCAAGGTGACGCTCGGCCCGAAGGGCCGCAACGTCGTCCTGGAGAAGAAGTGGGGCGCACCCACGATCACCAACGACGGTGTGTCCATCGCGAAGGAGATCGAGCTCGAGGACCCGTACGAGAAGATCGGGGCCGAGCTCGTCAAGGAGGTCGCGAAGAAGACCGACGACGTCGCCGGTGACGGCACGACGACGGCCACCGTCCTGGCTCAGGCCATGGTCCGCGAAGGCCTGCGCAACGTCGCGGCCGGCGCGAACCCGATGGCGCTCAAGCGCGGCATCGAGAAGGCCGTCGAGGCCGTCAGCGCTCAGCTGCTGGTCGATGGCCAAGGAGGTCGAGACCAAGGAGCAGATCGCGGCCACCGCCTCGATCAGCGCCGCCGACCCCATGATCGGCGAGATCATCGCCGAGGCGATGGACAAGGTCGGCAAGGAAGGCGTCATCACGGTCGAGGAGAGCAACACCTTCGGTCTCGAGCTCGAGCTCACCGAGGGCATGCGCTTCGACAAGGGATACGTCTCCGGCTACTTCGTCACCGACCCGGAGCGCATGGAGGCCGTGCTCGAGGACGTCTACGTCCTCATCGCCAACTCCAAGATCTCCAGCGTCAAGGACCTGCTCCCCATCCTCGAGAAGGTCATGCAGTCGGGCAAGCCGCTGCTCATCATCGCCGAGGACGTCGAGGGCGAGGCCCTGTCGACCCTCGTGGTCAACAAGATCCGCGGCACGTTCCGCTCGGTCGCCGTCAAGGCGCCCGGCTTCGGCGACCGTCGCAAGGCCATGCTGCAGGACATCGCGATCCTCACCGGCGGCCAGGTCATCTCCGAGGAGGTCGGCCTCAAGCTCGACACCGTCGGCCTCGAGCTCCTCGGCAAGGCGCGCAAGGTCGTCGTCACCAAGGACGAGACGACGATCGTCGAGGGTGCAGGTGACCCCGAGCAGATCGCGGGTCGCGTGAACCAGATCCGCGCCGAGATCGAGAAGTCGGACTCCGACTACGACCGCGAGAAGCTGCAGGAGCGCCTCGCCAAGCTCGCCGGCGGCGTCGCCGTCATCAAGGCGGGCGCGGCCACCGAGGTGGAGCTCAAGGAGCGCAAGCACCGCATCGAGGACGCCGTTCGCAACGCGAAGGCGGCCGTCGAGGAGGGCATCGTCGCCGGTGGCGGCGTCGCCCTCATCCAGGCGAGCGAGGCTGCATTCGCCAAGCTCGAGCTCGAGGGTGACGAGGCCACGGGCGCCAACATCGTGCGCGTCGCGGTCGAGGCCCCGCTCAAGCAGATCGCGATCAACGCCGGCCTCGAGGGCGGCGTCGTGGCGGAGAAGGTGCGCAACCTGGAGACGGGTTGGGGCCTCAACGCCGCCACGGGCGAGTACGTCGACCTCATCAAGACCGGCATCATCGACCCGGCGAAGGTGACGCGCTCGGCGCTGCAGAACGCCGCGTCGATCGCCGCGCTGTTCCTCACCACCGAGGCGGTCATCGCCGACAAGCCGGAGAAGGCGTCGGCGCCGGCCGGCGGCGACGGCGGCATGGGCGGCATGGACTTCTGAGTCCGCTCTCGACGAAGGCCCGGAACCGCGAGGTTCCGGGCCTTCGTGCATCCGGCCCCGCGCCTGGCCTTACTCCCCGAAGGGTCGTATCCGGCGTCGGGAAGCAGCCAGTTCGGGGGTAAGGCGCGGTCGTGGTGCCGGAAACGGCGTCGCCCCCGATGCACACGCGGTGCGACCATCGCTCGCATGGACCTGGAGCTGGTGGAGCCGAGCGAGCTGTACGCCGACGCCTGGACGGATGCGCTGCGCCGCGGCTGGTCGCCGAACACCGAGCGCCCCGAGGCCGCGCAGGAGCTCCTCGAGGAGTACGCGCAGGACCCCACGGGGGTCCTCACCACCCTGCAGGGCAAGCTCCCGGCCGACGCCACCGTGACGCTGCCGGACGGCACGCTCGTCCCCCGGCTCCCCGGCTTCAGCCGCTGGATGTGGGACGGGGAGTTCTGCGGCTCGATCAACCTGCGCTGGCAGACCGGCACGACCGACCTGCCGCCGCACTGCCTGGGCCACATCGGGTACGCCGTCGTCCCCTGGAAGCAGCGCCGCGGCTACGCCAGCGCCGCGCTCGGCCTCATGCTCCCGATGGCCGCGGAGCAGGGTCTCCCGTTCGTCGAGATCACCACCGACGACGACAACCTCGCGTCGCAGAAGGTCGTGACGGCCAACGGCGGTGTCCTTGTGGAGCGCTTCACCAAGCCGGCGACGTCGCGCTCGGGCGTCTGCCTGCGGTGGCGCGTCGACCTCACCTGACCCCGCAGCGTCGCGTCGACCTCACCTGACCCCGGACGCGACGGTGCCCCGCAGCCCGAGGGCTGCGGGGCACCGTTTCCACGTGCGTCAGGCCCGGGGGAGTACCGGACGCAGGTGGTGGGGGCGGTGTCCAGTGGCAGCGGTGAAGGCGTCACGTGCAGCCTTGATCGCGTCCTTGTAGGCGGTCCGAGCCGCGGCCTTCGACGCGTTGCGCGCGGAGGTCGCAGCGATCACGCTGGCGTCGGCCTTGTAGGCCATGCGCGCTGCCTTCACCGACGCCTTGAACGCGGCCTTGTCGGCCGGCGTCCTGGCGCTGGCGATGAAGGTCAGCATCGCGGCGTTGACCGAGGCGCGCAGCTGGGCCTTGTCGGCCGCCGTCGCCGTCTTGAAGGTGGCGTTGGCCGCCTTCACGTCGGCGCGGAAGTCGAGCTTGGCGGTGCGGACCGCGGTGCGGAAGGCAGCGCGAGCAGCAGCCTCGTCAGCCGTGGTGGTGGCCGTGTCGTACACCGTGAACGCGGCGTCGACCGAGGTGATCCACGCGGTGAGCGCTGCCTCGCGAGCGGCGTCGAGCGTGGCGATCGGAACGGCGACCGCGGCGACGTACGCCTCGTTGGCGGCCAGGATCAGCGCTGCGTCGGTGCTGGTCCGGACCACGGCGGCACGCGCCGAACGGGCGGTGATGACGATGGGGTCGTTCTTGAAGGCCATCTTCGCGCCACGCACCGAGGTGCGGTAGGCGTCGTTGGCGCTGCGGATCGCGGCGCGGAGGGCCTTCTTGGCCGACTGCTCGGCCGGGTTGTGCGAGTCGTGCCAGTGGCTGCTGCTGTGACCGCCGTGGCGGTGGCCGGGGGATGCCTGCGCCGAGGTGGCGACGGGCACGGCGACGAGCATGAGCGAACCGGCAAGGGTTCCTACGACCGCTGCGCGGCGAAGGGTGTGACGCATACGAACTCCAGATGATGTCGGGCTCGAACCAGGAGGGCCGAGCGGGGCGTCATGACCACCATCGGTGACGATTCGGGCAAACTCCACCCTTGCTCCGGCCCTTGGCAGACTTTCACCCGGTTGCCCGCACGATCTTGGACGCTTCTTGGATCTCCCAGCAGTTCCACCGTTCTCCGGACGCGAGCCGGTGCCGCTGACACGTCGCGCGGGGGGCGACCGCGATCCGGGGGAATCTCCGACGAATCGCCTTCTCGCATCTGCGAGCATCCGACCGACGCAGCGCTGCCGGAGTCACGCTCGCGCACCGGATGAGGGGAACCGATGGCAGTCATCGAGGTCGACGCCCTGCGACGCAGCTACGTGGCGCGCAGCGGGGTCCGGCGCAGCTCCGAGCGCGAGATCGAGGCCGTCCGTGGGATCAGCTTCCACGTGGACAGCGGGGAGTGGATCCTCATCCCCACCTTCGTCGTCGAGCCGATCTTCCAGGTGCTGTTCTTCGCGTTCGTCGGCCGCGACGCCGGTGTCGGCGACGACTCGTTCTACCTGATCGGCAACGCGGTGCAGTACGCCGCCATCCCCTGCCTGTTCGCGATGGACAACGCCATCACGAACGAGCGGTTCACCCAGACGCTCGGGCTCCTGCTCGTGAGTCCCGGCCCGACGCGGCCCGCTGTTCCTCGGGCGGGCGCTCCCGGTGATCGTGAACGGGTTCGCCGTCTCCGTGCTCGCACTCGTGGTCGGCGCACTGCTGCTGCGGGTGAGCATCCCGGTGGACGCGTGGCTGCCGATCGGCGTCGTCATCGCCGTGACGTCGTTCTCGTGCACGGGGCTGGGGTTGCTGACTGCGGCCCTCGCGCTGCGGGTGCGTGAGACGGCGGTGCTCACGAACATCATCTTCGGGATCCTGCTCATCTTCTGCGGCGTCAACGTCCCGCTGTCCGCGCTGCCGGCGTGGATGGCATCCGTGGCCCAGGTGCTGCCGATGACGCACGGCATCGCCGCGGCGCGGGAGCTCGCCGCCGGCGCCGACTGGTCGACCGTCGTCCCGCTCGTGCTGACCGAGGCGTTGATCGGCATCGTGTACGCGGCCGCCGGGATGGCGCTGCTCGTCATCCTGGAGCGGGAGAGCCGCAAGCACGCGACGCTGGAGATCGCCTAGCTGGGTCGAGGTGCGCCGACGACGTCGCGGCCCCCGACCCGGCGCGGGATACTGGGATCCCCCACCCGTAGGAGTGCCCCATGCCCGCGTCGCGCGATCTGACCGGAACCGTCGTCGCCATCACCGGAGCCACCGCGGGGATCGGCCGAGCCACCGCTCGGCTGCTGGTCGAGAACGGGGCGAAGGTCGCGCTCGGCGGTCGGCGCAAGGAACGGCTCGACGAGCTGGTTGCCGAGCTCGGCGCCGACAGCGCGGTCGGGGTCGTCATGGACGTGCGCGTCCCTGCCGACAACGCGCGCCTCGTGGCTGCGGCCGTCGAGAAGTGGGGTCGGCTCGACTCGGTCGTGCCCAACGCCGGCATCGGCATCTACGGCGGAATCCTCGACAACACCGACGAGGACCTCGCGACGATGATGGACACCAACTACGCCGGCACGGTGTGGTGCGTGCGGGCAGCGCTGCCGGAGATGCTCAAGACCGGCGGCGGCGACGTCGTCATCGTGTCGTCGGTCGCGGGGTTCCGTGGCGGGGACGACGAGGCGGTGTACGCCGGGACCAAGCACGCGCAGGTGGGCCTCGCCGGGTCGCTCGACCGTGAGCTGCGCGAGAAGGGCGTGCGCGTCACCCTCATCTGTCCCGCAGGCACCGCGACCGAGTTCGCCGTCGGCGCCGGTCGGACCGAGAACGACCCGCGCTTCGCCGACTGGCTCACCGCCGAGGACGTCGCCCACGCCGTCGTGACCACCCTCCAGCAGCCGCGCTCCCTGCGCACCGCGATCTGGACCCTCTGGTCCATGGGTCAGGGCAGCTGACCCCTCCCCGCCGCCTCACCGGAACGGTCAGACGGTGGGCTTGGGGTCGATGTCGCCGTGCAGGACGTCGTCGGCATCGACGATGCGGTAGGCGTAGCCCTGCTCGGCGAGGAAGCGCTGGCGGTGCGCGGCGAAGTCGGCGTCGACCGTGTCGCGGGCGACGACGGCGTAGAAGCGCGCCGTCCGGCCGTCGGCCTTCGGGCGCAGCACGCGGCCGAGGCGCTGGGCCTCCTCCTGCCGCGAGCCGAACGATCCCGACACCTGGATGGCGACGCCGGCGTCGGGCAGGTCGATCGAGAAGTTCGCGACCTTCGACACGACGAGCACGCGCACCTCTCCCGTGCGGAACGCCTCGAAGAGGCGCTCGCGCTCCTTCACCGGGGTCTCCCCGGTGATCACCGGCGCGTCGAGCAGCTCGCCGAGCTCGTGGAGCTGGTCGAGGTACTGGCCGATCACGAGGATGTGCTCCTCGGGGTGCCGCTCGACGAGCACCTCGACGATGCGGTTCTTGCGATCGCTGGACGCCGCGAGGCGGTAGCGCTCGTCCGGCTCGGCCGTCGCGTAGACGAGTCGTTCGCGCTCGTCGAGCGTCACGCGCACCTCGACGCAGTCGGCCGGCGCGATGTAGCCCTGTGCCTCGATGTCCTTCCACGGCGCGTCGTAGCGCTTCGGCCCGATGAGGGAGAAGACGTCGCCCTCGCGACCGTCCTCGCGCACGAGCGTGGCCGTGAGTCCGAGCCGCCGGCGCGACTGGATGTCGGCCGTGAACCGGAAGATCGGCGCCGGGAGCAGGTGCACCTCGTCGTAGAGGATCAGCCCCCAGTCCCTCGAGTCGAACAGCTCGAGGTGCTGGTAGGTGCCCTTCCGTCGGGTCGTCATCACCTGGTACGTCGCGATCGTGACCGGACGGATGTCCTTGACGGTGCCGGAGTACTCGCCGATCTCCGCGTCGGTGAGGGTGGTGCGCTTGAGCAGCTCGGCCCGCCACTGGCGAGCGGACACCGTGTTCGTCACCAGGATCAGCGTGGTGGCGCCGGCCAGCGCCATCGCGGCTGCGCCGACGATCGTCTTGCCCGCACCGCAGGGCAGGACGACGACGCCGGAGCCGCCGTGCCAGAAGCCCTCCGCGGCCTCGCGCTGGTAGCCGCGCAGCGACCAGCCCTCCTCGCGGAGCGCGATCGTCGTGCGCCTCGCCGTCGACGTAGCCGGCATGGTCCTCGGCCGGCCAGCCGAGCTTGAGCAGCACCTGCTTGAGGTGACCGCGCTCGCTGGGGTGCACCACGACGGTGTCCGGTTCGAGGCGCGCGCCCACCAGCGGCTCGATCTTCTTGCTGCGCAGCACCTCCTCGAGCACGGCGCGGTCGAGGGCGTGCAGCACGAGCCCGTGCGTGGGGTGCATCTGCAGCTGGAGCCGGCCGTAGCGCCCCATCGTGTCGGCGACGTCGACGAGCAGCGCGTGCGGCACGGCGTAGCGCGAGTAGCGCAGCAGCGTGTCGACGACGCCCTCGGCGTCGTGCCCGGCCGCGCGTGCGTTCCAGAGGCCGAGGGGCGTCAGGCGGTAGGTGTGGATGTGCTCCGGCGCCCGCTCGAGCTCGGCGAAAGGGGCGATGGCGTGACGGCACTCCTCCGACAGCGGGTGGTCGATCTCGAGGAGGAGGGTCTTGTCGCTCTGGACGATCAACGGGCCGTCGGTCATCCGACGATCCTCGCATCCGGCGGGTCGAGCCGCGAAATGCGCACGTCCGGCACCGTTCGCTCCGTGCCGGGCGGCCGTCGGCCCTAGGTTGGCCTCGTGCGTGGTCACGACGGTCGGTGGACAGGCCGCCAAGGCGGTCGCGACGATCTCGGGACGGGCTCATGAACGCCAGGACGCTGCTCAGGGTCCCGGCACGGCCGTGGCGGCCCGGACGCTCGCCACCGCCGTCCCGTTCGACCGGCGCCGAGCCCGGTCGGCGCCGGAGCGGTTCGGCCGCGCTCGGAGGCTGAGCCTCGGATGAGCGCCATCAACCCCGAGATCCTCGACGCCGCGAGGCGCGACGCCCAGGCCGCGATGGACCGATCTCGTACGGACGTGCGGGCCCTGCACACCCTCCGCGAGCTCACCGAGGCGCGCGAGATCTGGGACGCCGTGTGGCCCAACGTGCCCGGTGCCACCGAGATCACCGGGAACCTGATCCGCGCCATCGAGCACGCCGGCGGGTACGTCGGCGGCGCGTTCGAGGGCGATCGCATGCTCGGCGCGTGCCTCGCCTTCGTCGGGCGGACGCTCGGCTCGCACGGCTGGCACACCCACCTGCACTCGCACATGGCGGGAGTGCTCCCGGGCTCGGGTGACCGGGGCATCGGCTCGGCGCTCAAGCAGCACCAGCGCGCGTGGGCGCTGGAGCACGACATCGACCGTGTCGTGTGGACCTACGACCCGCTCGTGCGCCGCAACGCCCGGCTCAACCTCGTGAAGCTGGGCGGGATCGCCGTCGAGTACCTCGTGGACTTCTACGGGCAGATGGACGACGCGCTCAACGCGGGCGAGCCGAGCGACCGTCTCCTGCTGCAGTGGGACGTCGCCTCCACGCGGGTGGCGGACGCTCTCGGCGGCACGTCGTCGGTGCTGTCGAGCGACGAGTGGCGCGCGCTCGGCGCCCATGACGGGCTCGTCGTCGACGATGCCGGACCTCGTGCCGTCGACGTGACCGCGCCGGTGGTGCTCGTCGCCGTCCCCGACGACATCGTGGCGATCCGCGGCGCGGACCCGTCGCTCGCCCGCCAGTGGCGGCTCGCCGTCCGAGATGCCTTGTCGCCGTTGATGTCCGGGTCCGGGCGGGTGGTGGCGCTCACCACCGACGGTTGCTACGTGATGGAGGTTGGCTCATGAGGATCGCCCAGGTCGTCGTGCACCGGTGTGCGATGCCGCTCGTGCGACCGTTCCGTACGTCGTTCGGCACCGAGCACGAGCGCGACGTGCTCCTGCTCGAGGTCACGACCGACGACGGCGTCGTCGGGTGGGGCGAGTGCGTCGTCGTCGCCCGAGCCGCTCTACAGCCACGAGTTCAACGAGGCGGCGCTGCTCGTGCTGCGCGAGTTCCTGGTGCCGCGCGTGTCGGGCTTCGACCTCACCGCCGAGGAGGTGCCCGGGCTGCTGGCGCCGGTGCGCGGGCATCCGATGGCTCGCGGTGCGCTGGAGATGGCGATCCTCGACGCGCACCTGCGCTCGACCGGGCAGTCGCTCGCGTCGTACTTCGGCTCGACGCGCACCGAGATCGACTGCGGCGTCTCCGTGGGCATCCCGGTCGACGACTCGCTCGACACGTTGCGCGAGGAGGTGTCCGGCTACGTCGACGCCGGCTACCGGCGCATCAAGCTCAAGATCCAGCCGGGCTGGGACATGGTGCCGACGCGCATGGTGCGCGACATGCTGCCGGACATGCCGCTGCAGGTCGACGCGAACCAGGCGTACAGCCGTGCGGACATCGACCACCTCGTCGGGCTCGACGAGTTCGGGCTCCTGCTGGTCGAGCAGCCGATCCACGAGGAGGACCTGCTCGGGCACAAGCTGCTCGCCGAGCGCATGGAGACCCCGGTCTGCCTCGACGAGTCGGTGCTCTCGGTCGACAACGCCGAGTCGCTCATCGACTACGGCGCCTGCGAGATCGTCAACATCAAGGCCGGTCGCGTGGGCGGCTACCTCTCGGCGAAGGCGATCCACGACATGGCGTACGCCCGGGGCGTGCCCGTGTGGTGCGGCGGCATGGAGGAGACCGGTCTCGGTCGCGCGGCGAACGTGGCGCTCGCGTCGTTGCCGGGGTTCACCCTGCCGGGCGACACGAGCGCGTCCGACCGCTTCTACACGCGCGACGTCACCGAGCCGTTCGTGCTGCACGACGGCCGCCTCACCGTGCCGACCGGTCCCGGGCTCGGCGTCGAACCGATTCCCGACGTCCTCGAGCGCCTCACGACGTCGCGCACCCAGCTCCTCTAGCCGCTCTTCGTCCCGCTCTCGAGTTACACGCGAAAACCCTGATTTCGCGTCCTGCATTTCGGGGTCTTCACGTGTTACTCGAGTCCCCTGCGCGACCCCGCTGTGGGTGGCGGGTCAGGTCAGGGTCACGAGCGCGTCGTCGCCGACGGCGTCGGCGACCCACTGCCGGTAGCGCTCGCGCTCCTCGGCCGTCGGCTCGGGGATGTCGCGTGCGGCGGCGCGCACGCCGTGCGGGCGGAATCCGATGACGCGCACGGGAACTCCCGGAGCGTGCTCGCGCAGATAGGTCCCGGTGGCGCGCAGCGCGGCCTCCCCGTCGTTGTGGCCGGGTACGACGAGGAGCCGCACCTCGGCGAGGCGAGCCTCGGCCGCGAGGCGCTCGAGGCTCGCGAGCACCTCGGCGTTGCCGTGCCCGGTGAGCTCCTCGTGCGTGCGCACGTCGAGCGCCTTGAGATCGAGCATGACGCCGTCGGTCACGGGCAGGAGCAGGTCCCACACGGTCGAGTCGGCGCATCCGTTGCTGTCGACGAACCGGGTCAGGTGCGCGGTGCCCGGGTCCTCGCGCAGCGCGGCGAACCAGGCAGCGACGAAGGGCGCCTGCAGGGTCGCCTCGCCACCGGAGACGGTGACGCCGGAGAGGAAGGGGACGAGCGGGCGCACCCGCTCCATCAGGTCCTCGACCGTCACCGGCGTCGCGCGCGGCGTCGCACGCGGCATGGTGTGCGGGTTGTGGCACGCGAGACAGTCGAAGTTGCAGCCCTGCAGGAAGACGGCGAACCGGTTCCCGGGGCCGTCGACCCACGAGAACGGGACGACGTCAGCCAGCAGCCCGAGGGGCTGACTCATGGCTGATCACCCGCTTGACCGCGCGGTCGGTCACGTGGGAGTTCGCCACCGATCCGGCGCCCAGCAGGTCGCTTCCGTGACGGGCGACGCCCGTCGCCTCGAGCCTGGCCAGGTCCGACTTGCGGACCAGGTAGCCGGTGATGCGGATGAAGTCGTTGCTGTCGAGGTTGAACGTGACGTCGCGCATGCCCGTCGCCATCGCGCCGCGGATGACGTCGACCACCGCCTGCGGGTTGCGCTTCGCCGTGTCGTCGAAGTGCAGGATGTCGCTGACGCCTGACGCGAACCACTTGTGGTTGGGAGCGACGGCGGCGAGATGCTCGTAGAGCGGTGGCTCGTCGCCGATCGGGATGCGGGTGCCGGCCGTGACGTCGACGTCGGAGTCGATGCCGGACTGCGAGTGCAGGAAGGCGCGGCCAGCGTTGCCCGCGCAGTACGGCATCGGCGTCGCCGCGACGAGCTCGGCGACCCGCGTGACGATGCGCCAGCCGAGCGCTGTGGTGTCGGCGTCGTGGCCGTAGCGACCCGTGCTGCCCGCGCCGGCGTCGGCCACGAGGGTGTTCGCGCACTCGGCGAGGCCGTAGATCCCGAACATGGCGCCGAAGCGGTCGAGCGACACGAGTCCCTCGTCGACGAGCCACGAGTGGTCGAAGAAGTGCGCCTGCTCGACGAGCGACGTGATGCGGGCCGCCATGACGCCGGCGGTGGCGGCAACGTGCCGCGGCAGGGTCTCCTCGAGGTACGTCGTGATGTCGCCGTCGTTTCGGCGTGCGGACTCGGCGAGGTTGAGGCGGACGAGCGTGTGCGACCCGCCGCCGACCTTGAGCGAGTTGTAGCAGGAGACGACGCCGTAGTCGGGCCCGAGGTCGGTGGTCATCATCGCGTGGTTGACGAAGTGCGGCTTGCCGCACTCGAACACGGTGCTCACCGCGTCGAGCACGAGGCTGTCGGGGGTGCGGTCGACGTCGACCCGCAGCGTGAGGTTCGGCACCGTCTGCAGCAGCTCGCGCTCGAGGGCCAGGATCGTACGACCGACGCGGGAGTCGTCCGGACCGAGGTTCGCGTGGGTGAACGCGTCGGGCAGCGACCGGTCGATCGTGACCCACATGAGGCGCATGAGCTTGGTGAGCGTCTCGTCGTCGACGCCCTCGGCGTACGGTTCGAGGAGCGTGTCGACGTCGCCGAGGTAGACGGGGTATCCCGTGATCGACGGCACCTGCGAGTACATCGAGAGCAGGAAGGCGACGGCCTCGTACAGATCGGTGGGCGCCGCGAGCCCGAGGAAGTCCGAGCCCTGCGCGAGCGCCTTGCGGTAATCCGGAAGCAGGTAGCGCGGGCGGTACGGCGCGTGCCCTTCGGAGATGTCGCAGACGAGGCCGGTCGCAAGCGCGTCGACGGACTCCGGCGGCATCGGAGGCGGATCGAGCGCCTCCTCCGCGAGCCCGGCGAGCGCCTGGACGCGCTGGCGGTACGTGAGCGAGGGGCTGTCGACGAGCGCGCGGGCGCGCTCGGTGAGCTCAGGCATCTCCACCCCCCGACCGTACGCCGCGCCCGTCGACGTAGCACTCCGTGCAGCACGCCGGCAGCGTGCGCGGACGAGGGTGATGGCCCTCGCTCGCCGCGCGTCGGAGGGGGTCTCGTCCGTAGGCTCGGAGCGGCAAACGGGAGATCTGTCATGCGCAGTCTGGTCGTGTACGAGTCGATGTTCGGCAACACCCACGCGGTGGCCGAGGCGATCGCCGAGGGGTTGTCCGTGAGCGGTGACTCGGCCGTGCTCCACGTCCACGACGCCACCACCGAGACGATGGACGGCGTCGACCTCGTCGTCGTCGGCGGACCGACGCACGTCCACGGCCTCACCTCGTCGCAGTCGCGTCAGGGCGCGGCCGAGCAGGCGGCCGCCTCGCACGGGACGCTCGAGCTCGAGCCCGACGCCGTCGGCCCCGGGCTCCGCGAGTGGCTGGCCGCGCTGCCCCGCGCCGACACCTGGGCCGCCGCGTTCGACACGCGTTACGACGGGCCGGTGCTGTTCACCGGGCGCGCGTCGCGCGGCATCGCGCACCGGCTCACCAAGTGCGGCCGGCGGCTCGTCGTCGAGCCGGAGAGCTTCCTGGTCGACAAGCACAACGTGCTGCTCGCAGGTGAGGCGGACCGGGCGATGCAGTGGGCGCGCAGTGTCGCCGCCCTCCACGCCGGCTCCGCCACGGCTCAACCCTGAGCCCTCGTACCGGCTCGTGCGGTCGTCCGCTCTGCCCGGCGGACCACCGCACGAGCCGACCCTCGCTCTGCGGTGTCCGCGCCACCGCGCGCCGCCCGGTGTGGCAGCGTGCGAGGTATGGGCCCCGACACCCCTCCCGAGTTCGTGACGCCGCGCGTCGTCCACCGCGCGACCGTCCACCTCGCGGAGCCCGACCCGGCGTGGCCGAGGGCGTACGACGGCGTCGCCGCACGGATCCGCGCCGCGCTCGGTGACCGGGCGGTCCTGCTGGAGCACGTCGGTTCGACGTCGATCCCGGGTCTCGTCGCGAAGCCCGTGATCGACGTCGTGCTCGAGGTGCCCGACTCGACGGACGAGGCGGCGTACGTCGGTGACCTCGAGTCGGCCGGCTTCCCGCTCGCGGTGCGCGAGCCCGCGTGGCACGAGCACCGCCTCTTCCGCGCCGTCGATCCCACCGTGAACCTGCACGTGTTCTCGAGCGGGTGCGACGAGACGCGGCGGATGCTGCGCTTCCGGGACCGGCTGCGCACGCACCCGGAGGACCGCGATCGCTACGCCGCCGTGAAGCGCGAGCTCGCCGCGCGGGAGTGGGAGTACGTCCAGGACTACGCCGACGCGAAGTCCGCCGTCGTCGAGGAGATCCTGGCGTCGTCCGTCGAGCGCCCAAGATCACGAGTAGCGGACGAATTCGTGCAGTTGAACTTCCTTGATCGCCCCTAAGGGGAGGAAGGGTCAGTGGCGGGGGTCGGCTACGGCGGCGACTCCGGTGATGCGGGCGACGGTGAAGGTGCGGACCTCGGCGGTGCGCAGGTCGTACGCGGTGAGGAAGCCGCCGTCGAGGCGCAGCGGCTCCACGACGCGCTCGGTGGTGGTGCCGGTGGAGTCGGCGTACCCGATCCAGACCGCCTTCGCTGCGTCGAGCGCCTCGCGCAGCGACGTCATCGTCCGCTCGTGCTCGAGCGAGGGAGGCGACCGCTGCCGTTGCCCTCGGGCATCGCCGGCGGCCGGTTCGCGGCGGCCGTCTCGCCGGCGCGCAGCGCGCGGACGGCTGCGGACAGCAGCGCCTCGGTGGGCGCCGGCGGCTCGACCGACAGCCGCGGTGGCCGTGGCTTCGCCGGCGGTGCGTCGCTCGTCGGGGCGCCGGATCGACGACCGCGCCGTCGGAGTTCTCCGCGCTCGGCGAGTAGCCGGCGTCGCGCAGCCGGTCGAGCACGATGTCGACCGGTGACTGCGACGCGATCGACGGTGTCGGCGAGGCGCACGAGCCGCAGCGTCGCGAGGCGGCGGTCGGCGAGCACCTCCGACAGCGTCGTCGGGTCGTCGCAGCGCAGGTACGCCGAGGCGAGCCCGACCCGCAGCGCGCCATGACGCCGCGCGACGTCGAGCACGAGGTACTCGAGCGGCTGCGGGACCGGGGTGCGCGAGCGCGTGCCGAGCGTCGCGAGCACGTCGGTCGCCGAGCGCCCGGCGTCGAGGGCGCGGCGCAGCGACGACTCGCTGAAGCGGTAGACCGTCGCACCGCCGGTCGACTCGACGTCGGCCAGCAGCGACATCTCGCGGGCGAGCTCGCCCTCGAGCGGCCCCGGCGCCACCGCCGTGAGGTCGGCCTGCAGCAGCACGTGGTCGAGCGGCGCGGGCAGCACCGGGTCGAGCGCCGACGACGACGTCGCCCGGCACCGGCACCCGGCCGGGCATGCGCGTGGCGGCGCGCGCCTCGGCCGAGGACTCCTCCGCCGTGGTCGAGGCGAGCAGCGCCCGTCCGTGCCGCGACAGCGCGCCGAGCCCGGTGACGCCGATGCGCTCGGCCTCCTCGGGCGTGGCCTCGACCACGGTCTGCCACAGCGGGGAGGTACGCCGCGGTCGCCGCCACCTCAGCCGCGCGAGCAGGGACGAGTGCGACGGCGACTGCCCCGGCTCCAGCGCCACGAGCTCGTCGAGCAGCGCGCGCCTGGCCTCGGGCGCGAGCGCGCGGTCGAGGTCGCGCGCGAGAGCGTTCACCCGCGCGCCGCCGTCGTCGCGGCCCGAGACGAGCACCGGCGTCCGCGTCATGAGCAGCCAGGTCTGGGCGAGCACCACCCAGCGCTCCGCCGTCGGTCGCGTCCGCCAGGCGTCGTACGCCGGGGTCGGGCACCAGACCTCGTCGACCTCGCCATTGGCCGCGAGAAGCCCTGCGGCGTACGCCGTCTCGATGACGAGCGCAGCACCCTCCTCGTCGAGGTCGAGCGCCAGTGCGGTCCGCGTGAGGTCGCGCACCGACAGGCCGCCGCTGCGCAGGACACCAGGAGGGGCGCTCGACCACGCCTCGAGCAGGTCCTCCACCATGCGGACGAAGGTGAACGCCTGCTGCCCCGCGGTGCGGTCGACCAGCTCGGGAGCGCGATCGCTGTGCTCCACCGCCGGCGGCTCGGGGCTCAGCCCGCGCACGAGCACGCCGCCGCGCAGTGGCAGGGCGACCTCGCGCGGGACGACCACGGTGTCGGGCCCGGTCGGCTCGAACAGGTGGTGCGCGAGCAGCCACTCGATCGGGGTCCGGGCGGTCTCGACGTCGACCGGTCGCTCCGCGCCCTCGACGCGTCCGACCGGCGGCCCCCACACGAGCCTCTCGAGCGCCGCGCGGGCCTCCACGGGTGCGTCCTCCAGCACCTGCAGCACGAGCGACGGGTCCTGCGGCGTAGGGCGCGACGCCGCGTCGGGACTCGGCCATCGACGGGCCGAGCCCGGCCGGGTAGGTGCCGAGGGCCTCGCGCACCGGGCGGACGAGGTGCAGGTCGTCGTCCTCGCCCCACAGCAGCGCGAGCGTCCGCAGCCGGTCGACCACGGCACGGACGAGCGGCTCGGCGGCCTCGGGGAGGCCGGCGAGCAGGTCGTCGTACGACGCCGGGTCCGGCAAGGCCGCCGAGCGCGGTGACGACCTGGAGCGCGAACAGCGTCGAGGCGGTCGAGGGCGCGCGAGGTCGACGGGCCGGTCGTGGCCCGGGTCGCGAGGGCACCCGAGGTCGGCCGGCACCGGGTGCACGAGGTCCGGGCGGGCGGCGAGCAGCGCGGCGAGGTCGTCGTCGCTGCTCGCCCGCAGGTCGCTCGGCCAGCGAGCGCGGCGCGCGCCGACGTCCGCCCGGGGGGCGACGTCGCTGCCGGTGCGTCTCGTGGCCATCCGCACGAATTTACGCGAGTGGGGTGTCCGCGGGGCGAACCGGCGCACGGCCGCGGGCCCGTAGGGTCGGCCCCGTGACCGTGATCGGCTTCGACCTCGACATGACGCTGGTCGACTCCGCCGACGCCATCGTCGACTCGGTCGCGGCACGCCTGCGCCCACTTCGGCGTCTCCATCGACGAGGCCGCGGTGCGCGCCGGCGTCGGTCTCCCGCTCGAGCAGGTCTTCCCCGACTTCATCCCGGACGTGCCGTACGCCGACGCGCTCGAGGTCTACCGCGCGCGCTACCTCTCCCACGGCCTCGCGATGCAGACGGTGCTGCCCGGCGCCCGCGAGGCGCTCCGCGCCACGGTCGAGCGACGGCTTCCGCATCGTGGTGATCAGCGCGAAGAAGGACACCCACGTCCGGGCCGTGCTCGACACGGTCGGCCTCGGCGTCCTACGTGAGCGACATCGTCGGCGAGCGCTTCGCCGAGACGAAGGCCGACGCCCTGCGTGAGCGCGGTGCGCTGGTCTACGTCGGGGACCACGTCGGCGACGTGCTCGGCGCCCGCGGCGCCGGGGCGGTCGCCGTCGCCGTCGCGACCGGGCCGACGACCGCCGCGCGAGCTCGCGGAGGCGGGCGCCGACGTGGTGCTCGACGACCTCACCGCCTACGTGCCGTGGTGGCGCGTGTGGACCGCACAGGAGGCGCGCATGAAGATCCTCGTCATCGGGGGCACGAGGTTCGTCGGACGGCACATCGTCGCGGCAGCGCTCGAGCGCGGGCACGACGTCACGCTGCTGCACCGCACCCGCACCGAGTGTTCCCCGACGCCGAGCACCTGCTCGCCGACCGCGACGGCGACCTCGGCGTGCTCGCCGGGCGCGAGTTGGACGCGACGATCGACGTGTCGGCGTACCGCCCGCGGCAGGTGCGCGCCTCGCGGACGCGCTGGGCGGTCGCGGCGGGCGCTACCTGCGTCATCACCTCGACGTCGGTCTACGGCCCACCGAGCGGCCCCGGCTTCGACGAGGCTCGCCGACGGTGCGCGCCGGCGGCGCCGGACGTGGAGGAGTCACCGAGACGACCTACGGCCCGCTCAAGGTCGCGGTCGAGCTGCTCGCGCGCGAGATCTTCGGCGAGCCGGCCACCGTCGTGCGCCCGACGTACGTGATCGGGCCCGTGGGACTACACGCGGCGCTTCTCCTCGTGGGTGGAGCGGATGGCCTCCGGCGGCGAGGTGCTCGGGCCGGGAGACCCGGACGACCCGATCCAGGTGATCGACGGCCGCGACCTCGCGGCACTTCGTGGTCGAGCTGGTCGAGCGACGACGTCGCCGGCACGTTCCACGCGGTGAGCCCCGGCGCCGCCGTACACGCTTCGGGCAGATGCTCGCCGACATCGCCGCGGTGGTCGGCCCCTCGGGCACGACGGTCACCTGGGTCGACCAGCAGTGGCTGCTCGACCAGGGCGAGAGCGACGCCAGCATCCCGCTGTGGGGCGGCGGCGACCCCTGGATCCTCGGCCAACGCGGCGAGCCCGGCGGCGGCGCGCGCGGCGGGGCTGCACGGCGCGCTCGTGCGTCAGAGCGTCGTCGAGATCGCCGAGCACCTGCGCCGTGCACCCGCCCACCGGCGCCTGGCCGGGCTCGACCGCGCGCGCGAGCGGCGAGCTGCTCGCGGCCTGGCACGCGCGCGGGCTGAGCCGCGGCGTCCGCATCGCGGTTGGGTCGGCGGCAGGCGCTGCGGATAGCCTGTCCGGACGCTCGGGCCGTCGGTGCCCGCGACGAGAGCGACGACACGAAGGACGCGTGAGAACGGTGCCCACCGGCAAGGTCAAGTGGTACGACAGTGAGAAGGGCTTCGGCTTCCTCGCCACCGAGGAGGGCGACGAGGTCTTCGTGCACGCCTCCGCGCTCCCGGCGGGCGTCGAGGCGCTCAAGCCCGGCTCGCGCGTCGAGTTCGGCGTGGCCGACGGCAAGCGCGGTCCGCAGGCGCTGTCGATCCGCGTCCTCGACGCACCCGCGAGCGTCACCAAGGCCGCCCGCAAGCCCGCCGAGGACATGGCCGTGATCCTCGAGGACCTGATCAAGCTGCTCGACAACGTCTCGAACTCGCTGCGCCGCGGTCGCTACCCCGACGACAAGTCCTCGCACAACATGGCCTCGATGCTGCGCAAGGTCGCCGACGACCTCGACGCCTGACCGCCGCGCGCCGCATGGGCGCGTGGCGTGGCGGTCGTCGCGTGGGCGAGGATGGGGGCGTGACCCCCACCTCGTCTGGACGCTGTCCTGGCCTCGGCCGTCGACCTCGCCCGCGCCGCGGTGCTCGAGATCGCGCCCGCCGAGCACGTGGGCGAGCACGTCGAGGCCGTCGCAGCGACGCCGAGCTGCTCGTCACCCACTACTTCGCCTGCCTCAGACCGCGGCTACCGCGGCTGGCGCTGGGCGGTCACCGTCGTGCGCGTCCCCGGCGCCGACGTCGCCACGGTGGCCGAGGTCGTGCTGCTCCCCGGCGCCGACGCGCTGCTGCCGCCGGCCTGGGTGCCGTGGAGCGAGCGGGTGCGCCCGGGCGACCTCTCGCCCGGCGACCTGTACCCGACCGAGCCCGGACGACCCGCGCCTCGAGCCGGGCTACACCGGGTCGACGCGCTCGAGGCCGGCCGACGAGACGGCCTCGCCCGATGGCCCCGCTCCGCCCCGAGCAGTGGGAGCTCGGGCTCGGCCGCGAGCAGCGTGCTGTCTCGGCGTACGGTCGCGACCTCGCGGCCGAGCGCTGGTGGGACGGCGACTTCGGCCCGGACGCCCCGATGGCGAAGGCCGCACCCGGGCCGTGCGGCTCCTGCGGCTTCCTGCTGCCGATCGGTGGGCTGGTCGGGCAGGCCTTCGGCGTGTGCGCCAACCCTTCGGCGCCGACGGCCGCGTCGTGGCGCTCGGCTACGGCTGCGGCGCGCACTCCAGCGTGCGCGAGATCGAGGGCACCGGCGTCCCGGTCACCGACATCGTCGTCGACGACCTGCGCTCCGAGAACGTCGACATCGACCGCTGATGACGCCGCGGCGACCGACGAGCTCGCGCTCGAGGTGCTCGAGGACGACGGCGCCCCCGCGGCCGACGGGTCGGCGCCGGACGACCCCGACGTCGTGGGTCGAGCTGCCGCTCGACGACGCAGTCGCGGTCGCCCTCGGCGACGACGAGATCGTCGACGCGGACGAGATCGACGACATCGACGACGCTGACGCGGACGACGAGATCGACGACGACGAGGACGACGAGATCGACGACGACGACGCGGACGACGACGACGACGACGACGAGGACGACGAGGACGACATCGTGGACATCGAGCCCGACGAGGTCCTGGCCTGACCCGTGCGGGATCAGCGGGCGGCGCTGAGGCCGCGCGGCAGCGCGGCGCGACGGCGTACGAACAGAGCCGGCCAGCCCGAGCACGACGCCGGTGCACGCAGACCCAGGCCACCAGCCGTGGCCGGCGTCGGCGAGCTGGGTGCGGAAGACCAGGCAGGCGACCAGCGCGACGGCCCACGCGACCGTGCCGTAGGTCACGGCGCCGACGCCGTCGACGTCGAGCGGTGCGATCGCGGTCGCAGCCCGTCGGGCGGTCTCGTCGGGCACGGGTCGAGGCTACCGCGCCGGCCGCCCGCCGTAGGCTGGGCGGCGTGAACCCCCGGACGCGTCGCGCTCGTCACGCTCGGGGTCGCTCGGACTCAGCCTCGTGATCGTGCTGTTCGCCGCGTGGCGCGGGCGCTGACGGCGTACGCGGCGGCCGGGGCCGAGCGTCACGGCACCTGGAGCAGCAGCACCTTCTGGCCGGGCTTCCACGGGTCGGTGCCGGTGAACTGCACGGGCACGGTGTCCCCGGCGGCGACGTCGGTGACGCGCGCGGTCGTCGTGGCGATGAGCTGGCCGTCGACGTAGACGTAGAGGACGAGGTCGGCGCTGCGCGTGCCGGTGCCGATGTTGCGCGCCGTCGTGTCGACGCCGAGCGTGCCGCCGCTGTTGGTGATCCGCCACGAGCCGAGGCGCCACCCGTCGGCGGAGGTCGTGGTGGTGGCGGGGGCCGCGGGCACCGGAGCCGGTGGCGGGCGGCTTGCCGGTGGTCGTCACCGACGGGCGCGGTGACTGCACGGTCGGATGTCGCGGTGTCCGGCCTGCGTGGACGACGGTGTGCTGGTGGTGCGTGCCGGTGGGCGGGGGTCGACGCTGGTGCCGGAGCCGCCGCCGGAGAGGCCCCAGATCGCGCCGACGATGAGGCCGACCACGGCCGCCAGCGCCAGCGAGCACGGCGACGAGCGCCACCGATCGGCATGGCGCCGGTGGAGTCGGTCCGGTCTCGAAGCACGGTCCAGCCTACGTCGCACCGGGATCGACGACGCTCCAGCGCGCCGCCGGTGGCAGGATCGGGCGCATGACCGCCGCAGCCCAGCATCGACGGCACCCGCCTCGACACCGAGCGCTACCTCGAGCTGCTCGACGACCGACCTCGAGGCCCTGCTCGCGGCGGCGACCGACCTCGCCGCCGACGTCCCCGGCTGCCCGGGCTGGACGGTGCGCGACCTGCTCTCGCACGTGATCGGCGTCTACCGGCACAAGGTCGCGGCCATGGCACCGGACGCCTCGCCGCACCGCGAGTCCGGCGACTGGGGCGACCTGGTCGCCGGGCGAGGACCCCCGCGAGGCGTTGCGATCCGCGTACGCCGAGCTGCGCGTGCGCCTCGTCGCGCGTGACGGCGGACTCCCCGACCTGGTCGTGGTGGCCGGGCGAGCAGACCGTGGGGTTCTGGCTCCGGCGGATGGCGCAGGAGACCGCGGTGCACCGGTGGGACGCCGAGTCGGCGCGTCGTCGGCGTCGACGACGCCGGCGACATCGACGAAGACCTCGCGGCGGACGGCGTCGACGAGCTGCTCGGCTGGCTGCGCTGGCCTGGGACGAGGTCCCGCAACCGGCCGCCACCGGCCAGTCGGTGCTGGTGTCCACCGGCGACCACTCCTGGACGGTGACCCTGCACCCCACCCGCGTGGAGGTGCGTGGCGGGACCGCCGACGACGCCGGGTCGCTTCGTCGCCGGTGAGCCGTCCGACCTGCTGCTGCACCTGTGGGGGCGTCCGGGCGAGCACGGGATCGCGACCATGGGCGACCCCGTGGCGCTGGCGCTGCTCCGCGAGCGGCTCGCGATGGCGACCAGCTGACGTGGCGGAGCCCTGGGACGACGTGCGCGGCGAGGTGCGCGACCGGCTGCTCGACACCGCGCGCTCGTGCGCGCCGTCGCGGCCGGGCGACGCCGCGGCGTGCCGCTGCAGTGGCGACGGGCGGAGCTGCGTCCGGTCGCGCTCAAGGGCGGCGTGCGGCTGCAGGTGACGACGTACGACGAGCGGCAGGCGCACACCGCGAACCACGATCGCTGTCGACGCTCAGCGCGTCGTCGACGCGCTGCTCGACCAGGGGTTCGGCAACTGGCACGTCGAGACCGCGGCCGAGGTGCTGCAGGTGCGGATCACCAAGAAGGGCGACGCGCAGGTGCACCGCTCGGTGCGCGGCGAGCCCGTCGAGACGACGCCGGCGTCGCACGACCGCGTGAAGCAGCGGCTCTTCGACGTCGAGCACCCGGACGTCCGCGCGTTCCTCACGGCGGTCGGCGTCGCCGACTCGCTCGGACGCATCAAGCCGAGCAGGCAGGACAAGTACCGGCAGGTGGAGGAGTTCGTCCGGCTGCTCGACTCGGCGATCGACGACGCGCGCACCGCCGGCGTGCTGCGCGACCCGACACCCGAGAACCCTTGGCACCTGGTCGATCTCGGCTGCGGCCACGCCTACCTGACGGTCGGCGCCTACGTGTGGCTCGCGAAGGTGCGCGGGCTCGACGGTGCGGGTGCGCGGGGTCGACGTGCGCGAGGCGTCCCGGGAGCGCAACGCCGCGCTGGCCGCCTCGCTCGGGTGGGCCGACGAGCTGACGTTCGAGGCCGCGACGATCGCCGACGCCGCGGGCGATCCCGCTGCCGACATCGTCGTCGCGCTGCACGCGTGCGACACCGCCACCGACGACGCGCTCGCGCGTGCGGTGCGCTGGCGACGCCGCGGTGCTGCTCGCGGCACCCTGCTGCCACCACGACCTGCAGGCGCAGGTGTCGCGGCAGGTCACGCCCGCGCCGTACGTCGCTCGTCACCCGGCACGGCCTGCTGCGCGAGCGGTTCGTCGACATCCTCACCGACGCGATCCGCGCCTCGATCCTGCGCATCGTGCGGCTATCGCGTCGACGCGGTGGAGTTCGTGAGCGACGAGCACACGCCGCGCAACCTGCTGCTGCGCGCGGTGCGCACGGGCGCCGCCCCGTCGCCGTCCGACCTCGCCGACTACGACGCGGCTCGTGGCGGAGTGGGGCGTGCGGCCGGCGCTGGCCGCACGCCTCGACACCGAGCTCCTGGCGGCGAGGCAGCGGGTGTGACGCGCCGCGTCCGTCGGCGGAGCAGCCGCTGCGGCCCTCGGCGTCGTGGCGCTGTGGTTCGCCACGCTGGGCGCACCCGGGGCCGCCCTGGCGGCCGGCGAGGGGCCGACCGTCGTGTGCCGGTTCAGCGACGAGCGGCTGGTCGAGATCAGCGGCATCACCTGGTCGCGCGCGCACCCGGGCGTCTACTGGGTGCACAACGACTCGGGTGGAGGGCCCTACCTCTACGCGATCGACGGCACCACGTGCCGCACGCTGGCCCGCGTCCGGGTGGCCGGCATCGGGGCCCGCGACATCGAGGCCGTCGCCACGGGGACGGACTCCGGGGTCGAGCCGTGCTGTGGCTCGGCGACATCGGCGACAACAGCGACTCATGGCCGTCGGTGCGCCTGCACGCGATCGTCGAGCCGGAGGAGCTGGTCGACCAGGAGGTGCTGTCCACGACGTACCGCTTCATCTACGAGGACGGGTCGCACAACGCCGAGGCGATCCTCGCCGACCCGTCCGCGGCGCAGGTCTGGGTCGTGACCAAGCAGCTGGCCACCGGTGGCGTGTGGAGCGTGCCGCTGTCGACGACGGCGCCCGCAGTGGCGACGCGCGTGGCCGACGTCGGCGGTCTCGTCACGGACGCCGCGATGTCGCCGGACGGGACGCGGTACGTGATCCGCGACTACCTGCGGGCCTATCTCTACGGCTCGCCCGTCTCGGCGGACTCGCTCGCGGCGGAGACCCGGATCGAGCTGCCGGTGCAGGCGCAGGGCGAGGCGATCACCTTCACCGCCGACGGCAGCGCCCTGCTCGTGGCGTCCGAGCGGGAGACGGCGCTGTGGCGCGTGCCGCTGTCGCCGTCGACCTCCGTGCCCTCGCCGTCGTCGTCCCCGTCGTCGTCCGCCGGCTCCGACCCCGGCGGGTCTGCGACACCGTCGGCGACCACGTCGGCGGGCGACGACGCCTCGGCGTCGGGGACCGGGTCGTCCGGCGGCGCGGGCACCGACCCGTGGAAGCTCGTGCTCGCGGGGCTGGCGGTCGTCGCCGCCGCGGTCGTCGGGGTCGCCGCGTCACGTCGCCTGCGCGGCTGACCGCGCACGACACCGACCGATCGGGCCGGCCCGGCGTCGATCAGTCGCGGTCCTCCGGGACCAGCAGCGGCACGGGCACGAGGCGCACGAGCACCATCGCCCCGACGATCAGCGCGGGCACGATGAGGAAGGCGAGGTGGACGCCGACCCGGTCGGCGACCGAGCCGAGCACGAACGGCGCGAGCCCCGTGGCGAAGCCCGCGGCCACGGAGGTCAGGGCGGACGCGCGGTCGCTGCGCCCGGCCGAGGCGCGCACGCTGCGGCTGATCCCGAGCGGTGCCTGCAGGCCGAGCCCCAGTCCGGTGATGAGGAAGCCGGTGAGCATCAGCGCGGGCGCGGGAGTGACCCAGGCCAGGGTGAACCCGACGAGCGTCACGCCGAACGTGGCCTGGAGCACGAGCTCCGGGTCCCACCGGGAGAGCAGGGGCGCCCCGCCGAGCCGGCCGATGGCCATCCCGCCGACGACGGTGCCGAGCGCGGCCGCGGCGGCGGCGCTCCCCAGGCCGGCGCGCTCGCGCAGCAGGTCGGTGCCCCACAGCGTCATCGAGAACTCGATGCCCACGATGGCGAAGAACGTCGCGAACGTGAACCAGTAGCGGCGCGGCATCGGGCCGGGAGGCGCGTGCCCGGCCTCGGAGTCGGGATGGCCGTGCGTCCCGTCGTACACCTGCAGGTGGCGCCCGCGCACGACCTCGAGGACGAGGAAGCCGAGAGCCGCCGCCAGCAGCGCGGGGCGCCACCCCCAGCCGATCCACACGCCGAACCCCACCGCGAGCGGCCCGATGAGTCCGGCGAGCGCCCCCAGCCCGTGCGCCTCGCCGAGGGCGCGCGGGGCTGCCGGTCCCTGGTGGTCGGGCAGGAACGCGTTGACGCCGATGAGCACGAACGTGCCGCCGGCGCTCGCGACGAACGCGCCGAGGAGCGTGAGCGGGAGCGCGGTGGTGGAGACGTAGATCCCCACGCCGAGGGCGAGCACGATCGAGCCGAGCCGGAGCATCGGGCCGCGCCCGAACCGGCGTACGAACGTCGGGGCGAGGAGGCCGATGACCACGGACCCGACCGCCATCGCCGTCCCGTGGAGCGACGCGACGGTCCGCGAGGTGCCCTGCTCGTCGCGCAGCAGCGACAGGCTCGGTCCGAACGCGTAGAGGAACCACCCGAACAGCCCGACCTGGACGTAGGAGATCCAGGTGGGGAAGTCGCGCAGCACGGTGGGCCGGAGGGTCCCGACGTCACCGGGTGAGGTCATGCGAGCGCCGCCACGATGTGGTCGATGCTGGCCGTGAGCCGGCGCACGTCGTCCGGGTCGACCGACGGGAACATCGCGATGCGCAGCTGGTTGCGCCCGAGCTTGCGGTAGGGCTCGGTGTCGACCACGCCGTGGGCGCGCAGCACCTTCGCGACGACGGCGGCGTCGACCGAGTCGGCGAAGTCGATGGTGCCGATGACCTGCGAGCGCAGCGCCGGGTCGGTCACGTAGGGAGTGGCGTACGCCGACGCCTCGGCCCAGTCGTAGAGCGCGCCCGAGGACTCGGCCGTGCGCGCGACGCACCAGTCGAGACCGCCGTTGGCGTTGAACCAGTCGACCTGCTCCGCCATGAGGAGGATCGTCGCGAGGGAGGGCGTGTTGTAGGTCTGGTCGAGCCGGCTGTTGTCGATCGCGGTCTGCAGGTCGAGGAACGCGGGGATGTAGCGGCCGGACGCCGTGATCTCGGCCGCGCGGGCGATCGCCTTCGGCGACATGAGGGCGATCCACAGCCCGCCGTCGGAGGCGAAGCACTTCTGCGGCGCGAAGTAGTAGACGTCGGACTCCGCCTGGTCGACGGCGAGGCCGCCCGCGCCGGACGTGGCGTCGAAGAGCATGAGCGCGTCGGCGTCGGCCCCCTCGACGCGGCGCGGCGTGATGGCGACACCGGTCGAGGTCTCGTTGTGCGGCGTCGCGTAGACGTCGACGCCGGCCTCGGCGGTGAACGTCGGCGCGCTGCCCGGCTCGGACGTGACGACGGTGGGCGCGCCGAGGAACGGCGCGTCCGTCACGGCGGAGGCGAACTTGGCGCCGAACTCGCCGAACGTGAGGAACTGCGCGCGGTCGCGCACCAGCCCGAAGGTCGCCACCTCCCAGAACGCCGTGGAGCCGCCGTTGCCGAGCACCACCTCGTAGCCGTCGGGGAGGCTGAAGAGGTCGGCGAGCCCGGAGCGGAGGCGTCCGACCTGCGACTTCACGGTCTTCTGGCGGTGCGACGTGCCGAGGTAGGTGGGGGCGATCGCCGCCAGTGCGGCCACCTGCTCCGGGCGCACCTTGCTGGGGCCGGCACCGAACCGGCCGTCACGCGGCAGGAGGTCGGCGGGGATCGTGATCTGCGGCGTCTCGCTCACTGGACGTGGCCTTCTCGTCGGTGCGGCAGCACGGGCTGCCGCGGCATGCTCAAGGGTCGTGCTCGCCGTACGCGCCGCTCGTGCTCGGCGTACGTGCCGCTCGCGCTCGCCGCATCCCGGCTCGTGCGGGCCGTACGTCGGGCGTCGTGCTCGACGTACCCGTCCAGCCTAGGTAGCGCGATCGGCCCACCGCGCCGGGGTCCACCCCGTGAGACGCCCGCCACGTCCCGCCTCGCCTTACTCCCGAACTGGCTGCTTCAGTGGCTGGGAAGCGACCCGTTCGGGAGTAGGGGGAGATCGAGTGCCTGGAGCATGCGGTGCACGACGGTGAGCCGCGTGTCGGTGGACAGCCAGCGGACGAACGTCCAGCCGTCCGACTCAAGATCGCGCTGCCGCCTGCGCTCCCGTTCGACGGCGCGCCGGGCGTCGTCACCGGTGGATCCGTACTTCGTCCAGCCGTCGGCCTCGCCGATCACGCGCCGGATCGGGTCGCAGAAGTCCGCCCAGTACGTCGTACCCCCGCAGCGGATCGGGCTCCCGATCTCGAGATGCGCAATCCCCGCCTGCACGAACCACCCTCGGCTGCGCGACTCGAGCGCCGACTCGGCGGCCGGATCGACGTAGGGGAGTGCGCGCGCGACAGCGGCGGTGCCGGGCCAGCCGCGGCACTCGCGCAGCGCGGCGTCCAGCTCGCGGCGCGCGGAGTCCCGCGCTCCCGGCTCCCGAGCCGACGCGCGGAGGGCGTTGCCCCGGGTGCCGGTGGCGGCCGCCACCAGGAGGCGGGCCGCCGAGTCGAGCGAGATCAAGGCGTCCGGCAGGGGACGGCCGCGGGCCAGATCGATGGCCGTTCGTGGCACGTCCGTCGCGGGGATGCCGTCGACGAGGATGCGCCGATGCGGGGGGATCCACGATCCCCGGACCCGGATCCCGGCCCGCACGCGGTCCCGGGCTCCCGGAACCCCGAGCTGGACCAACCGTGTCCGCGTGGGTGTCGGAACCGCCATTCCGTGCAGGGCGGCGGCCGAGTCGTCCGTCGCCAGGGCACGGTCGGTGACCGACGCGAGCGCAGCGCGAAGCGCCGACGCGTGATCGGCGTCGCCACCGGACCCCGGCGACGGTCGATCCCGCGTCTGCTCGACAGGCGCGGGCAGCGAGAGGACTCCGTGCCGCGGGGTCGCGAGCAGCCCACGCGCGACGGCGGCGCGGAGCTGGCCCCGGCTGAAGCCGTGCGCGTGAGCCTCGGCGCTGGTGACCGGTCGCGTGCCGAAGGCCGCGGCGAATGCGTCGCGGGTGTCGAGCGGTCGGGCGGTGGCGGGCATCTCGGCAGGGTGCTGTGCCGGGAGGGTCGACCTGCTGCTCGCCGTCGCCACGTGGGGACGACACGCCCGGAAGGGTCGCTTCCCGGTTCGGGAAGCGACCCTTCCGGGGGTAAGGCGAGGGGGTGTGGGGTCAGGTGCCGGGGGTGTAGCCGGTGGGGGCGACCATCTGGGCGTCCCAGCCGGGCACCTGCTCGGGGCGGCGGGGGGCGGGGCCGACGTAGCGCGCGGAGGGGCGCACGAGGCGGCCGGTGCGCTTCTGCTCGAGGATGTGCGCGCTCCACCCGGCGAGGCGGGCGCACGCGAACATCGACGTGAACATGTGCGCGGGCACCTGGGCGAAGTCGAGCACGATCGCGGCCCAGAACTCGACGTTGGTCTCGAGGACGCGGTCCGGCCGGCGCTCGCGCAGCTCGGCCAGCGCCGCCTGCTCGAGCGCCTCTGCGACCTCGTAGCGGGGGGCGTCGAGCTCGCGGGCGGTACGGCGCAGCACCCGGGCACGCGGGTCCTCGGCGCGGTAGACGCGGTGCCCGAAGCCCATGAGGCGGTCGCCCTTGTCGAGCACGCCCTTGACGTAGCGGCGCGCGTCGCCGGTCTGCTCGATCTCCTCGATCATGTCGAGGACGCGCGAGGGCGCCCCGCCGTGCAGCGGCCCGGAGAGGGCGCCGACCGCGCCGGACAGCGCGGCGGCGACGTCGGCACCGGTCGAGGCGATGACGCGCGCGGTGAAGGTCGACGCGTTCATGCCGTGCTCGGCCGCCGAGACGAAGTACGCGTCGACCGCCTGCACGTGGCGGGGGTCGGGCTCGCCGCGCCAGCGGATGATCATGCGCTCGACGACGGTGTGCGCCTCGTCGATGCGGGTCTGCGGGACCATCGGCTTGCCGATGCCGCGGGCGCTCTGCGCGACGAAGGACATCGCCATGACCGAGGCGCGGGAGAGCTCGTCGCGCGCGGTGTCGTCGTCGATGTCGAGCAGGGGCTCGAGGCCCCAGGCCGGAGCGAGCATCGCGAGCGCCGACTGGACGTCGACCCGGACGTCGCCGGAGTGCACCGGGATCGGGAACGGCTCGGCCGGCGGGAGCCCCGGGTTGAACTCGTTGTCGACGAGCAGGCCCCAGACGTTGCCGTAGGACACCCGGCCGACGAGGTCCTCGATGTCGACGCCGCGGTAGCGCAGCGCGCTGCCTTCCTTGTCCGGCTCGGCGATCTCGGTCTCGAACGCGATGACGCCCTCGAGTCCAGGGACGAAGTCCGACATGTGATGGCTCCCGTGGGGTCGTGGCACGCGTGCACGTACCGGTCGGTGCGGTGGACCTCCCCGGTGGGGGCGGTCCACCTCCAGCGGGTCAGCCGGGCGCCCGCCGACGTCGCCAGCCGGGTGGGCGGGTCGTCGTCGCCCCCATCCTGGCAAACGACCCCTCCCCGTGGTCACCGGGTCCCGGAACTCGCTCCGGCCGTGCGCGGGCCCGGCGGACGGCAGCGGCGAGCTGGAGCCGCAGGCGCGGTCGGCGGGCCGGAGTCGGCCGGCTCACCCGGCTCACGCTGGCCGAGCCGCGCACTCGTCTGCTCGACCCCGACGACATCCCCGGTGGTCAGTGGGCCTGCGCCGCGTCGACGCCCACGTCCGCCTCGTCGCCGGCGTCCCCGGGCGCCGTCGCCGCCGGGGTGCCGGCGCCGCAGCGCAGGACTGACCCGGACCCGGCTGGGAGAGTGGGGTCATGGACGAGCACCAGCACGACCTCGCCGGCATGCGCGTGCCCTACGACGCCGGGCGCCTGCTCGAGTCGGGGCTCGCCCCCTCTCCGCTGGCGCAGTTCCGCCGGTGGATGTCCGACGCCGTCGACGCCGGCATCGCGGAGCCGAACGCGATGGTGCTCGCGACGAGCGACGCCGACGGCACGCCGTCCGCCCGTGCGGTCCTGCTCAAGTCCGCGGACGAGCGCGGCTTCGCCTTCTACACCAACCTCCAGTCGCGCAAGGCGCGGGCTCTCGCCGCGAACCCACGCGCCTCGCTCGCCTTCGTGTGGCAGCCGCTCGTGCGTCAGGTCGTCGTGACGGGCGACGTCGAGGAGGTGTCGCGCGACGAGGCGCGCGCCTACTTCGGGACGCGGCCGTACGGATCACGCCTGGGCGCGTGGGCGAGCGCGCAGTCGACGCGTGATCGCGTCGCGCGACGTGCTCAAGGCCCGCTATGCCGAGCTCGCGGCCGCCTTCCCCGACACCGGGCGCGAGGACGACGTGCCGCTGCCGGACGCGTGGGGCGGCTTCGTCGTACGACCGCTCACGGTGGAGTTCTGGCAGGGCCGTCCCTCGCGCCTGCACGACCGGCTGCGCTTCGTGCGGATCCCGGACGCGCCCGCCTCGCTCGACGACGGCGCCGCCTGGCGCGTCGAGCGCCTCTCGCCGTAGGCGACGACGACCGCGACGGTCACGCCGACGGCGGCGGCACGGCATCGCGGACCGGCACGTAGGGTCGCCAGTCATGGCCCGCCTGCTCGCCGACGTCACCCCGCTGCGGGTCTCGGCGGACTACCGACGGCTGTGGTCGGCGGTGTCGATCAGCAACGTCGGCCAGCAGATGACCGCGGTCGCGGTGGGGATCCAGGTCTACTCGATCACGCAGTCCTCGTTCGCGGTCGGCATGGTCGGGCTGTTCCAGCTCATCCCGCTCATCGGCTTCGGGCTGTACGGCGGTGCGCTCTCCGACACGCACGACCGCCGGATGGTCGGCCTCGTCGCCGGGCTCGGCCTCATGGCGTGCTCGGCCGTGCTGTTCGCCCAGTCCCTGGCCGGGATGTCGAGCATCGCGCTGCTCTACGTCGTCGTGGCGGTGCAGTCCGCGTTCTTCGCGGTGGGCAACCCGGCGCGGCAGGCGATCATCCCGAGGCTCGTCGGCGTCGAGCTGCTGCCCGCCGCGAACGCCCTCGGCATGCTCGCCTTCAACGTCGGCTTCACGCTCGGGCCGCTGCTCGGCGGGCTGCTCATCGCCGCGACCGGGAGCCTCACGCTCGTCTACGGCGTCGACGTCGTCGCGTTCACCACGGTGGTCTACGCGATGTGGCGGCTCCGCCCGATCCCGCCCCTCGCCGCCACGGCGGCACGCGCCGGCTGGGCCGCGGTCAAGGACGGGCTCACGTTCCTGCGCGGCAAGCACAACCTGCAGATGTCCTTCTACGTCGACCTCGCCGCGATGGTGTTCGGCATGCCGCGCGCACTGTTCCCGGCGATCGCGTTCGCGTTCTACCCGGACGACCCCCGCATGGCGGCCACGGCCGTGGGGTTCCTCGCCGCGGCGCCGGCGATAGGGGCGGTGCTCTCCGGCATCTTCTCCGGGCCGGTCGGGCACCAGCGGCGGCAGGGCCTCGCGATCGTCCTGTCGGTGATCGCGTGGGGGCTCTCGATCGCCGTCTTCGGCCTGGTCGACTCGCTGCTGTGGGCGTGCGTGTTCCTGGCCATCGCCGGCGCGGCAGACAACGTGAGCGCCATCTTCCGCTGCACGATCCTGCAGTCGGCGAGCCCGGACGAGTACCGCGGCCGGCTGCAGGGCATCTTCACGGTCGTCGTCGCCGGGGGTCCGAGGCTCGGCGACGTCGAGTCCGGGACGGTCGCCGCGCTCTTCGGCGAGACGGTGTCGATCGTGAGCGGCGGCCTCGCCTGCGTCGGCGTCACGCTCGGTCTCGTGGCCGCCTTCCCGGCCTTCCTCGCCTACGACGCTCGGAACCCCAAGCCCTAGCCGAGGCGCGCGATCTCAGCGCTTGGTGACCCAGGCGTAGAGGAGGTCCGCGACGACGGCGTCGACGTCGAGGCCGCGCGCCTTCGCCTCGGCGCTCGCCGCCTTGCGCAGCTTCTTGGGCAGGCGGAGCTCCACGGTGACGGTCTTGCCGCCCATCAGCCTCTCGTCCGCTCGCGCCTTCGCGCCTGCCGTCGCTGCCGTCGTGGCGTCCGCGGGCACCTCCGCGGCGCGAGGCGGCTCGGGCGCGGCCACGGCGGCGGGCTTCTTCGCTGCCTTCGACCGTGGCGCGTGGGCGGGCTCGGGAGGAGTCTCGGCCTCCGGCATGCGCATGTGGTCCGACGTCGATCCGCTGAAGGCCCGCTTGCGCTTCCCGGGGGCCTTCGCCGGCGGGGTCATGAGCGGGTCGAGCGCGGCGGCTGCCGCCGGGCTCGGGTCGGCGAGCGCGGCCGCAGGGGCGGCCGGCCCCGGCACGGACGTCACCGGTCCCGGGGACGCCGCAGTCTTGCGGGCGCGCGGGCTGCGCACCGGGCGCGGGGCGGCGGGGTGCACCTCGGCGTCCTCGGCCTTGCGCAGTGCCGGGCGAGGAGAGGGGTTCGTCATCGGGAGTCCGTTCCGGTCGAGAACGTGAGGGAGGACGAGACGCCGAGGTCGGCCACCGTGTGGGAGGCCTTGTCGAGCAGCACGTCGAGGACGTCCTCATAGACATCGGCAACCTCGCGCGCACCTGGAGACCGCCACGCCTGCACCGGGACGCAGGCGCCCTGTGCCTGCTGCAGCGCGGTGCGCTCCGGCACCGTCATCGGGAGCACCAGACCGGGGTAGGCCGCCTTCAGCTCCTCGAGGCGGAACGCGTGCTCGCTGGTCTGCGGGCGCGACCGGTTCACGAGCACGCCGGCGGGGCGCAGCACGAGGTTGTTGGAGCCGCGCACGATCTCGATCGCCTCGAGTGCGGCCGCGGCGCCGGGCAGCGCGAAGAAGGACGGCTCGGTGACCACGAGAGCGAGGCGCACCGCGGCGAGCGCGTTGCGCGTGAGCTCGCCCAGGCTCGGCGGGCAGTCGACGAGCACGACGTCGTAGTTGTCGATGACGCCCTCGAGGGCGATCCGCAGGCGGAGCGTGGAGTCGCGGCCCTCGGGGACCGCGCGGTGCTCGAGCGCCCGCTCCGACGGCAGCACGTCGATCCCGGGTCCCCAGCCGGACGCGACGATCGCGTCGGCCGCGACACCGGGCCGTGCGTCGGCCAGGACGTCGTTGGTGGTGTACGCCGTGCTGGCGGGGTCGAGGCTCGCGGTGGCGTTGGCCTGCGGGTCGAGGTCGACGACGAGCGTGCGCAGGCCGCGCTCCCACGCCGCTCCGGCCAGCCCGAGCAGCGTCGTGGTCTTGCCGACGCCGCCCTTCTGCGCGAGGACGGCGCACGTCACCGCGGCGCGAGTGCTGATCGGGTGCCCCATCTCGTTCGTCCTCACCGGGCCGGAGTCCGCTCCGGCCAACCCGCATCGTGTCACGCTTGCGGGTCGTCGTCAGGACACGACGGCGAGCGCGTCGGCCCGAGTACGGCGTTCGGGCGACGGATCCGGCCGTGCCGGCTCACGCGGGGGTGCGCGACGCGGTCCCCCGCGGCGGCAGCGCGGCGTAGCGGCGCAGCGACTCGTCCCGCTCCTCCGCGTGGTCGACGACGCGGGGACGGGTAGCCGTCGCCGACGAGCGGTCCGTGCTTCCAGGGCTCGTGCGCGGTCGGGCCCGGCAGGGCTGCGCAGCTCGGGGACGTAGCGGCGTACGTAGTCGCCGTCGGGGTCGAAGCGCAGGCCCTGGGTGACCGGGTTGAAGACGCGGAAGTACGGCGCGGCGTCGGTGCCGCTGCCGGCCACCCACTGCCAGCCCTGCTGGTTGCTCGCGAGGTCGCCGTCGCGCAGGTGCCGCATGAACCAGCGGGCGCCGCGCTGCCACGGCAGGTGCAGGTCCTTCACGAGGAACGACGCGGTCACCATGCGCACGCGGTTGTGCATCCAGCCCTCGGCGAGCAGCTGGCGCATCCCGGCGTCGACGAACGGGAAGCCGGTGCGGCCGGCGCACCACGCCTGGAAGCGCTCGTCGGCGTCGGCGCCCGTCGTCGTGCTCCATCCGGCCGAAGCGCGGGTCGAGCCAGGTGCGCGCGGAGCCCGGGGCGTGGTGCAGGACGTCGGCGTAGAACTCGCGCCAGGCGAGCTCCTTGCGGAACACGGTGTGGCCGGGGGAGTCGTCGAGGTCGGCGAGCAGGGTGCGCGGGTGGATCTCGCCCCACCGCAGGTGCGCGGAGAGCATCGACGTGCCGGCGAGGTCGGCGCGGTCGCGCAGGTCGGCGTACGTCGCCAGACCGTCGTCGCGGAACGCAGTCCCACCGCTCGAGCGCCGCGTGCTCGCCGACCTCGGGCAGGCAGCGTGTCGCCGAGCTCGGGCGATGCGGGGATGCCGTCGCCGGACAGCGGCCCGCGGCGTCGCTCCGCCACGTCGGCCAGCGCGTCCGGGTCGGGTGCCGGGGCGCGCCAGCCGTGCGCGTCCCACGCGCGGAGGAACGGCGTGTAGACGCGGTACGCCGTGCCGTCGTCCTTGCGGACGCGCCCGGGCGCCACGGCGTACGGCGACCCGGTGCGCACCAGCGCGCGGCCGCGCGCGCGCGAGCGCGGCCTCGACCGCGGCGTCGCGGCGCCGCGCCGTACGGCCCGAAGTCGGCGGCCACGTGCACGCTCGTGGCCTCGGCCGCCGCGGCGACCTCCGGCACGAGCGCCGCCGGATCGCCGTGCCGGACGAGCAGCCGCCCGTCCAGCGAGTCGTCGAGGGCGCGCAACGACCGCGCCAGCCAGGCGCGACGCACGGCGTCCGGCGGCGTCCCACAGGGCCGGGTCGAGCACGAAGAGCGGGACGACGTCGGTGTCGCCATCGGCGCGGGCGGCCGCGAGCGCCGCGAGGAGGGCCGGGTTGTCGTGCCGGCGGAGGTCTCGTCGGAACCACAAGACGCTGGGCACGGACCGAGGCTAGGCGGGCCGGACCGGGCGCGCGCGTCGAGCATCGCGAGGAACTCGGCGGCGCGAACAGGCCGTGCCCGCTGCGTCCGGCCGGTTCGTGGTGGAGGATGAGCGCGCACCACCCCGTGCCCATCATCCCGGCCACCGACAGGACGCAGCAGGCGTGAGCGAGCTCATCGACACCACGGAGATGTACCTCCGCACCATCTTCGAGCTCGAGGAGGAGGGCATCGTCCCGCTGCGCGCGCGCATCGCGGAGCGCCTCGGCCAGTCCGGCCCCACGGTCTCGCAGACCGTCGCCCGCATGGAGCGCGACGGACTCCTCTCGGTCGAGGGCGACCGGCACCTCGAGCTCAGCGACCCCGGCCGGGTGATGGCGACCCGCGTGATGCGCAAGCACCGCCTCGCCGAGTGCCTGCTCGTCGAGGTGATCGGTCTGCCCTGGGAGGACGTCCACGCCGAGGCGTGCCGCTGGGAGCACGTGATGAGCGAGAACGTGGAGCGCCGCCTCCTCGAGATCCTCGGTCACCCGACGGTCTCGCCGTACGGCAACCCGATCCCGGGTCTCGAGGAGCTCGACCAGAGCGCCGAGCCCAACGACCTGACCGGCCTGCTCACGCTCGACAAGGTCGTCCGCGACTCGTCGACGCGCGTCACCGTGAGCCGGATCGGCGAGCCGATCCAGACCGACGCCGCGCTCATGGCGTCGCTGCGCCGCGCGGGTGTGCTGCCGGGCGCCACGGTCAAGGTCGTGTCCTCCCCCGGAGGTGTCCTCGTGGGCAGCGCCGGCGAGTACGCGGAGCTCGACAACGAGACGGCGTCGCACGTCTTCGTCTCCAAGGGCTGACCTCCGGACGTCCGCCCCCACGCGCGGCCCCGGCGCCGCGCGGTGCCCCGGGCACGGTGGTCGCTCGACCCCGTCTCGGGGTGCGTCCGGAGTCGGGCCGTCAGGACGGGATCGTCCCCGGCTCCCCGAGTCACTGGGCCAGCCGGGTCAGTCCCGGCCCGATCCGCTTGCACCTGACACTGCGTAGCCAGATCATTGCGCTGCGTCATCGGTCGGGCTCGCACCGTGGTCAGGCCGCTCCGTTCACCGACCCCCCGCGTCCAGCGACCGGACTGGAGAGCCGATGTACCACGAGCACGAAGCGGCCTCGCTGCCCTTCGCCGTGGGTCGGGTCCCGGCGGTGCGCGCGGCCAACGTCGAGCTCGTGCTGGGCACGGTCGTGGTCCTCGCCGCGGTGATGTGGTTCCACGACGGCGCTCGCTACGGCGCAGAGCGCCGGCCTCGTCGGTGTCTACGGCCCGTTGCTCACGGTCGCCGCCGCGGCCGCGACGCTCGTGCGCTCCCGGTTCGGCGACGGGCGCGGCCTGCGCACGATCACGTTCGACGCCAGCGGCATCGTGCTCATGGCCTCGGCGGTGCTGCTGACGCCGGCCTGGTTCCCGCTCGTCGCGCTCGCGTCGTCCCTGCGGCCGGAGACGTGGCGCACGGTGTTCAACACCTGCGTCCGCACGCTCGCCGTGTGCGCGGCGGCCATCGTCTACCAGGCCACGACGACCCTGCTCCCGGCCACGGTCGCGCCGGAGGACGTCGGACGGGTCGTGGCGCTCGCCCTCGCCGGTCTCGCTCTGATGGGGACCGAGATGATCGTCTATCGGCGGCACCTCGCGACCATCGAGGCGATGACCGGCATGCTGCCCGGCCTCTACCGAGCCGCGACCCTGCGTGACGCGCCGGCCATCGCGCTCGGGTGCGTCGGCTGCGTGCTCGTCGCGCTCTCGCCGGTGTCGGTCGTGCTCATGGTCCCGCTCGTCGGGCTGGTGGTCCGGTCCCTGCGTGACCAGGAGCGGCTCATCGAGTCGCGGCGGGACTTCAAGACCGGTCTGCTGTCGATGTTCGGGTTCCGCGCGCAGGGCGAGGCCGAGGTCGCGCGGGCGGGGCGCTACCAGCACCCGTTGTCCCTGCTCATGCTCGACCTCGACGGGCTCAAGACCGTCAACACCCTGCGCGGGTTCCTCGCCGGCGAGTCGGTGATCGCGTCGATCGGTCGCCTGCTGCGGGAGAACATGCGGTCCGAGGACGTCGTCGCCCGCCTCGGCGGCGACGAGTTCGCACTGCTGCTCCCCGAGACGGACTCGGCCGGCGCCCACGCCTTCGCCGAGCGGCTGCGGGAGGTCATCGCGACGACGCCGCTCGTCCCCGGGGACGACCCGGTCTTCCAGACCGCGTCGATCGGCCTGGCCGAGCTCGTCCCCGGCGAGTCCCTCGACTCGCTGCTCGACCGCGCGGACTCGGCCCTGCGCCGGGCCAAGCACGAGGGCAAGGACCGGGTCGTGGCGGCGGGACCGATGGATCCGTTCGGCGAGGGCCGCGTGGCCTGAGGCTCGTTGCACAGAGTAGTTCGTTAGTCACTCTGGGTGAACTTCTGTCCGTTTTCACCGCTCTGGGATGAAAAGTCCGTGACATGGCCGTGACTCAGCCCCCGGCCGTGCCCTAGGTTCCACGCAACCCACCGCGTGGTGGGTGTCACCGCCGGACGCCGAGTCCTGCCACCGACGGTGATCAGAACCGCACTGGCAGGAGCGGGGGACCCACTTCCGGGCCCGCCGTCCCATGGCGAGTCCTCGGGGTGAAGCCGGTCTCACGACCGGCCGGGCCATCTCCCGGCCCGAACCCGACAGCTCACCTCGTAGGCGTCGTGGAGGACTCATGACGTCTGTTCGCGCGCGCCTCGGTGCGGTTGTCGCCGTCGCGCTCACCGCCACCCTCATGCCCGGGATCGCCTCGTCGGCGTCCGCGGCGCCGCTGCCGGCCGGTGTCACGGTCCTCGCCGCTGCCGCGCCGGCGGCCACGACCACGACCACCGCCTCCACGACCTCGCTCACGACCGTCCTCCCGGCGTCGCGGACCGGCGTCGTGCGACTGTCCGCCGCGGTGCGCTCGAGCGCGGTCCTCCGTGGCCGGGTCGTCGTCGCCGTCGCGAAGCGGTTCGCCGGGGTCCGGTACGTCGCCGGTGGTACGTCTCCCTCGGTCGGGTTCGACTGCTCCGGCTACACCCGCTACGTCTACTCGCGGCTCGGGATCTCGATCCCGCGCGTCTCGCGCGACCAGTACCGCGCGGGCATCAAGATCTCGCGCGCCGCGGCCGTCCCCGGCGACCTCGTCTTCTTCTACTCGAGCAGCGGCCGCATCTACCACGCCGCGATCTACGCCGGCTCCGGCCGCGTCTGGCACTCGCCCTACCCCGGCAAGCGCGTGATGCTCGAGCGCATCTGGTCCTCGCGCGTGCTCTTCGCCCGCGTGCGCGTCTGACCCGCCACGCCCGTCCGACTCCGATCCCGCCCTTACCCCCGAGATGGTCGCTTCCCGACCCGGGAAGCGACCATCTCGGGAGTAGGGCGAGCGGTCCTCCGTCGCCGGAGCGGCCGGTCCCGGTCGTCACCCGGATGGGTGATCGGACGCTCACCGGAGGCGTCGACACTCCCCTGACCGCCGGGCTCCTCCTGCGCCGTTTCTGCGCCAGGAGCACCACCGCGGCCCGCACCACGTCACGGGGGAGAACTGCATGTCGTCAGTCGTCGTCGCTCGCCACCGCACCACCGGGCGCGCCAGCCGCGGTCTCGTCAGGACCGTGGGCAGCGCGCTCGCCCTTGCCGCCCTCGTGCTGACCCAGGTGGCCGTCGCCCCGGCACACGCCGCGGCGCCCACCAGCGGTCCGGTCCTCACCTCGCCGGCGATGGACGCCCAGGTGAGCGAGAACCCGGTCCTGTCGTGGACCGGCGTGCCCGGCGCGGCGAAGTACCGCGTGCAGGTCAGCACCTCGGCCACCTTCTCGGTCGGCGTCACCACGACGGACACGGTCAACACGCACCTCACCCCGGTGGCGGAGCTGCCCTCGCAGAGCCTGTACTGGCGCGTCGCGGCGTCGGACTCCGGCTCCGGCCTCGGCCCGTGGTCGCCCGTCGGTGCGTTCGTCAAGGTGGCCGGCGGAGCGCCCGACGGGCTCCAGCCCGACGACGGCGCGACGTTCACCTATCCCGCACAGTCCCCGGTGCTCCAGTGGTCCCCGCTGCCCGGCATCAAGAGCTACAAGATCGAGATCGACGACGACACGAGCTTCATCAACCCGCCCGTCTCGGCGACGACCGTGAGCACGGCCTACGCCGTCACGTACGCCCTGACCTTCGACAAGCCGTACTACTGGCGGGTCAGCGGCACCACCGTCGCGAACGCGCAGACGGCGACCTCCGACCCGCGCACGTTCACCGTCTCGTGGCCGGCCGGCGTCGGGCAGCCCGTGCTGACCTCGCCGCCCAACACGACGCTGACCCCGGTCGGCGACGTCGTCCTGACCTGGGCGCCGGTCGACGGCGCGAAGAGCTACCTGCTCGACGTCAGCCCGAACCCCGACTTCACCAACAACCTCACCGAGACCAACAAGGTCGTCTTCGGCACCCAGTACTCCCCGGCCCGCACCTACCTCAACGGGTCGTACTACTGGCGCGTGCGCGCGGTCGACACCTTGCTGCGTCAGGGCCCGTGGTCGGAGGTGCGAACCTTCCGTCGCGCGTCGAACCTGCCCGACGCCCCGACCCTGCTCACCCCGGCCAACGGCGCGAGCGTGACCGCGGCCAGCTTCACCTGGAGCGCGGTCCCCAACGGCGGCGTCTACGAGATCCAGTTCGACGCCGACGGCAACTTCGGCATCGCTGCCATCGGCTGTACGACGTACCACGCCGCCTTCACCGGCTATGTGCGTCCGAGCGGCCAGCCGCGTCCTACCCCGGTCTACCCCGCGGCTCCGGCGTCGCCGACGGCGCCGAACTGCGCGCCGACGGCCGGTACGTGGCAGTGGCGAGTGCGCGCGATCGACACGCCCCCGGGTGCTCCGGGCGTCTCGGGAGGCCAGCCCGGACCGTTCTCGGCGCCGCGCACGGTGACCCTCGGAGCGGCCCCCACGATCGCGGGTCCGCTGGCGGCGCTGGCTCCCAGCGACTACCTGTCGCCGGCTGACTGCGAGGCGCCTGCCTGCACCGATGTCCTGCCTGACACCCCCACACTGACCTGGAACGCGGTCCCGGGCGCCACTTGGTACCAAGTGCGCATCGCGCTCGACCGGCAGTTCACCAACGAGGTCCAGCGCTACGACGTGACGGGAACGCAGCTGCGCCCGCGCGAGTCGCTGCCGGACAACGCCACCGGCTCGTCGTACTTCTGGTGGGTCCAGCCCTGCTCTAGCCCCGTCGACTGCGTCGAGGACTCGCAAGCGTCGATCGAGGCGGGGGCGCATGCGTTCCGCAAGCTGGCCGACCCGGTGGAGCTCCTCTCGCCCGCCAACGTCGCGACCGTGACCGACGTCGTGCCGTTCACCTGGGCCGACCTCTACGCGACCCAGCCGGCCGCGACCGGCGCCGGCGCCTACCGGATCCAGATCGCGAACGACGCCTCGTTCACCTCGATCGTCGACACCGCGACGGTGGACCAGACGACGTACGAGGCCGACTCCAAGCACTACGCCGACGGTACGTACTACTGGCGCGTGCAGGCGATCGACTCGTCGGGGCTCGGCCTGTCCTGGAGCGTCGCGCGCTCGTTCACGAAGCTGTCCGGCACGCCGTCCGTCCTGACGGCGACGCGCCTCGACGCCAGCTCCGCGCTCCCGGTGCTCGGGTGGGACGCGACGCCGTTCGTGTCCGGCTACCGCGTCCAGATCTACTCCGGCACCGACCCGCTGTTCCCGGCGGTGAACCTCAAGAAGGAGGTCACCGTCGCGCTCCCGACGTACACGCCCGATGTCGCGCTGCCCCAGGGCACGTACTCGTGGCGGGTCCGCCGGCTCGACGCCAGCGGCAACCCCGGGCCGTGGCAGGTGCTCGATGCCGGCGGCAGTCTGCCGACGTTCGACGTCAGCGCTCCGGTGCCGTTGCTGCTCTCGCCGTCGGACGGTCTGAGCTTCGGCGGTCACACGGTGCTCCTGTCCTGGACGCCGGTGAAGGGCGCTGCGACGTACCGGCTCGAGTCGAGCGCCTCGCCCGGCTTCACGCCCGCGCTGGACTCGCTCGTGACGGTCATGACCGCCTGGGCGCCGGTGTCGGCGACCGTCTACCCCGACTCGGTGCCCATCTACTGGCGGGTCCGCGCGCTGGACAGCGCCAACCAGATCGTCGCGACGTCGGCGGTCCGCACCTTCCTCAAGGACTCGAAGGCGCCGACCGCGGTGTTCACCACCACCGGTGCCACGACCACCCTCCGACCCTCGGTCACCGTCACCTTCTCGGAGAACGTCACCGGCGTCGGTCCCGCGTCCGTGGTGCTGCGTCGCGCAGGCACGACGATCGTCCCCTCGGTCCTCGTGTGCGCCGACAGCCTCGCCGCGGTCGTCGACTGCTCCGGGTCGAACATCCGCAAGGTCGCCGTCACCGCGGCGTCCAACGTCGTTCCGGGGGAGACCTACACGGTCTCGACCACGTCGGACATCGCCGACCCGCTGGCCAATGCGCTGATCGCGGGCAGCGTGAGCTTCCGCGCGGTCCTGGCCGTGCAGCAGAACTCGGGGAGCCCGGTGCTCACTGCCGGCTGGACGACGGTCGCGGCACCGGCGGCGAGTGCCGGCTCGTTCGCCCGGACCGTCACCAAGGGCGCGTCGGTGAGCTGGACGTTCAAGGGCAACGGCGTCCGCGTGCTCTGGATGGCGTACAAGAACTACGGGAAGGTCGGCATCTACGTCGACGGCGTCCTCAAGGCGACCGTCGACCAGTACGCCGCCGGCCTCGCCGCCCGCTACACCTACATCCCGTCGCTGACCAACGCCGTGCACACGGTGAAGGTCGTCGCGCTCGGCACCCGCACCATCAAGTCCACCGGCACCTTCGTGACGGTCGACGGCTTCAGCACCACCTGACAGGTCCCGCCCTTACCCCCGAAGTGGTCGCTTCCCCGGCCGGGAAGCGACCACTTCGGGGGTAAGGCGGGTAGTCGTCCGGCATGCTGCGCTCGTGACGACCTGGCGCGAGCTGCTCACCGGGGACACGGCGCTCGACGTGGCCCGGCTGGATCGCGCGCTCGGCTGCATCCTCGGGGAGCGGGTGTACGTCGAGGCGCTGATCGACCCGCGCGGACATCTCTTCCAGCGCCTGGAGTACGTCGGCGACTCGATCCTCGACGCCGCCGTGATGCTGGCCGTCGTGCTGCGCCAGCCCTGGACCGAGCCGTCGCTCGCGCTCGTCAACGACGAGCAGCAGGCGATGGTGTCGGACCACGCTCTGGGACGCGTCGCCGCACGTCGAGGCCTGCCCGACGTGCGCACCTTCGACGTCTCACGCCACCGGCTCGGTGACCGGATCGAGGCCGCGTTGGGTGCGATCTGGGCCGACCGCGGGATCGACGAGGCGCACGCCGCGGCGGTCCGCCTCGTCGTCGACCCGGGGCTGCAGCACCTCCCGGTGGTGTCCGGTGTCCCCCGCGCCGAGCCCGACTCCAGCTACGAGGCTGCGGCCCGGGTCTGCGGTCACGACCTGCTCGAGCCTGCCTGGTTCGGCGCGGCCGGGGCCGGCGGTCCGGCGCGACGCCGTCTCGCGGCGGTCGGCAACGCCGTGCTCGAGGCCGCCTGCTCGACCGCGCAGTACGTCGACGGTCCGCTGGACTCCGAGGCCGAGATGAGCGAGGAGCGGCGCACGGCGACGTCGAACGCGACGATCGCCGAGCGCGCACGCGACCTGGGGCTGATCGGCGACCACGACGCCGGCGCCGACCGCAGGGCGGTCGCGGACGAGGTGCAGGCGCTGGTCGGAGCGGCCGCGATGGACCGCGGGCTTCGATCGGGCCTGGGGGTGGCGGCCGCGGTGCTCGGGCGCACCTTCGCGCCCGGCCCGGTCACGCTGTGACGGCACCCCGTTCGGTGCGCCTTCGCTCCAGGACAGGTCGCCACCGACGGCCCCGTCCACGCACACGTCCGCGCGCTCGCCCTCCAGACGTCTGGCCCGTCGCCGAGGGTCAGGCCCGGTCGAGGCCGAGCCGCAACGGGACGTTCGCGTAGCCGTGCTCGTCGGGGCTCACCGCGAGCACCTGGTGCAGCTGGATCATGTTGCGGGTGAACCCCATCTGCGACGCCGCCAGGTAGAGGCGCCACACCCGCGCCTTGCCGACGCCGATCTCGGCGACCGCGTCGTCCCAGTGCTCGTCGAGGTTGCGCAGCCACGCGGCCAAGGTGAGCGCGTAGTGCTCGCGCAGGTTCTCACCGTGCCGCACCTCGAAGCCCTCGTCCTCGATCGCGGAGACGATGCGGCCCACGGGCACGAGCTCGCCGTCGGGGAACACGTAGCGGTTGATGAAGCCGTTCTTGTAGTGCGTGCGCATCCTCGTGTCGGTCCGGGTGATGCAGTGGTTGAGCAGGCGGCCGGTGGGGTTGAGGCGCGACTTGAGGAAGCCGAAGTACGACGGGTAGTTCGCGAGGCCGATGTGCTCCGTGAGACCGATCGACGAGATCGCATCGAAGCCGCGCTCGGCGACGTCGCGGTAGTCCTGGTGGCGCACCTCGGCGACGTCGCGCAGTCCCTCGCGCTCGATCGCCTCGTTCCCCCAGGCGGCCTGACGCTCGGAGAGGGTGACGCCGATGGCCTTGACGCCGTAGTAGCGCGTGGCGTGCAGGACGAGGCCGCCCCACCCGCAGCCGACGTCGAGCAGTCGCTGGCCGCGCTGCAGGCCGAGCTTGCGGCAGACGAGGTCGAACTTCTCGTCCTGCGCCTCCTCGAGCGTGGCATCGGCCTTGGGGTAGACCGCGCAGGTGTAGGCCATCGAGGGTCCGAGCACCCACCGGTAGAAGGTGTTGCTCACGTCGTAGTGGTGCGAGATCGCGTCGGCGTCGCGTCGCTTCGAGTGCCGCCACCCGCCGAGCCGGACCTCCTCCTCCGGCGGCGTCTCGCGTCGCAGCGCGAACGGCGCGAGAGCCTTGTAGATGCGTGCACGGTCAGCGACGGAGGGCGTCACGACGCCGATCCGGGCGAGCCGGTCGAGCGTCGTGAACAGGTCGCCGTGCACCTCGAGCTCGCCGGCCACGTAGGCACGCGCGATGCCGAGCTGACCGGGAGCTGACATGAGCAGCGACACCGCGCGCGGCGACCGGATGTCGAGCCGCACGTCGGAGCCGGCCGCGCCGTAACGGCTGCCGTCGTACGCCGTGAACTCGACGTCGCAATCCGGTCCCACCACGAGCGCGAGCACCTCGGCGAGCTTCATGGTCATCCTCCCGTCCGGCGGCCTCAGCCGCGTCCCACCGTCTTGGTCCACATGTCCGGCAGTCGATCGCCCGGGTCGTAGGTCGATCGAAGGGTCGCGTAGTCGCGTCCGCCATACAGTTGGTCGAACTCGTCGCGATGGTAGAAGGCGGTGGAGTACAACGACTTCCGGCCGCCGAGATTCGTCACGACCTGCTCGATCCGGCGGTTCACCCGACCGTCGGCGGGGTCGACGCCGGGCGGCACCGCCACCGTGGACCAGAAGCCCACATTGACGAAGGTGAGCGCCGGGTCGAGTTCGTAGAGCGGCCATCGAGCATCGGCGTCGCGCTGCCGCAGCGGGCACACCCACACCGGCTCGATGCCGACCTCGCGATGGAAGAAGTCGAGGAACTCGGGAAGCGCCCCGACCGGGATCTCGACGTCCTGCACGACCTGCTCGCGTGGTGCCGCGCGCCGGGCCGCGCCGAGCCTGGTCGAGAAGCCGCTGCGACGATCCAGCGCGACGAGCTTCCAGTAGACGTCCGAGCGCAGCAGGTGCTTGGGCCAGAGCCGCCGCACGAGCGGACGCTGGGCCCCGAAGGCACGCGAGCACCAGAACCAGTCGGTGTCCCAGCGCCACAGGTAGTCGTGCACCGTGAGCAGGTCGCGCGGGCGCGACCGGATCGAGCGGTAGTAGATCTGGTCACCCGTGTAGTCGCTGGGCTCCTGGTCGCGCGTCGTCGGTGTACGCCGCGAGCGTGAGGTAGGACTCCGACGACGAGAACACGGTCCCGTCGACGTAGTCGACGCGCTGCCCCTCCCACGCGCCCTGCCGGGTGACCGTCGCGATGGCGTCGGCGAGACCGCGGGCATCACCGCACGGGATGTGGCGCAGAGACATGAACGCGGTGACCGGCTCGAGCTCGATCCGCAGCCGCAGGGCGTAACCGAGCGAGCCGTACGAGTTGGGGAACCCGCGGAACAGCGAGCTGTGCTCGTTGGTGGCAGTGGCGGTCACCACCCGCCCGTCACCGGTGAGCACGTCGAGGTCGAGGACGGACTCGTGCGGGCAGCCGTTGCGCCAGCTCGCGCTCTCGATCCCGAGCCCGGTCACGGCTCCGCCGAGCGTGATGGTCCGCAGCTGCGGCACGCACAGCGGCACGAGACCGTGCGGCAGGGTCGCGGCGACCAGGTCCTCGTACGTCGTCATGCCGAGCACGTCGGCGGTGCGTGCGGCGACGTCGACCTCGAGGACCCCGCTGAACGCCGACACGTCGAGGCCCGGTGTGCTCGTCGGGGTGCGGCCGCGGAACAGGTTCGACGTCGCCTTCGCGAGCCGCACCGGAGCGCCCGGCGGGATCTCGGCGTACTGCGCGCGCAGCGCGTCGACGGCAGCCGCGTACCCGGTGTACGTCGGCGCCTCGAGCACGTCGCCGGAGAGCATGATCAGACGCTAGCCACCGCATCGGACAAACGCACCGGGTTTGGCCGACCCCGGCCCCGGCCCGGGGGACCGTCAGCTGCTCGGCGACTGCGTCCGCGGTGAGGGGTCGTTGCGGTAGGCGTCGAACGCGTCGGCGAGGTTCCCGAACACGTGGTCGCGGCCGAACTTGTCGAGGATGCCCATGCAGCTCGAGCGTCTCGAGCAGCCTCGCGTCGGCGCGGGCCACCGCGAAGTGCGCTCCGCGGGCGTGCACGTAGTCGATGAGGTGGTTCAGCGCCTGAGCCGCCGAGTAGTCGACGTCGTCGATCGCCGAGCAGTCGAGGACCAGCCAGGTGACCGGGTCGGGTGCGGCCTGGACGAGCGCCTCGACGTCGTCGACGAACCGGTTGGCGTTGGCGTAGAAGAGCTCGGCGTCGTAGCGGAAGACGATGAGGCCCGGCTGGCTCTGCAGGCCCGGCTCGGCGGACCGGTAGGTGGGCTCGCCCTCGGCGTCGACACCGACGACGAAGTTCGTCGGGCGGTACTGGCGCCGGACCAGCTCGAGGATCGAGAGGACGATCGCGAGCGATGATGCCCTGCTCGACGCCGATCGCGCAGACGACGACGGCGGTGAGCAGCGCGATGACGAACTCGCCGGGCGCGCGAGCCCTGATCGTCTTCAGCCCGAGCAGGTCGACGAGGCCGACGCCGATGAGGAAGACGATGCGCGCCGAGGACGGCCTTGGGCATGTCCGCGAGCAGCGCCGTCGCGTACATCGTGACCAGCAGGACGACGCGCGGCCATCGTGAGGTTGGCGACCTGGCTGCGCCCGCCTTGCTCGTCGAGGATCTCCGTCTTGGTCGGGCTGCCGTTCACGACGAACGTGCCGCTGAGGCCGGCGGCGAAGTTCGCGCCGGCGAGGCCGAGGATGTCGCGGTTGACGTCGACCCGCTCGCCGTGCTTCATCGCGAAGCTCCGGGATGTCGCGGCGCTCTGGGCGATGATGAGGATGAGGCACGAGACCGCGATGCGCGAGCACCTGCGGCACGTCGCTCCAGGTGATGCCCGGCGGGCAGGCCGATGGGCGGGAAGCCGCCCTGGACCGCACCGACCACCGCGACGCCGTGCGCGGCCGCGTCCGTCGCGGCCGAGATCGCGATGAGCAGGATCACCGCGACGAGCGCACCCGGGACCTGCGGCGCCCACCGCCTGAAGCCCAGGATGATCGCGAGCGTGCCGAGCGCGAACGCCAGCGTCCAGAGGTTCGTGTCACCGAGGTTCGTGATCACGTACCACTGCTGCTCGAGCCAGTTGCCGGAGCCCTTGGGGATGCCGAGCATGTCCGGGATCTGGCCGGTCAGCACCTGCACGCCGACGCCGGTGAGGAAGCCGATGAGCACCGAGGCGGAGAGGAAGTCGCCGAGGAACCCGAGCCTGAGCAGGCGCGCGACGATGAGCAGGCCGGCCGTGACCAGGGCGACGAGGCTGCACCAGGCGACCCACTCCGCGGTCTCCGGCGTGAGCCCGGCGACGCCCAGTGTGAGCAGCCCGGCCGCGAGGAGCGCCGCCGTCGCCGAGTCCGCGCCGACGACGAGCAGCCGGCTCGACCCGAGCAGCGCGAACACCATCGTCGGGAAGATGACGGTGTAGAGGCCCGTGACGATCGGGGTCTGCGAGATCGAGGTGTAGCCCATGACCTCGGGGATCGCGACCGCGGCGAGCGTGACGCCGGCGATCAGGTCGGGCGCGAGCCACGACCGCTTGTAGTCCTTGAGCACGATGGGGACGAACTGCACGGGACTGCTCCTTCGCCGGCGACGTCGGCCAGCGTGTCACAGGCTCCAGCGCCGCGGACCTCGTTTCCGCAGCCGAACGACCAGTCAGATCGGGGTGCTGTCGCGGCGGGTCGGGGAGGTGCTCAGCTGACGCGGCGCAGCAGCGTGAGGCCGGTGCCGTTGCCGATGCACGTCTGCAGCACCAGGTCGGCGTTGACCTTGGGCATCGCACCGGACTGGCGGGAGAGCCGGAGGTGGCCGGTGACGACGTACGTCCCGGCGGCCGCACCCTTGGTCACGACGACGGTCTTGCCGGTGGCCACGTAGGCGAGCCACTGGTAACCGCAGTAGTTGTGCGCCGCGAGCCAGAGCGGCTTGTGGGACCAGAGCACGAGGTTGCACTTGTTGATCGCCTTCTGCGATCCGGGAGCGTCGACGTACCGGCTGATCGTGATCCCCTTCGACGAGACCGAGCGGCTCGCCTCGGTGCGCGTCGACGACGACGAGCTCGACCTCGTGGACGACGACGCCTTCGCCTTGGTCGAGCTCGGCGTGGCGACGGCAGTCTTCGTGGCGCTCGGTGTGGACGCCTTCGCCGCCGGCGGCTTGGCCGCGCTGGCCGTCACGAGCGGGGCTGCCGACGCGGTGGTGGCCGCCTTCGTCGGCTTCGGGTCCGGGGTCACGCGGACCGACGTCGGGTCAGCGGTGGGGTCGGCCGAGGGCGACGCCGAGGCGGCGCGCACGGCGGTGGTGACGGTGCCGACGCCGTTCCAGGCGAGCGCGGAGCCGGTCGCCGCGGCAGCGAAGACGGCGCTCGCGGTCGCGAGGACCACCGTGCGCGTGAGGTGCCGCTTCCGAGTCACACAAGGGGCTTCGTCGCGTCAGGGGACCGACCTGAGGAACCGGTGCCCGCGTTGGGCCGATCGGGTTACCGCCCGGCAGGAGGCGTGGTTCACAGCCTGCGGGCCTCAAGGAGCGGCCCTTCCCGGCCGACAGCCTCAGCTGTCGACGACCGCTCCGGCGTGCTCTCGGGCCGGAGGACCTTGACAGTAATATGTCACACACTGCTACTCTCGCCGCTCGATGACGCGAGTTACTGCCCGAAACCCCCATTTCGAGAGCCCGAAAGCGGGGTTTGCGGCAGTAACTCGAGAACCGGACCGAGAGGTGAGCCCATGACGACCCAGCCCTGGCACGGGATCCTGGTCGCGACCGCCCTGCCCTTCCGCGCCGACCTCAGCGTCGACCTCGAGGCCTACGCCGAGCACGTGCAGTGGCTCATCGAGAACGGCAGCCACGGTGTCGCACCCAACGGGTCGCTCGGGGAGTACCAGACGCTGAGCGCCACCGAGCGCGCCGCCGTCGTGACGACCGCGGTCGCCGCTGCCGCCGGGCGCGGCCGGGTCATGCCGGGCGTGGCGGCGTACGGCGCTGCCGAGGCGCGCGGCTGGGCCGAGCAGGCGGCCGAGGCCGGCGCCGACGCCGTCCTGCTGCTGCCGCCCAACGCCTACCGCGCCCCGGACCGCGCGGTCGTGGACCACTACCGCGAGGTCGCCAAGGTGGGCATCCCGGTCGTGGCCTACAACAACCCCATCGACACCAAGGTCGACCTCGTCCCGGCGCTGCTCGCGCGAGCTCTACCACGAGGGACTGATCGTGGCGGTCAAGGAGTTCAGCGGCGACGTCCGCCGGCCCTACGAGCTCGCCGAGCTCGCCCCCGGGCTCGACGTCCTCATCGGGTCCGACGACGTCACCCTCGAGGTCGGCCTCGCCGGCGCGGTCGGCTGGGTCGCGGGCTACAACAACGCCTTCCCGGCCACCTGCCGCGCGCTGTACGACGCGGCGGTGTCCGGCGACGTCGCCACCGCGGTGCCGCTCTACCGCACGCTGCACCCGCTGCTGCGCTGGGACTCCAAGACCGAGTTCGTGCAGGCCATCAAGCTCTCGATGGACATCGCGGGCCGCTACGGCGGACCGTGCCGCGCGCCGCGCGCACCGCTCGCCCCGGAGCAGGAGCGCGCCGTCCGCGCCGCCACCGAGGCAGCGCTCGCGGCAGGGTGCAGCTGATGCAGGCCCGCCGCGTGTTCCACGCGGTCAACTCGCACACCGAGGGCATGCCCACCCGCGTGGTCGTCGGGGGCGTGGGCGTCGATCCCGGGCGCGTCGATGATGGAACGACGCCTCCACTTCCTCGAGCACATGGACGACGTCCGTCAGCTGCTCATGTTCGAGCCGCGCGGTCACAGCGCGATGAGCGGGGCGATCCTCCAGCCGCCGACCCGGCCGGACGCCGACTGGGGCGTGCTCTACATCGAGGTGTCGGGCTGCCTGCCGATGTGCGGTCACGGCACGATCGGCGTCGCGACCGTGCTCGTCGAGACCGGCATGGTCGAGGTGACCGAGCCGGTGACGACCATCCGGCTCGACACGCCCGCCGGTCTCGTCGTCGCCGAGGTCGAGGTGCGCGACGGCCGGGCGTTGTCCGTGACCCTGCGCAACGTGCCCTCGTTCTCGGCCGGTCTCGACCGCACGGTCGACGTCCCGGGGCTCGGGCCCATCACCTACGACATGGCGTTCGGCGGGAACTTCTACGCGATCCTCGGCGCCGAGATGCTCGGCGTCGACGTTCGACCGCGGCGAACAAGGACGAGATCCTGCGGCGGGCACTGCTGCTCATGGCCGCGATCAACGAGCAGGACCAGCCCGCCCACCCGGTGGAGTCCGCGATCCGCGGCTGCCACCACGTCCAGGTGGTCGCCCCCGGGTCCGACGCGCGTGCGTCGCGGCATGCGATGGCCATCTACCCGGGCTGGTTCGACCGGTCGCCGTGCGGGACAGGGACATCGGCGCGCGATGGCCCAGCTGCACGCCCGCGGCGAGCTGCCGCTGCACACCGACTTCGTCAACGAGTCGTTCATCGGCACCCACTTCGTCGGCCGGCTCGTCGAGGAGACCACCGTCGGAGGTGTTCCTGCGGTGATCCCGACGATCACCGGGCGCGCCTGGATCACCGGGACGGGTCAGTACTTCCTCGCCGACGACGACCCGTTCCCGGCGGGCTTCCTGCTGTGACCCCGCGCCGGTGAGCGATCCGCTGCCCCGCACCGCCGACGCCGTCGTCATCGGCGCCGGCATCGTCGGTGCGGCCTGCGCCCACTACCTCGCCGAGGCCGGGTTCTCGGTCGTCGTGGTGGACCGGGGACCGGTCAGCGGGGGATCGACGGGCGCCGGCGAGGGCAACATCCTCGTGTCGGACAAGGACCCGGGCCCCGAGCTCGATCTCGCGCTGCTCTCGCGGACGCTGTGGAGCTCGCTCGGTGCCGTGCTGGGCGCCCGGACCGAGCTCGAGCCCAAGGGCGGGCTCGTCGTGGCGCGCACCGCATCCGGATGGGCCGCGCTGCTGCGCCGCGCCGAGGAGCAGCGCGCCGCCGGTGTCGACGTCGACGACGTCGACAGCCGCGGATCTGCCATTCGTACGAGCCGCATCTGCGCCGACGACCTGGTCGGGGGGTGCTACTACCCGCAGGACATGCAGGTGCAGCCGATGCTCGCCGCGGCGCCTGCTCCTGCGACGCGCGCGGGCCGGCGGGCGGGTGTCGCTGGTGACGGGGTGCGAGGTGCTCGGCGTGTCTCGCGACGCCGCCGCGGGAGTGACCGCGCGTGCGCACGGCCGCCGGCGAGGTGTCGACGCGGACCGTCGTGAACGCCGCGGGCACGTGGGGCGGCGAGGTCGCGCGTCTCGCCGGCGTCGAGCTCCCCGTCCTCCCGCGGCGCGGCTTCATCCTCGTGACGGAACCGCTGCCGATCGTCGTGCGGCACAAGGTCTACACGGCGGAGTACGTCGACAACGTGGCGTCGGACGACGCCGGGCTCGAGACGTCGACGGTGGTCGAGGGCACGCGTGCGGGCACGGTGCTCATCGGCGCGAGCCGCGAGCGGGTCGGCTTCGACCGCACCCTCGACTGGGCGGTGGTGGCACGGCTCGCGGCGCAGGCGATCGAGATCTTCCCGGTGCTGGCCGGCGTCCGTCTCCTGCGGACCTATCTCGGGTTCCGGCCCTACTGCCCGGACCACCTCCCGGTGATCGGACCGGACCCGCGCGTGCCGGGGCTGTTCCACGCCTGCGGGCACGAGGGTGCCGGGATCGGCCTCGCACCGGCGTCGGGCCTGCTCGTGGCCGAGGCCGCATCAGGGTCTGCCACGTCGATCCCGCTGGATCCGTTCAGCCCGTTGCGGTTCGAGCAGGTGACACATGCCTGAGCAGCGGCACGTCCTCGCGGACTCCGAGGTACGGCTCACGTTCGACGGCCGCGAGCTCGCCGCGACCGCCGGGCAGTCTCTCGCCGCCGCGCTGATCGCGAACGGCGTCCGGTCGTGGCGGCTGACGCGAGTCGACGATCGCCCGCGCGGGGTCTTCTGCGGCATCGGCGTCTGCTTCGACTGCCTGGTCGTGCTCAACGACGTGCCGAACGTACGCGCGTGCGTCACTCGCGTTCGGGACAGCGACGTCGTCACCACGCAGGAGGGGACCGGTCATGGCGACCTCGCCGGCTGAACGGTCGGCCACGACGGACCTGGTCGTCGTCGGTGCGGGTCCTGCGGGCGTCGCCGCGGCCGTCACGGCCGCCGAGTCCGGCGCGACGGTCGTCCTGCTCGACGCCGGTGCGCGCGCGGGGGGTCAGTACTACCGACGCCCGGCCGAGGTGCTCGCTCGTTCGGGAGGGGGTGTCGACACGCACCACGCCTGGCGCGCGTTCGACGCGTTCGAGGTCCGGCTCCGTCGTCAGGTCGCGGCGGGCAACGTGCGGGTGGAGCACGACACGGTCGTGTGGGCGGTCAGCGGGACTGGCCCGTTCGTCGTGCACACCCGTGGTGACGACCGAGATCGGTTGCGCCCGATCGGTTCCGAGACCGCGCGGTGCCTGGTGATCGCCACCGGTGCGTTCGACCGCCATCTGCCGTTCCCGGGATGGGACCTTCCCGGTGTCATGAGCGGCGGCGCCGCGCAGTCGCTCGTCAAAGGGTCGCGGGTGCTGCCCGGGCAGCGGATCGTCGTCGCGGGCACGGGTCCGTTCCTGCTCGCGGTGGCGGCCACGCTGCTCGAGGCGGGTGGATCGGTCGCTGCCGTGGTCGAGGCGAACGCCCCGGAGTCCTTGGTGCTCAAGGCACCCCGCGTCTCGGCCGCCTGGACCCGTGGTGGCGACCTGGCACGCTTCACTGCCCTGCTCGCCCGGCACCGGGTGCCGTACCTGCGCCGCCATCGCGTGATCGAGGCGATCGGCGACCCATCCCACTCGGATGTCCCGGGTCGTGGTGACGGTCTCGCGAGCGTGGTGGTGGCCAAGGTCGACGCCGTCTGGGCGCGTCGACCCGGGACGGAACGCGTCATCGAGTGCGACACGCTCGCGGTCGGCTACGGCTTCACCGCGCAGACCGACCTGCCGCTGCAGCTCGGGTGCGCGGTCGAGCTCTCGGCCGACGGTGGCCTCGCCGTGCAGGTCGACGACGCGCAGCGCACGAGCGTCGCCGGTGTGCTGTGCGCCGGTGAGACCACCGGAGTCGGCGGGGCCGACCTGGCGCTGGCCGAGGGTGTGCTCGCCGGCGTCGGCGCGGCGACGTACCTCGGGCTCGACCCGGCGATCTCCGACCGCGACCGGTCGGAGACGCGATCGAGGGTGCGGCGCCTGCGCGGTTTCGCGTCCGCCCTGCACGAGTCGTTCGCTGTCCACGACGGGTGGCAGGCGGACGTGCGGGCCGACACGATCGTCTGCCGCTGCGAGGAGGTCCGCCTGCGCGACATCCGCGAGGCGCGCGACGAGCTCGGCGCGTCCGACGCGCGCACGGTGAAGCTGATGACCCGTGCGGGCATGGGCTGGTGCCAGGGACGCATCTGCGGGTACGGCGTCGACCTGCTCTGCCGCACGGCGGGCGCTGACGACGCGGGGTCGGTCGAGGCGCTGGCCGCGGCTGCACGGCGGCCGATCGCCACCCCGATCACTCTGGGGGCACTGGCCGACCGGGCGGACGACCTCGAGCGCGCCCGACCAGCAGCAGCACGAGACGACCTCGAGCACGGCCGTACGGCCACAACGGCGTCCACGGAACCTGCACGCGATACGGCGCCGGACGAGGCCACCCCGTGATCGTCCTCGACCGCGAGGCCGTCCTCGCCGCAGCCACGATCACCGAGTGCGCCGACGCCCTCGAGCGCCACCTCCTCGCCACTCCTCGAGTCCCTGCCCTCACTGCTCAAGAACCCACCCCGTGTCGATCAGTGGGGGCAGGGACTCGCGAAGGGAGGGACCCGGCGCGGACGTTCGTGGAGCTTCCGGCGGGGGAGCTGATCGTGATGCCGAGCCGGGTGACGGGCACGCCGACGGTCAAGCTGGTCACGGTGGCGACGGACCCAGCAAGCCCCGGCGGTCGCATCAAGGGCGTCCACGTCGTGTTCGACGCCGAGTCGCTGGACACCGTCGCCGTGCTCGACGCCGCTGCGCTCACCCTCCGCCGCACAGCCGCGGTGAGCCTCGTGGCGTTGCGACGGCTCGCCCGTCCTGACGCGGATCGGCTGCTGCTGTTCGGGTCCGGGCCACAGGCCCGCGCGCACCTCGACGCGGTCGCGGCCGAGTGGCCGCTGTCGTGGGTGGGCGTCGTGTCTCGCGATGCGGCCAACGTCGAGAGCTTCGTGGTCACCGCGAGGGAGTCGTACCCGACCCTCGTCATCGAGCCGGTGTCCGCCGCGGGCGTGCCCCGCGCGGTTGCGAGCGCCTCCATCGTCGTGTGCGCGACGACGTCGCCGACCCCGGTGTTCGCGGACGGACCGTTGGCCGTCGGCGCATGCCTCGTCGCCGTGGGGTCGCACCGGGCGGAGATGCACGAGATCCCGGCGGCGGTCCTCGGGCGGTCGCTCGTCGTGGTGGAGGACGGCGAGACGGCGCTGCGCGAGGCGGGCGACGTCGTCGTCGCGCTGCACCAGGGGCTCGTGTCGGAGACCGAGCTCGTCGAGCTCGGTGACCTCGTGCGCGGCCCTGCCGTCCCCGAGGGCGACCCACCGCGGGTCTTCAAGAGCGTCGGCATGGCGTGGGAGGACGCGGTCGTGAGCGCGTTGATGGTCGAACGGTCCGAGAAGTGACGAACGAGGAGAGCAGCTCCATGAGCCAGACCAGCGTGATCGCAGCCTCCGTCGACCTCGCCTGCGCCGAGGCGGCAGCCTCCGCCGAGTGGCTGGCGCAGACCTCGCCGGCCGAGCGCGCAGCCCTGCTCGACGCGCTTGCCGACGCGATCGACGCAGCGTCCGACGAGCTCGTGCCGATCGCGATGCAGGAGTCGTCCCTCCCGCTGGCAAGGCTCTCCGGCGAGGTCGGTCGTACGTCGGGTCAGCTCCGCCTCTTCGCGGCCGCCTTGCTCGAGGGCAGCGTCCTCGAGGTCGTGCTCGACTCCGCGCTCCCCGATGCCACACCGCCGCGGCCCGAGCTGCGCCGCATGCTGGTGCCGCTCGGGCCGGTCGCCGTGTTCACGGCGTCGAACTTCCCGTTCGCCTTCTCGGTCCTCGGCGGCGACACGGCGTCGGCCCTCGCGGCCGGCTGTCCCGTCGTCGTGAAGACGCACCCCGGGCACCCCCGGCTCACCGAGGCGACCGTGCGGATCGCGCAGCGCGCGCTGACCGACGCGGGTGCGCCGTCCGGTGTTCTCACCGCCGTGGGTCCGGAGCTGGAGGCCGGGATCGCCCTGGTGTCAGACCCCCGCATCACCGCCGTCGGCTTCACCGGCAGCACCCGAGGCGGCCTCGCGCTGGCCCGCGTCGCGAGCGAGCGAGCGACGCCGATCCCGTTCTACGGCGAGCTCGGCAGCATCAACCCCGTCTTCGTGACCGAGGCCGCGGCCGCGGCGCGCATGACCGAGATCGCCGCGGGCTACGTCGCGTCGTTCACCCTCGGCAGCGGACAGTTCTGCACGAAGCCCGGACTCCTGCTCGTGCCGCGCAGCGAGCGCGTCCGAGCCGTCCTGCGCGAGGCGGCGGCGGTGGCGCCGGCGGCGCCGATGCTGAACGACACGATCCGGGCGGCGTTCGTCGGCGGGCTGGACGAGCGGCGCGGCATCGACGGGCTCGAGGTGCTGCGCGAGGGCGGGGTGGACGCCGCCACCGGGGCCGTGTCCCCGACCCTGCTCGCCGTGTCCGTCGATCAGCTGCTGCGCGAGGAGCTGCTGCGCGAGGAGTGCTTCGGCCCGGTGTCGCTGGTGGTCGAGTACGACGACGAGCGCTCCCTGCTCGACGTCGCGGCGGCCATCCCCGGCGTGCTCACCGCCACCATCGCGGGCGAGGGCGACGAGGGGATCCTGCGCGAGCTCGTGCCGGCGGTCCGCGCCCGCGCCGGACGGGTGCTCTGGAACGGCTGGCCCACCGGTGTCGCGGTCACCTGGTCGCAGCAGCACGGCGGCCCGTTCCCCGCGACGACCGCCTCCGGCCACACCAGCGTGGGTGTCACGGCGATGCGCCGGTTCCAGCGCCCGGTCGTGTGGCAGGGCTGGCCGGACGATCTGCTGCCGCCGGCCCTCCGGTCGTCGAACCCCTGGCGGCTGCCCCGCCGCGTCGATGGCGTCCTCACCGGGGCCGGTGCGTGATGCGAGCGTCCAACGCGTACCGGCAGACGGCATGACGGCGACGCCGGAGCCGCGCTTCGACGCGCTCGACACTCCGTTGAGCCTGCGCGCGCAGATCGCGCGGTCGCTGCGTGCCTCCCTGGTGGCCGGGCAGATGGTGCCCGGCGCGACCTACTCCGTGCCCGCCCTGGCCGCGCAGTTCGGCGTATCCGCCACCCCGGCGCGGGAGGCGATGCTCGACCTCGTGAACGAAGGACTGCTGGAACCCATCCGCAACAAGGGCTTCCGCGTGGTCGAGATCTCCGACGCCGACCTCGACGACATCACCGAGCTGCGTCTGCTGCTCGAGGCACCCACGGTGGGTCGCATCGCCGGTCGCGTCGACGACGCGGACCTCGCCCGCCTCACCGACACGGCGGAGCGCATCGTCGAGTTCGCGGCGGCGGGGGACCTGATCAGCTTCGTCGACGTCGACCGTCGCCTGCACCTCGAGCTCCTCGGGCTCGCGGGCAACCGGCGCATCGTCGAGACCGTCGAGCAGCTGCGCGCCCGGACCCGGCTCGTGGGCCTGGAGGAGCTCGTCGCGGCGGGTGCGCTCGTCGACTCCGCGAACGAGCACCTCGCGATCCTCGCCGCCGTCCGCGACGGTGACGCGGCCGAGGCGGAGCGCCTCACCGCGCTCCACGTCAGCCACGCCCGCGGCATCTGGGCCGCCCGCCGCGAACCGACCTGACCCGAGCCGATGAGCGACCCGAGCGGGCGGCGTCAGGCGGGGCCGTCGGCCGTGTTCGTCTGCTGAGCCAGGTAGGCCTGCGCGCCGACGAGTCCGATGGCCGCGAGCTGACCCTCGAACCAGTCGGCGTGGCGCTCCTCGTCGAGCACCATCTCGTCGAACGTGGCGGCGGTGCCGTGGTCGCCGAGCGCCCGGCACTCGTGTGCGGCGGCGTTGAACTGCGCGATCGCGGCCTTCTCGCTCTCGAGGCCGAGCCGGAGCATCTCCTCCGCGGTCTCGCCGATGGCGATCGGTCCGAGGCGCTGCAGGTTGGGATGGCCGTCGAAGAGCAGGATCCGCTGGATCAGCGCGTCGGCGTCGCGCATCTCGCCGATCGACAGGTCGTAGAACACCTTGCCGAGGCGGGGGAGTCCGTGGGCGTCGAGCATGCGGGCGTGCAGGAAGTACGCGTTGGTGACGGAGAGCTCGACCGTCAGTGCCTCGTTCAGCAGCTCCACCACGCGGGGACTAACCGGCTGCATCCAGGACCTCCACGGTGGGCGTTGTCGCGATCAGCGTGGCACAGCGCCCGGTGAGCGCAGGAGCGAACGGCGAGGGCGCACCCGCCGCACTGCTGAGCCGCCCCGGTCTGGCGCAGCACTTCGCTGACGGAACGCGCTCCGGCCCGCACGCGGGCACGGATGTCGCGGTCGCTCACGACGGCGCACTGGCACAGGATCACGAGGTAAGGGTAGCCTAAGTGCATGGCCGACGACGCGGGGCACCGGCAGGGCGAGCCCGCGGGCGTGGTCCCGACCGCCTGGATCCGGCGGGAGCGACTGACCGTGGCACTGCAGCTCCAAGCGCTGTCCCCTCGGGGCGCGCGCCACCGCGTCGACCGCATCGTCGGGCTCCGGCGACGGCTGCACCGGCTCGACGCGGAGCTGCTGCGGCGCCAGCAGGCGTAGCGCACCTGATCGCCCCGCACCCGCGAACGATCGACCGACCCACCTCCGGACAGCACCGGGCGCGGCGACGAAGCCGGTTGGGCTCCGTCGCCGCGCCCGGTGCGGCCGAGGGCAGTGACTACGAGACGAGGTCGGCGACCGCGTCCTCGTTCTCGGTGCTCGTGCGCAGCTTCCCGACGAGCAGGCCCACGGCGAACATCACGAACGGCGTGAGCACGAGGATCCAGCCGGTCGCGTTGAGGCCCCAGGGCTCGACGGTGGGGTCGACGCCCTCGGCGACCGTGCCGGCCAGCAGGCCGAAGCGCGAGGCCAGCAGCCAGAGCCCGACCGTGAGGCCGAGGATCGACAGCAGCGGCGCGATGACCGAGGCCCACACGCTCACCTCGCCGCGGTGCCGGGAGAAGAACGCGATCACCGCGACGGAGACCAGGATCTCGACGAAGACGATCGCGAGCACGGCCGTGCCGGAGAGCCAGAAGAACAGGTTCAGGATGGGGTCGAGCCCCCGGATCGCGAACAGCACGATCACGACCAGCGAGATCACCGAGGTGAGCACGGCGGCGGACCACGGGGCGCCGCGGCCGTTGACGCGGTCGAGGCGCTCCGGCAGCACGCCGGAGCGGCCCATCGCGTAGAAGTAGCGCGCCGCCGAGTTCTGGAAGGCGAGCAGACCGGCGAAGAGCGACGAGAGCACGAGCCAGCTCATCACGTCCGACATCCACGTGCCGACGTACTGGTCGGCCACCCCGAACAGGACCGCTGCCGGGTTCGCGAGCGGCGTGCCGTCGACCGTCGAGAGCTCGACGGTCTTGTCGATCACGGCCGACGCGCCCAGCCCGGTCACGATCGCGAACGCCGTGAAGCCGAAGATGACGGTGATCGTGATGACGGCGAGGTAGGTGGCGCGCGGCACCGACTTGTGCGGCTCCTTCGCCTCCTCGCCGTAGATGGCCGTGGCCTCGAAGCCGATGTAGGAGGCGAACGCGAAGGCGAGCGCGATGCCCGCGGTGCTGGCGAGGCCGCCCGAGAAGATGTTGGCCGGCGCGAACGAGGCGCCGATGTCGATGCCCTCCGGCTTGTCGCCGGAGAAGAGCACCGCGAACGAGGTGACGACCAGCGCGAGCAGCTCGAGGCTCATGAGCACGCCGAGGAGCTTCGCGCCGATGTCGACGGACAGCACGGAGAGGCCGAGCACGAGTGCCCAGGCGATGATCGTCCAGACGTACCACGGCCAGTCGATGCCGAACTTGTCGGCCATCTGCCCGGTGATGACCCCGCCGAAGAAGCCGAACACGGCGAGCTGGACGGCGAGGTACGCCACGAGCGAGACGAACGCGGAACCGACACCGGGGATGATGCCGAGACCGCGGCCGACGTAGGCGTAGAAGGCACCGACGTTGGTCACCTTGGTGGCCATCGCGGCGTAGCCGACGGAGAACAGCAGCAGGACCAGACCCACGACGACGTAGGCACCAGGTGCGGCGGCGCCGTTGCCCAGGACGATGGCCACGGGGACCGCGCCGGTCATCCCGACGAGGGGCGCGGCCGCGGCGACGACGAAGAAGACGATGCCCAGGACGCCGAGGCGGCCATGGTGCAGGGCGGTCTCCGGCGTCTCCTGGGGGGCGGGCTGGAGGGCGGTCATGGGCATCCCTTCACGCGCCCGGCGACATGCCGGGAGCCAGATCGTACGGACCCGAATGACTGGAAGGGTGCCGCCTCGGACGTGTCGCGTCAAGGGTTTCGGCACCACATTTCGTGTCGGGTCGCGATCCCGACCACCGGTGGGCTGCGCGGCGGGACAGGGAGTTGGGCCGATGCCCTTGACGGCCCCGCGAGTGCGCCCCTAGCCTGCCGTTCGGATCCAAACGAATTTCCCAGCGGGTCCCCGCGACGAAGGAGTCCAGCATGCAGCCGACGCCCGTCCCCCTCGACCAGGTCGATCTCGCCGACCTCGACGTGTTCGAGCGCAACGAGGCCTGGGGCATGTTCGACACGCTCCGCCGCGAGGCGCCGGTGCACTGGAACCCGGAGCCGACGGCGGCTCCGGCTTCTGGTCGATCACCCGGTACGAGGACATCGAGCGGGTCGACAAGGATCCCGACGACGTTCACCTCGACGAAGTTCACCAACCTCGAGGAGCCACCCGAGGAGTTCCAGGAGCTGCGTCGCTCGATCCTCGAGACCGACGGCCCCCGTCACCTGGCCCTGCGCAAGCTGCTCGTGCGCGACTTCAACCCGGCACAGCTGCGTCGCTACGAGGACTTCCTGCGCGGGCTCGCGGCACTCACGGTCGAGACCGCCCTGCAGCAGCAGGAGATGGACTTCGTCGACGCCATCGCCGCCGACTACCCGATCGCCGTGCTCGCCCGGCTGCTCGACACGCCCGAGGAGATGACGCCGCAGCTCATCTCGTGGGGCAACGAGATCGTCGGCTTCTGCGACCCCGAGTTCGCGCGCGTCCTCGTCAACAGCGAGGAGGCCAAGAAGTACGGCACCTGCCGTTCCGCTCGCCGGTGTCGCAGGAGATCTTCGAGTACGGCCGCAAGCTCGCGGCCGAGCGACGGGCGGCGACGGCGAGGACCTCGTGAGCAAGCTGGTGAACCGGCTGCCCGAGGACGGGATCCCGCTCTCGCCGGAGCACTTCGACAACTACTTCCTGCTGCTCGTGGTCGCCGGCAACGAGACCACGCGGCAGGCGATCAGCCACTCGATGAAGGCGCTCATCGACAACCCCGACCAGATGCAGTGGCTCGCTCGAGAACCCGGACAAGTACCCGCAGACGCGGTCGAGGAGCTGCTGCGCTGGGCCTCGCCGGTCTACCACTTCCGGCGTACGGCGACGCAAGGACGTCGAGCTGCACGGCAAGACCATCAAGGAGGGCGACAAGGTGGTCATGTGGTTCGCCTCGGGCAACCGCGACGACGCGAAGTTCGACGACCCCTACCGCCTCGACCTCAGCCGGTTCCCCAACGACCACATGACCTTCGGCAAGGGCCCGCACACCTGCATGGGCTCGAACCTGGCGCGGTTCGAGATGCGCATCATCTTCGAGACGCTGCTGCCCCGCATCGCCGAGATCACCCAGACCGGCGACATCGCCCGGGTCCGCAGCAACTTCGTCAACGGGATCAAGCGCTTCCCCGTGCGCATCGAGTCGAAGCAGGGCTGACGTGATCGGGCACGAAGACGACGGTCCGCGAGCACGAGGGCGACCTCGTCGTCGAGGCGGCCGAGCGTCGTCGCCGACGACGTCGTGGCGCTCACCCTGGTCGACCCCGACGGCGACTCGCTTCCTCCCTGGACGCCGGGTGCGCACGTCGACCTCATCCTCGGGCGACGGCCTCGTCCGGCAGTACTCGCTGTGCGGCAGCCCCGGTGACAGCCGCACGATCCGGCTGGGCATCCTCAAGGCGCCCGACAGCCGCGGCGGCTCCGTCGTACGTGCACGAGCGGGTCACCGAGCCGGCAGCACCGTGCGCGTGCGCGGGCCGCGCAACCACTTCCCGCTCGTGTCCTCGCCGCGCTACATCTTCATCGGCGGCGGCATCGGCATCACGCCGATGCTGCCGATGGTGGCCGAGGCCGAGGCGACGGGTGCCGACTGGCACCTCTACTACGGCGGCCGTACCCGTGTCGTCGATGGGGTTCGTCGACGAGCTCGCGGCAGTACGGCGACAGGGTGACGCTCGTGCCGCAGGACGAGGCCGGCATGCTCGACCTCGCCGCCGTGCTCGGCGACCCGCGCGACGACACCCTCGTCTACGTCTGCGGCCCCGAGGGCCTGCTCGCGGCGGTCGAGGAGCGCTGCGCCGGCGGACTGGCCCGAGGGCGCGCTGCACCTCGAGCGGTTCGCGGCCAAGGCGACCGAGGCGCCCGACGGGCGGCGAGCGCTCCTTCGAGCTCGTGCTCGCGTCCTCCGGCCTCACCCTCACCGTGCCGCCGGACCGGTCGATCTTCGACGTCGTGCAGGACGCGGGCGTCAGCGTGCTGGGCTCGTGCCACGAGGGTATCTGCGGCACGTGCGAGCAGATCGTGCTCGATGGCGAGGTCGACCACCGCGACTCCGTGCTCAGCGAGTCCGAGCGGGCCGCCAACGACGCGATGATGGTGTGCGTCTCGCGGTGCCTGTCCGACCGTCTCACCCTGGATCTGTGAGGAGACCGCGATGAGCTCACCGCGCCGATCGACCACCACCGCGGTCCCGACCGACTGCTGGTACGCCGTCGCGCCCAGCTCGGCCGTGGGGCGCGACCTCACCGGGCTCCGCGCGCTGGGCCGCCCGGTCGTGCTGTTCCGCACCGAGGCGGGCGCGGTCGTCGCGCTCGAGGACCGCTGCGCGCATCGCGCCTTCCCGCTCAGCGCGGGCACTCTCGTCGGTGACACCGTGCGCTGCGGGCTGTGCGGGTTCGTCTACGACGCGGACGGCCAGTGCGTGAGCGTGCCGACGCAGAGCCGCGTGCCGTTCGGGGCCGCGGTCGCGGCCTATCCGACGCAGGAGTCCGACGGACTCGTGTGGGTCTGGTTCGGCGAGCCGGGACGGGCCCGGCTGCACCGGGTGCCCGAGCTGCCCTGGCTCGGCGACGACGGCGTGGGCGACCGTCGGCGGCGAGAGCGACGTCGAGGCCGGGTTCCTGCTGCTGCACGAGAGCTTCGCCGACGTGACCCAGGTGCCGTTCGTGGCGCCCGAGATCGCGCCCACGGTGCTCGGCAGCGAGCCGCCGCCGCTCGACGTCGTCGTCACCGAGACCACGGTCGCGCTGCACCGCGAGTTCGCGCCCGCGCCGCTGCCGGGATGGCAGGCGGCGCTCGTCGGAAGCGACGCCGAGTTCGCCACGGCGCAGGACGCGTTCTTCCTCTCCCCGGCGGCCTGGGTCGACCACTGGGACGTCACCGCTGCCGACGGGACCGCGGCCCGACTGCGGTTCACCCAGCTCGTCACCCCGCTCGAGCGCGGACGCAGCCGCCTCCTGTGGCGGGTGAGCCGGGACTTCGCCGTGACCGACGCCGACGCGAACGCGACGGTCGCGTCGCTGTTCGACGACTACTACGAGCGTGTGCTCGTGCGATGGAGACGGCGCAGGCGGTGCTCGACCTCGACGGCCCCGGCCCGGAGGTGAACGTGAGCGCCGACGTCGCCGCTCTCAAGGTCCGCGAGATCGTGCTCTGCCATGCTCGCCGAGGAACGACCCGCCGACGTCGGCCGGACGCGTCGCGCCCGCGTCTGACCCGCACGCCACATCAGCCCGCCCCCGGGTGCCGTCCAGAAACCGACCGAGGAGTGCCCGTGCCCGAGCTCAAGGGATTCGCCCCGCCGTACACCGAGTCGGGGCGCACGTCGCTGATCCCGAACCCGCCGTGGTTCTACAGCGGCGACCTGCTCACGGTGGAGTACCGCACCGACGTCGAGAAGGTGCGTGCGCTGCTGCCCGCCGACGTCGAGCTCGCCGACGAGGACCCGGGCGCGGTCGCGATGATCTGGGCCGACTGGCAGTCGTGCTCGGGGTCGTTCGAGGAGCTCCTCGACCCCGCGCGCAGCCAGTACAAGGAGGCGTTCGCGGTCGTGCGGTGCCGGTACGAGGGCGTGACCTACTCGCGCTGCGTGCTGATCTGGGTCACCAGCGACTTCGCGATCGCGCGCGGGGTGCACCAGGGCTATCCGAAGAAGCTCGGCTCGATCCAGCAGACCCGGCCCATGCCCTACGGCAGGGGAGCGCCGCGCGTCGAGGTCGGGCGGCCGGTTCGGCGCCACGCTGGCGGCGTACGACCACCGGCTCGCGCAGGCCGTGATCACCATCACCGGGCCGAGCGACACCAACGGCTTCGTCAACGTCACGCCGATGCTGCACCACCGGCAGGTGCGCCCGATCGAGCGCGGCGCGCCCGGCTGGGCGCTCGACGAGGTGCGTGACGATGAGCGGCGTCGGACGTCGAGGGCGGCCCGTCGTGGCGGGCCGACGCCGAGCTGACGCTGTTCGACTCGCCGTGGGACGACGCCGGCGTCGCTGCTGCCGGTGCGCGAGATCATCGGCGGCTACTACCGCCAGGTCGGCACGTCGTGGAACGGCGGAACCACGCTCGCCCACCGCTGACGCCGGCGCTCCCCGCACCGGCCGTCGACCCAGGAGGCCGCATGCCCGCGCACCCGGCTCGTGATGGTGCTCACCGAGAACCAGACCCTCGTCGACGAGCGCGACCTGCGCGGCCTCGTCGCGCATGGCGGTCGAGGCGGAAGCGGCGGGCGTCGACGCCGTGATGCTCAGCGAGCACGTCGTCCTCGGCCCGGACTCGGGCGACGCCGGCGAGATGACCAACCCCCGCGACTACGCCGCGCCGGGCAACCAGCCGCCGTCGACGGCCTGGCCCAGCTCGATCGTGCTGCTGTCCGCGATCGCCCAGGCGACGACGCGGGTGCGCCTCGTCGCCGGAGCGATCATCGCTCCGCTGCGCCACCCGCTGCTGCTGGCCAAGGAGCTCGGCACGCTCGACCTGCTCTCCGGCGGCCGGCTCGTGGTGCTGCCCACGGTGAGCTGGTCGCGCGACGAGTACGCCGCCCTCGGCGTGCCGTTCGAGCAGCGCGGCCAGATCCTCGACGAGCAGCTCGAGGTCCTCGCCAAGGCCTACGGCCCGTTCCCGGTCAGCCACGACGGCCCGCGCTTCCCGTTCGCCGACGTCTGGCTCGAGCCCGGTGCCGCGAGTCCCGCGGGCCCGGCGCTGTGGTTCGGCGGGCAGGGCATGCACCCGCCGCTGGCCCGGCGGATCGCGCGCTACGGCCAGGGGCTCAACCCGTTCGGGCCGCTCGACCGTCCGACGACCTCGCGCTGCTGGCCGACGTCATGCGCGAGCACGGCCGCGACATCGCGGAGCTCGAGCTCGTCGGCGGGATCCGGGGCACCTTCCACGGCGCCGACGACCTCGCCGACCTCGACGTCGCGATGGCCGACGTGCCGGCGCAGCTCGAGCAGGGCTTCACCACGCTTCTGCTTCAAGCCGGCCATGTTCGTCGACGACGCGGCGCACGTGCCGCGACCTGTGCCGCGACCTGCTGCGGCGCTTCGACGAGGCCTCGGCCGACCGTCAGCGCTGACCGGCACCCGTCCCGGCCGCGCGGAGGGGCGGCCGCCCGCTCGGGTGACCGCCCCTCCGGACGTCGTTCATCGCCTCACAGGTGGTAGGCGTACTCGCCGAACTCCCAGTCGGTCACGAAGCGCGAGAAGCGCTCGAGCTCGTTGCGCTTGTAGGCCACGAAGGAGCCGACGAAGAACTCGCCGATCACCGCGCCGAGCTCCTTGTCGGCCTCGAGCGCGTCGACCGCCTCGGCGAGGCTCTGCGGGAGCATCGGGGCGCTCTCCGGGTCGTAGCCGTAGCCCTCGAGCGGCGCCGGGGGCTCGAGCTTGTCGCGCACGCCGAGGTAGATCGCGGCGCCCACCGCGGCCATCGCGAGGTAGGGGTTCGCGGTGGCGTCGCCGAGGCGGACCTCCATGCGCGCCGCGGCGCCGCGCTCCGGCGGGATGCGCACCATCGCACTGCGGTTGTCCATGCCCCAGTCGATGAGCCACGGCGCGAGCGTGTCCGGACCGAACCGCTTGTAGGAGTTGATCGTCGGGTTGAGGATCGCGGCCAGCGCCGGTGCGTGACGCAGCACGCCCGCGATCGCGGCCCGGCCTATCGCGGACAGGCCACCCTCGCCGTCGGCGTCGCCGAAGACGTTCTCCCCGGCCTCGTCGACGAGCGAGACGTGCAGGTGGAACCCGCTGCCGCCCTCGTCGTTGAACGGCTTGGCCATGAAGGTCGCGAGCAGTCCCTCGTGGCGCGCGATCTCCTGCACCGCGGACTTCATCCGGAACGCGCGGTCGGCGGCGTCGACGAGCTCGGAGTGGTTGAGGTTGATCTCGAACTGGCCGGCGCTGAACTCGTGGTTGGCCGCGGTGACCTGCAGGTCGGCGTCGCGCAGGTGGCGCAGCATCGACAGCAGCAGGCCCTGCGGGTCGCCCTTGCGGCCGACGACGTAGACGTTGCCCGCCTGGTCGGCGTAGCGCTTCCAGCCGAGGTCGGTGGAGTCGTCGAGCTCGCAGACGTAGAACTCGAGCTCGGGGCCGATGACAGCCTGGCAGGCCGAGCTCGGCGAGCCGTCGCAGCGACGCTGCGCGCCACCTCGCGCGGGGACTCCTGCGGCAGGGAGCGCCGTCCTGGGCGTACGTGTCGCCCGAGGCACCAGGCAGCGCCCGGCTCCCAGGGCAGGTCCGTGAGCGTGCTCAGGTCGGGCACGACCTTGATGTCGGGCAGCCCGCTCTCGATGCCGCCCTGGATCGGCACGACGTCGCCGCGCGGGGAGGTGTGGAAGACCGCACGGCAGAACGCGATGCCGTGCCCCATGACGGTGGGGAGCTCGTCGATGAGCACGTCGCGGCCGCGGTCGACCCCGATCAGGTCCGGGTAGGACACCCGGATCACGTCGATGCCGCGCGCCCGCAGGCTCTCGACGACCTCGGCCACTCGCTGCTGGTCGATCTCGTGTCCCACGCCGGCCTCCTGGTAAGGTCGTTCGGATCCGAACAATGTGCCCACGATAGAGGCCCGCGTGCTCCGAGCGGAAGGGCTTCCGCCGAGAATCTGCCGAAGCCGTCCGGGGCTTGCGGTGAGCGGCTGACGGCAATTACGTTCGGTTCCGAACGAAAGGGGTCAGGATGCGTGCGCTGTTCGTCCAGCAGGACCACGTCTCACCCGTCGGCCCGGTCGGCGAGCGGTTCGCCGAGCGCGGCTACGAGGTCGAGGAGTTCCTGGTCGTGCCGCCGGAGCGCTTCCACGACCCCGGCGTCGAGGTGAGCTTCCCGGACCCCCTCGACTACGACGTGATCGTGCCCATGGGCGCGCCCTGGTCGGTCTACGACGAGGCGACGATCGGCGCGTGGGTGCTCGAGGAGATCAGGCTGCTCCGCCGCGCGCACGACGCCGGCGTACCCGTCCTCGGCATCTGCTTCGGCGGCCAGGCGCTGGCGACCGCGCTCGGCGGCACGGTGGAGCGGGCGCCCGAGGCGGAGATCGGGTGGTACTCCGTCGACACCGAGGCGCCCGACCTCGTGGAGCCGGGGCCGTGGTTCCAGTGGCACCACGACCGCTGGACGACCCCGCCCGGGCGCGCGGCTGCTCGCGCGCACCGAGCGCGCACCGCAGGCGTTCACGCTGGGTCGCAGCATGGGCGTGCAGTTCCACCCCGAGCTGGTCGGCACGCATGCTGGCGGGCTGGCTCGACAACGGCGGCGCGACCTACCTGCGCGACCACGGCATCGACCCCGACGCCGTGGTCGGAGCGCACCGCGCGGGAGGAGCCCGCGGCCATCGCAGCGCAGCCGCCGCCTCGTCGACCGCTTCCTCGACCAGGTCGCCACGTCCCCGGTCCGCGCCCAGACCGTCCCCGCCTCCGGGCGCGGACCCCGCCCGTAGACTTCGCCCGTGGCAGCCAAGGGAACGGCCCGCAGCGCGGGTGCGTCGACGTCGTCGTCACGCGCGGCGATCCGCGCGGTTCCGCCCGCCTCGCACGAGGACTGCGACCCGACCACCTGCCCGTGCGACGACGGCGAGTGCTCGCTGAGCCGCTACGTGCGCAGCACCAACGCGGCCGCCGCCGAAGGTCGGGCCGACGGCGAGCACACGCTCGAGGCCACGGAGCAGGCGGTCGCCGAGCGCCTGCGCGGCATGCCCATCGACATGTCCGCCATGGCCGCCGTGTCGAACATCTACCGGGCCGCGAACGCCGTGCGCAACCACGTCGAGCGGACCGTGCTGGCACCGCACGAGCTCGACCTGGACCGGTTGGGTCGTGCTCTGGGTCGTGTGGATCTGGGGCGACATCGAGTCCCGGCACGTCGCGTCGGAGGCGGGCATCTCGAAGGGCACGCTCACCGGCGTCGCGAACACGCTGATGAACCGCGGGCTGCTGCGTCGGCGGGTGCACCCCGATGACGCGCGCCGGGTCCTGCTCTCGCTGAGCCCCAAGGGGCAACGCCTGATGACCGAGGTGTTCCCGGAGTTCAACGCGGTCGAGGCTGCCGTGACCAGCCAGCTCTCGGGCACCCAGATGCTGCAGATGGCTCGGTCCCTGCGCAGCGTCGTGAAGCAGGCCGAGTCCAGCTGAGGCTCAGCCGCGGGCCGCGTCGACGAGCGCCGCGAGCAGCGCGTGCTGCACCGGGTCCTCCGCGGCGGTGTCCTCCGGGTGCCACTGCAGCCCGAGGAACCACCCCGCCGCGCCCTCGACCTCGATGGCCTCGACCGTGCCGTCCTCGCTGCGCGCGGTCGCTCGCACGCCGTCGCCGAGCCGGTCCAGGCTCTGGTGGTGGTAGCAGGACGCGGTGAGGCTCGGTCCGACGACCGACGCGAGCAACGACGGCTCGGCCACGCTCACCTCGTGGACGACGGAGCGGTGCGGCTCGTCCATGTGCTGGCGCAGCGTCCCGCCGCGGCTCACGTTGACCACCTGGGTGCCCGCGGCAGACCGCCAGGGTCGGCACGCCGGCGCCGAGCGCCCACGTCGCCACCGCGAGGTCGAACGCGTCCTGCTCGTCGTCGACGTCGTAGACGTGCTCGTGCCGCTGCCTCGTCGCCGTACCGCTCGGGCGAGAGGTCGCCGCCGCCGGGCAGGAGCACCGCGTCGGCGAAGGCGAGGCGCCGGCCGACCTCGTCGACGTCGATCTCGCCGCCGGGCGCCCACGGGTGGATCGGTCAGCGGCTCGCCCCCGGCGCGGAGCACCGACTCGGAGAGGGCGCGCGCGGTCACCACCGCGCGGTAGCGCAGGGCGGATGCCGAGGTGGAGAAGCGGGCAGGGATGGCGACGAGCGGAGTCTTCGGCATCTCTTGACGGCCTCCCACGACGGCAATACGTTTGTATCCGAACGATATACCCGTTCGCCGTCACGGTCACCCATCGTTCACGCCCATCCGGAGGACAGCGGTTCATGAGCAGCGCACAGGTCGCGGGCGTCGAAGTCGACACGCGCCACTGGATCGGCGGGCATCGGGTCGCGAGCGACACGACCTTCGAGGACGTCTCTCCGCTCGACGGCACGGTCATCGCGCACGTGTCGCCGCGGCGGTCAGGCCGAGGTCGACGCCGCGGTGGCGGCCGCGAAGGCGGCGTTCGTCACCTGGTCGCGCACCTCGCCCGCCGAGCGGGCCGCCGTGCTGCACCGCGTCGCCGACGGCGTCGAGGCGCGGATCGAGGAGCTCGCGCAGGTCGAGACGCGCGACAACGGCTCGCTGCTGCGCTCGCACCGGCGCGGGGTCATGCCCCGCGTCGCGATGAACATCCGGTTCTTCGCCGACTACCTGCTCGAGCTGTCGCACCCGGACTTCGAGACGCGCGGGCACACGCAACCACGTCTCGTGGGACCCGGCGGGAGTCACCGCGATCATCACGCCGTGGAACGCCCCGCTCATGCTCGCCACCTGGCGCATCGGCCCGGCGCTCGCCGCCGGCAACACCGTGGTCGCGAAGCCGCCGGAGTGGGCGCCGCTCACCGCGTCGCTGCTCGCCGACATCGCGCACGAGGCCGGGACTCCCCGACGGCGTGTTCAACGTCGTCCAGGGGTCTGGGCACCGAGGCGGGGGCACCGCTGGTCGCGCACGAGGACGTGCGTCGCATCTGCTTCACCGGGTCGGTGCCGACGTCGATCAAGATCGGCGAGTCCGCGGCGCGCAACGTCACGCCGGTGAGCTTCGAGCTCGGGGGCAAGTCGCCGCTGCTCGTCTTCGACGACGCCGACCTCGACCTCGCGGTCGACCTGGCGGTCGAGCAGTTCGACAACTCCGGCCAGGTCTGCCTGGCCGCGGTCCGCCTGCTCGTGCAGGACGGGGTCTACGACGAGTTCCGCGTCGCGGTTCCTCGAGCGTGCGGCCAGGATCACGCAGGGCGACTCGCGCGACGAGGCGACCGACATCGGGCCGCTGGTCGAGCCGGACCCACTTCGAGCGGGTCGACGGCTTCGTCAAGCGCGCGATCGCCGACGGCGCCACCGTGATCCTCGGCGGCGAGCCGCACCACGAGCTCAACAACGTCGACCGGCGGCTTCTACTACCGGCCCACGGTGTTCGAGGGTGTGGACCCGACGATGGAGATCGCCTGCCAGGAGGTCTTCGGCCCGGTGCTCACGCTGCAGCGCTTCGGCACCGAGGAGGAGGGCGTGGCGATGGCGAACGACACCGACTTCGGCCTCGCCGCCACGCTCGTCACCGGCGACCGCGAGCGCGCCGAGCGCGTGTCCGTCGCAGCTGCGCGCCGGCACGGTGTGGGTCAACTGCTTCTTCGTCCGCGACCTGTCCGCGCCCTTCGGCGGCAGCGGCCGGTCCGGCATCGGCCGCGAGGGCGGCATCTGGTCGTTCGACTTCTACTGCGACGTGAAGAACTCCGTGTTCGCCCCGAAGGGATGGAACTGACCATGGGTGAGGTTGTCGGCGCGGGTCTTCTCTCGCACGTCCCCACGATCATGCTCCCGGAGGCCACGCGTCGAGAGCTCAACGACGGCAAGGAGATCTCGCTCGTCCCCGCGCTGCACCAGCTGCGCGCCGAGAAGTTCGAGCAGCTCGACTACGACACCGTCATCGTCCTCGACTCGCACTGGTTCACCACCGTCGAGTTCGTCGTCACCTCGCACGACCTGCGCGCCGGCCTCTTCACCGCCGAGGAGCTGCCGCGCGGCATGTGCCGCATCCCCTACGAGTGGCGCGGCGATCCGCGAGCTCGCCCGACGCCATCGCCGCCGAGGGCGACGCCGGAGGGCACCTGGATCACCGCGATCGACGACCCGTACCTGCCGCTGTACTACCCGTCGATCAACCTGTGGTCCTACCTCGGCAAGGGGCTGGACAAGCAGTGGATCTCGATCTCGGTCTGCCAGACCGGCGAGACCGACGACTTCCTGCGGGTCGGCCGGGCCATCCGGGCGGCGCTCGCGAAGGTCGACCGCAAGGTGATCATCATCGCCACCGGCTCGCTGTCGCACACGTTCTACAAGCTCAAGGAGCTGCGCAAGCACGAGGCGAGCGACCCGTCGCACATCTTCAGCCAGAAGGCGCGCGACATGGACCACGAGCGGCTCGGGTGGTTCTTCGAGGGCCGGCACGACCGCGTGCTCGACACGATGCCCGAGTTCCTCACGGTGCGCCCCGAGGGCATGTTCGCCCACTACCTGATGATGGCCGCGGCCCTGGGCGAGAACGACTTCTCCGCCCCCGGCGTGCAGTACGGCGACTACGAGAACTCGATCGGCACGAGCCAGGTGCACGTGTGGTTCGACCGCCCGGCCGCCGGCTGGACCGCGCCCCGCGGCGCCTGACCCTCGACCCACGACCAACCCTGGAGCCCCCGTGCCCGAGTACCGCCGCATCCTGCTCGACGGATCCGCCGTCCAGGTCGTGCGCCACGGCGACGCCCTCGTCGCCGCCGACGGCCGCGAGGTGGGCGTCGAGGAGGCGCAGCACCTGCCGCCGACCGAGCCGACGAAGATCATCGCCGTCCACCTCAACTACGACAGCCGCACGCAGGAGTTCATGACCAAGCTTCCCGCGGCGCCGACGTACTTCCACAAGCCGGTCACGGCGCTCAACAGCCACCGGGGCGCGGTCGTGCGGCCGCAGGGCTGCAAGTGGCTCAACTACGAGGGCGAGATCGTCATCGTCATCGGGCGCACCTGCCGCAACGTCTCGCCCGCAGGAGGCGGGCGACTACATCGCCGGCTACACCGATCGGCAACGACTACGGGCTGCACGACTTCCGCGACACCGACGCCGGCTCGATGCTGCGGGTCAAGGGATCCGACACCCTCGCGCCGGTCGGTCCCGGGCTGGTGACCGACTGGGACTTCCGCGGCAAGACCCTCCGCACGCTGGTCAACGGCGAGGTGAAGCAGGAGGCCTCGACCGACGAGATGGAGTGGGACATGCACTACCTCGTCGCCGACATCGCCCGCACCATCACGCTCTCCCCGGGTGACCTGCTGTTCTCCGGCACGCCCGCGAACTCGCGTCCGGTCCAGCCCGGCGACGTCGTCGAGGTCGAGGTCGAGGGCCTCGGCCGGCTCACCAACCACGTCGTCGTCGGACCCGACGCCGATCCGCACCGACGTCGGCGCGCAGCCGACCGAGAGCGAGGAGGTCGTCTCGACCGCCCTCGGCGGCGACTGGGAGTTCCGCGGCATCCGCACGCCGTCGAAGGACCTCTACCCCTCCACGGTCGAGGCGAAGGACCTGAACACCCTGGCGCACGATCGCCGGAAGGGGGCACAGTGCGCTGCGCGAGCCGTCACCCGGTCGAACGTCGAGGAGCCACGGACGTGAGCGTCGAGTACAAGGTCGTCAACCCCGCCACCGGCGAGGTCGAGAAGGAGTTCCCCACCGCCACCGACGCCGAGGTCGCCGAGGCGATCGGCCGCGTCGACGGCGCCTTCCGCGCCTGGAGCGCACGCCCGGTCGACGGAGCGCGCGGCGATCATCCACCGGGTCGCCGACCTCTACGCCGCCCGCGCCGGCGAGCTGGCCGCGATCATCACGCGCGAGATGGGCAAGGCCACGGCCGAGGCGGTCGGCGAGGTCGAGTACGTCGTGGACATCTACCGGTACTACGCCGACAACGCCGCGGCGCTGCTCGCCGACGAGCCCATCCCGAGCGCGAGCGGCGACGCCGTGATCCGCAAGGCGCCGATCGGCGCGCTGCTCGGGATCATGCCGTGGAACTACCCGTACTACCAGGTCGCCCGCTTCGCCGGCCCCAACCTGCTCGCGGGCAACACGGTCCTGCTCAAGCACGCTCCGCAGTGCCCGGAGTCGGCGCTCGCCATGCAGGCGCTCTTCGTCGAGGCCGGCGTGCCGGCCGACGCGTACGTCAACCTCTTCGCCACCAACGAGCAGGTCGCCGACGTCATCGCCGACCCGCGGGTGCGCGGCGTCAGCGTCACGGGCAGCGAGCGCGCGGGCACGGCCGTGGCGTCGCTCGCGGGAGCGCACCTGAAGAAGGTGGTGCTCGAGCTCGGCGGCTCGGACGCCTACCTGGTGCTCGACACCGACGACCTGCCCGAGCGTCGTCGAGGCGGCCGTCGTCGGCCGGATGGAGAACGGCGGTCAGGCGTGCAACGCCGCCAAGCGCTTCATCGTCGCCGAGCACCTCTACGACGGGTTCGTCGACGGCCTCACCAAGGCGATGAGCGAGCTCACGACCGGCGACCCCTTCGACCCCGGCACGTCGTACGGCCCGCTCTCGTCGGAGGCCGCGGCGGTCGGCCTCATGGCGCAGGTGCAGGACGCGATCGACAAGGGCGCGACCGTGCGTACCGGTGGCACGACGCGTGCCGGGGCCGGGTGCGTTCGTCGAGGCGACGGTGCTCACCGACGTGACGCCGGAGATGCGCGCGTTCCGCGAGGAGCTGTTCGGCCCGGTCGCCGTGGTCTACAAGGTCGGCTCGGTCGACGAGGCGATCGACCTCGCGAACGACTCGCCGTTCGGGCTCGGCGGCGCGGTGTTCCACACCGACACCGCGGTCGCGCTCGACGTGGCGAACCGGCTCGACACCGGCATGGTCTTCATCAACGCGGCCGAGGGCGGCGGCCCGGAGCTGCCCTTCGGCGGCACCAAGCGGTCCGGCGTCGGACGCGAGCTCGGGCCGTACGGCATCGAGGAGTTCCTCAACAAGAAGCTCATCCACGTCCCCAGCTGAACCGGCAGGGCCAGGCGACCCGTCCGTCGACCGCCAGTGCGGTGAGCGCCGGGTCCCTGCGGCCGATCGACGCCGTGCCCTCGCCGAGGGCACGTGGCGCCACCCGCCCAATCGTCGGCAGGTGCGTTCCTCGTGCGCCGGTGCGGCGGTGCTGACCCCGCAGCGATGCCCAGCACCGGCACGCCGGATCCCCTGCCACGCGTCGTGGATCTTCGAGATCATGTCCGGGCGCGTCAACGCGATGTCGTCGGCCGGGGCATGTCACCGACCGGAGGCTCCGGGCGTCTTTGCAGTGAGACCGTCCAACCTGACGGGCAGCCGGACGGAGGGGTCCGCATGGGGGGTACCGGCCGTGCCCGTGCCTCGGTCGAGTTCGACGCGTTCTATGCCGGGAGTGCGGCGCGGATGGTGCGGATGCTCGTCCTGCTCACCGGTGACCTGTCCGAGGCCGAGGATGTGGCCCAGGAGGCGTTCGAGCGGGCCTGGCTGCACTGGTCGACGGTGCGGGAGTGCGACTCGCCGGAGGCGTGGGTCCGGACCGTTGCCAGGCGTCTCGCGGTCAGCCGGTGGCGGCGGGTGCGCAATGCATCGGCGGCCTGGGTGCGCCGCAGCGACGTCGAGGTGACGCCAGAGCCCGATCCAAACCATGTGGCGCTGATCGTGGCGTTGCGTGAGCTACCGGACAAGCAGCGGGTGGCGATCGTGCTGCACCATCTCGTCGACCTGCCGGTTGACCGGGTGGCCCACGAGACGGGATCGAGCGTGTCGGCGGTGAAGCAGCAGCTGGCCCGTGGACGGGCTGCCCTTGCTGTGCGGCTCTCGGAGTACGACCACTGCATGTCCCCGACGGAAGCGGACCGAGGGAGGGCGGGCTCATGAGCGATCCCGTGACCGAACTGCTGCACTCCGTCGCCGACCAGGCCTGGCCACGTCTCCAGGCGGCTGAGCAGGTACGCAGGAACGCGGAGTTGCGACGCCGCAACCGCAGGGCGGCGGGTGTCGTCGCGTCCGCCGCGGTCGTAGCGGTCGCATTGGCAACCGGTCTCGCCGGACACGCGACCCTGCCCGTCCGGCCCGGACCAGCCGTCTCGCCCACTCCCAGCAGTTCCGTGACCCGGGGTGCGGACGGACCGTTCTTGACGAAGGCCGACTGGTACCAGATCGCAGGCGGTGGTCACCCCGGCTGGAACCCCACCCGGGCAGGCGAGCCACAGCGCGACCTGACCCGATGCATGACGAACCCGATGACCTGGGAGGCTGCGAGCGCCGAGGCAGCAGAACTCGTCGAGCCCGGAGTCTCCGTCTACCACGAGTACGTCCTCAGGTACGACACCGAAGCCGAGGCTCATCAGGCTGTCGTCGACGCGTGGCACATGTTCGATGAGTGCATGCCCAAGACTGTCGAGATGATGGAGATCGCCTCTCCCGTCTACGGCTTCCCCCGCACCGAGATGTCCGAGTTGTTCTTCCTTCAGCAGGACGACCGCACTGCTGCCGATCAGCGTGGTGTCGTCCCCGGCGATCGGTACGTCGGGAGGGTCGCCCGCCTCGGCACGATCGTCGTCGTGCTCGAGAACGTCGGCGATTCCAACGACCGATCCGAAATCATCATGTGGATCGCCCTCATGCGCGTCGTCGGCAGGGACGCTGATCGGTCCCGCCTCGGAGAGAGCCTGGTCGATCCCGATGTGCTCAACGCCGACCCGTTCGGAGGACGACGTGGAGCAGATGCCTAGCTCCGGTCTGGGTGTCTGCGCCGGACACACGGGTGTCGCCGGATCGGTGCGAGCCCTCGACGCCGGTGGGCTCGGTCACGACCGTCCGGGGCCGCCATCGAGATCCGTCCTGGCACCTAGGCCGCCGGCAAGGGCGCGCAGGCAGGCCCTGAGGGTGACGGCCCGCAAGCGGGCAGAGCCGCCGCCACTGGCGAGGAGAGGGGTCCCGGTTCACGAGCCGAGCGGGTACTCCGTCTGCCCGGTCAGCGGGTCCATCGGAAAGTCGAGGCAGAACGCGGCGAGCACGTCCTCGTGCGTGAACGCGACGTTCATGACCGTGTCGCTGCCGGCGTAGTAGACGGCGAGCACCCCGTCCCCGAGCGGGACCATCGCGCACGAGAACACGACGGTCGCCGTGGTCTACAAGGTCGGTTCGGTCGACGAGGCGGTCGACCTCGCGAACGACTCGCCGTTCGGGCTCGGCGGCGCGGTGTTCCACACCGACACCGCGGTCGCGCTCGACGTGGCGAACCGGCTCGACACCGGCATGGACTTCATCAACGCCGCCGAGGGTGGCGGCCCGGAGCTGCCCTTCGGCGGCACCAAGCGGTCCGGCGTCGGACGCGAGCTCGGGCCGTACGGCATCGAGGAGTTCCTCAACAAGAAGCTCATCCACGTCCCCAGCTGAACGGTGCCGAGGTCTCGACCGTCGGCCGACCGGTCGACCCTGACCGGATCGGGGGTCCCCCGTCACGCGACCGGGCACACCCGGCCAACCCCCTAGACTCATCGACCGAGGCGAGCGCACGGCCGAGGTGGATCACGCGAGGGTCTGTCCCCCAGCAGCTGCGCACGTCGCGCCCTCGTAGCTCAGGGGATAGAGCATCGGTTTCCTAAACCGTGTGTCGCAGGTTCGAATCCTGCCGGGGGCACTGAGCGCGGTGAGAGTCGTTGTGGTCCAACGGTTCCGGGCGATCCGACCGACGAGACGGGGTGTGCAGCATGTCCGGTACGGCGATCATCACCGGCGGGACTGGCGGGCTGGGAACGGCGGTCACGCAGCGGTTCCTGGACGAGGGGTGGCGGGTCGTCGTCCCGTGGGTCGCCGAGGCGGAGCTCGCTCGGGTGGTCGCCCACCCGCTGCTGGTCCTGATCCAGGCCGACCTGGCGGATCCCGGCTCCGTGGCGTCGGTCGTCGCGCTCGCGGCGTCGTCGCCCGAGCATCCGCTCGACGCCGTGGTCAACCTGGTGGGCGGCTACTCCTCGGGCGGGCGGGTGCACGAGACCGGCGTCGACGAGTTCGAGGCGCAGCTCACGCTGAACCTGCGTCCCACCTACCTGGTGTCGCACTTCGCGCTGCCGCACCTGCTCGAGCGCAGCCACGGGTCGATCGTGTGCGTGTCGAGCCGAGCGGCTGTACGGCCCTTCGCCGGGGCGGCCGGCTACATCACGGGGAAGGCGGCGGTGCTCACGTTCGTCGACGTGCTGGCCGCGGAGTACACCGCCCTCGGCGTACGGGCCAACGCCGTCCTGCCCAGCGTCATCGACACGCCGGGAAACCGCGCAGCGCAGCCGGACGCCGACCACTCGCGCTGGGTCGCCCCCGGCCAGATCGCCGACGCGATCCACTTCCTGTGCACGGACGCCGCCGGCGCGATCAGCGGTGGCCACATCCCGGTCTACGGCCGCGCTTAGGCTCCGCGGCGGCGCCTCGCGGGCGCTGACCTCGTAGGCTGCGGAACGTGCAGCCGACGCCGGACGACCGCGACGCGTTGCGCGCACGCCTCGACGCGATCGTGCTCGCGGACGAGCCGTTGCTCGTCGAGATGCGCCGCGATCTCCACGCGCACCCCGAGCTGAGCTCGCACGAGACGGCCACGACCGCCTGGATCGAGCAGCACCTGCGCGACCTCGGGCTCTCGCCCGCGCGTCTCGCCGTCGGCACGGGGCTCGTGTGCGACATCGCCATCGGGGCAGCGGGTCCCGGCGCTCCCGTCGTCGCGCTACGCGCCGACATCGACGCGCTCGCGATGCACGACGACAAGGACGTCGGCTACCGCTCCCAGGTCGACGGTGTCGCGCACGCGTGCGGCCACGACGTGCACACCACGATCCTCGTCGGAGCAGCGCGAGCGCTCGTGGCACTCGCCGGCACCAGCAGCATCACCGGGACCGTCCGCCTCGTCTTCGAGCCGGCGGAGGAGTCGGTGCCCGGAGGTGCCGTCGACGTGATCGCCGAGGGGTGGCTCGACGGCGTCTCGGCGATCTTCGGCCTGCACTGCGACCCGAAGCTCGACGTCGGCCAGGTCGGTGTCCGCGCCGGTGCGCTCACCTCGGCCGCCGACCTCGTCGAGGTGCGGCTCCGCGGTCCGGGCGGGCACACCGCTCGGCCCGGCGCAGACCGTGGACCTCGTCGACGTCCTCGGGCGGCTCATCACGGGGCTCCAGCCGGCGCTCGACCGGCTCACCGCGTCCCCGGGGGAGCTCAGCGCCGTGTTCGGTGCCGTCCACGCCGGCGACGCGGCCAATGTCATTCCCGCGCACGGGAGCCTGCGCGGCTCGCTGCGGACCAAGGACCACGACACCTGGCTCAAGACACCGGAGCTCTTCGAGCAAGCGCTCATCGACGTGCTGGGCGACTCCGCCGCGGCCTGGGAGATCCACCACCGCCGCGGTGTGCCGCCGGTGATCAACGACCCGGCGCTCACCGAGGTGCTCGCCTCCGCGGTGCGCTCGTCGATCGGCCCGGATGCCGTCGTCGCCACCGAGCAGTCGATGGGTGGCGACTCGTTCGCGTGGTACCTCGAGCGCGTTCCCGGGTCCTACGGCCGCCTCGGCACCCACGATCCGACGTCGATCCGGCCGCGCCTCGACCTGCACGCCAGCACGTTCGATGTCGACGAGCGCTCGATCCGCGTCGGTGTTCTCTCCCTGGTCACAGCGGCGCTCGACGCGCTCTCGCGTCCGACCGCGCAGCGCTGACGGTCCACGTGCACGCTCGGTCGGCGACGCCGGCCGGTGGTTCTCGATCCCGCGCCCTCAGATCGGGTCCCATGTGTGCACCGGCTCGTTCGTGTGCATCCGCTCGACGTACGCCTGCGTCATCTGCCGCAGCGCCTCCCACCGCCCCATGCCGGACTCCTGCAGGGTCTGCACGGCGCTGACCTGCCACGTCGCGCCGTTGCGGCCGGTCGTGCAGCGGCCCTCGATGATGCCGAGCAGGCGCTCGCGGATCTCGTCGTCGACGCCCCAGGCCATGAGTCCCTCGTGGGCGAGGGGGAGCAGGCGGCGCAGCACGAGCTCGGTGGCGGGAACCTCGCCCGAGCCCGGCCAGTAGATCGAGGTGTCGATGCCGCGGATCGCGGCGCTGGTGAAGTTCTCCTCGGCCGCGCCGAACGACATCTGCGACCACACCGGCCGGTCCTGCTCGCGGAGCGCTCGCACCGCGCCGAAGTAGAGCGCGCCGTTCGCGAGGATGTCGACCACCGTCGGGCCGGCGGGGAGCACCCGGTTCTCCACGCGCAGGTGCGGCTGGTCGTTCACCACGTCGTAGACGGGCCGGTTCCACCGCCACACCGTCCCGTTGTGCAGGCGAAGCTCGTGCAGGGCCGGGGTGTGGCCGGACTCGAGGACCGCGAGCGGGTCCTCGTCGTCGATGACGGGGAGCAGGGCGGGGAAGTACGTCGAGTTCTCCTCGAAGAGGTCGAACACGCTGGTGATCCACCGCTCGCCGAACCAGACGCGCGGGCGGACGCCCTGCGCCTTGAGCTCCGCCGGTCGGGTGTCCGTGGCCTGGGTGAACAGCGAGATCCGCGTCTCGCGCCACAGCTCCCGACCGAGGAAGTACGGCGAGTTCGCGCCGAGCGCCACCTGGACGGCGGCGAGGCACTGCGACGCGTTCCAGTTCTGCGCGAACTCGTCCGGGCTCACCTGGAGGTGGAACTGGACGCTCGTGCACGCCGCCTCCGGGACGATCGAGTCGGCGTACGTCTCGAGGTACTCCGGTCCGCCGCGGATGTCGATCTGCAGGTCCTCACCGCGGGCGAGCAGCATCTGCTGGTCGAGCAGCGCGTAGCGCGGGTTGCTGCTCAGCGACGCCGGCGTGAGGTGGTCGGGGTGCAGGGTCGGCAGGATGCCGATCATCACCATCCCGGCGCCGACCTCCTGCGCCGACTCCTGGGCCGCGTTGAGCTGGTCGCGCACCTCGAACTCGTACTGCATCGCGCCGTCGCCGCTGAGGCTGTGCGGCGGCACGTTGATCTCGAGGTTGAACTGTCCCAGCTCCTGCACGAACGCGGGGTCGTCGATGACCGCGAGGACCTCGCTGTTGAGCATGGCCGGGCGCCCGTCGGCGTCGACGAGGTTGAGCTCGACCTCCATCCCGGTCAGCGGCGTCTCGAAGTCGAAGAGCGACTCCTGGAGCATCCGGGCGAAGACGTCGAGGCACCGGTGCACCTTGTCGCGGTAGCGCTGCCGGTCCTCGCGCGTGAACGTACGGCTCGCGATGTCCTCACCCATGGGGTCAGCGTGCCCCATCCCTCCGCGAGTAGCAGCCCATGTGGAGGCAGAGCGGCGTCGGATGACGCGCATCCGGGGTGCTGGCCGCGGAAGGATCGTCTGTGGCGGCCGGCTCCGGCGCGCCGACACGCCCGCTGTGCGGTGGCCCAGCCGAGACGGGGAGAAGGAGACATGCACGCGCCAGGTTCCCTGCGGCCCGGATTCGACCGCGCCCTCGCGGCGGAGTTCGCGGCGCAGCCGCTCGTGCCGGCCGTCATCCTCACCGAGGCGCACCTGCGTCACCTGCCGGAACCCGTGCAGCGGTTCGTCGCGCGGTCCGGTGCGGTCGGGCGACCCCAGGTCCAGAACGTCCGGGCGGAGTTCGACGCGCAGATGTGGCGCACGCCGGACCAGGCGCCGATGGCGGCTCGCTCGGTGCAGTACAACTTCGCGGGGCGCCCGGCCCGCCTCTTCCTCATGCGTGCGCGCATGTTCGGCCTCCCCGTCGCAGCTCGGCACATCTACTCGCGCGAGTCGGCGGCCTTCGTCGTACGCGTCGCGTCGCTGGTGACCATCACGGATCACAGCGGTCCGGTCCTCACCGCGGCCGAGAGCGTGACCCTGCTCAACGACATGTGCTTCCTCGCTCCCGGGACCCTCGTCGACCCGCGCATCAGCTGGGACCCGATCGACGACCGCACCTCGCGGGCGACCTTCGCGAACGGTCCGTACCGCGTGAGCGCCACGCTCGTGTTCGACGCCAGTGACGAGCTCGTCGACTTCTGGTCCGACGACCGGCCCGCCGCGCAGGACGACGGCACGCTGCTCCCCGTGCGCTGGTCCACGCCGATCAGCGACTACCGCGAGTTCGACGGGCGCCGGCTCCCGACCCGCGGCTCCGCCGTCTACGCCTACCCCGATGGCGATCGCACCTACGGCCGGTTCACCCTGCGCGCGATCGACTACGACCTCGCGGCCCCCGCCCGATCCTCCTGATCCGCGAGTAACTGCCCAGAACCCCGGAAATCCCGCTCGGAATTGGGGGTTTCGGGCAGTTACTCGCGGACGGAGGGAGCAGCGTCAGCCGACGCGGGGGTAGGCGACGTCGTGGTAGGCCGCTGCCGCGGTGCGGTTCGTGACGCCGAGCCGCTCGAAGATGCTCTCGAGGTGCTTGTGCACCGTGCCCTCCGAGACGTCGAGGTGCCGGGCGATCTGCCGGTTCGTCTCGCCTTCGGCGACGAGCCGCAGCACCTCCCTCTGCCGCGGGGTCAGGCTCGCGACGCCGCGACCGCGACCCAGGCAGGTGCGCACGGCGCTCTCGATGTGCGGCCGCAGCAGGGTGAGCATCGCGCGGTCCCGCTCGGTGAAGCCGGGTCCGGCACCACGGAAGAAGATGAGCCGCAGCGTCCGTCCCGGTCCGGCCGGCAGGCAGAGCCGCAACTCGTGCCGGATCCCGCTGGGCGCCATGAACTCCTGGTACATCCCCGACGAGAGCATCGTCCGGGCGTCGTAGAAGTCGCTGAACATCGTGACGGAATGCAGATCGCCGGTTCGTTCGGGGTACGAGCAGTCCAGGCAGGCCGAGTAGTGCGCCCAGAACACGTCCTCGGGGACGCTCGACGTCGCGTCCGTCAGGTCCTGCATCGCGAAGGTGCGGCGCTGGTGCGCGTCGTGGCCGTACACCGACAGCTCGTCGCACGGGATCAGATCGCGCAGCTCCTTGAGCATTGTCCACGGCAGCAGCGCCTCCGGATCGGTCTCCGGATGCGGTGCCGTGATCTGCACCATCGCGTCGAGATCTTCGTCGGTCAGCCGTGGCTCCATGACCCCACCCCCTGGGATGCGCAAGGCCTCCGCGGGCACCGTAGACCCGACCGAGCCCTCTGGCGATACCTATTTCTGCGTATGGGCGCCCGGACCGCCCCCACGCCAACCTGACCGCAGCACCACGGCCGCGACGCCCACGCCGACGTCCCGACCCGCCGCCACGAGCGGCCCCCACCAGTTCGCCGGTCGCGTTCGCCGAAAACCGGACGCCGCCCCCGACCGAAAGGTGTGACTCGATGAGACGAACGATCGCCGCGCTCACGGTTGCGTCCGTGCTGGCCCTCACCCCCGCGGTGGTGGCGAACACCGCCGACGCGCACCAGCCCCAGGCCCCCGACACGTCGGTCACCGACTGGGACCTGACCGGGACCCGTGCCTTCACCGCGGCCGCGCTGTCGCCTGCCGAGGGGCACACGATCTTCGCGTACGTCGCGATCGCGGTCTATGACTCGGTCATGGCGATCCACGAGGACCATGAGCCGTTCCTCGTCGATACCGACGCCCCACGCGGCACATCGCCGGAGGCCGCGGTCGCGGCTGCGGCGCATGCCATCCTCGTCCACTACCTCCCGGCGCAGGCCGGGACGATCATCGATCCAGCCCTCGACGTATCCCTCGGTGCGATTCCCGACGGGACGGCGAAGGCCAACGGGATCGCGCTCGGGGAGCGGGTCGCGGCGAAGGTGATCGAGCTCCGTGCCGACGACGGGTTCCGCGCGCCGGCGACGTACACGCCGCCGAACCCCCCGATCCCCGGTGTCTGGCTCCCCACCGCGCCCAGCAACCCGATCGGCGTCTATCTCGGCGACGTCACCCCGTTCTCCATCCGCTCGGCCGAGCGGTACCGCCCGGACGGACCACCGGCGCTCGGCAGCAGGAAGTGGGCCCGGGACTTCAACGAGGTCAAGGACATCGGCTCCGCCACCAGCACCACGCGTACGGCTGACCAGACGCTCGCCGCCCGGTTCTGGGCCGAACCGCCGGTGCAGCAGGCACGCGGCTCGTTCCGGCGCTTCGTCACCGACCACGCGCTCGGCGTGAACGACGCGGCGCGCTTCATGGCGATGGCGTCCGTCACGTACGCCGATGCGCTCATCGCCTGCTTCGCCGCCAAGTACCACTTCACGTTCTGGCGCCCGATCACGGCCATCCGGGCCGGTGACACGGACTACAACGCCAGGACGGTCGTCGACCCGCTGTGGTCGCCGGTCCTGCCCGCGACGCCGAACCACCCGGAGTACCCGAGCGCCCACTCGTGCATCACCCCGGCGGGAGGGATGGCGGTCGCCGAGTTCCTCGGCACGAACCGGATCGACTTCACCGTGCCCAGCCTCACCGGGCTCGGGGACCGGCACTTCGCCACGGTCGCCGACCTCCGCGACGAGGTGAGCAACGCACGCGTCTGGGGCGGCATCCACTTCCGGTCCGCGGTCAAGGATGGCGCCACGATCGCCAAGAAGGTGGCGAGCTACGTCCTCAGCCACGAGTTCGGGAAGGAACGCTCCGACGACTGACCCGCTCGGCCAAGGACCGCTCCTCGAGCGGATGGCTGCGACGGCGTCGCGTCCCTGGTTGGGCGCGGCGCCGTCGCGACGCCCGCCGAGGGCGCGCGCCCTCTGCGAGTAACAGTCCAGATGCACGCAGAATGGCCCCGGTTTGCGTGCATCTGGACTGTTACTCGCGGATCGGGCGGGTCAGGGCGCGGTCGTCCGGGCAGCCTCGAGCTGGGTCAGCGCCGTCATCGTCCGCTTCGCTGCGAGTGCCTCGCTCCCCGGGATCGCCAGCATCTCGAGCATCTCCTTGCCGTTCGTCCACAAGCAGGAGCCGGAGGCCGTGCCACTGATCGTCGCCGGCATGCACCAGACCTTGCCGCCGACGGGGGAGGAGTACTCCACGGCCTCGCCGACCGTCAGCGCTCCGTCGGAACCCTTGATGGCGTTGCGCTTCCAAGCCGCGATCAGTCCGCGCGCCGCGGTGGCGTCGGTGAGCGCCCGGAAGGTAGCCGCCCGATCTCCCGGGGCGACGTCGGCGGCGACCACCACCGTGGTGTCACCCTGCTTGCCGTACGTCTGGACCCAGGCCCACGTCGATCCACCGGAGCGCACGTCGGACGCCTGTGCGGCGACGTCGAGGCCGGGCACCGCGACGACCGGTTGCCCGGCGAGCGAGCGCGGCGCGGTGTGGGTGAGGACGTCGGGCTGGTTGGCCGCCATCCCCTTCGCGCGCTGGTTGAGGAAGGTCGGGACCGCGATCGCGGCGAGCACCGCCACCACCAGCATGACGGCCGACACCACGATGAGGACGATGGCCCAGGTGGGCAGCCCCGACCGCTTCGCCGGGCGACGGGGTAGTACGGCGACGTCGGCGCATGGCCGGTGACCCCGGGGCCCACGCGGGCGACTGCGGCAGTGCACCGGCGCCGGCCGCCACGGGCTGCCCCCAGCGGTCGACGGTCGGCGCGACAAGGTCCGTTCCGGCGTACTGGCTCGCGAGTCCGGCCCCGCCCGCCATCGCGGGTTCGGGCTGGGACGCGGGCTGAGGCACGAATGCCTGCTGGGTCGCCGGTCGAGGAGCGGGCTCCGGGACGGCGTGCGGCCGGGTGTGCGCGGTCCAGGCGGTGCCGTCCCAGTAGCGGACCGACATCGGGTCGACGGGGTCGGCGTACCAGCCTGCAACAACGCTCACGAGGTCCCCCAGTCGGCGCACACGTCTGTAGAGGGTGTCGTCGGCACCGGCGCTGCGGGACTGAAGCCCGGGCTCGCGCGGACGAACCTGCCGGGCCACCGTCAGGGTGGAGTCAGCGTGCGGCGGGCGCCAGCGCCCTGCGTGCCTCGAGCCAGGCGGTGAGGCTGTCGAAGGTCTGCGGCCGAGTGATGAAGTAGCCCTGGGCGTAGTCGCAGCCGAGGCTGCGCAGCCGGTCCAGCGTCGGCTCGTCCTCCACTCCCTCCGCCACGACGCGGAAGCCGAGGTCGTGCGCGAGGTCGACGACCGAGCGGACGATCGCCGCGTGCGAGACGTCGGTGTCCATGTTGGTGACGAACGCGCGGTCGATCTTCAGCTCGTAGAGCGGCAGCCGGTACAGGTAGCCGAGCGACGTCTGGCCCTTGCCGAAGTCGTCGAGGCTCACGTGCACGCCGTGCGCGGTGAGCGCGGCGAGGTTGGCGAGCGCGCGCTCGATGTCGGACATGAGCGCGGTCTCGGTGATCTCGACGAGGAGCGTGGACGGGTCGGCGCCGTGTGCGGCGAGCTGCGCGATCACCTGGGCGGCGAACGTCGGGCGGCACAGGTTGCGCGCCGAGACGTTGACGGCCACGGACAGCGGGCGACCCATGCCGGACCAGCGGGCGCTCTGGGTGAGCGCCGAGTCGATCACCCACGTGGTGAGGTCGTCGATGAGGCCGGTCTGCTCGGCGACCGGCAGGAAGTCGTCGGGCATCAGCAGGCCGCGCGTGGGGTGCTGCCAGCGGATCAGCGCCTCGACCGAGGTGATCGTTCCGTCGTCGAGGCGGACCTTCGGCTGGAAGTGCAGCACCAGCTCGTTCTCGCGCAGGGCGCGACGCAGCTCACCGACGACGGCGAGTCGGTGCGGGTCGTAGTCGTCGAGCGCGGCGTCGTAGCGCACGACGCCGGAGTGGTCGCCCTTCGCGACGTACATCGAGATGTCCGCGCGCTGCATGAGGGTGTCCGGGTCCTCGCCGTCGTCCGGGAAGAGGGCGAACCCGATGCTGGCCTCCGCCGAGAGGGGGAGGCCGTCGATCTCGATCGACTCCGCCAGGCGCAGGCCGAGCCGCTCGAGGGCCGTGCGTGCCTCGGCCTCGCTCGTGACCCGGGTGAGGACGACGCCGAACTCGTCGCCGCCGATCCGCGCGACGAGGTCGCCCGGCCGGACGTCGGCGGCGAGGCGCGCGCCGAGCGCGGCGAGCAGGAGGTCGCCGTGCTGGTGCCCGAGCGAGTCGTTGACCTCCTTGAACCGGTCGAGGTCGACGAGGGCGACCGCGCCGTACTGCCCGCGCGCCGTCATCTCCGCGATCGTGCGCTGGAACAGCCGCCGGTTGGGGAGCCCGGTGAGCAGGTCGTGCTCGGCGAGGTACTGGTTCTCGGCGGCGTGCTGGCGCAGCCGGCGCATCGTCGCGAGGGCGAGGCCGGCGAGCACCAGGTAGAGCACGGCGAGCCCGACGACGAGGTTGCGGTAGAGGTCGCCGAGCCCGGCCTCGATGTCGGCTGCGATGGGCGCGTAGGGCAGGTAGATCTCGAGCACGCCGACCTGCTCGTGCGTCGCCCCGGCGAGCAGCGGGCGGTAGACCTCGACGACCTCCTCGCCCACGGGACCGACGTCGTTCTCGTCGGAGTTCAGGCGCGTGAGCATGACCTCGGTCTCGCCGGCCAGCGCCTCGAGGATCTCGTCGTCCGGGGCCTCGCTGAACCCCGACCCGTCGCTGGAGTACTGGACGTGGCCCTCGAGGTCGCGCACGCGCAGCCGCGAGATCCCGTCGGCCATGAGGGTGAGGGTGCCGAGCCGCGCGGTGGTCTCGGGCGTGAGCCGGGGCGTGAGGTCGTCGGCGGTCAGCAGCGGCTCGACGGCGGTCGTCGCGATCATCGCCGCCTCCGACGCGCCGGCGGCGAGCCCGCGTCGCGCCGCCTCGTCGGCGTACGCCCGGGCCAGCAGGGTCGCCCATCATCGCCACGACGGCGAGGCTCACCAGCGCGTAGACGGCGAAGAGCCGCAACGCGGAGTACCGGGAGCGGGTGAGGTGTGCCACCTATCACTTGTCGGGTGAGGTGACCCTCACCTGAACCCCGATCCACCGAATCTTGGGTGGACGCCGTGCGGTGGCGCCGCGTGCCGGGGCCGTCAGCGCTGCCCGACGAGCGTCGCGACCACGGCGATCCGGTGCGGCGGGTTGCCCTGTGCGTCGAACCGGAGCGCCCGGCCGTACGTCGCCCGGTCCTCCGGCGTGGCGCACGTGGTGAGCACGAGCGAGGACCTCGTCGCCGTGCGACCGGGATGGCCGGGCACGGCGGCGACCTGCCGGGCGTAGCTGGCCTTGTCGTGGTACGTGATCCAGAGCCGTCCCGTCACGCGGTAGGTGAGCACGCGCCCCGACCACGAGACGTGCACGAGGTCGCCGTTGCGCAGGTCCGGGACGCGGCCGAACGGGGCGCCGGCCGTGGTGCGGTGACCCGCCACCACGAACGCGCCGACCTCACCGGGCAGCACCTGACCGTCGTGGCCGAGGGCGCCGGTGACGATGCCGGTGTTCTGGAAGGCGGTCCCGCGGGCGTCGTCCGGTCGGCCGCAGTAGAGCTTCACGGTGAGGTCGTCGACCCCGATGGCGGGGATCCGCATCCGGGCTCGGTCCGCGGGAGGCGCCGGCGGGCGGCACGGCGCCGGGGTGGTCCGCGTCGGCGGCGTCGCGACCGGCCGTGTGGCTCTCGGCGCGGGGGACGCACTCGTCGCTGGTCCAGGGCGGGCGGAGGTGGGGAGCAGGTGCGGTGGCGGAGAGCCTCGGGTGGCCGTGGCAGTCGGACGAGCGGATCCGGACGAGGTCGCGCCGGGGGCAGCGAGCGGTGATTCCGCCCGCGTGGACGGTGCCGAGGTGCCGAGGGCGGTCGGGTCACCGTCGACGTGGCCGGGCAGCCCCGGTTCCGCGACGGCGGCGACCAGCCCGCCGGCCAGCACCGCCGCTGCGGTCACCGCAGCGGCGAGCACCACCGATCGACGGACTGACACCGGCACCACCTGGATTCGCGAGCTCCTCGTCCCAGGTTCGGAGCGGTGGAGCGCCCGCGCAAGGGGTTGTGCGGCTGAGCGAACAGCCGAACGGCGTATGCAGCCGTCAGGACGTGGCGACGTCGATCACGAGGCGCGGCGGGGAGGACAGCGTCGTGACCGTGAACGGACGCTGGCCGTCGATGCCGAGCGCCCACGACATGACCGCCTCGAAGTCGCCGGTGAGCACCGCCTCACGGACCACGGCCGTGTTGCCTGTGACCCGATCCGGTCCGGTGTAGGTGTCGGTGATCGGGGTGGTCTCCTGGTCGATGCTCGAGGCGGGCTCGAGCCGGATCAGCAGGAAGTGCGTGCCGGCGAGGGTCACGACGTCGTCGGACGGGTCCTCGCGGACCGGGCCCAGGCACGTAGCGCACGTCGAATCCCGGCACCGTCTTCGTGAACTCGAGCACGAAGCGGTCGTAGCCCGGCTGACCGGCGAGCCGTACGGCGCTCAGCAGCCCGATCGCCGTGGCGGACGGCGAGGCCGAGACCGGCGCGGTCGCGGCTCCGGACAACGAGGGCGCGGGCGTCGCGGAGGCGCTCGTCGCGGAGCCGCTCGGGGTCGGTGACGGGGAGCCAGTGCTCGGGGACGACGCCGTGGGACTGGCGCTGTCCGTAGTCGTGGGCGAGGTGCTCGACGTCGGGCTCGAGCTGCATCCGGTGACCAGCAGGGCGACGGCGACGAGCATCGCCGCCGCGCCCGAGGCTGCGGCGCGCCGAGCGGGCGCTCTCCCCACGGCGACGACGGTACGCCCGATGCCCGCGCTGTGTGGGCGATGACGCGCAACGAAACGGTGACGTCAGTGCAGCAGCGTCTTCAGCGCCACCATCGCGAGACCGAGCAGCCCGGTGATCGCCGCCGAGAGCGCCAGCCGCCACCCGGTCAAGCCGCTCGCGCGGCTCATCCTCCAGCCGACGAGCAGCAGTAGCCCGGTGTTGACGAGGAGCGCGATCTCGACGGCGACGGTCGTGTCCACCTGGAGCAGTGCCTCCACGGCGAGCACGCCGATGGGGATGATGCAGGCGGCGACGAGCGGCCAGCCGTCCCGAATGACCGCGGCGCGCTCGGCCCGGTTGAGGTCGCGACGGACGACCGCGCGGGCGGCGATCCAGTGCACGTAGGTCTCGGCGATCCAGTAGACGACGAGCGTGGCCAGCAGGCCGATCGCGACCACCACGAGCCGCACCGAGTCCGGCGTGGTCGCGAGCACGGCACCGCTCACGATGAGTCCGTACAGGTGCGCCGCCCGGCGCCGGTGGGAGTCGACGGCCGGCGGGTGGTCGGACGTCGGCATGGCCTGGGGATCACTGCTCACAGGCGGGAGTGTCTCATCGCCGGGCGCCGCGACCTCGGGTGAGGCCACTCCGCGACCCGGTGCCGGTGAGTTCGACCGCCTCGTGTCCGTGGCTGCCGCTCGGGGTCGGCCGCGGTCGTGACCCCCTGCCCGTCGATGTCACTCGGGGTCGGTGACGTCGGCGACGGTGGCCGCGGTGGCCTCGAGCAGGCGCCGGGCGTCAACCGCGATGGCGACGTCGTGGACCCCGGAGCCGAGCGTGATCTCGCCGCGCGCTGCGAGCGCGACGTCGGCGACGACCGGCCACGACGTCGTGGCGCCGAGCGGCGTGATGGTCCCGCGCTCGAAGCCGGTGGCGGCGAAGGCCTCGTCGGCGGGTGGCATCGACATCCGCGAGACGAGGAGGAGCGCGCGGAGCTTCGGCCACGAGATCTGCCGTCCGCCAGGGACGAGCACGAACAGGTAGTCGTTCTCGGCACGGCGTACGACCAGGGTCTTGACGACGTCGACCACCTCGACACCGCGGGCCGCGGCCGCCTCGGCCAGCGACCGCACGGGCGCGTCGTGGACGAGGACGCGGTAGGGCAGTCCAGCGGACTCGAGCGCCGCGACGACGGCCGGTGCGGGTGCGGCAGCTGCATGATCCATGAGGCTCATTGCACCACCCGCCCACACCATGCCCGCGAGTAACAGTCGAGATGCACGCAAACCGGCCTGGTTTCGCGTGCATCTGGACTGTTGCTCGGCTCAGCGCTGGGGGTGGCGGCGTGCAGCCTCGGCGACGCCGCGGGAGCTGCGGGTGCGTGGGGCGCGCATCGATCGCCGACGCCAGAACCAGCGCTGGAGAAGCAGCGTGAGCGTGCCGGCGAGCACGATGCCGAGCAGGTTGAGCGCGAGCTGGCCGGTCGACCCGAGGAACTCGTCCCACACGCCGTACGTGAGGGCGACGGCCGCGTTCGCGGCGGCGGGAACCGTGGTGACCGAGATCAGGACGCCGACCAGGGCTCCCGACTTCGCCGTCGTGAGCGAGAGCATGCCCGCGATGCCGGCGAGGAACGCGACGACGAACGACAGCGCGTCCGGCCGCCAGATGAACGACGTGAGCGGGCGGTCGGAGGTCAGCATCGACTCGTCGACGAGACCCGCCCGGGTCATGGCCCAGGTGAAGGCCATCGTGACCAGCATCGCGATCGGGAAGCCGACGACGAGCGCGGTCAGCGAGCGCAGGAACACGTCGCCGCGGCGCTGCACGATCGCGACGCAGAGCGCGGCGATCGGCCCGAACTCGGGCCCCACCACCATCGCGCCGACGATGAGGATCGGGCTGTCGAGCAGCACGCCCACGGCGGCGAGCATGAGCGCCACCGACAGGTAGACCAGGTACGTCGCCGACAGCGTCACCTCCTCGTGGGTCCGCGCCTCGACCGACTCCCAGACGACAGCGTCCGACGGCAGCCCCGGCGCGGCCTCTTCCGCGGCTCGGGCGGCCGCGGAGAGGACGAGCTCGGGCGAGTCGGCGACGATCGCGCCGTCGCGCTCGATCCCGAGATCCCGGAGCGACTCGATGATCGAGCTCGCGGTCTCGCGTGCGACCTCGCACTCCACGACGTCGCCGTGCGGCTTCCGGGCCGCGCCCGCGTGCACCGTCACGTGCGTGACGCCGTCGTCGCCGGACAGCAGGCGCACGACATCGCGAGTGCGGTCGGACGGCACGATCAGTCGTAGGTGCAGCACGCGCTCATTGTGCCGATGTCGGGCGGTCCCGGGCGCCAACCGGGTCGCGAGTAACAGTCCAGTTGCACGCGAATGACCCGCGTTCTGCGTGCATCTCGGCTGTTACTCGCAGTCCGTCGCCTCGGCGAGGGCGGTGAGGGCGCGGGCCAGCGCGTCGGAGAGCCGGGCGCGGAGCGGGAGCGCCCGCTCGACGAGCTCGCGCTGCCGGCGTACGTACTCCACTCGTCCGGCGGGTGTCTCGACCTCGACCGGCTCGTACCCGAGCGCTCGCAGGTCGTACGGCGCGGCCTGCATGTCGAGCCGCCGCGCGTCGAGGGCGAGCGCGAAGCAGTCGGCCACGAGATCGCTGCCCACGAGCTCGGCGTACTTGGCGGACCACTTGTAGAGGTCCATCGTCGCGTGGAGGCAGCCTGGCTGGTCGAGGTCGGGCTGGCTGGCTCGCGTCGGGGCGTTCTCGTTGAGCGGCACCGCATCCGGGGTGAAGAAGCGGAACGCGTCGAAGTGCGTGCAGCGCAGCCCCTGCTCGTCGACCACGGCGCGCACTTCGTCCGGCGTACGGCGGAGCGGCCACGACTCGTGTCGGACCTCGGCCTGCTCGAGGCCGTAGACCATCGCCCACTCGTGCAGCCCGAGGCAGCCGTACCGCGCCGGCCGTTCGGCAGTGCGCCGCAGCAGGCCCTCGACCCAGGCGATGCCGTCACGGCGTCGGAGGAAGCGGGTGGGGTCGACGGTGACGGCCGCGCTGCCCTCGGTCGCGACCAGTCGGTAGTCCGCGTCTGCCTGAAGCTCGACCGCGCCCACGAGCGCGACGCCGAGACCGGGATGCCATCGGCGGAGCTGCCCGGGACGCGTCGGGTAGTACTCGAAGAGGAAGTCCTCGACGGGGTGACGCTCGGCCCGGCTCGCGCGGTGCCGCCGGCCTGCGGTCCACGCATCGACCCGGACCGCGTGCGCCTCCGCGCGCGGCCGCCATTCGGGCTCGTCGAGCACGAGGAGCGATCCGGCGCCGAGGGTCGTCACGACGCCAGTGTCGCCCATCCGCTGAGGACGGCGAGAGCTCGGCGTGGGGCGTCGTGACCACCCGGGGTCGGCGATGGCACTGAGGGAGACGAGCGCGACGACGCCACCAGCGTGACGAGCATGGAAGCGCGACGAGCGGGCCGACACGGCGCGGATCGTCGCGATCCGCACGTGCGGACCGTCGACCGTGCGGTCTCAGGCGGCGGAGGTGGTGCCCGCCGCCACGACGGTGCCGGCGTCGACCAAGGCGTTGCCGACGATGCCGATCATGTCGTCGATGAGGTCGAGGTCCGCGACGAGCGGCGGGGAGAGCTGGATGACGGGATCGCCGCGATCGTCGAGACGGCAGAGGAGCCCGGCGTCCCACATGCGGGCTGACAGGACGTCGCGCAGCAGCCAGTCGCACTCGGCCTCGGAGAACGTCTCGCGGGTCGCCTTGTCCTTCACCAGCTCGATCGCCCAGAAGTGCCCGGCGCCCCGGACGTCGCCGACGAGGGGCAGCGCCGTGAGGGCTTCGAGCCGCTGACGGATGAGCGGCTCCTGCTCGCGAACGTGGCCGAGGACGTCCTCGCGCTCGAGGATGTCCATCACCGCGAGCGCGACCGACGCCGAGAGCGGGTGGCCGCCCCACGTGAGGCCGTGCATGAACGTGCTGCGCCCGCTGGTGAACGGCTCGGCGATGCGTCCGTGCACGAGGACGCCGCCGAGCGGCGCGTGACCGGCGGTGACTCCCTTGGCGAACGTGATCATGTCTGGGACGACGTCGAACCGCTCCGAGGCGAACCAGTGGCCGACGCGACCGAAGCCGGTGATCACCTCGTCCGCGACGAGCAGGACGCCGTAGCGGTCGCAGATCTCGCGCAGCCCCGGCCAGTAGCCGGCGGGCGGCATGAACGCGCCGCCGCTGTTCTGGACCGGCTCGGCGATGATCATCGCGACCGTGTCTGGTCCCTCGAAGTGCAGGACGTCCTCGATCTCGGCGAGGAGCGCGGCGCAGAACGCGGCCTCGTCGTGACCGAGCGGGTGCCGGTAGGCGTTGGTGGGCGACACGTGGTGCGTGGGCACGGCGAGCGGCTCGAAGGGCGCGCGAGCCTCGGGGTAGCCGGTGAAGCTGAGCGCTCCCAGCGACGTGCCGTGGTAGGCCGAGCGTCGCGCGATCGCCTTGCGCCGCTGCGGCTCGCCGTGGTCGGCGTGCCACTGCCGCGCGAGCTTCCAGGCCGACTCGACCGCCTCGCTGCCGGAGTTCGTGAAGAAGACGTGCTCCATGCCCTCCGGGCCGTGCGCGGCGATGCGCTCGGCCAGCTCGATTGCGGCCGGGTGCGACACGTACCAGTTGGGGGTGAACACGAGCTCGCTGAGCTGACGCTTCGCGGCCTCACCGACCTCGGCGCCGTAGGAGTGGCCGAGGTTGGTGCAGAACAGGCCGGAGAGCCCGTCGATGTAGCGCCGCCCGTGGGCGTCGTACACGTGGCAGCCGTCGCCGCGGACGAAGACCGGCATCGTCCTTGTCGGCGAACGCGGACATGTCGGTGAAGTTGAACAGCAGGTGGTCGCGGAGATCCCGCTGGAGGCGTGACGGCTCGCGTCGCGCCTCGGCGCCGACGCTGGTGCGCGGGCGCGAGAGCGGCGCCGAGCCGCTCCCGAGAGGGGCCCCGGTGGTGTGCGTGGCCGTCATGGCCATTCCTCGCATCCATCGCCGGACCTGAACGGGCGTTCAGGCGGTCCTGAACAGTCGTTCAGGATGTGGTCGAGAGTACGTCACCGCCCCGCCCCCCGCAGGGCTGTCAAGCCGAACGTCCGCGGTCGTCCCTGTAGGGATGATCAAGGAAGTCCAACTGCACGAAAGCGTCCGCAACTGGTGATCTTGATGCGCGGAACGCGCGTGGGTGCGCGTCAGCGCGGCTTGGCGCGGAGAGCGGGCGCGCGGCGCTTGGTCTTGATGAGCTGGCGGACGGGGACGCCGAGCTCGGCCGCGGCCGACTCGAGCCACAGGTCGCTCATCCGCTCCTCGGGTACGTCGGGATCGCGCAGCGCCACCTGCACCGCGAGCCCGTCCATGAGCGCGGCGAGGCGCACCACCGTCGCCTGCGGGTCGCTGCAGGTGAACGCACCCTCGTCGATGCCGACGTCGATGACCTCGGCGAGGGTCTGGCGCCAGCGCGCGTCAAGGGCGCGCCGCAGCGCACGCGCCTGGCCGTCGCGCAGCGCGCGGACCCACACCTCCATCCACAGCGCCCAGTTGCCGACAGCGGGTCCGGTGTCGCACCCGAGCTCACCGAGCACGCGGAGCCGTTCGACGGCGGACGCCTTGGGCGGCAGCGCGTGCGACAGGTCGTCGTAGAAGTCGTCCTCGACCGACCCGAGCGCCTCCGCGAGCGCACCGTCGAGCGTCTTGAAGTGGTAGACGACCAGCGCCGGCGACGTCCCGGCCATCGCCGCGATGTCGGCGATGCGCGCGCCGGCGAACCCCTTGTCCTTGAGCACCTCCACCGCGGCGGCGAGGATCCGCCGACGTCGCTCCTCGGGAGCCTTGGCGGCCAGCGAGGTGGGAGCGGACATCGAACTCCTTGGCGTGGTGGGGCCCAGACGCGGGCGCGAGTGGTGGCGGGCGGCCCCGCGGGGCAACAGTGGTCGGCGTGCCGCTGGTCGGAGGTCGGGTGGACAGAAACTGATTCGCCGTTCAGGATCGGCCACGACTCGCTGATCGCTCGTCGTGCCGACCCACCATCCTGACGTACGGCGACCATGCTGGGGACATACCGACCCGAGGAATTCCCGTGGACTTCACCGATGCCGAGCTCGACCTCGCCCACCGTGCCGCCGACTTCGTCGACACCTGGCTGATCCCGTACGAGACCCAGGCCGAGCTCGCGGGGGGAGGCCTGCCGGCCGAGCTCGCGGCACAGATCGCCGCGGCGTCCGTCGAGGCGGGGCTGCAGGGCGGTCTGCACCGGCGCGAGCGCGGCGGCCGGTCGTGGAGCCACGTGGAGTGGTGCCTCGTCGAGGAGCAGTTCGGCCGCTCGAGCAACGCCCTGTCGTGGTACGTCCCCAACGCCTACAACGTGTGGCGCGCGGCGAGCGACGAGCTGCAGCAGCGCTGGCTCGAGCCGGCCCTCCGCGGCGAGCTCCACGACGCCTATGCCGTCACCGAGGAGCACGCCGGAAGCGACCCGTCCGGCATGCGCACCGTTGCGCGGCGCATCCCCGGCGGCTGGGAGATCAGCGGCGAGAAGTGGTTCGTCACGTTCGGCGCCATCGCGTCCGTCATCGTCGTCGTCGCCTACGCCCTCGAGCCGGGGGAGGAGCTGTCCGACCCCGCGACCCCGCGTCGTACGACGCTGTTCGCGATCCCGGCGGACGCGGCCGGCATCAGCACCATCGACGACCCGCCGTTCACCCACCACTACGCCGACGGTCACCCGACCATGCGCTTCGACGCGGTGCGCGTGACCGACGCCGACATCATCGGGGCCGTGGGCGGTGGCGAAGCGCTGCAGCGCGCGTGGTTCCTCGAGGAGCGGCTCGGCATCGCCGTGCGCTGCGGCGGTGCGATGCACCGCCTGCTCACCGAGGCGGTCGCGTGGACCACCACGCGCGAGCAGGGCGGTGCCCGCCTCATCGACCATCAGGGCGTGGCGTTCCCGCTCGCGGACTCGGCCGCCGACGCCGCCGCTGGCCGGCTCCTCACCTTCGAGGTCGCGCGTCTCGCCGACGCCGGTGCGGACCCGAAGCTCGTGCACGGCAAGGCCAGCATGGCGAAGCTGTTCATGTCCGAGGCCGCCAACCGGTGCGCGGACCGGGTGCTGCAGGCCTTCGGGGGCCGCGGCTACATGCGGACCTACGTCGCCGAGCGGCTGTGGCGCGAGCTGCGCGTCGACCGGATCTGGGAGGGCACCAGCGAGGTCCAGCGCCTCGTGGTCGCCCGGTCGCTCGAGCGCCGCGGCGTCGACTCGATGCTGCGGTAGGTCACGTCACAACCCGGTGACGAAGGTGGATCGAGGAGTTTGGGCACCCGAGCCGCCGGGGACGCACGTGTCAGAAGCATGGGTACGGCGCTGACAGCCTGGAGGCGCTCGGAGGTGGGAATCGGTCCCGCTCCGGGTTAGCGTGCGTGCCTGACGTCACGAGGGAGAACCGCTGTGAGCCGTAACCGACGCCCCATCGTCACCCGCCGCGCGATGCTCGCGGGCGGCGCTCGGCCTCGGTGCCACCGCTGCGCTGGCCGCGTGCGGAGCCAAGGGCGACACGACCTCGACCGGCTCGGCCTCGGGCTCACCGACCGGGACGCCCTCCCCGTCGGCGGCCTTCACCGGCACCGACCTGTCGGACACCGAGAAGAAGGTCCTCTGGTCGAGCTGGCCGTTCTACATCGACGTCATCGAGGAGGGCGACGGCACCACGACCCTCCAGGACTTCACAAAGGCGACCGGCGTCGAGGTCGAGTACAGCGAGGACATCAACGACAACGAGGAGTACTGGGCGAAGAAGTCGCCGATCCTCAAGGCAGGTCGCGGCATCGACCGCGATCTCGTCATCCTCACCGACATCACGGCCGCCCGCTTCCTGCGCAACGGCTACATCGAGCCGCTCGACCGCGCCGCGATGCCCAACACCACCAACGTGATCCCGTCGCTGGCCGACGTCCCGTGGGATCCGGATCGCGCGTTCACGATGCCGTTCCTCAACGGCCTCATCGGCATCGGCTACAACAAGAAGCTGGCCGGCCGCGAGCTCAAGTCGTGGAACGAGCTGCTCACCGAGGAGTTCCGGGGCAAGATCGCCATCTCCTCGGAGATGGAGGACACGATGGGCTTCTTCCTCATGGGCAAGGGCAAGAAGACCGAGGACTTCACCGACGCCGACTTCGACGAGGCCATCGCGGACCTGCAGGCAGCGTTCGACCGCGGTCAGTTCCGTCGGATCGCGGGGAACGACTACGCCGCGGACCTCACCAACGGCGACGTCGTCGCGGCCATCGGCTACTCCGGCGACGTCGCGCAGATCCAGCTCGAGAACCCGGACATCAACTTCTACATGCCGGAGGAAGGTGGCGGCTTCTACAGCGACGTCTTCTTCATCCCGGCCGGTGCCGCGCACCACAAGAACGCGGAGCGGCTCATCGACTTCTACTACGACCCGATGGCGGCGGCGAAGCTCGCTGCCTACGTGCAGTACCTGTCGCCGGTGACCGGTGCGCGCGAGGCGATGGAGAAGGTCGACCCGACCCAGGTCGACAACACCGCGATCTTCCCCGACGCCGCGGAGCTCGCCCAGGCGCACGTCTGGCGCTCGCTCACGGCGCAGGAGGAGTCGCGCTACCTCGACCAGTTCCAGGCCGTCGTCAACGGGTGACGGCGGATCCGTCGCGCGGCAGGGCACGATGACCCCATGAGCGACGACTCGACGACACCGACCGACCCGGCGGCGCCCGCCCGGCTCGACCTCGACGTCGACCTCGTGCCGGAGCAGACCAGCGACGACACCGACGCCGGGTGGGGTGCCGGCGGCAGCGGGCCCGAGAGCAAGCAGGCCGAGCTGCGCCGCTTCCTCGAGGACAAGCCGCCGCACCACGGCGACTGAGCCGGCGAGCGGCTGGACGAACCGCCGCTACGAGCGCTGCAGCGAGTCGCGGATCTCGCGCAGCAGGGTGATCTCCTCGGCCACCGCCGCCTCCTCCTCGGTGACGTACCGCTCGCGCAGCTTCGTGACCGGCACGATGAGGACGAAGTAGACCGCGGCCGCCACCAGGACGAAGTTGAGGATCGCCGTCAGCACGATGCCGATGCTGAACTGGGCGTTGTTGATCACGAAGTTGCCGACCTCGTCGAGGCTCGGCTTGCCGAAGATCGCGGCGATGAGCGGCGTGATCAGGCCCTTGACGAGCGCGGCGATGACCGCCGTGAACGCCGCCCCGATGACGACGGCGACGGCAAGGTCGAGAACGTTGCCGCGCATGATGAAGTCGCGAAATCCCTTGAGCACGTGCCTACCTCCGCAGCTAGCCGGGCGATCAGGTGAGGGCGACCCTACCCACTCGCCGTCAGCGGCCTCGCTCCCGAGCAGATCCGCTCGATGCTGCGGCGCGCTCCGACGGCACGCAGCCCCGAGTCAGGAGCCGCGCACCGTCACGCGAGAGGCGCGCGCCGACCCCGGCACGTGCGATGTCGACCGCCTGCGCGGTGGTGGTGGCGAGCACCAGCAGCCCGGACGCGTTCGACGACGACCCGGCGCTCCCGAACAGGCCGCCGTCGCCCGCCGCCCGAGTGCCGGCCACGAGCACCCGCACCCGTGACGCCACGACGCTGGCGCGACCGGGGGCACCGACGTCGCCCGAGGCGGCTGCGATGACGTCGACGACGTCGCCGGCGCGCAGCACCGAGGTCGCCGAGTCGTCGGCGAGACGTACCGCGGTGGCGACGATGTCCGGGCCCAGCGCCTCGAGGAGCTGCGACCCGAGCACGTGGCGGGAGACGAGCGGCTCACCCGCGCGCACCGGGAACGCGACCACCTGGCCGAGGACGGCCGACGTCGTGCTCACCACGTCCGCCGGCAGCGACTCGCTCGGACGCAGCGCGGTGGACACGTCGTCGGCCGTGAGTGCCGTGCCGGGCAGGAGGTCGTGGCGTGCGACCGCGATCGACGCCATCGCGGGAGCCGGTGGGCGCAGCGTCGTACCGAGGGACCACACGACGACCCCGGCGAGCAGTGCGGCGGCGACGCGCCGGTGGCGGCGGAACCGCCGCTGCCACGCCGGGGGGCGGCCGGGGATCGAGGGAGTCGCGCGCACCCGGACACGCTAGGGACGATCCGGGACGAGCCGCGCGGCTCGTCCACAGGTCAGGCCGCGGACCCCGAGCTGCCCGACGACGGGGTCGTGGTCGAGGTGGACGTGGAGCTGCCGGAGTCCGACGAGGACGACGAGCTGCTCGAGCTCGAGCCGGAACCGCTCTCCGACGACGTGGATCCGCTCGACCCGCTCGACGACCCCGACGAGGCGGGCACCGTCGACGTGGATCCGGAGCGGCTGTCGGTGCGGTAGAAGCCCGGACCCCTTGAACACGATGCCGACGGCGTTGTAGAGCTTGCGCAGCCGGCCGCCGCACTCGGGGCACTCGGTGAGGGTGTCGTCGGTGAACGCCTGCACGACCTCCAGCGGCTCGCCGCACTCCGTGCACGAGTACTGGTAGGTGGGCACAGGCGCTCCTCGGACACTGGGGCCGGCATTGGCACTCGGCGACGTCGAGTGCCAATGATGCCAAAGAGTCGCCCACCGGCCAACTTTCCGAGCGGTCGGCGAGCGTTCTCGGTCAGGACGGGTGCTCTGGCCGCCGCTCGCTCTAGCCCGGGACGGCGGACGGCTCCGCCACGACGCCGACGATCTGCCACGCGAAGCCGCGGTGGCCGAACTGCGGCCGCAACCGTCCGTCGTCGCCTGCGACGCGTCTCATCGACACCGGGTCGTGCACGAACACGCGGAAGGTCTGCCGCCGCGCCCGCCGGACGAGGTTCTCGCCGCCGAAGATGGCGCGGCTGAGCAGGTTGCGCGGCGGATGGCTGAAGACCAGCGCGCCGGAGGCGTGCCCGGCGGCAACGGAGAGCAACCGGTTCGCGTCGGGGTAGCAGCACACCACCCGGTGCAGCACGACGATGTCGTGCCGCCCCACGACCTCCGGGTCGGCGACGAGGTCGGCCGTCAGGCGGGTCACCCGTCCGGTCAGCCCGAGCTCTCGTGCCAGGGCCTGCGCATCGGCGTCGTACGTGTCGACCAGCTCGATGCTGGTGGCTCGCGCCGCTCCGCGGCGCAGCAGCTCGAGGTGCAGCTGGCCGACGCCGCCGCCCACCTCCAGCACGCTGGCGCCCTCGATCCCGTAGGCCACCAGGAAGTCGACGATGCGCGCGGCGTCCCGATCCAGGCCGTGCGACCGGAACCTGGCCGCTGCATCCCGGGATCGTCGGGCCGTGAAGACGTCCCGATAGCCGTCGGGGTCGGACTCGCAGCAGCGCGACACGAGGTCGAGTATCCGCGCACGGGACGGCACGCACCAGCGCGAGCGTCAGCCCTGCTGCGCGGCACCCCGGCGACGGGATCGGACGGCGCTGGCTAGCCTCCGAGGATGTCCTCCTCCCTCGTGCTCGACGCCCCCCGTCCGGTCCCCGGCACCGCGGCCGAGCTCGGCGAGAGCCCGGTGTGGGATCCGCTGGTCCAGCGGCTGCGCTGGGTCGACCTCATGGCGGGAGTGCTGCACGAGACCGACCCGGTGACCGGGGAAGGCTCCGCGACGCAGCTGGACGACGCGTGCGGGTTCGTGGCGCTGGGCGATCCGGGGCTCGTGGTCGGCGTCGGCACGACGGTCCTGACGGGCGAGCCCGGCGCGTGGACGTCGCTCGCCGAGACCGACCCCACGGGCGGGCTGCGGATCAACGACAGCCAGGTCTCACCGGGCGGGTGGCTGTTCGCCGGGCTGATGCACGTCGACCGTGACAAGAGGTCCGGGTCCGGGCGGCTGCTGCGCGTCGACACCGCCGGGGCCGTCACCCTGGTGACGGACGGCCTCACCGTCACCAACGGCATGGGCTGGAGCCCGTCCGGTGACGCGATGTACCACGTCGACATGCCGCTGCGCCGGGTCGACCGCTACGACTTCGACGCGGCGACGGGCAGCGCCACGGGCCGGCGCACGGCGTTCGAGCTCGGCGACGTACCCGGCCTCACGGACGGGATGGCGGTCGACGCCGAGGGACGGCTGTGGATCGCGCTCTGGGGTACGCCGTACGTGCGCTGCTTCGAGCCCTCGGGTCGCGAGGTCGCGCGCGTCGAGCTGCCCGTGGCCAACGTGACGTCGTGCGCGTTCGGCGGTCCCGGACCTCGCCACCCTGTTCGTGACGACGGCGCGTCGTGAGGCGACCGCCGAGCAGCCCGACGCCGGAGCCGTCTTCTCGGTGACCACGGACACCCGCGGCCAGGAGCCGCGCCGCTTCGGCGTCGGCTGACCCGGCGTCGACCCGAGGGCCGCTCGTCCTTCGTACCCACGGTGTCGCGGGTTCGCGCGCGTCAGGCGTGAGTGAGCCGACCGGTCTCCTTCCCCGCGCGGTCCACGAGCACGAGGACGTCGCCGTCGAACGCGGCCCACGCCGCGGTGGCGAGCCACGCCCGAGCGTCGACGTTGTCGCACCCGATGAGCGTCGTGGCACCCCAGGTCGCCACGATCGCGCCGCCGTCGCCGACGGCCCAGCGGCCGGAGGACGAGTTGCAGCCGTCGGAGCCGACGTAGTCGCCCGAGTCCTCCAGCGTGAGACCCGGCGGGGCGAGCTCGGAGGGACGTGAGGAGGGCACCACCGCGAGCCACGAGCCCACCAGCCGGTCGTGCGTGGCGGGCCGCAACCCGCTCCGCAGCGGGAGCGGGAACGCGTGCGCCGCCAGGAACTCGTCGGTGGCGACCGGCGGGTCCGCCGCCGAGGCGATGACGTCGGGCACGGGGGTGGGCGCGCCACCCGGCGCCAGCCGGGCCGCGATCGTCCCGTCCGAGCGCAGCAGGGCCCAGCCGGTCTGGACGGAGACGTAGCGCACGACGTCGGAGAGCCACGGCACGTTGTACGGCGGCGTCGTGTCCCGCGGGCAGCCCGGGCCGGGACTGGTGATCTCGCCGACGAACAGGCCGTGGTGGTTCGCGCTCCACGTCCCGGACGAGTGGCCGCACCCGCGCCAGAGCGACAGGTCGGACGGCCCGATGCGCAGCACCGCCCCGAGCTCCTCGCCGTCGGCGAGCGACACGACCCACGAGCCGATGAGGGCGAAGGGCTCCATCGTGGGCTCGCGCGGCTGGCCGCCCGGTGCCGAGGAGACCGACCCGGGTCCGGTGCCGGGGCCGCCGGGCGGATCCTCGGTCGCGCACGAGGCCAGCGCGAGGCCGAGCACGGCGAGGAGCGAGACCGACGCCGTGGCCCTCATCGCGAGTCGCACGCCGTCCACCTCCGTCGGGTCCGGGCTCGGTCAGTCGGTCCGATCCTGCTGTCGCCGGTGCCTGGGACGCGCGCCCACGCTCGGCGGTTCCGCGTGGTGTGACGCGCACCACAGACAGCCTGCGTGATGTTCACCTCGTCGCAACACCGGCAGAACCGGATGGAGACGTGCCCCGCGGATGTTGTAGGTGGCAGGACGCAACGACACGAGTTCGACAGGAGGTGAACGACATGGGAACCATCACCCACCCGAACCCGGCGTTGACGCCGGACACGATCGACGAGCTGCGCGCGCTCTGGGACCAGATGCGCAGCGACGCGATCAGCGAGGCCGACCGGCACGAGATCGACGAGATCTTCAGCCGCCAGATGCCCTGAGGCGTGCACAACGTCGGCCGCGCGCACGCCGTGTCCCCTAGGGTCGGACCTCCTACCAGGAGGTGACGATGGGCGTCGAAGCCATCGGGCTCGGCAAGAGCTACGGCGCGACACGAGCCGTCGACCAGCTGTCGTTCTCGCTCGAGCCGGGGGTCGTCACCGGCTTCCTCGGCCCCAACGGTGCCGGCAAGTCGACGACGATGCGCCTCATGCTCGGCCTCGACCGGGGCGACGGCAGCACGCTCTGGGACGGCAAGCCGCTCACGGGCCACCGGCACGTCACCCGGATCGTCGGCGCGCACCTCGACGCGAAGTTCTTCCACCCGTCGCGCAGCGCGCGCAACCACCTGCGGCTGCTGGCCACGGAGGCGTCGGTGCCGTCGAGTCGTATCGACGAGGTGATCCGCCTCGTCGGTCTCGACCCGGTGGCGCGCAAGCGACCGTCGGGCTTCTCGCTCGGCATGGGGCAGCGCCTCGGTCTCGCCGGCGCGATCCTCGCCCAGCCGAAGGTGCTGCTGCTCGACGAGCCGGCGAACGGCCTCGACCCCCAGTCGATCCAGTGGCTGCGCGACTTCCTGCGGCACTACGCCGCCCAGGGCAACGTCGTCTTCGTCTCCAGCCACCTGCTCTCCGAGATGGAGCAGATGGCCGAGCACCTCGTCGTGATCGCGGCCGGGCGCATGGTGGCCGACGAGTCGATGGCCGCGTTCGTCGCGCGCAGCACGCGCAACGACGTCCTCGTCCGATGCACCGATCCGTCGGCCCTCGCCGCAGCCCTCGCGGCAGAAGGGATCGCGGCCACGGTCGAGGGTGCCGACGGATTGCCGATACCGATCAGCGACACCGACCGGGTGGGCGACATCGCGTTCCGCGCCGGGATGGGCGTCCGGGAGCTGACCCGGCGTACGGCGTGGCTGGAGGAGGCGTTCCTGGAGCTCACCAGCGGGGACCAGCAGTTCCGGACGGGGGAGTCGGCGTGATCGCGGCCCTGCGCTACGAGTGGGTACGCGTCTCCACCGTCCGCTCCACGAAGATCAGCCTGGTGCTCGCGTTCCTGGTGGCGGCCGGGCTCGCGTACCTCATCGCCTCTCCCGTCACCCAGTACTCGGACAGCGGCGAACCGCTCGGCGACGGCCTGAGCTCGTCCAGTGGTACGGGGCGTTCGGCATCCCGCTCACCCTCACGGCGGTCTTCGCCGCCGTCATCGCGGCCCAGTGCATCGGGCAGGAGTACCGCTTCGGGCTGATCCGCCTCACGCTCACCGCGTTCCCGCAGCGGGTCTCGATCCTCGTCTCGAAGCTCGCCTGGGTCGTCCTGTCCGCCGTCCTGGTGGCCCTGGTCTCCTACGTCGGCAGCTGGGTCGGGGTCGCGCTGCGCGGCTACCTCACTCCGCCTGCCGGTCTCGTCGCGCCGGACACCACGTACCTGGTGCGGGGAGGCGTGTACGTCGTGATGTTCGCGCTGTCCGCGTTCGCGCTCGCCGGGATCACCCGCCAGACCGCTGTCGGCATCGCCGTGCCCATCGTCTCGGGGCTCATCGTCGAGCAGATCCTGGGCGCGCTGCTGCGCGACCGGGTGGACTGGCTCGTCAAGATCCTGCCGTGGAGCACGGCGAGCCGGTGGAGCGAGACCGGCTCGTTCGACTTCGGGGGCGATCAGTACTACGCCGTCGGGTGGGCGGCGCTCGGCGTGTTCGCGGTGTGGTTGCTCGCGTTCCTGGTCGTCGAGGTGGTCTCGTTCCTGCGCCGCGACGCCTGATCGCTACTCTCGCGGCGTGACCACGGTGGGGCGCGACGAGCTCGCGGCGGTCGCGGTCGGCGGAGTGGTCGGAGCTCTCGCGCGTGCCGCGATCTCGATCGCGGTCCCGCACTCCGACCTCGCGACCTGGCCGTGGGCGACGTTCGTCACCAACCTGCTCGGCTGCCTCGTGCTCGGTGTGCTGCTCGACTGGGTCGACACGCGCCACGACGCCTGGACGGCCACCCGACCGCGCTGGGCGAGGCTCGCCCGCCCGCTGCTCGCCAGCGGAGTGCTCGGCGGCTTCACGACGTTCTCGACGTTCTCGGTGGAGACGTACGGCCTGCTCGACGCCGGCGCACTGGCGCGGCCGGCGCGTACGCCGCCGGCAGTGCTGCTCGGCGTCGCGCTGGTCCTCGCCGGCCGCGCCCTCGGTGCGCAGTTCTTCGGCCCTGCGCCGATCGACCTGCGAGAGGACGAGGAGCTGTGAGCCCGGTCGTGGTCCTGTGCGTCGCGCTCGGGGCGGCGGTGGGTGCGCCGGTGCGCTTCGCCGTCGAACGCGCGATGGCGTCGGCGTGGCCCTGGGGCACGTGGGTCGTCAACGTCGTCGGGTCGGCGGTCTCGGGTGCGCTGGTCGGGCATCTCGTGGTGACCGGCGGGCCGGCGTCCGCACCCGCGCTGCTCGCCCTCGTCGGCACCGGCTTCTGCGGCTCGCTCACCACGTTCGGCGGCTTCGCCGCGCAGGTGCTCGACCTCGCGGTGGCGCCGCCGGGCACCTCGCGGGCGTCCCGGTCGTGGCGGGCACTGGGCTACGGGGCGCTCTCCGTCACGGTGTGCGTCGCCGCGGCAGCCGCGGCGTACGAGGTCGCAGTGTCGATCGCGACCGCTTGAGCGGCACTTCGCCCCTACCCTGTGCCCGTGCGCAGACTCGGCAAGGTCCTCGGCATCATCGGCATCGTCCTGCTCGTCCTCGTCGTGGTCGCGACGTCGCTCACGGTCTGGACGGTCCGGCGCTCGTTCCCGCAGACCTCCGGGGAGATCACGCTGGCGGGCCTCACCGGCACCGTCGACGTGCTGCGCGACGAGCGCGGCATCCCGCACGTGTACGCCGACACCCCGGAGGACCTGTTCTTCGCGCAGGGCTTCGTGCACGCGCAGGACCGGTTCTGGGAGATGGACTTCCGTCGCCACATCACCGCGGGCCGGCTCTCGGAGATGTTCGGCAAGAGCCAGATCGAGACCGACAAGTTCCTGCGCATCTCCGGGTGGCGCCGGGTCGCCGAGAAGGAGCTCGCCGCTGCTCTCCGCCGAGACGCGGCGCAACCTCGACGCCTACACGAAGCGGCGTCAACGCCTACCTCGCCGACCACTCCGGCGCCACCGCCTCCTTCGAGTACGCCGTGCTGGGGCTGCAGAACTCGTCGTACACGATCGAGCCGTGGACGCCGGTCGACTCGGTGAGCTGGCTCAAGGCGATGGCCTGGGACCTGCGCGGCAACATGCAGGACGAGATCTACCGCTCGGTGATCAGTGACGCGGTCGGGCGGGCCCGCACCGCGCAGCTGTACCCGCCGTACCCCTACCTGCGGCACCGACCGATCGTGAACTCGGGCGCGGTCGTCGACGGGGTGTGGGACCCGACGGCGAGTCGCGGGTCGAGCTCCAGCGCGGCGACCAAGCTGCCGGTGCTGCCGGACGGGACGGCCGCGGTGCTCGACCAGGCGAATTCTGCGCTGAGCTCGCTCGACGGGCTCCTGGGACCCGTCGGGACCGGGCATCGGGTCGAACTCCTGGGTGGTCGCGGGTCGACATGACCGAGACGGGCAAGCCGTTGCTGGCCAACGACCCGCACCTCGCCCCGATGATGCCGAGCCTCTGGTACCAGATGGGTCTGCACTGCCGCATCGTCTCCGACGCGTGCCCGTACGACATGGCCGGCTACACGTTCTCCGGCGTGCCCGGCGTCGTCATCGGCCACAACCAGACCATCGGCTGGGGCTTCACGAACCTCGGGCCCGACGTCACGGACCTCTACCTGGAGAAGGTCGTCGGCGACACCTACGTCGTCGGAACCGCGACGAAGAAGCTCACGAAGCGCGACCGAGGTCATCAAGGTCGCGGGCGGCGACGACGTGACCGTGACCGTGCGCGAGACCGAGCACGGACCGCTCGTCTGCGACGCGTCGGACGAGCTCACGACGGTCGGCCAGGTCGCGCCGAACGGCGTCGTCGCGCCGCCGCGCGGCGACGGCTACGCCGTGGCGCTGCGGTGGACCGCGCTCACCCCTGGCCGCACGATGGACGCCGTCTCCCGGCTCAACACGGCGCAGACCTGGGAGGAGTTCCGCGACGCCGCCGAGCTCTTCGAGGTGCCGGCGCAGAACCTCATCTTCGCCTCGGTCGACGGCACGATCGGCTACCAGACACCCGGCCGGATCCCGATCCGCACCGGCTACGACGGCAAGTACCCGGCACTGGGCTGGGACCCGAAGCAGACGTGGTCGGGCTACATCCCCTTCGACGCGCTGCCCTGGGTGCGCGACCCGGAGGACGGCTGGGTCGTCACGGCGAACCAGGCCTCGGTCTACGAGGACTACCCCTACTTCCTCACCGACGACTGGTCGTACGGCGCGCGCAGCCAGCGCATCGTGGACCTCGTCACGCTCGCGACCACGGAGGGCCGCACGATGACGGCCGACCGGATGCGCGAGATCCAGTTCGACTCGTGGAACGAGAACGCCGCGTTCCTCGTGCCGAAGGTGCAGGACGCGGCCGTGACCGGCGCCGCCGTCGGCGCCATCACGCTCTTCGACGGGTGGGACTTCCGCCAGCCGTCCGACTCGGCGCCGCCGCGTACTTCAACGCCTTCTGGCGGAACCTGCTCCTCGACACCTTCGGCGACGAGCTGCCGGCGGACTACCTGCCCGACGGTGGCGACCGCTGGTTCACCGTCGTGCGCGACCTGTGGGACCAGCCGGACGACGCGTGGTGGGACGACACGGCGCACGCCGGCCACCGAGACGCGCGACGACGCCGTCGTGCGGGCCCTCGACGAGGCGGCGGACGAGCTCACCGGGCTGCAGGGCAACGACCCCACGGGGTGGAGCTGGGGCGAGCTGCACACGCTGCTCATCGAGAACCAGACCCTCGGCAAGTCCGGGATCAAGCCCATCGAGGCGCTGTTCAACCGTGGGCCCGTCACGACCTCGGGCGGTGACTCGATCGTGAACGCGACCGGCTGGTCGGTGCCCGACGGTTATGCGGTCGACTGGGTGCCCTCGATGCGGATGATGCTCGACCTCGGCGATCTCGACCGGTCGACGTGGGTGAACCTGACCGGCAACAGCGGGCACACCTACAACCGGAACTACGTCGACCAGCTCGACGCCTGGCAGGAGGGCACGACGTTCCCGTTCCCGTTCACGGTCGCGGCGGTCGATGCCGCCACGACCGATCGCCTCCTGCTCAAGCCCGGGTGACCCAGCCGGGGTCAAGGCGGCTGCGGTTGGCGTCGATCCCTGAGGCATGGGTCTGCGCCAGGTGCTCGTGGTCGCCCTGGCCGGGTGGGCCGGGTGGCTGCTGTTCCGCGGCGTCGTACGGCGACGGGTGCCCTGGATCGGGATCGGGCTCCTCGCCGTACCCCTTCTCCTCCTGGGCTGGAGCGAGCGGCAGTGGGTCAGCGCCGAGCAGGCGTTCTCCGCGGCGTCGCGCTCGGTCGCGCCGGGGTCGGCGGGAGTCCACTGCCAGCGGCTCGGTGAGACGTTCACGTACGCGGGCGCCGAGCTCGGTCACGTCGAGTTCGACGTCGACGGTCGACCCTCCGGTGCGGCGATGGTCTCGTACGAGTCCTGCCAACGGCTCGCCGCGTTCTGGAAGGCCGACGACGCGGCCAAGCGCGCGGCACCGCTCGACCAGCTCGTCGCTCTCCATGTGCTCACCCACGAGGCCGTGCACCTGACCGGGGTTCTCGACGAGTCCGACACCGAGTGCCGCGCGATGCAGCGCGACGTGCTCGTGGCGCAGGCGCTCGGCGCGTCGCCCGCAACCGCCCGGGCGCTCGCCGCGCGCTACGCCGCGGTCGTCTACCCGCGGATGCCGACGTCGTACCGCTCCGCCGACTGCCGCACGGAGGGCCCCCTCGACGAGACCCCGAACGACGGCACCTGGCCCTGATCCGCGAGTTACTGCCCGAAACCCCCCTTTCGCCGCTCCGAAACCGGGGTCTCGGGCAGTAACTCGCGCGGTCGTCGCGGGGTGGGTCAGCGCGGGGGCGGGCGGTACGCCTGGACGTTGGCGGTGTCGGGCTCGAAGCCGGCCCGGCGGTAGACGCGACCGGCCGGGTTCGTCGCCTCGGTGACGATGACCCAGGAGTCGCAGCCGCGGTCCGCGGCCCATGACGCGGCGAGACCGAGGAGGTGCGAGGCAAGGCCTCGCTCGCGATGGTCGGGATCGGTGCCGACGTTCTGGTAGCGCGCCCTCGAGCCGCACACGACGATCCCGAGGTCTGCCACCAGCGTGCCCTCGTGGAATGCGCCGAAGAAGGCGGCGACGTCGCGCTCGCACATCTCGTGCCGCGGCACGTGCTGGTCCCGCACGAACCGCTCGTGCGACTCGGGTTCGTGCTTGCCGGTGCGCTCGTTGTCCGCGAGGTCGCGGATCACCTGCTGCTCCCAGTCGTCGTCACTGGACAGTCGGTGGAACTCGTACCCGTTCGGTGCCGGTGTCTGCCGCGGGAGGCGCCCGGTGGTGAGCACCTCGTCGAGCTCGAGGGTCACGCCGTGCTCGGCCCACGCGCTGCCGTCCGCCGGCATGCTGGTGAGCCCGACGGAGATCCAGCCCGCGTCCGGGAAGGCCTCGTGGAACGCCGCGACCCAGCGCGTCGCGTCGTCGACGGCCTCGTCGTCGGTCACCAGCAGGCAGTTCCCCCAGTGGAACAGGGGGCTGTGCGGCGTGCGCACGACGAGGTGATCGCCGCGGTCCTCGACGGTCGACCCGGCGTGCAGCAGCACCGCGAGATCGGTGGCCCACCCGGGCGAGAGCTCACGCATCCCCCGACCCTAGACAACGCGGACCACCACCCGCACCAGCGTTCGGCCCCCACCCACCTCCGCGAGTTACTGCCCGAAGCCCCGGTTTCGCGGCCCAGAAATGGGGGTTTCGGGCAGTAACTCGAGAGGGGGAGGAGGAGAGGCGCGGCGCGGGTCAGTGGAAGCGGAAGTAGGACGAGGGGGTGAGGACGGCGTCGACGGCGTGGTCGTGCTCCTCGCCCGGCACGTGCTCGAGCAGCTCGTCGGCGTGCACCACCGCGACGAGCCGCGGCGGTGGCCGGAGGTCGCCGTCGAGCTCGGCGAAGAGGCGGTCGTAGTAGCCGCCGCCCTGCCCGATCCGACGGCCGTCGTACCCGATGCCGAGGGCGGGGACCAGGACGGTGCGGCAGCCCAGGTCGAGCAGTCCCGCCCCGCCGTACCCCACGATCGGACCCGTCGGCTCCGGGATCGCGAGCGAGCCCGAGCCCGCGCGGGGCACCGCATCGCCGGTGTCCCACGCCCACCCCAGGGTGCCGACGCTCTCGATGACCGGCAGCAGCACCCGGACGCCCGACAGGGCGAGCAGCGCGCGGAGGGCGACCGTGCCGGGCTCGGTCCCGAACGACGCGTACGCCGACAGGCAGCCCGACGCCGGGTCGTCCACGAGCGCCGCGATCTCGGGGATCTCGCCCGCGCGGACGGCGAGCGCCGAGTCGACGGCGCGACGATCCGCCTCGGACCGCACGCCTCGGCGCTCGCGCAGCTCGCGTCGGAGCACCCTCTTGGCCTCGCGCACGCTCTCGGGATCCTGCTGCGGCAACGTCACGCACCCATGATTGCGCGAACGCCGTAGGGTCGGGGCGTGCGCAGCGTCGAGGAACACCTGCAGTCGGTCCTGGCCGGTGTCGTGCCGTTGTCCGCGCTCGACGTCCCGCTGCTCGAGGCGCGTGGTTGCGTGCTCGCGGAGGACGTCACGGCCCCCTGGCCGCTGCCGCCTTTCGACAACGCGTCGATGGACGGTTACGCCGTCAAGGCGTCCGACCTCAAGGCCGCGAGCGACGGAAAACCCGTCACCCTGCGCGTGATCGACGACGTGCCCGCCGGCTATCGCGCGAGCGTCGAGGTGCGCGAGGGCTCGGCGATCCGCATCATGACCGGCGCTCCCCTCCCCGAGGGCGCCGAGGCGGTCGTCCCGGTCGAGTGGACCGACGGCGGGATGCCCGAGGTGAAGATCACCCGCGACATCGCGCGCGGCGCGAACGTGCGTCGTCGCGGCGACGACGTCTCGCTCGGCGACGTGGTCGCCGTCTCCGGCACGGTCCTCGGCCCGCGCGACATCTCGCTCCTCGCCGCGGTCGGCCGCGGCCGCGTCCTGGTGCACCCTCGTCCGCGCGTCGTGATCCTCTCGACCGGCAACGAGCTCGTGGAGCCGGGCGGCGCCCTCGCTCCGGGACTCATCCCGGACAGCAACGGCGTCACGATCGCCGCTGCCGTGCAGGAGGCCGGCGCCATCCCCTACCGCGTCGGACCGATCCCCGACGACGCCACGACCCTTCTCGCCGCGCTCGAGGACCAGCTCGTGCGCGCCGACCTCATCGTGACGACCGGCGGCGTCAGCGCCGGTGCGTACGACACGGTGAAGGCCGTGCTGTCGCGCCTGGGCACGGTGGAGTTCTGCAAGGTGGCGATGCAGCCCGGGATGCCGCAGGGTCACGGCACCCTCGGCCCGGACTCGACCCCGATCTTCACCCTCCCCGGGAACCCGGTCTCGGCCTACGTCTCGTTCGAGGTCTTCGTACGGCCGGTGATCCGGCGGATGCTCGGCCACGAGGCCATCTACCGCCCAGTGGTCCGCGCCGTGCTCGCCGAGCCACTGCACTCGCCCGCGGGCAAGCGGCAGTTCGCGCGCGGTCACCTCGAGGTCGAGGACGGGCGCTACGTCGTGCGGCCCGCCGGCGGCCAGGGCTCGCACATGCTCGGGGCGCTCGCGCGGGCCAACGCCCTCGTCGTCGTGCCCGAGGACGTCACCGACGTCAAGACCGGCACGGCGGTCGCCGTCCTGCGGCTCGACGAGGTCTGATCGCCATGAGCGACAAGGGTTTCACGCACCTTGACTCCTCCGGCGCGGCTCGCATGGTCGACGTCAGCACGAAGGACGTCACGGTGCGCGAGGCCACGGCGAGCGGCCGCCTTCTCGTCTCCGCCGCCGTGATCGAGGCGCTGCGCTCCGGCGTCGTCCCCAAGGGCGACGCGATCGCCGTCGCCCGGATCGCGGGGATCCAGGCGGCCAAGCGCACACCGGACCTCGTGCCGCTCTGCCACCCGATAGCCATCCACGGCGTCGACGTCGGCCTCGTCGTCAACGACGACCACGTCGCCATCACCGCCACCGTCCGCACCGCGGACCGCACGGGCGTCGAGATGGAGGCGCTCACCTGCGTCAGCGTGGCCGCGCTCGCCCTGATCGACATGGTGAAGTCGATGGACAAGGGAGCGACGATCACCGACGTCCGGGTCGAGGAGAAGCGCGGCGGGCGATCCGGCCACTGGCAGCGAGAGGCGACGTCGTGAAGCGCGCCCTCGTCGTCACGGTGTCCACGCGAGCCGCGGCCGAGGTGTACGACGACCTGTCCGGCCCGGTCCTCGTGGAGGGTCTCACCCGAGCCGGGTTCACGGTGTCCGGTCCCGCGGTGGTGCCCGACGGACCGGAGATCGAGAGCGTCCTGCTGTCCGCCGTGCACGAGGGCTACGACGTCGTCGTCACCACCGGCGGCACCGGTCTCGCCCCCACGGACGTCACCCCCGAGCACACCTCGGCCATCGTCACGCGCCCCGTGCCCGGGATCGCCGAGGCGATCCGCACGGCCGGGCTCGCTGCGGGCGTGCCGACGGCCGCACTCTCCCGAGGGGTCTGCGGGCTCGCCGGATCCACGCTCATCGTCAATCTCGCGGGATCCACGGGCGCGGTGCGGGACGGGTTGCGCGTGCTCGAGCCGCTGCTCGGGCACGCCGTCGACCAGATCCGCGGCGGTGGTGACCACGCGGTGAGCTCGTGACCGCCGGGTGGCCCATCGTCCTGCGCGACGGCCGCGTGGGGCTGCGCCCGTTGCGGCTGCGCGACTCCCACGCCTGGCGCGAGGTGCGCGCCCGCAACGCCGAGTGGTTGCGGCAGTGGGAGGCCACGAGCCCGGAGCCGGCTGTCGACGTCGCCCCGACCTTCTCCGCCATGGTTCGGCGACTCCGAGCCGAGGCACGTGACGGCCGGGTGATGCCGTTCGTCGTCACCTACGACGACGAGCTCGTCGGGCAGCTGACCGTCGGCGGAATCACGTGGGGGTCGCTGCGCGGGGTGCACGTCGGCTACTGGATCGACCAACGGGTCGCGGGTCGCGGGATCATGCCCACGGCGGTCGCGCTGGCCACCGACCACTGCTTCGCGATGGGCCTGCACCGGGTCGAGATCAACATCCGCCCGGAGAACGTCGCGTCGCGTCGCGTGGTGGAGAAGCTCGGCTTCCGGCCCGAAGGCCTGCGGCCCGCGCTGCTCCACATCGACGGCGCGTGGCGCGACCATCTCTCGTTCGCGCTGACGTCGGACGAGGTCCCCGGCGGCCTTGTCGCGCGCTGGCATGCGACCCAGGGCGTCCGCTGAGCGACGTACATCCTGTGACCCGCGACACGCCCACTGCGTGTGACGCCTGAGGTCCGTGATCACAACCGCATACGCCCGTAGCCTCGCCAACGTGGGAACCGGAGTCATCTACGCCGTCATCGTCGGCATGTGGGCTCTCGTCCTGATCCCCATGTGGCTGCGTCGGCACGACGAGGCCCAGGAGTCGAAGTCGGCGGACCGGTTCGCGCGCGCCATGGGCACCCTGCGCCGCGACGCCACCACCGCGCTCGGCACCGTCTCGCAGCGCGAGGTGATGATGCCGGGCCGGCCCGCCGCTGCCCACGACACCCAGGTGAGCGTGTCCGGCCCCAGCCTCTCCCCGGCAGCGGAGGCGGCAGCACGTCGACGTCGTGTCCTCGCGGCCCTCGCCGGCCTCCTGCTCGTCACCATCGTGGTCGCGCTGCTCCAGCGCATCCCGATGTGGACCATCGCCGTTCCCGCGACCCTCGTGATCGCCTTCTTCGTGACCGCACGCCGTCAGGTCGCACGGACCGAGAACCTCCGCCGCCGCCGCGACCGCCGCAGCACCCTGGCGGAGGCTGCGCGGGCCGCGGAGGCGCGCTACGGAGCGGCCGAGGGTCTGGCCCGCCGCGGCGGCCGCATGGTCGATCCCGCCCCCATGGCCGAGCCGGCGCGCGTCGCCGAGCCGGTCGCCGCTCCCGCCGCGGTTCGCGACGACGCGTGGCACCCGGTCCCCACCACGCTTCCCACCTACGTCACCGCCCCTCGTGCCACCCGGATGCCGCGGGTCATCGACCTCACGACTCCGGGATCTTGGTCGGGCGCGGCGATGGTCGCGCAGGCGCGCGAGACGCTCGCCACCGAGTCCACGGGCGGCGACGACGGCATGCGCGTCGAGACGTTCGAGATCGCCGTGCCGCGCGATCCCGCCGTACGCGCCGGCGTCCTCGTCGAGCCGCAGACGTACGCGGACCGGTTCGTCGACGACGACGTCGCGATCGAGGCGCTCGGCGACGCCGAGGACCTCGACACGCTGCTCGAGGACCCGCGCACCGGCGTCGACCTGCCGGCCTGGCGCCGCGCCGCGAACGGCTGATCGCACCCGTCCGGTCGGCTCGCTCCCGGTTTGGGGAGCCCCCCGTCCGCTTGCTACCCTGTCCGCACCGCAAGGGGCTGTAGCGCAGCTGGTAGCGCACCTCGTTCGCATCGAGGGGGTCAGGGGTTCGAGTCCCCTCAGCTCCACACATGACGACAGGGTCCGGCTCATGCCGGGCCCTGTCGTCATGTGTGGACGCACGGGACTCATGGGCCCCCGCTGGCGGCGGAGCCGTCAGTAGGGGACCCTCAGCTCCACACATGACGACAGGGTCCGGCTTATGCCGGGCCCTGTCGTCGTTGGGGACGAGCTCGAGTAACAGTCGAGATGCACGCAAAACTGCACCGGTTCACGTGCATCTCGACTGTTATTCGCGGACGGCTCGGGTGCGGCCGCGGGTGCGCCAGCGAGAATCTCCATGGATCGCGGCGTAGCGTCGGCTCCGCTCGCCGAACGCCGTTCGCCCGGGGAGACCTCATGCACCGTGCTCGCACCACGGCCGCGGTCGCGGCTGCCCTCGTGTTGGTGGCCGGCTGCTCGAGCGGCGGGAGCAGCGCGAGCCCGAGCCCCACGGCGACGCCGTCCGCCACCTCGTCCGGCGCACCTGCGTCCGCCGAGCCGTCGTCGAGCGCGAGCCCGAGCGCGAGCACCGGGGCGACCGGGAGCCAGAGCCCGTCGATCTCGGCCGTGACACCGAGCGCAGCAGGCACCGTTGTCGCCCTCCCGGAGTCGGCGCTGTCGCCGATGACCGGCTACCAGTACGCCGTCGCCGCCCAGCTGCTCGAGCTCGAGTCGTCGATGACGACGTCGGTGAGCCCCGACGCGCCCCGGTACATCTCCGGTGTGACCGCGCGCATCATCACGCGGAACGGCAAGAACATGGGCACCGTCTTCCGCTTCCGGTGCGCGGACGACGTCGCGCTCGGCTCCTGCGGCCAGTTCCTGCTCGGGTTCCAGCAGGTGTGGACCCGCGGCACCAAGGCGACGGCCGGCGACCTCGGCGACCAGGTCATCCACGAGGCGATCGTCGACGGCACCGCCGAGGGCACCGTGGCGTGGGCGCGGGGGCGGACCGCCCTGATGATCGGCGCGTGGGACGGCCTCGCCGCGGCGCGTGAGATGGCCAACGCCTACGTCGCGGCCACTCCCGACTCCGCCTGGTAGGCGCCCGCGCACCCGTACGCCCCGTGCGGAACGACCGGGTACGGATCGGACGGCACCCAGGCGTCCCAGGAGTTGTACCCCGCCTCTACCCGACGGTGGATGGGCCCCGCACCTGCGTCGGACGACGATGAAGGCGGAGGTCGGGGGCCTCCTGACGAGTCCGGCCATGCAGGTCCGCCCGCAGGGTCGGCATGAAGAATGGGGGCGTACGAGCCCATGGTTGCACTGGCACGAGTCGAGGGGATCTCCGAGCGGACGCTGTCCCGCCTGATCAGGTGGGCGGCCATCGCGTTGGCCGTGCTGCTCGTCCTGTTCGGCGTCGCGTACGTGCTCGGTCAGCGCGTCGACGCCGGGCCCGCGCTCAGCGAGCGCCAGATCACAGCTGCCGAGGACGCCGTGCGCGCCGCTCCGCAGCAGGTGGCCCTGCGCCTCCAGCTGGCCGCCACCTATCGGTCGGCTGGCCGCGTCGACGACGCGATGATCCAGTACGACGAGGTCCTCAAGGCACTGCCGGGCAACAGCGCCGCGCTCATCGGGCGCGGCACCGCCCTCATGGAGCAGGGCGACCTCGACGCCGCTGCAAAGGCGTTCACGTCGATCACCGCGGCATCGAAGTCCGCCGAGTTCTCCAACATCGATCCGCAGGTCGAGGCGGCGCACTACTACCTCGGCTCCATCGCGGCGACCCAGGGCGCGCTCCCGACCGCCGAGAAGGAGCTCCTGAAGGCGCTGGCCATGGACGGCGCCGACGCCGACGCGCTGTACCTCCTGGGCACCGTGCACCTCCAGCAGGACGCGAACGAGAAGGCTGTCGAGGTCCTCCGCAAGGCGCTCCTCATGGTGCCCACCGGATGGTGCGAGCCCTACGCCGCGCTGCGCACCGCCTACACGAACCTGACGCTCGCCGCCCAGGCGGAGTACGCCGGCGCGATGGTCGACTTCTGCGAGCAGCGGCCGGCGGACGCCAGCACCCGACTCGCGGCGCTGACCACGGGACCTGTCGCACTCGACGCGATGCTCGGCCTCGGTCTCATCGCCGAGACGACGTCGGACCGTGCGGGCGCGGCCGGGTGGTACTCGAAGGCACTGGTCGAGGACCCCGGCAATGCGGCCGCGACGACGGCGTTGGCCCGGCTCGAGGGCGAGAGCCACGCTGCGGCTGGTCCTGCCGCGATCACGACACCAGCAGGGAAGTAGTCACATGAGCACGACCGACAGCAGCCCCGAAGCGACCACGCTGCTCCTCGACGAGACCGCGCCTGAGCTCACGGCCGCGATGACCCGCCGCCGCAAGCGGCAGCTCATGGCCCTCACGGCGATCCTCGTCCTCGTGGCGCTGGTGGCGGCGATCTTCGCCTGGTACCTGATCACCCGGAAGCCGATCTCCGCGCTGCCGCTCCTGGCCCAGGAGTCGATGCCGCACTACTCGTACAGCATCTACGGCGTGAACCAGCCGCTCGGCGTCGCCGTGACACCGGACGGCGAGCGCATCTACGTCACGCAGAGCGATGGCGATCGCACCGTCCTCGCCTTCGACCACGACGGGCAGCTCACCGCCACCCTCACACCGCCGACGTCCACGGGGCCCTCGCACGTGCCCGTGTACGTGGCGATCAACCCGACGAGTGGCGACGTGTACGTCAGCGACCGCGTGACCGCGGCCATATACGTGTACAACGCCGACGGCGTCTACCAGCGGGCCGTCAAGCCGGCCGCCGCAGTCGGCCGCTGGGCGCCGCTGGGTCTCGCGTTCGACGCGGCGGGCCAGCTGTACGTGACCGACGTCGGCGGGACGACGCACCGGATCCTGGTGCTCGACCAGTCCGGTGCCCTGGTCCGGACCCTCAAGCCGACCGACATGGCCATGTCGTTCCCCAACGGCATCGCGATCGACAGCAACGGCATGGCGCTGGTGGCCGACAGCAACAACGGTCGCGCGCTCGCGTTCTCGACAACCGGCGACGTCGTCGCATCGGTGAACCGCGGGATCGGCGAGGGCGACCTCGGACTGCCCCGCGGCGTCGCCACGGACGACAGCGGCCGCTTCTACGTCGTCGACACCACCAACCAGTCGGTCCACGTCTACCGGCTCGGCGAGGTCGGGTCGAACACCGTCACCTTCGTCGGCGCGTTCGGGGACGAAGGAGTGGCCGACGGCCTCTTCGCGTACCCCAACGGGATCGCCGCCGACACCCGATCCAACGTCTACATCACCGACCGCGAGAACGGCCGCGTCCAGGTGTGGAGCTACTAGGGCCGTGGAAGGAGAGGTGAGGGCGGAGCGACGCTCGCTCCGGTGAGGCTCAGCAGAATTCACATCCTGGTGAAAGCCAGAACAACGGAAAGGAGGTGACGTGGTGAGACGACTGTCCTGGTTCCTAGCTGGGAGCGCGGTCGCTCTGGCCTTCGGCGTCGCCGGCGCAGTACCTGCGTCTGCTGACAACGGACCCCACGTCTCCACATCAGGCAACTCGACCGTCGACCGGTGCGCCGGCTGTCACCGTGCGCACACCGCGCAGGGTGCCTACCTGCTCACGGGTGCGGCGGAGTCCGCGGGCTGCTACACGTGTCACGGAGGAGGAGTGACGGGTGCCTCGACCGACGTCAAGAACGGTGTCGGTTACAGCCTCACCTCTCCGGGCAACCGAGGTGCAGCTGCCGGTGCTTTGCGCGGTGGCGGCTTCTCGTACGCCCTGATCGGCTCGGGCAGCGGGGTCGTCAAGAACGGCGCGATCGTGTCCAGCATCCCTGCAGCGACGACAGGTGCGCCGACGACGTCCGCCCACCAGGTCGACGCGACGGGCATCGCATGGGGTGGCGGCGCAACAGGTGACGGAACATCCGTCGCCCTGTCGTGCACCTCGTGCCACGACCCGCACGGCAACGGGAACTACCGCATCCTGCGGCCCGTGGCTGACGGCGGGACAGCGATCGCCACGCCCAGCGCTGCTGTCACGAGCGTGACGCAGACCGGTGCTGTCGTCTCGGGGACCAACACGACCTACACGTACGCGGTCGTGACCTCTGCGGCGAACACCTTCAAGGCGACCAACCCCGTGACCTTCTACGGGACGACGGGTGGCGGCGATGTTCTGGTCGCGGTCAACGTCGCGTCGGTGACGGACTCGACCCACTTCACGTTCACGGCGCGCAACATCAATGTTGCGTCCGCGACCGGTGGAACGGTCACGTTCGCGAACCCGGCTGCCATCGTCGGTGTCACCGGTGACGGGACGAATGCGACCTACAAGACCGCGAACGTCCACGGTCTCCTGGCCGGTCAGACCATCACCATCTCGGGTATCAACCCGGCTGGGTACAACGTCACGAAGGGCGTGATCGTCAGCGTCCCGTCCACCACCACGTTCACGGTGGCCAACGTGACGACGACCGCGTTCGTGTCGGCAGGCTCCATCGCCGGCATCCCGGACGCGCTCGGCACCAAGGTCTACACCACCACGAACTACTGGGCGGTCGACGACCACAACTACAGCGGTGCCTATGTGGCCAGCGGTACGGCTCCGACTGCGTTCATCGCGAACGTGTCGCAGTGGTGCTCGTCGTGTCACACGCGTCTGTTGTCCGGTTCGGGCTCCTACAAGACCGATAGCGGCGACCCGACGTTCATGTTCCAGCACCGCAGCAACAACGGTAAGGAAGGCAGTCCGAACTGCATTCAGTGCCACGTTGCGCACGGGTCGAACGCCAGCATGGCCGGAGACGGCACGACGGCGTACTCGAGCCTGGTCACCAACCCCGACGGCTCTGCCGGTGGCAGCTTCCTGCTGCGTGCCGACAACCGCGGGACCTGCAACCTGTGCCACAACAAGTAATCAGCGACGGCACATCATCACCACGACCCGAGACTTCGTGGCAGCCCCCCAAGGGGTCTGCCACGAGGTCGAGGGCGACCGCGCACCACGACCCCGGAGCACCTCATGATCCGGCAGCAGCAGGACCAGGCGCCACGCGCCAGCTGCCGCCGAGTGCTGACCGCCCTCGTCGTCGGGGGTGCCCTGTCGGTCCTCTGGATCGGGGTGGCTCGGGCGAGTGAGGCCGCCGTGGTTCCTCCGCCTGCGACCGTCGCCTCGACAGCCGGCGTCACAGGCGCCGTCTCGACGACACTCCCGCGCGCCGCCGGTTCGCCCGGCAACCCGCACGGGCCATACGGCGCGACCGCCGACCAGTGCGCCACCTGCCACCGCGCGCACTCGGGCCAGGCCCGGAACCTCCTCCCGGACACCGCTCCGCAGAGCAAGCTGTGCTTCACCTGCCACGACGGCACGGGTGCGGCGCAGAACGTGAAGAGCGAGTACACCGACCCCAGCGTCCCGGCGAACGACCCGGCCACGCGGTCCTACTACAGCCATGACGCTCTGGTGACGCCGACCACCCACACGCTCGGGGAGTCGGACGAGTTCAACGGCGTGCTCAACAGGCACACCGAGTGCAGCGACTGCCACAACCCGCACGAGTCCAGCGACGCCGCGAGCACCAGCACGCCGGTCGGCACGGCGTGGACGGCTCCGGGTCCGCTAGCCGGGGTGTCCGGAGTCGCCGTCGTCAACGGTGCCGCGGGCTCCACGCCGGCGTACACGTTCCTCGACGGGGTCACCAACCCCATCACCGCTGAGTACCAGCTCTGCTTCAAGTGCCACTCGGGCTACACGCAGCAGCTGTCCAACGCGAACCTGCCGCCGTCGCAGGACCGGCTCGACGCCGGGGTGGAGTTCAACCCGAACAACCTGTCCTTCCACCCGGTGGAGGCGGCGGGCACCAACCAGACGGCCGTGATGGCCGCGAGCCTGGCCGGAGCATCTCCCTACAAGCTCTGGACGCTCACCCCGAGCAGCACCGTGCGCTGCACGCAGTGCCACGCGAGCGGGGACGCCGCGACGGCCACCCCGCTGCCGGCGCCAGGCGACAGCCTCGCGACGCACACGTCGGTGAACCGCGGGATCCTGCTGGCGAAGTACGAGGACCGAGTGCTCAAGGTCGGTAACGCCGCATACTCGTCCGCGGACTTCGCCCTGTGCTTCCTGTGCCACACCGACACGCCGTTCACGGGCAGCGGCGGCAACGGCGCCACCAGCTTCCCCGACCACCGCAAGCACGTCGCGGGGATCGGCGGCGACGGGACCCCCGGCACGAGCATCGACACACCCGGTGCGGGGAACGGCAACGCGCTGTGCGCGGAGTGCCACTTCCGGATCCACTCGACGGGTACGGAGCCGGCGCCCATGACGCGGCTGATCTCCTTCGCGCCCAACGTGACCGCGTCGAACGGGACGCTCACCTGGACGCCGAACGGCGTCGGCTCGGGCAGCTGCACGCTCGTGTGCCACGGCAAGCGGCACAGCGGCGAGAGCTACCCGTGACCTGAGCTCGGCGCGGTGCTCACCCGACGTCGACGGTGATGCGGTGCAGGCCGCTCGAGGCACCGGGGAACACGTCGTGCTCCTCCTCGCTCTGCGGCGTACCGTCGACGTCCCGCATCCGCACCCGCAGCTCGTGGCGTCCGTCCACGGCCGTCCACGGCCAGGACCACAAGCGCCACGCGTCGATCCCGATGGCGGGGGCGAGCGCGGCAGCTTCCCACGGGCCGCCGTCGACGCTGACGTCCACCGCCCCGACGCCCGAATGCTGGTGCCAGGCGCGGCCACCGACCATGGTGGGTCCGGGCGCGATGCGGACACCGTCGCGCGGGACGTCGATGCGGGAAGCGGAGACGATGGTGCCGTCGGCGGACCACCCGCGGGAGAGCCAGAACGGCACGTCGGCGTCCATCGTCGTCAGCCGGATCTCCTTGAGCCACTTCGTCGCGGAGACGTAGCCGTACAGCCCGGGCACGACCAGCCGCGCGGGGAAGCCGTGCTTGACCGGGAGGGGTTCGCCGTTCATGGCGTAGGCCACCATCGCGTCGCGACCGTCGTCGAGGAGCTCGAGCGGGAAGCCCGCGCTGAAGCCGTCGACGGACCGACCGAGGACGAGGTCGGCGTCGTCGCGGACCCGCGCCGTCGCGAGGAGGTCGAGCAGGCGGACGCCCTGCCACGTGGCCGTGCCGACGAGATCGCCGCCCACCGGGTTGCTCACGCAGGTGAGGGTGATCGTGCGCTCGATGCTCGGCAGCGCCAACAGCTGCGCGTAGGTGAGGGTCATCGGGGCGTCGACGCGGCCGCCGACGGTCATCGTCCACTCGCCCACGTCCACGGCGGGCGCCGTGAGGGAGACGTCGATCTGGTAGAAGTCCGCGTTCGGCGTGATGGCCGGTGCGAGTCCTGGCACCGCCGGCGTGCTGCCCTCGGGCAGCTGCGGCGCGGGGCTCGTCGGAGCGGGCAGTCGCAGGGCCGCGCGCACGGCGTCGACCGCGGTCGAGGACGAGCGTCGGGCGACGGTGACCACGCCGAGCCCGATCGCGCTCGTGACCGCGATGATCCCGGTGGCGCGCAGGACAGCGCGTCGCTCGAGCACCGGTCCGGAGCCGGCCGTCGTGGCCGGCGCGGGCAGGTAGCGGCGCCACACGACGACGGCGGTGGCGACACCGGCGGCGATCACGATCGCGAGCGGGAGCACATCGGCGGTGAGCCCGTCCCAGGCGACCAACCCGCCGATCAGGCCGCCGGCCGTGAACAGCCACGGCGCCAGCGCTGGTCGAGCCGCGCAGAGGACGCCGATGGCCGCGCCACCGGCCACGACCGCGAGGACGATCCCGAGCGCGAGGAACGGCTTGTCGAGCGTGCCGACGGCGTCGATGAGCGACTCGCGCACGGCGTCGGGGGTCGACGCGACGACTCGATCGGCCACCAGGCTGACGGGGCTCTGCCGGGACGGGAGCAGCAGTCCCACGACCTCGGCCGCGCACAGCCCCGCGAGCGCGGCCACGGCGCCGATCAGGGCCGCGTGCCCGCGAGAGGTCACCCGGTCGTCGACAGCGCTCTCCTCGGTCATCGTGCCGCAGCCTCGGCCAGGGCTGACCGGGCAACGCGACTCGGCGTAGGTGTCACGCGTCCTCCTCGATGGGTGCGGGTCCAGTGGACCCCACGTCGCCCGCCGGTGCACAGGCCCAGGGCCTTACGGAGCCGTGACGGCCACCGTCGACGGGGTCGGGGCCGAGGGCCGCGTCCCTAGGCTGGGACCCATGACCCGCGTGCTCGTCGTCGACGACGACCCCACCGTGGCCGAGGTGGTGCTCGGCTACCTCCGTCGCGACGGCTTCGAGGCGGCGCACGCGACGGACGGGTTGAGCGCACTCGCGATCGCCGCCGCGGCACCGCCGGACCTCGTCGTCCTCGACCTCATGCTCCCGGGGATCGACGGCCTTGAGGTCTGCCGGCGGCTGCGGGCCGACCGACCCGATCTCCCCGTGGTCATGCTCACCGCCCGGGGTGAGGAGGAGGACCGGATCGCCGGGCTCGAGGTCGGTGCGGACGACTACGTCGTGAAGCCGTTCAGCCCTCGGGAGCTCGCACTGCGGGTGCGCTCGGTGCTGCGGAGGTCCGAGGCGCGGGCCGCTCCCGGGGCCGAGCCGGTTCTCGTCGACGACGACCTCCGCCTCGACACGTCGGCCCGGTCAGCCACGCTCGGCGATCGCGAGATCTCCCTGACGGCACGGGAGTTCGACCTGCTCGCCTACCTGATGGCGCATCCGGGCAAGGCGCTGCGGCGCGAGGACCTGATGCGCGACGTCTGGGGCTGGGAGTTCGGTGACCAGTCGACGGTGACCGTCCACGTGCGCCGGGTGCGGGAGAAGATCGAGGTGGATCCGGCCGAGCCGGTCCGGCTCGTCACGGTGTGGGGCGTCGGCTACCGCTGGGACCCGGCCCCCGAGTCGCGCGGCGAGGCGCTGGCCACCACGTACGGCGGCGATCCCGGATGACGCTCGACCGCCTGCCTGACGTCGGTTCGCGCGCCGGTGGGCGTGCGGATCCGGGTCACGCGACCGTGGCGGGCGGTGGCTCGCTGTGACGCTCGACTGGCAGCTCGCGATGGAGGCGGCGCTCGCCGCCGGCATCGTCGGGCTGCTCGGCGTCGTCGCGGTGTCGTTCGTGGCGCGGCGGTCGCCGGCGGCCGCCGCGCTGCTCACCCCGGTCACGGTCGTGCTCGCGGTCGGTGCCGGGATCCTGGCCGGCGCCCGGTCGATGGTGCTCGAGGGCGGCAGCCTCGCGGTGGTCTGGACCGTGCTCGCGGCGACCGTCCCCGTCGCCCTGCTCGTCGGCGTGCTGCTCGCGCGTCGCACGACGTCGCTGCAGCGTGACGCGATGCGCGAGGCGATGGCCCGGCAGCGCGACGCCGAGGTCGAGGCCCGGCGTCGCGAGATGGTGGCGTGGGTGTCGCACGACCTGCGCACCCCGCTCGCGGGCATCCGCGCGATGGCCGAGGCGCTCGAGGACGACGTCGCGCCCGATCCGGCGGCGTACCACCGGCGTATCCGCGAGGAGGTCGACCGGCTCGCGGCGATGGTCGACGACCTGCTCGCCCTCTCGCGACTGCAGTCCGGGCAGCTGCACCTCGACCTCGAGGAGCTGCGGCTGCGCGACCTGGTGTCGGACACGCTGGCGAGCGCGGCCGCCATCGCGCGGGAGCGCGGCGTCCAGTTGAGCGGCGAGTGCGGCGACGACGTCACGGCGTACGTCGACGAGCCGAGCCTGTCGCGAGCGCTCACGAACCTCGTCGTGAACGCGGTGCGCTACACGCCGCCGGACGGTTCCGTGCACGTCGAGGCGGTGACCGAGGACCACGCGACGAAGGTGCGGGTCTCGGACTCGTGCGGCGGGATCCCCGCCGAGGACCTCCCGCGCGTGTTCGAGGCGGGGTGGCGCGGGACGGCGGCGCGTACGCCGGGCGCGGACTCCGGCGCCGGGCTCGGGCTCGCGGTGGTGCGCGGCGTCGTCGACGCCCTCGGCGGCACGGTGGCGGTGGCCAACAGCGGCCCCGGCTGCGTCTTCGAGATCACCCTCCCGCGCGCGGCCACCTGACCCACGCGGCCGCCGCACCGACCAAGATCGCGAGTCGCGGACACAGAACGCGCAGTCCAACTGCCTTGATCATCCTTAGAGGGTGATCAAGGGAGTTGGACTGCGTTGTTCTGGCCGCGAACTGGGTCAGACCCAGGTGGGGAACCACATGCGGATGTGCCAGGCGTCGTAGGGGATGAGCTCGCCGGTCCAGATCGGGTAGAAGAACCACGAGCAGGCGACGGCGAGCAGCACGATCGAGCCGACCGCGGCTGCCCCGACCGTGCGCCGGCGCGGTGGGTCGTCGGCCTTCCCGAGGATCGCACCGAGCATGAGCGCGACCGCGATGCACAGGAACGGCACGAACGCGACCGCGTAGAAGGTGAAGATCGTGCGGCCCTGGAAGCCGAGCCACGGCAGCCAGCCCGCGAGGATCGCGAGGACGATCGCGCCCGATCGCCAGTCGCGGCGCGCGAACCAGCGCCACGACTGGTGGAACAGCGCCACCGTGCCGGCCCACCAGATGATGGGGTTGCCGAGGGCGAGCACCTCGGCCGAGCACTTGCTGACCGTGCACCCCATCTCGCCGCGGGCGAAGTCCTCGTAGTAGAAGCTCGTCGGCCGCGTCTGCAGCAGCCAGCTCCAGGCATTGCTCTGGTAGGAGTGCGGTGAGGTCAGGTTGGTGTGGAAGTTGAGCATCTCCGCGTGGTAGTGCCAGAGCGAGCGGAACGCGTCGGGGACCCAGCCGAAACCGGGCGACGCCGCGACACCCGCGGCCCAGTTGCGGTCGTAACCGCCGTCGGTGAGGAACCAGCCGCTCCACGAGGCGACGTAGACGACGACGGCGACGCCGACCATCGCGACGAACGCGAGCACCCCCTCGACCGCTGCTCCGACAACGGCCCGGTGGGTGTGCACGCCGACGACACGACGCATCCCGACGTCCCACACCACGGTGAGGATGCCGAACGCGACGAGGAACCAGATGCCCGACCACTTCGTCGCGCACGCCATGCCCAGCGCGAAGCCGGCGGCCCACCGCCACGGGCGGAGCCCCGTGCGCGGACCGGTCCCGGAACCGAGCGCGAGCAGTGCGGACTTGTCGTCGGCGAACCCGCGGACCCGTTCGGCGAGCCGACGTCGGGTGCGGTCCCGGTCGAGGAGCAGGAAGCCGAACGCCGCGAGGGCCCAGAACGCCAGCGTCATGTCGAGGAGCGCGGTGCGCGAGAGCACGATCGACATGCCGTCGATCGCGAGCAGGAAGCCGGCGGTGGCGCCGATCAGGGTCGAGCGGGTCAGCCGACGGGCGATGCGCACGGTCAGCAGCACGGACAGCGTGCCGAGCACCGCCATCATGACCCGCCAGCCGAACGGCGTGAGCCCGAAGGCGTACTCGCCGAGCGCGATCGTCCACTTGCCCACCGGCGGGTGGACGACGAAGGCCGCCTTGTCGGTGAAGACGTCGAGCGTCCGCCAGCTGCCGTCGCCCGCGAGGATCTTCTCGTTGGCGCCCTCGACGAAGCCGCGCTCGTAGCCCCAGCGGAGCAGCGAGAACGCGTCCTTCATGTAGTAGGTCTCGTCGAAGGCGACGGCGTTCGGCCGGGCCAGGTCCACGAAGCGGAGGACCGCCGCGAGTGCCGTGATGGCGATCGTGAGCCACCACGAGACGGCGCGGTCGTCGGGCATGGGCGGCGAGAGCCGGCGGGCGACGACGGACTCGTACTCGCGCAGGGGCGCGGAGTGGCGCGGGGTGCGCTCGTCCACCAGGGTCGCCGTCACCGGGCAAGCATAAGGACGTGGGAGGCTGACGCCCGTGGTGGCCAGCGTGAGTCGCGGCGTTCTCGTCCTCGCGGGGACCCCGATCGGCGATCCCGCCGACGCGTCCCCCCGCCTGCGCGCTGAGCTCGGCGGCGCCGACGTCGTCGCGGCCGAGGACACCCGGCGGGCGAGGCGCCTCGCGTCCGACCTCGGCGTGACCCTGTCCGGTCGCCTCGTCTCCTACTACGACGCCGTCGAGCAGCAGCGCCTGCCCGAGCTCCTCGCGGCGCTGGAGGACGGCGCCCGTGTCGTCCTCGTGACCGACGCCGGCATGCCGAGCGTCAGCGACCCCGGCTACCGGCTCGTCGCCGCCGCGGTCGACGCCGGCTACGACGTCACCGCCGTCCCCGGGCCGTCGGCGGTCCTCACCGCGCTCGCCCTGTCGGGGCTGCCGGTCGACCGGTTCGCGTTCGAGGGGTTCCTGCCGCGCAAGGCGGGGGAGCGACGACGGGTGCTGACCTCCCTGCTCGCCGATCCGCGCACGCTCGTGTTCTTCGAGGCTCCGCACCGGATCGCCGAGTCGCTCGCCGCGCTCGCCGAGGTCTTCGGCGCCGACCGTCGCGCGGCGGTCTGCCGCGAGCTGACCAAGACCTACGAGGAGGTACGCCGGGGTCCGCTCGGCGAGCTCGCCGCGTGGGCGTCCGAGGGTGTGCGCGGCGAGATCACGATCGTCGTCCAGGGCGCCGAGCCGGGAACGCTCCCGGCGTCGACCGGGGACGACGCCGATCCGCGCAAGGCCGCGCTCGCGGCCGTCGCTGCGGCGTACGGGCTCGATCGCAAGGCCGTCTACGACGCCGTCGTCGCGGCGAAGCGGGCCCCGAAGGAATCAGCGGAGAGCCGGCTCCCCCCGCGCCCGTAGGATCTCCCCGTGTCAGACACCAAGGCCTTCTACCTCACGACGCCGATCTACTACGTCAACGACGCCCCGCACATCGGGCACGCGTACACGACGACGGCCGGCGACGTCCTCACCCGGTGGCACCGGCAGCGCGGCGAGCGCGTCTGGTTCCTCACCGGCGTCGACGAGCACGGTCAGAAGGTCATGCGAACGGCCGAGGCGAACGGCGTCGCGCCCCAGGCCTGGGCCGACCGGCTCGTCGAGACGGCCTGGCTGCCCGTGCTCCGGACGATCGACGCGGCCAACGACGACTTCATCCGCACGACCGAGACGCGGCACACGGAGCGCGTCCAGCGGTTCCTGACCGATCTCAAGGACCGCGGCGAGATCTACGAAGGCGCCTACGACGGGCCCTACTGCGTTCACTGCGAGGAGTTCAAGCTCCCCGGCGACCTGCTCGACGGCGAGGGCGAGTTCGTCGGCCAGAAGGTGTGCCCGGTGCACGGGCGTCCCGTCGAGATCGTGAGCGAGACGAACTGGTTCTTCCGGCTCTCGTCCTTCGGGGAGCGGCTGCTCGCGCACTACGAGGCGAACCCGCTCGCCGTGCAACCGCCGTCGGCGTACAACGAGGTCGTCTCCTTCCTGCGCGGCGGCCTGCAGGACCTCTCCATCTCGCGCTCGACCTTCGACTGGGGCATCCCCGTCCCCTGGGACTCGTCGCAGGTCGTCTACGTCTGGTTCGACGCGCTCCTCAACTACGCCACGGCAGTCGGTCTCGACGACGATCCCGGCACGCCGGGCGCCGAGCAGTTCGCGTCGACCTGGCCGGCCGACGTGCACCTCGTGGGCAAGGACATCCTGCGGTTCCACGCCGTCATCTGGCCGGCGATGCTCATGGCGGCCGAGCTGCCCCTGCCGGGGCAGGTGTTCGCGCACGGCTGGCTGCTCGTCGGTGGCGAGAAGATGAGCAAGACCAAGCTCACCGGCATCGCGCCGAGCACGATCGTCGACCACTTCGGGTCCGACGCCTTCCGCTACTACTTCCTGCGGTCGATCGCCTTCGGTGCCGACGGCTCGTTCTCGTGGGAGGACATGAGCGCGCGCTACACCGCCGAGCTCGCCAACGGTCTGGGCAACCTGGCCTCCCGCGCGCCGGCGATGGTGGCGAAGTACCGCGGCGGGCTCCTCCCTGCCGCAGGTGAGCCAACCGAGGCGGAGACCGCGCTGCAGTCGTTGCTCGTCGACGTCGCGCGACCGCGGACGAGGCCATCCTGCGGCTCGACTTCTCGGCCGGCATCGGTGCCGTGAAGTCGTTCGTCGACGCCGTGAACCTCTACGTCACCGAGCAGGCGCCGTGGGTGCTCGCGAAGGACGAGACGGACGCCGAGCGTCTCTCGACCGTGCTCTACACGATCTGCGAGGCGTTGCGCGCCATCGCTGTGCTGCACCACGCCGTGATGCCCAAGGCGACGACGTCGCTGTGGGACCAGCTCGGCGCGGAGGCGTCGCTCGGCCCGATCGGCGCGCAGCGCGTCACCGACGTCGCGCGCTGGGGCCAGCTTCCCGCCGGCGCCACGATCACCAAGGGCGCAATCCTCTTCCCGCGTCTCGAGGAGACGACCGCCTGATGTCGACGTCGCCGGCGTCGGGCGACGAGCCGGTGCGGGCGCGCGCGCAGGCTCAGGAGTCCGGGCACTCGCGCGATCTCGAGCGACCTCCGCTGCCCGAGCCGCTGCGGACTCCGGTGATCGACACGCACTGCCATCTCGACATCCACGACGGCGACGTCGGTGCCCCGTGGCTCACGGTCGCGGACGCTCTGGACCGTGCCGCGTCCGTCGGCGTGACGCGCATCGTGCAGGTGGGGTGCGACCTCGACAGCGCGCGCTGGTCAGTCGCCGTGGCGGAGGAACACCCGCACGTCGTCGCCACCGTCGCGCTGCACCCCAACGAGGCTCCGCGCATCGAGGCGGCGCACGGCCGCGTCGCGCTCGAGGAGGCGTGGGCCGAGATCGAGGCACTCGCGGCCCTCCCGCAGGTGCGCGCCGTCGGTGAGACCGGGCTCGACTTCTTCCGCACCGGTGAGGACGGTCGCGCCGTCCAGGAGGAGTCATTCCGCCGGCACATCGCGATGGCGAAGCAGCTCGGCAAGCCGGTCGTCATCCACGACCGCGACGCGCACGACGACGTCATCCGCGTCCTCGAGAGCGAGGGCCCGCCGGAGCACGTCGTCTTCCACTGCTACTCCGGCGACGCCGACATGGCGCGCTACTGCACCGAGCGCGGCTGGTACCTCTCCTTCGCGGGCACCGTGACGTTCAAGAACGCCACGGCGCTGCGCGAGGCGGTCGCCGCCGCACCGCTGCGATCGTGTGCTGGTGGAGACCGACGCGCCCTACCTGACCCCGACCCCGTACCGCGGCCGTCCCAACGCGTCGTACCTCGTGCCGCACACCGTCCGCGTCATGGCCGAGCACGCCGGCGTCGCGGAGGACACGATGGCCACGGCGCTGTGGGACAACGCGCAGCACGTGTTCGGCCCGTGGTGACCAGTGCCGGGTCCTTGCCGGCCCGGACCTCGCGGAGACCGTCGTGACCGGCGACGGCTCGATGCTGGGCAGTGCCGCGGAGCGCGTCGTGAGCGCCGACGGCTCGACGTCGGACGGGCTGCTCGGTGCCGCCGACGTCCGCCTCATCGCCGACCGCCTCGGCGTGCGTCCCACGAAGCAGCGCGGACAGAACTTCGTCATCGACGGCAACACGGTGCGCCGCATCGTCCGTACCGCTGAGGTGATGCCCGACGACGTCGTCGTCGAGGTCGGCCCCGGGCTCGGGAGCCTCACCCTCGCGCTGCTGCCGCACGTGTCGCGCGTCGTCGCGGTGGAGATCGACGCCGTGCTCGCTGCGGCGCTCGCCGGCACCGTCGCCGAGCGCCGGCCGGACCTCGTGGAACGCCTGGAGGTCGTGCAGGCGGATGCCCTGCGGGTTCGCGAGCTGCCCGGCCCGGAGCCCACCGCGCTCGTCGCGAACCTGCCCTACAACGTCTCCGTCCCGGTCCTGCTGCACCTGCTCGAGGTGTTCCCGTCGATCCGCCGGGTGCTGGTGCTGGTGCAGGCGGAGGTGGCCGACCGGCTGGCCGCGCCGCCCGGGAGCCGCACGTACGGCGTGCCCAGCGTGAAGGCCCGGTGGTATGGCGACGTCGTGCGTGCCGGGAACGTCGGTCGGACCGTGTTCTGGCCCGCGCCCAACGTCGACAGCGGGCTGGTGGCCATCACCCGCACGGCTCCTCCGACCACGACCGCCTCACGGCTCGAGGTGTTCGCCGTGATCGACGCCGCGTTCGCGCAGCGCCGCAAGACGCTGCGGGCGGCTCTGGCCGGCTGGGCCGGGTCCGCCGCGCTCGCCGAGGCGGCGCTGACCGCGGCCGGCATCGACCCGTCCGAGCGCGGCGAGCAGCTCGACGTCGCCGACTTCGCCCGCATCGCCGCCGCCCGCCCCGGCACCCGCCCGTAGCGATCAGCACGCGCAGCCCAACTCCCTTGATCACCCTCTAAGGAAGAATCGCGCAGTTCAACTGCACTCTTCTCTCCTCAACTCGTGATCTTGATGGTCGCGGGGCCCAGCCGAGCGGGCGATGCGGCTGCGAGAGCTGACTCCACCTATCCCCTACTGCCTTCGGCAGCGGGGGCCCAGCCGAGCGTGCGATGCAACCGCCCGAGCCACGTCGACATACTCCCCTACTGCCTTCGGCAGCGGGGGCCCAGCCGAGCGGGCGATGCGGCTGCGAGAGCTGACTCCACCTAGTCTCGGGGCGTGCTTGCGTCCGTGACTGTTCGTGCCCCCGCGAAGGTGAACCTCGCGCTCGGGGTCGGGCCGCGACGCGAGGACGGGTTCCACGGGCTGGCCACGGTGTTCCACGCCGTCGGGCTCTACGACGACCTCGTCGCGACCTCGTTGCCCGCGGGATCCGGCGTCCAGATCGTGGTCGAGGGCGAAGGCGCCGACGAGGTTCCCGTCGACGGCACCAACCTCGCGGCGAAGGCGGTCTACGCGCTCGTGCCGCACGGCGCCTCGACCGACGTCTCCCTCGCCATCCGCAAGGGCATCCCGGTCGCTGGCGGCATGGCGGGCGGCAGCGCCGACGCCGCCGCCGCGCTGGTCGCCGTCGACGCCCTCTTCGAGCTGGGGATGCACCGCGACCAGCTCGTCGAGATCGGCGCCATGCTGGGCAGCGACGTACCGTTCGCGCTGCACGGCGGGACGGCCCTCGGTGCCGACCGCGGCACGCAGCTCACCACCGCGCTCGTGCGCGGCACCTACCACTGGGTCTTCGTCCTCGCCGACGGCGGGCTGTCGACACCGGCGGTCTACGACGAGTGCGACCGGCTGCGGCGCGGGAGCAGGGTGCCCGAGCCCGAGGTGCCCGACGACGTGATGGCGGCGCTGCGTGCCGGGGACCCCATCGCGCTCGGCCGCGCACTGAGCAACGACCTTCAGCCCGCCGCGGTGTCGCTGCGCCCGAGCCTCGCCCAGGTGCTCGCCGTCGGAGACGAGTACGGCGCGCTCGGCGGCATCGTCTCGGGCAGCGGACCCACCTGCGCCTTCCTCGCGCGCGACGACGAGCATGCGCTCGACCTCGCCGTGGCCTTCACCGCGTCAGGCGTGTGCCGCACGGCGAAGCGGGCGACCGGAGCAGTCCCCGGCGCCCGCGTCGTCGACCAGCGGGTCGAGCTCTGATGGCGCCGGTCACGTTCGTCGCGCTGGAGAACGTCAGCAAGTCGCTCGGCACCCGCACGCTGCTGCGCGACGTCACGGTCGGCATCACCGAGGGATCGCGCATCGGCGTCGTCGGGCGCAACGGCGGGGGCAAGACGACCCTCGTGCGTGTGGTCACCGGGCTCGAGCCGGTGGAGGCCGGTCGGGTGGTGCGTGCCGGCGGCATCACGGTGGGCCTGCTCGCGCAGACCGACGACCTCGACGACGCGCTGACGCTGCGCGAGGTCGTCGTCGGAGACCGGCCGGAGCACGAGTGGGCCGGTGACCCGCGCGTGCGCGACGTTCTCGACGGGCTGCTCGGCGGGGTCGGTGCGCCGGCGTACAGCGAGGGTCTCGACACCCGCATCGGAACGATGTCCGGCGGGGAGCGGCGCCGCGCGGCGCTCGCCCGCCTGATCGTCGACGACCCCGACCTCCTCGTGCTCGACGAGCCCACCAACCATCTCGACGTCGAGGCCGTCGCGTGGCTCGCCGCGCACCTCGCCCCTCGCCGCGGCGCGCTGCTCGCCGTCACGCACGACCGGTGGTTCCTCGACGCGCTCGCGACCGAGACCTGGGAGGTCACCGACTCCCAGGTGCACCGCTACGAGGGCGGCTACGCGGCGTACGTCCTGGCCAAGGCGGAGCGATCGCGGCAAGCAGCCGCGAGTGAGGACAGGCGGCAGAACCTGCTGCGCAAGGAGCTCGCGTGGTTGCGCCGCGGTGCCCCCGCACGGACGAGCAAGCCGAAGTTCCGCATCGAGGCGGCGAACGTCCTCATCGCCGACGAGCCGCCGCCGCGCGACCGGCTCGCGCTCGAGAAGTTCGCGACAGCGCGCCTGGGCAAGCAGGTGTACGACCTCGAGGACATCACGCTCGCACCGGCACCCGGCACGGAACCCGTCATGGTGCGCCAGACGTGGCGGCTCGGGCCCGGCGACCGCATCGGGCTGCTCGGTCCCAACGGGGCCGGCAAGACGACGCTGCTCCGCCTGCTCAACGCCGCGCACGACGGAGTCCTCGACACCGCGGCCGCCCCGGACGTGCGTGAGGGCAGCATCCGAGTGGGGCAGACGGTGTCGGTGGCGCACCTGTCGCAGGCTCTGACCGAGATCGACCCGGGCGATCGGGTGCTGGAATCCCTTCAGCGCCAGCAGAACTACATCGAGCTGGGCAAGGGGCGGACCCTCACCGCGCAGCAGCTGCTGGAGAACTTCGGCTTCACCGGCGACAAGCTCTTCACGCGGCTCGGCGACCTCTCCGGCGGCGAGCGACGGCGTCTGCAGCTGCTCACCCTGCTCGTGGGCGGACCCAACGTGCTCCTGCTCGACGAGCCCACCAACGATCTCGACGTGGAGATGCTGACGGTCCTCGAGGACGTCCTCGACACCTGGCCGGGCACGCTCGTGGTGGTGAGCCACGACCGCTACTTCCTCGAGCGCACCACCGACATGCTCTACGCCCTGCTGGGTGACTTGACCCTGCGGCACCTGCCCAACGGCGTTGACGAATATCTCGAGCGACGCCGCGGCGTGGCGGCTCCCGCGCGAGCGACGTCCGCCACCGCCGGGACGGGCGAGTCCGGCGTCGGCCCTGAGCCGGGGCGTCTCTCCGGCGGCGACGCGCGCGCCGCGCGCAAGGAGCTCACCCGGATCGAGCGCCGCAGCCAGAAGCTGCACGTCGAGGAGGCGAGTCTGCACGCCGCCCTCGCCGCCGCCGCGACCGACCACGCGGAGGTGCTGCGCCTCGACGCCGAGCTGCGCGAGGTCGTCGCCGAGCGCGAGGCCCTCGAGGACGCCTGGCTCGAGGTCGCGGCCTCGCTCGAGTAGCTTCAGACGCGGTCGTGTGGGGAGCGGGGCGGCTAGCCTCGCGGGATGGCTGCTGAGATCGACATCGACACGCTGGTCATCGGGGCGTCGGCTGCGGGTCTCGCCGCCGCGGCGAGCCTGAAGCACGCCGGTCGCCCGTACGAGCTGCTGGAGGCCACCGACGTCGTCGGCACGGCGTGGCGTCATCACTACGACCGGCTCCACCTGCACACGCCGAGGTCGAGCTCCGCCCTCCCGGGGCTGGACATGCCGTCGTCGTGGGGCAGGTACCCGTCCCGCGACCAGGTCGTCGAGTACCTCGAGGCCTACCGCGCCCACCACGGCATCGAGCCGCGGTTCGGGCAGGCGGTCACGCGCGTCGAGCGGGACGAGGGCGCCTGGACCGCCGCGACCGCGGAGCGCGAGTGGCGGGCGCGGCACGTCGTGATCGCCACGGGAGCGACCCGCCGTCCCGTCACCCCGAGCTGGCCGGGCATGGAGTCGTACGCCGGACGCGTCCTGCACTCGAGCGACTACCGCAACGGTGACGCGTGGTCCGGTCGCCCGGTCCTCGTGGTGGGGTTCGGCAACTCGGCGTGCGAGCAGGCGATCGACCTCGTCGAACGTGGCGCGTCACCGCACCTGTCTGTGCGTTCGCCGGTCAACGTGATCCCGCGCGACATGCTCGGCGTCGTCCCTGTTCTCCAGCTCGGCATCCTCATGCGGCACGTCCCGACGCCGGTCGCGGATGCGCTGGCCGCACCCCTCGTGCGGTTCACCGTGGGCGACATCCGCAAGGTCGGGCTGCGGAAGCTGCCCTACGGTCCCAACACGCAGATCAAGCGTGACAAGCACATCCCGCTGCTCGACATCGGCACGATGGCGCACATCAAGGCCGGACGCATCGGGGTGCACGGTGGGATCGCCCGGTTCACCGAGACCGGGGTCGTCTTCGAGGACGGGAGCACGCTCGAGGTCGACGCCGTGGTCCTCGCGACCGGCTACCGCCCCGCGCTCGACGAGTTCCTCCCCGAGTGGCGCAGCGTCTGCGACGAGGACGGCCGACCGCTCGTGTCCGGCGGCGCGACGTCGCTGCCGGGCCTGTACTTCTGCGGCCAGTTCGTCTCGCCGTCGGGGATGCTGCGCGAGATCGGCCTGGAGTCCCGCCGTATCGCGGCGCACATCGCTCGAGCGGCCTGAACCCGGATCACGCTGGGGTTGTTGCCATCTCGGGCGCCGCGCGGCCGGCAGCCGTGCGGTCGGGCGTCAGTCGTCGGCGGTGTCGAAGGGCAGGGTGAGGCGTCGGAGCAGGTCGGCGAGCGAGGCGCGGTCGGGTGGGGAGAGCGCGGAGAGGATCTCGTGCTCGTGCGCGAGGAGGTCGGTCAGCGCGGAGTCGACGCGGGTGCGTCCCTCGGCGCTGAGCAGTACCTGCACGCCCCGCCCGTCGTTCGGGTCGGGCACCCGCTCCACGAGCCCTTTCGCGGTGAGCCGGTCGATGCGGTTGGTCATCGTCCCGCTCGTGACGAGGGTGACCTGCAGGAGGCGACCGGGCGAGAGGGCGTACGGCGCTCCCTCGCGGCGCAGCGCGGCCAGGACGTCGAACTCCCAGGGCTCGAGGTCGTAGGCCTCGAACGCCTCGCGTCGGGCCAGGTCGAGGTGGCGGGCGAGGCGGCTCACCCGCGAGAGGACCTCGAGCGGCGCGACGTCGAGGTCCGGACGTTCCCGGCGCCACGCCTCGACGAGGACGTCCACCTCGTCGATCGCGTCAGCGACTCATGAGCCCGAGCCTACTAGCGGTGTCTCGACGTCGAGATACTTCCCGCCCGGGCTACTCGCGGACGGGGAGGAGCACCCAGCGGTGCTCGCCGGCCACCAGCACGTCGGTGCGGATGAGGCCGAGGCGGCGCGCGACGGTCTCGGAGGCGACATGGTCGGGTGCGATGTGGGCCAGAAGCGCCTCGACCGGCGAGCCTGTCTCCCCGGCCAGCAGCGCGTCGCGCACGGCGATCGCCGCCTCCGTCGCGTAGCCGCGGCCGTGGTACGTCGTACCCGTCACCCAGGCGAGCTCGGCGTCGTGGCCGGTCACCGTGGCCTGCACGAAGCCCGCGCACTCACCTGTGGCCGTGACGCGCACGATCCAGTTGTGCCAGAGCTGGTGGCCGTCTGCCGAGTGCCCGAGGACCTGCCGCTCGTATCGGGCGGTCAGCTCCTCGAGCGTCGGTGAGGTCTCGTCGTAGAAGGCGTAGAGCCCCCGGTCGGCCAGCACGGCGACCATCTCGACCGCGTGCTCGACCCGCAACGGCTCCAGCGTGAGCCGTGCGGTGGTGAGCAGCGGAGTGCTCAGGCCCTGTCCCGCTGCGTGATGAGCTGCGGCTTCTTCTCGAGGCCGACGATGCCGTTCCAGGCGAGGTTCACCACGTGGGCGACGACCTCGTCCTTCTTCGGCTTGCGCACGTCGAGCCACCACTGACCGGTGAGTGCCACCATGCCGACCAGCATGTTGGCGTACATCGGGGCGAACTTCGGCGGGAAGTCCTTGTGGCCGAACTCCGTCGCCAGCCGTGCCTCGACCTGCGCAGCGACGTCGCGGAGCAGCGAGGCGAAGTTGCCGGTGTTCTGCGCCACAGGGGAGTCGCGCACGAGCACGCGGAAGCCGTCGCTGCGCCCCTCGATGTAGTCGAAGAGGGCGCGCGCGGCCTGCTCCAGGAGCGCACGGGGGTTGTCGGCGGTGAGCGAGTCGCTCACCATGCCGAGCAGGATGTTCATCTCGCGGTCGACGATGACGGCGTACAGCCCGTCCTTGCTGCCGAAGTGCTCGTAGACCACCGGCTTCGAGACGCTCGCCTTCGCCGCGATCTCCTCGATGGTGACCGCCTCGAAACCCTTCTCCGCGAAGAGCTTCCGTGCGACGTCGACCAGCTGTTCACGACGCTCACGACCGCTCATGCGCACGCGCTCGGTGCGCGGGCGCCGCGATGCGGTCGCGTCGGCAGGGGTCTCGGGTGTCTCGTCGACGGGCGGGGTCACGGCGTTCATGATGCCGTGCGGTGCCTCGTCCGGTGGAACCGTGCCCCCGACCGTCACGAAGAACGCAACGAGGACGCGGTCTTCTCGGGCTCGACGAGACGAGCCACGAGGCGCTCGTGACGGGGCCAGCGCACGTTCGTGGCCCAGCCGAGCCGCTCGAAGACGGCGATCATGCGTGCGCTGGTGTCGAGCTGGTGCTTGAGGACCCCGTGCCGCGCCGACGTCGGGTCCGCGTGGTGCAGGTTGTGCCACGACTCGCCGCCGGACAGGATCGCGAGCCAGGCCACGTTGCCCGAGCGGTCGCGCGTGCGGAACGGGTGCTTGCCCCAGATGTGGCACACCGAGTTGATCGACCACGTCACGTGATGCACGAGGGCGACGCGCACGAGCGAGGCCCAGAAGTACGCCGTCACCGCACCCATCCACGACCACGTGATCAGTCCGCCGAGCAGCGCCGGCAGGAGCAGGCTGACCGCGACCCAGAGCGGGAAGAGCCGGGAGATGCGCGCGATGTCCTTGTCCTTGAGCAGGTCGGGCGCGTACTTCGAGATCGGAGTCTGCTCGACGTCGAACAGCCATCCCATGTGCGAGTAGAGGAATCCCTTGGTGAGCGCGCGCGTCCCGGTGCCGTAGCGCCACGGTGAGTGCGGGTCGCCCTCGGCGTCGCTGAACGCGTGGTGCTTGCGGTGGTCGGCCACCCAGCGGGCGACCGGGCCCTCGATGGCGAGGCTGCCGGCGATCGCGAGCGCGATCTTCAGCGGGCGGTTCGGCTTGAACGAGCTGTGCGTGAACGCGCGGTGGAAGCCGATCGTGATGCCGTGCGCGGCAACCGTGTAGAACACGATGGCGAGCGCGAGGTCGACCCAGCTGAGCCCCCAGCCCCACGCGAACGGGACCGCGGCGGCGACGGCGAGCAGCGGGATCGCGACGAACGCTCCCACGGTGAGGCGCTCGACGAGGGTCTGCTTGTCGCGACCGGTGAACATGCCGGCGTCGGCGTCCTCCGCGGCGTAGGCCTGGCCGGTGAGGGACTGCTCCTCGGCGAGCTCCTCGGCGGTCAGGTCGAGATCGTGGGTCGTGGTCACGCTGGCTCCTTCGCGTCGTCAGCCTGTCGTGGCTACGGCTACGCAACCGTAACCTACGGCAGCGTAGCTTTGTCAACCGCCCGTCCGGTCCGCACGTGCCCGTGTCGTCCCCACCGGCGGCCTACGCTGGTCGCACGACGATCCCGGGTTGCTCTGCTGGCAGGGGCGACCGCACTTTGAATGCGGGTACGACGCAGGTTCGATTCCTGCCCCGGGAGCCCAGGCCGAGACTCGCCTGACGACGTCGGGTCGACGCGAGGTATCGTGAGCGCGCCGTGCCCGCCGCCACCCGGAGAGCAGCCGCCCTCGTGAGCAGCCCGCGCCCGTCCGCCGTCGTCGTCCTCGCCGCCGGCGAAGGCACCCGAATGGCGTCGGCGACCCCGAAGGTCCTCCACACCGTGGCGGGTCGCTCCCTGGTCGGCCACGTCCTCGCCGCCGTCGGGACCCTCGAGCCGGAGCACCTCGTCGTGGTCGTGGGCCACGGGCGGGACCAGGTCGTCGCGCACCTCGCGGACATCGCGCCGGGTGCCCTCACCGTCGTCCAGGAGCAGCAGAACGGCACGGGCCATGCCGTGCGGGTCGCGCTCGAGGGGCTCGACTCCGCCGGTGTCTCCCTCGGCGCGGGTCCGGTGCTGGTCGTCGCCGGCGACACCCCGCTGCTGCGCGGCGAGACTCTGCGGTCGCTCCTCGAGCTGCACGACGCCGAGGGCGCCCGGTCCACCGTGCTCACCGCCGTGCTGGAGGACCCCACGGGCTACGGCCGGGTGCTGCGCGACCCGGCGTCGGGCCATGTGACCGGCATCGTGGAGCAGAAGGACGCCGACGCCGCCCAGCGCGCCGTGCGCGAGATCAACAGCGGCGTCTTCGCCTTCGACCTCGCCGCGTTGCGCGACGCGCTGGGCCGCCTCACGACCGACAACGCGCAGGGCGAGGAGTACCTCACCGACGTCCTCGGGCTGCACGTGTCCGCCGGTCTCACCGTCGCGGCGGTGATCGCGCCGAGCGAGGACGAGATCCTCGGGGTCAACGACCGCGTCCAGCTGGCCGAGGCGGGAGCGCTGCTGCGCGACCGCATCAACGAGAGCTGGATGCGGGCCGGCGTCACGATCGTCGACCCTGCCACCACGTGGATCGACGCCGACGTCGTCCTCGAGCGCGACTCCGTCGTCGAGCGCAACTCCTCGCTTCACGGCCGCTCGAGCGTCGCGACCGGGGCCGTGATCGGCCCGGACACCAGCCTCACCGACGTCGTCGTGGGCGAGGGCGCGACCGTGCTGCGAACCCACGGCAGCGGCGCCGAGATCGGTCCGCGCGCCACGGTCGGACCGTTCACCTACATCCGTCCCGGCACGCGGCTCGCCGCCGGCGCCAAGCTGGGTGCCTACGTCGAGGCCAAGAACGCGGTGGTGGGCGAAGGCTCGAAGGTGCCGCACCTGTCCTACGTCGGCGACGTCGAGATCGGCGTCGGCTCCAACATCGGTGCCGCCACCGTCGTCGTGAACTACGACGGGATCGCCAAGCACCGCACCGTGATCGGCGATCACGTGCGCATCGGCAGCGACTCCATGCTCGTGGCACCCGTGACGATCGGCGACGGCGCCTACACCGCGGCCGGGTCGGTCATCACCGACGACGTGCCCCCCGGCGCGATGGCGGTCGGGCGCGCGCGCCAGCGCAACGTCGACGGCTGGGTGGGGCGCAAGCGACCCGGCTCCGCCTCGGCAGAGGCGGCTGCTGCGGCGTCCGCCCGCCTGCCGGCACCAGATTCCCGAGCGGCGACCGCCGACACCGGGGCAGCAGCGCACGAGGAGCAGCAGCAGTGACCGGCATCGTCCAGACCAGCCAGAAGCGGCTCGTGCTCATCGCGGGGCGCTCGCACCCCGAGCTGGCGCAGCACGTGGCCAAGGAGCTCGGCGTCGACCTCGTCGACACGCAGGCCTACGACTTCGCCAACGGCGAGATCTTCGTGCGCTTCGAGGAGTCGGTGCGCGGCTGCGACGCGTTCGTCCTGCAGAGCCACTGCGAGCCGATCAACAAGTGGATCATGGAGCAGCTGCTCATGGTCGACGCGCTCAAGCGGGCGTCGGCCAAGCGCATCACCGTGATCATGCCGTTCTACGGCTACGCCCGGCAGGACAAGAAGCACCGCGGTCGCGAGCCGATCTCGGCCCGACTCATCGCCGACCTGTTCCACAGCGCCGGCGCGGACCGCCTCATGGCGATCGACCTGCACACCGCGCAGATCCAGGGCTTCTTCGACGGCCCGGTCGACCACCTCTTCGCGCTGCCGCTGCTCGTGAAGTACGTCGCGGAGACCGTCGAGGACCGCAACCTGATCACCGTCGTCTCGCCCGACGCCGGCCGCGTCCGCGTCGCCGAGCGCTGGACCGACCTGCTCGGCGCCCCGCTCGCGATCATCCACAAGCGTCGTGACCCCGACGTCCCGAACGAGGCGAAGGTGCAGGAGGTCGTCGGTGACGTCGAGGGCCGCATCTGCGTGGTGATCGACGACATGATCGACACCGGCGGCACCATCGTGAAGGCGGCCGACGCCCTCTTCGACAACGGAGCGAAGGACGTCATCGTGGCGGCGACCCACGGCATCCTGTCCGGTCCCGCCGTCGAGCGGTTCGAGGGCAGCCGGGTCCGCGAGGTCATCGTCACCGACACCCTCCCCATCCCCGACGACCGTCGCTTCGCCAAGCTCACCGTCCTCCCGGTGGCCCCGCTCATCGCGCGGGCGATCCAGGAGGTCTTCACCGACGGCAGCGTCACGAGCATGTTCGAGGGCGACCGCGTCTGACGGCGCTGCCCGCGACGCGACGAGCGCGACCCAGCGCCCGCCCAGCACCCCACCAAGATCACGACTTGCGGACAGATTCGTGCACCTGAACTCCCTTGATCACCCCAAGGGGTCAGAAAGTGAAGTTGGGGTGCGCGATCGGTCCTCGACGGTGGGGGGTTTGTCCGTTGTCGTCGGTTTGGGGGATCGACGAGCCCGGACTAGACTCGGCAGGCTCCCCGGCGAGGGTGCGCCACCGGCACGGTCGAGTTCGGCTCCGTGGTCAGTGGCGCGTCGTGATCGACGCGGACCGCGCGGTTGCTGCGCGCCCGCACTGATCTGCCGAGGCGCCGACCGCCCCGCCGCGAGGCGCGGCACCCCCACACGATGGTGGTACGTCCATCGACGTACCCCGCCAGACCCGTGTGTCGCGCGAACTCACGCGTGCGGCACAGCGATACGCACAGGAGTTGTAGTGGCCCAGGTCAGCATCAAGGCCGAACCCCGTTCGGAGTTCGGCAAGGGCGCGGCTCGCCGCACCCGCCGCGCGGGCCGGGTGCCCGCCGTCATCTACGGCCAGGGCACCGAGCCCCGCCACGTGTCCCTCCCCGACCACGAGCTCACCCTGGCCCTGCGCTACGCCGGCCTCGTGCTCGAGGTGGAGTTCGAGGGCAAGAAGCAGCTCGCCGCCCCGCGCGACGTGCAGCGCGACCCGGTCCGCCGCGTCATCGAGCACGTCGACCTCGTGCTGATCACCGCCGCCGAGGCCGACGCCCGCGTCGAGGCCGGCGCCGAGGCCGAGGCCGCGCACGCGGCGGCGCTGCTCGAGAAGCCGTCGAACGAGGAGATGGACGTCGAGCTCCACGACGACTCCGTCGCCCCCGTCGTCGTCGCCGACGAGGACGAGGCCGAGGCCTGATCCGCCAGTCCGTCCGCGTGCCCGCACGCACCACGAGACGCCTCCACCCGCCACGGGTGCGGGGCGTCTCGTCATGAGTGGGGGAGGATGCGTCGCGTGAGCACCGAGACCGCGCCCTGGCTCGTCGTCGGCCTCGGCAACCCCGGACCCGACTACGCCGCCACCCGGCACAACGTCGGCTTCCTCGTCGCCGACGAGCTCGCGTCGCGCTGCCAGGGTCGTTTCGCCACCCACAAGCGAGCTCGCGCGCATGTGGCGGAGGAGCGCCTGCAGGGTCAACGTGTCGTCCTCGCGAAGCCGACGACGTACATGAACGACTCGGGCGGCGCGGTCAAGGGCCTGCTCGACTTCTACAAGGTGCCGCTCGAGCACCTCGTCGTGATCCACGACGAGCTCGACATCCCGTTCGCCGCGCTGCGCCTCAAGCTGGGCGGGGGCGACAACGGGCACAACGGGCTCAGGTCGATCCGTCGCTCCACGTCCACCGGCGACTGGTACCGCGTCCGGGTCGGGATCGGGCGCCCACCCGGCCGCCAGGACCCGGCCGACTACGTCCTCAAGCCGTGGGCGGCGGTCGAGCGCACGGAGCTGCCGATGCTCGTGTCCGACGCCGCGGACGCCGTCGAGCTGCTGGTCGCCGAGGGCCTCGAGCGCGCGCAGAACCGGTACAACACGTGACCTCGCCCGACGCCGCGCTCGCGCGAGAGCTGGCGATCGAGGCCGGCCTGCTGCTTGTGGCCCTGCGCGAGGGCTACGGCGACATCACCGATCGCGCAGCGGCGCGCGCCCTGCGCGACCACGCCGACCGGGCCGCGCACGACCTCATCGCCGCCCGGCTGGCCGACTCCCGCCCCCACGACGCTCTGCTGTCGGAGGAGGGAGTCGACGACGAGCTCCGGCTGACGGCGTCGCGGCTGTGGATCGTCGACCCGCTCGACGGCACGTGGGAGTACGGCCAGGGCCGCCCCGACTTCGCCGTGCACATCGCGCTCTGGCACGAGGGCGTGCTCGAGGCTGCCGCGATCGACCTGCCCGCACGTTCGGTCGCGCACTCCACTGACTCCGTGGCTCCCGTTCCGGACTCGGTCCCCGCCGACGGCGTCGTGCGACTCGTCGTGAGCCGCTCGCGCCCTCCGGCCCGGATCGACGCGATCGTGGCGGGAGTTGCCGCGACGCTCGGCGTCGTCGTGGAGGTCGTCAACGTCGGCAGCGCCGGGGCAAAGACCGCTGAGGTGATCGAGGGCCGCGTCCAGGCCTACGTGCACGACGCCGGGCTCTCCGAGTGGGACGTCGCCGCGCCCGCCGCGGTGGCCGAGGCCGCCGGGCTCCGCGTGTGCCACCTCGATGGGCGCCCCATCGCCTACAACGCCATGCCGCCACTCATCGGCGACCTCGTCATCGGCGTCCCCGTGGTGGTCGACGCGATCCTCGCCACCCTCGCCGGGGCCACGGACCGCGAGTAACAGCCCAGATGCACGCAGAATGCAGCACTTCTACGTGCTTCTCGACCGTTACTCGCGGGGGTCGGACGGCTGCCGGAACATCCAGCGGTGACCCTCGACGTCCTCGACCCGGTACAGCCTGCTGTCGTCCGGGCCGGCCTCGATCCCGGACAGGAGCGTGGCGCCCGCGGCTTCGGCGCGGGCCGCGTGCGCTGCCACGTCGTCGACATGGACCATCACGCCGTCGACGACCCACGGGACGCGCTGCCAGGCCGCGGCGCGCTCGCAGTGGTGTCGGTGCAGCGCGGGACCCTCGTACTCCGGCGACGGCGTCGCCAGCATGATCGACCCGCTCCCGGTCGACATCTCCCCGTGCGTGAGCCGGCCGTCGTCGTCGAGCCACTGCATGGTCGCTACGAAGCCGAACGCGGACGAGAGCCAGTCCATCGCGGCGACGCCGTCGCGGTAGGCGATCATCGGGACGACTCCCTGTGTCGTGTCGCTCATGCGTCCTCCTCGGTGTGTCGTGCAGGCGGCCGGGTCAGGCCGGGCGGAACGCGCAGAACTCGTTGCCCTCGGGGTCCGCCAGGATCCACCAGTCGATCTCGTCGTCCGGTGCGCGGAGCAACGATGCGCCGGCGGCGAGCAGCGGTGCGACGTCGGACCCGGCCAGCACCACGTCCCAGTGCATGCGGTTCTTCGCAGTCTTCGGCTCGGGCACCTCGGTGAACACCCAGGACTGCCAGGGGAGCCCCGCCGCACCCTCGATCCGCCAGAACGTCGCGCCCGGACGGGTCGTGGGCTCGCCGCCGACGACGCCCGCCCACCACATCGCCTGCGCCTCGGCGTCGTGCGAGTCGACGACGAGCTCGTACGCCGTCGGCCGATCCACGACGGGCAGCCCCCGCTCGGGTGCGGAGGGGGGCGTCGCGCAGAACTCGTTGCCGTCCGGGTCGGCGAGCACCCACCCGGGCGCCTCGTCAGCGGGATCCCCCGCGGCCGCGTCATCGCCCGGGCCGCGCACCAGCCGGGCGCCCGCCGCCACCAGCGGCGACGGGTCCGGCGCGGCGAGCCGCAGGTCGAGGTGGACCCGGGTCTTGGCCGTCCTCGGCTCGGGCACCGGGTCGACCCAGATCCCGAGCTGCTCCGGACCGCCCTCGGGCGGCAGGACCCGCCATCCTCCGTCGTCCGTCGAGCGGGCCTCACGCCCGAGCGCGCTCGCCCAGAACGTCGCCAGAGCCTGCGGGTCCGCAGCGTCGAGGCAGAGGTCCTTGAACGAGCACAGCGGTGCGAGGTCCGTCACACGTCCATCGTGTCCCGCGCGGGAGGCTCTCGTCGCCGGTTCGAGCTCGCCGATCTCGCGCTGCCGCGGGGTTCGCACCTCCGGCGGGCACCGCCGCCGGGCCCGCCGTCCTCCCGGGGGAAGGGTCGAGGGGGCTGGTGTCGCGACCGCCGCCGCCAGGCTCGCCGTCCTCCCGGGCTGAGGGCCGAGGAGGCCGGTGTCACGACCGCCGCCGACCGGGCTCGCCATCCTCCCGGGCTGAGGGCCGAGAAGGACGCCCGGAAGGACGGCGAGCCCGTCGGCTCCCGGCCCATGCCCGCGCCTGTCTGCTCCGCCAAGCGTCGCCGAGGGCCGCCCGCGCGAGCGATGTCGCGCCGGCGGGTGGCGCCGCGTAGCCTCGGACCCGGCACCTGCCTACCCCCGTCCTCGTCGAGGAACGGGGCCTCTCGGCGTGTGCCCGACCGAGCCAGACACGGCACGAACGGAAGGCGCCCATGTCCCCGACACTGCACGGACTGCTCGAGGGCTTCGTCGCCGAGCCCGCGGTGGCCGAGGCGGTACGTCGGGCGCGCCGGACCGGAACGGCGATGGCCACCGAGGCGCTCGACGTCACGGCGCCCTCGGCGGCGTACCCGTTCCTCGTCGCAGCGCTGGCGGCACCGGGCGCGGGGGACCGGCCGCTGCTCGCGGTCACGGCGACCGCACGGGAGGCCGAGGACCTCGCGGCCGCGCTCACCAGCCTGCTCCCCGAGCACTCCGTCGCCGAGTTCCCCGCGTGGGAGACGCTGCCGCACGAGCGGCTGAGCCCGTCGAGCGACACCGTCGGCCGCCGGCTCGGCGTGCTGCGCCGGCTCGCCCACCCGAACCCGGGCGACCCGGCCGCGGGGCCGATCCGTGTCCTCGTCGCTCCCATCCGAGCGGTGCTGCAGCCCGTCGTCACGGGTCTGGGCGACCTCGAGCCGGTGGCGGTCACCACGGGCCAGGAGATCGCGATGGACGAGCTCGTGCGCCGTCTTGCCGCCGCGGCCTACACGCGCACCGACCTGGTCGACAAGCGCGGGCAGTTCGCCGTGCGCGGCGGCATCCTGGACGTCTTCCCCCCGACGGAGGAGCACCCCGTGCGCCTCGAGTTCTGGGGCGACACGGTCGAGGAGATCCGGTTCTTCAAGGTGGTCGACCAGCGTTCGCTCGAGGTCGCCACGCACGGATTGTGGGCGCCCCCGTGCCGGGAGCTGCTCCTGACCGACGAGGTCCGCGCGCGGGCTCGCGCTCTGGCCGCGGTCCACCCCGAGCTGATCGAGCTGCTCGACAAGCTCGCGGACGGCACCGCCGTCGAGGGCATGGAGGCGCTGGCGCCCGTCCTCGCCGACGGCATGGAGCTGCTCGTCGACCTCCTGCCCGAGGGCTCGCTCGTCGTCGTCTGCGATCCGGAGCGGGTGCGCACGAGGTCGCACGACCTCGTGGCCACGAGCGCCGAGTTCCTCGAGGCGTCGTGGCACAACGCCGCTGCGGGCAACGTGACGCCGATCGACCTCCACGCGGCCGCCTACCAGTCCGTGGGCGACGTGCGTCAGGCGGCGCTGGCCCGCGGCGTGCCGTGGTGGGGCGTCTCGCCGTTCGGTGGCGACGTCGCCTCGGACGACGTCGAGACGCTCGACCCCGACGCGATCGACCGGCTCACGATCGACGTCCGCCCCTCCGACGCCTACCGGGGCGAGACCGAGCGCGCGTTCGGCGACGTCGCGCAGTGGCTCGGCGCCGGGTGGTCCGTCGCGCTCGTCACGGCCGGCCACGGCACGGCAGAGCGCATCGCGGAGACCGCCCGGGCGGACGGGTTCGCGGTGCGCCTGCTCGAGAGCCTCGACTCCGTCCCGGACCCCGGCGTCGTCTCGATCGTCACCGGTGGCATCGACCACGGGTTGGTCGCGGCGACGCTCAAGCTCGCCGTCCTGACCGAGACCGACCTCGTCGGCCAGAAGTCGACGACGCGCGACGTGCGCCGCATGCCGACGCGTCGTCGCCAGACCATCGACCCGCTCCAGCTCAAGACGGGCGACTTCGTCGTGCACGAGCAGCACGGGGTCGGGCGGTACGTCGAGATGGTGCAGCGCACCGTCGCGGGGGCCACGCGCGAGTACCTCGTCGTCGAGTACGCGCCTGCGAAGCGCGGCCAGCCCGGCGACCGGCTCTACGTGCCCACCGACCAGCTCGACCACGTCACGCGCTACGTCGGCGGCGAGTCGCCGAGCATGCACCGGCTCGGCGGCGCCGACTGGACGAAGACCAAGGCCCGTGCGCGCAAGGCGGTCCGGCAGATCGCCGGCGAGCTGATCCGCCTCTACGCCGCACGCATGGCGAGCCGGGGTCACCAGTTCGGCGCGGACACGGTCTGGCAGCGCGAGCTCGAGGACGCGTTCCCGTACAACGAGACGCCGGACCAGCTCTCGTGCATCGACGAGGTCAAGGCCGACATGGAGAACGTCATCCCCATGGACCGCCTCATCTGCGGCGACGTCGGCTACGGCAAGACCGAGATCGCCGTGCGCGCGGCGTTCAAGGCGGTACAGGACGGCAAGCAGGTGGCCATCCTGGTGCCCACCACCCTGCTCGTGCAGCAGCACCTCTCGACGTTCTCCGAGCGGTTCGCCCCCTTCCCGGTCAAGGTGGCTGCGCTCTCCCGGTTCCAGACCGACAAGGAGGCGAAGGCCGTCATCGCCGGGATCACCGACGGCACGATCGACGTCGTGATCGGGACGCACCGCCTCTTCAGTGCGGAGGTCGCGTTCAAGGACCTCGGACTCGTGATCGTCGACGAGGAGCAGCGGTTCGGAGTCGAGCACAAGGAGCACCTGAAGGCGATGCGGATGAACGTCGACTTCCTCACGATGTCGGCCACCCCCATCCCTCGCACGCTGGAGATGGCGGTCACGGGCATCCGTGAGATGTCGACGATCCAGACCCCGCCGGAGGAGCGCCACCCGGTCCTCACGTTCGTCGGGCCGTACGAGGAGAAGCAGGTGGCGGCCGCGATCCGGCGCGAGCTCCTGCGCGACGGCCAGGTGTTCTTCGTGCACAACCGGGTCGAGTCGATCGACCGGGTCGCGTCGAAGATCCGCGAGCTGGTTCCGGAGGCGCGGGTGCGGACGGCCCACGGCCAGATGAACGAGCACCTCCTCGAGCAGGTGATCGTCGACTTCTGGGAGAAGGAGTTCGACGTCCTCGTCTCCACGACGATCGTCGAGAGCGGTCTCGACATCCCCAACGCCAACACGCTCATCCTCGATCGAGCCGACAACTTCGGCCTCTCCCAGCTGCACCAGCTGCGTGGTCGGGTCGGCCGCTCGCGCGAGCGTGGCTACGCCTACTTCCTCTACCCGCCCGAGAAGCCGCTCACCGAGACCGCGCACGACCGCCTCGCCACCATCGCTGCGCACACCGACCTCGGCTCGGGCATGGCGGTCGCGATGAAGGACCTCGAGATCCGCGGCGCCGGCAACCTGCTCGGCGGCGAGCAGAGCGGGCACATCGCCGACGTCGGCTTCGACCTCTACGTGCGCCTCGTCGGCGAGGCGGTGGCGGAGTACCGCCAGGGCGGGAACGCCGAGGAGGTCGCCGACGTCAAGATCGAGGTGACGATCGACGCCCACGTCCCGCACGACTACGTGCCGGAGGAGCGGCTGCGCCTCGAGGCCTACAAGCGGCTCGCCGCCGCCCAGACCGAGGTCGAGGTCGACGCCGTCGAGGAGGAGCTGATCGACCGCTACGGCCAGTTCCCGGAGCCGGTCGCCAACCTGCTCGCGGTGGCGCGGTTCCGCATCCACGCCCGCGCGTCCGGCGTCACCGAGGTCGTGGCGCAGGGTTCGTTCGTCCGGCTCACCCCGGTGGAGCTGGCCGACTCCCGCGCGATGCGGCTCGCGCGCCTCTACCCGGGAAGCCTGATCAAGCCCGCGACACGTACGATCCTCGTGCCGCGACCGATGACCGCCCGCGTGGGTGGGGAGCCGGTCCGCGACACCGCCCTGCTCGACTGGCTGCGCGACCTCGTCGACGCCGTCCTGCTCGAGCCGGTGACCGCCCGATGACCCGAGAGGGACGCCCGTGAGCTCCGCCCGCCTGCGCCGCACCGCCGCCGCCGTCACCCTCGCCACGCTGGCGCTCGCCGGCTGCGGCTCGAACTCGGCGGGGTCCGCCTCGATCGTCGGTAGCCGGTCGGTGACCGACGCCGACGTCGCCCGCTCGGTGTCCGAGGTGCACACGCAGTGGCTGGCCACGCCCGACGCCGACAACTTCGACGAGGCCGCCGCCACGAAGGAGGTCGTGCAGCGCAAGACGCGCCATCTCCTGCTCGCCGAGGCGGGGGCGCGGGAGGGCATCGTCGTGACCCAGTCCGAGGTCGACGACCTGATCGACAAGACCATCCAGGAGCAGGCCGGCGGCGACGAGGCGCGGTTCGAGACCGTGCTCGCGACCGCCCAGAGCCTCGCCGCGAGCGAGATCGTCGAGTACGTCCGCGACTTCATCACCCAGCAGAAGCTGGCCGCCAAGCTCGCGCCCGGGGCGGACCAGAACGCGGCGACCCCGGTGCTGACCGCCTACTTCGAGAAGCTGAGCGACGAGCTCGACGTGCGGGTGGCCGCCCGGTTCGGCACCTGGGACGCGCAGACCGTGTCGGTCGGCGCCCCGCCCACGGACCTCGCCGCTCCGGCACCCCTCATCCCGCCCGCGACGGGCTGAGTCCTGTGGCCGGCCACCTGGTGCTGCTCACCACGAGCCACCGGGTGGCGCCCGGCCTGCTCTCGTGGCCGGCCTGGTCGGCGCTGCACGCCGCCGACCGCATCGTCGTCGGCGACGCCGGGCATCCGGTGCTCGGCCGCCCTGCGCGAGGCGTCGCTGATGCCCGTGATCGACGAGAGCGACTCGGTGACCGGCGCGGTCGACCGGCTCCTGTCGATGGCGGCCGAGGCCGACGTCGTGCGCGTCCTGGCGTCGGACTCGGAGCCCGGCCTCGTGTCAGCGCTCGCTCGTGCGGTCGAGGGCGGACACGGCGTCGCCATCAGCATCGTGCCCGCGTCGTGGGACGTGCCGGGCTCGCACCTGCTCGACCTCGTCGCCGTCATGGACCGGCTGCGGTCCCCGGGCGGCTGCCCGTGGGACGCCGCGCAGACCCACGAGTCGCTGGTCGAGTACCTCGTCGAGGAGGCCTACGAGGCGGTCGAGGCGATCGAGACCGGCGACGACGACGATCTGCGCGAGGAGCTCGGGGACGTGCTGCTGCAGGTGCTGTTCCACGCGCGCATCGGGGAGGAGCGCGAGGTGCCGTGGTCGATCGACGACGTGGCCGACGGCATCGTGGAGAAGCTCGTCGCGCGGCACCCGCACGTGTTCTCCGACGTCGACGCCGCGACGGCGGCGGAGGTCGAGCGCAACTGGGCCGCGCTCAAGGCGGCCGAGAAGGGCCGGGAGTCCGTGACCGACGGCGTGCCGCTCGCCCTTCCGGCCCTCGTGCTGGCGTCCAAGCTGCTCTCGCGTTCGAAGGCGGTCGACGTCGTCGCGGCCGATCCCGTGGCGCTCGGGGCGGTGGACGCTGCGCTGGCGTCTGTCGGCGGAGACCTCGGCGGCCTGCTGCTCGCGCTCGTGGTCCGGTCGCGGGCCGACGGCGTCGATGCCGAGGCGGCGCTGCGAAACGCCGTCCGCCGGCTGCGCGAGCGCATCCGGCTGGCGGAGGGCCTCGACGGCGATAGCGTCACCCGGTGACCACCTGGGACCCCGGTTCAGCCGCCGACGATGCCGAGACGACGTTCGCCGCACTCGCGGACCACATCCTCGACAACCTGCTCGCGCGAGAACCGGTGTGGGCCTCGTCGCTCGGCGACCACCGCTTCGACTCCCGGCTGCCCGACTCGTCGGCGGAGGGGATCGAGGAGACGCTGAGCACCATCGACCACGCGCTGCTCGCGATCGACCAGGTCGACGACGCCGCGCTGGGGACCGCGTCGGCGGTCGACCTGGAGATCCTGCGTTCGAGGCTCACCGCGCAGCGGTTCGCGCTGGGGATCCTCGAGGAGCACACCTGGAACCCCCTGGCCGCCAACCCCGGCACCGCGGTCTACCTGCTCCTCGCCCGCCCCTTCGCGCCCGTCGAGCAGCGGCTGACGTCGTTGGCCGGACGCCTCGCCGCCGTGCCCGAGGCGCTCGAGGTCTCCCGCTCCCTGCTCGGCGACATGCCGCGCGTGCACGTGGAGACGGCGATCGGCCAGTTCCGCGGCACCCAGGCGATGCTCGGGGCGCAGATCGACGAGGCCCTGGACCAGGCTCCGTCCCTTCGCCCGCGGATCGAGCCGCTGCGCGAGGCTGCCTCGGCGGCGATCGAGGCGCACGTCGGCTGGCTGCAGGACCGCCTCGACTCCGGCCTCGCGGCCCGCGATCCGCGCCTGGGCCACGAGAAGTTCGCGGCCAAGCTCTGGGCCACGCTCGACGCCGAGCTCACGCCCGACGACGTCCTGCACCGGGCCGAGAAGGATCTCGCCCGCATCGAGGGGGAGATCGCCCGCGCCGCCGCCGAGTATCTCGGCGAGCCCGTCCCGCCGCCCGACGACGCCGGCGCTCTCGTCCGTCGGGCGCTCGACGTCGTCGCGTCCGACGGGCCGGTCGACGACTCGACCGTCCTTCCGCTCTGCGCCGGCGCCTTCGAGCTCACCACCGCGTTCGTGCGGGAGCACGACCTCGTGACGGTCTACGACGACCCCGTCGACATCGTGGAGATGCCCGAGATCCACCGCGGCGTCGCCGTGGCGTACTGCGACCCGCCGGGGCCGCTCGAGTCGGTCCCGCTGCCCACGTTCTTCGCTGTCGCCCCGACCCCCTCGACGTGGGACGCAGACCGCGTGGAGTCGTTCTACCGCGAGTACAACGCGCATCTGCTGCACAACCTCACCGTGCACGAGGCGATGCCGGGGCACGTCCTCCAGCTCGCGCACTCGCGCCGCGCCGCGACGCCGTCGCGCGTGCGCGCGGCGTTCTGGAGCGGCCCCTTCGTCGAGGGCTGGGCGGTCTACGCGGAGCAGCTCATGGTGGAGCGCGGGTACTCGCCGCTGAGCGGCCGACCCGGTGTGGACCCGTCCGACGTCGAGCGCGCGGCCCTCGCGATCCGCCTGCAGCAGCTGAAGATGCAGCTGCGCATGACGATCAACGCCATCCTCGACGTGCGCGTCCACACACGCGGCATGACCGAGGACGAGGCGCTGCGCCTCATGCAGGTGCGCGGGCACCAGGAGGAGGGCGAGGCCGTGGGCAAGTGGCGCCGCGCCCTGCTGACCTCCACCCAGCTGTCGACGTACTACGTGGGCTGGTCGGCCGTCGACGACATCGTGGCCGACCTCCGCGCGGCGAACCCGTCATGGACCGATCGCGCGATCCACGACGCCGTCCTGTCCCACGGCTCCCCCTCACCGCGGCACCTCCGCACGCTGCTCGGGCTGTGAAGCGGGCTTCGCCCATGCCGCACCTGGAGGTCGTCCCCGCCGGAGACGCGGGGCCGGCGTTCCTCGGCGAGCTCCGCACGCTGCTGTGGGCAGAGTTCGACGACTTCGTGGAGACCGACTGGGAGCACGGCCTCGGCGGGACCCACTTCGCGGTCCGCGCCGAGGGGCGGCTCGTCGCGCACGCCGCGGTGGTGCCTCGCCTCCTCTACGTGGGCGACCGGGTGCTGCGCACCGGCTACGTCGAGAACGTCGCCACGGCCGCGTCCGCGCAGGGCTCCGGCCTCGCCACGATCGCGATGTCCGCGGCGAACACGCTGATCGAGGAGCGTTACGAGCTCGGCGCGCTCGTCACCGGGTCGCACGGCTTCTACCGACGGCTGGGCTGGGAGTCGTGGGCCGGGCCGACCTTCGTCGTCGAGGGCACCGAGTGGGTGCGCAGCCCCGAGGAGGACGACGCGCTCATGGTGCTGCGCTTCGGTGCGTCCGCCGACGTCGACCTGCAGGCTGGCATCGCCTGCGAACCGCGCCCCGGCGACGACTGGTGACGCATCACCGGCCGTCGAGGGCGGGCGACGGCGTCGGCCGTACGGGCGGGACCGCGTAGGGCAGACTCCGGCGCATGCTGCTTGCCGACGTCCCGCACCCGCAGACCCGAGCGGCCGAGGCCGCGCTGGAGGTGGCGACGGCGTACTGCTCGCCGGCGCTCCTCCACCACTCGCGTCGGTCCTACGTCTGGGCCGCGGCCTACGGGATCGAGCAGGGCATCGAGTTCGACGACGAGCTGCTCTTCGTCTCGGCGATGCTGCACGACATCGGCCTCGTGCGGGAGTTCGACAACCACGCGGTGCCGTTCGAGCAGGCGGGTGGTCACGTGGCGTGGGTGTTCGGCGCCGGCGCGGGATGGTCGATCGAGCGGCGCCAGCGCGTGGCGGAGGTGATCGTGCGCCACATGTGGGACTCGGTCGACGTCGTCGAGGATCCCGAGGGGTTCCTGCTGGAGATCGCCACGGGTCTCGACATCTCCGGGCGCAACCCGCAGTGGTGGTCGGCCGCGCTTCGCGCCGACGTCGTCGCGGCGATCCCGCGTCTCGGGTTGGCCGGCGAGTTCGTCGCGTGCTTCGACGCGGAGGCCGCGCGCAAGCCTGAGAGCTCCGCGGCCGCGGCGATGTCGGGCGGCATGGCCGGCCGCATCGCGGCCAACGTCCTCGACGTCGACCCCGGACGCGTGATCGCGGACTGAGACGCTGCGTCAGGCGTCGGAGAGGTCCTCGGCCAGGCCGAGGCGGATGCGTGCGGCCGCGAGGTGCGGGTTCGTGCGGCGATCCTCGGGAACGGCGACGAGCGCGGTGCGCAGCGCGCGTGCGGCGAGGCCGGCCGAGACGTCGGTGGTGGGGAGCCCGGGCAGTGCGAACATGCGTCGCGCCCACCGGGGGAGCAGGCGCGAAGCCGGTGACGGAGAACGCCGTCCACGCCGGACGCGCGGGTGTGAGGCAGCGCGATCCGCGGCGCCATCGGCGGCCAGAGCAGGCCGCGCACGGCCTCGCGCGCCTCGGGCGTCACCTCGAGCACGCGGCCGCATCGAGCGTCAGGTACTCGTCGAGCTCGGCGACCGTGCGCGGCACGTCGTCGAGCGAGCAGCCGATCAGCCGTGCGGCGCTCGACCTGCTCCGCGCACGTAGCGGTCGGCGTCGTCGGCGCTGAGCGGGGCGCCGGAGCGCCGGTGGCCGACGAGCCACGAGTCGACGGCGCCGCAGTGCACCCAGAGCAGCCAGTCGGGCCGGTCGAGATCGCAGCGCCGCGTGGATCCGGCGCACCCGTGCGGCCGCGGCGTCGGCCTCGGCGACGGTGCCGTAGGTGATCGCGTTGACGTACTTGCCGGTGCGCGACAGGCGGCCCCACGGGTCGTCGCGCGCCGCGGTGACGCCGTGGAAGCCGAGCATGACCTGCGGGTGCAGCGACTGCAGGTACAGCGCCCGGATGCCGCCCACCACCGTCGCCGGGTCGTGGTGGACACGCCAGGACACGCTGCCCGGGCCGAAGTGGCCGGGATCGGGGGTCGCCCGGTCGAGGGACTCCCGCGGCGTGAACCCGCTGCGCCCGGAGCCCGGGCGCTGCGCGGGAGCGGGCTCGGCGGGCGGCCGGAGGCGGGGTGCGGGAGCTGGTGCACGGACATGGTGGGTCCAGGGTGCGCCCCGAACCGCCCGACGCGCACGCCGGTGCGGCAACCGGCCCTGCGCCGACAGATAGGCTCGACCCGCAATCACACGTCGCCCGACACCCCTTCCGGAGTGCCCCCGTGGCCAGCATCGAAGCCGTCATCGCCCGCGAGATCCTCGACTCCCGCGGCAACCCCACCGTCGAGGTCGAGGTCGGCCTCGACGACGGCACCGTCGCCCGCGCGGCCGTGCCCTCGGGCGCCTCCACCGGCGCCTTCGAGGCGGTCGAGCTGCGCGACGGCGGCGAGCGCTACGGCGGCAAGGGTGTCGAGCGCGCCGTGCACGCGGTCGAGGACGAGATCGCCCCGGAGCTCCTCGGCTTCGACGCCACCGAGCAGCGCCTCATCGACCAGGTGATGATCGACCTCGACGGCACGCCGAACAAGTCGCGCCTCGGCGCCAACGCGATCCTCGGCGTCTCGCTCGCCGTCGCGCAAGGCCGCCGCCGACTCCGCCGGCCTGCCGCTGTTCCGCTACGTCGGCGGCCCCAACGCGCACGTGCTGCCCGTCCCGATGATGAACATCCTCAACGGCGGCTCGCACGCCGACACCGACGTCGACATCCAGGAGTTCATGATCGCGCCGATCGGCGCCGAGACCTTCCGCGAGGCGCTGCGCTGGGGCGCCGAGGTCTACCACGCGCTCAAGGCCGTGCTGAAGAAGGAGGGCCTGTCCACCGGCCTCGGCGACGAGGGCGGCTTCGCCCCGAACCTGCCGAGCAACCGCGCCGCGCTCGACCTCATCTCGACGGCGATCGACAGCGCCGGCTTCACCCTCGGCACCGACATCGCGCTCGCGCTCGACGTCGCGGCCAGCGAGTTCTTCGACGACGGCGTCTACACCTTCGAGAGGCAGCGCGCAAGACGGCCGAGGAGATGTCGGCCTACTACGCCGCGCTCGTCGCCGACTACCCGCTCGTCTCGATCGAGGACCCGCTCGACGAGGACGACTGGGACGGCTGGAAGACCCTCACCGACGCCTCGGCTCGCAGGTGCAGATCGTCGGCGACGACCTGTTCGTCACCAACCCCGAGCGCCTCGCAGCGCGGCATCGACGCCGGCACCGCCAACGCGCTGCTGGTCAAGGTCAACCAGATCGGCACGCTCACCGAGACGCTCGACGCCGTCGCGCTGGCGCACCGCAGCGGCTACCGCTGCATGATGAGCCACCGCTCCGGCGAGACCGAGGACACCACGATCGCCGACCTCGCCGTCGCGACCGACTGCGGCCAGATCAAGACCGGCGCGCCGGCCCGCTCCGAGCGCGTCGCGAAGTACAACCAGCTGCTGCGCATCGAGGAGGAGCTCGACGACGCCGCGCGCTACGCCGGTCGCGGCGCCTTCCCGCGGTTCCGGCGGCTGATCGGGCCGTCGACGGGCAGATGAGCGGACCGTCGCAGCGGGCTGCGGAGCGCCAGGCGGCGCGCCGCGAGCGGTCCGTCGCGCGCGCCGCGCTCGCAGCCGGTTCGCGCGCGCCCGCGGCAGCGTCGCCGCGGCGGCGTCCGCCGTGCGCGACCGGCCGAGCCTCACCGGCCGGGCCGTCGTGCTCGCCGCTCGTGCTCGCGCTGCTCGTGTTCACCCTCGCGGTGCCCGCTGCGCGAGCTGTTCCGCCAGCGCGCCGAGATCAACGCGCTGCGGGCGCGAGAACGCCGCCACGCAGGCGCGCGTCGACGAGCTCACCATGCGCCAGGAGCGGCTGCAGGACCCGGCGTACGTCGCGTCGCTGGTCCGCGAGCGGCTGCACTTCGTCCTCCCGGGCGAGGTCGGCTACGTCGTGCTCGATCCCGGCGGAGGCGCCGGCGCCGACGCGCGAAGGGCACGAAGGCCGCAGCCGACCGCCGTGGTACTCCGACGCTGTGGGCGTCGGTGCAGACCACCGACCATGCCGGCGACGCCGACTCAGGTCCGGCCCCGATCCCGGTGCGGTCGGACGCGCCGCGATGACGCCGTCGTCCGCACCCGACGCGCGACGACCTCGCCGCGGTCGGTCGCCAGCTCGGCCGCGAGCCGCGCGGCGTCCGCGCGGTCGCGCACCGCTGCTCGTGCGGTGACCCGGACGTCGTCGAGACCGAGCCGCGGCTGCCCGACGGCACGCCGTTCCCGACGCTCTACTACCTGACCTGCCCGCGCGCCGCGGGCCTCGTCGGCACGCTCGAGGCCGGCGGCACGATGCGCGAGATGCAGGACCGGCTCGCCGACGGACCCCGAGCTCGCGCGCGGCCTACCGCGCCGCGCACGAGGACTACCTCGCCGTCGCGCGAGGCGATCGAGCACGTCGACGGAGATCGACGGCATCACGGCCGGCGGCATGCCCGACCGGGTGAAGTGCCTGCACGTGCTCGTCGGCCACGCGCTCGCGGCCGGCCCGGGCGTGAACCCGTTCGGCGACGAGGCGCTCGCGCTGCTCCCCGACTGGGGCGCGGCCGGACCATGCACGCGAGACGAGCGCGTCGTGACCACTCGCGTCGCCGCGATCGACTGCGGCACCAACTCCATCCGGCTGCTCGTCGCCGACGTCGACGCCGGGACCGGCACGCTCGTCGACCTCACCGCCAGATGGAGATCGTGCGGCTCGGGGAGGGCGTCGACCGGACCGGACGGCTCGCGCCCGAGGCGCTCGAGCGCACGTTCGCCGCGTGCGACCGCTACGCCGCGACGATCCGCGAGCTCGGCGCGGAGCACGTCCGCTTCGTCGCGACGTCGGCGTCGCGCGACGCGGAGAACCGCGACGAGTTCGTCGACGGCGTGCGCGCGCGCATCGGCGTCGAGCCCGAGGTCGTGCAGCGGCGACGAGGAGGCGCGGCTCTCGTTCACCGGCGCCACGCGCGGCCTCGTCGGTGCGCGAGCCGCCGTACCTCGTCGTCGACATCGGCGGCGGCTCGACCGAGTTCGTGCTCGGCACGACGGAGCCGGTGGCGGCGCGCAGCGTCGACGTCGGCTGCGTGCGGCTGACCGAGCGCCACCTCACCGACGATCCGCCCACGAGCGGCCGAGATCGCGGCGCTCGTCGCCGACGTCGACCCGCCATCGACCGCGCGGCCGAGGTGGTGCCGCTCGCCGAGGCGCGCACGCTCGTCGGGCTCGCCGGCTCGGTGACGACGCTCACGGCCATCGCGCTCGGCCTGACCGAGTACGACGCCGCGGCGATCCACGGCACGCGACTGTCGGCGCAGACCATCACCGAGGTGTCGCGAGCTGCCTGCTCGCGATCGACCACGAGGCAGCGCAGCCGCATCCCCGTGATCCACCCGGGCCGCGTCGACGTCCTCAATGCGGGTGTCCTGGTGCTGCGCCGCATCGTCGAGCGGACGGGCCTGCCCGAGGTGCTCGTCTCCGAGCACGACATCCTCGACGGCATCGCGTGGTCGATCTCGGCCCGCCACCCCTGAGCGCGACGAGTCGTGCGTGCGCGCAGCAGGGTGCGCTCTCACGAGGATTCGCTGAGCGGAGCCCCACGAGCGGGCTCCGAAGTGCCATGGCACAGTGGTTTCATGCCTTCTGTCTACGACGTCCCCCTTGTCATGCTCGACGGCCGCGCGACCACGTTCGGCGAGTTCGCCGGCCGAGCAGTCCTCGTGGTCAACGTCGCCAGCAAGTGCGGTCTCACGCCGCAGTACGCCTCCCTCGAGAAGATCGCGGAGGACTACGCGGACCGCGGCCTCACCGTGCTCGGCGTTCCGTGCAACCAGTTCCGCGGCCAGGAGCCGGGGACGAACGACGAGATCGCCGAGTTCTGCTCGATGACCTACGGCGTGACGTTCCCGCTCACGGACAAGGTCGACGTGAACGGGGCCGACCGCCACCCGCTGTTCGACCTCCTCTCGGCCGCGCGCCGACGCGGACGGTCGCGACGGCGACGTGACCTGGAACTTCGAGAAGTGGGTCGTCTCACCGACGGGCGACGTCGTCGCACGCTTCCTCCCGCGCACCCTTCCCGACGACCCCGCCGTCATCGCCGCGATCGAGGCGGCCCTCCCCGCGAGCTGACCGGATTCCGCGCCCGGGCGTGGTGATCGCCACGTCCGGGATGCCCGATTCTCGGCAGCGCACCGGGTAAGGCAGGCCTAACCTGGAGGTATGGCCTCACCCGCGCGAACCGCCCCGCCCCGGATCCTGGTCGTCGGCGGTGGCTACGTCGGGCTGTACACCGCGCTGCGGCTGGGCAAGAAGCTGCAGCGGGGCGAGGCCGTGGTCACGGTCGTCGACCCGCGCTCGTACATGACCTACCAGCCGTTCCTGCCCGAGGCGGGCGCCGGCTCGATCCAGCCGCGCCACACGGTCGTGCCGCTGCGCCAGACGCTGCGCGACGCCGAGGTCGTCACCGGCTGGGTCACCGGCGTCGAGCACGCGCGCAGGGTCGCCACGGTGCAGCCCGCTCGAGGGCGAGCCGTACGAGATCGCCTACGACGTCCTCGTCATGGCCGTCGGCTCGGTGCCGCGCACGCTGCCGATCCCCGGCCTCGCCGACTGGGCGATGGGCTTCAAGAACGTCGAGGAGGCCATCGCGCTGCGCAACCGCGTGCTCGAGTGCCTCGACATCGCCGAGACGGCGACCGACCCGGAGATCCGCGAGCGCAACCTCACGTTCGTCTTCGTCGGCGGCGGCTACGCCGGTGTCGAGGCGATCGCCGAGACCGAGGACCTCGCGCGCTACGCGACGCGCTACCTGCGCAACGTGACGCCGGAGGACCTGCGCTTCGTCCTCGTCGAGGCGACCGGCGCGGATCCTGCCCGAGGTGGGCGAGGACATGGGCGCGCTGGACCGTCGAGCAGCTGCGCGAGCGCGGCATCGACATCAAGCTCGAGACCCGGCTCGAGTCGACCGTCGACGGGCACGTGGTGCTCTCCGACGGCACGACCATGCTCGCCGACACGGTCGTGTGGACGGCCGGCGTGAAGCCGAACCCGCTGCTGGAGGCGACGGACCTGCCGCTCGACGAGCGCGGCCGTCTCGTCTGTCGCGCCGACCTGCGCGTCGAGGGCCTCGCCGGACGCGTGGGGCGCCGGCGACTGCACCGCCGTGCCCGACCTCACCAACCCCGGCGAGTTCTGCTCGCCCTCGGCGCAGCACGCGGTGCGTCAGGCGAAGATCCTCGCCGACAACGTCGTCGCCGTGCTGCGCGGCTTCGAGCCGCGCGACTACAGGCACAAGCACAACGGATCGGTCGCCTCGCTCGGGCTCTACAAGGGCGTCGCGCAGGTGAAGGGCATCAAGATCAAGGGATTCCCGGCGTGGTTCCTGCACCGGACCTACCACATGAGCAAGGTGCCGACGACGCGTCGCAAGGTGGCGGTCGTGACGGACTGGACGATCGCGTTCCTGTTCAAGCGCGACGTCACCAGCCTGTGGAGCACGCACCGACCCTGCGCGACGCGTCCCTGCTCACCGCCGACGGCCCGGCACCCGCGCCCGACCCGGAGCATCGTCGCTCGGCTCGCTAGGCTCGCGGCATGACGCAGAGCCTCGCGGTCACGGTCCTCGGCCACGACCGCCCCGGCATCATCGCCGAGGTCACCGGCGTGCTCGCCGACCTCGGCGGCAACCTCGAGGACTCCTCGATGACGCTGCTGCGCGGGCACTTCGCGTGGACGCTCGTGGTCTCCGTCGACGTCGATCCCGCCGAGGACTCGCGCGCGGCTCGCGCACCTCACCGCCGAGGGTCTCGTCGTCTCCGTGCTCCCGGTCGCCGGGCCCGAGGCCGTCGGCGGTCGCGGGCACGGCGTGGGTGCTGTCGGTGCACGGCGCCGACCGGCCGGGCATCGTGTCGGGGCTCACCGGCGTGGTGGCCGAGGCCGGCGGCAACATCACCGACCTCACGACCCGCCTGGGCGGCGGGCTCTACGTGCTCGTCGCCGAGGTGGCCCTGCCCGCGCGACGCCGACGTCGACGCGCTGACCGCACCGGCTCACCGACGGTCGCCGCCGAGCTCGGGGTGCGCGCCACGCTGCACGCCCGCCGACACCGACGTCCTGTAGGTCGGCCGTGGGGATCGTCGACGGGCGGATCGTCATGCCGCCGTTGCCCGAGGGCCGGGTGCTGCCCGTCGTGACCGTGCCCGGCCGACGTGCTCTCGACGCCGTGCGTCGACGTCGACCCCACCGATCCGGCCGTCGTGCAGCTCGCCGCCGACCTGCTCGCCACGCAGCGGGTGTCGCCCGGGTGCGTCGGCCTCGCGGCGAACCAGGTCGGGGTCGGCTGGCGGGTCTTCTCCCTCGACGTGTCCGCGCCACCCGAAGGCGCGCACGACCCACGGCGAGTACGTGCTGGTGAACGCGCGGATCGAGTCGGCCTCGCGCAACGAGAAGTCGCGCGAGGGCTGCATGTCGGTGCCCGACTTCACCGGCGACGTGAAGCGCGCGACCCGCGCTCGTCGTGCGCGGGCACCTGCCCGGCACCGGCGAGGAGGTCGTGCTCGAGACCGACGCCTTCGAGGCCCGCGCGCTGCAGCACGAGCTCGACCACCTCGACGGGTTCGTCTTCCTCGACCGCGTCGCGGGCGCGCACGCCGTCTTCGCGCGCCAGACTTACCTCTAGGTCGCCCCGTCCGGGGTGCCAGCCCCCGTAGCCCAATTGGCAGAGGCACGCTGCTTAAACCAGCGCCAGTGCAGGTTCGAACCCTGCCGGGGGCACTGTGTTCTCTCTCGCCTCCAAGCGACCGCCCCCTGGGGCGGTCGCGTCGGCGTCGGCTCCGCGTCGGGGCGGGCGAGCCGCTTCGCGGCTCGCGGACGGGTCTCCTCCCGCCCCCTGCGGGGGCGGTCGTCTCCCGTCGCCCCTTTGGCTTCGCCGTACGGCATCGCCGTGCTTCTGCTCCCGGCGCTTGATGTCGCCTGCTGCTCTCTCTCGCCTCCAAGCGACCGCCCTGTCGGGCGGTCGCGTCGGCGTCGGCTCCGCGTCGGGGCGGGCGAGCCGCTTCGCGGCTCGCGGACGGGTTCCTCCCGCCCCCTGCCGGGGGCGGTCGTCTCCCGTCGCCCCTTGGGCTTCGCCGTACTGCATCGCCGTCCTTCTGCTCCCGGCGCTTGATGTCGCCTGCTGCTCTTTCTCGCCTCCAAGCGCCGCCCTGTCGGGCGTCGCGTCGGCGTCGGCTCCGCGTCGGGGCGGGCGAGCCGCTTCGCGGCTCGGCGGACGGTCTCCTCCCGCCCCCTCCGGGGGCGGTCGTCTCCCGTCGCCCCTTGGGCTTCGCCGTACGGCATCGCCGCTCTGTCGGCCGGCGCGATGTCGCCTGCGGGCTGTCGGCGTCGGCTCGCTGGCGGTTCCGCCCGCTCGCCGCGCAGCGTCGCCCGGCCCGCTGGCCGGACGTGGCGTCGCTGGTGGGCCGGGAGTCGTCCGGGGGCGGGATTCGGGTTAGCGTTGTTCTGTGGCGTGGCCGTCCGGTTGCGCTGCTCTTCTGCAGGAGGAATCGATGGAGTCCCGTAACCCCGTGCTTCGGCGCGCGTCCGAGACCGCCACCGGACAGCCGGTCAAGCCCGACAGCTCGGGCTTCGCCTACGACGAGGGCCGTACGGCGTACGCCTCGGCCGCCGGCGCCACCGTCGGTGCCGCCTCGAACCCCACGCCGGACGAGCTCCGCGCGATCTACGACACTGCCGGCCCCGGCACCGGGCGCCTGACGCTCGACGACGTCATCGTGAAGACCGGCATGTGCTTCGTGCTGCTCGTCGCGGGGGCCTTCGTCGGCTGGAACACGGCCGTGTCGATGCCGTTCCTCTGGATCGGCTGCCTCTTCGTCGGCCTCGGGCTCGGCCTCGCGAACTCGTTCATGAAGAAGGTCAACCCGGTCCTCGTGCTGGCCTACGCGCTCGTCGAGGGCGTCTTCCTCGGCGGCATCTCGTTCGCCTACAACGAGATGGCGATCGCGAACGAGTACTACGGCATCGTCCAGCAGGCCGTGCTCGGCACCCTCGTCGCGTTCGGCGTGATGCTCACGCTGTACAAGACCCGCATCATCAAGGTGACCGGTCGCTTCCAGAAGATGATGATGGTCGCGATGGTGAGCTACCTCGTCATCGGTCTGGCCAGCCTCGTCGCGGCGATGTTCGGCGTCGGCGGCGGCTGGGGCTTCCAGGGTGTGGGTGCGCTCGGCATCCTGCTGTGCGTCGTCGGCGTGGGCCTCGCGGCGTTCAGCCTCGTGCTCGACTTCGAGATGATCAGCCAGGCCGTCCGCCTCGGGGCCGACGAGCGCGAGTCGTGGCGTCTGGCCTTCGGCCTGCTGGCCACGCTCATCTGGCTCTACCTCGAGCTGCTGCGCCTCCTCGCGATCCTGTCCAGCAACCGCTGACACCCGCGTCCAGCGCACGTCCGGAGCCCGTCCCCGCCTTGGCGGGGGCGGGCTCCCGCGCGTGGTGAGGGCGACCTTGGCAAGGGCGTCCTCAGTAGTTGAGGTCACACCCCCCGGGGTATGCAAGACCGCCCATCCCGAGGGGCCCGGGACGAGAATCGAGGCAGGACGACGACCACAGCTCGAGCACCCGCTCGGGCGCCGCAGGTCCCGCCCGGATCGGTTCGAGGAGGGCACCCCATGAAGAATCTGCTCATCCTGGGCGGCGGTACCGCCGGGACGATGGCCGCCAACAAGCTCAGGCGCAAGCTCGACAAGGCGGAGTGGCAGATCACCGTGGTCGACCAGCACGACAAGCACGACTACCAGCCGGGCTACCTCTTCATCCCGTTCGGCATCTACCAGCCGGACGAGGTCCGCAAGTCGCGCCGCAAGTTCCTGCGCTCCGAGATCCCCCTCGTGTTCGGCGACGTCGACATCGTCGACCCGCAGGCGCGCACGGTGGCGCTCACCGACGGGCGGGTGCTCCCGTACGACCAGCTCATCATCGCCACCGGCGTTACCCCGCGCCCCGACCAGACACCGGGCCTCGACGACCCGGACGAGTGGCAGAAGTCGATCTTCGACTTCTACACGCACGAGGGCTCCACGGCGCTGGCGAAGAAGCTCGAGACCTGGCCCGGCGGCCGAATGGTCATCAACATCGTCGAGATGCCGATCAAGTGCCCGGTCGCACCGCTGGAGTTCGCCTTCCTCGCCGACGCCTTCTTCAGCGACAAGGGGATGCGCGACCGGGTCGAGATCGTCTACGTGACGCCGCTGCCCGGAGCGTTCACCAAGCCCGTCGCCTCGAAGCGGTTCGGCGGCGCGCTCGACGAGCGCAAGATCGCGCTGGAGGCCGACTACCTGATCGAGCGCGTCGATGCGGCGGAGCACATGCTCGTGTCCTACGACGAGCGCGAGATCCCCTACGACCTGCTGGTCACCGTGCCGCTCAACATGGGCGCCGACTACGTCGCTCGCTCGGGCCTGGGCAACGAGCTCAACCTCGTCCCGGTCGACAAGTTCACCCAGCTCTCGAAGCAGTACGACACGATCTTCGCGCTCGGCGACGCCAACGACATCCCGGCGTCGAAGGCCGGCTCGGTCGCGCACTTCGAGGTCGAGATCTTCATCGACAACTTCCTGGCCCACATCGCCGGCAAGCCCATGACCGAGAAGTTCGACGGTCACGCCAACTGCTTCATCGAGACCGGTCACGGCAAGGCGATGCTCATCGACTTCAACTACGACACCGAGCCGCTGCCCGGCAAGTACCCCTACCCCGGCGTCGGACCGATGAGCCTGCTCAAGGAGACGAAGGCCAACCACATGGGCAAGCTCGCGTTCCGCTGGGCGTACTGGAACGTGCTCATGCCTGGGCGTCCGATGCCGGTCGGCGCAGCGATGTCGATGTCCGGCAAGCAGACCGACGTGTCCTGACGGGCACACCGAACCCCAACGAGACCACGACGAAGGAGCGCGACATGCCTGTCACCACGATCGAGGGCCACGACATCCACGTGGACGACGAAGGCTTCATGACCGTCTACGACGAGTGGGACGAGACGCTGGGCAAGGCGCTCGCCGTCGCCATCGGCGTCGAGATGACCGACGAGCACTGGAAGGCGATCCGCTTCCTCCGGGACGACTTCAAGGCCGAGGGCCACACCCCGACGCTGCGCCGCGTGTCCACCGTCGGCGGGATGGACACCAAGACCCTGTTCGTCCTCTTCCCGAAGAAGCCCGCCAAGAAGATGGCCTACATCGCCGGCCTGCCCAAGCCCGCCGGTTGCGTCTGACCGTCCCGGCTCACCCACCCGAACCCACAAGGACGTGACTGACATGACCTCGACGCAGGAAGCGATCATCCCCAAGTTCGACGACGACGAAGACACCGGGCGCAAGCTCGCGATCATCTGCTCCAAGGGCAACCTCGACATGGCCTACCCGGGCCTGATCCTGGCGAACGCGGCACTCGGTGAGGGCGTCACCGTGCACCTGTTCTTCACCTTCTGGGGATTCGACATGATCACCAAGGGACGCATGGACGACCTCAAGTTCACGCCCACCGGCAACACCGCGATGCACATGCCCATGGGCGACGTCCGAGTCCCGCAGGCGCTCGCGCCGATGCCGGGCATGCAGGCGATGGCGACCAAGATGATGAAGAAGTCCGATCGCCGACCTCGGGGTCCCGGAGGTGCCGGAGTTCCTCGAGCACATCGTGGCCTCGGGCGGTCACCTGTGGGCCTGCCGCATGAGCGCGGACATGAACCACCTGTCGAAGGACGACCTCTACGACGGGGTCGAGGCGATCATCAACGCGTCGGACTTCATCGAGATGACCGACGGCGCGCAGCTGCTCTTCATCTGAGCAGTCCCGGCACACGACGAGCCCGCCCCCTCGGCGAGGGGGCGGGCTCGAGCGTGTGGTGCGGCTGGTGTCAGCCGAGCTTGCGGTGCGCGCGGGCCATGTCGGCCTCGTGCACGATCGCCGTCGCGAACCCGTGCGAGAGTGCCGTGCTCGTCGCGCAGCCAGTTGACCTTCTCGTCGAAGCGGGAGAACGCGGGCCGTCCTCGAGGGCGCGCATCCAGTCCTTGAGGTCGCGGCCCGTCGCCGCAGGGAGTGCGCTCGACGAGCTGCTGGTGGGTCTGCTCGGAGTGACGGATCATCGGCGTCTCCTCGGCGCTCGGGGTGCTGGTTTCGTGCGGCCCACCGTAGCCCCCGGAGGGTGCCGGAAGGCAAGGCTTCGGGCACGATTCGTCCGGCTGCTCGTAGGCTGCCGACCGTGACGGACCTGGTGCGAGCCGGCGAGCGGTTCGCCGCCGATCTCGAGCGCACGGCGGACCGGCTCCGCGGGCTGGGCCTGCCCCGGCTGGCCGCCTCCTTCGAGCCCGAGCCGACCCGCGCCGACGCCGGCCACGCCCTCGCGCAACGGCTCGCCGACTCGGCCGCCGAGCTCTCGGGGGCCGCCCGGCTGACCGTGCCCCGGATCGCGGACGCCGCGGTCGGCGACCAGATCGCCGTGTGCGGACGCGAGCTCGCGCTGGCCGCGACGGCCCACGACGGCGATGTGGCCGCCGGCGTGTTGATCGCCGCCGCCGACGCGCTCCTCGACCTGCGTCGCCGGGTCTGAGCGCGCGCGCTGCGCCGCGGCGACTCTACGGTCGCGGGGAGGGCCGGGCGTGTCGCTTGACCAGACCGACGGCGGCGAGGACCTCGGGGAGCAGCGCATGGGCGCAGGCGGCGTAGCCGACGGACGAGGGGTGGAACTGGTCCGCCGAGAAGAACGACTCCGGGTCGGTGTCGAACGCCGAGCCGAGCAGCTCGGCCAGCGGGACGGGGCGGCCGCCCGTTGTCGAGCACGGCGATCTGCTGGGCGGCGGCGAGCTCGCGCGACATCCGCCGGGCGACCTGGCGCAGCGGGGTCGCCAGCGGCTTCACCGTGCCGAGGTCGGGGCACGTGCCGACGACGACCTCGGTGCCGGCCTCGCGCAGCCGTCGTACGGCCTCGCCGAGGAGGCGGACGGACACCGGCGGGCGCACGAGGTGGGTGACGTCGTTCGCGCCGATCATGATCACGACGACGTGCGGGCGCACCACGAGCACGCGGTCGACCTGCGCGGCGAGGTCGCGGCTCTGCGCGCCGACGGCGGCAGCGTTGGTGAGCAGGACGGTGCGGCCCGAGGCGGCCGCCAGCTCGGCGCGCGAGCACGCCGCCGGGAGTGTGGTCGGCCTGAGTGGCGCCGAGTCCCGCGGCGCCGGAGTCACCGAGCACGGCGAGGCGGAGCGACGTCCCCCGGGAGACCGGGCTGCCGGGCGGGAGGTAGCGGCCGTCGGCGTAGGGCGGGGTGGTGCGCCGCGGGCCGATCGCGCGGCGGGCCAGCTTGGCCTGCACTGCGAGCACGCCGATGCCCGCGCCGGCGAGGGCGGTGCCCACGCCGAGCAGCCCGCCGCCGCCCTTCGCGGCCGCGACAGCGATCCGCCGCACCCGCTCGTCGCGGATCGGCAGGGTCGGGATCCCGCTGCTCATGACCCCATGGTGGCAAATCCCGGTGACAACCGCTCACCGGTTCGGCCGCGGGCCACCGCGAGTAGGGTCGCCGCATGCAGTTCTACGACAACGTGGTCGAGCTCATCGGCAACACACCACTGGTGAGGCTGTCGTCGGTGACGGCCCACCTGGGCCCCGACGCACCCCTGGTCCTGGCCAAGGTGGAGTACCTCAACCCGGGCGGGTCGGTGAAGGACCGCATCGCCACGCGCATGATCGAGGCCGCGGAGGCGTCGGGTGCGCTGCGCGCCCGGCGGCACGATCGTGGAGCCGACGAGCGGCAACACCGGGGTCGGCCTGGCCCTCGTGGCGCAGCGACGCGGCTACCGCTGCGTGTTCGTCTGCCCCGACAAGGTGAGCGCCGACAAGCAGAACGTGCTGCGCGCGTACGGCGCCGAGGTCGTGGTCTGCCCCACCGCGGTCGACCCCGAGGACCCGCGGTCCTACTACTCGGTCTCCGACCGGCTCGTGCGCGAGATCGACGGCGCGTGGAAGCCGGACCAGTACTCGAACCCGAACAACCCGCGCTCGCACTACGAGACCACCGGTCCCGAGCTCTGGGCGCAGACCGACGGCCGCATCACGCACTTCGTCGCGGGCGTCGGCACCGGCGGCACGATCAGCGGGACCGGGCGCTACCTCAAGGAGGCCAGCGACGGTCGCGTGCGGGTCATCGGCGCCGACCCGGTCGGCTCGGTCTACTCCGGCGGCACGGGACGGCCCTACCTCGTCGAGGGGGTCGGCGAGGACTTCTGGCCGGACTGCGTACGACCGCGACGTGTGCGACGAGATCGTCGCGGTGTCCGACCGCGACTCGTTCCTCGTGACTCGGCGCCTGGCCCGCGAGGAGGGCCTGCTCGTCGGCGGCTCCTGCGGCATGGCCGTGCAGGCCGCGCTCGAGGTCGCCGCCCGCGCGTCGAAGGACGACGTCATCGTCGTGCTGCTGCCCGACGGCGGCCGCGGCTACCTGTCCAAGGTGTTCAACGACGAGTGGATGGCCGACTACGGCTTCCTGCAGACCTCGACCGACCGCACCGTGGGCGACGTGCTGCGGTCCAAGTCCGGCGCCCTTCCGCAGCTCGTGCACACCCACCCGCAGGAGACCGTGCGCGAGGCGATCGACATCCTGCGGCACTACGCCGTGTCGCAGATGCCGGTCGTGCGGGCGGAGCCGCCGGTGAAGACGGCCGAGGTCGTCGGCTCGGTGGTCGAGCGCGACCTGCTCGACGCCCTGTTCGCCGGGCGCGCCGAGCTCTCGGACTCGGTCGAGAAGCACATGAGCCCGGGCCTGCCGATGATCGGCGCGGGTGAGCCGGTGGCTGCGGCGGTGGCGGCGATGGAGAAGGCCGACGCCGCGATCGTCGTCGACGACGGTCTTCCGGCCGGCGTCGTCACCCGTCAGGACCTGCTCGGCTACCTGACGCACTGACCCCCGGACCCACGCACCGCCGGACCGGCGGACCTGCGACAGAGGTGACGACGTGCGTGACATGACTCCTGACGAGTGGGCGGCCTTCCTGCGGCACGGCACACGCACGGGCAAGCTCGCACTCGTGCTGGCGGACGGTCGCCCGACCGTGACACCCGTCTGGTTCGTCCTCGACGACGACGGCGTGATCCGGTTCAACACGGACGACGGGACCGTCAAGGCGAAGGCGCTCAGGCGAGATCCACGTGCCTGCCTCGTCGTCGATCTCGAGGAGCCGCCGTACGCCTTCGTGCGGGTCGAGGGGACCATCGGGTTCGATGCTGACCTCGACCATGTCCGCGGCGTCGCCACCCGTATCGGCGGTCGCTACATGGGACCGGACCGCGCGGAGGAGTTCGGCGCGCGCAACGGCGTACCGGGCGAGCTCGTCGGCGAGCTGACCATCACGCGCGTCGTCGCGAAGGACGACGTGTCCGGCTGAGACGCCACTCGGCTCGCTCCGGAGACCCGGCCGAGGTCGTCACCACGGCATGTCTACGTCGCGTCGGCCGAGGTGGTTGCCGGGACTGGTTAGCATCGGCCCATGAGCCACGTCACCGTCGAGCCCGCGAACCGGTCCTGGACCACCACGAAGGTGGTGGCCGTGATCGTCGCGATCCTCACCGCCGGATACATGCTGCCGTGGGCCATCGCGGCGGTCCGTGATGTGCCGCACTGGTCGGTGTTCTGGGTCAACTTCCTGCTGGGCTGGACCGTGGTCGGCTGGATCGTCGCGCTCGTGATGTCGCTGCGCGCCCAGCGACTCGTCGTCCGGGGGTAGCGGAACCGGAGTGCCCCCGGTCTGCAGGAGCGCGGGTCGCGGCCGGCAGGGTTCTTGCCTTCGGGTCCACGGCGTCTGGCTAGGGTCTGCGCATGGCCGGCTGGTACCAGACGACGTTCGTGGACACGGGTCGGTCCGGCGCCCTCTGGCTCCTGATCGGCTTCATCGCGACGTACGCGATCACGCGGCGGATCACCGTGAGGATCCGCGCGACGGCGGCAGCGTCCGACGGCGACCAGGGCGACGGTGCCGTCAAGGACGTCTACATCGGCGGCGTCCACATCCACCACCAGGTGTGGGGCATCCTGCTCGTGCTGGCCATGGGCCTCGTGGAGCTCCGCTTCCGGCCGGACTCGCCGTGGCAGGAGATCATCGCTGCACTGTTCGGCGCTGGGGCCGCGCTTGCCCTCGACGAGTTCGCCCTGTGGCTGCACGTCGACGACGTCTACTGGTCGGAGGAGGGGCGCAAGTCCATCGACGCCGTCATGATCGCCGCCGTCATCGGGCTGGTGCTGCTCACCGGGACCTCCCCGATCGGGATCAGCGACGACACGCAGCAGCAGGGCTTGATCGGGGTCACGGTCTACCTGATCGTCCACATCTTCTGGACGATCGTCTGCCTGCTCAAGGGCAAGATCCCGACTGGGTTGATCGGCTTCGTACTGCCGATCATCTCGTTCGTCGGCGCTCTCCGGCTGGCGAAGCCGGGCTCCTACTGGGCCCGTCGCTTCTACGACGAGGCGAAGCTGACCAGGGCCACCGCCCGGTTCGGCGAGGAGCACCAGCAGCGCGTCGAGAAGCTGCGCGACCTGGTCTCCGGCGGCAACCCCGACGCGTAGCCCACCCCTCGAGTTACTGCCCGAAACCCCCATTTCGGTGGGTCGAATCAAGGGTTTCGGGCAGTAACTCGAGCGGGGCGGCGAACCGGGTGCTTCGAATGGACACTGCACATCGGCATTGTCACGCTTTCCTCACCAGGCAGTGACTGTCGGTGACCACCGAATCGCGCTGTCGAGACCCGGAGGTTCGCCATGCGAGTTCCCACTGCGAGGACCCTGGCCGTCCTGGCGACGGCGACCCTGCTGCTGGGCGGCGTGACGAGCTCGGCCTGGGGCGGCGACACCGGGCCGTCGACCGCGAAGCAGGTGAGCAGCGTGGTCTGGTGCCGCCAGGCGAACGGCCTCGTGCGCCAGGTGTGGCCCACGGCCGTCTGCAAGCCGGGCGAGTCCAAGTTCCTGCTCAAGGCGGGGGTCGGACCCGTTGGTCCCCGTGGGGTCCAGGGCGCGACCGGACCCACGGGCCCCGCTGGCGCCATCGGCGCGACGGGACCTGCGGGCGCGACCGGCGCCGTGGGGCCGGCAGGGAGCCACGGGCTTGACGGGACCAGCAGGTGCCACCGGGGCGGCCGGTGCGACGGGCGCGACGGGAGCCGCGGGTGCGACGGGTGCGACCGGGGCGACAGGCGCGACCGGGCCCAGCGACCTCTACATCGACTCCACCGTCGCGGCGAACCTCACGGACGGCGTGCCGAGCACGATCGCGACTCTGAACGTCCCGGCGGGCTCCTACCTGCTGACGTTGACCGGCTACGGAACCGGCGCCACTGCCGACGCCACCCTGGTGTGTCAGGTGACGCGGTCCAGCGCCGGCACCGCGACGACGTGGGTCCAGCCGGTGCAGGTGGCCAACATCTCGGCCGCCTCGCAACCCGGTCTGTCGCTCAGCGGTGCCATCGTCACGACCGGTGCCCAGACCCTGAACGCTCTGTGCTCCGTCAGCGGGACCGATGCCTCGGTCGTGGGCGCGAGGCTGACGGCGCTGGCGGTCGGACAGGTGCACTGAGCCTTCGGAGGAGGTCGTAGCCGGCGTCGCACTCCCGCCAACCACCCGAGCTACATCGGCAGGAGGGCGATACCGGTCTCGGCGTGGCAGTCGTAGCCGCCCGGGTTCTTGTAGAGGTACTGCTGGTGCGGACCCTCGGCGTAGTAGAACGGCAGACCGGTCGCGGGGCCGACCTCGGTGGTGATCGGGTCGAAGCCGCGCGAGCGCAGCGCGGCGTCGTAGGCGTCTCGCGTCTGCTGTGCCAGCAGACCCTGCGCGTCGGTGGTCCAGTAGAGAGCCGACCGGTACTGCGTCCCGACGTCGTTGCCCTGGCGGTAGCCCTGGGTCGGGTCGTGGTTCTCCCAGAACACCTTGAGAAGGTCGAAGGTCGAGACCTGACCCGGGTCATAGACGACCAGGACGTTCTCGGCGTGACCGGTGCGTCCGGTGCAGACCTCCTGGTACGTCGGGTTCGGCGTGATGCCGCCCTGGTAGCCGACAGCGGTCGTGTAGACGCCGGGCACCCGCCAGAAGCGCTTCTCCGCGCCCCAGAAGCAGCCGAGCCCGACGTACAGCGTCTCGAGCCCGTCGGGGAACGGACCCTCGAGCGGGGTGCCCAGGACCTCGTGAACCGAGGGGACCGGGAACGGGCGCATCTCGTGGCCGGGCAGCGCGTCGTCAGGAGTGACCATGCGTGACTTGTGCGATCCGAACAGGGACATGGGTACCAGCCTCTCCGGGGGACGCGGTCACGGCAACCGCGGGCCCTCGTGATGTGCAACCGAGGGCGGGGGCGCGGCGTTCCCGCGAGTCCTTACGAACCGGTGACCAGGGACGGGGCGGTCCGTCACGGGTAGCCACGCTCCGGGTCACGGCGGTCCCCGGTGCCGGCCTCACCGCTGGGCATCACCCGCGTTGGCGACGGGTCGCGTACCGTCGGTGCCATGACGCCGGAGGAGCTCGCCGACCTCGCGCACCTGCGGCGCGCGCGCGACCTCATGGACCGCGACTACGCCCAGCCCCTCGACGTGCCGGCGATGGCGCGCGCCGCGCTCATGTCGCCGGCGCACTTCTCGCGGAAGTTCCGTGCGGCGTACGGCGAGACGCCCTACGCCTACCTCATGACGCGACGAATCGAGCGTGCGAAGGCTCTTCTGCGCCAAGGGATGTCGGTCACCGACACCTGCTTCGCCGTCGGGTGCACATCGCTCGGATCGTTCAGCTCGCGCTTCACCGAGATCGTCGGCATGACGCCGTCGCAGTACCGCGCCGACGACCACCGTGATCGCGAGGCCGTTCCGACGTGCGTGAGCAAGGTCGCGACTCGACCGCGGCGTACCCCCGTCCCGGTCTGACGGCGCCGACCAGGCAGACGGATGGGCGCCTGGGCCAGGCGCGGTCCGGCGCACCGCGGACCGGACCTGCCCGCCGGCGAGCAGGATCGGAGAAGCACGCGACAGGTGCCCGAGCCTAGGGTCGTCGCATGGCAGTCACCGTCTCCCACATGTTCATCCCCGTGCACGACCCTGACGCGGCGCTCACGTTCTACCGCGACGGGCTCGGCCTCGAGGTCCGCAACGACGTCGCGTCCGACGGCTTTCGCTGGGTCACGGTCGGCGCCCCCGGGCAGGACGTCGACGTCGTCCTGTTCCAGCCGCACGGCGGTCGCTCGCAGACCGAGGGCGACGCCCTCCTGACCCTCGTGACGCAGGGGTCCTTGCAGGCCGCGATCTTCCGGTCCGACGACCTCGACACCACCTTCGAGAAGCTCCGGGCCTCGGGTGCCGAGGTGCTGCAGGAGCCGGCGTCGCAGCCCTGGGGCGCACGCGACTGCGCCCTGCGCGACCCCTCGGGCAACCTCGTCCGCATCGCGCAGGCGTGACCCTCGGCCACCGCCCGCGCCCCTCGAGCTGACCGGCCCCACGGCGGCCCGTCGACCGACCAGACCCCGTGACGCGTGGCCGTCCTAGCCCGCGTCGTCCGGCCGGACGACGAGATCGGCCACCTCGAGCAGCACCGGGTCGTGGCTCGCCACCACCACCGCGGCGCCACGGTCTGCCGCGGCGCCGAAGGGCGTGGGCCACGAGCTCGGCGTTGCCCTCGTCGAGCTGGCTGGTGGGCTCGTCGAGCACTGCGAGCACCGGCTCGACGACGAGGGCGCGGGCGACGGCCACGCGTTGTCGCTCGCCGCCGGACAGGACCGACACGGGTCGCCCGAGGAACGGACTGAGCCGCAGCGACTCCACGACGTCTGCCACGAGGTCCTCGTTGGCTGCCAGCCCGCGAGCGCTCCGGGCGAGCTCGAGGTTGTCGAGGACGTGGAGCGTCTCGACGAGCGAGCCGCCCTGGGCGGCCACCGCGACACCCGAGCGGCGGACCGCGGCTCGCGCGTCACGATCGAGGTCGTCGAGCCGTCGACCGAGCAGCGTGACCGAGCCGGCGTCGACCGGTGCGAGACCGGTGAGCGCCCGCAGCAGCGTGGACTTACCGGAACCCGACCGTCCGGACACGACCGTGACGGCGTGGTCGGCGGACGTCGAGCGAGAGCCCGTCGAGGACGACGGAGGCGCCGTAGCGGACGCGCACCCCGTCGAGACTCGCCACCACGGCTCCCGGGGATCGCCCGACGGACCCGGTCACGAGGTCCTCCGCGGCCGGTGCCCGCCCCGTGCCGCGCAGCAGGACACCGTCGGGCGTGGCGACGGCGAGGGCTCCGGCATGCGCCCCTGCGTTGTGGCGCAGCGCATCCGGGAGACGCACCCATCCGCGGTCGTCGACCACGAGAGTCTCCGAGTGCGGGGTCGCGGGGTCCCACTGCTCGGACAGTCGGCCGTCGCGGATGCGCACGACGCGATCGGCGATGCGCGACGCCCGCGGGTCGTGCGTCACCAGGACCAGCGTGGCGCCGAGCTCGCGGACGGCCGTGGAGAGGACGTCGTAGACCTGGTCCGCGGCCACGGCGTCGAGCTCGCCGGTGGGCTCGTCGGCGAGCACCACGCTGGGTCGGTGAGCGAGGGCCGCGGCGACGGCGACGCGCTGCGCCTCACCGCCGGACAGCGTCTCGGGACGGCGCGCGGCGAGCTCGGCGAGCCCGAGGCGTCCCAGGATGTCGAGGGCAGCGGCGCGCGCGGCGCGCGCACGAGCACCCGCGACACGCAGCTGCAGCGCGACGTTGTCGAGCACGTCGAGCTCCGGTCGCAGGGAGCGCCGGGCGCGCTGGTCGATGAGCCCGAGGTGGTCGCGACGCAGTGCGGTGCGGGTGCGCGCGTCCGCACCCGCGAGGTCCACGCCGGCCACGCGGGCCGATCCGGCGCTCGGGGCGACCTCGCCCGACAGCACGGCGAGGAGGGTGGACTTGCCGGAACCGTTGGGGCCGTGGACAACCAGCCGCTCGCCGACGGGCACGCGGAGCGAGAGCCCGCGCAGCGCGGCGACCGAGCCGGCGGGCGCGGAGTAGAGGCAGAAGAGGTCGTGCGCCTCGAGGGCCCAGGACTCGGTCATCGGAGGTCCTGCTCGGGGCGGCCCGGCCACTCGCCGCGGAGCATCCGTCCGGCCACCAGGGCGCAGGCTGCCAGCGCGACGACGAAGCCGCCGAGCAGCACCGACGCCGTCCATCCCGGGCCGACTGCGGGGATGAGCGGGGGCGTGGGCGTCGTGCCGCCGGCCGACAGCGCGACGAGCGACGACACCGAACGACTGAGCACCAGGCCCGCGATCGTCCCGGCGACGAGTGCGGGCACGGCGACGGCGATCGCCCGCAGCCACAGCGAGCGCCGCAGCGTCGACGTCGACACGCCGTCGGCCTCGTGCGCCAGCAGCTGACCCTCGTCGTCGCGACGCTCTCCGGTGACGAGCAGCACGAGCGAGACCAGCGCGACGAGCAGCGACAACGCGGCGGCCACGAGCAGCAGCCAGCCCGCACCCTGGCTCACCGCGTCGGACTCGAGCGCGACCAGCCGGTCGGCCTGGGTGACCACCACGACCCGGTCGTACGGCGCCGCGTGCAGTCGCCCGGCGAGGCTGGTCGCGTCGCCGGCGTCGTCGACCCACAGCTCGCGCGCTGCACCGGATCCCGGCTCGTGGTCGTCGAGGACGGCCGCCAGGGCAGTCCGGTCGGCGACGAGGAAGCGCGTCCCGGTCGTGGGGAACCGGGGGAGGACTCCGACGACGGTGGCGGCCGCTGCCTCGCCGCCGCCGAGGTCGAGCCTGAGCGACGTCGCCCGCGCTGCCGTCTCCGGGTCGGCGAGCACCGGCACCGGAGGGCGGGACGCGAGCCCCGGTCGCACGACGACGAGCGGACCCGACAGCTGGTAGCCGATCGAGAGCCGAGTCGCCGAACCGTCCACCTCGGCGGTCCGGGACGACCACGTGGACCAGCCGCCGGAAGCGCCGCTGGGGGTGTCGAGGGTGAGGTCTCCGGCGACGAGGGCCGTCGAGGCCCCGCCCTCGCCCACCTGGTGCTGGTGCCGCGCAGCGTCGGCCGGGTTCTCGCGCAGCGTGATGGCGGTCAGGGCGCGGCCCGGGCCGAGCTCGGGGAGCGCGCCGCTCAGCGTCGATCCCTTCAGCACCAACGTGATACCGCGCTCACGACCGTCCGGCGTGCTGATCCACGCCACGACGTCGACGGCCTCGTCCGACGTGCGGGTCCAGGCGACGACGGGGATGGAGAGCTCGACGGCGGAGTCGGGGAGGGCGAGCCCGACGTCCCCGGGCGCCGTGGCGAGGGCGCGCGCGGCAGTGGCCGGGTCCGACGCTCCCACCGTGCGGTCCCACCGGCTGATGGCGGCGAGCGAGCCGGTGTCGACACCGAGGACGGCGACGGCGTCACCGCTCGTCGCCGACGTCCGCACGCCCGCTGCCCCGCGGACCACCGGGAAGGCCGTGCCGGGGATGGGGGACGCCACGGCGAGGTCGAGCGGGCTGTCGCCGTTGGGGCCCACCGTGATCCGGGCGTCCAGCGGCACCTCGAACGCGGCCGTGTCGGCGCTGCCCGCCGCGAGGGTGGAGCGGTAGGCGCCCGCGAACACCACGGTGCCCACTGCCGCCGTCACGAAGCCGACGGTGACGACCGTCCTGAGCGGACGGTGCACGCCACCCGCGGTGGCGAGCCGCGCCGCGACGGCTCGGGACGGAAGGCGACGGCTCACCCACGCGGCCAGCGGCAACCACAGCCGGGCTGCGACGAGGGCGGCCGCCACCAGGCTGAGCACCGGGAGCGCCGTCGACAGCGGGTCGCCGCCCACCGTCGCGACGCCGACGGCACCGCGCGCGGCCACGAGGACGGCCATGGCCACGACCACCACGGCCAGCAGCTCCACGACGTGCCACGCGATGGCTGATCCTGAGGTCGGCCACAGCAGCACGGTCGCGGTGAGCCCGACCGCGACGACGCCGAGGACAGCGAGGACGGGGAGAGCGTCCAGCACGGCGGACCACGCCAGCGACGTGGCTCCCGGTCCGAGTGTCTGACGCCCCGCGGCGACCACGGCGGCTGACCAGCCGACGACCGCTCCGAGCAGCGCGCCGACGGCGACGGCCGACCCGGTGCCCGCGATCGCGAAGGCCACGAGCGAGCGACGGGACGCGCCGCGGCTCTCGAGCAGCCGAGCGACCTCACGATGCTCGCGCCGCAGCCCCACCGCCGCGACGAGGACGAATCCCAGAGCCAGCACCGCCGTGGCGCCGCCGAGGAGGGCGAAGCGGCCCTGCGACGCGGACGCCCGAGCGTCCTCTCGGAGCAGCGCGTCGTCGGGCACGGAGAGCACGAGCGCCCGCATCGAGAGCGCGAGCGTGTCGCCCACCTCACGCGACAGGTCGGCGTACGCCGAAACACCGAGGGAGGTGATGCGCTGCGGGTCCAGCGCCGCGACCCAGCCGCTGCCGCGCGGGAACTGCTCGAGCGGGACGAGCTGCTGGAGGGAGTCGGGATCGGAACCCAGGAGGGCGACGGCGGCCGGCCCCGGGTCGAACGTGCCGGGCAGCAGCAACGGATCGGTGCGCTCGCCCGTGCCGACGACGACCAGACCGAGCGAGCCGTCGAGCGCGGGAGGGGTGCCGTCCCCGGTCAGCAGCACCTCGCAGCGGGTGGGTGTGCACGAGACGGGGAGCCGGCCCGACGTCAGGCGGACCTGGTGGGCGAGCCCGCTGCTCGCCGCCAGCCGGTAGCGGGTGCCGTTGCCGTCCGCCAGCTCGCCGAACAGCAGCTGGCGTTCGACGGGCCGGGTGGTGAGCCGGGACAGCTCGCCGCGGACACGCGTGTCCTCCTGCGCCTGCGCGGACGGGTCCGCGTTGCCGCCGTAGGAGGCGATGACCGTCCGTTCACCGGGGGGCAGGGCCTCGATCGCGTTCGCCAGCGCCTGTCCGGCCACGATGTGCCCCGTCGCAGCGGCGAGCACGGGGAGCGCGAGTGCCAGCGCCACGCCCAGCACGAGGAGCAGCCAGCGCGTCGGGTGATGCAGCAGCCGTGCCCGCGTGAGCTGGCCGACGGCTCCCACGACGCCCCTCTCCGTGCCTAACCGCAAAAACGTAAGAAGTGGTTAGCATAGCCTCGGACCGGAGACCTGGGGAGGTGCCATGGCCAACCACTCGGTGTCGGGGCACCTCGTCCCCGATGCCGTGTCCGGGCACCTCGGACTCGAGCTCGCCAACACCCGCGCCGGATGGGGAACCGCGTCCCCGCGCGAGTACCTCGTGTCCTACGACGCCCTCGCGGTCTGGGCCGGGGACGTGGGGCTGCTCTCGGCGAGCGAGACCCGCCGCGTCCGTGCCGCCGCTCGCGCCTCGGGCCGCAGCGCTCGGACGGTGCTCGCCCGCACGCTCGAGCTGCGCGAGTCCTGGTACGCCGTCGCCACCGCGGCATCTCGCGGTGCGGCACCGGGCCGCGCGCACCTCGAGGTCGTGGCGTCGGTGGTCGCCCGAGCGTCTCGGGTCTCGCAGCTCGTCGCCCTCGACGACGGCCGGATCGTCGCCGACGGTGGCGACGTCGCGTCGAGCGGCCTGTGGCTCCCGGTTCACCGGGCTGCGTTGGCGGCCTACGAGCTGATGGCGTCGGGCGACGTCGTCCACGTCGGCACGTGCGGCGGGCGCGGCTGCGGCTGGATCTTCCTCGACCCGTCGCACCGCAGGCACTGGTGCGTGATGGCGATCTGCGGCAACCGCGCCAAGGCGAGGGCGTTCGCGGACCGGCGTCGCGCGGCCGCGGGGCTACCCTGACCCGGTGAGCCACCACCACGAGTTCGAGACCCTCGCCATCCACGCCGGGCAGGAGCCCGACCCCACCACCGGCGCGGTCGTGCCGCCGATCTACCAGGTGTCGACCTACGCGCAGGACGGCGTCGGAGGGCTCCGCAACGGCTACGAGTACTCGCGCTCGGGCAACCCCACCCGCGACGCGCTCCAGGAGTGCCTCGCCGCGCTCGAGGACCCGGCCGGGTTCGCTGCCGGCACCACTCGCGGCATGGCCTTCGCCTCCGGGCTCGCCGCCGAGGACACGTTGCTCCGCACGGTCTGCGAGCCGGGCGGACACGTCGTGATCCCGGACGACGCCTACGGCGGCACGTTCCGCCTCTTCGCCAAGGTGCTCGGTCGCTGGGGCGTCGACCACACCCCGGCGCGGCTCACCGACGTCGACGCCGTCGCTGCCGCGATCCTGCCCGGCCGCACGTCGATCGTGTGGGTCGAGACGCCGACCAACCCGCTGCTGCGCGTGGCCGACATCGCCGCGCTCGCCGAGGTGGCGCACGCCGCCGGGGCGCTGCTCGTCGTCGACAACACGTTCGCCTCGCCCTACCTGCAGCAGCCGCTGCTGCTCGGAGCCGACGTCGTCGTGCACTCGACGACGAAGTACCTCGGCGGCCACAGCGACGTGATCGGCGGGGCGCTCGTCGCCGGTGACCCCGACCTCGCCGAGCGGCTCGCCTACCACCAGAACGCGATGGGCGCCGTCGCCGGCCCCTTCGACTCGTGGCTCGTCCTGCGCGGCGCGAAGACGCTCGCGGTCCGGATGGATCGCCACTGCAGCAACGCCCGGAGCGTCGTCGAGGTGCTGCGCGAGCACCCGAAGGTCGTCGAGGTGCTCTACCCCGGCCTCGAGGGCCAGGACGGCCACGACGTCGCCGTGAAGCAGATGCGGGACTTCGGCGGCATGGTGAGCTTCCGGGTCGCGGGGGGCGAGGACGCCGCGGTCGAGGTGTGCAACCGCGCGCGGCTCTTCACGCTCGGGGAGTCGCTCGGCGGGGTCGAGTCGCTCATCGAGCACCCCGGTCGGATGACCCACGCGTCGGTCGCCGGGTCGCCGCTCGAGGTGCCCGCCGACCTCGTGCGCCTGTCGGTCGGACTCGAGCACGTCGACGACCTCGTCGACGACCTCGTGCAGGCCCTGGGGTGATCTCGCCGTACGTCGTCTGCGTCGACACCGGGTCGACGTTCACCAAGGCCGCCGCCGTCGCGGTCTCCGGAGCCGGCGCCGGTCGCCTGCTCGCGACCTCGGCGGTCCCCACGACGGTCGGGCCCGGGCGGGACGTGCTCACCGGTCTCGATGACGCTGTCGCCCGTGTGGTGGCCGAGGCAGGAGGCGAGCCCGTCGACGTCCGGGCGTGCTCCTCCGCGGGCGGCGGTCTCCGCCTCGCGGTGGTGGGGTACGAGCGCGTCGTCACCGCCGAGGCGGGTGCGCGGGTGGGGCTCTCCGCCGGCGCGAAGGTGGTGCACGTGTCGAGCGGGGCCCTCGACCGCCCGGCTCTCGAGGCGCTCGCCACCGCGCGCCCGGACGTCGTCCTGCTCGTCGGCGGAACCGATGGGGGAGACTCGGAAGTATTGCGGCACAACGCATCTCGGCTCGCCGTGAGCGGGCCTCGCGTGCCCTACGTCGTCGCCGGCAACGCCGACGCGCGCGACGAAGTCGTCGCGACTCTCGAGGCCAGGCGCCGGACGGTCGTCGCGTGCGCGAACGTGCTGCCGCGCATCGGCGTGCTGGACCCGCACCCCGCGCGCGCCGCGATCCGCGACGTGTTCGTGCATCACGTCATCGGCGGCAAGGGGCTCACCACGGGGCCGCGCTTCGAGCGTCTCGTGCGCGGTGCCACGCCGGACCTCGTCCTGGCGGGCGTGGAGCTGCTCGCCGACTCCGGCGTCGGCGACGTTCTCCTCGTCGACGTCGGGGGCGCCACGACCGACGTCTACTCGGCGCTGACGCCCGACGCCGAGGAGTCGTCGTTGCACCGCGAGGTCGTCGAGACGATGTGGCGCGGCCGGACCGTCGAGGGCGACCTCGGGATGCGGTGGAGCGCAACGAGTGTGGCCGACGCGGCGCTTGCGGAGCGGCTCGTGCCGGCTGGGCGGGAGCACGACGCGATCGAGACGCAGGCGCAGCTCCGCCACGACGACCCGGCGTGGCTGCCGAGCTCGGCCGACGACTGGCGGGCCGAGGCCCTTCTCGCACGACTCGCCCTGACCGTGGCGCTGCGCCGGCACGCCCGACCGGCCGAGACGGCCGAGGGGCGCAGCCCCGGCCGGGACCTGTCTCGGGTGTCGCTCGTCGTCGCGAGCGGAGGTGTCTTCCGGCACGCAGCGCCGGACGCCCTGCGCGAGATGCTCGCTCCGGTCACCGCCGACCTCGCAGGCGGCTGGCGGCTGCCCGGTGCCCCCCGGCTCACGGTCGACCGCCGCTACGTCGTCGCGGCCGCCGGCCTGCTCGCGGGCGACCACCCCGACGTCGCGGCCACGCTGCTGCGCGACGCGCTGGTGACCGTCGCCTGAGCGCGGCCACCTCACCCCGGCACGGCATAGTGGACCTCGACACGAGTCGAGTCAGGGAGTCGTCATGGCGCAGGAGTGGTCGTTGACCGGGCAGGCCGCGGAGCCGCCCAAGCTCAAGGGCAAGGGCGCGCTGGTCACCGGGACGGTGCTGCTCCTCGTCGGCATCCTCATGGGTGTCGGCGGCATCATCGGCGTCGTCTCGTCGGCGTCGAGCCTCGTCTCAGCGTTCGGTTCGCCCGAGACCACGCCCACGACCATCACGCGCACGCTGGACGGCGGCACCACCTTCGTCATCTACGAGCTGGCCACGTCCGGCAGCGGCACGTCGTCGGACCCGTTCGACTACTCCGTCGCGCTCGAGGACATCACCGTCACCGGACCGGGCGGCGCGGTCGACGTCGACGACCCGGGACTCACCAGCGACACCTACACGTCCAACGGTGACTCGTTCGTCGGCGTGGCCGAGTTCGACGTCCCCACGACCGGCTCCTACGAGGTCGTCATCACGACCGAGGGCGCGACAGTGGTTCTCGCGCCGGCGTTCTCGGCCTTCGGGAAGTCGCTGGCCTGGCTCGCTCTCGTCGGTCTCGGCGCCCTCCTCGGCCTGATCGGCATCATCCTGCTCATCGTCGGCGCGATCCGCCGGTCGTCCTCGCGCAAGGCGCAGACGGGCTACGGCCAGCAGGGCTACCCGGCGGCCGGCTACCCGCCCGCGGGTTACCAGCAGCAGGCGGTGGGCTACCCGACCGACGCCGGCGACCGCTGCGCCCGTCGTCGTGCCGACGCCGGTGCCTGTCCCGGTCGAGCCGGACCCCGTCGCGCCGCCCGTGGCCGCGCTGCCGCCGGCCGGGTGGTACGCCGACCCCGCGCGTCCCGGCGGCCAGCGCTACTGGGACGGCACGGCCTGGACCGAGCACACCGCCTGACGTCGATGGCGCGTGACGGGTCCGGACGTGGTGGGATCACCTGGTGAGCACTGACACCGAGAGCGCGCTGCAGACCTGGACCGCGTCCGACGTCGCCACCGCAGTGCGTGCGGGGAGCCTGAGCGCCCTCGACGCCACGCGTCAGGCGCTCGAGCGCATCGCGGCGCGCGACGGCGACCTGGCCGCGTTCCAGGTGGTTCGCCGCGACGCCGCACAGCGTGAGGCCGCCGCCGTCGACGGCCGCGTGGCGGCGGGCGAGTCGTTGCCGCTGGCCGGCGTACCGCTGGCGATCAAGGACAACGTCCCGGTCGAGGGCGAGCCGATGCGCGTCGGTTCGGCGGCCACCGAGGCGCACCCGCAGGCGCACGACCACGAGGTCGTACGCCGCCTCCGCGCCGCGGGCGCCGTGGTGGTGGGCCTCACGCGGGTGCCCGAGCTCTGCGTCTTCGGAGCCACCGACTCGGTGTACGGCGTCACGCGCAACCCGTGGGCGCTCGACCGGACCCCCGGCGGATCCTCGGGTGGCTCGGCCGCGGCAGTCGCGTCGGGGATGGTCCCGGCCGCACACGGCAACGACGGCATGGGGTCGGTGCGGATCCCCGCGGCGTGCACCGGACTCGTCGGGATCAAGCCCGGCCAGGGCGTCGTGCCGTGCGACCTCGGTGAGACCGACTGGTACGGCTTGTCGGAGAACGGATCCCTGGCCACGACGGTCGCCGACGCAGCGCTGCTGCTGTCCGTCATGGCCGGCGACGCGTCGCTCGCCGAGGTCACGGCACCGGGCGCGCTCCGCATCGCTGTGTCGACCAAGCCACCCGTGCAGGGTGTCTCGGTCGACCGGGAGCACGTGCGCGCGCTGTTCGAGGTCGCCGGCACGTTGATGCGGGACGGTCACGACGTGACCCGCCACGACCCGAGCTACACGACCGCGGCCGCGATGGCCGGGCTGGTGCGCTGGTTCGCCGGCACCGCCGCCGATGCCGAGCACCTCGATCCCGATCTGCTCGAGGCGCGGGTGCGCACCCACGCCGCGATCGGTCGCAACGCCGTCAAGCGCGGTCTCCTGCGCGACGGTCCCCGCGACGAGTGGCGCGCTCGAACCGTCGAGCTGCTCACGGCGTACGACGTCCTCATGACCCCGGTGCTCGCGCAGCCCCCGCTCGACGCCCGTCGCTGGGGCAGCACCTCGTGGGCGACGACGATGAGCGCCAACGTGCGCTACGCGCCGTTCGCCGCGCCGTGGAACGTGGCGGGGGTCCCGGCGATGTCCGTCCCGGCCGGCGTCCACCCGGTGCTCGGTACGCCGATGTCGGTGCAGCTGGTGGCCGCACCCGGTCGCGAGTCGCTCCTGCTCGGCCTCGCCGCGCGCATCGAGACGCTGCGGCCGTGGCAGCGGGTCGCCCCGGCGTACGCCTGACGGCGTGGTTGCTGCGGCGATGTCGGGGGACCGGGTGCTCGTCGACGACCTCGGGCGCGAGGTGCGGCTGCCGCGCCGGCCCCGGCGGGTCGTGTCGCTCGTCCCGTCGCTCACCGAGGCGATCGCGGCCAGCGCCCCCGGGCTGCTCGTCGGCGCGACGGCGTGGTGCACCCACCCGGCCGACCTCGACGTCGTGCGCGTGCGCGGCACGAAGAACCCGGACCTCGCGACGATCGCGTCGCTGCACCCGGACCTCGTGATCGCCAACAAGGAGGAGAACCGGCGCGACGACGTCGAGGCGCTCGAGGCCGCTGGGATCCCGGTCTGGGTGACCTCGCCCACGACGGTGCCCGATGCGCTGGACTCGTTGAGCCGACTGCTGCTGCTCGCGTTGGGCCTCGACGCCGAACCGCCGTGGCTCCTCGAGGCGCGAGCCTCCTGGGGATCATCCGCGCCCGTGGCGGTGCGACGCGCGGCGATCCTCATCTGGCGCCGGCCGTGGATGGCGGTGGGGAGCGGGACGTTCACCGGTGACGTGCTGCGCCGGCTCGGCGTCGAGAACGTGTTCGCGGGCTCGGGCGAGCGGTACCCGAAGGTGACCATCGCGGAGGTGCTGGCGACGTCGCCGGACCTCGTCGTGCTGCCCGACGAGCCGTACCTGTTCACCGCCGACGACGGCCCGGAGGCCTTCCCGGGCGTCCCGTGCGCGCTCGTCCCCGGCCGCCTGCTCACCTGGTACGGACCGAGCCTCGCCCACGCGCGGCCGACGCTGGCCGCCGCCCTCACCCGCCCCCGCGAGTAACAGTCCAGATGCACGTAATCCGATGCCGTTCTGCGTGCATCTGGGCTGGTACTCGCCGATGGGCTAGGTGCTAGGGAGAGTCCAGTCGACGGGGGTGGCTCCGAGGACGGCGAGGAGCTCGTTCGCGCGGCTGAACGGGCGCGAGCCGAAGAACCCTCCGCTCGCGGACAGCGGGCTCGGGTGCGGGCTCGCCACGATCGGAGTGCTGCCCAGCATCGGCGCGAGGTTCTGCGCGTCGCGGCCCCAGAGGATCGCGACGAGCGGCCTGTCCCGGGCGACGAGCGCCCGGATCGCCCGCTCCGTCACGGCTTCCCAGCCCTTGCCGCGGTGCGAGCCCGGCTTGCCGGGCGACACGGTGAGCACCCGGTTGAGCAGAAGCACGCCGCGGTCCGCCCACGGTGACAGGTCGCCGGTGGTGGGCCGGGTGCACCCGATGTCGGCCACGAGCTCGGTGTAGATGTTCTGCAGGCTGCGCGGGATCGGCCGCACATCGGGATCTACCGAGAACGACAGCCCCACGGCGTGCCCGGGGGTGGGGTAGGGGTCCTGCCCCACGATGAGCACGCGGACGTCGTCGAGCGGTCGGGTGAAGGCGCGCAGGACGCGCTCCCCCGCGGGCAGGTAGCCGCGACCTTCCGCCACCTCCGCACGCAGGAACTCGCCCATGCGCGCGATGTCGTCGGCGACGGGTGCCAGGGCACCGGCCCAGTCGACGTCGACGAGCTCCTCGAGCGGCCGCGCCATGATCAGCTCCCGGCGCGGCGGCTGTCGTGCGCGGGCAGGACGCGGTGGTGGCGGATCCGGGCACTCCCGGCGTCGACGCTACCGCGCGTTCGGAGGGGCTCCACCGGGCGGCCGGTCGGTCGCGGCATCGGATTCAGGCCCTGGTCGCCAGGAGCGTGAACATGACGGGCAGCGGCTGCGGCGCGTCACCCGGGTTGGACCCGCGCCCGATCAGCAGGCGGAACATGCCGTCCGATCCCTGCTGCAGCACGTCGTCGCCCCGCGGGTTGATCTCGATCGCCGTGTGCTCCTCGACGAGGTCGATGCGGAGGCCCGCACGCACGGCGCCGCTCACGACCTCGCCGATGGAGTGCGCGTATGCGGTGGTGGTCGACTCCATTCTCGCGGACGGATCGGCGTAGGTCCCGGTGCCCGTGTACGTCAGCGCGGTCCCGCCGCCGAGCGGGAAGTCGAGCACCAGCTCGGGCACGCGACTGTCGATCATCTGGTAGACGGGGTGGATCTCGACCATGACGAGTCGACCGCCGGGCCGCAGCGCGAGCGCCACCTGGCGCATCCACAGATCGAGGTCGTCGATCCAGCAGATCGCGCCGACCGTGACGTAGACGATGTCGAAGCGGCCGTGGAGCGTCGCGGGGAGTGCGCGCGAGTCGGCCTCCACGGTCTCGACGTCGACCCCGACCGCAGCGGCGAGCTCCCGCACGCGGGAGAGTGCGGTGGGCGAGAAGTCCGCGCACGTCACGTGCGCCCCTGCTCGGGCCATGACGACGCCGTCGGCGCCGAGGTGGCTCTGGAGGTAGAGCACGTCGAGACCGCGTACGCCGGACAGCGGAGACTCCGGCGTCGCCGCCGGTCGCGGCGGCCACCGCCATCTCCTCGAGCCCGGTCATCAACGAGCCGCCCGCGACCACCTTGTCGAAGTGGTAGTGCAGGTCGGTGTCGGTGGTGCCGTGGGTGGCGGCCGCCTTCTCCCAGTAGTCGAAGTTGCCGGCGTAGTGCTCGGGGGTTCCGCTCATGGGACCGGAGTCTGCCCCTCCTGGTCGGACTCTGGCGACGGCGATACGTCCGCGGCGCGCCGCAGCGTCTCGGGCGTGACGGTGGCGAGCGCGAACGCCACCGCGATCACCGCGGCACCGACGAAGAACCCGGTCTCGTACGACCCGGTGGCGTCGACGATGAGACCCGCGATGATCGGACCCGCGACCGCACCGACGTCGCTCATCATCTGGAAGGTCGCGACGATGGGCCCGCTGCGACGGCCGCCGGTGATGTCGCCGACCACGGCGGCGGGCGCGGAGCCGAGGAACGCCGCTCCGGCGCCGAGCACGGCCATCGCGAGCAGGAACACCGGGATGGCACCCGTGAGGGCGAGAACCACGAACCCGACGACGGTGGCGCCGGTGCCGATCACGAGCGCCGGCTTGCGGCCGCGCGTGTCGGCCATCCGCCCCGCGGGGAGCAGCAGGATCGCCTGGACGATGGCCGAGGCGAGCAGGCCGTACCCGGTCCACGCCGGGCTGAGGCCCAGCGAGTAGACGACGAACAGCGGGACGATCGCCGAGCGCAGGCCGAAGTTGGTGAACCCGCTGCCGAGGTTGACGACCAGCGCCGTGACATACGCCCGCTGGCGCAACGCGTGACGGAGCGCCGGCCAGCCGCGCGCCTCGGACGGGTCGTCGAGGGCGGGCGCGTTGTCGTCCTTCTCGCGCAGGTGCGTGTGCGCGAGCATCGTCACGACGACGATCACGGCGACGCCGAGTGTCGCGGCGTAGACGAAGAACGGCAACCGGATCGAGATGCCGGTGACCAGGCCTCCGACGGCGGGTCCGGCGACGCCGCCGAGCAGGAAGCCGCCCTGGAACGCGCCGGCCGCGCGACCGCGCTGCTCGGGTCCGACCGACCTCAGCAGCAGCGCCATCGCGGACACGGTGAACATCGCGGACCCCAGGCCGCCGACGCCGCGCAGGACCAGGAGCTGGTTGAAGCTGGTCGAGAGCCCCGCCACCGCCGATGACACGGCGACGATGGCGAGCCCGGTCGCCAGGACCGTCCGCTCGCCCGCGCGATCGACCAGCCAGCCCGCGGGCACCGCGCCGATGAGGCGCATGAGCGCGAAGACGCTGATGACGGCGGACGCCTGCGTCGCGGAGACGTCGAACGACTTGGCGAACACGGGGATGGCAGGGGCGAGGATGCCGAACCCGAGCGCGACGCAGAACGCGACGATGCTGAGCACCGCGACCTCGCGAGGGAGCCCCTCGAACCACGGCAGGCTCCGCAGCCACGCGCCGATCCCGCGTCGGACGGCCGGAGACTCATCCGCGACCGGTCGGCGAACGTCGTCCCGACTCACGTCGCCATCGCTCTCGAGCTCACGAGCGCCATCCTCTCAGCCCGCCGCGCCACCCCACGACCACCGCCTTCCCCTGAGGGACGATCAAGGAAGTTGGACTGCAGTTGCCGTCCCCAACGACGAGAGCTGCGGGCCGCCGGAGCGAACGGCCGGGGATGGTGGAGACGATCAAGATCACGAGTTGGGGACAGATCCTGCAGCTGAACTTCCTTGATCGTCCCTAAGGGGGATGGACCAGCCGGCGGGTCAGGCTGTGTGGCGGCGGGCGGTGCGGCGGCGGAGGTAGTCGCTCACGACGTAGTCGCCGAGGCGGTCGCCCTCGGGGGCGAGGACGCGCCCGCCGTTGCGGCGCGCGACGTCGTCGAGGAAGCGCGCGAGTCGCGGGTCGTCACCGAGGCGGAAGAACGAGATCGGTACGCCGCGACGCGTCATCTTGTCGACCTCGGCGAGCGTGAGCTCGATCGTCTCCGGCCCCGGGCGGCCACGAGAACCACCACTCGCCGTCACGATCGAGGTGCGCGGTCGGCTCGCCGTCGGTGACGACGAGGACGACCGGCTCGGCGTCGGGGTGCTTGTCGAGGAAGCGTCCGGCGAGCATGAGCGCGTGCTGCAGGTTCGTGCCCTGGACCTCGTTCGCGTCGAGGTCCGGCAGCTCGTGCGGCTTGATCCGGCGGGCGAGGTTGGCGAACGCGATGATCTCGACGGCGTCGAGCGGGAACTGGGTGGTGGCCAGCGCGTGCAGCGCCATCGCCGTCGTCTTCGCCGTCCGCCACGTGTCGTTCATGACCATCGAGAACGACTGGTCGACGAGCAGCGCCACGGCCGCGCGGGTGCGTCGCTCCGTCTCGCGGATCTCGAAGTCCTCGGGTCGCAGGAGCGGGCCGTCACGGTCGACCATGCGACGGCGTACCGCGTTGCTCACCGTCTTCACGACGTCGAGCGGCTGCTCGTCGCCGAAGCGCCACTCGCGCGTCGTGCCGGTGAGCTCTCCGGCCGCGCCCGCGTCGTGGACGTCGTGGTCGCCGCGGTGCCCTGACTCGAGCGACGCGAAGACGCGGCGCAGCGCGGTCTGCCCGATGCGCCGGATGGCCTTCGCGGTGAGCTCGACGTCGCCACCCGAACGCGTGAGGTAGCCCTGGCGCTCGAGCTCGCGCTCGATCTCGCGGAGCTGGCGCAGGTCGTCGACCGCCTGGCGCCCGAGCGCGCGGGAGACCGCCTCCTCGTCGACGTCCTCGAGCGACGCACCGGGGTAGTCCTGGGAGAGCGCGTCGGACAGCGAGTCGAGGTCGGCGAGATCTGCGAGCGCCTCGGTCGCGTCGCCGAGCCCGAGCGGTTCGTCGCCGCGCAGCCGCTGACGGCCGCTCCACGGGAGGTCGGGCCGCATCGCGCGCAGGTTGTCGCCGAGGCGGCCCATCTCCGAGGCGAGGTCGAGGTCGCCGAGCGCCTCCGCCATGAGCTCGGCGAGCTCCTCGCGCTGCTCGGGCGTCATCGACTCGAGCATGCGCTGCATCGCCGCGGCCTGCCGCGCCAGTGAGTCGATCAGCTCCTCGATGTCCTCGGGATCGTCCGGGAAGAACTCGCCGTGCTTGTCCATGAAGTCCGCGAAGTCCTGGTCGGTGTCCTCGCCGCGCGAGTGCTTCTCCAGCAGCGGTTGAGGTCCGCCATCATGTCCTTGACGGCCTGGCGCTCGGCGGAGTCGGCCGGGCTCTGCAGCGCCTGCTTCATGCCGCGGAACTGCTGGTCGAGCACCTCCCGGCGCAGCATGTCGCGCAGCTCGTCGTACGCCGCGCGCGCCTCGGGGGAGCGCCAGTCGTAGTCCGCGAGCTCGCGCACCGCGCGCGACGTCTGCGGCGGCAGCGCGTCGAGCTGAGCCTCGCGGAACCGGGCGTCGTCGGACGGGTCGGGGAACAGCGCCTGCCTCTCCTCGTCGACGGCGCGATCGAGCAGCTCGCGCGCCCGCTCGAGCATGCCGTCCATGCGCCCGGACCGCTCGAGCGAGCGACGTCGCTGCTGCACCCGTCGCAGGAGGTCGTCGAGCCCGCGCACCCCGTCGGCGCCGCGCTGCATGAGGTCGCGCAGGGAGTCGCGCACGCCGGAGCCGTCGAGCACCCGCTCGCCGAGCTCGTCCACCGCGCGTCCCGCGTCGTACGGCGGTGCCAGCGGGTCGGGGCCGTCGTCGAACGGGGCGTAGCGGTATCCGCTCACGTCGTGCCGCCGGTGCTGCGTCGACCCGTCATCGGCTCAGGCCCCGCCGTAGACCGCGCGCCCGCCGCCGGGCACCTCGTCCTTGGAGATTCGCCGCGTCAGGAACAGCCCCTCGAGAGCTGTCTCGACGCACGCCGCGGCGATGCCGGGCGACTCCGCCGGCCCCGTCGTCGCCCTCGAGCGCCGACACGATGCGACCGAGGCCCTCGACGGGACCGACGCGTCGGAGCACCGCCTCGCTCGTGACGAGGTCGCCGACCTCGATCGGGTCGCCCTCCTCGACGCGCGTGACGAGCGCGGACAGGTCGACCCCGCCCAGGCGCCCGCGGAACGTCTCGGCGATGGCGCGACGCAGCAGGTGCTGGAGCACGTCGTCCTCGCGCCCCTCCTCGCTCACCTCGAACTCGACCTTGCCGCGCAGCGTCGGCACGACGGCGGGCAGGTCGCCGACCCGCGCGACGGCCGAGGTCTCGCCGGTGATCGCCGAACGCCGCAAAGCACTGGCCGCCAACGACTCCGCGGCGGCGACGGCGAACCGCGCCGACACGCCTGAGCGTGCATCGACCGCGGTGGACTCGCGCACCAGGCGGGTGAACCGTGCGACGACCTCGAGCAGGTGCTGCGGCACGAGTGCGCGCAGGTCGGCCTCCTGGCGCACCAGCGCCATCTCGTCGGAGAGCCGGAGCGGGTAGTGCGTGCGGATCTCGGCGCCGAAGCGGTCCTTGAGCGGCGTGATGATGCGTCCGCGGTTCGTGTAGTCCTCGGGGTTGGCGCTGGCGACGAGCAGCAGGTCGAGCGGCAGGCGCAGCGCGTAGCCGCGCACCTGGATGTCGCGCTCCTCGAGGACGTTGAGCAGCGACACCTGGATGCGCTCGGCGAGGTCGGGCAGCTCGTTGATCGCGAAGATGCCGCGGTTGGTGCGGGGGACGAGGCCGTAGTGCACCGTCTCGGGGTCGCCGAGGGTGCGGCCCTCCGCGACCTTGACCGGGTCGACGTCGCCGATGAGGTCGCCCACGCTCGTGTCCGGCGTGGCGAGCTTCTCGCCGTAGCGCTCGCTGCGGTGCAGCCAGCCGACTCGGCGCGGCGTCGCCGTGCTCGGCGACCACGCGCCGGCCCCACACGCGTGACCGGCTCGTACGGGTGCTCGTGCAGCTCGCTGCCCTCGATCACCGGCGTCCACTCGTCGAGCAGCCCGACCAGCGTGCGCAGCAGGCGCGTCTTGCCCTGGCCGCGCTCGCCGAGCAGCACGAGGTCGTGCCCGGCGAGCAGCGCGCGCTCGAGCTGCGGGCGCACGGTGTCCTCGATGCCGACCACGCCGGGGAACGGGTCCTCGCCCGCGCGCAGGCAGGCCACGAGGTTCTCGCGCAGCTCGTCCTTGACCGTGCGGTGCTCGTGTCCCGAGGCCCGCAGCGCACCGAGCGTGCGCGGGAGGTCGGCCGGGGCGTCGGGCGTGCGGGATCGGTCACCTCTCGACCGTACGTCGCATCCGCGCCCCGCGCGATCCTTCACGCTCTGCGCGGAACCCGACTCAGTCTCACCCGTACGTGTCACGTCCCATGCCTCGTCGCACGGCTCCGGACGGGGTCAGGATGGACGGCATGGCATCGGACGCACGCATCGGGGACGGGCTCGCCCTCGGCGACGACCTGCTCGCGGCCGCCGAGCGCGCCATCGCGTCGGCGCTGGACCCGCTGCGACGGCGCGCGTCCCGACCTCGCCTGCGTGTTCGTGTCCGGCGGCGACGCGGACGAGACGGCACAGGCGCTGGCGCACGCCTCCGGCCTCGATCGGCGCGCGCAACAGCGTCGGCTGCACGGCGCACGGCGTCATCGCGGGCGGGCAAGGGGTCGAGGGCGTGGCCGGGGTCAGCGTCTGGGTGGCCAGCCTGCCGTCCGTGTCGATCCGCGCGTTCCACCTCGAGGTGCTGCGCACGTCCGAGAGCATCGCGATCCTCGGCATGCCGGAGCGCCGCGACGAGGACGTCGTCGGCGTGCTCCTGGCCGACCCCTGGTCCTTCCCGGTCGACGGCTTCGTCGACCACTCGCCACGACGCGCTGCGCGGGCTGCCGCTCGTCGGCGGTCTGGCGAGCGGCGCGGCGCACGCGGGCGAGACCCGGCTGCTCGTCGACGGCCACATGCACGAGCGCGGTGCCGTGGGCGTCGTGCTCGGCGGCGACGTCGCGGTGCACACGCTCGTGTCGCAGGGCTGCCGCCCGATCGGTCGGCCGATGACCGTGACGCGGGCCGAGGGCTCGACCATCTCGACCTCGCCGGGCGTTCCGCGCTCGGTGCAGGCCAAGGACGCGGTGTCGCAGCTGCCGCAGGAGGAGCAGGCCCTCGCCGTGCGCGGGCTGCACCTCGGCATCGCGATCGACGAGTACGCCGACGAGCACGGGCACGGCGACTTCCTCGTCCGCGGGATCGCCGGCGGCCGACACGCGAGCGGCTCGATCACGATCGGCGACGTCGTCGAGGTCGGGCTCCACGGTGCAGTTCCTGCTGCGCGACGCTGACGCCGCGCACGACGATCTCGCGGCCGTGCTCGCCGCGTTCCGGTCCCGCGTCGGGCTCGAGGCGCTCGCCGGTGCGCTGCTCTTCTCGTGCAACAGCCGCGGGCGCGCGATGTTCGCCTCGCCCGACCACGACGTGGCCGCCGTGCGCGGCGGGCTCGGCATCGACAACGTGGCCGGCTTCTTCGCCGCGGGCGAGATCGGACCGGTCGGTGGGCGCAACCACCTCCACGGCTTCACCGCCACGGTCCTCGCCTTCGGCACGGGGCCTCGAGCCGCCGACGTACGACGACGACGGCGCTCGTCCCGAGACGAGGGCAATGTCAGACCCTCGCGCGGCGATCGGCGTCCGGCGTACCCGCGAGCGTGGTGGTGCCGGGAGGCGCGTCTGCGCGGCAGGGCGCTGGTGTGGTCGGATCGCAGGGTGACGGGATCCGTTCTGGCGCTCGATGTCGGTGGCACGAAGCTGGCCGCCGGTCTCGTCGACGTCCGACGGACATGTGCTCGCGCACCACCGCGTCCCGACCCCCGTCACGCTCGACCCCGAGGTGCTGTGGTCGGCCGTGCGGTCGCTGCTCGACTCGTGCTCGCGACGCGGCGTCTGCCGTACGTCGCGCGTCGGGATCGGCTGCGGCGGTCCGATGGCGCTGGCCGGAGGGGCTCGTGTCGCCCGTGAACATCCCGGGATGGCGCGACTTCCCGCTGCTCGACCGGGTGCGCGAGCCGCTACGCGATCGGCCGCCCGCCGCGATCCACAACGACGCCGTCGCGCTCGCTGTCGCCGAGCACCGCTGGGGCGCCGGGCGCGGTGCACGACAACGTGCTCGGCATGGTCGTGTCGACCGGCGTCGGCGGCGGCCTCGTGCTCGGTGGACGACGGATCGACGGCGCCAGCGGCAACGCGGGCCACATCGGGCACGTCGTGCGTCGATCCGCGACGGTCCCGCGTGCGCGTGCGGCGGTCGCGGGTGCCTCGAGGCGATCGCGCGCGGCCCGGCGATCGCGGAGCACGCCGTCGCCCTCGGCTGGGCCGGCGAGCCGCACCGGGATCGCGGTGGCCGAGGGTGCGCGCGCCGGCGATGCCGCGTGCCTCGAGGCGTTCGCCCGCGCGGGACGCGCCGTCGGCGTCGCGCGTCGCGTCCACGGCCGCGCTGCTCGACCTCGAGGTCGTCGTCGATCGGTGGTGGCGTCGCGCAGGCGGGCGAGATCTTCTTCGCGCCGCTGCGCACGGCGTTCGAGGAGCACGCCGGCATCGAGTTCGTACGGCGCTGCCGCATCGACCACGCCCGAGCTCGGCCCGCTCGCCGGCCTCTCCGGCGCCGCCGCCCTCGTCCTGGACTGACTCCCACGGGTGGCGCACACTCCCGAGTCCCTGCCCTGTCCGGTCACTAGGCTGCACGGTTTTCGGTCAGTTGGCGCAGGGACTCGCGAGGAAGCGGGTCGACCGGGGATGTGGCTCGCGGGGAGATGGAGCGGGAGGGAGGCTCGGGTGGTGTCGGGAGTGACGGCGTCGACGCCGGAGGGTGTCGTGGACGCGATCGTGGCGCTGCTGGACGGCCGCCCCGATCGGGTCCGGCTCGTCGTCGACGGAGCACCCGCGGCCGATCCGCACGAGCTCGCGGATCGCGTCGTGCGGCGGTTGTCGCCGCGCCCCGCGCTGCACGTGCGTACAGATCACTTCTGGCGCCCGGCCAGCCTGCGCCTCGAGTACGGCCACCACGACGTCGATTCCTGGCTCGATGACTGGCTCGACCACGATGCGCTCCGCCGGGAGGTGCTCGATCCGTTCCCGGCGACCGGCCGCGTCCTGCCCCTGCTGCGCGACCCCGACACCGACCGGTCGCTGCGTGCCGACGTCGTCACCCTGCCCGAGGGTGCCGTGCTGGTGGTGTCGGGAAGCGTCCTGCTCGGCCGCGGGCTGCCGTTCGACGTCGCGGTCCACGTCCGGATCTCGCCGGCTGCGCTGGCTCGCCGTACGCCGCCGGCCGATGCGTGGACCCTCCCCGCCCTCGCCCGCTATGCCGCCGAGCGCGACCCCGAGGGCATCGCCGACCTCGTGGTGCGCGCCGACGACCCACGCCACCCCGCCCTCGCCCGGCGAGCATCAGCCCCCGAGTCCCTGCTCTGACCGGTCAAGAACCGCACGGTGTCTGGTCAGTTGGGGCAGGGACTCGCGGACGACGGCGCGCGGACGGTCAGGCGCGGCGGTGCAGGGTCATCGGCAGGCCGTGGCGCGGGCGCAGGGTGACCGCGGCCTGTGGTCTCGACCGACCGAGCCGGGCACGAGCTCCGGCCTCCAGCGCGAGCCGAGCGTCGCGAGCAGCAGGACCGCCTCGGTCCACGCGAACTGCTCGCCGATGCAGCGCCGGTTGCCGAAGCCGAACGGGATCCAGGCGCCGCGCGGCTGCCCGGGCGCGCTCTCGTCGTAGCTGCCCGTCGGCGTCGAGCCACCGCTGCGGGCACGAAGCTCGTCGCGCGGTCCCAGAACGCGGGTCGCGGTGCAGGATCCACGGTGACCCGAGCACGATCGAGCCCGGACGGGACGTCCCACCCGCCGACGCGCAGATCGGTGAGCGTGCGGCGTCCCATGATCCAGGCGGGCGGGTAGAGCCGGATCGTCTCGGCGACGACCGCCCGGGTGAACGGACAGCGCGCCGATGTCGGCGAAGGACGCCGGCGCCCGCGTGGCCGTCGCCGTCGCGCGAGCACGCGTCGAGCTCGGCGTGCAGCCGCTCCGCGACCGCGGGGTTGCTCGAGAGCAGCCACCACGCCCAGGACAGCGCCATCGCGGTCGTCTCGTGCCCGGCGAGCACCATCGTCATGACCTCGTCGCGCAGCTGCTCGTCGGTCATGGCCGCGCCGTACGTCGCGCCGACCTCGTCGTCGCGCGCCTGGATCATCCACGATGAGCAGGTCGTTGCGCTCGACGCCGGGGGCGACGTCGGCGCGGTGCTCGTCGATGATGCGCTGCACGACGACGTCGAGGTCCTCGACCTGCGCGAGCAGCTGCCGGCCCTTCGGCAGCGCGCGCACGAGCCGCTCGTTGCCGATCGCGGAGAGCTGGCCGAAGCCGGCACATCAGCTCCTCGAGCGTGTCGCCGAAGGTGCGCGCGTCGCCGGTGAGGTCGGTGTCGAACAGCGTGCGGCCGACGATCGCGAACGTCAGCGACGTCATCTCGTCGACCATGTCGACCTGCTCGCCGTCGGTCCAGGCGCCGCTGGTGCCGCTCGGCCTCGGTCACCATCTGCGCGGCGTACGCCTCGATGCGCGTCGCGGTGGAACGCCGGCTGCGCGAGCCGGCGCTGGCGCAGGTGGAACTCGCCCTCGCTGGTGAGCAGGCCGTTGCCGAGCAGCGGCCGCGTGGCCTGCAGCCCGCGGCCCTTCATCACCTCGCGCGCGTGGGTGAGGAAGACGCTCGGTGACGAGCGTCGGGGTCGGAGACCAGGTAGACGTGCTCGCCGGCCATGCGGAAGTGCGCCACGGGTCCGTGCGCGCGTGCCGCCGCCTCGAAGAGGTGGTTCGGCGACTCCTGGCGTCGCAGCAGCGTCGAGGACGACGCCGAGCCCGTTCGGTCCGTCGGGGCGGGCCACGTTCTCGAGCGCGCGTCGGCGCCGGGACCGGTGCTCCGGGCGGTGGCGCGCGCCGGGCCGCGGCGCGTGCCGCCGCCTCGCGTGCCGTGGCGCGGGTGCTCGTCGGTGCTCATGCTCGTTCTACGCCCCGAGCGCGACCGCGTCACCCGGGGCCGTGTTCGGATCGCGTCAGCGTGCACCGGGTCCGGGCACGGGCGACCCGGTTCGCGACGGCGTCCTGCCGCAGCTCGCGCATCCCGTGCCGCCGAGCCGGCGGATCCGCCACACTGCGGGCGTGGTCGACACGGTGACGGTCCAGGACATCCAGGACGCCCGCGCGGTGCTGCGCGGCGTCGCCCGCGAGACGCCGCTGCGCTCGGCGCGGTGGCTGGCCGACAAGGTCGGCGGCCCCGTCGACCTCAAGTGCGAGAACCTGCAGCGCGCCGGCTCGTTCAAGATCCGCGGCGCCTACATGCGGCTCGCGCGGCTCTCCGACGAGGAGCGGGCTCGCGGGCGTCGTCGCGGCCAGCGCCGGCAACCACGCCCAGGGGGTCGCGCTCGCCGCGTCGATGCTCGGCGTGCCGCCACGGTGTTCATGCCGGTCGGTGCGCCGCTGCCGAAGGTGCCGGCCACCCGCGGCTACGGCGCCGACATCCGGTTCGTCGGCTCGACGATCGACGAGTGCCTCGTCGCGGCGCGAGCGTTCGCGGGCGAGACCGGCGCCGTGCTCATCCACCCGTTCGACCACCCCGACATCGTCGCCGGGCAGGGCACCGTGGGCCTCGAGATCCTCGAGCAGCGCCCGGACGTGAGGACGATCGTCGTCTGCACCGGCGGGGGAGGTCTGCTCGCGGGCATCGCCGTGGCGGTCAAGGCGATGCGGCCCGACGTGCGCATCGTCGGCGTGCAGGCTGCCGGCGCGGCCGCCTACCCGCGCTCGCTGGCGCAGGGCCACCCGGTGGCGCTCGCGCACATGTCGACGATGGCCGACGGCATCGCGGTGGGCTGTCCCGGCGACGTGCCGTTCGCGCTGGTGCGACGAGCTCGTCGACGAGGTGCGCATCGTCGACGACGAGGCATCGCGCGGGCGCTCGTCCTCACGCTCGAGCGCAGCAAGCTCGTCGTCGAGCCGGCCGGTGCCGCCGGGCTCGCCGCGGTGCTCGACGACCCCGCGTCGTTCGAGCCGCCGGTCGTCGTGGTCGTCTCCGGCGGCAACGTCGACCCGCTGCTGCTGCTGCGCGTGGTCCGCGCACGGCCTCGCCGCGGCGGGCGCTACACGCACGCTGCGGGTGCGGGTGCCCGACCGCCCGGGCTCGCTGGCCGGGCTGCTCGCCGCGCTGGCCGAGGCCGACGCCAACGTCGTCGAGGTCGAGCACGCGCGCATCGACCCGCGCCTCTCGCTCGACGAGGTCGAGATCGCGGTGCAGGTGGAGACCCGCGGGCCCGAGCCACCGCGATGCCGTGCTCGAGCGTCCTCGCCGCGGCCGGGTACCACGTCGTCGTCCGAGTAGAGCGATCGTTCTGTAAACAAGGCTTGCGAGATTGGAAAGTCACGGTTTACAGTCGAGCGATCCATGAACGACGATCCGGAACCCCACCCCGAGCACCGCATCCGATCTCCGCGCGACCTGCTCACCCGGGTCGCCGCCGGCGAGGTCGACCCCGACGAGGCGGCCCGGCTCCTCGACGAGGACCGTCGGCCACCGTCGCCGACGCCCGCGCCGGCGGCCACCGAGCCCGCTCCGGCGCCGTCACCTCGCTGCGCGTCAACGCCGGCGGCGTCAAGCTCACGGTCGTCGCCGGACCCGCTCGTCGCCACGGTCGTCGTCGACGGCACCCACTCGCTGCGCCACGACGGCGCACCCTCGTCCTCGACGCTCCCGGGCGGGGACGGCTACCGGGTCGACCCCGCAGCCGCGCTTCCTCGGCTGGGTGCCCGGCGTCTGGTCCGGCGGCATGCGGCGAGAAGGTCACCGTGCGCGTCAACCCGAGCCTGCCGATCACCCTCGACGCCGACGGCGTGCAGCGTCGAGCTCGCGGCATCACGGCACCGGTCACGCTCGGCGTGGCAGCGCGTCGTCGTTGAAGGTGCGTCGACCACCGCGGGTCCATCCACGGCACGATGTCGATGGGCAGCGTGACCATCGTCGGCGAGGTGACCGACGACAGCGAGCTCAGCTGCGAGCTCGGCAGCCTCGACCTGCGGCTGAGCCCGGCTCCGACGTGACGGTGCGGCCACCGCCGAGATGGGCTCGCTCAAGGTCGCGGGCTCGAAGGCGATGCAGCCGCCGCCGACGACGGGTCGATCCGGCAGACGCGCGGTCGTCGGCGACGGGCTGCACACGCTTCTCCCTGCGTCGTCCGGATGGGCTCGGCCACGGTGGTGGCGCCATGACCCCGCCGCTCGATGGCCGAGCACCGCCCGCCGCGCGACTGCCCGGTCTGCCGGCGCCACCTCGTCGTCACCGGGTGCGGCTGCCCCGAGTGCGGCACCGGCATCACCGGCGCGTTCCGCATGTGCGCCTACTGCGGGCTGACCGACGACGAGTTCGAGATGCTGCGCGTCTTCCTCGTGAGCCGCGGCAACATGCGCGAGCTCGAGAAGCACCTCGGCGTCTCCTACCCCACGACCCGGCAGCGCTTCGCCGACCTGCTCGCCAAGCTGGGTCTCGAGGAGCCGCGGCGCCGCGCGCCGGCGGCGGACCGCGACAAGTCGTCCTCGCCGACCTCGCCGCCGGCCGCCTCAGCGTCGACGAGGCCGAGGAGCTCCTCCGCGGATCCCGTCCGGTCGCTGACCGTCCGGTCCGGCACGCGTCACCCGACCCCACGACCCGCTGCGTTTCGCCGAGCGCGGAACTCGGCTGCACCGACGCCAGCCCACACGGAAGGCTCGACCGCATGACTCACCCCGCAGGAGCCGCGGCGATCCAGCGCCGAGGGGCTCGTCAAGCACTTCGGCGACGTGAAGGCCGTCGACGGCCTCGACCTCACCGTCCCCTACGGCAAGGTCTACGGGCTGCTCGGCCCGAACGGCGCCGGCAAGACCACGACGGTGCGCATCTTCGCGACTCTGCTGCAGGCCGACGCCGGTCACGTCACCGTCGGCGGCATCGACGTCGCCAAGCATCCCGACGAGGTTCGCCGCATGCATCGGCCTGACCGGCCAGTACGCCGCGGTCGACGAGTACCTCACCGGCCGGGAGAACCTCGACATGGTGGGGCGGCTCTACCACCTGCCCAAGGCGTACGTGAAGCAGCGGGCCGACGAGCTGCTCGAGCGGTTCTCCCTCACCGACGCCGCCGACCGCCCGGCGAAGACCTACAGCGGCGGCATGCGGCGTCGGCTCGACCTGTCCGCGAGCCTCGTCGGCCGCCCGTCGATCCTGTTCCTCGACGAGCCGACGACCGGGCTCGACCCGCGGTCGCGGCTGCAGATGTGGGAGGTCATCACCGACCTCGTCGCGGACGGCACCACCGTGCTGCTCACCACGCAGTACCTCGAGGAGGCCGACCAGCTCGCCGAGCGGATCGTGGTGATCGACCGCGGTCAGCGTCATCGCGCAGGGCACGAGCGACGACCTCAAGACCCAGGTCGGCGGCGACCGCCTCGAGGTTGTCGTGCACGTCGGCTCGAGCCTCGACGACGCAGCGGCCGCGGTCCGTTCGGTGTCCGACGGCGACGCGACCGTCGATCCCGAGACCCGCAGGGTCACCGCGCCGGTGTCCGGCGGGTCGACCGTGCTGGTCGAGGCCGTCCGCGCGCTCGACGCCGCCGGCGTGAAGATCGACGACCTCGCGCTGCGCCGCCCCACGCTCGACGACGTCTTCCTGACCCTCACCGGCCACGCGGCGGAGGACGTCGCGGTCGCCGAGGACCGCGTCAGCGAAGGGCCGCGGACGCGGCCGGAAGGGAGCCTGAGATGGCCACCGTCTCCGCGCTCGCCCACCCCGCGCCCACGATGCAGCGCCCCGCCCTCGGGCTGGCTCGTCCACGACGGCCTCGTCGTCACCCGGCGCAACCTGATCCAGACCCTGCGCGTGCCCGAGTCGGTGTTCTTCTCGCTCGTGCAGCCGGTGATCTTCGTGCTCATGTTCGCCTACGTCTTCGGCGGCGCGATCCCCGTGCCTGGTGCGGACTCGAGGCCGGAGCGACTGGCCTACCGCGAGTACCTCGTGCCCGGCATCTTCGGCCAGACCGTGGCGTTCGCCGCCGCGGCGTCGACCGTCGGGCTCGCCGAGGACATGCACAAGGGCATCGTCGACCGCTTCCGCTCGCTGCCGATGGCCGCCTCGGCCGTGCTCTTCGGCCGTACCGCGGCCGACGCCCTGCGCCAGGTGCTGGTCCTCGTCGTGCTGTCGATCACCGGCTACGTCGTCGGCTGGCGCATCAACAACGGCGCCCGTCGACGCGCTCCTCGCCTACGCCCTGCTCCTGCTGTTCGCCTACACCGTGGCGTGGGTCGGCTCGTGGGTCGGCCTGCACATGCCGAACCCCGAGACCGGCAAGCACCGCCGGCCTGATCTGGCTGTTCCCGCTGACCTTCCTGTCGAACGCGTTCGTGCCGATCACCGGCATGCCGCCGGTGATCCAGACCATCGCCGAGTGGAACCCGATCTCCTCACTCGTCCTGGCGTGCCGCGAGCTGTTCGGCAACCCCACCGGCGAACCGCCCGCGGAGGCTGGGGCGTGTGGTCCGCTCGCAGCACGCCGATCGCTCTACACGCTCATCTCGTGCCGTCGTGGTCATCGCGGTCTTCGCCCCGCTCGCCGTCGGCCCTACCGCCGCACCGACCGGGTGACGCACGGCACTCGACGGTCCCCGGACCGGGCTGCGGCCGTCGGTCGGCGATCAGCCGGTGTAGGGCTCGGCGGAGACGATCTCGACCTGCATGAGTCTTGCCGGCGGGCGTCTCGTACTCGACGGTCTCGCCGACGAGGCGACCCAGCACGGCCGAGCCGAGCGGTGAGGTGGGGGAGTAGACGTCGATCGACGCGGTGGCGGCCTCCTCGCGGGAGCCGAGCAGGAACGTCTCGGTGTCGTCGAAGGCGGGGAAGCGCACCGTGACGACCTGGCCCTGGGCCACCTGCCCCTCGGCGGCGTCGGGCTTGCCGATCTTCGCGTTCTCGAGCAGGTGGCGGAGCACGCGGACCCGGGCCTCGTTCTTGCCCTGCTCCTCCTTGGCTGCGTGGTAGCCGCCGTTCTCCTTGAGGTCGCCCTCCTCGCGGGCCGCCTCGATGCGCTTGACGATCTGCTGCGCGACGGGGACCGCTGCGCTCGGCCAGCTCCTCCTGGAGCCGGTCGAACGCCTCCTGGGTCAGCCAGGTCTCGGGGGTCGTGGGAGTGCTCACGGATCGTTGCCTTCGGGTCGTCGGGCACGGGCGCCGGGCTCGTGCCCGGTCGAGGGGTTCAGGGTACGGGCGGGAGCGCCCAGGACCTCACGAGCCGTCGATCGTGGCGACCTGCGGCGGGTTGGTCGTGCCCGGCGCGAACTGCGGCGGGTGGACGAGCGGTGCCTCGTCGGGCTCGCAGCCGAGCAGCTCCACGGTCGTGGCCGCGGGCCAGGGTCGCGAGCCGGTACGTCGGCTGCACGTACGCGCGGCCGCGGGTGATGGTCACCTCGGCGTAGCCGACGTCGACGTGCTTGGCGTTCTGGGCGCGGAGCACGCACACGGTGTCCGTGAGCGCGTCGCGCCGCATCTCGAAGGTGACGTCGACCGCCGAGTCGCTCACGACGGAGTACGCAGCAGCTTCGACCTGCACGGCGGGGTCGCCATGCGCCAGCCGACCCAGCCGATCACGGCGAGGAAGGCGACCACGACCACGGCGACGACGCCGATGAGCACCGCGCGAGGTCCGCCGGACGCCGTAGCGGGCAGCCATCGCGGGCGTCAGCGTGGCTGGGCACCGGCACCTCCGGAATCGGGACCCGTGAGCGCGGGTGTTGGCGATCTGGGAGACTCGCAGTGTCTCCCACCCGTCCCTTGGAGCCGCCGTGACCCTGCCGACGCCGTCCGCGCCGGACCTGCCCGCGACCTGGCGAGCCGTTGCGCCTGATGGCCGTGCACGCCCACCCCGACGACGAGTCGAGCAAGGGGGCCGCCACGATGGCGCGCTACTCGGCCGAGGGGGTCGAGGTCCTCGTCGTGACGCTGCACCGGCGGCGAGCGCGGCGACGTGCTGAACCCGGCGCTGCTCGAGGACGCGGCCGTGCTCGCCGACCTCCCGGCCGTGCGTCGGGCCGAGATGGCCCGGGCCGCGGAGATCCTCGGTGTGCAGCAGACGTGGCTCGGCTTCGAGGACTCCGGGCTGCCCGAGCCGGACGAGCACGGCGTCACGCCCCCGCTGCCCGGACGGGTGCTTCGCGGCTCTGCCGATCGACGCGGTGCCGAGGAGCTCGTGCGGCTCGTGCGCGAGTTCCGTCCGCACGTGATGACGACGTACGACGAGAACGGCGGCTACCCGCACCCGGACCACATCCGCACGCACGAGATCTCGATGCGGGCGTTCGAGGCCGCCGGCGACCCGGAGCAGTTCCCCGGCACGGGCGAACCGTGGCAGCCGAGCAAGCTCTACTACCACCTGACCTTCCACAAGGCCCGGCTCGTCGCGCTGCACGAGGCGTGCCTGTCCGAGGGCGTGGAGTCGCCGTTCGGTGAGTGGCTGGCCACGTGGGAGGACAAGCCCGAGGACGAGGCGCGGCTGACCACCAAGGTCCCGTGCGCGGACTACTTCGAGCGCCCGCGACGCCGCGCTCAAGGCGCACGCCACCCAGGTCGACCCCGAGGGGCGCTGGTTCTCGGTGTCGCTCGAGGCCCAGGCCCGGGTCTGGCCGACCGAGGACTACCAGCTCGCCCGCAGCCTGGTTCCTGACACCCGCCAGGGCGAGTACGAGACCGACCTGTTCGCCGGACTCCGCGCACCCGCCGAGTCCGTCTCCGTCTGATCGAGGATCCCCGTGACCTTCTCGTCCCTGCTGCTGGCGGCCACGCCGTCACCGAGCCCGTCGACCACCGAGATCGATCCGGCGCGAGTCACACCGGGCCTGCTCGGGCTGGCCGCGCTGCTGTTCCTCGCGATCGCCACCTTCTTCCTGTGGCGCAACATGAACAAGCAGCTCAAGCCGCGTCGACTTCGACGAGACGAAGCCGACGGACTGACTGACTGACTGACCTGACGCGCCGGCTCAGTCGGGCTCGGAGCGGCGCAGCCGCTTGACCTCGCCGCGTCGCTTCTTGTCGTCCACCCGACGTCGCCGCGATCCGGCGGTCGGCCTGGTCGCGACCCGCGGTCGTGGTGGCGGGGCGATCGCCTGGGCCAGGGCGTCGGCGAGCTTGCGCTCGGCCGAGAGGCGGTTCTGCCACTGACTGCGCTGCTCCGACGCCGTCACCACGAGGACCGCCGTCGACGAGCCGGTCGGCCAGGCGGCTCAGGGCGCGCTCGCGGGGCACGGGTCCGAGCGCCGACGTCGACCTGAGGTCGAGACGAAGCTCGACCCTCGAGTCCGTCGTGTTCACGCCCTGGCCACCGGGACCGGACGACCGCGAGAAGCGCCAGGAGAGCTCGGCCTCGGGGACGACGACCGAGCCACGGATGGGAAGGTCGCCGGGCACCGGTCCAGCATGCCGTGCCGCCGACGCCGGGCTCGGCAGCAGCGCGCCGTTCCCGTCGCACCATCGCGACGCGGGCTCGACGTCGCGGTGAGATCCGACACCGGCGGCCGACGCGGGACATCGCCCGGTGGAGCGACGGTTACCGTGGTGCGGTGCTGCGCATGCTGCGTACGTCGAAGTGGGTCGGGCTCACGCTCGCCGCGCTCGTCGTCATCCTCGCCTTCGGTGCGATGTCGTGGTGGCAGTGGCAGCGCGCGCAACGCGATCGCGTCGACCTGCCCGCCGTCCCGGCGGCGGAGGCCTTCACGTCGCCCGACTCGCTGCCGGAGTCGTCGTACGGCACCCGGGTCGAGGCTCACCGGCACCTACGACGCGCAGCACCAGACCCTCGTGGCGCACGGCCCGCAGTCCTACTGGGTGATCACCCCGCTCCGGCCCTCCAACGGCCCCGCGGTGGCGATCGCACGCGGCTCGGTCACCGATCCCTCCGACCCGCGCGTCGCCGCGATCCCCGCCGGGACGGTCACCGTGGTCGGTCGTGCCCAGCCGTTCGAGGGCGACCCGGGCTCGGCGTCGACGCCGTTGCCCGACGGCCAGATCGAGCGGCTCACCGCGTCGGGTCTCGCCCTGCCGTACGCCGCGGCGCCCGGCTGGATCGCCCTGGAGTCGCAGGATCCGGCGTCCGGCCTCACGCCGGTCGTGGCACCCGTCGGTCGTCGAGTCCACCGCCGGCATCCGGCTGCAGAACGCGTCGTACGCCGTCCAGTGGGTGCTCTTCGCCGGGTTCGTGGTGTTCCTCTGGTGGCGCATGCTGCGCGACGACCTGCGCGAGGAGCGTGGCGACCTGACCGGCGACGGAGCCGCCGTGGGTCCGGACCGCGAGGACACGGCGAGCCCGTCCGGCGAGCCGCTGCGCGACATCTACTGACATGCTCGGTCCCCCGACGTCGAGAGGTGACCACCACGTGACCACCCGCCCGGCGCCCGTCATCGCGGGCGCGCTCGCCCGCTACCGCGTGATGGCCTACATCGTCGGCGTCATGCTGCTCATCCTGTGCGCCGCGATGATCGGCAAGTACGTGTTCCACGTCGGGTCCACCACGATCGTCGCGATCGGTCACGGCTGGCTCTACATGATCTACGTGCTGCTGGCGCTGGACCTGTGCCTCCGGATGCGCTGGTCCTTCACGCGCATCCTGTTCGTCGTCGTCGCCGGAACGATCCCGTTCCTCTCGTTCGTCGCAGAGCGCAAGGTCACGACGTGGGTGCACGACGAGACGGCCGCGACAGCGGCCACCACCCCCGAGCTCGGGAGCCAGTCATGACCGGACGCGTCCAGTACCGGGTCGCGGCGATGCTCGTGACCGCTCTCGCGATGGTGGTGGGCGGCCTGCTGGTGGCCTCGCCGGTGTCCGCGCACGCGAAGCTCGTGTCCAGCAGCCCGGTCAACGGCTCGTCGATGGACGTCGGTCCGGCTCAGGTCGTGCTGACCTTCGACGAGCCGGTCACGGTCACGGCGGTCCGCGCCCAGAACGACGTCGGGGAGTTCGTGGCGGTGGGGGAGCCCGTCGTGGCCGGCGCCGTCGTCACGGTGTCGTGGCCCGGCGGTCAGGCGCCGGGGCTCTACCGCGTCGGATACGCCATCGCGTCGGACGACGGCCACGACGTCGAGGGCACCATCATCTTCAGCTACGAGACGGTGACCCCGGGCGAAGCGACGTCGACGACGACCCCTGCGCCGTCGCGATGGCCGCTCGTGGCGATCGCCGCCGTGGTGGGTGCGGTGATCGCGATCGGCGCGGTGTACATCCGCCGCCGGTCGAGCGGCGCGTCGGACGTCGACGACGATGCGAACCCGGCGGGCGACCCCGAGCCGACGACCCCGGTCTGACGCCGCGCCGTCAGACGACGGCGGAGATGAGACCGCGCCGTGCGGCGACGATGACGGCCTCGAGCTGGGAGTGGGCCTCGAGCTTGGAGAGCAGGGTCTTCACGTAGCCGCGCGTGGTGTGGATCGAGAGCCCGAGCTGGCGCGAGATCTGCTGCACCGACAGGCCTTCGGCCAGGAGGGTGAGCACCTCGTGCTCGCGCGGCGTGAGGTCACCGCCGCGGGGCTCGACGGCCTTGTCCGTGGTGCGCAACGCGTCGACGAGCTCGGGCGGCGCCCACATCGCCGAGCGGCTGCCGGACCGGATCGCCTCGATCAGGTACGTCACCGCCGACTCCTTGGGCACGAGCGCACTCGCGGTCGCAGCGCCGGCACGCGTGAACACGTCAGCGGTCGCGTTGCCCGAGACCACGACGACGCGGAGCTCGGCGAAGCGCTCGCTGAGCCACTCCGCGAGGGCGAGGCCGTCGCCGCCCTTGAGGTCGATGTCCACGACGGCGACGTCGGGCGCCGGCTCGCGCGGCCAGGCAGAAGTCCTGCGCCTCCTCGGCGGTGAACGCCTTGCCGACGCAGGTGAGGTCGGACTGGCCGTCGACGAGGATCGCGAGGAGCTGGGCGAAGGTCCGGTGGTCGTCGACGACGAGGACGCGCGTCGTCGGCTCCTGGGTGCGTGCCACTCGGCTCACCTCTCCATCGTCCCGCCGGCGTCGCCCTGACGCCTGATGATGCGGCCATTCGTGGTGCGGCTCTCACCGTCCCTCCCTTGCTCTGTCGGTGTCCCGAGCCTCCTCCTGTAGCCCTGACGAACGATCCGTAGCGCCGAACGGCGGGCTCCGGTGGCCCGAACGGGTGAAGTCCCGGTTACGCGGAGCGGTGCCGTGACCTCATCGTGACCCGTGGACGAACACCCCATCTGTAGTGCCTCGACCACCCAAATCTCCTTGTTTTCCAAGGAATATCCAAGATCTGGCCAAGTTACTTTCGGTGAGTTTGCCGTTCAGATACCGGACGCACCCCCCAATTATGGGGTAGATGCCACCCACAGCGGGCTAGTTTTCGGGGTGCCGGACCCAGGTAAGGCTCTGCTCTCATTACGCAGCGTGAGATGGGCCCGGCTGCGAGGAGTAGCTGGTGACTGACAGTGGACCGACGGACGGGGAGGTGACCGCTGTGGAGCAAGCCGCGTTGCGACGCATCGAGTCGCCGCACCAGGACGTCCTCGTCGACCTCGAGCTCGCCCCCGACCTCGCGGTCATCGTCACCACCTCGCTGGGCCTTGAGTCCCGTGTCGTCACCGCCGCCGGGGTCGAGAGCGAGATGACCGGCGAGCCGCTGCTCGACGTGCTCCAGCGCTGGGGCTCGATCGACGAGGAGCGGGCGGTCATCGCCCTCGCGCTGCACCACCGCCTGTCGATCATCGACCTGACGACGCGCCGCATCGACCGCGAGGCCGCGGTCCTCCTCAGCGCCGCGCACTGCCGCCGCCTCTCCTGCGTCGCCGTCGACCGTCGCGGCGACGTCCTGCACGTCGCGACATCGCGGCCCACGCCCGGGCTCGTCGAGGAGCTCGAGCGACTCACCGGGCACCCCGTCCAGCTCTGGCTCGCCGAGGCCTCGGTGGTCAGCGGGGCGATCGAGGCGACGCACGCTCCGGCGCGGGTGTGGACGTTCTCGTCGATCGGCGACCCGATCCGGCTGCTGCTCGACGAGGCCCGCCGGGTTCGCGCCGGCGCGGTCCGCGTCGACCTGTCGCCGCTCGACGGCGGCCGGCTGAGCTTCAAGATCGACGGCACCTGGCGGGCCGCGGCGGACCTGCCCATGACCTTCACGCGCGACCTCGGGTCGTTGCTCGACTCGCAGATGCCGTCGTCCGCCGCCGAGAACGCGTTCGAGGTCATCACGGTCATGACCCCGGCCGGTGAGGCGGTGTCGTTGTCGGTCACCGCGAACGCCGGCCGGCGTCACGTCGTGATCGACCTGCCGGCGCAGGTGGGTCGTTCCCTGGTGAGCCTCGGCATCGCCTCGGGCGGCGCGGCCGCGGTGCGCCGCCACCTCTCGCGCGAGTCCGGCCTCCTGCTCGTCGCCGGCCCGCTCAGCTCCGGCCTCGACACCACCATGGGATCGCTCCTGGGCAAGTTCGACCCGGCGGCGCGCATCGTCGCACTGATCTCGTCCACGACCGGTGCCGTCCCCGCGGGCGTCCTGCACCTGCGCTCATCGAGCGAGTCAGACACGCTCGCGGCCATCACGCACGCGAAGCGCAGCGACGCCGATGTCGTCGTCGTCCCCGGGATCGCCACGCCGGCGGTGGCACGTGCCGTTCTCGACTGCGTGGCCGAAGGACGCCTCGTCGTCGGATCCCTGCGACTCGCCGAGCCCCACCCGGGCCGGCGAGTTCTCCGTCGTTTCGGGGTCTCCGCGACGGACCTGCCGGCCGACGGCCTCCTCGTCATCACCCAGCGCCTGCTGCGCCGGATCTGCGCGGCCTGCGCCCGCAGCCAGCAGCCGACCGACGAGGAGCTCGCCGCGTGGGTCTCGCTCGGCGGCGACCCCCAGGCCCCGTTCGCCCACGGCGTCGGATGCGACGTCTGCGACCACACCGGCTACGTCGAGCGCACCGCCGTCGTCGAGGTCTCCACGTCCACCGGCAGCAGCGACGACGAACTCGTCCGCTGCACCCACCCGCTCGAGAAGTCCGCCATCGATCTCGTATCGCGACAGGTGACCTCCGTGACCGACATGGTCCGTGCCTTCGCTCCCGTCATCTCGACGACCGCACCATGATCCGCCCCTCAGATTGGAACCGTCCCATGGCCACGAGCATCCCGACTGTCACGACCGCCGGACGCACGCGACTTCGCGCTGCTCGCCGACGGGTCGTTGCGTTGGTCTCTGCCACCGCGCTCGTCGCCGGCACCCTGGTGTCGGTCACGCTGGCGACGGCCCCGGCAACTCAGGCGGCCCCTCCCGAGGCGTCGAACTCGTTGACCGGCCTGGTCCGGGTGGAGACGGCGCGCACGGTCGGCAGCTCGCGGGCGCTCCGACCGAGGGCGACGAGATCACGGCCTACAGCTACCTGCTGCAGAAGGTCGAGCGCGGTAACCCCAACGACAACATGACGGACTGCCTCCCGCCGTCGAACAACACGGCGTCGGTGACCTACGACGCGAACTACCCGAACAACTGCGACTGGCCGGGCACGCGTGACTCGAACACCGCCGACCCGATCATCACGCAGGGCACCGAGGCGGACATCAACGCCGTCACGGGCCTCGACCCCGGCGAGTACCTGATCTCGGTGAAGGCCGACGGCCACGAGATCGGTGGCTCGCACTTCACCGTCCCGATCACCGTCCCGGCCACCGGCCCCGCGATCACCGTGCGGCTGCAGCCCTACCCCCTGCCGCTGGCGACCCTGCGCATCCGCGTGTTCGAGGACAGCGCGCCGGTCGACGGCGTCTACGAGATCGGTGCCGAGGCGGGGCTCGCGGGCTACCGCGCCTTCCTCAACGACCTCCTCGGTGACGTGAGCACGGACTACTACGGCAACCCGCTCTGCACCGAGTACGAGCACGAGACCCCCGGCGACGCGCTGACCCCGATGGTGTTCGACGCCGAGGGCTCACCGGTCGTGGCCGCGAGCTCGACCGGGCTCTGCCTGTCGAACGCCGACGGCGACATCGTCATCCCGAACATGGCTCCCGGCCGCTACGGCATCGTCGTCCGCCAGCCCGCCGGCTCCACCAACTGGATGCAGACCACCACGCTCGAGGGCGCTCAGGACCACGACTGGTGGGTCATGGCCGGCGACACCGGCTGGGGCCAGGAGACCGTCTACGGCACCGAGCTCGTGCCCGAGGTGCAGTTCGGCTTCATCCGTCCCGAGGTTCCGACCACGAGCACCCAGCGCCGTGCCTCCATCAGCGGCGCCGTGCGCAAGGGCTGCACCTACATCGGCTCGACCGGTGGCGCCTACGTGCCGAACGCCGTCCCGGGCGCGCCCGGCACCAACGACTGCGGACCCATCAAGAACCCGTACGTCGCCGTGAGCGACCTCGACAACAACGACCAGCAGATCTTCGGCGGCATCGGCGACGTCAACGGCAACTACACCGTGCCGAACCTGCGCAACGGCAACTACGCCGTCACCGTGTGGGACGGTCCGATCAACCACATCCTCGAGACCTTCAACGTGGTCGTCTCCAACAACGCCACCAGCGGCGTCGTGCCCGCAACGCCCGCCGGCGTCACGTACATCGGCGGCTGGTTCACGAAGATCACCGGAAGTGTCTTCATCGACACCAACGGCAACGGCAAGCGCGACGCCGGTGAGCAGGGCGTGCGCGACACAGCGCTGACCTACCGCGAGCGCGACAACACGCTCATGGACCAGTTCACGAACACCATCGGCACCGACCTCAACGGCAACTACACGATCGAGCAGGCCTACCCGCTCACCCGCTGGATGGTGCTCGAGCACGCGAACCCGCGCTTCAAGCCCGTCGGCTACACCACCCAGGCATGCAACGAGGACGTCGGCACGACCCACCTCGGTGGCGCTGTCGACGTCGCGATCCTGCCCGTGCTGGGGCTGTGCGGGAAGGTCGACTGGGCCGTCGAGCCCTTCGCCGAGGGCGAGACCGGCGGCATCGCCGGCACCGTCGCCTACGGCACGACGCGCAACGAGACCGACCCGACCGTGGCCGCGTTCGAGGACTGGTCGCCGGGCATCCCCGACGTGCCCGTCAACCTCTACGCCGTCCAGCGTGACGGCAACGGCGACCCGGTCGATCAACCCCGACGGCTCGTACGCCAAGGGCCCCCAGCTCCAGGCCGAGTACATCACCGAGACGTTCCACCGCCCGTCGGGCTGCACCGCGCGTGACCGCCTTGGCGTGATCAACACCGAGCAGCGGGTGCTCCCCGCCGCCGGCAACCCGCTCTTCGAGTGCGTCGAGGCGCCGCTCGTCGGATGGCAGGCCAAGCCCAACGTCGACGAGCCCGGCAACACCGCGCAGGAGGTCAACGGCAACTACGGCTTCGCGTCCTCGTTCCTCAACCTGTACGACCCCGCGACGACGCCTGCCTGCACGGTGGCCGAGAACGACGCGATCATCGCCTCGGAGGCCTACGACACGGCGACCCCGTGCGTGCCCCTGGACGACGCGGGCGCACCCGCTCGCCCTCTACGCGCCGCTCGACGGCACCACGCTGACCCCGCGCAGCTCTACGTCTACCCGGAGATGGGTCTCAAGGCCGACGACTACCTCGTCGAGGTCGGGATGCCCACGGACGCGTACGGCAAGGACCTGTACAAGTTCACCTCGGCGAACGACGTCAACATCTTCCAGGGCGACGACTTCCTGCCCCAGGAGAACTGGCCGCCGACCAGCGGTCCCGCAGCCGACGAAGGCATCCCGCAGGGCTTCACCGTCGCCGCGGGGAACGGCACCGCCAAGCTCGACTGGAACGCCGTGGCCGGAGCGACGTCAGTACAAGATCTTCCGCGACGGTGTCCAGCTCACCGCGGTCCCGACCGCGAACCTGGACGGCACGCTGACGTACATCGACACGACCGTCACGAACGGCACTCCTACAACTACTACGTCGTGGCGGTCCTCCCGTCCGGTCGAGTCGCCGGCGTCGAACACCGTCCTGGTCACCCCGGGGACGGTCAGTCCCCGTCGGCGGCACGCCCGCCGGTGGCCTCGGCGTCAACTTCCCGTGCGTCGGTGACGGCTACACGGTGCACATCACCGACCAGACGTTCCTCGACGGCGGTGGCAGCCCCTACGAGGGCCAGAAGCTCAACAGCTGCCAGCAGAAGCTGGTCTCCGTCCCGGACCGCTCGACCGCGATCACGAGCTTCGAGCTGTTCACCGACGTCCCGATCGCCACGCACTTCTGGGGCCTGATCCTCAACGACCTCGGCGTCTCCAGCGACCCCACCACCATCCAGTACGGCGAGGTCGAGGGCCTGAAGAACGTGCCCACCGGCATCTACGACTGGGCGGGCAACCTCGTCGACACCGCGATGTCGGACTACAACGGCTTCTACGAGTCCGTCGTGCCCGTCGACCACGCGCATCAACAACCCGTCGCCGTCCGGCGTCTCGCCGAACATGTACCGGCTCGTCGGCAACGACCCCGGTTCGCCGGACGCGCTCAACCCGGGCTACGACCCCAGGTACCGCACCATCGCCACGAACTTCCAGGCGTGGCCCGGTCTCTGGACGGTCACCGACACCGCTCCGACGCTGACCGCGTCGCAGACCTTCAACGGCCAGATGACGACCGTGAAGTGCACCCTGCCCGCGGCCGAGCCGAAGATCTTCCGGGTCGGCGACCCCACGGCCGACAACACGGTGGCCACCGAGCTCACGATCAACGGCCGTGACTTCGGCGCCACGCAGGGCCCGAACGGGGCCGTGATCCTCGGTGCGGCCGACGCACCTGCCGGTGCGCCGACGTCCGGCACCGCGCTCACGGTCACGAGCTGGTCCGACACGGCCATCACCGCGACCATCCCGGCCGGTGCCACCGCAGGACCGCGCCAGCTCGTCGTCCGGCGCGACTCGGGCCAGGTGTCGACGAACGGCGTGACGATCCACGTCCTCGGCGGCAGCTACAACCCGACCGTGTTCGAGGTCGGCCCCGGCCTCACCTTCAACACGGACACCGGCGCAACCCTCCAGGACGCCATCGAGGCGGCCGGCAGCTCCAACTCGGCCCTCGTGGTCGCCTACCCGAGGACGGCCAACGCGCTCACGCCTCGCGGTGAGTACCTCGAGAACCTCGTGCTGCACTCGGGCGTCAAGGTCCAGGGTGTCGGTGCCGGTGGCTTCGCGGCCGACGGCAGCTACGTCCGCGGCTCGATGCTCAACGGCGCGGGCTTCGAGGAGGGTGGCCCGACCGGCGTCGCCTGGGGCGACCTCGTGGGTGGCCTGCTCGACCCCAACGCCGACGAGGACTTCGCCGACAGCGCCGTCCGAGTCTCCTCGGTCGTCGTTCCCGACGCAGCCACCGTCACGGTGCTGACGCCGACCGGCAGCTCGGGCACCAGCGCCCGCCCGGCCGTCGACGGCTTCACCATCACTGGCGGCGTCCAGCAGACGATCCCGACCAACATCAACATCCTCACGGGCGGCCAGCAGACGCCGTACCTCAACGGCGCCGTGGTCACCCAGGGCGGTGGCGTCTACATCCACGGTGGCAGCACCGGGGTCCGCATCACGAACAACGTGATCGAGGGCAACTCCGGCTCCTACGCCGGCGGCATCCGCGTCGGCACGCCGTACGTGAACACCGGCACGAACACCGGCAGCTTCCCGCTGACGAACACCGGCCTCATCGTGGCCCACAACCGCATCGCCAACAACGGTGGCGCCAACCTCGCCGGTGGCGTCGGGATCTTCTCCGGCACCAGCGGATACCGCCTCGCCTACAACGACGTGTGCGGCAACTTCTCCGCCGAGTACGGCGGCGGCGTGACCCACTACGGCTACAGCCCGAGCGGTCAGGTCGACCACAACCGCGTGTGGTTCAACGCCAGCTACGACGAGGGTGGCGCCGTCATGGTGGCCGGCGAGGTCACGCCTCTGCCGACCCAGCTCTCCGACGGCTCCGGCACGGTCACGATCGACAGCAACCGCATCGTCCAGAACCTCGGCAACGACGACGGTGGTGGCATCCGCCTCCTCCAGGCCGGCACCGCCCGGATCAGCATCGTCAACAACGAGATCGTCAACAACGTCAGCACGCACGAGGGTGCCGGCATCGCGCTCAACGACGCCACGAACGTGGTGATCGACGCCAACACGATCGCGGGCAACATCACGACCGCGACCGCTGCCACCAGCAACGGACTGCCGGCTCCCTCGGGTGTCGCGCTGTCCAAGCTGAGCGACCTGCTCCTGGCGAACGTCCGGGCGAGCAACGCCTCGGCTCCGGACTACACGCGCCCGGTCCTCATGCGCAACAACATCCTGTGGGACAACCGGGCCGGTCAGTTCGACGGCACCGACGTCCTCGGCATCGGTGCTGCGGGTGACGCTGACCACCATCAAGACGTGGGACGTCGGCGCGCTCGACGGCTCGGGCTCGGACGGGGTCACGCCGGTCGGGGTCCCGCTCACGAACTCGGTCATCCAGACGCCTGACGTGAGCGTCACCGCCTCGGCGACGAACTCGTTCGGCGACCCGGCGTTCCGTCAGCCGCACACGATCTCGGTCCAGGTCGACCCCCGACGCTCCGTCGTGGTCTTCCGCACCACCGTGATCATCGGGATGACCGGCAACCCGTTCGACACCATGGACTACGGGCTCACCCCGGCAGCGCCGGCCACGGCCGTCGGCCTGGGCACCACGGGCGTGGCGCCGAACCTGACGCCGACCGTCGACATCACCGGTGCCGCACGGACGCCGGCCTTCGACGCAGGTGCGTACGAGTACCTGCCGCAGACGCCGACCGCGCCGCAGGCGGTCGCGGTGACCCCCGCAGCCACGGCGCTGGGCGTCACCTGGACCGCTCCGGCAGTCCCCGGTGCGTCCCCCGTCTCGAGCTACACGGCTCGGGCCTGGAGCGCCACGAGCGGTGGAACGCTCGTCGCCTCGTGCACCACCGGAACGCTCGGCTGCTCCATCCCGGGCCTCACCGCCGGTGTCACGTACTACGTCGACGTCACCGCGACGTCAGCCGCCGGTGAGGGGCTCGCCTCCGCACCGCGCGTCTCCGGCATCCCGCTGGCCGGGACCATCCCGACCCGCCCGAGCCAGCCGAGGAGCGTCGCGGTCGGCACGCGACGTGCGCAGCGTCAACGTGACCTGGGTCGCCCCGCTGACCGACGGCGGCTCGGCCGATCACCGGCTACACCGCTCGTGCCTACACGACGGCCACCAGCAACACGGTCCTCGGGACGTGCTCCACGACCGGAGCGCTCGCCTGCCGGATCGCGGGGCTCGGCAACAACGTGGCGGCCTACGTCAGCGTCACCGCGACCAACGCGATCGGGACATCGCTCCCTCCGCGCCGCGGGTGCGCCAGGTCACGGCCAACATCCCCAGCGCACCCGGTCATCACGTCGACCGTCGGTGCGGGCGGCCAGGTGACGGTCAACTGGAGCGCACCGAGCAACGGCGGTTCCGTGATCACGCGGTACGTCGTCCGGACCTACTCCAGCATCGGTGCCGGCACCCCCATCGCCGGCCGCACCTGCCAGACGACCAGCGTGGCACCGGCCCAGCCCGCCGACCTCGTGCGCCGTCACCGGCCTGACCAACGGGACCACCTACTGGTGCACGGTCACGGCCACCAACGCCGTGGGCAACGGCCTGGCCTCGGCCCGCGTGCCGGGTACGCCGGTCGCCAGCCGGTGCCCGGGGCCCCGACCATGACGACCGTGACGGCGCTGTCCACGCAGGTCCATCTCCGCGTCCTTGGACGCCGTCGGACGGCTCCAGGCGACGGTGGACGATGCGCCGGCGACCAACGGCGGCTCGGCGATCGGTCACTACACCGCCACGCGCCTCACGTCGGCGGTGGGACCACGTCGGCTGGCCATGCCGGTCCTGCGGCGCGACGGCCACCACATGCACCATCACGCTGCCTCACCACGGCGCTGGTCACCGGCACGCAGTACTGGGTCGGGGTCACCGCCGACCGGGTTCCAGCCCGCGGCGCCCAGCCTCGGCTCGACTCGGAGCGCGCGTTCACCCTGCCCTAACGACCACGTCCCTTCCCCGGGTGCTCGAGGGCCCGGGGAAGGGCACCCACCACCGCACTGCACTGACCAGCAAGTCCGGGTCGCGGACCAGATCGGTCCGAGCCACCGGGTGAAGACGACAGAGGAGCAATCGTGACCCACGAGACCACCAGCCGGCGCGCGCCGTTCGTGTCGCGCCGCACGGTCCTGCGAGCGGGAGTGCTGGGTGCTGTCGGTGCCGGTGTGGCCGGCCTCGTCGGCCGCGAAGCCCTGGGCGCCGTCCCCACAGCCATCGACCCGATCAGCGGCATGTACCGGACGGGCGTCAAGCGGATCGTGCACCTCGGTGCGACGGACGGCTGGGTGTCGATGCCGACATCCGCGTCGCCGGTCCGCCGTTCTGGCCCGACCCCTGGGCGCCCGCGCCGTACGACATGTACGTCTTCGGCTTCCGCGACGTCTCCGGCTTCACGCCGAGCGAGGTCATCGCCCAGCGCGGGCTGGCCCAGATCTCGGCACCGGTGATGGCCTTCGACGAGGGCGACGAGGTCGAGGTCACCCTCACCAACCTCGGCCTGTCGATGCGACCCGACCTCACCGACGGTCACACGCTGCACTGGCACGGCTTCAACAACGCCATCCCGCTCTTCGACGGCGTCCCCGAGATGTCGGCGTCGGTCCCGATGGGCAAGTCGATGAAGTACTACTACCGCCCGCACGAGGCGGGCACGTACATGTACCACTGCCACTTCGAGGACGTCGAGCACGTCCAGATGGGCATGACCGGCCTGCTCTACGTGCGGCCGAAGTGGAACAAGGCCGAGTTCAACGGCATCGGGTCGACGGGCAAGTACGTCTTCAACGACCAGTCCACCAAGTACGACCGCGAGTTCCCGCTCTTCCTCTCGGAGAACCAGCCGGAGGCCCACTACCGCGACGCGCACATCCAGGTGACCGACTGGTCGGACTACAACGCCGGCTTCTCGCTCTTCAACGGCCGCGCCTATCCCGACACCCTCGAGCCCAGCGTCGACCCGATGGACCCGAGCGACCTCGGTGGCCTCGAGCGGCTGCGCTACCAGCCGCACACCTCGCTCATGGAGGCGAACACCGGTGAGACCGTGCTGCTGCGGATGGCGAGCCTCGGCTCGCTGCGCCACTCGGTCACGATCGACGGCATCCCGCTGAAGGTCATCGGCGCGGACGCGTCGCAGCTCATCGGCGCCGGCGGCGAGGACAACAGCTTCGTGACCAACTCGATCGAGATCGCACCCGGTGAGTCGCGCGACGTGCTCTTCACCGCACCTGCCGAAGGCATCTACCGGGTCTACGACCGCAACTTCGCGAATCTGTCCAACAACGGCGATGCCGGCTACGGCGGCATGCTCACCGAGTTGCGCGTCAGCGCCTCGGGTGTTCCGGCCCAGGGGGCGTGACCACGATGAACAAGCGACGACTCCTCTCGGTCGGCATCACGATGGGACTCCTCACCGGAGCCCTGTTCGCGGCCGCGATCCCCAGCCAGGGCGCCACGCCCGAGGCCGACGAGGGCATCATCTGCACGCCGGGCACCAGCAGCTTCTCGCTGACGGCGAAGACCGGGCGCATCACGATGCCGGACGGCAACAGCATCTTCTCGTGGGGCTACGGCACGCCCACCCGGACCTTCTCCCTCCCCGGCCCCACGCTCTGCGTGACGGCCGGCACCACGGTGACCGTGTCGCTCAAGAACAACCTCAACGAGGCCACCTCGCTCGTGTTCCCCGGCCAGTCCGACGTCCTGGCCGACGGCAACCCGTCGCTGCCGGTGACCAGCGGCACCCGGGTCACGTCGCTCGCGCCGGTCGCGGCGTCGGGCGGTGGCACGATGACCTACTCGTTCGTGGCGGACAAGCCCGGCACGTTCCTCTACCAGTCCGGGACCGACGTCGACAAGCAGGTCGAGATGGGGCTCTTCGGCGCCATCATCGTCCGGCCGGCGCCCATCACGGACACGGACGGGACGCACCTCACGGCGTACGGCACCCTGGCCACGGAGTACGAGGCCAACCGCGAGTACCTCCACGTGTTCAGCCAGGTCGACCCCGCACTCCACCTCGCGGTGGAGAAGGGCAAGCCCTTCGACTGGAGCAAGTACTCGCCGAAGTACTTCCTGCTCAACGGCCGCAGCGCACCTGACACGGTGAGCCCGAACAACGCCGCGTGGATGCCCACGCAGCCCCAGGGCTCGATGGTCCACGTGCGACCGCAGGTCCCGGCCGGCGTCATCGACACCAGCGGCCTCTACGACCACCACCCGGCGCTCGTGCGCTACGTGAACGTCATGGGCACCGACGTCGCCTTCCACCCGCACGGCAACACCGAGCGGGTGATCGCCGAGGACGGCCAGTCCTTCGCGGGTCTGGGCGGCCAGGACATGACCTACGGCAAGTTCCTCGTCGATGTCGGCGCCAACCGCACCGCGGACGCGCTCTTCACCTGGACCGACGTCGAGAAGTACCACCCGACGTCGAACCCGCTCGACCCGAGCCTGCTCAGCCCGTACCAGGACATGCTGATCTCCGGCGGCACCTGGTACGCGATGAGCCCCTACCTCGGCCAGACCGGTGAGCTCCCGCAGGGCGTGACCAGCTTCAACCAGTGCGGCGAGTACTACCACATGGCGCACAACCACGCGCTGCAGCGAGCAACGAACTACGGGGCCTCGTTCGGTGGCCAGATGACCCTGATCCGTATTGATCCCCCAGCCGGTTGCCCGGCGCCGTGAGCGAGGACATGACCATGCACACGACCACTGCGCGCACGCGCTCGGCCATCGGCCTCGGTGTCAGCCTCGCCGTCGTCGCCGCCGGACTGACGGTTGCCGTCAGCCCGACGGCCTCGGCAGCGGGGGCGGGCTCCTCGGCCTCCGTCTCGAGCTCCGTCAGCACCGCGACCGTCCACCCCAGTGTCAAGGGCACCGTGGTGAGCACCGGTCTCAGCGCGCTCGGCACCACGGGCCAGGGGGCGCTCGACTCCGTCGACAACCCGGCGACCACCTGCACCACGACGTGCGACCTCTGGGCGCGCGCCGGCTCGATCACAGGTGCACGACTCCGCGACGACGACCAAGCCCGTCCCGGTCTGGGCGTTCCAGGCCAGGACGACGGCCGGACCCGTTCGTCGGTGCCTCGGTCGTCATGCTGGGCACCGTCGGCGTGCCGATGTCGGTCACCCTGCACAACACGCTGACCGACAACGTCGGCCTGTCGATCCCGCACCTCGACGGCTTCGCCTCCGACGTCACGGGAGTCGCTACGGGCGACTCCACCACCTACAACTTCACCCCGCAGCGCCCCGGCACGTACACGTACCAGGCCGCGCTCACCGAGATGGGCACCCGACAGGTCGCGATGGGCCTGGTCGGGGCGCTCGTCGTCCGCCCGGCCACCACGGCGACGGCGTACGACGCCGCGCAGTCCGGTGCTGCCGTCGCGGGTGCGTGGGACGACGAGGCCGTCATCGTCTACACCGACGTCGACAGCAAGCTCGCCGCCGCGCCCACGACCTACAACATGCGCGACTACCGGCCCGACTACCACCTGATCAACGGCCTGGCCTACCCGGACGGTCCCTCGATCGCCACGGGTCACGGCCGCACCGTCATGGTCCGCGTCGTCAACGGGTCGATCCTCGAGAAGAGCCCGACGATCCTCGGCGACAACTTCAACGTCATCGCCCGCGGGGCACGCGCCCTCGATGCGCCGCTGTCCGTCAGCGGTCGCACGGTGAACCCGGGTGACACGTTCGACGCGAACGTCGTCATGCCGGCCGTCGACACCCGCTACTCGATCTACGACGCGCCCGGGAACCTCCGCAACGGCGGCTGGCTCAACGGCGCCAACTCGCCCGCCATCGGCGGTGCCATCACCTTCATCGACAGCGGTGCCCTCGCGGGTGCCTCTCTCTTCGGCCCCGCAGTCAAGCTGCTCGCAGCCACCGGCGCCCCCGGCGACCTCAGCGTCTCGGCCACGTTCGACACGGTCGGGCGCAGCGGGGCGAACGTGCTCACGGCGGAGTACTACATCGACAACGCCGTCCGGCACGCCGACGGCCATCACGGGATTCACCCGGACCGTGCCGACGCGTCGCGCTCACCTGGCCGGTCCTCACCGGCTCGCTCAGCAGCGGCATCCACACGCTGTGGGTCCGCGGGTCCGACTCGTTCGGCTTCGGCCCGTTCTCCACGCTGAGCTTCCGCGTCGACAACACCGGCCCGGTCGTCACCGGGGTCACGCTGAGCCCGACGGTCACCAACGGGCTGTTCGACGTCGCCGTCTCGGCCACGATCGACGAGACCACCACCGGCGCCAGCAACGTCGTCGCCGCCCGCGCCTGGATCGACGGGTCGATGACCCCGCCGCTCACGCCGATCGCCCTGAGCACCAACGGTCCCCGTGTCGCAGCCGCGGCCGTGGGCACGTTCACCGCGGCTGACCTCGGCGCGCTGCTCGAGGGCTCGCACACGCTCTACGTGCAGGGCCTGGATGCTGCCGGGTTCTGGGGTGCGCCGACCGCGACGACGTTCGCGATCGACAAGACCGCACCACGACGCAGACGATCGTGCTGACGCCGGCCGTCACCAACGGCCTGACCGGCAACCCGGTCAAGCCCACGACGATCGGCATCACCGCCACGCTCGAGGACGTCGTCACCAGCGGCGTCGAACTCGGCCGTGACCAGGGTCGAGGCCTACGTCGCACCGGCGGGCGCCTTCACCATCCCGCCGACGGGCAGCCCCAACGGCATCGCGCTGTCGAAGCTCTCGACCGCCGGCGGAGTGACCACCTGGACGGCAGACATGCCGCTCGCGTGGATCGCCGGCTACGCCACGAGCACCGACCTGCGGGTCTACGTCGTGGGCATGGACGCCGCGGGCAACCGGGCAACGGCGCCAACGTCCCGCTCCTGCTGGACAAGGCCAAGCCGACCATCGGCGCCACGTTCTCGGCGGTCCAGTCCGGCGCGAACAACCAGTCGCTGGCGCTCTCCGTGTCGCCGGTCGTCGATCCCACCCCGCTCGCGTCGGGTCTGTCCCGCACCGAGTACTACCTCGGCACCACCGACCCGGGCCTCGGCGCGGGGATCGTGATGGCGGTGTCCGGGGGCGGCGTCGCCACGGCGACGGTCAACCTCAACACCACGGCGCTGGCGTCTGGTGGACCGGTGACGGTCAACGTCCGGTCCCGCGACGTGGCGGGCAACTGGTCGACGACCCGGACCCTCACGACGCGGCTCGCTGCTCCCGGTGATCCTCTCCGACCGGCTTCGAGACCGGCTGATCCCGCCTTCAACCGACCACCTCATCTCCTGCCGGCGGACTCAACTTCGTCACACCCGGGCCCGATCGCCGGCCCGGAGCCTGCAGGCCACGGTGGCCGGAACCGGCACGCGGTACGTCACGCAGAACATGCCGACCAACCCGGCCGTGGGCAACCGCTTCTACGGCAGGTTCCAGATGCGGGCCGGACGGCGGTCTCACCGGCGGCAGCTCCGCCGTCCCCAACGGGATCACCGTCTACGCCGTCGGTGCCACGAATGGCGCCTATGCCAACGGAGTCCAGGTCCAGTACGGACGCTCGATCGTCCACGGCGGTGACGCGGTTCCAGGTCGGGTTCGCCACCGGTAGCAGTCGGTGCCACGCCGACCATGACGTGGAGCGGCTGGACCACGGTGCACCACGGCAGCGACGTACAACATCTCGCTGGACTTCAACCGGGCAGCGCCGCGGCACGACGCGATCCTCGTGGTCACCGTCGAGCGGACCTCGACGATCACCATCGACCGGAACCGGCACGCCGCGGCGTTCACCGTCACCAGGGCTCGGCTCGGCGTCGTCCTCGGCGTCGCGGGAGCTACCGGCACTTTGCTCTTCGACACGTACTCGTCCGCACGGGCACCCCACTAAGTAGGGATTGAGATGGCAACCTCACTCACCATGTCGCCTCGTGCGATGGCCCTCGGGGCCACCGTGGCTCTGGCTACCGGCGCGCTCCTCGTGGCGTCGGTGGTCACCCGGACGGACGTCTCGGCTGCTGGCGGGGGCGGCAACCCCGTCGTCCCCACCAGCAGGGCGATGGAGGCCCAGAGCGGCATCCGGATCCTGTCCGCCCACATCGTCGCCTCGAACGGCGTCATCGACCTGCGCTACCAGGTCCTCGACCCGCTCAAGGTGTCCATCGTCGAGGGCGACGTCACGAAGACCCCACAGATCAAGGACGTCGACACCGGCGTCCAGCTGCAGAAGACGGCCTCGATGCGTCGCGGACACGTGATGCGCGCAGCGGGTACGTACTTCCTGCTCTACTACAATCGGGGTGGCGCAGTTCAACCCGGTGACAAGATCGATGTCACGATCGATGGGATTACCTTGTACAACGTTCCGGTGTCGTGAGGACGGGCTTTCGCCTCGCGCAAGCCCTGCTCGCGTCCCTCCTGCTCGCGTGTGTGGCCGTCGTCGGTGCAGCGTCACCGGCGGCGGCCCACTCGCAGGTGGTGTCGAGCTCGCCCGCTGACGGCCAGCGGCTCGAGACGTCACCGACCGAGCTCCGGTTCGTCCTGTCGGAACCGGCGGACCTGTCCACCGTCGTCGTCACGCTGACCGGTCCGTCCGGCGCGGTCGACGCGCTGGGGGCGCCGGCCGACAAAGGGATCGACGACAAGCGACGGCAGACCGTGGTGGTGCCCGTCACCACGACGCTCGCACCGGGGCTCTACCGCGTGACGTTCACCGCGACATCTACGTTCGACGGCCACACCGCCACCTCGCAGCTCATCTTCGGCGTCGCCACCGACGTCGACGCCCCTATCGGCGAGGACGGCCAGAGCAGCGCCGACCCGCTCGACCAGCTCCGCACCCTGCTCCAGGGAATCACGCTCATCGGCGCCGGCATCGCGTTCGGCCTGCTCGTGCTCGGCCCGCTCGCGGGCGGCCGCGGATTCCGCGCCGGCCGCATCGCCGCGGGATCAGCCGGTGTCGCGGCGGTGCTCGGCGGCATCGTGTGGCACACCGGGAACGGACTCGTCGTCGCGGTGACGGGTGTCGTCGGGGCGCTGCTGCTCCTCGCGCTGCTCGGGCGGCCGGAGCTCGGCGGACGGCAGCGCAGCTGGCTGGTCGCGGCAGCGCTGGTCGTCACGGTCGCGCCCCTCGCCCTGGTGGGCCATGCCTCGGTCCAGGGCGCCCTCATGACGGCGCTCGCTGCCGTCCACATCACCACGACGGCCGCCTGGTCAGGCACGGTGCTCGGCGCTGCGATCCTGCTCCCTCGGTCCGATCACGACGTGCGCGTCTCCGTGCTCCGGCGCACGTCCTGGGTGGGCACGTCCACGTTCTTCTTCGCCCTGCTGACCGGCCTGCTCATGGCCAACACCCTCGTGCCGTCGGTCGCCGGCCTCTTCGGCTCGGTCTACGGCTGGGGTCTTGTCGCGAAGTCCTTGCTCGTCGTGCCGGTGCTGCTGCTCGCCCTCTACGCCAGGGCGCGCCTGCGGCGGCGCCGGTCGACGTCGGTGGTCGTCGAGGCCGGGCTGCTGCTCGTGATCGTCGTGCTGGGCGTGTTCGTGGCGTCGCAACCGCCGCCCGCCGCAGCCAAGTTCCAGCCGACCCCGTCGTGGTCCGCGGACACCGCGCCCGTCGCGGTGCAGGCCGACGACCTGCTCGTGACCGCGCAGATCGACCCGAACAGCCCTGGCACGCGCTTCGTCGTCGTCAAGGTCGACGACACCCGCCGCCCGTCGCCCGGTCCCGTCACCGCCGTGTCCGCCTCCGTCGGTATCGCTGCCGAGCAGGAGCTCGAGCGTGGCGACGACGGGCTCTGGACCGGAAGGGTCGACGTCACCGAACCCGGTCCGACGTCGATCAGCGTCGTGGTCAGCCGCGACGACTTCCCGGACGCCGTCGCGAACACGACGTGGACCGTGGCCCCCGCACCCGGCACGCTCGAGGGCGGGTCGGCGCTGACCGGCTACGTCGCGATCGCGATCGCGATGCTCGTCGCGTCGTCGCTGCTCGTGCTGATCCTCGAAGGCTTCGCCTCTCGTCGCCGAGGCGACGACGAGGAACCCACCCCGGACGACCCCGCCAACGGCGAGGTTCCCGCCACAGTCGTCTAGACGTTCTTGCGTCCCCTGCCCGATGTCTCGCTGAGCCACTGCGCTCGACGCGACGTGAGCGGGGACTCGAGCGAGTCGCGGCGGATCGGCCGTGCCAACTTGTGTAGACAGATTCTGGCGCGGACGGCGGTTCGTGGGTATGGTGGCCTAGGTGACCCTGAGCGCAGCCCCCGCGGCATCGGACGCCGATCCGCCGCTGCGGACCTGGCTCCCGGACTACTGCCTCCTGGCACTTCTCTGGGGCACGTCGTTCATGCTGGTGAAGGTGTCGGTCGACTCGTTCACCGGGGTCGGATCCTCCTTCTGGCGCAACGCGTTCGGGCTCCTGACGCTGCTCCCGGTGCTCCTGCTCGGCCGGCACGCGTGGCCGCGCCGATCGCTGTGGCGGCACATCGCCGTCGTGGCGCTCCTCATGTCGGTGCTCCCCGGCACGCTGGTCGCCATCAGCCAGAACTACATCTCCTCGAGCCTCGCCGCGATCCTGAACTCCACCACGCCGCTCGTGACCCTGCTCGTCGTGATGCTCGCGTTCCGCGACGAGGAGACGCTGACCAGGCACCGCGCGGTGGGGCTGCTCATCGGCTTCGGGGGAGTGCTCATCGTGCTCGGCGTGTGGAACGGCGTGGGTGGCGGCAGCTGGATCGGGATCGTCTGCGTGCTCGTGGCCGTGCTCGGACCCTCGATCGCGTTCCCCTACACGCGCCGGCACCTGAGCGGCGAGGTCGAGCCCATCCCCCTCGTCACCACCCAGCTGCTGATCGCGACGGCGGCGATGGTGCCGTGGGTCCTGATCTCCGGCAGCTCGCACACCCAGCCGACGCTCCGTGCGTGGGCAGCGGTCGTGACCCTCGGGGTGCTCGCGACGGGCCTCGCCTACGTCCTCAACTTCCGCATCATCGCGGTCGCGGGCGCCACCACCCTGGCATCGATCGCATACGTGCTGCCCGTGGTCGCGGTCGTCACGGGTGCCCTCGTCCTCGGTGAGCGCCTCGCCTGGTACCAGCCGATCGGTGGCGCGATAGTCCTTCTCGGCGCTGCGATCTCGCAGGGGCAGCTCGCCCGCTTCCGGCGACGCAGGCGCCACGCCGGAACGGTGACCATCGCGACGCCGGCGGTGGAGCCTCCGGGCGAGCTGGTCGCGGTCACGGTCGACGACGAGGTCGCGCCTTAGGTCGTCCCGGGGGCGTCTCCGAGGACGCGGACGAGCCGGTCGAGCGTGGCGCCGAGCGGAGCGCTCGCCTTCACGACCGCCACCTCGTCGCCCCGGGTGGGACCGGAGTTGACGATCGCGACCGGGATCCCCTGCGACGCGGCACGCGTGACGAAGCGGCGTCCGGAGTAGACGGTGAGGGACGAGCCGAGCACGAGCAGCAGCCGCGCCTGGTCCAGCAGCGCGTAGGACGCCGAGACCCGTTCCGCCGGAACGGATTCCCCGAAGAACACGACGTCGGGCTTCAGCAGTCCGTGGCAGGCGAGGCAGTCGACGACGACGAACCCCGCGAGGGCCTCGTCCGGGAGGTCGACGTCGCCGTCCGGGTTCACCGCGGTCGCCCGGGCGCTCCAGGTGTCGTTCGCCGCGGCGAGCCGGTGCTGGAGGGCGTGCCGGCTCGACGTCGCTCCGCAGGCGAGGCAGCGCACCCGGTCCAGCCGGCCGTGCAGGTCGACGACCGACCTGCTGCCCGCCGCGGTGTGCAGGCCGTCGACGTTCTGGGTGATGGTCCCGGCGAGGTAGCCAGTCCGCTCCAGGTGCGCCACCGCCCGGTGGCCGGTGTTCGGCTCGGCGGCGGAGATCCTGTGCCAGCCGACGTGGCTGCGCGCCCAGTACCGGCGGCGAGCCTGCGGGTCGCCCACGAACGCCTGATACGTCATCGGCGCGGCCCGCCGTAGGGCGGCGCCGGACTCCCCGCGGTAGTCCGGGATGCCCGACTCGGTCGACAACCCGGCACCGCTGAGCACGACGACGCCGCGACCTTCGACGAGGCGCGCGAGGGCGCGCACCGCGGAGTCGTCCACCTCGAGCACTGCTCCATCCTGCGCCACCCGTGCTCTCCCGACGACTCGGCCACTCCCCGTGCTCGACCGACGGGCGGGCAGCGCACGGTGTCGAACGTCTGCCCGGAGTGCTGCGCACCCTAGGCTGCCCATGTCCGCGACCTCGGAGAGGCGAGTCCTGTGAAGCGTTGGTGGCCCCTGGTCGCACTTGCGACCGCGCAGTTCGTGATGGTGCTCGACCAGTCGGTCATGAACGTCTCGATCAGCACGCTGGTCGAGGACTTCGACACGACGGTGACCACGATCCAGGCGGTCATCACGCTCTACTGCCTCGTGATGGCGATGTTCATGCTCACCGGCGCGAAGATCGGCGACATCATCGGCCGCCGCCGGGCGTTCGTCATCGGCCTGGTGATCTACGGGTGCGGGTCCGCGCATCACCGCCGTGTCGCAGACCGTGGCGACCCTGGCGTTCGGCTGGTCGATCCTCGAGGGCCTCGGCGCCGCGCTGGTGCTCCCCGCGCTCGCCGCGCTGATCGCCGGCAACTACGAGGGCAGCGAGCGCAAGGTCGCCTACGCCGTCATCGGCGGAGTGGCCGGCGCGGGCATCGCGATCGGCCCGATCCTCGGCGGCTGGGCGACGACCGAGCTCACCTGGCGCATCGTGTTCGTGGGCGAGGTCGTCCTCGTCATCGCGATCCTGGCGATGAGCCGGTTGATCGGCGACGCGCCGCGCGAGGGTCGCAAGCCACGCCTCGACCTCGTCGGCACGCTCCTGTCCGCGGGCGGTCTTGGGCTCGTGGTGCTCGGCGTGCTGCAGTCGAGCACCTGGGGCTGGGTGCAGCCCAAGGACTCGCCCGTCGAGCCGTTCGGCTTCTCGCTGACCCCCTTCGTCATCGCGTCTCGGCGCAGCGCTGCTCTGGGCGTTCGTGGCCTGGCAGCGCCGCCGCGAGGCGACGGGGAAGGACCCGCTCGTGCACCTCGACCTGGTGAAGGTGCCGCCCCTGCGGGCGGGGCTCATCGGCCTGTTCTCCCAGAACCTCATCCTCATGGGCGTCTTCTTCGTCGATCCCGCTCTACCTGCAGCTCGTGCTGGGGCTCGACGCGCTCGAGACCGGCATCAAGATGCTGCCCGTCTCGATCACCATGTTCGTCGCCTCGGCCATCGGCTCACGGCTGTCGACGCCGGTACACGGTCCGCGCGATCGTGCGGTCGGGCCTGACCGTGACGATCGTCGCGTGTCCTGGCTGCTCTCGCGACCGTCGAGCCGACGCTCGACGACAGCGCTGTTCGCCTGGTCGATGGCGCTGCTCGGCGTCGGCATGGGCCTCATCGTCTCGCAGCTCGGCAACGTCGTGCAGTCGTCGGTCGACGCGTCGGGTCGCGGCGAGGCCGGCGGGCTCCAGTACACCGGTCAGCAGCTCGGCTCCTCGCTCGGCGTCGCCCTCATCGGCGCGATCGTGCTCAGCGGGCTCACCGGCGTGTTCGTCAAGCAGGTCCAGGGCGACGAGCGGATCAGCGAGTCCGTCGCCTCCCAGGTGAGACCGTGGCTGTCGAGCCCGGCATCGACTTCGTGTCCAGCGAGGTGCTGCTCGAGGCGGCCCTGGACGCGGGTCTGGACGAGGCGACGAGCATCGCGCTCGTCGAGGACTACGAGGCCGCGCAGCTCCAGTCGCTGAAGGCCGGGCTGCTGGCGGCGGCCGCGCTCGCGCTTCTCTCCCTGCCCTTCACCAAGGACCTCCCGCACGAGCCTCCTGCCGGCGCGCGCCGGAAGGACGAGGAGCTCACCGCGTGACGTGAAGGGGCCCTCTGCCCGACGCCGATGAGCAAGCCCCGGACCTGGCGTCCGGGGCTTGCTCTCACTGCGGTGCCGTCTCGTCCTGGAGGGCGTGGCGACGCCGGCGTACTGCCAGCCGGACGAGGGCGACGATGGCGATCACGATCATGAGGTGCCTGCCAGGAGTGCGAAGAGGGGTTCGAAGTCGTACGTCGTCGTGCTGTTCGTCATCGCGACGATGCCGATGCCTCGGTCCGGGTAGAGCCGCATGACGTTCCAGAACCCGGCGCCGGCGCCGAAGTGCTCGACCCAGTCGCCGCCTGTGGTCGTCGGCCGCCGGAACCAGCCGATGCCGTGGTCGAACGGCCGGCCGGCGCGGGTCACTCCGCGCATCGCCCGGGCCGCTTCGGTGCTGAGCACCCGCGTGCCGTCCAGCTCACCGTCGCGCAGGTGCAGCTGCAGGAAGCGGGCCACGTCGAGGACGTCTCCCACCAGTCCGCCGTACGCCGGGCCGTCGACGTAGAACGGGTTGAGGGCGAGGAACTGGCCGTGCCGCCCGCCCACGACGCCGCGGGGGAGCATCCGGCGCAGCACCGGGTCGGCCGGACGCGGGGCGCGGACGTATCCGGTGGCCCGGTCCGCCCCCGGCGCGTAGGCGAACCCGGTGCGCGACATGCCGGCGGGAGCCAGCACCGCATCGGTGACGTGGTCGACGAACGGGCGCCCGGCAGCCGCCGAGACGACGGCACCCGCGGCCAGGTAGCCGAGGTTGCTGTAGCGACCCGACTCCCCGACGGCGTACCGGTAGGCGCGCCGTCGCGACATGAGCCGCTCGAGGAGCTCGTCCGGGTCCCGGCCGGCGGTACCGGCCGCGTGGGCCCAGCGGACCGGCATCGGGTTCGCCAGGCCTGACGTGTGGTCGAGCAGCTGCCGGACGGTCGGCTGCACCGAGCCGGGGTGGCGGAGCGCCGCGACGTACTCGCACGCCGGTGCGTCGAGATCGAGGCGGCCCTCGTCCGCGAGCCGCATGGCGGCCGTCGCCGTCACGATCTTCGACATCGAGAACCAGAGGTAGGACGTGCTGGCGGTGGCGGGCGCGCGCGAGGCGAGGTCCGCGGAGCCGAACCCGCCGGCCAGGAGCAGCTGGTCGGGGGAGACGACGGCGAGCGAGAGGCCGGGGACGCGACCGGTGGTCATCAGGGTGTCGACGGCCGCTCGGACGCGGGGTGGAACCTGCGCCGTGTCATGACTCGTGCTCGTAGGGTGCTGAGAGATGGTGTGGGACATGGCTTCTCCTGGCGACGTGCCGACGGCAGTCGCTGGTGGGATGGGTGCGGACGGGGTGGGAAGGTCAGCGCAGGGAGATGCCCAGCGGCTGCGTGTAGCGGCTGGTGCCGCCGTGGTCGTGCCGGTAGAAGGACAGCTCCACGGAACGGTCCTCGAGGTCGTACACCGAGGTCCACAAGGTGCGAGTGCCGACGACAGGTGCGGTGAAAGCGACGTCGGCAAGCTGCTCGCGCAGCGAGTCAGGGTCCGCGACGGCCGTGCTGGCCGGGTGCGAGTCCAGCGCCCGCCAGCGGGCGTAGGTACGGCCGGCGATGCCGGAGCGCTCGTCGTCGGGCAGCAGGTCGGGCTGTGGCCATCGGTGCAGCAGGTGGTTGGTGCACACCAGGCGACCCTCCGCGTCCGTGGGGGGCGCGACCACGTGCTCGATGTTGTGCCCGGGGGAGTGCTCCCAGACGATCGCTCGGCCCGAGGCGTCGGCGACGAGGAAGTGGCATCGGACGAAGAGGTAGTACTGCTTCGCCAGGTACAGCGCTTCGACCGCCTCGTCGACGTCGGCACACGTGTCGAGCAGGTAGCGGACCACCTGCTGCTCGGACAGGCCCACCTGCGGGCGCCCGGACGGCTCGGAGTGGGGCGACTCGTCGTCGGCGAGGAGCGCCACCGACAGACCGGCGGAGTTGATGCCGTCCATGCCGCCGAGCACGTCCATGATCCCGACGACGACCGAGCTGAACCCCTCGTCGGGGTGGAGCTCCACGACCCACACGTCGCGTGCGAGCGGCGCCTCGTCGGCGAGCGGCGGTTGGCCCGTGATCTCGCTGAAGGTCGCAGTGGGGAAGTCGAAGTTGCGGGCCAGCAGTGCGTGCCCGTCCTTGGTCGTGGCACCCGGGCGGAAGACGGCGGAGCACCCGGCCGGCACCTCGTACGTACCGAGCATGCCGAGGTCCCAACGGTCGTCCTCCGGGTCGACGCCGTACGCGTCCCCGACGCCGAGCATCCGGGTCGCCAGCACGGGATGGTTGCGCTCGAACCAGCGACGGCGGGCGCGTTGCAGCGCGTGGTCCTTGGCCGGGGCCGGGCCCGGGCGCGCCCCGTGCACGGACCTGGCGGCGTCGCGCGAGCGCCCGACCGATCTGCCGGTCGGAGCCCTGGACCCGGAGGTAGCGCGCGGTGAGGAAGTCCGACGGACTACCACCGCTGATGGTCACGATGTCGGTCACGATGTCTCCTGGTGAGCCGTGGTCGATCTAGTGCGAGTTCGTAGTACAATGACAATATGATGCGAAGTCGCAGTAGTTCTGTCAAGACCCTTTCCCCGGTCGAGGTGCGCGACGAGGACGTCGACGCTCTCTTCATGGTCTGGCTCGTCTCACGGTCCACCGAGGACCTGCTCGACGCGGTGCTGGCGCCCGCCGGCCTGTCGGGCGACGAGTTCGCGGTCTACTCCGTGCTCACCGGTGCCGTGACCATGACTCCGACGGAGCTGGCCCGCTGGATGGCAGCGCCGGCGACCACCGTGTCGAGCTATGTGAAGCGCTTCGAGGCTCGTGGTCACGTCGTCCGGGTGCCGAACCCGGACGACGGGCGCTCGTACCAGATCAGGCTGACGCCGGCGGGCCGCCGCGCGCACACAGCCGCCGTCCGGCTGTTCCGGCCGCTGCGGGAGAGCGTGTCGGGCGCGCTCGGCGACGGCGACACCGGCGTACGCGAGGCCCTGCTGACCTTGCGCACGGTCGTCGACGACCTCCGGGTCGCGCGCGACACCCCCGACACGACCGACACGACCGAGCGCCCGCCCACCGCACCCCGCCGCAAACCGGCACCCGCGCCGATCCGCCAACCTCGCGCCGGCGGTCGGTGACTCGTGCATTCGGCCGAGGTCGGCGAGGATGGGGGCACGTCGCCGTCGGACCCTGGAGACTTGCGCATGAGCAATCGATTGTCCGCGTCGACATCCCCGTACCTGCTGCAGCACAAGGACAATCCGGTCCACTGGCAGGAGTGGGGGCCCGACGCGTTCGCCGAGGCGGAGCGTCGAGACGTCCCGGTGCTGCTGAGCGTCGGGTACTCGGCGTGCCACTGGTGCCACGTGATGGCGCACGAGTCCTTCGAGGACGAGCACCTTGCGGCGTACCTCAACGAGCACTTCGTCGCGGTGAAGGTCGACCGTGAGGAGCGTCCCGACGTCGACGCCGTCTACATGGCGGCGACGCAGGCGCTCACCGGTCGGGGCGGCTGGCCCATGACGGTGTTCGCGGCCCCGGACGGCCGGCCGTTCTACGCCGGCACGTACTTCCCGCCCACGCCCCGCCACGGCATGCCGTCCTTCGGGCAGCTGCTCGAGGCCGTGACGGGCACGTGGACCACCGACCGCGAGCGAGTCCTCGACGCGGCCGACCGGATCACGACGTCGCTCGTCGACCAACGGCTCACCGTGCCCGCGGGTGCGCTCGATCCCACCGACGTTCGCGCCGCGCTAGATGCGGGCGTCGACGTCCTGGCGTCGCAGTACGACGGAGCTCGTGGCGGGTTCGGGCCGGCGCCGAAGTTCCCGCCCTCGATGGTGCTCGAGTTCCTGCTCCGTCACGCTGCCCGCACGGGTGACCCGCGAGCGACCGCGATGGTCAGCGGCACGTGCGAGGCGATGGCGCGTGGCGGCATGTACGACCAGCTCGCCGGAGGGTTCGCGCGCTACTCCGTCGACGCGGACTGGGTGGTGCCGCACTTCGAGAAGATGCTCTACGACAACGCGCTCCTGCTGCGCGCCTACCTGCACTGGTGGCGGGTCAGCGGCGAGGCACTCGCCGAGCGCGTCGTACGGGAGACCGCGGGATTCCTGCTCTCGCACATGCGATCCCGCGAGGGCGCGTTCATCTCCGCCCTCGACGCCGACACCGACGGCGTCGAGGGCTCGACGTACGTCTGGACGCCCGCGCAGCTCCTCGAAGTGCTCGGCGAGCCCGATGCCGCGTGGGCCGCGGACCTGCTCGAGGTCACCACGAGCGGGACGTTCGAGCACGGGTCGTCGGTGCTCCAGATGCGACGGGAGCCCGACGACCCCGAGCGCTGGTCCGGCGTACGACGACGGCTCCTCGACTCTCGCGCCACCCGCACGCAGCCGGGTCGCGACGACAAGATCGTGGCCGCGTGGAACGGGCTCGCGATCGCGGCGCTCGCCGAGGCCGGCGAGCTCCTCGCCGAGCCGGAGTGGGTCGGGGCCGCGGTGACCGCGGCCCGGCACGTCCTCGACGTCCACCTCGATGCCGACGGACGGCTGCGTCGGGTCTCGCGCGACGGGGTGGCCGGCGCCCACGACGCGGTGCTGGACGACTACGCGTGCCTGGCGTCGGGACTCCTCGTCCTCCACCAGGTCACCGGGCTGGACGACTGGCGCGACGCCGCGACTTCGCTGCTCGCCCACGTCCAGGATCGCTTCCGCGACAGCGAGTCCGGCGGGTTCTTCGACACGGCCGACGACGCCGAGCGGCTCGTCCTGCGGCCGCAGGACCCGACGGACAACGCGACCCCCTCCGGCTGGGCCGCCGCCTCCGACGCGCTGCTCACCCTGGCCGCCCTCACCGGTGACGATCGCTCCCGCGCCGCGGCCGAGGAGTCGCTCACCACCCTCGTGGGGCTCGCGGCGTCGCACCCGCGCTTCGCCGGCTGGGGGATGGCCGTGGCCGAGGCGTGGCTCGATGGTCCGCGCGAGGTCGCCGTCGTCGGCGCCGCCGCCGATCCAGCGACGAGGGCGCTCCGGCGCGCAGCCTGGTCGGGAACCGCTCCCGGTGCGGTGGTCGTGGCAGGGGGTCCGGCGTCGACGCACCCGCTTCTCGCCGACCGCCCCCTGGTCGAGGGACGCCCCGCCGCCTATGTGTGCCGGCACTTCACCTGCGACGCGCCCACGGTGGATCCGGCGGCTCTGGCCGAAGCGCTGGGCGCCCGGCGTACGCCGTGAGCGGACGACTCTAGTGGTGTGTAGGTAATGGTGTAATCATCATTACATGAATTCAACTGACACCATCCGGGGCTGGCTGATCGGCCGGCTGCCCGAGGACTGGTTCGAGGGTGCCCCCGAGGTCACCGTCGACCGGGAGGAGATCACCGTCGTCGGCACGCTGCGCGCGCCCGACCTCCCCGAGGGCGCCTCGGACTCCGAGCGCGCCGCCTCGATCCGCGGCCGGGTCAAGGGATTCCGCGAGGACACCCGAGACCGGCGGATCGAGATCGCCCGTGAGATCGAGCACCGCTCGGACCGCAAGGTCGCCTGGGGCGTGCGCGTCGGCGAGCACACCGTCCTGTTCACCACGCTCGCCGTCCCGGTGATGACGCGGCTGCGTCAGCCCGAGCGCGCGGTGCTCGACACCCTGGTCGACGCCGGCGTCGCCCGATCCCGCTCCGAGGCGCTGGCCTGGTGCGTCAAGCTCGTCGGCAAGCACAGCGACGACTGGCTCGAGCAGCTGCGCTCGGCGATGACCGAGGTCGAGCGCGTCCGCGCGACCGGCCCCGACGCCTGACCCACTCCTCGAGTTACTGCCTCAAACCCCGGATTCGCAGCCCCGAAATGGGGGTTTCGGGCAGTAACTCGAGGACTTCCTGGGGTCAGCGGGCGCCGTAGAGGACGAGCGACACGGCGATGTACTGGGTGATGTAGCCACCGAGGGTGAGTGCGTGGAAGACCTCGTGGAAGCCGAACCACGTCGGTGAGGGGTTCGGTCGCTTGAGGGCGTAGACGATGCCGCCGGCGGAGTAGAGCAGGCCGCCGACGAGCAGCAGGATGACGACCGCGGGTCCACCCGCCTCCCAGAACGCGGGGAGGTAGAACACCGCGACCCAGCCGAGACCGATGTAGATCGGGGTGTAGAGCCAGCGCGGCGCACCCACCCAGAAGACGCGGAACGCGACGCCGGCCAGGGCGCCGCTCCAGATCACGATCAGCAGGGTGCGCGCCTGGTCCGGCGGCAGCAGCACGACCGCGAACGGCGTGTACGAGCCAGCGATGATCAGGAAGATGTTGGAGTGGTCGAACCGCTTGAGCAGCGCGGTGGTCCGGGGGCTCCAGGTGAAGCGGTGATAGACGGCGCTGACGCCGAACAGCATGAGAGCGGTGATGCTGTAGACGACGGCGGACCAGCGGTACTGCGGCGGCGAGAGCGCCACGAGCACGATGCCGGCCACGAGCGCCACCGGTGCCATGCCGGCGTGCAGCCAGCCGCGCAGGTGCGGCTTGAGCGGCGCGAGGAGGCCGTGGCTCTCCTCCGCAGGCGGGGCAGCGGGCGTCGTCATGCTGGTCAGGGTCTCACCGTTCTCGGTCACGTACGCAACAGTAACTTACGCGAGCGTAGGTTACGAACCATTCTCGGTGTGACCTGCCTCGCCCGGGCTCCCGCGGGCGCCTCCGGCCCCGAGGGACCGCCACAGACAGGCTCCTGCCGGTCCCGGTACCCTCGCACGCACCGGGAGCCGTCCCGCGTCGTCGACCCCGAGGAGGGCCACCGTGTGGTTGTCCGACCTCGTCTACTCGGCCTACGAGCGTCGGCTCAAGGCGTCGTTGGACGCGGAGAGCATCCCGCGCCACGTGGGCGTCATCCTCGACGGCAACCGGCGCTGGGCCGCGGTGCAGGGCAGCTCCTCGGCACACGGCCATCGGGCCGGCGCGGAGAAGATCGAGGACTTCCTCGGTTGGTGCGAGGAGGCTCGGGTCGAGGTCGTCACGCTGTGGCTGCTCTCGACGGACAACCTCTCGCCGCCCGCAGGACGAGCTCGACGCCGCTCCTCGAGATCATCGAGAAGACCGTGCGCGACCTCGCGGCCAACCCTCGCTGGCGGGTGCATCCCGGTCGGTGCGCTGGACCTGCTGCCGGCCCGGACGTCGGCGACCCTGAAGAAGGCCGAGGCCGACACCGACGCCCATGACGGCCTGCTGGTGAACGTCGCTGTGGGCTACGGCGGTCGTCGGGAGGTCGTCGACGCCGTGCGAGCCCTGCTGGCCGAGGCCGCCGAGGCAGGCGTGTCGATCGACGACCTCGCGGGCCTGGTCGACGTCGAGCACATCGGCGAGCACCTCTACACCGCCGGCCAGCCGGACCCGGACCTCGTCATCCGCACGTCGGGAGAGCAGCGGCTCTCCGGCTTCCTGCTCTGGCAGAGCGCGCACTCGGAGTTCTACTTCTGCGAGGCCTACTGGCCCGACTTCCGCAAGGTCGACTTCCTCCGCGCGCTGCGCGCCTACTCCGAGCGCGGCCGTCGCTTCGGCGCCTGACCCACGTCGCACCGCACCGTCCACGCCCACCCCCGCGGTCGGGCGCGTCCGTTCACCCGTTCGTTGCATCTCGCTCCGGCGTGGCGCGCCGTCCGCGTGGCGCACCCGGCCTACTTTCGTAGCACTCGGGCCGGTGCCCGGCCGGCCCGCACACGGGGAGGCCCTTGTGCCCACTGCGCGACGTCGATCCACGCCCACCTCGACCGCCGACGTCCGCACGTACGTGCTCGACACGTCGGTGCTGCTGTCCGACCCGCACGCCCTGCTCCGGTTCGACGAGCACGAGGTCGTGATCCCGGTCGTGGTGGTGGTCGAGCTGGAGGCGAAACGCTCGCATCCCGAGCTCGGCTACTTCGCGCGGCAAGCCTTGCGCCTGCTCGACGACCTGCGCATCCAGCACGGTCGCCTCGACGACCCGATGCCCGTGGGCGAGGCCGGCGGCACCCTGCGCGTCGAGCTGAACCACACCGACACCTCGATCCTGCCCATCGGGCTTCCAGCTCGGTGACAACGACACGCGCATCCTCGCTGTCGCGCGCAACCTCGCCGCCGACGGACGCGACGTCGTCCTGGTGAGCAAGGACCTCCCGATGCGGGTCAAGGCATCGGCGGTGGGGCTCACGGCCGAGGAGTACCGCGCGGAGCTCGTCGTCGAGACCGGCTTGACCGGCATGGCCGAGCTCGACGTGCCCGGGGAGCGTCGTCGACCTCCTCTACGAGGAGGACCGCATCGACCTCGAGGAGGCCCGCGATCTGCCGTGCCACACCGGGACTCGTGCTCGTCTCCGAACGCGGCAGCGCCCTCGGTCGCGTCACCCCCGACAAGCAGGTGCGGCTCGTGCGAGGTGATCGCGAGGCGTTCGGCCTGCACGGTCGCAGCGCCGAGCAGCGCGTCGCGCTCGACCTGCTGCTCGACCCCGAGGTCGGCATCATCTCGCTCGGTGGTCGCGCCGGCACCGGCAAGTCGGCGCTGGCCCTGTGCGCGGGACTCGAGGCGGTGCTCGAGCGGCGACAGCACCGCAAGGTCATCGTGTTCCGGCCGCTGTACGCCGTCGGTGGCCAGGAGCTCGGCTACCTGCCCGGCAGCGAGAGCGAGAAGATGTCGCCCTGGGGCCAGGCCGTGTTCGACACGCTCGGCGCGTTGACGACGCAGGAGGTCGTCGAGGAGATCGTCGATCGCGGAATGCTGGAAGTCCTTCCGCTGACCCACATCCGGGGCCGCTCGCTGCACGACGCGTTCGTCATCGTCGACGAGGCGCAGTCGCTCGAGCGCAACGTCCTGCTCACCGTCCTCTCGCGCATCGGCCGCGACTCTCGCGTGGTCCTCACCCACGACGTCGCGCAGCGCGACAACCTGCGCGTCGGCCGTCACGACGGCGTCGTCGCTGTCGCCGAGAAGCTCAAGGGCCACCCGCTGTTCGCCCACATCACGCTGACCCGCAGCGAGCGCAGCCCGATCGCGGCGCTGGTCACCGAGATGCTCGAGGATCTCGGCATCTAGCCCGTCCACAGCACCTGGCGACGCCCTCGGGCGCGTCCCCTCCCGCAGATGGCGGGGTGACGCGCACGGGGGCTTCGTCGTTGTCCCCCAGCGGCTTCTCCGGGCAGCGACCCTGTGGTGCCGGTCACAGGCCATGTCCGAAATGTACCCAAACGCGCCGGTACGACTGTGGACAAGGTCTCAACCCCGCACTGAGAAGCCGTGCTTGAGGTCGACGCGGTCGGTCGGACCCGGCAAGGTTGATCACGCAACGACCCCGCGCCTGGGGTCGGACGAGCCCGCAGTTCGCCCATCGCCTCGGCGGTGGTGTGCTCATCACGGTGGAGCGGGCAGGTCGTCTCGACGCAACACGATCGCCGTCCGGCACCGCGCGTCGCCCCGCCGCCCTTCCAGGCGCGGACCACGGGGCCAGCTTCCCCGCTCGCACCGAGAGTTCTCCGGTTCGCGTACGAGCAGGGCCGAGCCAGGGGTCCGGCTGCGGAGATGTCCGGAGCATCGACGCCTGACGAAGGATTGCTCGTGCGAACACTTTCCCTGCCCGCGACATCGTCGCGCGCCGTTCCGTGCTGGTGCTCACTGCAGCGACGGTGGCATTCGGCTCGATCGCCGTCGTGGCCCCCACCACGCTCAGTATCGCCGCCGACACGAGCGGCGCCGGTACGGCGATCACGCCGTCCGACGCCGCCACGGCCGACACTGTTGCGGCGGCGAGCGTGACGCCGGCGTCATCCGCGCGACCGCGACGACCGACCACGACGGTCGCCAACGTGAGCACGCTCGCATCTCCCCGTTCCACCACGACGACCCGCGCTGTTCAGCGTGCCGCCGTGATCGCGCCGTATGCCTTTGGTACCAAGGCATACAACAAGTGGTGGGCGCGCCAGATCATGGCGAAGAAGTTCGGCTGGACGTCGACCGCGCAGTACTCGTGCCTCGTGAACCTGTGGCACCGCGAGAGCCACTGGAACCACAAGGCGCACAACCGATACTCCGGCGCGCACGGCATCCCGCAGGCGCTGCCCGGCAGCAAGATGGCGTCGGCCGGCGCCGACTGGCGCACCAACCCGCGTACCCAGATCACGTGGGGCCTCGGCTACATCAAGGCTCGCTACGGCACCCCGTGCGGCGCCTGGAACTCCTTCCAGCGCAAGGGCTGGTACTGATCGCCGCCTCGACCGCTCCATGACCGACGACCCCGTCCGCACCAGGGCGGGGTCGTCGTGCGTCAGCGCAGCTCGGCGGGCCGACCGGGATGCGCGTGACCAGCGGTGCAGCGGTCTCGGCGAAGAAGTCGTTGCCCTTGTCGTCGACGACGACGAACGCCGGGAAGTCCTCGACCTCGATCTTCCACACGGCCTCCATGCCGTTCTCCGGGAAGTCGAGCACCTCGACGTGCTTGATGCAGTCCTGGGCGAGCCGGGCGGCAGGACCGCCGATCGAGCCGAGGTAGAAGCCGCCGTTCGCCTGCGCACGCCTGCGGTGACGCGCCTTGCTGCGATTGCCCTTGGCCAGCATGACCATCGAGCCGCCGGCCTTCTGGAACTGGTCGACGTAGGCGTCCATCCGACCGGCCGTCGTCGGGCCCGAACGAGCCCGAGGCCATGCCCTCGGGAGTCTTCGCCGGGCCGGCGTAGTAGACGGCGTGGTCGCGCAGGTACTGCGGCATCGGCTCGCCGTCGTCGAGCATCTCCTTGATGCGCGCGTGCGCGATGTCGCGCGCGACGACGAGCGGGCCGTTGAAGCGAGAGCCGCGTCTTGACGGGGTACTTCGTGACAGCTCGGCGCGGATCTCGTCCATCGGGCGCGACAGGTCGATGCGCACGACGTCGTCGTCGAGGTGCTCGTCGGTGACGTCGGGCAGGTAGTGCGCGGGCTCGCGTCTCGAGCTGCTCGAGGAACACGCCCTCGGGCGTGATCTTCGCGAGCGCCTGGCGGTCGGCCGAGCACGACACCGCGATGGCGACCGGGCACGACGCGCCGTGCCGGGGCAGGCGGACCACGCGGACGTCGTGGCAGAAGTACTTGCCGCCGAACTGCGCGCCGATGCCGAACTCGCTGCGTCAGCGCCGAGCACCTCGGCCTCCATCTCGAGGTCGCGGAAGGCATGCGCCCCTTGCGATCCCGACGTCGGCAGCGTGTCGAGGTAGCGCGCGCTCGCGTACTTCGCGGTCTTGAGCGCGAACTCCGCCGACGTGCCGCCGACCACGATCGCGAGGTGGTACGGCGGGCACGCCGACGTGCCGAGGCGTGCGCAGCTTCTCGTCGAGGAACGCCCGCATCGACGCGGGATTGAGGACGGCCTTGGTCTCCTGGAACAGGTAGGACTTGTTGGCCGACCCGCCGCCCTTGGCCATGAACGAGGAACTTGTACGACGTCTCGTGCCCCGGCGCGGTGTCGGAGTACAGCTCGATCTGCGCCGGCAGGTTCGTGCCGGTGTTGCGCTCCTCCCACATCGTGAGCGGGGCCATCTGCGAGTAGCGCAGGTTGAGCTTCGGTGTAGCGCGTCGTAGACGCCCTGGCTGATCGCGCGCCTCGTCGTCGCCGGGCGTGAGCACCTGCTGACCGCGCTTGCCCATGACGATCGCGGTGCCGGTGTCCTGGCACATCGGCAGGACGCCGCCGGCGGCGATGTTGGCGTTCTTGAGCAGGTCGAGCGCGACGAAGCGGTCGTTGGGCGAGGCCTCGGGGTCGTCGAGGATCGTCGCGCAGCTGCGCAGGTGGCCGGGGCGCAGCAGGTGCTGGATGTCGCGGATCGCGGTCGTCGGTGAGCAGGCGCAGGGCCTCGGGCTCGACCTGCAGGAAGGTGCGCCCGGCCGCCTCGACCGTGGACACGCCCTCGGTGGTGAGCAGGCGGTACGGCGTCTCGTCGGGGCCGAGCGGGAGCAGGTCGGTGTACGCGAAATCAGGCATGGTTCGAGCCTACGTCCGTGGCCCCCGCGATGGATGTGGGGGAGCGATGTGGCCGGGGCCACGATCGGTGCGGCCGAGGCACTGGGCACGACCGAGCGGTGTCGCTAGCGTGCGGGCATGGCCACGTGGGACGACGTCGAACGGCTCGCGCTCGCGCTGCCCGAGGTCGAGGAGTCGCCGTCGTACGACGGTGTCCGCGCCTGGAAGGTGCGCGGCAAGCTCGTGGTCTGGGAGCGGCCGCTGCGGCAGTCCGACCTCGAGTCGCTCGGCGCGTCGGCTCCCTCCGGGCCGATCATCGGCGTGCGCACCCCGGACCTCGACGTCAAGGACGTCCGTCTCGCCGAGAATCCCGGGGTCTGCTTCGTCACGCCGCACTTCGACGGGTATCCGGCGATCCTCGTGCAGCTCGACCTGGTCGAGGTCGACGACCTCGAGGAGCTCGTCGTCGACTCGTGGGTGCGGCAGGCGCCCAAGCGCGTCGTGACGGCGTGGCGGGCCGGATCCGCCTAGGGCGTCAGACGTTCCCGACGACGGCGTAGCGGGAGTCGGTGAGCGGTCCTCCCCACAGCGAGGGATCCTCGAGGGTGCGGACGTCGGCGCTCTCGACGCGTGGGGTGACGAGGCGCAGCAGCTCGTCGGGCGCGAGACCTGCTCCGGTAGACCAGAGTCCTTCGATCAGCACCAGCCGACCACCGGGAGCGAGCAGCTCGATCCACCGGTCGAGGGCCGCGCCCGGGTCCGGCAGCGCCCACACGACGTGGCGGGCGACGACGGCGTCGACGACGGACCCGACGGCATCCGGGGTCGCGGCGTCACCGACATGGAAACGGACAGCCACACTCCGCTCGACCGCCTTCGCACGCGCGCGGTCGATCATCTGCGGGGACAGGTCGACGCCGACCACGTCGTACCCGTGCTCCGCGAGCAGCACAGCGATGGTGCCCGTGCCGCAGCCGAGGTCTGCGACGCGCGCCGGTGCGGGTGGGAGCAGGTCGGCCAGCAGGAGCCACCAGGCCTCGCGCATCGGTGGGTCGGTGAGGACGTGGTGCGGCTCGTCGTCGAATCCGGCAGCCTCCACGTCCCAGGCTGCGCGCACGTCGTCGGCGGTCATGGCGCCATCGTGTCGCGAGACCTGCCGAGAGGCGAGACCCACCCGACTCGACACTCGTTCGGCCTCAGCGGCCGCAGCGATGCTCGATCACGGCGACGACGCGGTCGAAGCCCGCGAGCTGCGCGCGGACGTCCGCGTCGTCCTGCCGCGCCCGCTCGTCGAGTGCGACGAGCCGGAAGATCGCGGCCCGCACGAGCAGCTGGTCCCACCCGCTCGCACCGCCGACGTCGTCCAGCAGCGATGCGTCGGCGCCCCACCACAGCAGCGCGTCGACCGCGACGACTGCGTCGGCGTAGGCCGCAGGACGCCAGTACGGCGACACGTCGATGATCGCGGGGTCGAGCCCGGGAGCGAGCAGCACGTTGCCGCACACGTCGCCGTGGATGAGCTGCGAGGCGAGATGCACCGGCGCCGCGACGTCGCGGAGGCGCGCGAGCAGGGGTGCCGACGCGCGGCCCACGGCGACGTCGAGCTCGCCCCAGGCGACGCGGTCGGCGACGGCCCAGCGGTCGTCCCGGCCGTGGAGGAACTCCGGGCGAGGCTCCGCCGCCACCGCGCGTGGAACGCCCGGCCGAAGCGCCGACAACCTCGTCCCAGCGACCTTCCGGTTCCGCCTCACCCACCACGTGCTCGGTCGCCGCCCAGCCGTCGACGACCCAGCTGCCGTCGCGTGCCGGGACAGGCGCGGGAGGCGGAAGCCGTGCGGGGTCACACGATCGGCGAGCCCCGCGAGCCAGTCGAGTGCGACGACGTCGGCGTCCGGCTTGAGCACGAGACCGTCGACGACGAGGCTCGTCCCCTGCCCGCCGTCGATCGCGACCGGGTCGCCGGCGACGCCGAACGCCGCACGGACCGCCGGCGGCAGGATCCCACCCGACTCCGTGAGCGCCCATGGAGTCAGTCGATGAGCTTGCGGCGCAGGATCCGGACGGAGAGCACCGCCGGCGATGACGGCGAAGATGCACCAGGGCGATCACGTGACCGAGGTCGTTGACCGGCTGCCAGCCGAAGCACGCGTCGCGCACGAGCTGCACGCAGTGGTAGAGCGGGTTGAACTAGCGCCAGCGTCTGCACCCACTGCGGGCAGGCCGGTGAGCGGGAAGAAGATCCCGGAGAACAGGAACAGCGGGGTGATGAGCGCGCTCTGACGTAGCTGAAGGAGTCGATGCTCGGCACGATGCCGGAGAACCACTGCCCCATGAACGCGAAGCCGAGCCCGGTGAGGAAGCCGATGAACGGGATGGCGAGCATGCCCCACGACGGCGGGAGCCCGAACACCATCGCGACGAGCAGCGGCGCGCAGCCGTAGATGCCCGGACTTCACCGCGATCCACGAGCGCCTCGGCGATGAACAGCTCGGGCACGTCGACCGGCGTGGCGAGGATGCCGTCGTAGGTCTTCATGTAGAAGCGCTTCACGTAGGTGTCGAACATGCCGGCGAACACCGACGAGAACAGCACGGCCGACGGCCACGATGCCGGTGCCGACGAACTGCGATGTAGCGGGATGCCTTGATCGATCGAGACGAGCGCGCCGAAGCCGAAGCCGAACGCGAGCAGGTTGATCGTCGGCTCGACGATGCTCGCGAACGTGGTGGACGGCCACACCCGGCGGAACAGCGTGGTCTCGCGGGTGAACACACCCGGCGAACGCCGTCGGCTCCACCGCCCGCAGCCGCGGTGCGGGGTTGCGATCGTCGTGACGGCCATCAGTCCTCCAGCCTCTCTCCGGTGAGCAGGACGAAGACGTCCTCGAGGTTCGCCGGGCGGCGCAACGCCGTCGCCGAGCTCGTCGACCAGGTGCGTGCGGCAGCGCCTCGGCGCGCAGGACGGACACCGAAGGGCCGGTGCGCCGCGTCCGGAATCCCAGCGGCTGCACGAGCATCCTCGATGCGGGCCAGCCGATGTGGCGGACCGTAGATACTCGAGCGCCTCGACGCCGGCGTGCTCGGTGACGAGCGTCGACGGGCGTGCCGCGGGCGATGACCGTGCCGTGCGACACGACGGCGACGTCGTCGCAGAGCCGCTCGGCCTCCTCGATGTAGTGCGTCGACATCAGCACGTCACGCCCTGCGGAGCGCAGCCGGTCGATGAGCGTCCAGATGTCGCCGCGCACCTGAGGGTCGAGGCCGACCGTCGGCTCGTCGAGCAGCACGAGCGCCGGGCTCGTGCACGAGGGCACGCGCGATGAGCAGGCGACGGCGCATGCCCGCCGGAGAGCGTGGAGACCTTGGCGTCGGCGCGGTCGACGAGCTGGGCCGCCTCGAGCGCGGCGGGCGACGGCGGCGTCGCGGTCGCGACGCGGCACCCGCAGCAGGGTCGCCCACACCTGCGAGGTTCTGACGCGCAGGTGAGCTACTCGTCGAGGTTCTCGCGCTGCGGCACGACGCCCATCCGGGCGCGCGCCTGCTTGGACTCGCGCGGCACGTCGAACCCGAGAACCTCGATGGTGCCCGGAGTCCGGGATGGCCTGGCCGGTGAGCATGCGCATCGTCGTCGACTTGCCTGCCCCGTTGGGACCGAGCAGCCCCAGGCAGGTGCCGGCGGGGACGTCGAGGTCGAGGCCGTCGACGGCGCGGATCTCGCCGAACGTCTTGACGACGCCGCGCAGCAGCAGCGCCGGCCGGATGCCGAGCGTGCGGTCCGACGCGGTGGATGAGGGTCGTCGCGGGCCACGCTAACCGGCGACGTCGACGGCGATAGCCTCGCGGCATGAGCGAGCCCGGACCCGGTCGCAGCGACGCTCTGCGGCTGCGCGCCTCCGACGCCGACCGCGAGCGGGTGGCGGCGCTGCTGCGCGACGCCTACGTCGAGGGCCGGCTCTCCGCCGGTCGAGCACGAGGAGCGGCTCGCCGGCGTCTACCAGTCGACGACGTACGGCGAGCTCGTGCCGCTGCTCGAGGACCTGCCCGTCCCGCCCGGTGCGCTGGCCGTCCCGGGCGGCGGGTCAGGTCGTCGCCGTGACCGCCAGGCGCTGACCCGGCGTGCCGGCGGCCGGACGGCGTGCGTCGTGCTCGACCCCAGTCGCGCCGACGCAGGGCGAGGGCACGGCCGTCGCGATCTTCGGCGGGGTCGAGCGGCGCGGCCGCTGGGTCGTGCCGCCGGAGCTGACGATCGTGTGCGTGTTCGGCGGGGCCGAGATCGACTTCAGCGAGGCCATCCTCACCTCGCGCACGACCGTGTTCCGCGTCTTCTGCGTCATGGGCGGCATCGACGTGACCGTGCCCGAGGGCGTGGCCGTGCAGAGCGAGGTCGTCGCGATCTTCGGAGGCACGTCCCGGCCGGGCACCGACGCGCCGCTGGACGCCCCGGTGATCCGCGTGACCGGAGCCCTGGTCATGGGCGGCGTCGACCTGCACCGCCCGAAGAAGTCCGGGAAGGCCAAGGGCCTCGGCGGCTCCACCGACCCCGAGCTCGGTCGCTGACTCCCCAGACGGGCGACCCGCTAGTTCGCGTGGTCGAAGTCGACCGACGCGTAGGTGCGCAGCTTGCGTGAGCGCGTGCTCGCTCTTCACCTCGCGGATGGTGCCGCTCTTGCTGCGCATGACGATCGAGTGCGTGGTCGGCGATGCCGCCGCGGAAGCGCACGCCCTCGAGCAGCTCGCCGTCGGTGATGCCGGTGGCCGACGAAGAAGACGTTGTCGCCCGTGACGAGGTCGTCGGTGTGCAGCACGCGGTCGAGGTCGTGGCCGGCGTCGAGGGCGCGGCGTGCGCTCGGCGTCGTCCTTCGGCCAGAGCTTGCCCTGGATGACGCCGCCCAGGCACTTGATGGCGCAGGCGGTGATGATGCCCTCGGGCGTGCCGCCGATGCCGAGCGAGCAGGTCGACGCCGGTGCCCTCGCGCGCGGCCATGATCGCGCCGGCGACGTCGCCGTCGGAGATGAACTTGATGCGGGCGCCGGCCTCGCGGATCTCGTCGACCATGCGTCTCGTGGCGCGGCCGGTCGAGGATGACGACGGTGAGGTCCTCGACGCGCTCGGACTTCGCCTTGGCGATCTTCGCGAGGTTGTCGGCGATCGGGGCCTCGATGTCGACGACGTCGGCGGCGGCCGGGCCGGTGACGAGCTTCTCCATGTAGAACACGGCCGACGGGTCGTACATCGTGCCGCGCTCGGAGACCGCGAGGACGGCGATGGCGTTGGGCATGCCCTTGGCGCACAGCGTGGTGCCGTCGATCGGGTCGACCGCGACGTCGACCTCGGGGCCGGAGCCGTCGCCGACCTCCTCGCCGTTGAAGAGCATCGGGGCGTCGTCCTTCTCGCCCTCGCCGATCACGACGACGCCGTGCATGGACACCGACTGCACGAGGGCGCGCATCGCGTTGACGGCGGCGCCGTCGGCGCCGTTCTTGTCGCCGCGCCCGACCCAGCGGGCGGCGGCCATGGCCGCGGCCTCGGTGACGCGGACGAGCTCGAGGGCCAGGTTGCGGTCGGGTGTCTCCGGGACGGTCGGGCTGACGTCGGTCGTCATGCGGGCGCTCCCGAGATCGTACGGGTGTGCCCGCACTGTAACGAGGCGCGGCGCGTGCCCCGGCGGTCGGCGCCCGGAGCCGACCGACGAGAGCGTCGCCGTCACGCGGCCCGGGACCGTGCGCGGCGGTTACGGTCCGCGCGCATGACGCACTTCCGGGTGACCGAGGCGGCCGCGCTGCTGGGCGTCAGCGACGACACCGTGCGGCGGTGGATCGACGCCGGCCGCCTCCCGGCCGTCCGCGACTCCGCGGGCGCTGGGTCGTGCAGGGCCGCGACCTCGCCGAGTTCGCCCGGCGCGCACGCCGTGCGCGCCGGAGATCCCGGGGTGCCGCCGTCAGCTCCGCGCGCAACCGGATGGCCGGGCTCGTGACGCGGGTGGAGCGCGACGGCCTGATGGCGCAGGTGGAGATCCAGGCCGGGCCGTTCCGGCTGGTGAGCGTCATGAGCCGCGAGGCGGCGGACGAGCTGGGCCTCGAGCCCGGCGTCGCTGGCCGTGCGCCTCGGTGACGTCGACGCACGTCGTGGTCGAGACGCCGGCCGCGTACGCCGGTGACGGCGTACGCCGAGGTCCGGGTCGGTCGCCGCGGACGCGCGGCCACAATGTCCGGGTGGACCCGAGCAGCCGACCCGCCGGAGCCAGGAGCGCCCAGACGGTGCCGCGACGTGCCGTCGTCGACGACGTCACGGCGGCTCGGCACGCGGACGACCCGGCCGAGGTCGCGGCGATGCGCGAGGAGCGCGCGAGCGCAAGCGGCTGCGCCAGACCGTGCGCGACATGCTGCTCTCGATGCTGCTCGTGGCCGGGGTCGTGCTGGTGCTCGTCGCAGCCGTGGAACCGGCCGCACGCCGGACCCGGTGACGGTGGTCGACCCGGCGCCGGTCGTCGCCGCGGCGCGCGAGGCGCTACGACTGGCCGGTCCTGGCGCCGAGCGGGCTGCCCGGCGACGTGGCGCTGCACCAGCGCGCGGATCGACATCGCCGGCGACGGCGAGCGGGTCGTGCACGCTCGGCTACCTGTCGCCCGACCGATCGAAGTACGTCGGGCTCGCAGCAGTCGGCGACCACGGATGACCGACGTTCGTGCCGCGAGTCGACGCTCGACGGGCATCGCAGGCGGCGACGACCACGATCGGCGGCGCCACCTGGACGCGCTTCGAGACCGCGGACGGCAAGCGCCGCTCGCTCGTGCGCGCCGACCGACGGCGTACCTACGTCGTCACGGGCAACGGCGAGCTGGCCCGAGATCGAGACGTTCGCCGCCTCCCTCGCCGCCGGCTGACCGGACTCGCGTGCGGTGACAGGCCCTCGGCGTCTCGTGGTCAGTCGGCTGCGAGCCGCGCGCGGGCGGCGTCGAGCCGGGTGCGGGCGGCGTCGAGCCAGGACTGGCAGATCGTCGCGAGCTCCTCGCCGCGCTCCCAGAGCGCGAGCGACTCCTCGAGCGTGGTGCCGCCGGCCTCGAGGCGGCGTACGACGTCGGCGAGCTCGTCGCGTGCCTGCTCGAACGTCGGGGTCTGCGGCGTCTCGGTCATGCCCGCAGCCTAGGCGGACGCGGGCCTGGGAGGCCGGGCTCGCGGGTCAGTCTCGGTGCGCGGGAGCTCGCCCTCGGCGACGCGGACGCGGAGGGCGGCACCGGACGCGACGTCGTCGGCCACGCGGACCACGGCTCCGTCGTCGTGTCTGGACGACGGCGTACCCGCGCTCGAGGGTGGCGGCGGGCGACAGCGCCCGCACCCGAGCGCGCACGTGCTCGACGTCGTCGCTGCGCGCGGTCGAGGCGCTGGTCGAGCGAGCGGCGGGAGCGGTCGAGCAGCTGCCGCACGTCGTCGGCGCGCCGGGTCACGAGCACCGACGGGTCGGCGAGCACCGGCCGGGCGCGGGCGGAGTCGAGCCAGGCGACGTCGACTGGTCGACCGCGCGCGCGGACCGCACGCTGCGCGCGCGCGCGAAGGTCGGTGCACGACGCGCGAGCCTCCTCGACCATGTCGGGCACGACCTTGCGCGCGGCGTCGGTGGGGGTCGAGGCGCGCACGTCGGCGACGAGGTCGAGCAGCGGGGAGTCCTTCTCGTGGCCGATCGCCGAGACGACCGGCGTGCGGCAGGCGGCGACGGCGCGCACGAGGCCCTCGTCGGAGAACGGCAGCAGGTCCTCGACCGAGCCGCCGCCGCGCGTGACGACGATGACGTCGACCTCGGGCATCGCGTCGAGCTCGCGCACGGCCGCGGTCACCTCGGCCACGGCCTTGACGCCCTGCACCGCGACCTCGCGGATCTCGAAGCACGACGCCGGGCCAGCGACGGCGGGCGTTCTCGACGACGTCGCGCTCGGCGTCGCTCGCCCGGCCGCAGACGAGCCCGACGCGGCGGGGCAGGAACGGGCAGCCGGCGCTTGCGCGGTCGGCGTCGAACAGGCCCTCGGCGGCGAGCAGGTTCTTGCGCGCGCTCGAGCTGCGGCGAGCAGCTCGCCGAGCCCGACCGCGCGGATCTCGGTCGGCGCGGAAGCGACAGCGTGCCGCGGCCGACGTAGTACTCCGGCTTGGCGTGCAGCGACCACGCGCTGGCCCTCGGCGAGCGGCGGCACGCAGGCGTCGAGCGACGCGCGGCGCGCACGGTGACCGACACCGAGATGTCGGCCTCGGTGTCGCGCAGGGTGAGGAAGACCAGGCCGGCGCCCGGGCGGCGGTTGAGCTGGGCCACCTGGCCCTCCACCCAGACCGGCGCCGAGCCGGGCGACCAGCCCTCGACGGCACGCGCGATCGTGCGGACGGCGGCCGGGTGCTCCGGCGAGGTGTCGAGGGCCATGCACGCGGAGCCTAGGAGCAGAGGCCGGCCGTCCGCGGAGCGCGCCTACGATGGCCGCCGCGTGACCGACCATTCGCGAGCGACGCACCGCGCCACCGACTGTCCGAGCGCCCCGACGCAAGAAGGTGCTGCTCGCGGCCCCCCGCGGCTACTGCGCCGGCGTCGACCGCGCCGTCGTCACGGTGGAGAAGGCGCTCGAGCTCTACGGCGCCGCCGGTCTACGTGCGCAAGGAGATCGTGCACAACAAGCACGTCGTGGAGACCCTCGAGCAGCGCGGGCGCGATCTTCGTCGAGGAGACCGACGAGGTGCCCGAGGGCTGCGCTCGTGGTGTTCAGCGCGCACGGCGTCGCGCCGTCGGTCCACGAGGAGGCCGCGAGCCGCAACCTGCGCACGATCGACGCCACCTGCCCGCTCGTGACCAAGGTGCACCAGGAGGCGCGCCGCTTCGCCGACGAGGGCTACCGCATCCTGCTCATCGGCCACGAGGGCCACGAGGAGGTCGTGGGCACGACGGGCGAGGCGCCCGAGGCGATCACGCTCGTCGACGGCCCGTCGCACGCCGACGACGATCGAGATCGGCGCCCGACGAGAAGGTCGTGTGGCTCTCGCAGACCACGCTCTCGGTCGACGAGACGATCGAGACGGTCGACCGCCTGCGGCTGCGGCTGCCCCTGCTCGATGAGCCCGCCCAGCGACGACATCTGCTACGCCACGCAGAACCGCCAGCTCGCGGTGAAGGACATCGCGCCGCAGCTGCGACGTGCTCGTCGTCGTCGGCAGCGGCAACTCGTCGAACTCGGTGCGGCTGGTCGAGGTCGGGCTCGACGCCGGCGCGCGCGCGTCGTACCGCGTCGACACGGCCGCGCGAGCTCGACGAGGCCTGGTTCGACGGCGCGGCGACCGTCGGCCTCACCAGCGGCGCCTCGGTGCCCGGAGATCCTCGTGCGCGGCGTGCTGGACTGGCTGGCCGAGCGCGGGTGGGCCGACGTCGAGGAGGTGCGCGTCGGCGGAGGAGCACCTGCATCTTCGCGCTGCCGCCCGGAGCTGCGCCGCGACCTCAAGGCCGCCGGCGAAGGCGCTGACGCCGAGCGGCGTGGTCAGCGGCGCGCGCGCGCGGACGAGCACGATCACGAGGCACACGACGGTGGTGCCGAGGATCCAGGGCGCGTTGACCGCGAGCGTGCGGAAGAGCATGTAGCCCTCGCGGATCAGCAGCGAGCCCGACGAGTCGAGCGTGAGCTGGCCGGCGGTGAGGGTCGCGGCGAGGAACGCCAGCGGCGGGATGACGACGGCGGCCCAGATGTCGGCGCGGCGCACGACGACGGCGGCGTAGACCGACGAGACCAGCAGCGCGAGCCCGGTGAGCATGCCGATGCTGTCGTTGATGAGGGCGTCGGCGAAGGCGACGAGGACGGTCGCGGCGATGACCACGACGGCGACGCCGGCGTAGGTGAGGCCGGCCGCCGCCCTGGCGTGGCGGGTGACGTCGTGCCGCCGGCGACGGCGGCGGCCTCCGCGACCGGCGCGCGGCGTGTGCCGCCGGGTCGATGGCGGGGATGGCGTCGAGGGTGGCCGGGCCCTCGGCGCCCGCCGAGCGGTAGAGGCGACCGGTGTCCACGCGGGCCGCGGGCGCTGGCCGAGGCGACGGTCGGGAACGCCGTCCCAGGGCGCGGCCGTGGCTGCGGCTCCCGTCGCGACCCCGGCAGCGGCCGACGACGGCGGGGGCGGCCGCGCGGTGGTCGCGCTCGACCGGTGCCGGCGGGTCGTCGGCCGGCTCCGGCTCGGCTCGTCGCCGGCGCCGCGGCGGGCCGGGCCGGGTCGGCGGCGGAAGGCTCGTCGGTCGTCCTCGACGACCTCGAGGTCGTCGACGTCGTCCTCGAACTCGGCCGGCTCCCACGACTGGTGCACATGACCGTCGGACTGGTGGTCAGGAGTCGCGGGCCGGGTGGCCGCAGGGCGGGCCGCGGCGACGGCCTCGGGGCTCACGACGCCGGGCGAGGGAGCCTCGACGTCGGGGGTCAGCGGGGCGAGCGGGGCGTCGGGATCGTCGAACAGGTCGCCGAACGACGGCGCCCCGGGGCCCTGATCACTGCTCACGGTGGCCAACCGTACGGGACGTCGCCACCGCCTTCGACCGCAGCCGCGTGCGCCGTGCCGATGGATCCCGTCGCCGTGAGGTCGGCGAGGGCGCCGCCGGCCGAGGCGACGAGCTCGGCGGCGGCCAGCGGACGGGTCGCGGTGGTGACCAGCCGGGGGCTCGGGCAGGCCGGCGTCGTCGGCGTCGGTCTGCTCGACGACGCCGAGCGCGGCGAGCCGGCGGGCGCTCACGAGCACCCGCGACTCGAGCGAGCCGACGGCGCCGTTGTAGGCGCCGACCGCGGAGTCGAGGGACGGGCCAGCCTGGCCAGGTGCGTGCCGAGGATGGCGATGCGGGCGTGCAGCTCGCGGGCGAGGGCGTGCACCTCGCGCACGTTGCGGGCGGCCGACTCCTGCCGCCAGGTGTGCGCGACCGATGCGCAGCAGCGCCAGCAGCGTGGTCGGCGTGGCGATCACGACGTCGCGGTCGAACGCGTGCTGCGAGGAGGTCGGGGCGCACGTCGAGAGCGGCGGAGAGCAGCGACTCCGCAGGGCAGGAACAGCACGACGAGCTCGAGGGAGTCGTAGCGGCGCCAGTACTCCTTCGACCCGAGCGTGTCGACGTGCGCGACGAGCTCGGCGGCGTGCCGGGCGAGGTGCCGCGGGCGAGTCTCGTCGTCGGTCGCCTCGATCGCCTCGAGGTAGGACGACAGCGGCACCTTGGAGTCGACGACGACGTCGCGATCGTCGGCGAGGTGCACGACGAGGTCGGCGCGCAGCAGCGTCGCCGGCGTCGTCGCGGGTGCTCGCCTGCTCCTCGAAGTGGACGTGCGCGAGCAGCCCGGAGGACTCGACGATGCGGCGCAGCTGCATCTCGCCCCACTGGCCGCGGACGTCCGAGCGGCGCAGCGCGGCGGCGAGCCGGCCGGTCTGGTCGCGCAGCGGCGTCGTGCCCGCGCCGGTGAGCCGGATCTGCTCGCGCGAGCTCGGCGTGCGCGGCGGCGCGCTCGCGCTCCGACCGGGCGCAGGTCGTCGGACACGCGCAGCGAGGGTCTCGTTGACCGGCGCGGACGAGGGCGTCGACGGCCGCGCGCTCGGCGGCGAGCGGGCGGGGCAGGGTCGTCCCGGCTCGCTCGCACGACGGCGAGCACGGCGGCCGCGCCGAGCACCAGCCCGAGCACGAGGCCCACGAGAACAGGGGCAAGATCGCTCATGCGCCCCACTGTGCCGACAGCCTCCGACACCGCCGGTCCTCCCGGCTCGAGTGACTGCCGGAAACCCCGGTTTCGGCGGTCCGAATCCGGGGTTTCAGGCAGTAACTCGCGCATCCGGCCCGGCACCGTTGACATTGACGCAGCGGCAACCTCTAGCGTCGTGGGCATGAGCTGGTCGATCGTCGAGGTGGCGCGGTCACGCGGGGGTGTCCTCGCGCACGCTGCGCCACTACGACGACGTCGGGCTCGTGCCGCCGGCGTACGTCGGGAGCAACGGCTACCGCTACTACGAGCGCGCGCAGCTGCACCGGCTGCAGGAGGTGCTCGTGCTCCGCGAGCTCGGGCTCCCGCTCGACGCCATCGCGCGCGTGCTCGACGGCACGGTCGACCGCGCGGCCGTCCTGCGCGAGCACCGCGCCGCGCTGCTGGCCGAGCGCGACCGGCTCACCCGACTGGCCACCACGGTCGGTCGCACGATCGACGAGATGGAAGGAGGCGACCACGATGGGATCCCGAGGAGCTGTTCGACGGGTTCGACGCCGAGAAGCAGAAGGAGTACGAGGCCGAGCTCGTCGAGCGCTACGGGGCGAGCGCGCAGGAGCAGCATCGACGAGTCCTGGCGACGGGTCGGGCGGATGAGCAAGGCCGACGCCGCGAGGATCCAGGCCGAGCTCGCCGCAGCGCGACTCGGCGTACGCCGCCCTCCTCGACGCCGGCGTCGCCCCGACCGACCCGCGCGTGCAGGAGGTCACCGCCGGCCACTACCGCTGGGTCTGCCAGTTCTGGACGCCGGACGCCGACGCCTTCGCCGGGCTCGGCGACCTCTACGTCGACAGCCCGGACTTCCGGGCGCGCTACGACGCCGTGCGCCCGGGCCTCGCCGAGTACGTCCGCGACGCGATGGCCGCCTACGCCATCACCGCGCTGACCTGACCCGTCCCTCGAATAACTGCCCGAAACCCCGGTTTCGGCGGTCCGAATCCGGGGTTTCGGGCAGCAACTCGTGGTCGGGAGCGCGGCGCGGGGGACCTAGACTCGTCGCCCGTGGCACTCACCATCGGCATCGTCGGTCTCCCCAACGTCGGGAAGTCGACGCTCTTCAACGCCCTGACCAAGAACGACGTCCTCGCGGCGAACTACCCGTTCGCCACGATCGAGCCCAACGTCGGAGTCGTCGGCGTCCCGGACCCGCGCCTCGCTGTGCTCGCCGGCATCTTCGGCTCCGAGCGCCAGCTGCCCGCGACCGTGTCGTTCGTCGACATCGCCGGCATCGTCAAGGGCGCGAGCGAGGGTGCCGGTCTCGGCAACAAGTTCCTCGCCACGATCCGCGAGAGCGACGCCATCTGCCAGGTCATCCGGGTCTTCACCGACCCCGACGTCGTCCACGTCGAGGGCAAGGTCGACCCCAAGGACGACATCGAGATCATCAACACCGAGCTGATCCTCGCCGACCTCCAGACGGTCGAGAAGGCGCTGCCCCGGCTCGAGAAGGAGGCGCGGCTGAACAAGGACCGCGTCGGGAACCTCGAGGCCGCGCGAGAAGGCCTACGACGTCCTCTCCGGCGGCACGACGATCTTCGCCTCGGGCCTCGACCGCGAACCGCTGCGCGAGCTGTTCCTGCTCACCGCCAAGCCCTTCCTCTACGTCTTCAACGTCGACGTCGACGAGCTCGGCAACGCCGACCTGCTCGAGCGAGCTCCGCGCGCTCGTCGCTCCCGCCGAGGCCGTGTTCCTCGACGCCAAGACCGAGGCCGAGCTCACCGAGCTCGACGACGCCGAGGCGCTCGAGCTGCTGCAGTCGATCGGGCTCGAGGAGTCGGGGCTCTCGCACCTCGCCCGCGTCGCGTTCGACACCCTCGGCCTGCAGACCTACCTCACCGCCGGCCCCAAGGAGTCGCGCGCGTGGACCATCACCAAGGGCGCCACGGCACCCGAGGCGGCCGGCGTCATCCACACCGACTTCCAGAAGGGCTTCATCAAGGCGGAGGTCATCTCGTTCGCCGACCTCGTCACGTGCGGCTCCGTCGCCGAGGCCCGCTCGAAGGGCAAGGCGCGCATGGAGGGCAAGGACTACGTCATGCACGACGGCGACGTCGTGGAGTTCCGCTTCAACGTCTGAACTGTCCGGGGAAATCACGCTATAATTCTGTACATGACGACCGTGCCGCTCGCCGAGGCCCGTGCCCAGCTCTCGAAGCTCGTCGACGATGCGGTGCGTACGCACGAACGCATCGAGGTGACGAAGAACGGACGCCGTGCGGCCGTCATCATGAGCGCCGACGACTACGACTCGCTCATGGAGACGCTCGACATCCTGAGCGACGCGGAGGCGATGGCCGACATCCGTCAGGCGGATGCGGATGTCGCAGCGGGACGGGTCTCGACGTTGGACGAGGTTGAGGCGGAGATGCGGTCGCTGGGGCGGCTGCCCGGGTGACCTATCGGATAGAACTGGCGCCCGCCGCGCGCCGCGCACTCACCCATGACCTGCCCGAGGCGGTCGCGGCTGCCTGCGCCAACTTCCTTCACGACGTTCTCGCTCACGATCCGTATCGTGTCGGCAAGCCGTTGCGCGACGAGCTGGCCGGGCGCTATTCGGCACGTCGCGGTGAGTTCCGGGTGATCTACGAGATCCACGACGACGTCGTGGTGGTGCGCGTGATCAGCGTCCGCCACCGTCGTGACGCGTATTCGTAGATGACTCGGTGGAGTGCCGCGTCACCGCCTGAGTGACGGATGCCCGACCCATGGAGAGGCACGAGGATGAGCGGTGACACGGCGGCGCCGGAGACGAGTGGCGTCAGGATCGAGCTGCTGGCGACGGTCGATCTCGGCCCCGAGATCGAGGGCATGGACGGTCGTCAGCTCCGGATGCGCCTGGTGACGATCGAGCCCGGAGGCGTCTTCGGTCCGGTGCACGACCACAAGGGCAGACCCGGGACCGTCTACGTGCTGCAGGGGACGATCACCGACCATCGAGCCGGGATCGCCACCGACTACGGGCCGGGCGTGGGCTGGCCGGAGGACCGGAACACCCTCCACTGGCTCGAGAACCGCGGGACGGTGTCGGCGGTGGAGATCTCGGTCGATGTCGTCTCGTCCGGGCCGGTCTGACAGTTCTGCCGCCCGACATCGGCTCAGCGCGCGGCGGAGCGCGCGCTGCCGCGATCTCGGCAGGAGTGTCACACCCTTCCACCACGTCGGACCGCGTCCTAGCCTGCGTCCATGTACGTGCGGCAGGTGGCGCAGCGGGCGGTCGACCTGTCCCGTGCCGTCGCGTTCTACACCTCCGTCCTCGGCGCCGAGCCGATCGCGGTGTTCGACCCGCCCGGCCTGGCGTTCTTCGACCTGAGCCCCACGCGCCTCATGCTCGACGTCAACGCGCCGTCCGCGCTGGTCTACGTCGGCGTGCCCGACGTCCGCGAGACGTGCGCCGCTCTGGTCGCGGCCGGGCATCGCATCCACACCGAACCGCATGTGGTGTTCCCGGACCCCGACGGCGTGTTCGACGTTCCCGGCGACGAGTGGCTGGCGTTCATCGAGGACTCCGAGGGCAACCTCCTCGGGCTCATGAGCCGCGCGGCGTCCTGAGGCTCCGGCCCGAGGCCGACCGACCACGACCGTGAGCGCCGGGTCGTCGCGTCGGCGGGTGCCGGCGAGGGGCTGACCGCAACGGCGACGGCGGCTACCGTCGGACGCATGGTCCCGCCGAGTAGCCCGCCCGCGCAGACCATCCGCTTCTGCCGGTCCGGTGACGGCACGCGTGTCGCGTTCTCGCGCTACGGCGAGGGCACCCCCCTCGTCGTCTCGACGTGCTGGGTCAGCCAGCTGGAGTACGACCTGCAGAGCCCGGTGTGGCGGCACTTCGTCGAGGGTCTAGGGCGGTTCTCGACGACCATCCGCTACGACGAGCGCGGGTTCGGGCTCTCGGACTGGGACGTCACGGACTTCTCGTTCGAGAAGCGGATCGCCGATCTCGAGGCGGTCGTGGAGGCCGCGGGCCTGGAGCGGTTCGCGCTGCTCGGCATGGCGCAGGGCGGTCCGGTCGCGATGGCCTACGCGCACCGCCACCCGGAACGGGTGTCACGCCTCATCCTCTTCGGGACGTACTCCGGATTCGCGGCGACTCCGGAGTCCGAGGCGCTCGAAGAGACGTTCACCCGGATGATCCAGGTCGGCTGGGCCAGACCGGAGGGCCGCTTCCGACGCGTGTTCACGGACATGCTGATGCCCGGCGCCAGCGAGGAGCAGATGTCGTGGGTCGACGAGCTCATGCGCCGGTCGACCTCCGCGGAGAACGCCGCCGCGTTCCGCGTCGCGCGGATGCGGCTCGACGTCTCCGATCTGCTGCCACAGCTCCACGTCCCCACCCTGGTGCTCCACGCGCGCGGCGACCAGATGAACCCGATCGAGGAGGGCCGCACCCTCGCCGCCACGATCGACGACGCGCGGCTCGTCACGCTCGAGACGTCCAACCACGTGCTGCTCGAGGGGGAGCCGGCGACGGCGGTCTTCATGGCCGAGGTGGAGGAGTTCCTCCTCCCCGACCGGCACGCGCACCTCGGCGTCGGCGACGGCGCGATCCCCCGGCAGCGGGAGGCCTCGTCGCTCCGGACCCTGACGGCCAGGGAGCGAGACGTGCTCGCGCTCGTCGCGGCGGGGCGCGACAACCGCGAGATAGCCGAGCAGCTGGTGCTGAGCATCCGAACGGTCGAGCGCCACCTGCAGACGATCTACCGCAAGCTCGAGCTCACGGGCTCCGCGCAGCGCACGGCCGCGGCCGCGCTCGTCCTCGGTGTCGAGGACTACGCACGCACCGCCACGGTCCCTGGCTGACCGAGCCGAGAGATACGCGCTTCTGCGCATGTGCGATGCACGCCCGCGCTCCTAGCGTCGACGCATCCGGTCGACAACCAAGGAGCACACATGACCACCACGATCGACACCGTCGCCGAGGACCGCGCGCTCAAGGCCAAGCACCGCGCGGTCTGGGCGTCGGGCGACTACCCGACACTCGCACACGAGATCATCTCCGACCTCGGACCGACCCTGGTCGACGCCTGCGACATCCGCCCGGGCGAGCTCGTCCTCGACGTCGCCGCCGGCGCCGGCAATGCGTCCATCGTCGCGGCGGAGCGCGGCGCCACCGTCGTCGCGAGCGACCTGACCCCCGAGCTGTTCGACGCCGGACGGCGCGCGGCCGCCGCCCGCAACGTCGAGATCGACTGGCGCGAGGCCGACGCCGAGGCGCTCCCCTTCGCCGACGCGTCGTTCGACGCCGTGCTGTCCTGCGTCGGTGTGATGTTCGCGCCGCACCACCAGTCCAGCGCCGACGAGCTCGTCCGGGTGAGCCGCCCGGGCGCCACGATCGGGCTCCTCAGCTGGACGCCGGAGGGCTTCATCGGCCAGCTGTTCGCGACGATGAAGCCGTTCAGCCCGCCGCCGCCCCGCGGAGCGCAGCCGCCGCCGCGCTGGGGCGACGAGGCGCACGTGCGCGGCCTGCTCGGCGATCGCGTGACGGCGATCACGGTGACGCGACAGACGCTGACCGTCGACCGCTTCCCCGGGTCGTCGGACTTCCGGGACTACTTCACGACGTACTACGGCCCGACCATCGCGACCTACCGCTACATCTCAGCGGACCCGGACAAGGTGGCGGCGCTCGACCGCGAGATCGACGACCTCGCGGCACGCTTCACGACGAATGGCGTCATGGAGTGGGAGTACCTGCTGCTCACGGGGTCCCGCGCCTGACCGGCCTTCGACCGTCCCGCGCCGCACGTCACGTCACGGCGCGGGACGGTCGCCTTGCTCCAGGTCCTCCTCGCGGAGGAGCGGCGGCGTCCAGTTCGCCGGGACCACGCCGTGCTTGTCGGCGTAGAACGCGCGGACGAGGTCCATGTCCGCGTGCACGTCGCCGCTCAGCGCGATGGTCGGGCCGAACCCGCCGGACCTCGTCGGGCCGTCGATGTAGGTCAGCACGAGCGGCAGCCCGGCGTCGAGCGCGATGCGGTAGAAGCCGGACTTCCAGTGCGTGCCCCTCCCGCGGGTGCCCTCCGGGGCGATCGCGAGGGAGAACGACTCACCGCTGCGCGACCGTGCCACCAGGTCGGCGACGAGGTTGCCGGGATCGTCGCGGTCCACCGGGATGCCGCCGAGCCGGCGCATGAGCCCACCGAACGGGGCGCGGAACATCTCCTGCTTCGCGAGGAACAGCGGCGTCATCTCGTGGGCCCACGCGATGGACATCATCAGCGGGAAGTCGAGCCACGACGTGTGCGGGGCGGCGACCAGGACGCACGCGAGGTCCGTGGGTGGGGGCCCGCCCTCCATCCGGTAGCGCATCGCGCGCAGCACGAGGCGTCCGGTCGCCTGCTTCACGTGCATCCCCGTCTCCCTGACGCACTCGCACCAGCGACTCGCACGCTACGCCCCTGCGGACGGCGGCGCCGGGCCCGTGCCGACGGCGCGTGACGTCCTGCTCACCGTGGTCGCGCACGTGCGCGTGCGATGCCCGTAGCCTGTCGCGGACGGGACGCGAGGCGGCCCGCTGTCGAGGGGGATCACGCCATGAAGTCACGCGTCAGGTTCGGGCTGCTGATCGCGGCGCTGGTGTCCTTCCTGCTCGGCTGCGCCGCCATCTCCGTCACCGTGCTCGGTGTCTTCAACCAGGTTCAGAGCTCCTTCTCGGACGGTTCGTTCGAGGACTTCCAGGGCCCGAGCAAGCTCGACCAGGTCGTCAGCACCCTGGCGCCGGTCACGGGCGCGCTCCTCCTCGCGGTGTCCGTGGCGTGCGTCGTCGGCGCTATCGCGTCGTGGGTCGTCACCGAGTCCGTCGACCGCGCCGCCCTGCACCGCGCGGCACCGGCGGCGACACCGGCGCCGGCGGCCGTCGCAGGGCCGTCGCACCTGTCCGCACCGGAGACGCTCGGCGACGCCTGAGCACCACCGACGCCGGGCACCGGGTCGGATCACGAGCCTCCGGGGTCAGCCGACCGGCACCGGCGGGATCGTCGCGAGGCCGGCGGCGAACCGCGCCTCGCTGACCTCCTCGTCGACCATGCGGCCGTTGAGGTAGTCGTCGTACGCCGCGAGGTCGAAGTGGCCGTGCCCGCAGAGCGCGGTGAGGATGACGGTCTCCTCGCCGGTCTCCTTCGCCTTGAGCGCCTCGCGGACGGCGAGCGCGAGCGCGTGCGTGGGCTCCGGCGCCGGGACGATGCCCTCGGTGCGGGCGAACTGCACCGCCGCGGAGAAGCACTCGGTCTGCGGGACCGCGACTGGCCTCCATCAGCCCGAGCTCGTAGATGTGCGAGATCAGCGGCGCCATGCCGTGGTAGCGCAGGCCGCCGGCGTGGATCGGGTCCGGGATGAAGTCGTGCCCGAGCGTGTGCATCTTCATGAGCGGCGTCATGCCCGCGGTGTCGCCGAAGTCGTAGGCGTACACGCCGTGGGTCAGCGACGGGCACGACGCCGGCTCGGCGGCGATGATCCGCGGCGAGATGTGGCCCGCCATCTTCTCCCGCAGGAACGGGAAGGACAGTCCGCCGAAGTTCGAGCCGCCGCCGGTGCAGCCGACGATGTGCGTCGGGGTGTCGCCCGCCTTCGCGATCTGCAGCAGCGCCTCCTCGCCGATGATCGTCTGGTGCATGCAGCACGTGGTTGAGCACGCTGCCGAGCGCGTAGCGCGCGTCCGGGTCCTGCGCCGCGACCTCGACCGCCTCGGAGATCGCGATGCCGAGCGATCCCGTGCTAGTTGGCCGGGTCGGCGCCGAGCCGGCGACCCGCCTCGGTGAGGTCGGAAGGCGAGCGGTGCACCGACGCCGCCGAACGCCTCGATCATCAGCCGGCGGTAGGGCTTGCTGTCGTACGACGACCCGACCTGCCAGACCTCGCACTCGAGGCCGTACAGCGCGCACGCGAACGCGAGCGCGGTGCCCCACTGGCCGGCGCCGGTCTCGGTCGTGAGCTTCTTCACGCCGGCCTGCTTGTTGTAGTACGCCTGCGGCACGGCCGTGTTCGGCTTGTGCGAGCCGGCGGGCGAGACGCCCTCGTACTTGTAGTAGATGCGCGCCGGCGTGCCGAGCGCCTCCTCGAGGCGGTGCGCGCGGAACAGCGGCGACGGCCGCCACTGGCGGTAGACGTCGAGGACGCCGCCGGGGATCTCGATGTACCGCTCCTGCGAGACCTCCTGCAGGATCAGCTCCATCGGGAACAGCGGCGCGAAGTCCTCCGGGCCCGGCCGGCTGGAGCGTGCCCGGGTGCAGCGCGGGCGGCGGCGGGCTGGGCAGGTCGGGGACGATGTTGTACCAACGCGTCGGCATCTCGTCCTCGCCGAGCTCGTACTTGTGCCGGCGCACCGTGTCGTCCATCGCGTGAGTCCTTCCTCGGTGCGGCGTTGCGCCCGCGTGCCGTCCCCGCTGCCCGGAACGCTAGTGCGCTCCTCGCTCCGTCGCCCGGGGAAACCCGAGACGGCCGAGCGGGCGGAGCCCGCACCGCGATATCGCCGCGCCCGCCGGCCGCCGCTGAGATGCTGGCCAGGTCAACCCCCGCCATCAGGAGGAACCATGGATCCGGCGAAGACAGCGGTCGTGCTCGTGGAGTACCAGAACGACTTCACCAGCGAGGGTGGCGCTCTCCACGGCGCCGTCCAGGGCGTCATGGAGTCCACCGACATGATCAAGAACACCCAGTCCGCGGTAGCGGCCGCGCGCGCGGCCGGCGCGGTGATCATCCACGCGCCGATCCAGTTCGCCGACGGCTACGGCGAGATCACGTCGACCCCGTACGGCATCCTCAAGGGCGTCGTCGACACGCACGCCTTCGTCAAGGGCAGCTGGGGCGCCGAGATCGTCAGCGAGGTCTCGCCGCAGGAGGGCGACATCGTGCTCGAGGGCAAGCGCGGGCTCGACGCGTTCGCGAGCACGAACCTCGACTTCATCTTGCGCAGCAAGGGGATCGAGACGGTTGCGCTGGGTGGCTTCCTGACCAACTGCTGCGTGGAGTCGACCATGCGGTCGGCGTACGAGAAGGGTTTCGAGGTCGTCACGCTGACGGATTGCGTCGGCGCGACGAGCGAGGAGGAGCACGCGAACGCGATCACGTACGACTACCCCATGTTCTCCAAGCCGATGACCGCGTCGGAGTTCGCCGGGACGCTGGCCGGCGGGGACTCGGGGGACACGTCGCGCGGGTACTGACCAACCACGGCCGGCCGGCCGAGCGGGGTCAGCGCTCCGCGTTCGTCGCGGGGGTCGGCACGACGATGCGCGCGACGCCGGAGTCGAGGTCGACGGTGCTGCGCGGGGGAGCGGCATCGCCCTCCTCGTCGCGCTTGAGCTCCATGAACTCGTCGTGCTCCTTCTTGTGCTTGCGACTCGGCGCGAGCGCGAGCCCGAGCGCGTCGAATCCCACCTCCGCCGTACGGGCACGTGCGGACGTCTCGCCGCGGCGACGGCGCCGTCGGGTGAGGACCACGTCGAGGACTGCGACCGCGATCAGCAGCAGTACCAGCGCGGGGAGCGACATGGCGAACAGGTAGTTCATCAGGTGGCTCCGAGGGCCCGTGAGATCTCGTTCATCCGGTGGGCGAGCTCGATGTCGAGCTGGGTGACACCACCGGCGTCGTGGGTCGACACCGTGACGAGGAGAGTGCGCCAGCGGATGTCGAGGTCCGGGTGGTGGTTCATCGACTCCGCCACGCACCGCGATCTCGTCGACCGCCCGGACGCAGGTGAGGAACGTCCGGGAACGCGTACGACCGATTCAGGGCGTCGACGTCACCGGTCCACCCGTCGAGGGCGCTCAGCTGCCGCTCGACCTCGTCCGCGTCCAACCGTCGGCTCACGATGCCAGCGTGACACGGACGTCTGGCAGAGTCACCTGCCGTGACGCAGCCGACTCACCTCACGGGTTCCGGTCGTCGCATCGTCGTCGCCGCTGCGGTCGAGCGGCGCGGCCGGCTGCTCGCCGCCCGGCGCTCCCGCCCCGCCGCCCTCGCCGGGGGCTGGGAGCTGCCGGGCGGGAAGGTCGAGCCGGGCGAGGACCCGGCTCGCGCGCTCGTGCGCGAGCTGCGCGAGGAGCTCGCGGTCGACGTCGACGTCGTCGGCGTCGTGCCCGGTCCGCTCGACGGCGACTGGCCGCTCGACGACGACTCGGTCCTGCGCGTGATGCGCGCGCGGATCCAGCGCGGCGAGCCGCAGCCCGGCGTCGCCCACGACGAGGTCCGCTGGCTCGCGCCGGCCGAGGTCGACGACGTCGCCTGGCTCGCGGCCGACGTCGCAGCCGCTGCGGCCGCGGCAGTCGCGGCGCCTCGACACCTGGGTCGGCTTCCCCGCGCGGCGAGATCCGCGGTGAGGGCGCGGTCCGCGTCGTCGCCCCGCTGCGGGACGACCGGGTCGCCGTCGTCGTGGACCGCACGCCGTTCCACCCGCTCGACCACGGCTGGCCGGACCAGCCCGGCGACGTCGGCCACCTCGACGACGCCGAGGTGCTCGACTGCCTCACCGGCGCGGTCGACGACGTCGGGCGCCTCCTCGTCGGGGACGACATCGACGTACGCCGAGGCGACGCCTCGCGCGCCTGGGTCGTGGTCCACGTCGTGCCGGCCCGGCACGCGCCGCGCGGTCGGCGCGCGCGTGCTGCTGCAGGTCGACGCGGACCGGCGTACGGCGTTCTCCCGCGGGCACTCCGCCTGCCACCTCGCCGCGCTCGCGCTCAACGAGGCGGCGGCCCGGTTCTGGTCGAAGGAGCCGCCGCGACGCGACTCGCGCGGCTTCCCGTTCCTCGACCAGCTCGCGATCCAGGTCGTCGCGGATCCGCCGCGACGGCGCCTACGACGCCTACCGGTGCGGCAAGTCGCTGCGCAAGGCGGGTTCGACGCGCGGCGTTCCTCGCGGACCGGTTCGACGGTGGCCGAGGAGGCCGACGCGCTGCTCGCCGCATGGGTGTCCACCGGTGCCGTGAGCCGGATCGAGACCGACGGCGACCCCACCCTGGCTGCCCGTCGGCGCTGGGTGTGCGACGTGCCCGGCGGCCCGGCGGTGATCCCGTGCGGCGGCACGCACGTCGCCGGACCTGAGCCGCCTCGGCGCGGTCCGGGTGAGCTACGACCCCACCGACGACGGCTTCGACGCCGCCACCAGCGTCGGCTGACCCCGCGTCTCCCGGGTGCCGCGACGCGTGGACTCGTCGGCCGGTCGGGCGGTCCGGGTCCGGGGTCCTCGCGGCCCGTAGGATCGGGTGTCTCCCCGCTCTCGAACCTGAGGTCTCCCATGCCTGCCGCACGGCTCTGCCGTCCGTCACGACCTGCGCAACGTCGCGATCATCGCGCACGTCGACCACGGCAAGACGACGCTCGTCGACGCCATGCTCTGGCAGTCCGGCGCGTTCACCGCCCACCAGGCCGACGAGGGGTCGGTCAAGGAGCGGGTCATGGACTCGATGGACCTCGAGCGCGAGAAGGGCATCACGATCCTCGCGAAGAACACCACCGTCCGGTACCTGGGCGAGGGGGCGCCCGAGGGCGGCGTCCTGTTCAACATCATCGACACCCCCGGTCACGCCGACTTCGGCGGCGAGGTCGAGCGCGGCCTCGAGATGGTCGACGCCGTGCTCCTGCTCGTCGACGCCAGCGAGGGCCCGCTGCCGCAGACCCGCTTCGTGCTGCGCAAGGCGCTGCAGAAGCAGCTGCCCGTCATCCTGCTCATCAACAAGGTCGACCGCCCCGACGCCCGCATCGCCGAGGTCGTCGACGAGACCTACGAGCTGTTCTTCGACCTCGACGCCACCGAGGAGCAGATCGACTTCCCGATCGTCTACGCCTCGGCCAAGGCGGGTCGCGCCTCGCTGCAACCGTCCCGAGGACGGCGGCATGCCGGACAGCGAGAACCTCGTGCCGCTGTTCACGACGCTCCTCGAGACCGTGCCGGCTCCGTCGTACGACCCGGAGATGCCGCTGCAGGCGCACGTCACCAACCTCGACTCCTCGCCGTACCTCGGCCGCCTCGCGCTGTGCCGCGTCCACAACGGCACGATCCGCAAGGGCCAGCAGGTCGCCTGGTGCACGGCACGACGGCACCATCGAGCGGGCCAAGGTCGCCGAGCTGCTCGTCACCCAGGCGCTCGAGCGGGTGCCGGCCGAGTCCGCCGGCCCCGGCGAGATCGTCGCCATCGCCGGCATCGCCGACATCACGATCGGCGAGACCCTGGCCGACATCGACGACCCGCGCCCGCTGCCGCTCATCACGGTCGACGAGCCGTCGATCTCGATGACCATCGGCATCAACACCTCGCCGCTGGCCGGGCAGAGCGGCACCAAGCTCACCGCGCGCCTGGTCAAGAACCGCCTCGAGGCCGAGCTCATCGGCAACGTGTCGATCCGCATGCGTGCCCACCGAGCGTCCGGACACGTGGGAGGTCCAGGGCCGCGGCGAGCTGCAGCTCGCGATCCTCGTCGAGATCATGCGCCGCGAGGGCTTCGAGCTCACCGTGGGCAAGCCGCAGGTCGTCACCCGCATCGTCGACGGCAAGGTGCACGAGCCGATGGAGCACCTCACCGTCGACATCCCCGAGGACTACCTCGGCGTCGTGACCCAGCTCATGGCCCTGCGCAAGGGCCGCATGGAGCAGATGGTCAACCACGGCACCGGCTGGGTGCGCATGGAGTACGTCGTGCCGGCGCGCGGCCTCATCGGCTTCCGCACCGAGTTCCTCACCGAGACCCGCGGCACCGGCCTGCTGCACCACGTGTTCCACAAGTACGAGCCGTGGCACGGCGAGCTGCGCACCCGGCCGACCGGCTCGCTCGTCGCCGACCGCCGCGGCCCGACGACCGGCTTCGCGCTGGCCAACCTGCAGGAGCGCGGCACGCTGTTCGTCGGTCCGGGCACCGAGGTCTACGAGGGCATGATCGTCGGCGAGAACTCGCGTCAGGACGACATGGACGTCAACCCGACCAAGGAGAAGAAGCTGACCAACATGCGCCAGTCCTCCGGCGACATCCTCGTGCCGCTCATCCCGCACAAGCAGATGTCGATGGAGCAGGCGCTCGAGTTCTGCCGCGAGGACGAGTGCATGGAGGTGACGCCCGGCCACCGTGCGCATCCGCAAGGTGGTCCTCGACCAGACCGAGCGCGGCCGCACGCGTCGCGGGCGAAGAAGGCGCTGACCACGACAGCGCGACCACCCTGGTGCCGCGACGGTCGCCGGGCTCCTCGCGTCCGGTACAACTGGGCCACTGCGGCGCCGTAGACGCCGGCGCGTCGGCCGCGATCACGGCCGTCGTCACGTGGCGGTGCGTCGTATGTCGGAAGCATCCCGATTCGCCCCGAGAGCGGTCACGATCCGGTCACGGGGAGGGGCGGTGCTTCATCCGCCCGATTCGATGACATAGGTTGCGCGAGTCCCGAGGGGCGGGGATCAGCCGGCGACCCCGGTAAAGATCCGTCCGCCGACCCCCGGGAATGTCCGGTCTTCCCGGAACCAGACAGGAAGGCAACAGGTTCTCCATGACCGTGCCCGTCGAGATGCGTGCCCAGCGCTCCTGCGGCGACCCCGCGCCGCCGAGGAGATCAAGGGCCGGTCGCTGACCGCGATCGCGTGGGGACGCCTCCAGCGCGACAAGGTCGGCATGGTCGTCGTTCGGCGTCCTGATCTTCCTGCTGCTGTGCGCGATCTTCGCGCCGCTGATCTGCAGCATCATGGGCGTCGACCCGTACGCGCTGAACCCCGACGCGCTCGACACGGAGAACGGCGGCATCCCGCTCGGCTGCGGCCTGCCCGACTCCGGCTTCTTCTGCGGCGTCAGCTGGGAGCACCCGTTCGGCGTCGAGCCGGGCACCGGCCGCGACCTGTTCGCCCGCCTGCTCTACGGCCTGCGCATCTCGCTGTTCATCGCCTTCACGGCGACGATCATCACGACCATCCTCGGCACCGTGTTCGGCATCATCGCCGGCTACCTCGGCGGCAACTGGGACGACCCGATCATCGCCGGGTCATGGACCTGATCCTCGCGTTCCCGTTCCTGCTCATCATCCTGGCGCTCTCGGGCGTGCTCACCCAGCGCCTCGAGGCGCTCGGTGTCCCCGAGGGCAACCCGGCCCGCATCACCTACCTGATCCTCGTGCTCAGCCTCTTCGGCTGGCCCTACCTCGCGCGCATCGTGCGCGGCCAGGTGCTCAGCGTGCGCGAGCGCGAGTTCGTCGAGGCGGCGGTCGCCATGGGCGCCGGCACGCGCCGGATCCTGTTCAAGGAGATCCTGCCCAACCTGTGGGCGCCGATCATGATCTACGCGACCCTGACGCTGCCGACCTACATCGCCACCGAGGCGGTGCTGTCGTTCCTCGGCGTCGGCGTCCTGCCGCCCGACCCCGACGTTCGGCGCGATCCTCGCCGACTCCGTGACCTACATGAGCATCATCCCGTCGTACCTGCTCATCCCGGGCACGGTGCTCGCGATCGTCGTCGTCACCTTCAACCTGGTCGGTGACTCCGTGCGCGACGCGCTCGACCCACGAGCGGCGACGGTCATGACCCGATCGACAGCCGCTCGACTAGACACCCAGATTCCGCGCAGCCGGAGGGACGACCAGTCCCCGTTGATCGGCGCAGGGTGCAACGCCGAGGGACGTCCCGGCGACAAACCAGGAGGACACATGGGCAAGGCCAGGCCGGGTCTGCGCGCCGCTGTGGTCGTTGCTGCCGGGGCGCTCGCGCTCGCGGCCTGCGGCGGCAACGGCGGCAGCAGCGACGCCACTCAGCGAGCGGTGACGGCACCGCCGACCAAGGGTGGGAAGATCACCTACCTGCACGCAGCGCAGAGCAGTTCGGCAACGTCGACCCGCAGCGCATGTACACGGGTGAGGACCTCGCGTTCTTCAGCGGCACCATCTTCCGCACGCTCACCGCGTACAAGTTCTCGAAGGACGAGCCGAGGAAGCGACCTCGATCGTTCCCGACCTCGCGACCGACACGGGCACGGCGACCAACGGCGGCAAGACGTGGGCGTTCACCCTGCGTGACGGCGTCGACGTTCGAGACCGGCGACGCCGATCACCTGCGCCGACATCAAGTACGGCGTCTCGCGCACCTTCGCGACCGACATCATCACCGACGGCCCGACGTACGCGATCTCGATGCTCGACATCCCGAAGGACGAGGACGGCAGCTCGCAGTACGCCGGCCCGTACAAGGGCACCGGCCAGGACCTGTTCGACAAGGCCGTCACCTGCTCCGCGGACGGCAAGACGATCACGTTCAACCTGTCGCGCCCCGTCCCGGACTTCAACTACGCGACCACGCTCGTCCGCGTTCGCGCCGGTGCCGAAGGCCGCGCGACACCGGTGAGAAGTACGACGACAAGCCCGTCGCCTCCGGCCCGTACAAGATCTCGGTGTACAAGAAGGGCAAGGGCGGCCAGATGGTCCTCGTCCGCAACGACAAGTGGATCGCAGGCGAGCGACCCGTACCGCAAGGCCTACCCGGACTCGTTCGAGGTCGACTTCGGTATCGACCCCAGCCGTCATCGACCAGCGCCTGATCCAGGGTGCTGCCGGCTGACCAGACGGCGATCTCCACGCTGCTCACAGCCGAGCCTCGCTTCCGATCGTGTTCAACGACCCGAAGTTCGCCGACCGTCGCATCAACGAGTTCGACCCCTACGTCCGCTACTTCGCGATCAACGTCGAAGAAGGTGCCGAACCTCAAGCACCGCCAGGCGATCGCCGCGGCGCTCGACCGCGAGGCCCTCCGCACCAACGCCGGTGGCGCCTACGCCGGTGACTTCGCCGACGGCGTGGTCAAGCCCAACATCGGCATCGACTACGCCCCGACCGGACTGTGGGACGGCCTCCTCGGCGCAGCCGATCCCGGACACGGGTGACCCCGAGTACGCGAAGAAGCTGATCGCCGAGTCGGGTGCGCCCGATGCCGACGATCACCTTCGACTTCCCGAACACCCCGACCAACACCAAGGCCGCAGCGATCGTCATCGCGTCGCTGGCCAAGGCCGGCATCACCGCGAAGCCGAACCCGATCGAGGCCGGTCAGTACTACGGCATCGTGTTCGACCCGGCGAAGGCGCACGAGCTCATCAACGCGGGCTGGGGTGCTGACTGGCCGAACGCCTCGACCGTCATCCCCGAGCTGTTCACCCCGACCGGTGGCTTCAACCTCTCGCAGTTCGACGACGCGGCGTTCAACGCCAAGTCCGACGCTGCGAAGGTCGAGCTCGACCGTGCCAAGCAGGCCGACGCAGTGGCAGGCGCTGAACAAGAGCTGCCATCGAAGCAGGTCGTCGTCATCCCGACCCGCTTCGGCCGCGACCAGCGCCTGCCCGGCTCGAAGGTCGGCAACGCGTACCTGTGGCCGGCCTACGGCTCGTGGCCGTACGGCGACCTGTACGTCAAGCTCAGCTAAGTACGCATGACGCGTGTGGGGGCGGGGCATCTGCCCCGCCCCCACGCCATGCACGCCGTACCCTCAGTCTCTGACAGGGTCGTCCACCACGGCCCGCCGATCTCGCGCAAGCGAAAGGCAAGCCCCTTGAGCGGCTACATCGTGCGGCGACGTCCTCAGCATGGTGCTGATGCTGCTGCTGCTCACGCTGGTCGTCTTCCTGCTGTTCAGCGTCCTCCCCACCGACCCCGCGCGCCTCACCTGCGGCAAGGCCTGCACCCCGGAGATCATCGAGGCCAACCGGCACCGCCTCGGCCTCGACCTCCCGGTGTGGCAGCAGTACTGGAAGTTCCTCAAGGGCATCTTCGTCGGCCGCACCTACGGCTCCGGCACCGCCGACCTTCGAGTGCAACGCCCCGTGCCTCGGCTACTCGTTCAAGCGCGGCGAGGAGGTCACCGTCGCTGATCAAGGACGCGCTTCCCCGCCACGATGTGGCTGGCCCTCGGCGCCTTCATCCTGTGGATCATCGTCGGCGTCACGCGTCGGCATCTACGCGGCGCTGCGCCGCGGCAAGTGGCAGGACAAGACGGTCATGGGCATCTCGCTCATCGGCTACTCGCTGCCCGTCGTTCTTCATCGGCCTGGTGCTGCTGTTCTTCGTGGTCCTCAAGTGGCAGCTGCTGCCGTACCCGTCGTACGTCCCGCCGTTCGAGGATCCGGTCCAGTTCTTCCAGACGATGATCCTGCCGTGGATCGTGCTGGCGATCCTCTACGCCGCGTTCTACATGCGGCTCACGCGCAACCAGATGCTCGACACCCTCGGCGAGGACTACATCCGCACCGCGCGGGCGAAGGGCCTGCCCGAGCGCATCGTCATCCGCAAGCACGGCCTGCGCGCCGGCCTCACGCCGATCGTGACGGCCGCCGGCCTCGACCTCGCCGGCCTGCTCGGCGGCGCGATCATCACCGAGAGCATCTTCAGCCTCCCGGGCCTCGGCACGCTGGCGGTCAACTCGGTCGTCGACGCCGACCTGCCGCGTCATCGTCGGCATCACGCTGGTGACCGCGACGTTCATCATCGTCGCGAACCTGATCGTCGACCTGCTCTACGCCGTCATCGACCCGCGGGTGAGGCTCGTATGAGCACCAGCATGCACACGGGCGCGACCCGGCCGTTCCTCGCCGTGACGCGACCTGCGCGTCGAGTTCCCCACCGAGGACGGCCTCGTCCGCGCCGTCGACGGCGTCTCGTTCACCGTCGAGCGCGGCCAGACCCTCGCCATCGTCGGCGAGTCCGGCTCCGGCAAGAGCGTGACGTCGCAGGCGATCATGGGCCTGCACAACCGCAAGACCGCGAACATCTCGGGCGAGGTCGTGCTCGACGGCGAGGACCTCATCGCCATGAGCGACGAGGACGTGCGCCGGCTGCGCGGCCAGAAGATGGCGATGATCTTCCAGGACCCGCTCTCGAGCCTGCACCCGTTCTACACGGATCGGCAAGCAGCTCGTCGAGGCCGTCCGCGTCCACCAGGACGTCTCGAAGGACGGCGGCGCGCAAGCAGGCCATCGACGATGCTCGACCGGGTCGGCATCCCCAACCCCGACCGGCGCGTCGACGACTACCCGCACCAGCTCTCGGGCGGCATGCGCCAGCGCGTCGATGATCGCCATGGCGCTGCTCAACGGCCCGTCGCTGCTCATCGCCGACGAGCCCACCACGGCGCTCGACGTCACCGTGCAGGCGCAGATCCTGCGAGCTGCTCAAGCGACCTGCAGGCGCGAGTTCAACACCGCGATCATCATCATCACCCACGACCTCGGCGTCGTCGCCGACGTCGCCGACGAGGTCGTCGTGATGTACGGCGGTCGCCTCGTCGAGCACGGGCACGGTCGACGACATCTTCCACCGCCCGGAGATGCCGTACACGCTCGGGCTGCTCGGCGTCGATGCCGCGCCTCGACCGCGTGCCGCACGGCGCCGGCTCGACCCGATCCCCGGGCTACCCGCCGTCGCTGATCAACCTGCCGAAGGGCTGCGTGTTCCGCCCGCGCTGCACCTACCACGAGCGCGGTCCCGGGCGGCCTGTGCGACACCGAGCGCCCCGAGCTGCTCGAGACCGCGACCCGGCCACGCGCGTCCGCTGCCACATGCCCGCCGAGGAGCGGCGCGGCCATCGCCGCCGAGACGCCTCGGCACGCGTCGACGAGCCGGCAGGAGCCGCCGCCATGACGCGCCGACGCAGGCCAGGGCGACCCGATCCTGCGGGTCACCGGCCTCAAGCAGCACTTCCCGATCACCTCGGGCGTCGATCTTCAAGAAGGTCAGTCGGCGCGGTCAGGCCGTCGACGGCATCGACCTCGACGTCGCGCCCGGCGAGACCCTCGGGCTCGTCGGCGAGAGCGGCTGCGGCAAGTCGACCGCCGGCGCGCACGATGCTGCGGCTGCTCGAGCCCGACGGCGGGCACGATCGAGCTCGACGGCCAGCGACATCACGCAGCCTGTCGCGCAAGGAGATGCGTGCCGCTCCGCCGCGAGGTCGCAGATGATCTTCCAGGACCCGTACACCTCGCTGAACCCGCGGCACACCGTCGGCACGATCATCGCGGCACCGTTCAAGGTGCAGGAGGTCGAGCCGACCGGCGGCGTCAAGACGGCCGTCCAGGAGCTCATGGAGCGCGTCGGGCTCAACCCCGAGCACTACAACCGCTACCCGAACGAGTTCTCCGGCGGCCAGCGCCAGCGCATCGGCATCGCCCGCGCGCATCGCGCTGCGCCCCAAGCTCATCGTCTGCGACGAGCCGGTCTCGGCGCTCGACGTCTCGATCCAGGCGCAGGTCATCAACCTGCTCGAGGACCTCCAGGACGAGTTCGGGATCGCCTACGTCTTCGTCGCCCACGACCTCTCCGTCGTCCGCCACATCTCCGACCGGGTCGCGGTCATGTACCTCGGCAAGATCATGGAGCTCGCCGACCGCGACGAGCTCTACGCGGCGCCCGCTGCACCCGTACACCCACGCGCTGCTCTCGGCCGTGCCGGTGCCGGACCCCGACGGCAGCGCGCAAGCGCGAGCGGATCCTGCTCACAGGGCGACCTGCCCAGCCCGATCAACCCGCCGACGCGGCTGCGTGTTCCACACCCGCTGCTGGAAGGCGCAGGAGCGGTGCGCGCGTCGAGGAGCCGCTGCTGCGCGAGCTGCGCCCCGGCCACCAGCGTCGCCTGCCACTTCCCGGTCGAGACCGTCGCCGGCAGCGTCGTCGGCCGATGCGCCGAGGTCGATCGCGGCCCGCAGCCTGCCGGACGAGGTCGACCAGCCCCGTCTCGGCGGATCAAGGAGTCGGCGGCTCGATGCACCGCAGCGCATCGAGCCGGCGCGCACCGACATCCGCTAGCCGCGACGAAGCGGCCCCGACCAGACGGTCGAGGCCCTGCGTGCGTCCGGCGTCAGACGACGCCGAGCGAGCGCTTCGAGGAAGTCGAGCTCGAGCAGCAGCTTGTTCTCGGCGACCTCCTCCTGCGGCGTCATGTGCGTGACGCCGGACAGCGGCAGCACCTGGTGCGGGCGGCCGGCGACGGTGAGCGCGGCGGACGAGCCGCAGGGTGTGCGCCACCACGACGTTGTCGTCGGTGAGGCCGTGGATGATCAGCAGCGGCCGCGTGCAGGCTCGGCGCGCCCGTCGAGCAGCGAGCGAGCGTCGTACGGCGTCGGGGTGTCGTCGGGGTGGCCGAGGTAGCGCTCGGTGTACACCGTGTCGTAGAGCCGCCAGTCGGTGACGGGCGCGCCCGCCACGGCGGCGTGGAACACGTCGGGGCGGCGCAGCACCGCGAGCGCCGCGAGGTAGCCGCCGAACGACCAGCCGCGGATGCCCGACGCGCGTCGGGGTCGACGTCGTCGGGCCACGCGCTCGGCGACGGCGTGCGAGCGCCGTCGACCTGGTCGTCGAGCACCGGCGTCGGCGAGGTCGAGGCGGACGCGCGCGGTCCCAGGCCGGGCCGCGGCCCGGGCGTGCCGCGGCCGTCGGCGACGACGACGCAGAAGCCCTGGTCGGCGAGCCACTGCGCCTCGCCGAACGGCGCTGCGGCGGCGACGCACCTCGCTGGTGGTGCGGCCCGCCGTACGGGCTGAGCAGCACCGGCAGCCGGCGGGACCCGGGCACGTGGCCGCGTCGGGAACAGCACCGCGGTGACGGATCGCGCGGTCGCCTGGCGTCGAGCACCGTCGACCGCCGGCGTGACCGCCGGGCGCCTCGGCGTACGACGTGCACCGACGTCGCGCGACCGCCGGCGCGCACGCTCGCACGTGGTCGGCGGTCGAGTCCAGCGTGCGCGCCACGACGACGTCGGTGCCGCCGGCGGACGCGGCCGACGTACCAGCCGGCCGTCGGCCGTCGACCGGCGTGACGCGCCGTCCCACGCCGACCTGCACGAGCGCGCGACGTCAGTCGGGTCGGGCGCGGTGGCCACGAGCACGCCGTCGGTCGTCGACGTCGACGACGCCGCGCACCTGGAGGCCCGCGGGGCGTGAGCCAGTACGTCGCCGAGCGTGCAGCCGGTAGGTGTCGCTCGCGCGGTCGGCTCGAGGGTCAGGAGCCGCCCGTCCGGCGCCCAGCGGGTCGGCGCCCGGGGCAGGCGTCGACCCACTGCGTCGTCGGTGAGCTCGGCGACGACGCGCGTCGCGCCGCGTCGCGACGTCGACGGCGAGCACCGCGCTGGTGCTGCTGGTCGCGCGTCATGACCACGAGGAGCGGGTCGCCGTACGGCGTCCACGACACGTCGACGAGGTACGGGAACGCGCGGGGTCCCACGCCACGCTCGACGCGACGTGCCGTCGAGGCGCGACGAGCTCACAGCGAGACGCGGCGTTGGCGTGCCCGGCCGCGGGGTAGCGGTGCGCGCGCGGCGGCTGCTCCGGGTGCAGCGGGTCGGCGATCCACCACTCGTGCACGGGCGTCTCGTCGACGCGCTCGACGAGCAGCGGCGTCGGAGGTCGGCGACCACCAGAAGCCGCGGGAGCGGTCGAGCTCCTCGGCCGCGACGAAGTCGGCGAGGCCCGCAGGTCTCGAGGTCGTGCGCCGGCTCGGCGAGCGGCGCGGTCGTCCGCCGCCGTCGACGCGCGCGACGCGCAGCGACGCGGCCGGAGACGAAGGCGACGTGGCGGCCGTCGGGCGAGAGCCGCGGGTCGATCACCGGGCCCGGGGACGTCGAGGCCTCGCGACCGGCGCCGCCGCTCGAGCGCCGACGGCGTAGAGGCCGCCCGACGAGCGCGAACGACGGCGCGCGGTCACGGCGTCGTCGGTCGCGTAGCCGACGATGCCGGCGCTGCCCTCGCGCATGCGCTCGCGCCGGGCCCGCTCCTCGGCCGGACAGCTCCTCGGCGCCCGTCGTGCAGCGCGGCGCGGGTCGGCGAGGAGCGTCTCGGCCGCCCGTGGCGACGTCGAGCGCCCAGAGCCGGCCGACGGCGTCGGTGCCGGACGTCGAGCGCAGGAACACGCACGCGCGCGCCGTCCGGGGAGACGGTGAACAGCGCGGGGCGCGCCGGCGGTGAAGCGCTGCGTGCGGGCGCTGTGGCGGGGGAAGGACTCGGCGCTGCATGGCGCGGAGTCTGTCAGCCGGCCGTCGCGGATCGTCGCGCGCCGACGCGCGGTTAGGCTGCCGCCGTCGCGTGACCTCGTACACCGATCGCCGCCGACCGCCGCCTGCTCCTCGTCCACGCCCACCCCGACGACGAGACGATCGGCACCGGCGCCACCATGGCGAAGTACGTCGCCGAGGGCGCCCACGTCACCCTCGTGACCTGCACCCTGCGGCGAGGAGGGCGAGATCCTCGTCGCCGACCTCGCGCACCTCGCCGCCGACCGCGACGACAGCCTCGGCGCCGCAGCGCCGCAGATCGAGCTCGCCAACGCGATGGCGGCGCTCGGCGTCACCGACCACCGGCTACCTCGGCGGCGTCCGGCAGGTACCGCGACTCCGGGATGATGGGCACGCCGCCGACAACGACGACCCGGACTGCTTCTGGCGCGCCGACCTGCTCGCGGCGGCGACCGACCTCGTCGCGGTGCATGCGCGAGGTGCGGCCGCAGGTCGCTCGTCACCTACGACGACTTCGGCGGGTACGGCCACCCCGACCACATCCAGGCGCACCGCGTCGCGATGTACGCCGTCGCGCTCGCCGCGGCGCCGTCGTTCCGGCCCGACCTCGGCGAGGCGTGGGACGTCGCCGAAGATCTACTGGACGGCGTTCCCGAAGTCGTTCGTCCACGCAGGGCATCGAGGCGATGAAGGCCGCGGGCGACACCAGCGACTTCGGCGTCGATGGACCCCGACGACATGCCGTTCGCCGTCGCCGACGACCTCGTCACCACGCGTGGTCGACGGCCGAGGACTTCGAGCCAGCAAGATGGCGGCGATGCGCGCGCACGCGACCCAGATCAGCCGTCGAGGACGGCTTCTTCGCGCTGTCGAACAACATCGGGCCCGCGAGGCGCTGGGCGTCGAGTTCTTCCGGCTCGTCGAAGGGTGACGCCGCGGCGCGCGCGTCGACCCGTTCGGCGGCCGCGAGACCGACCTGTTCGCGGGCGTCGCGTAGCCGCTCACGCCGGGTCACTCCCGGCGCATCGAGCCCGTGCCGCGGTGAGCGCGCGTGCGCGGTCGGGGACTCCGACGGGCGACCGCAGCGATCGGTGCGGCAGCGTCCGGGAGTCGCGCACCTGGGCGCATGCCCCGGCGGGGTGCGCGGCGACGGGCCCGTCGGTCACGGACGGGCGACGCGTCGGACCGGCGGCAGGACGACGGGCTCGACGTCCGGATGGCCACGGCCGACGTCGGGACTCGGCGCCGCCACGTCGATGCTCGCGGACGTCGGCACCAGCACGATCCCGCGACGGCCGACGTCGGGCGTCCCGCGAGCGGTCGCGCCGTCGGCGTCTGTCGGGCCTGTTCGATCGCTGCTGGTCCCCGCCGCCTACCTGTGGGTCCGGATCGCTCAGCGGCGACGCGATCGACTGCTTCGACCTCGCTGCCGCAGATCGACCCGATGCGTGCTCATGCCCGGCGCTGTTCTTCGTGGCGCTGATCGTCGTCCTGCGTCGGCTCCACCGTCGGCGCCGGCCGCTCGCCGCACGTCATCTACCGGCCCGAGCAGATCGACACCGCCTCGACGACGTCATCGGCATCGACCCCGTCAAGGAGGACGTGGTCCGCTCGCTCAACCTGTTCCTCGCGCACAAGGCGTTCGCCGAGCGAGATGGGCGGCACGCCGCGCCGCGGCCTGCTCTTCGAGGGCCAGCCCGGCACCGGCAAGACGCACCTCGCCAAGGCGATGGCCGCCGAGGCCGGCGTGCCGTTCCTGTTCGTCTCCGCGACGTCGTTCCAGTCGATGTACTACGGCGCCACCGCGCGCAAGATCCGCTCGTACTTCAAGGCGCTGCGCAAGGTCGGCGCGCCAGGAGGGCGGCGCGATCGGCTTCATCGAGGAGATCGACGCGATCGCGATGGCGCGTGGCGGCCTGTCGATGCACGCCGATGCCGCAGACTCGCGCGATCGCGGCGCACGTGCTGCGGCGGCGCTCGACGGCCTGCCGACGCGACGCTCGCGCCGTCGCGCCGGCGTCCGGCGGCATCGGTCACGCAACCGCTCGATGACCAGCGAGGGCGTCGGCGGCGTCGTCAACGAGCTGCTCGTGCAGATGCAGTCCTTCGACGAGCCGACCGGCATGCAGAAGTTCCGCAGCGTGGTTCGTCGACAAGCTCAACCTGTTCCTCCCGGCGAACCGCCAGCTCAAGCGGCCGCGTGCCGCCGTCGCACCAACGTGCTGCTCATCGCCGCCACCAACCGCGCCGACAACCTCGACCCCGCGCTGCTGCGCCCGGGCCGCTTCGACCGCCGCCTCACCTTCGAGACTGCCGACGCAAGGCCGGCCGTGCGCGAGCTCATCGACCACTTCCTCACGCGCAAGGCGCACGACGCCGAGCTCGACACCGACGACATGCGCGACCGCATCGCCTCGGCGACGCAGCGGCTACACGCCGGTGATGATCGAGCACCTCTTCGACGAGGCGCTCGTCAACGCGCTGCGCCGCGGCGAGCAGGCGATGTCGCTCGCCGACGTCGAGCGCGCCCGCCTCGTCGAGGAGGTCGGGCATGGGCCAGCCCGTCGCCTACACCGACCACGAGCAGCGCCTCATCGCGACGCACGAGGCGGGCCACGCCGTGACCGCCTGGCTCTGTTCGCGCCGCAGCGCCGCCTCGAGGTGCTCACGATCATCAAGCGCCGCGAGGCGCTCGGCCTGCTGGCCCACGGCGACGCCGAGGACGTCTACACGCGGTCGCAGCACCGAGATGCTCGGGCTGATCCGCATCGCGATGGGCGGCCAGTGCCGCCGAGGAGCTGTTCTTCGACGACATCTCCACCGGCCCGGCCGGCGACCTGCTCTACGCCACCAACGTCGCGGCGCAGATGGTCGGCGCGGCCGGCATGACCGACACGCTGATCTCGTACTCCGCGATCCAGGGCCGGCGCTGTCAGCGACACCAACATCGTCGGCCGGGTGCTCGGCGACTCCGAGGGCCGCGACCGGGTCGAGAAGATCCTGCAGGAGCAGAAGGCGCACACGCGCGCGCTGCTCGAGCGAGAACCGGCACCTCGTCGCGGCGCTGCGCGACGCGCTGGTCGAGCGCCACGAGCTGATCGGTCGCGAGATCACCGACATCCTCGAGGAGGCCGCGGCCGCCCGCAGCGGTCCGACGATCGACGTCCGCGACTCCGTCGCTCGGCGCCGCCGGCGCGGCCGTCGTCACCACGGCCACCGCCCGTCCGGACGAGCTCGCGTGACCGCGGCCGCCCGTTCGTGGGCGCGCGCCCGCTGACCCCGCGGCTTGGCCGTAGGCTCGCGAGGTGCCCGCAACCCGCGCCCGTCCGTCGCGTCGTACGTCGGCGCCGTGGTGGGCGGTGTCGCGCTCGGCGCCCTCGGCGCCGTGATCGTGTCGGCACGCGTCGTCGTCGGCGGCGTGACCGTGCCGTGGGGCCTCGCCCTCATGCTCGTCGCGGTCGGCGTCTGCGCGCGCGGCGCCGCCTGGCTCATGGGCAGCCGCCGCGGGGCGGCGGCGGTCGGGCTCGGCTGGCTGGTCCCCACGCGTGGTGCTCGCCAGCACCGGTCGCGGAGGCGACGTCCTCATGCCCGACGTCCCGCGCACCTACGCCTACCTCATCGGCGGGCTGGCGCTCGTGGTGCTCGCGTCGCTCCTGCCGATCCCGTCGGACGAGCCGGCCGCGGACCTCGGAGCTCGACGTCGCCGTCGCCGACGAGCGAGCCCGCCGAGGGCTGACCGGCGGAGCCCCGGCCCGTGCGGCGTGCGGCCTTCAGCGCCGGGCCGAACAGGCCGATGACCAGTCCGTGACCGCCTCGCCGCGCCACGTGGTTCGACGACGGTCGTCGAGCCCGACGCACCGGCGGGCAGCGACCACGTGGTCGTGCGCCTCGGCGCCGGTCGCTACGCCGTCGCCGCGTGCGACGTCGCCGAGGTCATCCCGTGCCGGGCCTCACCCGGGTGCCCGGCGCGCCCTCCTGGCTGTGCGGCGTCGCCAACTGGCGCGGTCACGTGCTGCCCGTGGTCGACCTCCGCCCGCTGCTCGGCGTCGACCGCCGACCCGCTGCCGTCGAGCGCCCGCGTCGTCGTCGTCTCCGTCGACGACGTCGAGGTCGGGCTCGTGGCCGAGGCCGTCGCCGGGCTGGTCGACGTGCCGGCCGGGCTGCGAACCGCCACGCCCGTCACGCTCGACGGCACCGCGGCCGACCTCGTCGTGGGGCTCGCCGACGGCGGCACCGCGTCGGGACCCGTCGCCGTGCTCGCGACGCCGCGCTGCTCGCCCTCGCGCTCGCCGCTGCCCGGCCTCGCCGGCGCCTCGCCGTCGCAGTCGGAAGGCGCTCCGGTTCACCCCTTCAGGTGATGCGCCGGACGTCCCGAAGCACACCGGAGGGGCCCGTACGGGCCCACGGACCAGTGCATCGGATGCGGGAGCAGACGTGGAGTTCAGCAAGCGCATCGCGGTCATCGCGAGCGTGGCCACCTGGGGGTGCGTCGTCCTCGGCGTCGTCGCCGCGCTGCTCACCGACTGCGTTCGTGCCCGAGCGCGCCGGTCGACATGTCCGCGGGTCGTGGGCCTGGACCGCCTTCGGCGCCGCTCGTCGCCGCGATCATCACCGTGCTCGCCGTTCCGGGCGCAGCGCAGCCGGTGCCGTCCTCGAGCAGACCGTCACGCGTCGGCCGCGTCCTCCTCGTCGCCAACGTCGTCTACATCACCGGCCTGGCCTGCGCGAGCGGCGGCCTGCTCGGCTCCGCGTCGGTGCTGCTCGCCGTCAACGTGCTGTTCGCCTCGCTGCTGTTCTCGGCGCTGGTCGCAGCCGCTGTTCGCCGCTGCTGCTCGCCGTGAGCGTCGCCTTCACCGGCATCGTCACCGCAGACCTGGACCGGCGTCGGCCATCCCGCTCGGGCTCGTCGCGCTCGTCGCGCTGCCGGCGATGACGCTCATCGACGGCCAGCTCGCCGAGGCCGTGCTCGCCTTCGAGAGCAAGTCCTCGCGCGAGCGCGACGAGCTCGAGCGCCCGCGTCGACGCCCTCACCGAGCAGCTCGAGCGGGCCGCCGCGGGCGACCTGTCGGCCAAGGTCGACATCAGCGACATGGTCGACGACGAGGTCGACGACGACACCGTCGTCGTGCTCTCGCACGTCGGTCAACGAGGCGCTCGAGAACCTGCGCACCCTCGTCGAGCAGGTGCGCACCGGCGGCGAGCAGATCTCGGCCAGCGCCGGCGAGCTGCTCGCGACCGCCGAGGAGCACGCGGCCAGCGCCACCCAGCAGTCCTCGGCCGTCGCCGAGACCACCTCGACGATCGAGGAGCTCGCGGCCACCGCCGCCCAGATCGCCGACACCGCCGAGGCGGTCGCGCGCTACGCCGCCGAGACGCTGCGCCACGCCGAGGAGGGCCGCCAGGCCGTCGCCGCCTCGGTGCGCTCGATGGACCAGATCGCCGACCGCGTCGACTCGATCGCGACCCGCGCGCTGTCGCTCGGCGAGAAGAGCCAGGAGATCGGCCGCATCCTCGAGGTCATCGACGACCTCGCCGACCAGACCAACCTGCTCGCGCTCAACGCCGCGATCGAGGCCGCCCGCGCCGGCGAGCACGGCCGCGGCTTCGCCGTCGTCGCCTCCGAGGTGCGCAAGCTCGCCGAGCGCGCCGCAGGAGTCGACCGGTCAGATCCAGGCGATCGTCGCCCAGATCCAGACCGAGACCAACGCGACGATCCTCGCCAGCGAGGACGGCAGCCAAGGAGGTCCACGCCGGCGCCGAGCTCGCCCGCGACGTCGTCGACGCCCTCGAGCGCATCTCCGGCATGGTCGACGAGACCACGACCGCCGCGAAGGAGATCTCGATCGCGACCCAGCAGCAGCGCTCGGCGTCCGACCAGGTCGTCGCCGCGATGACGCAGGTGTCCGACGTCGTCGCGGCAGTACGCCGTCGGCTCGAAGCAGTCGGCCGCGGCCGCCGCCCAGCTCAACGTCGCTGTCGGCCGAGCTGCGCGAGTCGATCTCGCGCTTCCGCGTGGCGTGAGCGACCGCGCATGGCCTGGGCCGACGACCCGGAGCTGGTCGCCACCTTCCGCGCGGAGGTGGAGGACCGGCTCGCGTCGCTGCGCGACGGGCTGCTGCGCGCTCGAGGGCGACGCCGCGCCGCGCCAGCTCGTCGCCGTCGCTGTTCCGCGACGCGCACACCGTCAAGGGCTCGGCCCGCATGCTCGGGCTCGACGCCGTCGTCGACGCTCGCCCACCGCGCCGAGGACCTGCTCGGCGCTGCTGCGCGACGGCCGGGTGGCGGTCGCGCACGGACCTCGTCGACCTGCTGCTCGTGACCGCCGAGGCGCTCGGCCGCTCGCTGCCCGGCGCCGACCGGCCCGCTCGCCGAGCGGCACGCTCGACGACGTCGTCGCCGCGCTCGACTCCGCGCTCGCCGGCGACGGACCCGGTCGACGTGCCGCGGCTGCGCCGTCCTCGAGCGTCGAGCCGCGTCGACGAGGCCGACGACGACGCCGGCGTCGCAGCCACGCGTCGCTGCGCGCGCACGGCGACCAGGTGCGCGTGCCGACCCGTCGCGTCCACGACCTGCTCGACGTCGTCGGCGAGGCCGAGCTCGAGGTGCGCCGCGTCGAGCGCCAGGCGCAGGACGCCGCGGCGCTCGCTCGCCGAGCACCAGCGCCCTCGTGCGCAGCCTGCGCGCAGCTCGCTGCTGCCGGACGCGCGCGAGCGCCGAGGTGGCCGACGCCGTGCACGGCGCTCGTCGCCGTCGGCGACCGGCTCGCACGCCGACGACCCGCGACCTGCGCTCGCGCACCGAGGACGCGCGTCAACCGGCTCGCCCGGGTGCGCGACGGCGCGATGGGCCTGGCGATGGTGCCCGGTGCGCCGCGTGGTCGCCGGCTTCCCCGCGCTCGTGCGCGAGGTGGCCACCGCGACCGGCAAGGACGTCGACCTGGTCATCGACCGGCGACGACGTCGAGCTCGACGTCCGCGTGCTCGACGGCGTCGCCGAGGCGCTGCGCCACCTCGTGACCAACGCGGTCGACCACGGCTGCGAGCCGCCCGACGAGCGCGCTGGCCGCCGGCAAGCCGCGCCGCGCCACCGTCACCGTCGTCGCCCGCGCAGGCCGGCTCGACCGTCGTCATCGAGGTCTCCGACGACGGCGCCGGCATCGACGACGACGCGCTGCGCGCCGCCGCGGTCGCCGCGGCCTGCTGCCCGCCGACACCGCGCTGTCCGGCGCGCGCGCTGCACCAGCTGCTCTTCGAGCCCGGCTTCTCCACGCGCGACGACGTCACCGAGACCTCCGGCCGCGGCGTCGGCCTCGACGTCGTGCGCACCGCGGTCGAGGAGCCTCGGCGGCACGGTCGAGATCGAGACCGAGCTCGGCGCCGGCACCCGCTTCGTCCTCACGCTGCCCGGTCACCCTCGGCGTCATGCGCTGCCTGCGTCGTGCGCTGCGGCCACGAGCGCTACGCCGTGCCCATCCCCGGCGTCGCTCGAGACCGTGTCGCTCGCCGACGTCGCCGTGCACGACGTCGCCGGGCTCGCTCGTGGTCGTCCGCGCACGACGAGCACGCTCCCGCTCGCCGACCTCGGCGCCGCGCTCGGCGTCGCCGGTGCGCGCGACGCCGCGCGCCGCCGTCGTCGTCCGCCTCACCGGCGAGCCGCTCGCCTGGGCGGTCGACGAGCTCGAGGGCGAGCGCGAGCTCGTCGTCAAGGGCCTCGGCGACTTCCTCGGCCGCGTGCCCGGGCACGTCCGGCGCCACGATCGACGGCGACGGCTCGCGTGCATGCTGCTCGTCGACCTCCGCGAGCTCGCCGCCCGCTGGACCGGCGCTCCGGTCGCGTCGGCCGACGCTCGCCGCGCCGCCGGCGCCGACGAGCCGCGCGCGCGCGAGCCGCGCCGCACGGCGACGGGCCGACGGCCGCCCGCGGGTGCTCGTCGTCGAGGACTCGCGTCGGCGTCCGCGAGCTGCAGCGCACGATCCTCGAGGGCGCGGGCTACGACGTGGTCACCGCGGTCGACGGCCTCGACGGCGCCGTCCGCCTGCAGCGCTCGCCGGTCGACCTCGTGCTCTCCGACGTCGAGATGCCCGGCATGGACGGGTTCACCCTGACCCGCACGATCCGCAAGCACCCGCGGCTGGGAGAACGTCCCGGTCGTGATCATGACCTCGCGCGGCGACGACGCCGACAAGCGCGCCGGGCATGGACGCCGGCGCCGACGCCTACCTGCTCAAGAGCGAGTTCGACCAGCACGCCCTCGTCGACACCGTCCGACGACTCGTCGGCCGCTGAGCCATGCCGACAGTCCGGAGGACCTGACATGACCGACCAGCAGGTCACCGTCGTGGTCGCCGACGACAGCCCCACGCTGCGCCGCATCGTGGCACGGCGTGCTCGAGCGCGCCGGCTTCGACGTCGTGCTGGCCGAGGACGGCGTCGAGGCGGTGCAGGCGGTGTTCCGCACCAGCCCGACGTCGTGGTGCTCGACGTCCAGATGCCGCGCGTGTCCGGCTACGTCGCCGCGCGCGTGCTCAAGGACGACTGGCAGACCGCGGACCTCCCGGTGCTGTTCCTCACCTCGCTCAACGCCGCGAGCGACCGCTACTGGGGCGCGCGCGCCGGCGCCGACCGCTTCCTCACCAAGGACTTCGAGGCGCCCGAGCTCGTCGAGGCCGTGCGCTCGGTGCTCGACGGCGCCGAGCGGGCGCGCGGCGGGCGTCCGGCGCTGCGGCCGACCCGGTCGAGCTCACCGACGACGACGTCATGGCCCGCGTCTGCGACCTGCTCGACCGCAAGCTGTTCGAGGCCTCGGTCGACCGCAGGACGTCACGACGATCGCCGCCGACGTCCACGGGTTCGAGGAGACCGTCGCCGCCGTGCTCGACGCTCGATGGAGAACATCGTCGACTGCGACCTGGTCGGCGTCTGCTGCTCGCTCCGACGCCGGGAGCCCGGAGGCGACGTACGTGTCGGTGGCCCGCGAGGTGACCCAGCAGCACTACCGCGAGTTCCTCGAGGCCGTCGCCGAGGCGGCCGACCAGGCGACCGGTCGCGGCACGTCGGTCCACGACCTCTCGCCGCTCGTCGCCGACCCGCACGGGCGGCTCGGCGCGGCGGACCGGACGGCTCGAGGACCCGGGCATGGCCACGTTCCTGTCGATGCCGCTGCGCGCCGGCGGCCGGCTGCTCGGGCTGCTCGCGCTCTCGAGCGGCACCGCCGAACGCGTTCGGCGAGTCGGCGCTCACCACCCTGCGGCTCGTCGCGCCGCCCGCGGCCGTCGTCATCGACCACGCCCGGCTGTCCGGCGTGCGCGTCTGAGCGACGGTCGTCCTCGCGTGGCCGTCGCCGACGGGCGCGGGTTAGGGTCAGCCTGCATGACGGACGCGGAGCTCGAGCGCGGCCTCGTGCCGGTCGAGCGAGTTCCGCGCGGTGATGGCGCGCTTCGCCACGGGCGTCGCCGTGGTGACCTGCGTGCAGGACGGCTTCGACCACGCGATGACGGCCAACTCCTTCACCTCGGTGTCGCTGGAACCCGCTCTCGTGCTCGTCTGCGTCGAGGACGACTCGCGCTTCCACGAGGCGTGCTCCACGCCGGCGCGCTGGGGCGTGAGCGTGCTCGACGAGCCCCAGCGGGGCCGGGCCGCCTGGTTCGCCACCCGCGGGCGCCCCCTCGTCGGCCAGTTCGACTCCACCGCCACCCACCGGTCGGCGGTCACCGGGTCGCTCCTGCTCGACGACGCCCTCGGTCACGCTGGACTGCCGCACCGTCGCGTCCACCGCGGCGGGCGACCACGACATCGTCGTGGGCGAGGTGCTCGGCCTGGCGCTGCAGCGGCCGGACGGCGGCGCCCCTGCTCTACTTCCGGCAGCGCGGTTCCGGACCCTCCGCGAGCCCGCGCCGACCCTGCACTGACCCGGGAACTGGCGGCGCCGCTGCCGCGTCGGATTTCAGCGTGGGGGACGCTCGCCTCGTACCCTGGGACACCCCCGACGCCCGCGCCGCCGGGTCCGCCGTCGCACAGCGTCGTGCCGGGCCCCCGGCGCGGGCGTTCGCCCGCTCGACCCAGGAAGCCCTCCTGTGACCCCGACGCCCCGACGCCGCCGCCGACGCGCCGCCTGCCGGCGCGTCGCGCCGCTGCGTCGCGGCCTCCTCGTCGCCGGCGTCGCGGTCGCCGCCCTCGTCGTCGGTCTACCTCGGCGCTCGTCGCCGCCACGGGCGACGGCCTCCCCCGCGGCACGAAGGTGCTCGGCGTCGACGTCGGCGGCCAGACCGAGGCCGCAGGCGGTCGCCACGCTGGAGCGCGGCGCTCGGGCCGCCAGGCCGACGCCGACATCGTCGTCGTGGTGGGGACCGAGCGCGTCATCGATCGTCCCCGCCGACGCCGGCCTCGGCTTCGACGCCGCCGCCACGGTCGAGGGCCTCGGCGGCCGGATCTGGAACCCCCTCACCCTCCTCACCCAGTTCACCGGCGGCCCGACCGTCGACCCGGTCGTCACCGTCGACGAGCCCAAGCTCGAGGCGGAGGTCGCCACGCATCGCGGCCGACGCGACGCCCCGGCCGTCGAGCCCACGCTGGTGCTGCGCGGCGACGAGCGCGTCGCTGAGCCCCGGCCAGAACGGCACGGTCGTCGACCAGGCCGCCTCCGCCGAGGCTCATCGCGACGCCTACCTGGTCAGCCACCGACCCGGTCGTCCTGCCGGTGGTCGAGGCGACCCCGACCGTGTCCGAGGCGGCGGCTCAGGAGGCGCCAGGCCGCGGCCAAGGCGGCCGTCTCCGCGCCGGTCACGGTCAAGGTCGGCACCATCACCGCCGCGATCCCGGCAGTCGGCGATCGCCGAGGCGCTGACCTACGCCGTCCGAGGGCGGCGCGCTCGTCCCCGTGGCTCGACGGCGACGTGCTGCGCGACGCCATCGCGCCGGCGATCGAGTCGGTCGAGAACCCTGGTCGCGACGCCACGTGGGACGTCTCGAGCGGCAAGCCCGTCGTCGTCCCGTCGACGCGTGGGCCGTGGCGTCAACGCCGAGCTGCTCGGCACCGACGTCCTCGCCGTCCTCGACGAGACCGAGCGCCGCCGGTCGCACGATCACCGCGCAGATCGGCACGATCGAGCCGAAGCTCACCACCGAGCAGGCAAGTCGCCCTCGGCGTCGTCGAGAAGCTCGGGTCGTTCCGTCAGCCCTTCCCCTACGCGGCCTACCGCGTGCACGAACATCGGCACCGCAGCGAAGTACATCAACGGCACGCTGCTGCTGCCCGGGCGAGACCTTCTCGCTCAACGACACGATCAAGGAGCGGACGCCGGCCAACGGCTACACCAAGGGCTTCGTCATCGGCCCGGGTGGCGTGTTCAAGGAGGACCTCGGCGGCGGCGTCTCGACCGTCGGCCACGACCGCCTGGACCGCGGCCTTCTACTCCGGGCTCGAGCGCGTCTCACCACGGCGCACTCGATCTGGATCCCGCGCTACCGCGCCGGCCTCGAGGCCACCGTGGCATGGGGCGCGTTCGACATGAAGTTCAAGAACGACACCCCGCACGGGGTCTACATCACCACGGTCATGAAGAACACGTCGGTCACGGTCACGATGTGGGGCACGAAGGTCTACGACGACATCAGTGCCGTGTCCGGCTCCCGTCGCGACATCAAGCCGTTCAAGATCGTCTACGACGACACCCCCACCTGCCGCGCCCAGGGCGGGCAGGAGGGCTTCACGATCGACGTCTTCCGGGTCTTCACCAAGGGCGGCGTCGAGGTCAAGCGCGAGAAGATCACCACGCGCTACCGCCCCTCGCCCACCGTGAAGTGCGGCGTCGACCCGGCGAAGAAGCCGACCGTGTCGCCGAGCCCGTCGGTCAGCGGGTCGCTGAGCCCGTCGCCGTCGGCCACGAAGCCCGCCGCCGCGACACCGGCCCCCAGCGCCACCTGACCGAGCCCGGTCGGCACGCACGCCGCTGACAGCCGGCTCCCAGCAACCTCACAGGTTCGTCGGGTGCACTGGGGCCATGCCACGCGTCGCGGAAGCCCGGGTCCTCGTCGTCGACGACGAGCCCTACATCGCCGACCTGCTCGCCACCGGGCTCCACTTCGTCGGCTTCGAGGTGCGCACGGCCGGCGGCGGCCTCGAGGCGCTCACTGCGGTGCGGGACTGGCGGCCGGACCTGCTCGTGCTCGACGTGATGATGCCTGAGGTCGACGGCTTCGAGGTCACCCGACGGCTGCGCGGCGAGGGTCGGCACACCCCCGTCCTGTTCCTCACCGCACGTGACTCCACCGAGGACAAGGTCAGCGGGCTGACCATCGGCGGCGACGACTACGTCACCAAGCCCTTCAGCCTCGAGGAGGTCGTCGCCCGGGTGCGCGCCCTGCTGCGCCGCAACGCGACGGAGCTGGTCGACGACGGCCTGCATCCGCTACGCGGACGTCGTCATGGACGACGATGCGCACGAGGTGACCCGAGCCGGTTGCCCGGTCGACCTGACGCCGACGGAGTTCTCGCTGCTGCGCTACCTCCTGCTCAACGCCGGCCGGGTCGTCTCGAAGGCGCAGATCCTCGACCACGTCTGGTGCTACGGCTTCGGCGGCGACGGCGGGGTCGTCGAGTCCTACATCTCCTACCTGCGCAAGAAGATCGACGCCCCGTACGACGTGCCGCTCATCCGCACCGTCCGCGGCGTCGGCTACTCCCTGCGCTCGCCGCAGGGCGGCGTGCGGTGACCCGATCCTGGTCGCTCCGGTCCCGCCTGGCGGCGGGCATGCTCCTGCTCACCGCGCTGGGGCTGGCGCTGGCTGCGGCCGCGAGCACCGTGCTGCTGCGCGACTACCTCGTGTCGCAGGTCGACCAGCAGCTCGCCCCCGCCGGCCGGATCACCGTGCCGCCTGGCTCCCAGGCCGGTCAGCCGACGCTTCCGCCCCAGGGACAAGGGCTGCCGAGCCCCTTCGTGGTCACCCGGCTGGACGCGGGCGGCGCGGTCGTGCAGCAGACCCGGGGGACCCAGGTCGCGGACGCGCCGGCGCCTGACCTGTCCGGGCTCACCCTCGAGCGCGTCCGCGAGATGGGCGCGGCGCCGTTCGACGTGTCCGGGGTGGGCGACCCGGCGTACAGCTACCGCGCCACGGCCGTCCCGCTGAGCGACGGCACGGGCAGCGTGGTGGTGGCCATCTCGACCGAGTCGATCGACGCCACGACGCAGCGCGCTGCGCTGGCCGCGCTCGCCGTCGGTCTCCTCACCCTCGGCCTGGTCGGGCTGCTCGCCGGAGGTGTGGTCCGCGTGGGCCTGCGCCCGCTCGAGGACGTGGAGCGCACGGCCGAGCACATCGCCGCGGGCGACCTCTCGCAGCGCGTGCCCGACATGCCCGCGGGCACCGAGATCGGCCGGCTGTCGGCGTCGCTCAACGGGATGCTCGGTCAGATCGAGACCGCCTTCGACGAGCGCACCGAGAGCGAGGACCGGCTGCGCCGCTTCGTGGCCGACGCCAGCCACGAGCTGCGCACCCCGCTCACCACGATCCGGGGCTACGCCGAGCTCGCCCGCACCGGGGCCCTCGCCGACGACGCGGACCGGGCTCGCGCGGTCGGCCGGATCGAGGCCGAGGCCGTGCGCATGGGTGTGCTGGTCGACGATCTCCTCCTGCTCGCTCGGCTCGATCAGCAGCGCCCGCTCGAGCACGCGCCGGTCGACCTGGTCCGACTGGTGCAGGACTGCGCCGAGGCGCTCCGTGTCCGCCGCCCCGGACCGCGAGGTCTCGGTGGGCTCGGACGGGCCGGCGGTCGTCGAGGGCGACCCGGCCCGGCTGCGTCAGGTGCTCGACAACCTCGCCACGAACGCGCGGCTGCACACCCGTCCGGGCGCTGCCGGTCGCGTTCTCGGTCCGGGCGTCCGACGGCAGGGTGTCCGTGTCGGTGGACGACCCGGGCCCGGGCATGTCGGTGACCGAGGTGGAGCGGGCGTTCGAGCGGTTCTACCGCGGCGACCCGTCGCGGACCCGGCGTACCGGGGCAGGGACCGGGCTCGGGCTCTCGATCGCTCGCGCGATCGCGGAGGCGCACGGGGGGAGCCTCGCCCTGGTCTCGTCGCCCGATGCGGGCACGACCGCGACGCTGCGTCTGCCCGCCGCTGCGCCGGTGCCCTAGCCGCGGACCGCCACCAGGCGCAGCCGGACGTAGTCGATCCACCAGCCGGGCTCGCCGTCGGGGCGGGTCGCGAGACCGAGGTCCCGCGCCGTGTCGTCGACCGTGTGGTCGAAGTGCAGGCGGGACGACGACGGCACGTCCTCGACGAGTGCCGCGCCGAACATGCGGGCCCAGTCCGCGGCGCTGTCGCCCTCGGCCAGCGGGGTCATGCGGTCGACGAGGGTGATCAGGCGCACGGTGAAGCCCAGGCGCTCGAGCCGGGCCGCCTGCTCGCCGGGCGACGGGAAGGTCCAGCTCGTCGGTGTGGTCGGGGTCGAGGCCGGCCTCGCGCCGGGCCGTGCGGATCGCCTCGGTGATCCGCGCGACGTTGCCCACGCCGCCCATCTCGACGACGAGGCGGCCGCCCGGCCGCAGCACCGCTGCGATCGCGGCGACCACGTCGTCCTGGCGCGGCATCCAGTGCAGCGCCGCGTTCGAGAGCACGGAGTCGACGTCCGTGCCGACCGCGGCACGCAGGGCGGTCGCGTCCTGGGCGTCGACCTGGGCGAACGTGACGTCCGGGTGTTCGCGGCGTGCGACGTCGAGCATCGCGGCGTCGCCGTCGACGCCGATGACTGTGATCCCTTGTGCGGCAAGGGCTCCCGCCTGGTGTCCGGTGCCGCAGCCGATGTCGAGGATGCGCTCGCCCGGCCGTGCGGAGAGCAGGTCGAGCAGCGGTGCGCCGTAGGCGGTGACGAAGGAGAACGACGCGTCGTAGCCGTCGGCGTCCCAGGGCTGCGGTTGGCTGCTCATGCCCCATCATCGCGCGCGGTCCGGCACGCGAGACAGCCGTCCCGTATCGCGAGACCGATCAGTTGAGCCGGGCGCGCGCCTGCCGAGCGATGCGCCGGGCGTGCTCCGCCTCGAGCGGCATCGGGCCGGCGACGGTCTCGGCGTACTCCTCGAGGACCCGCGACGCCTCGACGTAGCTCCCGACCGCGATGAGCGCCTCGCCGTACTCGCGCCGCAGCCCGAGGTCGTGCCGCGGCAGCATGAGTCCGAGCTCCGCCGCCCAGAGCCGGTGCCGGGCCCGCTCGGGGGTGCCGGCCCACGCCCGGACGTTGGCGAGGACCCGGTCGATCGTGTCGATGGGGTCGTGCGGGCGCAGGTGCTCCGGCCGCAGCGAGCGCCCGGTCTCCGCGGCCATGTCGCGGGCGCGGTCGTAGGGCAGCAGGGTCCCGCCCTGGAACGGGTCGACGAGCACCCGCGTGCCGTCCGGGTCACCCACCCCGACGACGAAGTGCCCGGGCAGTCCCACGCCGTAGGCCGGCACGCCCGCGCGCCGGGCCACCTCGGTCCACACGGTCGAGAGCAGGATCGGCAGGCCGCGCCGACGCCGCAGCACGTCGGGGAGCAGGCTCGACTCGAGCCGGGAGAAGTCGGCGGACGCCCCCTGGAAGCCGCTCAGGGCGGCGCGCAGGCGCTGGTCGTCGCGGCCCTCCGCGGGGACGTCCTCGGCGAGGGAGTCGAGGACGGCGAGCCCCTGGGCGAGCAGGGTGTCGAGACCGGCACCGGAGACCGCCTCCTGGGGCAGGGCCTCTGCGGACAGCAGCAGCAGGGCGAGATCGAGGCGCACGTCGGCCGGATCGCCCGCGGCGCCCCCGGCACGGACGACCTCCCCGAAGCGCTCGCGCGAGGCTGCACTCACGGGTCCGATCCTGCGGCACGCGGGGCCGCAGCGCGAGTCACTGGGGCGGCGTGTCCTGCGGCGGTGTCGCGGGCCGTCCCGGCGCGTGGCGGGTCGGCAGCGCCTCGGGCACCACCTTCGCGGCCACCAGGTCGGCCTCCGGTACGTCCACCACCGTGCCGTCGCGCTTCTCGACCCGGAGCAGGCGGGTGTCCGGGTCCCAGGACAGCAGGCGCCCCACGACGTCCGTCAGGGTGCGTCGCGTCGTACCGGTGCCGCAGCGTGACCCGGCGTCCGACGTCGTCCGGCGTGACGCGCACGGCGAGAAGGGCGGCCGGTCGGGCCGGACCGGCGGCGCGGTCCGGACGGGAGGCGCGGTCCGGACCGGACGGGCTGATCGCACCGGACGGGCGGTCCGGCGTCTCGGATGGCACAGCGGGGACCCCTCGATGGCAGGTTTCGGCGTGGTCGGGATACTAGGCGTGGCCCAGCGGCGCTACCGTGACGCCACCGGCCCCGCCCGCGGCGGGCACGGACCGACTTCAGCAGCTCGTGGATCGGGAGGATCCGTCCGTGACCTACGTCATCGCGCAGCCCTGCGTCGACCTCAAGGACAAGGCCTGCGTCGAGGAGTGCCCCGTCGACTGCATCTACGAGGGCGACCGGATGCTCTACATCCACCCCGACGAGTGCGTCGACTGCGGTGCCTGCGAGCCGGTGTGCCCCGTCGAGGCGATCTTCTACGAGGACGACGTCCCCACCCAGTGGAAGGACTACACCGCGGCCAACGCGGAGTTCTTCGACGACCTCGGCTCGCCCGGCGGCGCGGCGAAGCACGGCCTCATCGCCAAGGACGCCGCGATCGTCATGGCGCTCGAGCCGCAGGAGCACGAGGGCCACTGACCTCGCCCATCCGTCTCGATCGCCCGAAACCCCGAATTCCAGCGCCCGATCCGGGGTTCCGGCAGAACTCGAGCGCACGGGGTCACTGATCGTCGACCCACCCGTTCGATGTCGCGCCGTCGCCCCGTGGCGGCGGCGCGTCGTCGTGAGAGCCGAGACCCGCATGACGCGACTGGCCGACCGGCTTCCCGAGTTCCCGTGGGACCGCCTCGCGCCGTACGCCGAGGTCGCGCGCGCGCACCCGGACGGCGTCGTCGACCTCTCGGTGGGGACGCCGGTCGACCCGGTGCCCGCGACGGTGCAGGCGGCGCTGGCGGCGGCGTCGGACTCGCCGGGCTACCCGCTACACCGCGGGCACGCCCGCGCTGCGCGATGCGGTGAGCGACTGGGCGGCGCGCACCCTGCGCGCCTCGGTCGACCCGGCGGCGGTGCTGCCGACCATCGGGTCCAAGGAGCTCGTCGCGCTGCTGCCCACGCTGCTCGGGCTCGGCGCCGAGCGACACCGTGGTGATCCCCGAGCTCGCCTACCCGACGTACGACGTGGGCGCTCGTGCCGCGGGCTGCCGAGGTCGTCGTCTCGGACTCGACGCGCGCGCTCGGCCCCGCAGCGCGTGTCGCTGGTGTGGGTCAACTCCCCGGGCGAACCCCACCGGCCGGGTGCTGCCGGTCGAGCACCTCGCGAAGGTGGTCGCGTGGGCGCGCGAGCGCGGCGCGATCGTGGTGAGCGACGAGTGCTACTTCGAGCTCGCGCTGGGACGCCGACGCCGGTGTCGATCCTCGACACGCGGGTCTGCGGCGGCTCGCACGACGGGATGCTGGCGGTGCACTCGCTGTCGAAGCGGTCCAACCTCGCGGGCTACCGCGCCGGGTTCGCGCTGGGCGATCCGGCGCTCGTCGGGTCGCTGCTGGAGGCGCGCAAGCACCTCGGGCTCATGGTCCCCGCGCCGGTGCAGGCGGCGGCGATCGCCGCGCTCGGTGACGACGCGCACGTGGCCGAGCAGCGGGAGCGCTACGCGCCGACGCCGCGACCACCTGCTCTCGGCGCTGCTCGACGCCGGGTTCACGCGTCGAGCACTCCGAGGCCGGTCTCTACCTGTGGGTCACGCGCGGCGAGTCCTGCTGGGACACCGTGCGCGTGGTTCGCCGAGCGCGGCATCCTGGTGGCGCCGGGGGAGTTCTACGGCGTCGCCGGCGCCCAGCACGTGCGGGTGGCGCTCACCGCCACCGACGAGCGCGTGGCCGCCGCCGTGCGCCGCCTGGCCGCTTGACGGGTGCGGGTCAGTCCTCGATCGCGGCGCTGCGCTGCAGCGTCCGCAGCACGAGCCACGCGGCGGCGAAAGTGGCGGACGCGGCCGACGCCGTGATGGCGACGGCCATGACGAGCACGAGGAAGCTCCCCGAGGCGCGGGAGGCGGACGGCACCGAGCCGACCTGCAGCGCGTAGAACAGCCACGCCACCAGGGCGAGCGCGCCGCAACCACCCGCGGTGACGAGCGCCGTCCAGCAGCCGTTCTCGAACACCCGTCCGCGCTGGGCGCTGGCCGAGCCCAGCGCTCGGACGGAGGTCGCTGAGCTCGACGGTTCGGGCGACATGCTGGCTCCCCTCGGGCGGGTCTGCGCACGAGGCTAGCCGACCGGGACAGGCCTTCGGGCGCTGCTGCGGCGCAAGCCGAGCACGCGTCGTGAGGCCGGGGTCACACAGCGTGCGGGGGACTCCCGAGGACTCGGGGTCGACCGCATGGGTAGCGTTCCGCACCAAGGACGTGTCGTAGATGACCCGCGACGATCCCGAGCGCCTGGAGGCCGACGTGTCCGACGTGACCTCGACCTACCCCGGCGGCGAGCTGCCGCTCGCGCGCGTGCCCGCGACCGTCGGCAGCGACGGCCTCGACATCTCGTCGCTGCTCAAGACGACCGGAGCCGTGACCCTCGACGGCGGCTTCACCAACACCGCGTCGTGCACCTCGGCGATCACCTTCATCGACGGCGACGCGGGCATCCTGCGCTACCGCGGCTACCCGATCGAGCAGCTCGCCGCGCACTCGACGCTTCCTCGAGACGTCGTACCTGCTCATCTACGGCGAGCTGCCGACCGCCGACCGAGCTCGCCGAGTTCGAGGCGCGCATCAAGCGGCACACGATGCTGCACGAGGACCTGCGCCGGTTCTTCGACGGCTTCCCGCGCGACGCGCACCCGATGCCGGTGCTCTCGAGCGCGGTGTCGCGCGCTCTCGACGTTCTACCAGGACTCGCTCGACCCGTTCGACCCCGAGCAGGTCGAGATCTCCACCGTCCGCCTGCTCGCGAAGGTGCCGACCATCGCGGCGTACGCCTACAAGAAGTCGGTCGGGCAGCCGTTCCTCTACCCCGACAACTCGTTGAGCCTCAACGAGAACTTCCTGCGCATGACGTTCGGCGTCCCGGCCGAGCACTACGACGTCGACCCGGTCGCTCGCGCAAGGCGCTCGACCTGCTGCTGATCCTGCACGCCGACCACGAGCAGAACTGCTCGACGTCGACCGTGCGGCTCGTCGGCTCGTCGCACGCGAACATGTTCGCCTCGGTGTCGGCCGGCATCAACGCGCTGTTCGGTCCGCTGCACGGCGGCGCGAACCAGGCGGTGCTCGAGATGCTCACGAAGATCCACCGCAGCGGCGGCGGCGTGAACACCTTCATCCGCCAGGTGAAGAACCGCGAGGACGGCGTGAAGCTCATGGGCTTCGGTCACCGCGTCTACAAGAACTACGACCCGCGCGCGACGATCATCAAGCAGGCGGCGCACGACGTCTTCGACGCGCTCGGCATCCAGGACCCGCTGCTCGACATCGCGCTGCGTCTCGAGGAGGTCGCGCTCTCCGACGACTTCTTCATCTCGCGCAAGCTCTACCCCAACGTCGACTTCTACACCGGCCTCATCTACAAGGCGATGGGCTTCCCGACGCGCATGTTCACGGTGATGTTCGCGCTCGGCCGGCTGCCCGGCTGGATCGCCCAGTGGCGCGAGATGATCGAGGACCCGCACACCAAGATCGGCCGCCCGCGCCAGGTCTACGTCGGCGCCCCCGAGCGCGACTACCCCGCCCTCGACACCCGCTGACCCACCGCGCCGTCCCGGCCCTCCCCTTAGGGGCGATCAAGGAAGTTCAACTGCGCGCTTCTGTCCTCAACTCGTGATCTTGCTCGCCCGAAGTCGGTCGACGAGGCTGTTGAACATCGAGTGGTCGGCCCTCCGGAGACCGCGGCCATGCGCGTCCTCCGCCGACGTCCTCGCTCCGACGTCGTCACTCCTCGACGTCGACCCAACCGCCCGATCGCCAGTAGCGCCCGTTCTCGCGCGTGAGCATGCCGGTATCGACCAGGTAGCGGCGCAGCGTGACCCAGTCGTCGTACCACTTCCGCAGCATGTCGTCCACCTGCGTCTCGTCGTACGCGACACCCGGTTCGAAGGTCTGCGCCACGCGATCCATGAGCACGACCTTGCGCGACCACTTCGCCGGCATGGACGTGATGCGACCGTCCCGTGTGAACGCCCGGAGCACCTTCTCCGTCTCGCCGGGGTCGGCCCCCGGGACCCGGGTCGTCGCCATCGCAGCAGTCTGATCCACGTCGGATCCCCCCGCACCTGCCGCGGCCGGGGTATGGCCACATCTGCCGCCCAAGATCACGAGTTGTGGACGGTTTCGTGCAGTTGAGCTTCCTTGATCGTCCCTAAGGGGAGAGGGTCTAGGGCGTCAGTGGTGGGTGTGGAGGGCGGCGTTGAGGCCGCCCCAGGTGCCGGAGCGGGGGCGTGCCTCGAGGGCTCCGGTGACGGAGTTGCGCCAGTACTGCAGGTCGTCGACGCCGGACAGCTCGCGGCCCCTCGCCGTCGTACCGTCGGGCAGCAGTGATCTTCGATCCGGCGGTGACGTAGCACCCGGCCTCGACCACGCAGTCGTCGCCGAGCGAGATGCCGACGCCGGCGTTGGCGCCGATCAGGCAGCGCTCGCCGATCGTCACGACCTCGGTGCCGCCTCCGGAGAGCGTGCCCATGATCGACGAGCCGCCGCCGACGTCCGAGCCGTCGCCCACGACGACGCCGGCGGAGATGCGGCCCTCGACCATCGAGGTGCCGAGCGTGCCGGCGTTGAAGTTCACGAAGCCCTCGTGCATCACGGTCGTGCCCGCGGCGAGGTGCGCACCGAGGCGCACGCGGTCGGCATCGGCGACGCGGACGCCGGCCGGGACGACGTAGTCGACCATCCGCGGGAACTTGTCGACGCCGAACACGGTGAGGTGTCGCCCGCCGCGACGCACGTCGAGCTGCACGCGCGCGAGCCGGTCGAGCGGCACGGGTCCGAGCGACGTCCACGCGACGTTCGCGAGCAGGCCGAAGACCCCGTCGAGCGCGATCGTGCGCGGCGCCACGAGGCGGTGCGAGAGCAGGTGCAGCCGCAGCCACGCGTCGGCCGCGTCGACCGGTGCCACCGACAGATCGGCGATCGACGTCGTGACCGTCACGGTGCGGACGCCGCGCACGTCGTCGTTGCGCACGACGTCGCCGAGCCCGTCGACGACCTGCGGCACGGCCGAGAGCGCGGGCGACGGGTACCAGACGTCGAGCAGGGTGTCTCCGGCGTACGTCGCCAGGCCGATCCCGGATGCGGGGGAGGAGAGCAGCGTCATGCGCCCAACCTACCGAGATCGCTTCGTCGCACGTGCTCGCCGTCGCGTCGCTGACGATCGCGTCGGGGCCGGTGCCGCCGTCCGTCGGCGGGTGGCGCTCGCGCTCGATACGCTCGGGCGCGTGACCTCCTCGCCACCCCTCGACCTCACGAGCGACGTCGTGGACCTGACCGCCACGCTCGTCGACATCCCGAGCGAGTCGAAGCAGGAGGCGGTGATCGCCGACTCGTGGAGGCCGCGCTGTCGGCGTACGACCACCTCGACGTCGTGCGCGACGGGCACACGATCGTCGCGCGCACGAGCCTCGGACGTGGTGAGCGCGTCGTGATCGGCGGCCACCTCGACACCGTCCCCGCGGCGGACAACCTGCCGTCGCGGCGGGTCAGCGTCGACGGCGAGGACCGGCTCTACGGTCTCGGCAGCTGCGACATGAAGGGCGGCGTCGCCGTCTCGCTGCGCCTCGCCGCGGAGCTGTCCGCACCGACGCGCGACGTCACCTGGATCTACTACGAGGCCGAGGAGATCGACTCGCAGTTCAACGGCCTGCGGCGCCTCGCCGACGAGCGGCCCGACCTCATCGCCGCGGACTTCGCGGTGCTCATGGAGCCGAGCAACGGCGTGGTCGAGGCCGGCTGCCAGGGCACGATGCGGGTCGACGTGCGGACCGGTGGCACGCGGTCGCACAGCGCGCGGGCGTGGATGGGCGACAACGCGATCCACAAGGCGGGCGAGATCCTGCGGCGGCTGTCGTCGTACGAGCCGCGGCTCGTCGAGATCGACGGGCTCACCTATCGCGAGGGCCTCAACGCCGTCGGGATCCGCGGCGGTGTGGCGGGCAACGTCATCCCCGACGAGTGCGTCGTGTCGGTGAACTACCGGTTCGCACCGTCGCGCTCGGCGGTCGAGGGCGAGGCCCACCTGCGCGAGGTGTTCGACGGCTTCGACGTCACGGTGATCGACGCCGTCGACGGTGCGCTGCCCGGGCTCTCGCACCCGGCCGCAGCGGCGTTCGTCGACGCCGTGGGTGGTGCGCCCAGCCCGAAGTTCGGCTGGACCGACGTCGCGAGGTTCACCTCGCTCGGCGTGCCCGCGGTGAACTTCGGTCCCGGGAACCCGTCGCTCGCGCACACCCAGGACGAGTTCACGCCGTACGCCGACCTCTACGCGGTGGAGCGCGGACTGCGCTCCTGGCTCACCGCGCCCACCGCCGAGCCGCGGGCGTAGTCGTGAGTCAGCTCGACCTGGCGCGCCTGCAGTTCGCGATGACCAGCATCTACCACTTCGTGTTCGTGCCCGTGACGATCGGCCTCGCCGTCCTCGTCGCCGTCCTGCATACGCAGTGGTTCCGGACGGGGAACCCGGACTACCGCCGGCTCACCCGCTTCTTCGGCGGTCTCATGCTGCTGAGCATCGCGGTCGGCGTCGTGACCGGGCTGGTGCAGGAGTTCCAGTTCGGCATGGACTGGTCGGCGTACTCCCGCTTCGTCGGCGACGTCTTCGGCGCCCCGCTCGCCATGGAGGGGCTCGCCGCGTTCTTCCTCGAGTCAACCTTCGTCGGCCTGTGGGTGTTCGGCTGGGGGTTCCTGCCGCGCGCCGTGCACCTCGCGTCGGCGTGGGCGGTCGCGCTCGGCGCGTGCCTGTCGGCGTTCTTCATCATCGCGGCCAACTCGTGGATGCAGAACCCGGTGGGCTACGAGATCAGCGCGACGACCGGGCGCCCGGTCCTGACCTCGATCGGCGACGTGTTCACCAACCCGCTGTTCCGCGACGCCTACGTGCACGTGATCCTCGCGGCTCTGGTCTACGGCTCCGCCGTGATGCTGGCCGTGAGTGCCTGGCACATCCGTCGGGGCTCGGACGTGCCGCTGTTCCACCGCACCGCAAAGCTCGGGCTGTGGGTGCTGCTGCTCGCGACCGTCCTGCAGTTCCGGGTCGGAGGCGCGCTCGGCCAGAGCGTGACGGTGCACCAGCCGATGAAGGTCGCGGCGATGGAGGCGCAGTGGGACACCTGCCAGCCGTGCTCGTTCTCCCTCGCGCAGATCGGTGGCTACACCGCCGACGACCCGCCCACGAAGATCCTCGAGATCCCGCACCTGCTCTCGCTCCTCGCCACCGGTACGTGGGACGGCGAGGTGCTCGGCATCAACGAGGTCAACGCGCAGGAGCAGGAGGCGAACCCGCAGAACGGCGCGATGTCATACGTACCCAACGTGTTCGTGCAGTACTGGTCGATGCGGGCGATGGCCTACCTCGCCGGACTCGTGGTGATCGTAGGGCTGTGGGGTGCGTTTCTGCTCTGGAGGAGGCGGCTCGACTCGGCGCGCTTCTTCCTTCGGTGCGCCACCTGGCTCGTGCTCGCCCCGTTCGTCATGGGCACTGCCGGGTGGGTGCTGACCGAGAACGGTCGCCAGCCGTGGATCGTGCAAGGTCTCATGCTGACGTCCGACGGACTCTCGACGTCGTCGAGCGCCACGCAGGTCGCGATCAGCCTCGTCGCGTTCGGCCTCACCTACCTCGTCGTCGGCGTGGTCGCCGTCGGCCTCATGCTGCGCCACGTCCGCCGCGGACCCGGCACCGACGTCGACCTCGACCCGACCTCGTCCGACGAGCCGCGCCGCCCGGCGCTCACCTACTGAGGCCGCGATGAACCTGCCGAACCTGTGGTTCGTGATCGTGGCCGTGTTCTGGGTGGGCTTCTTCGTCCTGGAAGGGTTCGACTTCGGGGTCGGGATCCTCACCCGCCTCGTGGGTCGCACCGAGGTCGAGAGACGCATGGCCGTCAACGCGATCGGACCGACATGGGACGGCAACGAGGTGTGGCTCATCGTCGCCGGCGCGGCCATGTTCGCCGCGTTCCCCGGGTGGTACGCCACCTGGTTCTCCGCGCTCTACCTCGCCCTCGTCGTCGCTCTGCTCGGGCTCATCGTGCGCGGCGTCTCGTTCGAGTTCTCGGGGAAGGTGGACGACCCGCGGTGGCGCGGCACCTGGGGCACCGGACCTGGTCGTCGGGTCGGTGCTGGTGCCGCTGCTCCTCGGCGTCGGGCTCGGCGACCTCCTCGTCGGGCTCCCGGTCGACTCGCAGCAGGAGTTCACCGGCACGTTCTGGTCCCTGCTCACCCCGTTCGGCCTCGTCTACGGCATCACGATCGTGGCGCTGTGCGTCCTGCACGGCGCGACCTTCCTCACGCTCAAGGCGGACGACCCGGTCCGCGCCAGGGCGCAGGCGTTCGCCCACACCCTGCGCTGGGTCGCCCTCGCGTTGGCCACCGTCGCGGCGGTCTGGACGTACTCCCTGTCCGGCAAGGGGGTCCTGAGCACCGTGCTGCTGGTCCTGAGCCCGCTCGCCGCGTTGGCCGCGCTCGTGCTCATCGGCAGGCGGCGCGAGGGAGCGGCCTTCGCCGCCACCGCCGTGACCGTCGGCTCGACGATCGCGTCGATCTTCGCGGGCCTCTACCCGAACGTGCTGATCTCGTCGACGAGCTCGGCGAACAACCTCACGATCCTGAACACGGCGTCCCAGCAGTACGCCCTCACGGTGATGTCGTGGGTCGCGCTGGTGCTGTTCCCCGTGGTGCTGCTGTACCAGGGCTGGACCTACTACGTGTTCCGACGCCGGGTCATGCTCCCGGTGCCGTGACGACCCACGAGCCCCCGGCGGGGTCCGTCCCGCGTGCCGGCTGCTCAGCAGGCACCGGCGTCGCGCGCGTGACACGCTGAAGGCACGCGAGGACACGGGCAGGGGATTCGATGAGCGACCGGAGGCCGATCGGCCCCGTCGACATGGTCTGGCTCCTCATGGACCGGCCGACGAACCTCATGGTCATCGACTCGCTGCTCTGGTTCGACGAGCCGGTCGACTGGGAGCGGCTCGCCGCCGTCGTCCAGCGACGGCTGGTCGACCACTACCCCGTGTTCCGTCAGCGGCCGTCCTCCACGTCGGCGTGGGGCACGGCGCAGTGGGAGGACGACCCGGACTTCTCGCTGGCGCACCACCTGGTGCGGGCGACGCTCCCCGAGCCCGGTGACGACGCGACCCTCCAGCGCTACGTCGAGGCGCAGATGCACGTGCCCCTCGATCGGGAGCACCCGCTGTGGCAGCTCCATCTCATCGACGGCTACCTCGACGGCGCGGTGGTGATGGCCAGGTTCCACCACGCGCTCGCGGACGGGATCGCGCTCGCCCACGTGCTGTTCTCGCTCACCGACGAGGACGACACCGGAGACCTCGTGGTCCACGAGCCGGACCGCCCCGTCGACGCCGGCCCCGGGCTGGCCTCGCGTGCCCTCGGCACCGCGTCGGGCGCCGTGCGCGGTGGCCGCGACCTGCTCCGGGTGGCGCCGCGGGTGCTCGACCCTGCCGCCGCGATCGAGGCGCTCACGGTGGTGCGCCAGACCCTGCACATCGCGGACAAGCTGCTGCTGGGGAGCCGTCCCGAGTCGCCCCTGAGCGGTACGCCGGGACTCCTGAAGCGGGCCGTGTGGTCCCGGCCGCGGTCGCTGGTCGACCTGAAGGTCGTCGGCCGGCTCTCCGGGGCGACGATCAACGACGTCGTCGTCAGCGCCGTGTCGGGAGCGATCGCGACGTATGTCGCGGACCACGGCGGTGAGCCCACGGACCTCACGACGATGGTGCCGGTCAACATCCGACCCGCGGGCGAGCCGCTGCCACGCGAGCTCGGCAACCGGTTCGCCCTGGCGATGCTCCCCCTGCCGACCGGGCTGAACCAGCCGCTGCAGCGGCTGGCCGAGGCGAAGGCGCGCATGGACCGCATCAAGCGTTCGCCGGAGCCGGTCCTGACGTACGCGATCCTCAACGCCATCGGCCGCGCCTACCCCGACCTCGCCCACCTGGCCGTGGACTTCTTCGCGGCCAAGACGATCGGGGTCACCACGAACGTCGTGGGTCCTCTCGCCGGGCGCTACCTCGCCGGCAGTCGCATCACCGGCGTGCTCGGCTGGGTCCCCGGCTCGGGACGCCAGACCGTCGGGGTGTGCATCGTCAGCTACGACCGGGTCGTGCGGGTCGGCTTCAAGGTCGACGCCGGGGTCGTCGCCGACCCGCAGCACCTCGTCCACGCGTTCGACGAGGAGATGGACGCGCTCGTGCGGATCGCTGCTGCGGTCTGACCGTCTGACCGTCCCGAGAGGAGTGCCATGCCCACCGACACGTCGACGCGCAGCGTCACGATCGCGGCTCCCGCCGCGGAGGTCCTGGCCACCATCCGCGACGTCGCGTCGCAGACGGTCTGGGTCAAGGAGATCCTCGAGGCCGAGGTGCTCGAGGCCAACGACGACGGCACGCCGAGGGTCGCCCGCTTCGCGGCGTCGACGGCCGTGGGGACCGACCGCTACACCCTCGGGTACGAGCACGAGGACGCCGGCATGCGGTGGCACCTCGTCGACGGGCGGCTCCAGACCGGCCAGGTCGGCGTCTACTCCGTGCGGCCGGTCGATCCGGCCACGACCGAGGTCACGTTCGAGCTCACCGTGTCGCACAACCTGCCGCTACCGGGATTCCTGCGTCGCCGGGTGATCGACGGCCTCGTCACGAGCACCGTCACCGGTCTCCAGTCGTACGCCGAGGAGCGCGCGTGAACGACCGAGCGGGAACTGCGCGCTGACGCGTCGGCCGTGACGCGCCGGGAGGGCTCGGTCGCCTCTCGCCACGCGTCAGGTCACCAGGGTTCCCTGCACGCGGGCGACGGCCTCAGTCCTGCTGTTGACCTCGAGGCGCGCGTAGATGTTCTCCAGGTGCTTGCGCACCGTGCCCTCCGACAGCCCGAGATCGCGAGCCACCTGGCGGTTCGTGTCGCCGCGGGACACGCGCTGGAGCAGCTCCACCTGGCGCGGCGTGAGCACCGGGACCGTCTGGCGCTCCGCCTCGACGCGCGCGCGGATCGAGATCAGGTGCGGGCGCAGGAGCGTGAGCAGCAGGCGGTCCCGCTCGCTGAACGGGCCGTCGCCGGCCTCCCGGACCAGCATCAGGCGGCGCTCGTACCCGTGCTGCGGCGGCAGGGTCACGAGCAGCTCGTGCCACACCCCGATGCTGCGGAAGTACTCCGCCATGAGCAGCCGCTGATACTCCTTCTCGGAGTAGAAGTCCCGCCACATGGTCACGAGGTCGTGGTCGTCGAAGCGCTCGGAGTAGCAGCACGCGAGGCAGTCCCAGTACGCCTCGAAGAAGAGGTCGCCCGCTCCCTCCGGCTCGGGTGGCAGATCGGCGAGGAGCAGCTCCTGGTTCGCCTTCAGCTCGCCGCGACGTGTGTCCATCACGAAGAAGCTGATCGACCCGCACGGGATGAGCTCGGCGAGCCCGCGCATCACCTGTTCGGGAAGCTCCGGGCCGTCGCCCTGGCTCGCCTCCGGGGACACGACGTCCCACAGCCGACGCAGGTCCGCCTCGCTGAGCGTGGTCGATGCCGTCATGGCTGCCCTCCTTCGCGATGGCTCCAGCGTAGGAGCGTGGGGCGCCAGGGGGATACGCACTTCGACGTACGTCTCGCGCGAGCGGTCCGTGCTACGAGCATCGTCGTATCGACCGCCCGACGGCGCGACGCCACGGTGGTGGGACAGCACTCACCCCCCGGAGGAAGTCATGACCCACCTCGTTCGCAGCCTCGTCGCCGCACTCGTCACCGTCGTCGCCATCCTCGCCACCCCGGGTCTCGCGCAGGCCCACCCGGCGCCCGCCGAGCCCGGCTCCGCGGCCGTCCCCGGCGGCGTCGACGTCGTCCAGGCCGCCTCGGGCGTCCCGTCGATGGAGGCGTGGAAGGTCGGCGCCGTCATCACGCTGACGCTCGTGGCGGCGCTCGCGCTGGCCTGGGTCGGGCGGCGCCTCGTCACCCACCGTGGGCCGATCGGGACGGGCGGCGCCGCTGCCTGATCCGACCGACCGACGCCGAGGGACCGCCGGCACGCGTCGCGGCGGTCCCTCGGCGTCGTTCCACGTTCTCAACCACGTGGTTGACAAGGGGGCGGGGCCGGATCTACGGTGTGCGCAACCAACTGGTTGAACACAAGGAGCTGGACGTGGCGGCCGATGCGCTCTCCCGGGTCTTCTCGGCGCTCGCCGACCCGACCCGGCGCGACATGGTGGCGCGGCTCGCCGTCGCGGACGCCACCGTCAACGAGCTCGCGGAGCCCTACGACGTGACACTGCAGGCGGTGTCCAAGCACCTGCGGGTGCTCGAGGACGCCGGCCTGGTCAGCCGTAGCCGCGACGCCCAGCGCCGCCCGGTCCACCTGGAGGCAGAGGTGTTCGACCTCATGACCGTGTGGATCGAGCGTTACCGCGCACGCGCCGAGGAGCGCTACCGCCGCCTCGACGACGTGCTCCGGTCGATGCCCGACGTCGACCCCACCCCATCACCGACGACAGGAGAACCGACATGAGCGTCACCCACACCCACGAGACCGAGATCGTCGTCGATCCCGACGTCCCGCTCGTCCGCATCATGCGGGAGTTCGACGCGCCGGTGGAGAAGGTGTTCCGGGCCCACGTCGACCCGGAGCTGTTCGTGCAGTGGCTCGGCCCCCGTGACCTCACCATGGCGATCGACCGGTTCGACTGCCGCACCGGCGGCTCGTACCGCTACACGCACTCGCGCGGCGACGAGGTCTACGGCTTCATCGGCAGCTTCCACGAGGTGCGCGACAACGAGCTGATCGTGCAGACCTTCACCTTCGAGGGGATGCCCGACGCCGTGGCGCTCGAGCGCCTGGTGCTCGAGGACCTCGGCGACGGCCGCACGCGGCTCACGGCGACCTCGCTCGTCGACTCGTTCGCCGACCGCGACGCCTTCGTGGCGAGCGGCATGGAGGTCGGCGTGCGCGAGGGCTACGAGCGGCTGGACGAGCTCCTCGCGCGCGACCCGGCGTAGGCCGTACGGCCCTGGCCGCCATCCCCGCGCGGGTCGTCCTGCGCAGGGATGGCGGTCGCTGTGCGTGGTGGTGTGATCGCGGAAAGTTGTTGCACCGGAACGGGTTTCGGGATTGACGCCGAATCGTACAGGTGTATGATGAGGGGGTGAACCGGTCGCATGCACCCGCTGTCGAGGCGGGGCTGCGCGCCGGCCTGGCGCGCCGGTCCCGGGTCGCGGTGTTCCGTCCCCCGGCCGGGGTCGCGGTGGCTGGTGGAGCCGTGCCCGGGCCACGCCGCGGCCGGAGCGTCGGTCGAGGTGGCCCGCCGGGCGGTGCTGGCCCGGCTCGAGGCGGCGCTGGCCGCGCCGGTGTCCGCGGCCACCGCGGTCGAGCTGGACCGGATCGACCCGGTCCTGCTCGGGCCGCGGGACCTGCTGCGCCGGCTGGTCCTCGCGGACCGGGTCGCGGGGTGGGCCGCGGCCGCGGCGTCTGCGGCGCTGGCGGACTACGTCGGCCCCGACCCCTCCCACGCTCTCGCCGCCCGGTCGGCCTCGCCGACCTCGCCGACCTCGCCGGCGTTGACGGCCGGTGCGGATGTGGTCGCCGAGGCGGTCCGGGCGGTCCGGCGCGACCTGGCCGGCGGCGACGCGGGGATCGCGGCCGGGGTGGCGGCGGGGGAGCGGCAACGTCGCTTCGAGGTCCGGGTCGCGCGGCAATGCAGCGACGACGCGGCGGGGCGTGACATCGCCGCCGCGCGGCGCCTGGCCGCGGAGCTGCGCCCGGTCCGGGACTCCTGGGCGGCCGGGCGGACCACCGGGCGACACGCCTGGGTCCTCGCCGAGCGGACCGCGGGCGCTGACCCGGCGGTCACCGCCGCGGTCCTGCAGCGGCTTGATCGGCGGTGGGAGACGGTCTCGGCGAACCAGCTCGGCCGGGTCGTGTCCGCGGCGCTGTGCCGCCTGGACCCGGTCGGGGTCGCGGCCCGCGCGCGCCGCGCCCGGCGCCACGACCTCGGCGTCGCGTTCCGGGCGCTGCCCGACGGGCTCGCCCAGCTGATCGCGACGCACCGGGTCGAGGACGCCCGGGCGATGATGGACCGGATCGACTCCGACGCGGACGCCCTGCTCGCCCACCGCCGCGGCTGCGACCCGTGCGCGGCCGCGGTCCCGGACGAGATCGGCCCGGCCCGCGCCGCCGCGCACACCGCGCTGGTCCTCGCCCCCGACCCCGACGAGTCCACCACCACGCTCGCGTCGGCCGGCTCAACCGCGGAGGGCACCGACCCCCGTGACGGATCGACCCCGGCGGGCATCGACCCGCTCGACGGGGCAGCCGACGCAGGTCCGGACACGGCGAGGACCGGATCCACCCGTCGCACGCGCCGGCAGCGGTCGCGGCGTGGGGAGCTGCAGGTCGTGATCGACCTCGCCTCGCTGCTCGGTCTCGCGGACAACCCGGCCCTGCTCGGTGGGGAACCCGTCCCGGCGCAGATCGCCCGCGAGCTCGCCGCCGCCTGCGGGTCGATGCGCCGCCTGGTCACCGACCCGGTCACCGGGCACCTGCTCGACTACGGCACCCGGGTCTACCTCCCCGACGCCCTGAAGACCTACGTCGCGGCCCGCGACGGCACCTGCCGCGCCCCCGGCTGCGGCCAACCCGCCGCCCGCTGCCAGCTCGACCACGTCGTCGCGTTCCCGCACGGCCCCTCCACCCCCGGCAACGCCGAGATGCGCTGCAAACGCGACCACGACACCAAGACCGAGCACGGCCTCACCATCGACCGAGCACACCGCCGACGGCACCTGCCACTGGCGCACCCGCCACGGCCAGACCGGCGTCACCCCACCGCGCCCCTACCTCCCCGACCACCCACCACGCCCCGAACCGCCCTACTGAGCGGCTCGTGAGTCGCGGCGTCCAACGACGGCCGGAGGGCGACGTCCTCGCGGCGACCCGACGACGGCTGCGAGCGCCCGCTGCGCCGCACGAGCGGGACGTGGCCAGGCGCCCACCCGCGTGAGGAGCCGGCTGGCGTGTGAGGCTGTGCGCGTGACCTACGACCCGCTCGACGCGTCCGGCGTCGAACCGGCACGCCGGCCATGGAGCAAGGCGCTGGTCGGCGGGTCGCTCGCGTGCGGGCTGGGCGCCTTCGCCCTGACCGTCGTGCTGTCCCAGATGCTCGTTCCCGCGGCCGACGGCACGGTGGAGGTCAGCGCCGCGCTGCTCGCCCTCACCGTCCTGTTCGTCGTGCTGTTCGTGGCCTGCATGGTCCTCGGCTACCTGGCCGCCCGACGCCGGTAGCGCCGCCCGGCCGCAGGAGCGCCGCGCGGCCGCCGACACGCCACGCTCACGCACACGACGGACCACGGCCAACCGGGCGGGTGGTCGGTCCCGCACGGGCCGTGACGGGTTAGCGTCAGGGGGTGACGACTTCCGTACCGTCGTCGGGGGACACCCCCGGCCCCCCTGCCCGCACGCCGTCCCGGACCAAGGGCCCGGTCACCCTCCGCCGGTCCCAGGTCACGGCCACCACGACGGACCAGCGCCTGCTCGACACCCGCGGTCCGAGCGACTGGGTCCACACCGACCCGTGGCGGGTGCTGCGCATCCAGGCCGAGTTCGTCGAGGGCTTCGGCGCGCTGGCCGGCCTCGGACCGGCCGTGAGCATGTTCGGATCGGCGCGCACCCCGACGGACTCGCCGGAGTACGCCGACGCCGAGCGCCTCGCGGCCGCCTTCGCCCGCTCGGGCTACGCCGTCATCACCGGTGGTGGCCCCGGCATCATGGAGGCCGCGAACCGCGGCGCCTGCGAGGCCGGCGGGATCTCGGTCGGCCTCGGCATCGAGCTGCCGTTCGAGCAGGGCATGAACCAGTGGGTCGACATCGGCGTCGACTTCCGCTACTTCTTCGCGCGCAAGACCATGTTCGTGAAGTACGCCCAGGCGTTCGTCGTGTTCCCCGGTGGCTTCGGCACGTTCGACGAGCTCTTCGAGGCGCTGACCCTCGTGCAGACCGGCAAGGTGACGTCGTTCCCGGTGGTGCTCATCGGCTCGGCGTACTGGGGCGGTCTCGTCGAGTGGCTGCGCGGCACGGTGCTCGAGGGCGGCAAGGTCTCGCAGCGCGACCTCGACCTGCTCCACGTCACGGACGACATCGACGAGGTCGTCGCGATCATCGACGACGCGATGCGCGGACGCCACGGCGAGCCGGCGCCGTCCGAGTGGTACCCCCCGATGGAGGTCTGACGTGCCGAGCGTCGCCGTGTTCTGCGCATCCAGCGATGCGATCGCCGAGAAGTACTCCGTCCTCGCGGGCGAGGTCGGCTTCGCGATCGCGCGCCGCGGCTGGACGCTCGTGACCGGTGGCGGCTCCGTGAGCTGCATGGGCGCGGTCGCCCGGGCCGCGAGGGCGGGGGGCGCCCACACCGTCGGGGTGATCCCGCGAGCCCTCGTGGAGCTCGAGGTCGCCGACCACGGCGCGGACGAGCTCGTCGTCACCGAGGACATGCGCGAGCGCAAGGGCGAGATGGACCGGCGCGCCGACGCGTTCCTCACGCTGCCCGGCGGCATCGGCACGCTCGAGGAGCTCCTCGAGATCTGGGTCGCTCGGTCCCTGCGGATGCACGACAAGCCGATCGTGGTGCTGGACCCGTGGGGCGACCTCCAACCGCTGGCGCTGCTCGTGAGCGGCCTCGTCCAGGCCGGCTTCGTCCGCGACGTCGCCGCGGCGCAGCTCGTGTGGACCACCTCGGTCGACGACGCCATCACCGCCATCGAGCGGGGCTGGGCGGAGGCCGGGCAGAAGGAGCCGGCCGAGCCCACCGCCGCCGAGTGGCTCGAGGCCGAGCCCTAGGCCGGCTCCGCAGTCGGCGTCACCACACGTGCGGGACGAGCGCCCAGCGAACGTCGCGGCGGTACCCGGCGTACTCGGGGTAGGTGGCGAGCAGGAACCGTTCCTCGACCCGTCGCTTGGCGTCGAGGACCACCGCGAGCAGGCCGGTCACGAGGAGCCCCACCGGCGACGTGACGAGCGTCCAGCCCAGCGCGATGAGCAGGAGCGCCGAGTAGATCGGGTGCCGCACGTGGGCGTAGACGCCGTCGGTGCGCAGCCGCTGGCCCGGCAGTGGCGCCGGCACCGCGGTGAGCGCCGAGCCGAGGCCGGTGAGGGCGAGGACGGCCACGATGGTCCCGCCCGACATGGCGAGGACCCCTACCGTGCGCAGCACGGCGCGGTACTGCTCCGGCCACCCGTTGCGGTCGAGGACGCCGACCACGAGCAGGACGCCGAGCAGCGCGAGCTGCAGCGCGACCCAGCCGCCGCCGCGACGGCCGAGGGTCGGGAGCACACCGGTCACGCGCGCGAGTCTGCCGTGCGCGTGCCCGGCCGCGCGCGACGACGCGGACCGGGGCGCGCACCGCACCCAGGCTCAGCCGCCGAGGTCCGCCCCGCCGAACAGTCCGCCGGCAGGGTCCCCGGCCGAGCCGTCGGCCGCCTTCGCCGCGCGCTCGGCCGACACGGCCCGCACCGCGGAGGCCGCCCCCTCGGTGGCCCGAATCAGGGCGCGGTCACCGACCTCGAGAGCGTCGCCGTCGACCACGGCACGGTCGCGGCGCACCACCGTGTCGTCGCCGATCACGTACGTGGCGCGGTAGCCGTCGGTGCTCTCCAGCGTGACGGAGGTCGCCGAGGCGGCCGTGACCTTGCCGCGCTGGATCGCGATGGTCTGGACGGCGCCGTCCTTGCTGACCGTGATCTCCGCGTGCAGTGCGTTGCGGAGCGGGCCCTTCCGAGGGCCTGCGGCCGTGCTCAGGCTCTCGGGTGCGGACACCGACGTGCCGGCTCCGGAGGTCCCGGTCGCACCGGGGCCGGCCGCGACGGCGAGCCCGGTGAAGGCGGTGGCGCCGACCGCTCCCGCGGTCAGCCAGGCGCCCGCGGTGGCAGTGCGGCGCAGTCGGGATGAGAGGGGCATGACGGCTCCGGATCGGTGAGGGAGGGCTCGTCGCCCCCGCGTGCACCCACCCTCGCCGCGCCGCGTCCGACCCGCGTGACGCCTTCGTTCGGGTCAGGTAAGCGACTCAGGCGAGTCCACGCCGCGCCACGGCGGGGGGTCGCGCCCCCTGGATGGACGCGACCATGTCGAGCGTCTGACGGGTCGCGGCGACGTCGTGCGCCCGGTAGACGCGGGCGCCGAGCCAGGCCGACACGGCGGTCGTCGCGAGGGTGCCGACGAGCCGGTCGGCCGGCGCTGCGACGTCGAGCGTCTCGCCCACGAAGTCCTTGCGGGACAAGGACACCAGGACCGGCCACCCGGTCGCCACCAGCTCGGGGATCCGGCGGGTGGCCTCCAGCGAGTGCCGGGTGCTCTTGCCGAAGTCGTGGCCGGGATCGACGAGGACCGACTCCCGCGCGACACCGAGCGAGACGGCGCGCTCGGCCTCCGCCACCGTGCGCGCGACGATGTCGGCGACGACGTCGTCGTACTCCACCCGGTGCGGCCGGGTGCGCGGAGTCGCGCCACCGGTGTGGGTGCAGACGAGCCCGACGTCGTACTCCGCCGCGACCCCAGCGAGGTCGGGGTCGTGACCACCCCAGGCGTCGTTGAGCAGGTCGGCACCCTCGGCGCACACCACCCGCCCGACCTCGGCCCGCCACGTGTCGACGCTGATCGCGACGTCGAAGCGCGTGCGGATCGCGGCGACGAGCGACGCGGTACGTCGGATCTCCTCGTCCGCGTCGACCTCGACGCCCGGGCCGGCCTTGACGCCGCCGATGTCGACGATCCCGGCACCCTCGTCGACGGCGCGCGCGACCGCCTCGAGCGCTGCGTCGTCGGAGAAGGTCGCGCCCTTGTCGTAGAAGGAGTCCGGCGTGCGGTTCACGATCGCCATGACGATCGTGACGTCGTCACCGAACACGTGGCGGCCGAGGCGCAGCGACACGGGGGCGGCTCCTGACGGGACGAGGTGGGCGACTCGTCCCGGGTGCACGCCGGGTCGAGCCGGATCAGCGTGGCATGCTCGTGCCCGGCGCGCTGATCCAGGGCGCCACCGCCCACCGAGCTCGAGGAGCCTGCCGACCGTGACCCTGGTGTTCATGCTCGTCGGCTTCGCCGTGATCGCCGTCGTCGCCCTGCTCGCGGTGGGTCGCCTCGGCGAGCTCCCGGACGTCGAGTCCGGACCGCGCGCCGCTCGCCCTGCCCGACGACCGCCCGATGGTCGGCGAGGACGTCGATGCCGTGCGCTTCGCCGTCGCCGTCCGCGGCTACCGGATGGACGAGGTCGACGACGTCCTCGACCGGCTCGCCGACGAATCACCGCCCGTGACGCCCGCATCGCCGAGCTCGAGGCGGGTGGGCGACGCCTCGCCCGGCGTCGCGGAGCCGGCCGCGCCGTCCGAGGTCGACGACGTCCCGCTCCACCCGGAGGAGCACGGCGCATGACCCCGGGCACCGGCGTCGTCGTCGGCGGCGACGGTGTGGCGCGCTGCCCGTGGGGCGCATCCACCCCGGACTACGCGGCCTACCACGACACCGAGTGGGGCCGCCCGGTCGCACGGCGACACCGCGATCTTCGAGCGCATCACGCTGGAGGCGTTCCAGTCCGGGCTCTCCTGGCTCACGATCCTGCGCAAGCGCGACGGGTTCCGCGCGGCCTTCGCCGGCTTCGACCTCGCCGCGGTCGCGGCGTTCGGCGAGACCGGACCGCGACCGGCTGCTCGCCGACGCCGGCATCGTGCGCAACCGCGCCAAGGTCGACGCCGACCATCACGAACGCCCGCGCGGCCCTCGACCTGATCGAGGCCGACGGCGACGGCGCCCTCGACCGCCTGGTCTGGGGCTTCGCGCCCCGGCGCCCCGCGGTCCGGCTGCGCTCCATCGCCGACCTCGCCGGCCTCACGCCCGAGTCGCTCGCGCTCGCCAAGGAGCTGAAGCGCCGCGGGTTCGTCTTCGTCGGGCCCACCACGATGTACGCCGCGATGCAGGCCATGGGCCTCGTCGACGACCACCTCGAGGGCTGCGACGCGACCGCGGCCTGAGCCGCGACGCACCTCGTCTCCGCCCGGCGGGGCCCGGAACGGGTGGCGACAGGGCCCGTGGTTGGGGGCATCTCTCGCGATCAGGGATACTGGTCCCCGAGGAGATCGCGCCGGCTCGTCGAGCGGCGCGACCGATGCGAAAAGGGGTGCAGCATGGCTGCGATGAAGCCGCGGACGGGCGATGGCCCGCTCGAGGTCACCAAGGAGGGTCGCGGCATCGTCATGCGCGTCCCGCTCGAGGGTGGCGGACGCCTGGTCGTCGAGCTGACCCCCGACGAGGCGCGCGATCTCGGTGCCCAGCTCACGACCGTTGCCGGCTGAGCGTTCTCAGCCGAGTGGTCACGGCGAAGGCCCCACCCCGCGGGGGTGGGGCCTTCGCCATGCACGGGGGGCGTCCGCCCTCAGCGGCGGACCGCGGTGAGGAGACCGTCACCCACGGGCAGCAGCGCCACGACGAAGCGCTCGTCCTCGCGGAGGGCGTTGAGCGTGCCGCGGATGGCGATCGTGTCGGGGTCGCGCTGCGCCGGGTCGGCGACCTTGTCGTGCCAGAGGCGTTGTCGATGGCCAGGACGCCGCCGGTCGCAGCAGGCGGGCCGCCTCCTCGACGTACTCCGGCGTACTCGTCCTTGGCGCCGTCGACGAGCACCAGGTCGTAGGACGCGTCGGCGAGGCGGGGCAGCACCTCCAGGGCGCGACCGGTGATGAGGCGGGCGCGCGAGGCGGGCGACGCCCTCGGCGGCGAAGACCTCGCGGGCGTGCCGCTGGTGCTCGGCCTCGATGTCGACCTGGTCAGGACGCCGTCGGCGCGCATCCCGCGGAGCAGCCACACGCCCGAGACGCCGGTGCCGGTGCCGATCTCGACCACCGAGCGGGCGTCGAGCAGCGCCGCGAGGAAGCGGAGCGCCGACACCGCCGCCGGCGCCGGATCGGCACGCAGCCGACCTCCTCCGCGCGCGCAGCGCGCGTCGGCGAGCACGGCGTCCTCGGGCACGAAGGACTCGGCGTACTCCCAGCTGGAGCGGAACGGGGCGAGCGCGTCGGGCGTCATTGTCCACAGCGGCGAGGCTAGCGGTGGCGCCGCGGCCGCGGGCCCGGGAGACCTGCGGGACGCCCTCGTGGTGCTCCGCGATCGTCGTGGGGACGGACGTGCCGACCCCCGACGGTGCCCGGATCGGGGGCCTCTCAGTCGATTCTCAGCGTCGCCGGTCGTGCTCACGGGGTTTCGCACGCGGCGGGCACAGGGAAGGCACCATGGACCTCACGACCGGAGGGGCGGCACAGCCTCGCCCTGCTCGACCGGGACGTGGCCGGCCTGGAGGTGCCTGACCAGATGGTCACCCCACTGCTCGAGCCGCGACGCCCCGCCGAGGGCCCCCAGGCCCCGCCCGCGCCCTGGGCCGCTCCGTCCTGGGACGACGTCGTCCGCGACCACGGCGCGCGGGTCTACCGCCTCGCCTACCGCCTGACCGGCAACAAGCACGACGCCGAGGACCTCACCCAGGAGGTCTTCGTCCGGGTGTTCCGGTCGCTCTCGCAGTACACGCCCGGCACGTTCGAGGGCTGGCTGCACCGGATCACCACGAACCTGTTCCTCGACCAGGTGCGCCGCAAGGCGCGGATCCGCTTCGACGCGCTCCCCGACGACGCCGCCGACCGCCTCGCCAGCGCGCGAGACCGGCCCGGCGCAGCTGCTCGACGACCGCACCTACACCGACGACGTCCAGGCCGCGCTCGACGCCCTCCCCGCCGGACTTCCGCGTCGCGGTCGTGCTGTGCGACATCGAGGGCCTCACCTACGAGGAGATCTCGGACCTGCTCGGCATCAAGCTCGGCACCGTCCGCTCGCGGATCCACCGCGGGCGCTCCCAGCTGCGCGACGCGCTCGCGCACCGCACCCCGGCCACCGCCCAGCGGCTGCCGTCCCGGGGGCCGGTGTGAACGCAGCGCGTCCCGGGCGCTGCCTCGGGGACAAGATCGCCGATCTCGCCGACGGCCGGCTCGACCCGGCCGCAGCCGAGCGGGCCTACAGCCCACGTCGCGCTCTGCCGCCGGCTGCCGTGCGGCCCTCGAGACGCAGCGCGAGGTGCGCTCGCACCTCGCGCGTCGGGCGACCGCCCCGCTCGAGCGCGCCGTACGACCTGCTCGACGCGCCTGCGCGGCATCGCCGCCCGCCGACTCGCCGCTCGATCCCGGCGCAGGCCGACGGCCGGCACGCCGCCCGGCGGGCGCTGCCGGCGTACGGCCCGGCGTCCGACACCTCGAGCCGGCCCGTCCGGTGCGCCGGCGCCGCCACCGCACGGCGGATCGCGCGTCGCCTCGGCGGCCGGGGCCGCGGCGCTGGCCGTGGTCGCGGTCGTCGGCGGCGGCTCGGCCGCGGTCTGCGGCCCGGCCCGCACGCGCCCCGCGATCGCCCCCGTGGTCGACGCGCTCACCGACGCGCACGAGATCAGCGCCGACCAGATGCCGTTCTCCGGCCCTCGCATCGTCACGGCCGCCACGGGCCGTCGGGCTCGTCCACGACACCAGCCGTGAGCCGCCGCGCCCTCGTCGTGCTCGGCGCCGTCACCGGCGTCGGGGTGCTCGCCCTCTCCTCGCCTGCCGGCCTCGGCTCGGCACCGCGCACAGAGCGCCGAGGCCGACGGCTGGACCGGGCTGGACGGGTCGCGTCGACACCGCTGCCGTGGAGTCCGACAGGGCCGCGATGACCCCGGACGACGACGTGCGCCGTCGCGCCTGCTGGCGAAGGCCTCGCCGCGGCCGCCTCGAAGGTCGCCTACGCCGGGCGCGCGGTCACCGTCGACCGCAGCGGCGACCACCACGACGACCGACCTGCGTCCACGTCCCGGGTCGCGGCACGGTTGCCATCGAGTCCGGTGCCGCCGGACGAGTCGGCGCAGCTTCGCTCCTGACGGCCGATCCGGGTCGTTCGCCGACGACGGCCGGCCGCTGGCCCTGCTCAAGCGTGAACTACCGCGTGCTGCGCGACGCCGACCTCGACATGCGCGTCGCGGGGCGGCCCGCGGAGGCGGTGGTCGCGGTGGACGCCGACGGGCCTGGTCGCCGCGCGCTACTGGGTCGACCGGCCACCGGGCTGCTGCTGCGCAAGGAGCTCGTCGACCCGTCCGGCCTGGCGTGGAGCCAGGCCGGCTTCGACCACGTTCGACCCGACCCCGGCGACCCCCAGCGCCATGCCGACACAGAAGGCCGACGACTGGTCCGCACCGCTCGACACCGTCGGCGCTGGGCAAGGCCGCGCCAGGCAGGGTGCGCCTGCCCCGAGTCCCTCCCCGGCGGGTTGACGCTGCTCGACGCGCGTCGAGGCGCCGGCGGGCGCCGTGGCGAGCCGAGCCGGTCGTGCACCAGCTCTTCTCCGACGGGCTCGTCAGAGCGTGTCGCTGTTCTCCCTCGAGGGCGAGATCATCCGACGAGGACGCCGCCGGGCTCGAGGCGCGGGGGTTCCGCCGTACCGAGCTCGACGGCCGGTACGCCTGGATGCGCGGCGGCACTGTCGACCGTGCCGAGCGCCACCGTCGTGTGGGAGTGCCGCGGCTCGGTGCTCACCCTGGTGTCCGACGACGCCCTCGACTCGAAGACGCTCGCCTCGAGCGTGCTCGCCGCCCTGCCTCCGGCCGAGCCGGAGGTCGACAACTCGATCGGCGCCCGCATCGCCCGCGGCTGGGAGCGGATCACCGGAGGTGGATCGTGAGGAAGGCCGCTGATCGTGACGGGGGCGCTGCTCGGCGTCGTCGTGATCGGCGGGGTGGGGGCCGACCGGGTCGCGGCGTCCGCGGCCGAGCGCGCCATCACCGAGAAGGTCCAGGCGGAGTTCGCCGACGCCGAGGCCGTGTCCACGCAGGTGCACGGCGTGCCGCTGCTGACGCAGGCGCGGGCGGGTCGCTCGACCACGTCACCGTGCCGATGACCGGGGTCCCGGCGTCCGCCGGCGTCACGCTCGACGACGTCGTCGTCGACCTCTACGACGTGTCCACGTCGGAGCCGCGGACGGCGCAGACCGTGGACGCGAGCGCCGTGGTCCCGACCGCCACGCTGCAGGGCGAGCTCGGCACACGACTGGACCGTGCGTGCCCGAGGGCGCGGCTGCTCGTGGTGACGTCGGCGAACCTGCCGGTCACCGTGCGGGTGACCCCGGTCGTGAGGGACGGCGCCGTCGCGTTCGACCTCGACTCGGTCGAGATCCTCGGCGTGACGGTCTCGGGCGACTCGATCCCGCAGGACGTGACCGACCGGGTCGCCGCGCTGGTGGTGCCGGCCACGGACCTGCCCTTCGGGCTGACGATCACCTCGGTGACGGTGACTCCGGACGGGGTCGGCGTGGCGGCGACCGGGACCGACATACCGCTCGAGGCCGCCTGACCCCGCCGGCCCGGCACGCGGCGCTGACCCGGACGGCGGACGAGGATTGGCGCGGGGACGCCGCGGGTACCACGCTGGGACTCCGCACTCTCAGCACCCTCACAGGTGGCACGCAGCGCGCGCATGGGAGCGGGCCAGAGGATGACGACGTACCGCGGGGGATCCGACGAGGACCGTGGTGAGTCCCCGATCGACGAGACGCAGGAGAGACCGATGACCGACGAGCGACCTGAGGGTCAGCCGGTGCCCGACTCCGACAGCCCGTTCCGGGCCGTCCCCCCGAGCCCCGCGCCCGTCGCCGCGCCGTCCGACCTCGACGCGGGACCGACCTACGACACCGCCGTCGTCGACCCGAACGCCGCCACGGCGGTCGTCGGCGCGTCGCAGACGACCGGCTACCCGGCGCCGGACCCGGCCGCTCGGGTGTCCGGTCCGCCGGCACCGTCGTCCTACTCGTCCGGCTTCGAGGCCTCGTCCGGCTTCGAGCCGCCGCTGTCCGCCATCGCGCTCGCCGAGCCCGAGGTGGAGACGCCGTCGCTGAGCGAGCCGTGGCCGACCCCGCACCCGGTGCGAGGGCGCGCCCTCGGAGCAGCTGAGCGACCCGTGGTCGGCCGACGAGCCCCCGTTCCTCCCTGGCACCACCGAGCCGGCGCCCGCCAAGAGCGGCGGCAACGGCGGCAAGCTCGTCGCGATCGCGGTGGCCGCCGGGCTCGTCGCCGGCCTCGATCGGCGGGGTCGGTGGCTACGTCGTCGCCGAGCGCATCGACAGCTCGCGCACCACCTCCGCGGGCGCCGTGATCCCGCAGACCGAGGCCGACCTGTCGCCGCGCCCGGAGGGCTCGGTCGCCGCCGTCGCGGCCGCCGTGCTCCCGACCGTCGTGCAGATCGAGGAGCGCAACGGCGGCCGACGGCGGCACCGGCTCGGGCTTCGTGATCCGCGAGGACGGCTACATCCTGACCAACAACCACGTCGTGGCCGACGCGGCCGCACGGCGGCACGCTCTCGGTGACCTTCCAGGACGGCACCACCAAGCCCGCGACGATCGTGGGCCGCGACGCGTCCTACGACCTCGCGGTGATCAAGGTCGACGCCGAAGGGGCTGGCCACCGCGACGCTCGGCAACTCCGACGGCATCGTCGTCGGCGACACCGCGATCGCCATCGGCTCGCCGCTCGGCCTCGAGGGCACCGTCACCTCCGGCATCATCAGCGCGCTCAACCGCCCGGTGACCGCCGGCGGTTCCGGGGGCGAGAGCTCTTCATCAACGCGATCCAGACCGACGCCGCGATCAACCCCGGCAACTCCGGCGGACCGCTCGTCGACGCCGAGGGCAAGGTCATCGGCGTCAACTCGGCCATCGCCTCGCTCGGCCAGAGCGCCGGGTCAGCAGGCCGGCTCGATCGGCCTCGGCTTCGCCATCCCGATCAACCAGGCCAAGCGCGTGGCCGACGAGATCATCAGCTACCGGCACGTCCTCGCACCCGATCATCGGCGTGCAGGTCGACGTCCAGTACACCGGCGACGGCGCGCAGATCGCCGAGCGTGACCCCGGGCGGACCGGCGGACGAAGGCGGGCCTCAAGGCCGGCGACGTCATCCTCACGGTCGAGGGTCGACCGATCGACGACTCCACCGAGCTCGTCGTCGCGATCCGCACGCACGCGCCGGGAGACACCATCACCTCGGGATCAAGGACGGCACCGGCTCGCGCGACGTCGAGGTCGTCCTCGCCGCGGACAGCTCCACCGGCTGATCGAGGCCCTACCCTGGAGGCGCTCACCCCGACCGGGCGTGGGCGCCTTCCGGTCGCGGAGAGGAGGAGCAGGCATGTTCGACATCGGGATGGGCGAGTTCCTCGTCATCGCCGTCATCGCCGTGCTCATCCTCGGCCCGGACAAGCTGCCCAAGGCGATCGCCGAGGGCGTGAAGCTGGCTCCGCGTGCTGCGCGAGCAGGCCACGAACGCGCGCCGCGAGCTCGTCGCCGCCGCCGACCTCGATCCCACGATCACCGACGACCTGCGCCAGTCGGTCAAGGACATCGCGGACCTCCACCCGCGCCGCATCATCTCCTCGGTGATGGACGACGTCACGAAGTCGAGCGCGCCCGACGTCCCGGCCGTGCCGCCGGTCGTGGCGCCACGTCGGACCGATCCCGCCGCGGTGCGCCCCCGGCCGCGCCTCCCGCCGCGTTCGACGCGGACGCCACCTGATTTCGGGACAACTCGGTCGGACTCGGCGCAATTCGTGCGCGGGCGTCCACGGGACATCCCGGTAATACACAACGGCTCAACGGAAATCGGTCGCGCCCCTGCGGATTGAGTGGGAACCTCGGCGTCACGAACACCGGAGCGACCACCGCCAGTCGGGATTCCTCGTCGCCGCGTGTATCAGGACGCGACTCGCCTGGGGGTAAGGCGTGCGCTCGCGTGCGCTGCCCGCTCCAGGCTGCCGGTCGTGAGGTGCGATCGGAGCCCCGCTGCCCTGAGGAGGGCACATGGCTGACTTCTGGCGCGACCAACGAGCCACCCGCATCGCCGAGCGCGACGGCCCCGACGGGTTCCCTGTCGCGGGCGTGGACAGCGAGGGGGGCGGGATCCAGTACGTCCCGGGTCAGCTGCTCATGACCGAGCAGGCCGCCCAGGCGATCGCCGATGTCCTCGACGGTCCCGAGTACACCGACGTGTCGGACCGCGAGGCCTGGCTGCCCCGGGTCGGGCTGCGCCTGTTCGACTACGACCCTGTGGGGCAGGACCCCGAGCCCGTTCCCGTTCGCGCCGCGAAGCTTGATGCTCTGGCCAAGGGCCGTGCCGATCCCACCGTGTGCGATGTCGCCCCGCACTACGTGCTGGCGGGCGAGCCCGCCGGGTACATCTTCCGCGGCGGCCCTGCGACAGCTCCGTGGCCGGCGGCCGACCTGCCGGTCCTGACCTGGGGCTCGGGCCCACCGGTCGTCGCGGTGCTCGACACCGGGGTCGTCGTGGAGAGTCCCGGCGGGATCCTGAACCAGGTCGTCACCGACCCGAACCGGGACGTCGACGCGATGCACCCGCCGGGGCAGCAGGCAGGCGACCTCGCGGGCGAAGCCGGCCACGGGACGTTCATCTGCTACGTGATCCAGCGTATGGCCGGGCAGGGAGTCAGCATCGCTTCCACCCGGGTCCTCGACCCCGACGGTCTCGGGACCGAGAGCGACATCGTCCTGGCGCTCGAACGCCTACGCGCGACCTTCACCGAAAACCCTGGCGTCCCGCCCATCGCCGTCGTCAACCTGTCGTTCGGCGGATACACGGACGACGCCACCTACACGGAGAAGGATGCGAACGGCAACGACGTCGACGTGGTCTACGAGAAGGACCGTGTGCCGCTGGGCCTCCGCGCCGCCATCGCCGCCTGGCAGGAGGGCACGGTCTTCGTGGCTGCCGCAGGAAACAACGGGCTCGAGGACCGCCCCTTCTGGCCGGCCGCCATGCCCGAGGTCGTCGCCGTCGCATCGCTCGACCCGGAGCTGCGTCGCTCGAGCTTCAGCAACAGCGGCGACTGGGTCGATGCTTCGACACTCGGCGAAGGGATCCTCGGGGCGACCGGTTTCGGCGACTTCCCCGTGACGGCGACGTACAAGGAGCGACTGGAGGGCGTCGTGCGCTGGACCGGCACGTCGTTCGCCGCCCCGATCGTCGCCGCGGAGATCGTGCGCCGACTCGGTCTCCTCGCCCCCGGAACCACCGGGCTCGAGGCATGGGATCACCTGCTCACCGAGCGCCTCGCGGAGCAGCAGCTGGCCGGTGACGAGCCGCCGCGAGGGACTGGGCAGATCATGTGGGACCCCCGCGTGATGGGCGTCGCCATCGACCCTCGCTACCCGGACGCGAATCCTTAGGACCCGTAGGCGACGAATGCGGACGCGACCCCGACCGCCATGAGGTCGTCGGGGTCGGGTTCCGCCTGCGCCGCGGAAAGGGCATCCGCCAGCCCGAGCCCCGCGGCGAGTCGCCGGTGCAGGGCGACCATGAGATGACGTGTCGCGGAGTCAGGGACGGGCAGCAGCGGGGCGACCACGCCGGCGGTCCCGAGCCCCAGGAGGGTCCAGGCCAGCCCGAGCGTCTCGTCGGCCACCGTGGCGTGACCGGCACCCGAGCTGCACGCGGAGAGCACCACCGAGTCCGGCGCCCGCGTCATCGACTCGAGGTCGTAGCCGGTGAGCGGCCCGTCTGCCAGTTCGAGGGTGGAGAACAGCGGGTTGTCAGTTCGCAGGCGCCCGTGCGCCGCCAGGTGAAGAACGGACGCGTCGGATGCCGATTCAAGTACGCGCGCGACCGTGGCCTCGTCGCCCACGAGCCTGGTGCTGCCCGGGTGGAGCGCGGCGACGTCGCCGACCTCCGCCTCAGCTCCGGGCAGCCGCGGGCCGGCGACGGCGAGCACGTGACGATCCGGACCATACGGAAGCTGCCGCGCCCGACACCAGACCGTGGCGGACGGCGCGATGCGCACGGTACGTCCGCGACCGCTCGGCAGCATCGCCCAGGGCACGGCGGTGAGCCGACCGGTGGGGCACAGGACAAGATCCGTGTCGCCGACCAGGGCGGCGAAGCGGGGCGAGGAGGGCAGCATCGAGGAACGCCGCGGCCCTGGAGCAGGCCTGCCCGGCCGCGACGAGGCCCGGTCCGGTCCCGAACCCGGAAAGGATGCGACCTAGCCCGAACGTCAGCGTGTCGATCGAGGCAGCGACGGCGTCCCAGCCACCGAGCGGTGTGAGCGAGATGCCGCGTGACCGGACGGTGACGGCCCAGAGCTCGCTCCCGACCGTCAGGAACTGGACGAAGGACTCGTTCCGAAGGCACGCGCGGACCTGTGGAGCCGACACGGGCGCGATCCCGGCGCGCTCTCCCGCGCGTTGCCTGGTCAGCCGCACGACCTCGGCCTCCACTCGGGTGCGGGCGGACGCGGCGCCGACGTCGCGGATGCCCTCGAGCCGAGCGACCTCGTCGGACTGCGTCGCCCACCTCAACCGCGTGAGGGCACGGGCGACGTCGGGATCGCGGGGGGCCACTGCAGGCTGGTACCGCAGGACCGCCGCCCGACCGAGCTCCGCCCAGTCGAACGCAGCGGACGCCGAAGCTCGCTCCACGGCCAACCGGGACCCGGCTCGCCACGATCGCGACGGCGTGCGTCGCCGCCCCGGCCCGCAGCTCGGTCGCACCGAGCAGCGTCCGCTGGGTCTCGACCACCTTCCACGCCCGGCGCAGCGCGGCGTCGGCCGCCGTGACGTCGTGGTCCGCCTCCGCCAGGAGCGCCTTGGCGAACCAGGCTCGGCTGCGCACGTCGAGCTTCGCGACCTTGTCCCGCGCGGCGAGCGGTCCGAGGAGCGTCCGCGTGCGGGCGACATCCCCTCGATCCAGAGCAGCCCGACCCGCGGTGACGCGCAGGTCGGCCGCGTGCGCGTCCCATCCGATGTCGCGCAGCACCGACGCGACCCGGACGGTCCGGTCGAGATCCCGGTTGGTGGGTGCGCCGAGCAGCTCTGCCTTCATGACCGCATAGCGCGCCAGGGCCTCCCACGCCGGCCGATCCTGGGTCGCCAAGAGGGTCCGCGCCACGCGACCGTGTGCGGCGGCCTCGGCGAGGTCGGGCGACGGTCCGGCGAGCAGGCTCAGTGACAGGAGCAGACGTGCCTCCGCCTCGAGCGAGACCCAGCCGCGCTCGCTCAGCCACGCGACAGCCTGGCGGGCGTTGGTCACCGCCTCCGCCACAAGGCCGGCACTCAGGAGCACCTCGGCCCGACCCACCCAGAGCTCGGGGCGGTCGAGTCCGGCCCACTCGACCTCCGCGCGGTCGAACAGCTCGAGCGCGGCCGGGATGTCGCCGCCGAACCCCAGGATCAGCCCCATGTTCCAGAGCGCGTCCGCGGCCGAGGTCGTCTGGCCGTTCTCGACGTCGTAGGCGCGCGCCCACTCGAGGTCCGCGATCGCCCCTGCGGTGTCGCCGGACTCGGCCAGAAGCAGCGCGCGGTTGTTCCGCAGCCTCGCCTCCCACTCCGTGTCCCGCGTGCGCTGAAGCTCCGGGAAGGCCGCGGCGTACTCGTCCAGCGCCTCACGGGTATGCCCGGCGCGGTGCAGCACCATGGCGCGCATCGTCCGTGCGCGGGCGGCCGAGTTGCCGGTCAGGATCGCCGACGCGTGGTCGATCGTCGCGAGCGCGGCGCGCAGCTTCCCACGCTCGATGAGCACCAACGTCAGGCTCATCCGGGCCTCCGCCGCGACCTCGTCGAGCCCGGCGCGCTCGGCGGTGGAGACCGCGCGACGTATCCGCCGCTCTGACTCGACGAGCTCGCTCAGCCCCCGCAGTGCGAGTCCGGCCGCCCGATGCGCTGTCGCGACAGCGCGGACGTCGTCGGGGGTGTGTGGTCGTGGGTTCGAGGCGACGACGGCATCAGCCTCGGCGAGCGCCAGTCGCGGGTCGCGCCCGACCAGCGCGAGGGCGGCGTCGGCGAGCTCGGTGGCCTCCGCCACGGCGGACCTAGACGCTGACCCAGGACGTCGTGACGCGCCGGCCGTCGGGCGTCGTGAGCTCGAGGCGCAGGGGTCCGGGGGCCACGTCGTCGAGGCCGAACCGGCCGTCGTCGTCGAGCGGTACGCCGGTCCGCGACCCGGACGCACCACCACGACGTCCCCGGTGGCGCCCACGGCGAGGCCGCGCAGCCGCAGCGATCGGGTGAACGGATCGGTGTCGACGTCGAGCTCGACGGTCACGGTGCCGCACGAGAACGACAGCATGCGGACGTCGGCCACGACCGAGCGGGTGAGGACGCCCGCGTCGTCGATGGCGGAGTCCGCGACGAGCGTGGCGAGCTCGGCGTCGAGGTCGCGCATCGCGAAGGCGGCGCGCGCGGACTCGAGGACGAGCTCCGGGGTGGGGTCGGCGGCGGACACGAGCGCGCGGAGGCGGGTCTCCAGCCGGTCGTCGGCGGTGCTCATCGCGCACCTCCCTGGGTCGAGGTCGGGTGTGGTGCGGAGTCGGACAGGTCCAGGCCGGCGTCCTCGGGGTCGAGCGCCCCGGCGTCGACGGCCAGGGCCCTCAGCTGCGACAGGCAGCGCTGCCGCGTCGGACCGATGCTGCCGATAGGCATGTCGAGCGCGTGGGCGATGTCGGCGTAGGTCAGCGGTGAGTCGGCGACGAGGATCCGCAGCAGCCTGCGGCACCGGTCGGGCAGCTCCTCGAACAGGAGCCAGAGCGTGGCGTCGCGCTCGTTGGCCAGCAGCGACGAGTCGAGCGAGCCGCGGGGGTCGGGGATCTGGTCGAACACGGAGTCGGTGGGGACCGGCGGCTCCCGGTGCGATCGGCGGAGCACCAGGAGGCACTCGCGGCGGGCCGTGGTGGCCAGCCAGCCGCCGAGGCGCTCCGGGTCGTCGATGCGCTCGAGGTTCTCGACGAGCCGCAGCCACGTGGTCTGGACGACGTCGGCGGCATCCGCGGGCGAGAGCCGGTGGGCCCGGGCGGTGGCCCAGAGCAGGCCGGTGAACCGTGCGACGAGCGTGTCCCAGGCAGTGCTGTCGCCCGAGGCTGCCGCTGCGAGCAGCGGGCCCACGTCGTCCTGACGAGCGGTGGGTGTGGACACGGCTACCTCCCCGATCCGCAGTATCGCGCCGATTTCCGGACCCTGACCAGGCATTTGCTGGTGCGGGGGTCGCGATGCCTGCGCATCGTGACCCCCGCACCGGTCGAGCAGGTGGTGGTTCAGTCGGCTCCGCCGCGTCCGCCGGTGCCCACGGAGGTCCCGTAGTAGTGCCGGTGGATGAGCTCGGCCCACTCGGGGTCGTCGTACGGCGGGACGAACGAGTCGTTCCACACCGTGTGCTTGCCCTGTGCGCCGGCGGGGTTGTACGGGTAGGTGCCGAGCTTGCCGGGGATCTGCTGGACGGCCTCGGGCCGCACGATCGGGACGCTCACGGTCTCGGCCGGGACGAGGCAGCAGCCGTTGTAGACCATGGCGACGCCGGAGCTGCCGGTGAACGGGTACGTGAGGTGCCCGCCGCCCACCTGGGCGTTGGTCTCGGTGCGGATCACCGGGACGGCTGCGGCGAACGAGCCGGACTGGTGCGCGACCGACTTCGCCTTGATGTCCAGCGCGTGCTGGGCCTGGGCCTCCGCGACCGCTGCGGCGATCGCCCTGCGGTCGGCCGAGTCGAGCTGGCTGAGCGACGGGACGCCGACCGTGGTGGTCGTCGCCGACGTCGTGCTCGACTGCGTGAGGACCTTGGGGACGACGACCGCGGTGACCGCGACGACGCCGGCGATGCCGAGCCCGACGAGCAGCGGGGTGCGGCTGAGCTGGGGGCTCGGGGAGGTGGTGATGGTGGTCATGACGGTTCCTTTCGGGATGGTGCCTCGGATGGGTGGTGGTCGTGCGGGTGGTGCGTCGTGCGGGGTGGTGCGTTGCCGTGCGATGTCGTGGTGTCGGAGTCCGACGTCAGGCGAGACGGGGGCGGAAGCTCAGCTCGAGGAGTCCGGCCAGGTTCACCGGCGGACGCCACGTGACCGAGCGGCCGGGCAGCACCGCGGTGCGCTCGAGCCGGCGGTCGGAACGGCGACCGATCGAGATGGCGCGCTGCAGTCCAGGGTTGAGTCGCATGGGTTCTCTCCTAGCGGGAGGCCGGACCCGCGGGCGGGCCGACGATGGAGTCGGACACCAGGAAGAGCGACGAACCGCCGCGGTGATACACGCGGCGGGAAAGTTCTTGCGGAGAGCCGGGTCGCGCGGGTCAGCCGAGCAGGGCCGGGCGGAGCGGGAGGTCCGGCTCGAGCAGCTCGAGCAGCCAGCCGGGCACGGCGTTGCCGTCCTCGGCCCAGGCCGCGTCGTCGGCGCCGGCGAGCGCACGACCCCAGGCTCCGGAGCGGGTCAGCGGACCCACGCGCAGCGCGAGCTCGGCCTGGCGCCGCAGGGTCGGGCGATCAGCGACGTCGGTCCAGGCCTCGGTGTAGGCGTCGACCAGCCGCACGAGCGCGGGGTCGTCGGCCGGGAGCTCGTGGAAGTACGCGACGGATCGCAGGGTCGCGAGCAGGGTGCCGAACGGGTGACCGACGACGGCGTCGCCCCAGTCGAAGACGACCAGGTCCCGGGCGAAGACGTTGTTGTCGTGCAGGTCGTCGTGCTGCAGCGTCGGTGCGATGCCGCCGGCGGCCAGCTCCTCGCACGCGGCCGCATACGCCGGCAGCAGGCCGCGGAGCCTCGCGGCGTCGTCGGCGTCGAGGTGGGCCGGACCCTCGGTCCGGGCCAGCCGGTCGAGGTCGGACTCGAGCGCGGCGGGCATCGCGGCGGGCCGCAGATCCGGTGCGCCGCAGGCGATCAGGGAGTCGACCTGCGGCTCGAGGCTGCGTTGCAGTGCGGCGTAGGCGATGAGGAGGTCGGTCCATGTCTCGACCGGCGTGTGGCCGCCGTGAGTGTCGCGCAGGGTGCGACCGCCGTCGGGGAGCAGTGTCCAGCCCTCGGCAACCTCGACGGCGAGCGGACGCGGCGTGTCCGGTGCCCCGAGGCGGGCGAGGGCGTCGAGAAGCGCAGCCTCGTACCGCGTCCCGTCGCCGTTCGCCTTGAGCCACAAGGACTCCGTGCCGGTCTCGATGCGCACCACCGTGGACCAGGGACGATCGCGGGCGTGCTCCACGCCGGTCCGGGTGCGGCCGATCCGCGCGAGCTCGACGTCGGTCCAGGCGAGGATCGACTCGCGCCACGCGGGATCCGACCAGCGGGCCGGGGTCGGGAGCGCCGAGCGCATGGTCAGAGTCGACCCGCGGGCGTGAGCCCGAGCGACATCCCGGCGAGCCCGCGGGCGCGGGTGCCCAGGCGACCCGCGAGCTCGCGCAGCACGGTCGCCGCGGGGGAGTCGGGATCGGTGAGCACGAGCGGGTTCCCGTTGTCGCCGCCCTCGCGCAGGCGCACGTCGAAGGGGACGCGCCCGAGGAGCGGGACGTCCGTGCCGAGCTCGCGGGTGAGCGTGTCGGACGACCACCTGTCCGCCGCCGGTGCCGAAGAGGTCCATCGGCTCTCCGCAGTGCGGGCAGGGGAACGACGACATGTTCTCGATGACGCCGCTCACCCGGGTCTTCGTCTGCTGCGACAGCATGCCGGCGCGGATCGCGACCTCGGCAGCCGCGGTCTGCGGGGTGGTGACGACGATGAGCTCGGCCTGCGGGAGCAGCTGCGCCACGGAGATGGCGACGTCGCCGGTGCCCGGCGGCAGGTCGAGCAGGAGGACGTCGAGGTCGCCCCACCACACGTCGGCGAGGAACTGCTGGAGCGCGCGGTGCAGCATCGGGCCGCGGAACGCGACGGGCTGCGAGACGCCGCCGGGCTTGAACGGCAGCATCGAGATGAGCCGGACGCCGTACGCCTGCGGCGGCATGATCATGCCCTCGACCATGGTGGGGGCGTCGGTGGCGCCGAGCATCCGCGGGATCGAGTGGCCGTAGATGTCGGCGTCGACGAGCCCCACGGTGAGACCCGACGCGGCCATCTGCACGGCGAGGTTCGCGGTGATCGAGGACTTGCCGACCCCGCCCTTGCCCGAGGCGATGGCGTAGACGCGGGTGAGGTTGCCGGGCTTGGTGAAGACGATCTCCCGCTCGTCGTGCCCGACGAGGCTCGTGCGCAGCTCCTTGCGCTGCTCCTCGCTCATGACGTCGAGCTCGACCTCGACCGCGGTCACGCCGGGGACCGCACCGACGGCCTCGACCACCCGCGACGTGATCGTGTCGCGCATCGGGCAGCCCGACACGGTGAGCCACACCGCGACACGCGCGACGCCGTCGACGACGTCGCGGGACTTCACCATCTTCAGCTCGGTGATCGGCCGGTGGATCTCCGGGTCCTCGACGGTCGCGAGGGCAGCATCGATGAGGTCGAGAAGCGCGTCGGACATGTCCTCGATGCTACGTGCCGCGCCGGGGCGCGTAGCGGCCGGTCAGACCGGGTCGCCGTCCCCTTGGGGGACCGCGCGCATGACCTCGGCCAGGGTGGTGCCGCCACGCCGGGCGACGGCGAGGCCGTGGTCGAGCAGCGACCGGGTGCCCGCGCGTCGGGCGGCCGCGCGCACGCCCGCCTCGCCCTCGCCGTCGAGCAGCGCCCGACGGACGTCATGACCGACCTGGAGCAGCTCCACGACCGCGGTGCGGCCGCGGTAGCCGGACTGCGAGCACGCCGGGCAGCCCACGGCGCGGACCCAGTCCCCGTCCGGATCGGTGATGCCGAGCGAGTCCAGCACCGAGTCCTCGGGGACGTCGGGCTCCGAGCACTCGCGGCACGGCACGCGGACGAGCCGCTGCGAGACGACCAGCGCCAGCGACGACGTGACCAGGTACGCGGGCACGCCCATGTCGACGAGGCGGGTCACGGCCGACGCGGCGTCGAGCGTGTGCAGAGTGGTGAGCACGAGGTGCCCGGTCAGGGCGGCGCGGACGGCGAGCTCAGCCGTGTCGCGGTCGCGCACCTCTCCCACGAGGATCACGTCGGGGTCCTGCCGGAGGGCCGCGCGCAGGCCGCGCGAGAAGCCCATGCCGATCCGGTCGTCGACCTGCACCTGGGTGATCCCGGGCAGCTCGATCTCGACCGGGTCCTCCAGCGTGATGACGTTGCGCTCGGCGTCGACGCCCTCGGAGATCGTGGCGTACAGCGTGTTCGTCTTGCCCGAGCCGGTCGGGCCGGTGAGCAGCACGAGACCCTGGGGTCGGCGGGTGACCTCGAGCAGCTGCTCCCGGTGGTCGGGCTCGACGCCGAGGGACGCGAGCAGGGGGAGGTGCGTGGCCCCGGGCAGGAGCCGCACGACGACCTTCTCCCCGTGCATCGAGGGAAGGGTCGACACCCGGATGTCGGTACGGCTGCCGTCGACCCGAACCCGGCCGCGACCGTCCTGCGGGAGCCGGCGCTCGATCACGTCGAGGTCCGCGATGATCTTGAGGCGGGCCGTCAGGGCGCTGTAGCCGGAGCGCGGCAGCGACATGACCTCGCGCAGCACGCCGTCGATGCGGAAGCGGATGCGGACGGCGTCGCGCTGCGGCTCGACGTGGACGTCGCTGGCGCCGTCGCGGGCAGCCTGTCCGATGAGCCGGTCGACGAGGCGGATCGTCGCCGCCTCGGTGCGCGAGGTCGAGCTCGTCGATGGCGACGTCGTGGCGGCGTGACCTCGTCGATGAAGTCCCGGACCAGCTCCACCTCGTCGTTGTTCGCCCACGCCAGCGCGACCGCCGCCCGGATCTGGGTCTCGGTGGCGAGGTGGATGTCGAGCGAGGCCATGCCCGTCACCGCCCGGATGTCGTCCAGTGCGACCACGTCGACCGGATCGGCCACGGCCACCTGCAGCCGGTCGTGCTTGCGGCCGTAGGCGAGGACGGCGGCGCGCTCGGCCGTGGACCTCGGGATGAGCCGCGCGACGTCGGGATCGAGCGCGACGTCGTCGAGGTCGATGAGGGGGAGGCGATGTGCGGTCGCGAGCGCGAGGGAGACATCGGCCTCGGACACCATCCCGAGCTCGAGCAGCACCCGGCCGAGCCGGGGGTTGCCCCCGTTGGAGCGCTGCTCGTTCAGCGCCGTGGCGAGCTGTCCGCGGCTGATCAGCCCGAGCGCGACGAACGTGTCGCCCAGCCGCAGGCGGTTGCTGGCGTCGGCGTCGGCGTCGAAGGAACGCGCGGGGGAGTGGATCGTCACTGACGTGTTCTCGGCAGGACCCCCGGGTCCCCTGAGCGTCCGATCCGTCAGACGTCGCGCGGGCCGGTCGAGTGGACGTCGTCGCCGCGACCGGCCTGGGCTCCTGCGTCGACGGTGTCGAGGGGCTCGGCGTCCGCCGCGCCCGCCTGCTTCGTCCGCTTCTTCTTCCGGCTCGGCGTCTCGCGCTCGTCGAGGTCGTCGAGCAGGTCGCGCAGCTCGCTGCGGAGGAAGTCGCGGGTGGCGACCTCGCCGAGGGCGATGCGCAGCGAGGCGATCTCGCGCATGAGGTACTCGGTGTCGGCGATGAGCCGGTCGGTGCGGGCGCGGTCGTCCTGGTACTGCACCCGGTCGCGGTCGGCCTGGCGGTTCTGCGCGAGCAGGATCAGCGGAGCGGCGTACGACGCCTGCAGCGAGAGCAGCAGCGTCAGGAAGATGAACGGGAACGGGTCGACGGCCGCGTTGCGTGAGGTTGAACACGACCCACGCGACGATGAACGCCGTCATGTAGCCGATGAACCGCCACGACCCGAGGAACCGGGCGATCCGCTCGGAGAGCCGGCCGACGCGCTCGGGGTCGACCGACGGGCGCAGCGTCAGGCCGCGCTCGAGCGGCTGGTCGAGACGCGGACCCCGGCGCTCGTCGCGCTCACGCGCCATGGGTCACCGCCTCGTCCTCGTCGCTGTCGCGCTCGGAGTCCGAGTCGCGCCAGTTCTCCGGGAGCATGTGGTCGATGACGTCGTCGACGGTCACCGCGCCGAGCAGGTGGTCGTTCTCGTCGACCACGGGCAGCGCGACGAGGTTGTACGTCGCGAAGTAGCGCGTGACCTGGCTCAGCGGCGCGTCCGGGCCCGATGGGCTCGAGGGCGTCGTCGAGGACGGCGGAGACCAGGGTCGACGGCGGTTCGCGCAGCAGCCGCTGGAAGTGGGCGACGCCGAGGTACTTGCCGGTGGGCGTCTCGAACGGCGCGCGCACGACGTAGACCTGCGCGGCGAGCGAGGGCGAGAGGTCGGAGTCGCGCACGCGGGCGAGCGCCTCGGCCACGGTGGCGTCCGGCGGGAGGATCACCGGCTCCGGCGTCATCATGCCGCCGGCGGTGTAGTCGTCGTAGGCGAGCAGGCGGCGCAGGTCCTCGGCGTCGTCGGGCTCGACGAGGGAGAGCAGCGCCTCGGCCTGCTCGGGCGGCAGCTCGGAGAGCAGGTCGGCGGCGTCGTCGGGGTCCATCTCCTCGAGGACGTCCGCGGCGCGCTCGCCCTCGAGCGCGGCGACGATCTCGATCCGGTCGTCCTCGGGCAGCTCCTCGAGGACGTCGGCGAGCCGCTCGTCGTCGAGCGCCATGGCGAGCTCGATGCGGCGCTTGGGGCTCAGCTCCTGCAGCACGTTGGCGAGGTCGGCGGCGCGCAGGTTCTCGACCGTGGCGAGCAGGCTCTCGACGCCCTGCTTCGCGTCGGCGAGCGACAGTCCCGACACGGCCTACCAGTCGACGACGAGGGTCTCGCCGCGGCGACGGAAGCCGGACTGCCGGCCTTGCGCACGAAGATCCGGCTCACGACCCAGTCGCGGGTGCGCTCCTGCTGGATCGCGACGTCCTGGACCGTGACCTGCTCGCCGCTCTCGAGCAGCGTCACGGCGCTTGTCGAGCAGCTCGCCGAGCACGAGGGTCTCGCCCGATCGCTGCTCGAACCGGCGCATGTTGAGCAGGCCGGTGGTGACGACGGCGCCGCCGTCGATGTTGGTGACCCGGGTCATCGGGCAGAAGATGCGACGGCGCGGCTGCACCTCGACGACGAGGCCGAGGACGCGGGGGGCGTTGGTGCCGTGCCGGAGCGTCACGACGACGTCGCGCACCTTGCCGACCTGGTCGCCGCGCGGGTCGAACACGGCGATGCCGGCGAGGCGCGCGACGAAGACCCTCGTCGCTGCTCCGCTCATGTCCGCAGGGTATCCGTCGGTACGTCGCTCACCCGCACGGAAACACCCATGCAGGACGCTGATCTGCGCGAACTCGGCTGGGTCGGCTGCACCGCTCACCCGATGGGGCGTGGGACAGGGACTCGGCTCTGCCGGATCGCCCCTGCTGAGGGACGAGCCCATCCGGGCGGGCGGTTACGATCGTCGCGAACTGGCGCGGACCCTCCGCTCCTCGATGGACGGAGTCCTCATGCGCGTGACCAAGGCCCTCACCGTCATCGCCGCGGTGGCACTGGTGGCGCTGACCGGCTGCGGCAGCAGCACCGGTTCCGCGTCGTCGAGCACGTCGGCGTCCAGCAACGGTGTCGCCGACCTGACCGCCGACGAGATCCTGGTGAAGACCGCGGCGGCCGCGAAGGGGCAGACCTCGGTCCACATCGCGGGCGAGGGCACGACCAACGGCCAGCCGTTCGGCATCGACATGAAGCTGTCGAAGGATGCGGGCGGCACGGGCACCATCACGATCGGCACCGACACGCTGCAGGTCATCTACGTCGACGGCGCCGTCTACCTCAAGGGCGACTCCGCCTACTGGACGTCGCGTGCCAACGCAGCGACCGCAACCCTCATCGGCGACCGCTGGGTCAAGGCACCGGCCACGGACGAGTCCTTCGCGTCGTTCGCCCAGATCGGCGACTTCACCATCGCCGTCGAGAACCTGCTCAAGCCCGACTCCGCGATCACCAAGGGCGAGCCGGCCGACGTCGACGGGCAGCCGGCCATCCCGCTCGTGTCGACCGACGGCAAGCTGTGGGTGGCCACACCGGCGAGCCGCTCCCCATCACGATCGACAACGGCAAGCCGGGCGAGGCGCTGACCTTCTCGGAGTGGGGCGCCGCGGTCACGGTGACCGCACCCCCGGCCGCGGACACCCTCGATCTCAGCACCCTCTCCGGCGGCTGACCCCCGTTCGCGAGTTACTGCCCGAAACCCTGATTTCGGGCCGCCGAATGGGTGGTTTCGGGCAGTAACTCGAGGGAGCGGGGGCGCGGCACGGAGGTAGCGTCGACGCGATGCGGGACGGAGGGGGGTCGACATGGCGCGCTCGGACGACCGGCCTGACTCCGCTCACACGCGGCTCGACGACCCGGCGTCCGACCTCGGACCCGGCTCGCCGGCCTCGACCCGACGCCGCGTCCGACCTCGCTGCTGTGACTGGCGCGATCCCGGCGGGCTACGAACGCTGGGTGCGCAACGCCACGGTGTTCCTCGCCGGGCAGACGGTGTCGATGTTCGGCTCGTCGCTGGTGCAGTACGCGATCCTCTGGCACCTCACCCTCACGACGCAGTCCGGTGTCGTGCTCATGGCGGCGCTGGTGTGCGGGTTCGTCCCGCAGGCCATCGTCTCCGTGCTCGCCGGGGTGTGGGCCGACCGGCTCGACCGCAAGATGCTCGTCATCGGCGCCGACGCCGCCATCGCCGTCGCGACCCTCGCCCTCGCCGTCCTGCTCGCCGGCGGGGCGGACTCGCTCTGGCTGATCTACGCCGCGCTCGTGATCCGCTCGATGGGGACGGGCGTGCAGGTCCCCGCCGTGAGCGCGCTGCTGCCGCAGATCGTCCCGACCGACCGGCTCATGCGCGTCAACGGCATCAACATGAGCATCCAGTCCGGCTCGATGCTGCTCTCGCCCGCGCTGGCCGCGTGGCTCTACGCCAGCTTCGGCCTGCAGTCCGTCCTGTTCGTCGACGTCGGCACCGCGGTGATCGGCATCGGGCTGCTCCTGCTGATCCCCGTGCCCAGGCTCCTCCGCGACGGCGAGCCGCTCGGCTATCTCGACGACCTCACGCGCCGGGCTGCGCTACGTGCGCGGCCACGAGGTGGTGCGACGGGTCCTCACGTTCTTCGCCGTCGTGTTCGTGCTGGTGGTCCCCCCGTCGTGGCTCACGCCGCTGATGGTCGTGCGCACCTTCGGGGACGAGGTCTGGAAGCTCACGGCGATGGAGATCGCGTTCAGCGTCGGGATGATGCTCGGCGGCGCGTTGCTCGCGTGGTGGGGCGGTCTCCGCGACCGCGTCGCGATGATGGTCGGCGCGTCGGTCGTCTTCGGCGTGCTCAGTGTCGGCCTCGGTGTGTCGACGCTGCTGTGGGTCTTCCTCGGCTTCATGTTCCTGCTCGGCGTCGCCGTCCCGTTCTTCATGACGACGTCGCAGACGCTGCTGCAGGAGACGGTCGAACCGGAGATGCAGGGACGGGTGTTCGGGCTGCTCGGCATCGTCATCGCGCTCGGGATGCCGCTGGGGATGCTGGTGTTCGGACCGTTGAGCGACGTCGTGTCGGTGCAGTCCCTGCTCATCGCGGCGGGCGTCCTCACCATGATCGCCGGCGCCTGGATCATCCTGCGCGCTCCCGCGGTCGCGGAGGACCGCACGGCCACGACCTCCCGTTGACCGAGGCATCCGTCCGGCTGCGGTGCGCGAACGTCGTCCGCTTGGATGAGGGTGTGACCGAGGACCGCGTGCCGGCGACGAGCGCGGTGAACCGACCTCCCGTCGGCGACCTCGTCACGCTGACCGTGGCCGTCCTGGCGATCTCGACGTCGGGCCCGCTCATCGTGGCGATCGCGGCTCCCGCGCTGGCCATCGTCGTTCTGGCGCTGCACTTTCGGCTCAGGCGTCACGCTGCCGTGGGCCCTGTGGCGCCACGGCAGCGAGCTGCGCGCCCTCGATCGCGGCGAGCTGCGGTGGATCCTCGTGGCGGGTCTGTTCCTGGCCGGGCACTTCGCGGCGTGGGTGCCGAGCCTGCGCTTCACCTCGGTGGCGTCGGCCACGGCGCTCGTGGCGACTCAGCCGGTGTGGGCGGCGATCATCGCGCGGCCCGCAGGGCGCCTACGTCGCGCCCGGCGTGTGGGTCGGGATCGCGATCGCTCTCCTCGGCGTCGTCGTGCTCACCGGGATCGACGTCTCCGCCGAGCCGCGCGCACTGGTCGGTGACGCGCTCGCGCTCGTCGGCGGCTTCCTGTCGGCGGCGTACGTGACCGCCGGCGAGCGGGTGCGGCAGACGGTCTCGACACCGACGTACACCTCGCTGGCGTACGGCGTGTCGGCCGTCGCGCTGGTGCCGGTCTGCCTCGCCTTCGGTGCCTCCCTGTGGGGCTACTCGGCGTCGGACTGGCTGAAGATCCTGGCGCTCACCGCGGGCGCGCAGCTGCTCGGGTCACACGCTGATCAACCGGGTGCTGCGCACCACCTCGGCCACCGTGACGAGCCTCGCGATCCTGTTCGAGGTGCCCGGCGCGATCCTCATCGCCGCGCTGTGGCTCGGGCAGGTGCCGCCCGTGTCGATCCTGCCCGCGGTGCTGCTGCTGTTCGTCGGGCTGGTGCTCGTGATCCGTGCGGGCGACAGCCGGGTCCCGTCCGAGACGCCCCCGGTGTGACCCGGGGGCAGCCCTTGCCTATCGTGCTGGGCATGAGCTCACAGCCTCGCCCCCTGCGCTCGCGCCGGTCGAACCTCGCGGTCCCGGGCAGCAACCCGAAGATGCTGGAGAAGGCCAAGGGCCTCCCGGCCGACCAGGTGTTCCTCGACCTCGAGGACTCGGTCGCCCCCATCGCGAAGGCCGACGCGCGCAAGAACGTGGTCGCCGCGCTGAACGAGGGCGGCTACGGCGCGAAGGTCCGCGTGGTCCGGGTCAACGACTGGACGACGCAGTGGACCTACCGCGACGTCATCGAGGTCGTGGAGAACGCCGGCCCGAACCTCGACTGCCTGATGCTGCCGAAGGTCCAGACGCCGGAGCAGGTGCTGGCGCTCGACGTCGCTGCTCACCCAGATCGAGAAGACGATGGGCTTCGAGGTCGGGCGGATCGGGATCGAGGCGCAGATCGAGAACGCGCTCGGGCTGACCAACGTCGACGCGATCGCGGCGTCCTCGCCGCGCGTGGAGACGATCATCTTCGGCCCGGCCGACTTCATGGCCAGCATCAACATGAAGACGCTCGTCGTGGGTGAGCAGCCGCCGGGCTACGACGTCGGCGACGCCTACCACTACATCCTCATGCGGATCCTGATGGCCGCGCGGGCGTACGACAAGCAGGCCATCGACGGCCCGTACCTGCAGATCCGCGACGTCGAGGGCTACAAGCGGGTCGCCGGCCGGTCGGCCGCGCTCGGGTTCGACGGCAAGTGGGTGCTGCACCCGGACCAGGTCGCCGCCGCGAACGAGGTGTACTCGCCGCGCCAGGACGACTACGACCACGCCGAGCTGATCCTCGACGCGTACGACTTCTACACCTCCGCGGAGGGCGGCGCCCGGGGCGCGGTCATGCTCGGCGACGAGATGATCGACGAGGCGTCGCGCAAGATGGCGCTGGTGATCTCGGCCAAGGGGCGCGCGGCGGGAATGGCTCGTACGCAGTCGTTCACGCCGCCCGAGTAGGCGCGCGAACCACGACACCGATCGACCCGAGGAGAGGGAACGAGCATGGGCCGCCTGGCGCAGACCGAGGACCTGACCGAGGTCCAGTCGGAGATCCTGACCGCCGTCCGCGAGTTCGTGGAGAAGGAGATCATCCCGGTCGCGCAGGAGCTCGAGCACGCGGACGAGTACCCGAGCGCGATCGTGGAGCAGATGAAGGAGATGGGGATCTTCGGGTTGATGATCCCCGAGGAGTACGGCGGTCTGGGTGAGTCGCTGCTGACGTATGCGTTGTGCGTGGAGGAGATCGCGCGGGGCTGGATGAGCGTGTCCGGCATCATCAACACGCACTTCATCGTCGCCTACATGGTGATGCAGCACGGCACCGAGGAGCAGAAGGCGCACTACCTGCCGCGGATGGCGACCGGTGAGGTGCGGGGCTCGTTCTCGATGTCCGAGCCGCACTGCGGGTCCGACGTCGCGGCGATCCGCTCCAAGGCGGTGCGCGACGGCGACGAGTTCGTCCTGAACGGCCAGAAGATGTGGCTGACCAACGGTGGTTCCTCCACGCTGACGGCGGTGCTGGTGCGCACCGACGGTGAGGCGGAGGAGGGGTCGAGCGTCTACAAGAAGATGACGACGTTCCTGGTGGAGAAGCCGGCCGGGTTCGGCGAGGTTCGCCCGGGTCTGACGATCCCGGGGAAGATCGACAAGATGGGCTACAAGGGCGTCGACACGACCGAGCTGATCATGGACGGTCTGCGCCTGCCCGCGACCGCGATCCTGGGCGGGGAACCGGGTCGCGGCTTCTACCAGATGATGGACGGCGTCGAGGTGGGCCGGGTCAACGTCGCGGCGCGCGGCTGCGGGCTCGCGATCCGCGCGTTCGAGCTCGGCATCGACTACGCCCAGCAGCGGCAGACCTTCGGCAAGCAGATCGCCGAGCACCAGGCGGTGCTGTTCCGCCTGGCCGACATGGCGGTCAAGGTCGAGGCGGCGCACAAGATGATGGTCGCCGCGGCGCGCAAGAAGGACTCCGGGGAGCGCAACGACCTCGAGGCCGGCATGGCCAAGTACCTCGCGTCGCGAGACGGCGAAGGAGGTCGTCGAGGACTCCTTCCGCATCCACGGCGGCTACGGCTACGCCAAGGAGTACGAGATCGAGCGGCTCTACCGCGAGGCACCGATGCTCCTCATCGGCGAGGGCACCGCCGACATCCAGCGCATGATCATCGGCCGCCGCCTCCTCGAGGACTACAAGCTCCCGCTGAGCCCACACCCACCCCTGCGCGAGTAACAGTCCAGATGCACGCGAAGTCGGGGCCGTTCACGTGCATCTCGACTGTTACTCGCGTCCGGGTGAGGGGTGCGGCGCCGCGTCGTAGGGTGGCGGCATGAGTAGTGGTGTGGGGCGGGCGAACCCGCTGATGGACGTGACCAAGCGGCCGGTGCTCGCGACGTACGACGACTACGCCGGTGCGCAGAAGGCCGTCGACACGTTGAGCGACAACGGCTTCCCCGTGCAGAACGTGGCGATCGTCGGCGTCGACGTCCGGATCGTCGAGGCCGTGCTCGGGCGCATGTCCTGGGGCCGCGCCGCCACGAGCGGGCTCTTCACCGGCGCGTGGTTCGGCGTGCTCATCGGCCTGTTCGTGGGCCTGTTCAGCTCGACGAGCGGCAGCATCCTCCCGCTCGTCGGTCTCGGCCTGCTCTACGGCGCCGCGTTCGGCATCGTGTTCGGCCTCGTGTCGTACGCGTTCACCGGCGGGCGCCGCGACTTCGTCTCGCGCCAGCAGCTGCAGGCCGCCCGCTACGACGTGCTCTGCGAGCAGAGCGTGATCGGCGAGGCGCGCACGATCCTCGGGCTCGCGGGCACCTGGCCGCCGTCGGACCCGACCGCGACGGCACCCACGACCAGCGCGCTCGACGAGGCGGTCGAGAAGATCGCGGACGCGGCCGCGGACGTCGCCCCCGGGGGCACCCCGCCGGCCACCGCCTGACGGTCGTGGACGCCGAGGAGCTCGACCGGCGTCCCGGGCTCTCCGCGCTGTTCGCCCGCCAGGCCCGTGCCTCCGAGGAGAACGGGTCCTGGCTCTACGCCGGAATCTGCCGCTCGGCCTCGCTCGACCTCGCCGACCCGCAGCCTGCTCACCCGCGTGCTGGCGCCGTGGAACGACGCACGTGCCGGCGACATGCTGCCGCTTCGCGTCCTCGCCGCTGCGCACCGCCTCGTCCTCGAGCGTGGGGCGCCGGAGCTCGCGCTGTGGTTCCGGTCGGTGGGGGGCACGACCCCGACCGACGGCGCGTCGCGCAGCGCCTGCTACGCCGCCTGGGTCGGCGTCCTGGCCGCCAACGCGGACCGGCTGCCCGCGCTGCTCGCGCTCCCTCCGCAGACCAACGACGCGGGGCGCTCGGCGGCGCTGGCGGGCGTGCTCCACCTCGTCGACGACGCCTGGCACCTGCCCATCCGGCTGCACGAGCTGGGCGCGTCCGCCGGCCTGAACCTGCGCGCAGACCTCGTGCGCCTGCGCTGGATGGGCGGCAGCACCGGTCCGGGCGAGTCGCCGCTGGTGCTCGACGACGCCTGGCGCGGCGCGCCCTTCCCGCCGCTCGGCAGCCCGTGTGTGGTCGAGCGAGTCGGCTGCGACCTCGACCCCGTCGACGTCACCACCACCGAGGGGCGGCTGCACCTCACGTCGTTCGTGTGGCCAGACCAGGGCGAGCGGCTCGAACGGCTGCGCGACGCGTACCAGCTGGTCACCCACGCCGACATCGACCTTCGGCGGGCGGACCTGCTCGACCACCTCCGCTCCGTGCGACCGGTGCGCGGGGCCGCACTGGTCGTGTGGCACTCGTCGACCTGGATGTACCTCACCGACTCCCAGCGCGCCGAGGCCCATGAGGCATTCGCGCTGCTGGGATCCCGGGCGACGCCCGAGTCACCGGTGATCCACGCGGCCAGCGAGTACGTCGGCGATGCGCTCCGGTCGTCGTTCGCGGTGGTCGTCCGGTGGTGGCCGGCGCCTCCTCAGCACGACGCGCACGGCTACGCCGCGGGCACCGCGATCCAGTACGCCGACTCGCCGGCGCACGGGCTCCCCGTCACGTGGATCACGCCGCGCCGCGTCGTCCTCAACGACCTCTGACCGGTCTCTCGACGTCGTCGAGTTCGTGCCTCCGTGCACCCCGCCGCGCGCTGAGCCGATCTCGGCGCCGGGGCAGCTCGGCCGGCGGTCAGCGGAGCCGGTCCAGGACGCCCCAGCCGTCGAGGGTGGGCACCAGGTCGTCGACGCAGGTGAGGGACGCCAGCTCGGCGCGGGTCACCCAGCGCGCGTCGGCGGCGTCGTCGCCGGCCACGAGCTGCGGCGTCGCGCCGGGCGGTGGAGATGTGGCGACCGTGCAGGCCAGGTCGTCGATCACGTAGACGGCGCCTGACGGCGAGGGCCGCTCCACGCGCCCGACCAGCGCACCGACGTCGACGACGACCCCGGTCTCCTCGAGCACCTCGCGCGCGCACGCCTGGGCGACTGTCTCGCCCGGCTCGACCCGCCCGCCGGGGACCGACCACTGCCCGAGCCCGGGCTCCTGGCCACGCTGGACGACGAGCAACCGACCGTCGTGGACCACGATCCCGCCCACGCAGGGCACCCTGCGTGGCGATGTCGGCGGGGTCACCGGGCCATTGTCGCCCTTGACTCCGGCGCCGAACGGGACAAGCGTTCGCCTCCGGAGGAGAACATGCCCGAACCGGTGTGCGTGCGTTGCGGAGGACCCCTGCAGACTCCCGCGACCGCGGGGCACTGGACCTGCGAGGACCACGGCGTCGTCGAGCCGCTGCACGCGGCCCTCCCCGCCGAGCAGTACCACCTCGCCGACGTCGCCTCGTCCGCCGCGGTACCGGTGTGGCTGCCCATGCCGCTGCCGCCGGGCTGGACCGTGGCCGGGGTACGCCGCACCGGCGGCACCGGGCCCGCGCGCGGCGTCGCGATCGCGCTGCACGGCCCGGGCGTGACCACCCGCAACGCCGAGCTCGTGATCGTGGCCGAGGAGCCCGGGGTGGGCCTCGGAGCGTCGTACGCGGGCATCGACACGACCGACCCGGGCCCGGAGCTCGCCTCCGCCCCGCGCGACACGGCCGTCCACGCCGGCGGGCACCCGACCGCCATGTGGTCGCTCGCCGTCTCCGACCGCGCCGCCTATGTCGGCGAGGCGCAGGGCTGCTGGCTGTGGGCCGTGGCGTGGCCGGAGACGGAGTGGATGGTGGTCCACGACAGCCTGACTCTCGTCGACCTGCGCGACGCCAGCCACCGGGCCCGGCTCGCCGAGCTGCCGGTCGGTCCGGTCTCACCGCGGCTGACCCCCTGAGCCGCTCGCCCCGCCGCGACCACCTCGGCGCACGACGAGGAATCGCACGACGTCTCGTAGAGTGACGCCTCGTGTCGGGCTGGCTGGATCCCAGGTTCCTGGGATCGGTCTATCTGACCCTGTTCGTCATCATGGATCCGCCGGGGATCATCCCGATCTTCCTGGCGCTCACCGCCCGTCGCGGCGCGAAGGCGATGGCCCGGCTGGCGCTGCAGGCAGCGCTCACCGCGTTCGGCGTGATCACCCTCTTCGCGCTCTTCGGCGAGCGCATCCTGTCCTTCCTCGGGATCACGCTTCCGGCGCTGCAGGCCTCGGGCGGGCTGCTCCTGCTGATCATCGCGCTCGAGCTGCTCACCGGGAAGACCGACGAGCCCACCGAGGTCGACGACGTCAACGTCGCGATGGTGCCGCTCGGCACGCCGCTGCTCGCGGGTCCCGGCGCCATCGTCGCGACCATCCTGTTCGTGCGCGAGGCCGACAGCACGCCCGAGATCACCTCGCTCATCCTCGGCATCATCCTGATCCACGTCACGATCTACCTCACGATGCGCTTCTCCACGGTGCTGGCGCGGATCCTGCGACCGACGGGAATCCTTGTGCTGACCCGTATCGCGGGCCTCCTCGTCGCCGCCATCGCGGTGCAGCTCATCGCCAACGGCGTCTTCGGCTTCATCGCCGCGCACGGGTCCTGACGTGACCGCTCAGGAGACCCTCGACGGGATGCCGGCGAAGCTCTGGACGTGCACGCCCACCAAGCTCGACACCTGGCTCGGCTGCCCTCGCCGCTTCCGGTTCAGCTACCTCGACCGTCGGCCGAAGGGCCCGCCGTGGGCGCACAGCTCGGTGGGCGCCGCCGTGCACAACGCCCTCCGCGACTGGTGGCTGCTGCCGATGGAGCAGCGCAGCGCGCGACGCCGCCGAGGACCTCGTCGTGCGGTCCTGGCTCACCGACGGCTTCCGCGACGACGCGCAGTCACGGGACTGGCGCGACCGTGCCGCCGCGATGACGTCGGCCTACGCCGCGACGCTCGACCCGTCCGACGAGCCCGCCGGCGTCGAGCGCACGGTCGCCACCGCGACGCACGGCATGGCGCTCTCCGGCCGGGTCGACCGCATCGACCGCCGTGCGAGCGGCGACGGCGGGTCGGAGCTCGTGATCGTGGACTACAAGACGGGCCGCCGGGTGCTCGACAACGACGACGCGAAGTCGTCGCTCGCCCTCGCGGTCTACGTCGTGGCCGCTCGTCGCACCCTGCGGACGCGCTCGCGACGCGTCGAGCTGCACCACCTGCCGACGGCCACGATCGCCGTGCACGAGCACACCGAGGAGTCGCTCGAGCGGCACCTCTCCCGTGCGGGCGCCATCGCGCAGGAGGCCTCGGCCGCCCAGGGGGAGTGGCGGGAGCGCCTCGCCGATCGCGCCGACGACGCGGCGCAGGGTGACGCAAGCGCCATCGAGGCGATCGACGCCGTGTTCCCGCCGAACCCTGGTCCCGGCTGCTCGTGGTGCGACTTCCGCCGGTCCTGCCCCGCCGGTCGCGAGGTCAGCACCGAGCTGGCGCCGTGGGACGGGCTCGCCGAGTAGGTCAGCGAGCCAGCGTGACGGCCACCGTGGTCCCGGAGGAGTCGGCGTCGATCGTCAGGTCGCGCACGAGCGCCCGCACGATCACGAAGCCACGGCCGCTCTCGGGCTGCGACGGGGTGCCGTCCCACGGGCCGCCGTCGTGGCACACGAGCGTGACCACGTGGCGGCCGCTCGTCGCGGGCGGCGTCGACGTCGATCGAGAGCGGGGGCTCCCCGTGGAGGACGGCGTTCGCGACGAGCTCGCCGGTGACGAGGCGCAGGTCGTCGAGGAGGTCCTCGAGCCCGGGAAGGTCGGGCCACACGGCCCGTACGTGCTCGACGACACCCCGCCGGGCGTGCGACGCGGACGCCGGAGCGTGCTCGAGGTCGAGGTGGAGACGGGTCACCGGAGGGCTCTACCCCGCCACGACCGGTGCTACACCCCGCAGGATCGAGTCGAGCGCGTCGGTCGTGGCGCCGGGTGCGTCCGCGGCCGGCGAGTGGCCGGCGTCCGGGATGACGACCGAGGTGGTCCCCAGCGCCGCGGCGACGGCGTCCTGCTGCGCGAGCGGCCAGACGTCGTCGCCCGGGCCGTAGGCCACCGCGACGGACAGGCCGTCGAGCGCGAGCGCGGCGAGCTCGTCGGTGCGGTCGGGCGTGTCGAGCAGGATCCCGGCGAGCGAGCGCAGCGCCCAGGCGTTGTTGGAGACGAACCGGCGTCGCATGAAGGCGGCGATCTCCTCCGACGGCGGCCGCCAGCCGCCCTCGAGGTCCTGGCTCTCCTTGACGTCGTAGACCACCTCGAGCGGCACGTGCGGCAGCGCGGCGCGCAGCGCGCCGAGGCCGTCGTGATGGTTGCTCGGGAGCCCGCTCGGGCCGGAGCAGAGCAGGGTGAGCGAGGCGAAGGGGTTGCCGCTCGACGCGAGCGCGGCCTCACGGGAGACGAGGCCGCCGAAGGAGTGGCCGACCACGTGCACGGGCTCGGGCCCGAGCCCCGCGAGGACGTCGAGCAGGTCGGCCGCGAGTGCGGTGAGCGTGTAGGCGGACTCGTCGTCGGGACCGTGCGACTCGAACTGGCCGCGCTGGTCGTAGGCCACCGCGGTCCACCCCCGCGACGCGAGCGGGGCGAGCACGGCGACGAAGTCCTCCTTCGACCCGGTGAACCCCGGCACGAGCAGGACCGTGCCCCTGCGGGCACCCTGGGGGTCGGCGCGGAGGGCCTGCAGGCCGCCGCTGGCGGCCGCCAGCGTGACTCGGCGTACACCGGGCGGCAGGTCGAGGAACGGCGGAGTGCTCACGGACGGCACACTACGGAGTCGGGGGACGGTGGCAACCGGCCCGGTGCCCCGGGGACGAGGGAGCGGTATGACGCGGACGATCGCGGTGGCGAGCCAGAAGGGCGGCGTCGGCAAGACGACGACCGTCGGATCGCTCGGCGTCGCGCTGGCCGAGCTCGGCGAGGAGGTCCTGCTGGTCGACCTCGACCCGCAGGCCTGCCTCACGTTCTCGCTGGGCATCGATCCCGAGGACCTCACCACGTCGCTCTACGACGTCCTGAACGGCGAGGCACGGGCGCGCGACGTCGTCGTGGCGACCGAGGACGGCGTCGATCTCGTGCCCGCCACCATCGAGCTCGCCCGGGTGGAGGCGGCGCTGCTCACGCGTGGCGGCCGCGAGCACACCCTCGACGACGCGTTGGCCGACCTCCGGTCGCACTACGACTGGATCCTGCTCGACTGCCCACCCACGCTCGGCATCCTCACCATCAACGCGCTCACGGCAGCCGACGACGTGATCGTGCCGCTGCAGTGCGAGACCCTCGCGCACCGCGGGGTGGGGCAGCTCATCGAGACGGTGCGCGACGTCGCGCGCGTGACGAACCCGCGCCTGCGCATCAGCGGGATCCTGCCGACGATGTACGACGGCCGCACCGGCCACGCCCGCGCGGTCCTCGCCGACATCGCCGAGCGCTACGAGATCCCGGTGCTCGACCCGCCGATCGCGCGGTCGGTGCGCTTCGCCGAGGCGCCCGCGATCGGGCGTTCCGTGCTCACGACGTCACCCCACGCGCGGGGATCCGTGGCCTATCGTGAGCACGCGGCCCGGCTCGTGGCCGCGCGCGGGGGGAGTGGTCGATGAGGTTCCGTCGGCCGGCAGTGGCGCCTCGCTGCCGCAGCGGTGGCGCTCGGCGTGGTCGTCGTCGCGCCCTGTGCAGGCCTCCGCGGCCGGGCCGGGCACGATCACGCAGCCCGCCCGCCCCGAGGCCGACCGCCGCCGCCGTCGTGGTGCGCCAAGGCGTCGTCGCGACCGCTGCCGGCGCACTCCGGGACCGGGCGTCGGGTCGTCTACTCCGAGCGGCTCCCGCAGCGCGTCTGGCTGGTCGAGGCCGATGGTCGGATCGTCCGGGAGATGCCCGCGAGCGGTCGGGCGGACTGGCCGCGCCCCGGCACCTACCACGTGTTCAGCCAGTCGACCGCGACGACGGCCCCGGGGCTGACGTTCCGCTACATGACCCGGTTCGCGCACGGGCGGACCGCGAGCATCGGGTTCCACACGATCCCGAAGTACGCCGGCACGAACCGCTACACGCACCCGGTGTCGCAGCTGGGGCTCAACGTCGGGCGTGGTGGGTGCGTGCACCTCACCGACGCCGACGCGAAGCTGCTCTACCGCTGGGTCGACATCGGCACGACGGTCGTCGTCGTCCGCTGAGCGCCGCTCAGCCGCGTGATCGTGGCGGAGCGGTCGCTCCCCGCGCGAGAAGCGACAGCCGCACCTCGTTCAGGCCTGCGTCGGTGGGTCGTCAGTCGCTGTCGGACGGGCTGCTGCCGGCTGACTCGGTGGATGCGGCGCCCTCGCCCGCCGCGGCACCACCGCGACCGCGACCACCGCGACGCCGACGGCGACGCGGCGCGGTGCCCTCGGCGCCGTGCTCGGAGTCGGTCGCGGGTCCGGCGTCGGACGAGGTGCCCTCGGTCGTGGTGGCACCCGCGGTCGACGCGCTGGATGCCGCGGGGTCGGCTCCCGTGCCGCCGGAGCGGGTGCGACGACGCTGACGGTCGCGCGGCTCGCGAGGAGCGCGCTCCTCGGTGGTGGTGGCGGTCTCCGGCTTCGGGTCGCGGCTGCCGCGGCTCGAGCCGGCGCGGTCGCTGCTGCGGCCGGACGGCTTGGTGTCGCGCGGCTTGTCGGCGTGGCGCGAACGCTTGCCCGCCGACGCGCCGGTCTCGCCGAGGTCCTCGATCACCTCGGCGTCGAGGCCGGCGCGGCTCTGCTTGCCGCGCGGGAGGCGACCCTTGGTGCCCGCCGGGATGTTGAGCCCGGTGTAGATGTGCGGGCTCGAGGAGTAGGTCTCGATCGGCTCCTCGAACGGGAGCCCGAGCGCCTGCGCGATCATCTTCCAGCGGTGCAGGTCGTCCCAGTCGACGAGCGTGACCGCGACGCCGGAGTTGCCCGCGCGGCCGGTGCGGCCGATGCGGTGCAGGTAGGTCTTGTCGTCCTCCGGGCACTCCCAGTTGATGACGTGGGTGACGTCGGCGACGTCGATGCCGCGTGCCGCGACGTCGGTGGCGACGAGGACGTCGACCTTGCCGTTGCGGAACGCGCGCAGGGCCTGCTCGCGCGCGCCCTGGCCGAGGTCGCCGTGCACCGAGGCGGCCGCGAAGCCGCGGTCGACGAGGTCGTCCGAGACCCGCTGGGCGTTGCGCTTGGTGCGGCAGAAGATGATCGTGAGACCGCGGCCGTCGGCCTGCAGGACGCGGGCGATGATCTCCTGCTTGTCCATGCTGTGGGCGCGCCACACGTGCTGCTCGGTGGAGCTGACCAGCGTGCTGTCGTCGTTGGGGTTGATCGCCCGGATGTGGGTGGGCTGGGTCATGTAGCGGCGCGCGAGCGCGACGATCTGGCCCGGCATGGTGGCCGAGAACAGCATGGTCTGCCGCACCGGCGGCACCTGCGCGACGATGCGCTCGACGTCGGGCAGGAAGCCCATGTCGAGCATCTCGTCGGCCTCGTCGAGGACGAGCGTCTTGACGTGCTTGAGGTTGAGGTGGCCCTGGCGGGCGAGGTCGATGAGGCGACCCGGCGTACCGACGACGACCTCGATGCCCTTCTGCAGCGCCTCGACCTGGGGCTCGTAGGCCCGCCCGCCGTAGACGCACAGGACGCGCACGCCGCGCATGCGTCCGGCCTTCTCGAGGTCGCTCGCGACCTGGATGCCGAGCTCGCGGGTGGGGACGACGACGAGCGCCTGCGGCTTGCCGCGCACGGTGTCGTTCTGGTCGGCGAAGCCGTCGTCGAGTCGGGGCGACGAGCCGCTGCAGCGCCGGGATGCCGAAGCCGAGCGTCTTGCCGGTGCCGGTCTTGGCCTGGCCGATGAGGTCGTTGCCGGCGAGGGCCAGCGGGAGGGTCAGCTCCTGGATCGGGAAGGCGGTGATGATGCCGTCGGCCGCGAGCGCCTCGACGATGGCCTGGGTGGACGCCCAGCTCGGCGAACGTCTTGGGCTCCGCGATCTCCGCGACGTCGACGTCGGGGACGGCGTCGCCGCTCGCGTCGAGCTGGGCGGGTTCGGTCTGCGTGGGGTCGGTCTGGGTGGTCAGGGCCTGCTCCGTGGGTAGGCCGAGGCGCAGCGTCATGACGCAGCACACGTGTCCGGGTCAGCGGGTGGGAACGCGACACCGGAGGCCGTGCGACTCGGGAGTCGCCGTCGGCGGGCTGGCCACGGTGGTGAGTGATCCATCGGCCGTGACCGGTAAGGACCCGCCCAGTCTACCCGGGCGAGGGGACCCTCCCTCACGCGCAGCGCCCGAGCGCGTCCGGCCCCCTCACCGCGACCTCAGAGCCCGCTCGAGTTACTGCCCGAAACCCGCATTTCATGGCCCCGAATCGGGGGTTTCGGGCAGTAACTCGAGCGGGGGAGGTGCGGCGCGCCGGTTCGGGCGTGCGGAGCGCGTCGGCGGGCGGGACGACGTACGCTCGCGAGCCGTGAGCAACGAGCAGAACCCGGCCGGGTCCGAGACGCCTCAGCCCGGCTCGTCGGCGGCCGCCCCGGATGCCCCTCCGACCTCCGCCCTGGTGGACGACCCGGGCTACCGGGCTGCCGTCGTCGACCTGCTCGGCGTGCTGGCCTACACCGAGCTGGTCGCGTTCGAGCGCCTGGCCGCCGACGCGTCGCTCGCCCCCACGATCTCCGACGAGGCCGCGCTCGCCCTCATGGCGACGGCGGAGATCCGCCACTTCACCCGCCTCGCCGAGCGCCTGGCCGAGCTCGGCGCCGACCCCGCCACGGCGATGCAGCCGTTCGTCGAGCCGATCCTGGCGTTCCACGAGCAGACCGCGCCGGGCGACTGGCTCGAGAGCCTGGTCAAGGCGTACGTCGGCGACGGCATCGCCACGGACTTCTACCGCGAGGTCGCCACGCACGTGGACCCGGAGACGCGGGAGCTCGTGCTCGAGGTCTGCAGCGACACCGGTCACGCCAACTTCGCCGTCGCCACCGTCCGCGCCGCGATCGAGGCCGATCCGCGCATCTCGGGACGGCTGGCGCTGTGGGGCCGGCGGCTCGTCGGCGAGGCGATCTCGCAGGCGCAACGGGTGGCAGCCGAGCGCGACGCCCTGGCGTCGCTCATCGTGGGCGGCATCGACCGGCCGGGGATGGGCCTCGCCGAGCTCGGGGCGATGTTCACCCGCCTGACCGAGGCGCACACCCGGCGGATGCAGACCCTGGGCCTTCAGTCGTAGCTGCCCGAACCCCGTTTCAGGGGCGGCGGGGCAGCGGCGTCGCTGACTCTGACGAGCTGCCGGTCAGATGGCGCCGAAGCCGACGCGGCCGCGCTCACCGGGGCCGACCTCGACGTAGGCGATCTTGTCGCCGGGGACGACGACCGTGCGCCCCTTCTCGTCGCCGAGAACGAGCGGCGGTCTTGTCCTTCACCGCGACGGAGACGAGCTCGACGACCTCCTCGGGGGTCTGCGCGCTCTCGAGCACGACCTCGCGCGCCGCCTGCTGCACGCCGATCTTGACCTCCACGCCGAGTCCTTCCGGTCGCTTGCGCTGGGCGCGGGAGCCGCGCCGTCCATCGACGTCGTCGACGCCGGGTCTCAACCTAACCGGCGGCACCGGCGATCGCCGCGCCGGACGCCCTGTGTCCGCCGACGGCGTACCGCCGCGGACGTCTGGGCCGGGCCGCGGGGCTACAGCGGGGGGTGCGACAGCGGGATGCCGGAGATCCCGCGCCAGCCGAGCGTGCTCACGAGTCGCGCGGCGTTCTCCTTGTCGATCCGCCCGTCCTCGCGCAGCCAGTGGCGCGCAGCGGTCTGCGCCATGCCGGTGAGGCCGGCGGCCAGCAGCATCGCCTCGGACTCGGTGAGGCCGGTGTCCTCGGCGATCACCTTGCTCATCAGCTCGGCGCACGCGTCGTTGGTGCGGTCGACCCGCTCGCGGACCGCCGACTCGTTGGTGAGGTCGGACTCGAAGATGAGGCGAAAGGCGCCGCCGGGATCGTCGACGAAGTCGAAGTACGCCCGGACGGTGGCCTGGACCCGAAGCTTGTTGTCGGTGGTGGAGGCGAGGGCCACCTGGAGCGCGGCGACCAGCGCCTCGGACGACGAGTCCAGCAACGCCAGGTAGAGCTCGAGCTTGCCCGGGAAGTGCTGGTAGAGCACGGGCTTGCTCACACCCGCGGCCTCGGCGATGTCGTCCATCGCGGCCGAGTGGTAGCCGGAGGCGACGAAGACCTCGCGGGCGGCGTCGAGCAGCTGCGCGCGGCGCTCGCGTCGGGGCAGCCGCTGACCGCGGGCGGGCGGGCGACCGGTCTCCACGACTGACATGCCGGGGATCCTACCGGTCGGTAATGCCGATCCACCGTCGCTCACTCCGTGCGGTCGCGATCCTCGCCGTAGCCGACCTCGAGGCTCTGCTCGACGACGTCGGCCGGATCGCTGTCCCACGTCAGTGCGGGGACAGCGTCCAGGGGATCGTCCTCGACCACGGGCCGGTCGTCCTCGACGACGTCGAGCACGTCCACCAGGGGCGGCATCGACGCTCCCGGTGTGGCGGTCGCTGCGGGCTCGTACGACATCGCTGCCTCCCCATGCCGACCTTGATGGGACGTCGTCCACGCTACGCCGTGCGTCGAGCGCTGTCGTGGCCCTGCCGCGACCACCGGACTTCCTCAGGACTCTCCCGCTGCCGCGCAACACCACGGCCGCCTGCCTAGCGTGGAGGCATGGACGTCAGGGACTCGATCGAGGTGCCGCCGAGCGCGGAGTCGATCGAGGCGGCGTTGCTCGTCGTGCCGGGAGTGTCTGCCGCGACAGTCGTCTGTGGCGACGACGGACTCCCTCAGGTGCTGCGGCTCACCCTGGCCGAGGGGGCGGACGAGGTGGGCGTCGCCCGGGCAGCGCACCGCATCCTGCGCCTGCAGTTCGGGGTGGGGCTCGACCCTGCGCGCATCGAGGTGGTCGAGGTCTCGACACCGGCGCGGTCCGTGGCGTCGCCGCGGCTGCGGCTCGTCGACGACGAGTCCGCCGCCGACGTGGGAGAGCTCCTCGACGGGCTCGACCCCGGGCCCGGACCGAGGTTCGACCCAGAGGCGTTGGCGTCCGCCGCGCGGCACCCCGCCGGCGCGTCAGCTCCGTCCGGCGGCGCTGGGGAGGGGTCCGGGCAGCTCGAGGAGCGGCTGAACCCGGATCTGGATCCCGACGAGCCGAGGCTGGCCATCGCGCGCCTGGCCCTCGTCTCCGACGGCCTCGGCGTCGCCGCGACGGTGACCCTCGAGCACGGCGGCTCGGAGCAGCACGGCACGGCCGAAGGTCCTGCATCCCCCGCCGGCGTGCAGCGCAGCGTGGCCATCGCCACACTGCACGCGATCAGCTCGCTCGTCGACGTCGGCCGGCTCGACGTCGAGGAAGTCACCCTGGCTGCTGTCGGCAGCGGCTTCGTCGCCGTCGTGCAGGTGGCCTGGTTGTGGCCCGACGGTGCCGAGCGCCTCACCGGGGCGTCGGAGGTGCGGGACGACCCCCACCAGGCCGTGATCCGTGCGACGCTCGACGCCGTGAACCGACGTATCGCCTCGCACCTGCGCCGTCCATGACGGGGGACCGACTGCCCCGCACCACCGCGGACCTGCTCGCCGACCTCCCGCTGCCGTGGCCGCGCGACGACGTGCCCGCGCCCAACGGCACGCTCGCCGTCCGCCGGGCCGCGCCGGTGGAGGGCTCGCCCGCCGAGCCCGGCTTCTTCATCCACGGCCTCGGCGGCAGCTCCACCAACTGGACCGATCTCATGGCCCTGCTCCGGGACCGGGTGGACGGCGTCGCGGTGGACCTTCCCGGGTTCGGCTGGTCACCACCGCCGCGTGACGGCGACTACTCGCCTCGCCGCACGGCCGCCTCGCTCGCGGACCTGCTCGCGGCCACCTGGGACGGCGCACCGGCCCACGTCTTCGGCAACTCGATGGGCGGCGCGGTCGCGGTCCAGCTCGCGGCCCGGCACCCCGAGCTCGTGCGGACCCTCACGCTCGTGAGCCCCGCGCTGCCCAAGGTCGGCGTACGCAGGACCAACGTGCACCTGCCGGTGATCGCGACGCCGGGTGTGGGGAGCTCGCTCATGAAGCGCTACCTCGAGGTGGACCCGTCGCGGCGTGCGCAGGCCACGGTCGACCTCTGCTTCGCCGATCCCACGTCCGTCCCCCTGGAGCGGATGGAGCAGGCGGTGCAGGAGGTGCGTCGCCGCGACTCGCTTCCCTACGTCGTCGACTCGTTCCTCCAGTCGCTGCGCGGTCTCATGGCCACCTACCTCGACCGGTCGGCCGAGCGACCGTGGAAGCTCGCCGAGTCCATCACCTGCCCCACCCTTCTGGTGTACGGACGGCGCGACAAGCTCGTCGACCCGATCCACGCGCACACCAAGGCGTTTCCGGACGTGCGTGTGCTGGTGCTGCCGCACGCCGGTCACGTTGCCCAGATCGAGCAGCCGGTGCTCGTCGCCGAGGCGTGGCGCAGCCTGCTCGCGGTCGGTGCGACCCGGTAACGGTCTAGACCGTTTCAGGTGACGGCGCGGGGTGCCGCCGTTACCGTTCCTCCTGTGACAGAGCAGGCCACCCGTGCCGCCCTCCCCACCCGCGCCCGCGTCGTCGTCATCGGAGGCGGTGTGGGCGGCGCGTCGGTCGCCTACCACCTGGCGCTGTCCGGCGAGCGCGACGTCGTGCTGCTGGATCGTGCGGAGCTCACGAGCGGGTCGACGTTCCACTCCGCCGGGCTCGTGGGCCAGCTGCGCTCCGACCCCACGCTCACGGCGATGAACCGGTACTCCGTCGAGCTCTACCGATCCCTGCAGGCCGGCGACAACCCGCCCGGGTGGGTCGAGTGCGGGAGCATCCGGCTGGCGTCGTCGCCGGAGCGCTGGGAGGAGATCTCGCGCCAGGCGGGCTGGGCCGCGACGAGCGGGCTCGAGCTGCACCAGATCTCGCCGGACGAGGCGCGCGACCTGTTCCCGCTCATGTCGGCCGACGGAGTCGTGGGCGCTGCCTACCTGCCCACCGACGGACAGGTGGACCCCTCGCAGCTCACGCACTCCTTGGCGGCCGGCGCCCGCGCGCTTGGAGTCGCGATCCACACGCACACAAGGGTTCTCGGCATCGATACCGAGGGGGAGGGGCTGCGTCGGCGGGTCACCCGCGTGCGGACCGACCGCGGCGATGTCGAGTGCGAGGTCGTCGTCGACTGCGGTGGCATGTTCGCCGCCGAGATCGCTCGGATGGTCGGGGTGCGGGTGCCGATCGTGCCCATGTCGCACCAGTACGTCGTGACCGAGGCCATGTTCGCCCACCGCGAGACGCCGCTCCCGTCGTTGCGCGATCCCGACCTGCTCGTGTACTTCCGCCAGGAGGTCGACGGCCTCGTGATGGGGGGCTATGAGCGGCGCTCGAGGCCGTGGACGGCGTCGCCCTCGTCGTACGACAGGATCCCCGCCGACTTCAACGGCCGGCTCCTGCCACCCGACCCGGACCGGCTCGAGGAGATCAACGACAACGCCGCGATCCGGGTGCCGTCGATCGGCGAGGTGGGCATCCGCTCGTTCATCAACGGGCCCGAGGGGTTCACGCCGGACAACGAGTTCTGCCTCGGGCCGACCGACGTCGCTGGGTTCTTCGTCGCGGCGGGGTTCTGCGCGCACGGCATCGCGGGTGCCGGCGGCATCGGCAAGGTCATGGCCGAGTGGGTCCTCGACGGCGCACCGCCGATGGACCTGTGGCACATGGACGTCCGCCGGTTCGGCGGGTCGTACCGCTCGCCGTCGTACACCCTGGCGCGCACGGTGGAGAACTACGAGACGTACTACGACATCCGGTACCCGTCGCACGAGCGGTCTGCGGGGCGACCGCTGCGCACGTCACCGGCGTACGCCTGGCACGCCGCTAACGGTGCCTCGTTCGGCGAGAAGTCCGGCTGGGAGCGGGTGAACCACTACGACACCAACGCGGACGCCGTCGACGAGTCCTGGCGACCAGAGGGCTGGGCGGGCCGGCACTGGGCGCCGGCCGTGGTCGCCGAGCACCGTGCCACGCGCGAGACCGCGGCGCTGTTCGACGAGTCGTCGTTCGCGAAGATCGAGGTGAGCGGTCCGGACTCGGCGCGCCTGCTCGAGTGGGTCTGCGACAACGAGGTCGCCCGGGGTCCGGGCACGGTCACCTACACGCAGGCTCTGAACGCGCGCGGCGGCATCGAGTGCGACTTCACCGTGACACATCTCGACGACTCGCTGTTCCTCGTCGTGACGGGCACCGCTTTCGCCACGCACGACGCGGCCTGGCTGCGCACCCAGGCGCGGGCACTCGACGTGGACGTCCGCATCGCCGACGTCACGGGCGCGTGGGCCTGCTTCGGGCTGTGGGGGCCGAGGGCGCGTGACATCCTCGCCCCCCTGACCCCGCAGGACCTGGGCAACGACGCCTTCCCGTTCCTCGCGATGCGCGAGACCACGGTCGGCGACGTGCCCGTGCGGATGGTGCGCGTGACGTTCGTGGGCGAGCTGGGCTGGGAGATGTACTGCCCGGCGGAGTACGGCGCGAGCCTGTGGACCTCGCTGTGGGGCGCAGGGCGGGAGCACGGCCTCGTCGCGGGCGGCTACCGCGCGATCGACTCGCTCCGCCTCGAGAAGGGCTATCGCGTGTGGGGCGCGGACATCGATCCGGCGCACACGCCGTACGAGGCGGGCCTCGGGTTCTGCGTGAAGCTCGACAAGCCGGGTGGGTTCCTCGGACGCGAGGCACTCGTGGCGCAGAAGGCGACAGGCGCGGAGCGGCGGCTCGTGTGCCTCGTGCTCGACGGCACGAAGGCGGTGGCGCTGGGCAACGAGCCGGTGCGTGGCGACGACAGCGCGATCGTCGGCCGAATCACGAGCGGCGGCCTCGGCTACACGCTCGGCGCGTCCATCGCGTTCGCGTACCTCCCCGTGGACCTCGCGGTCGCGGGGACGCGCGTGGAGGTAGGCGTCTTCGGCGACTGGCTCGGCGCCACCGTCACGAAGGACCCCCTCTACGACCCCAGGTCCGAACGCGTCCGCGCCTGACCCTGTCCGTGCCGCGAGTTACTGCCCGTGACCCCCATTTTGCGACGCCGAAACCGGGGTTTCGGGCAGTAACTCGAGAAGCTGCTGGGGTGGGAGGGTCAGGCGTAGCGCAGGAGCAGGTAGGGCACGCACACGGCGAGCGACATGACGGCCGTGGGGACGCCGTACCGGAGCCACGTCGTGAACGAGATGTGCAGGCCGTTGCGCGCCGCGATACCGACGATGACGACGTTGGCGCTGGCGCCGATGAGGGTGGCGTTCCCGCCGAGGTCCGCCCCGAGCGCGAGCGCCCACCACAGGGCGCCGTCCTGGCCCAGCGGCGGGTTCGTGGCGATCAGCGACTCGACGACAGGTGCCATCGCGGTGACGTAGGGGATGTTGTCGACGATCGCCGAGACCACCGCCGAGCCGAGGAGCATGACCATGAGGGTCGGGACCGACGGCGCCACCGGTGGCGCTCGCCAGGCCGTCGGCGAGCCGGTCGAGCGCGCCGACGTGCGCCAGTGCGCCGACGAGGACGAACAGACCCATGAAGAAGAGCAGCGTCTCCCACTCGACGTCGTCGATCAGGTCGCGTGGGTCGCAGCGGGACACGAGCAGGCAGGACCCCGGCGCCGACGAGCGCGACGACGGACGGCGCGACACCGGTCTGCCGCTGCAGCAGGAACCCGAGCAGGATGCCGGCGAGCACGATGCTGCTGCGCACGAGCAGCGCCGGGTCGGTGATCGCCTCGCGCTCGTCGAGCGCCATGAGGCCGGCGGCGCGCGCGGGGTCGCCCGTGAGCGCGTCCCGGAAGAGCCATCGGGCGAGGAGCAGGAAGAGCCCCAGGATCACGACCACGACTGGGGCGAGGTGCACGAGGAAGTCGACGAAGGACAGGTCCGCTCGGCTCGCGATGATGATGTTGGGCGGGTCGCCGACCAGGGTGGCCGTGCCGCCGATGTTGGAGGCGAGGGCCTCCGCCACGAGGAACGGGACCGCGGGGAGTCCGAGCCGGTCGCAGACCAGCAGAGTCACGGGAGCGACGAGCAGCACGGTCGTGACGTTGTCCAGGAGGGCCGATGCCACTGCCGTGACGAGGATCAGCAGGACCAGGACACCGTACGGTCGCCCCCGGGCGAGCTTGGCCGAGCGGATCGCGAGGTACTCGAAGACACCCGTACGTCGGATCACGCCGACCACCAGCATCATGCCCAGCAGCAGGAAGATGACGTCCCAGTCGATGCCGGTCTCGCGGGAGTAGAACGCGTCCTCCGAGCTCACGATGCCGAAGGCCAGCACGAGCCCCGCGCCGCCCAGGGCGGCCGCGACGCGATGGACCCGTTCGGTGGCCACCAACACGTAGACGGCGACGAAGATGGCCACGGCCACCCAGGCGACGAAGGTCATGCGATCAGGCGCGCCACGACGTCGTTGACCGCGATGACGCCGAGGTAGGCGCCGTCCTCGGACACGGCGACGAGCGGAACGTGCGCGGCGGCCAAGGTGGCCGCAACCTGCACCATGGTGGCGTCCCCAGGGACCGCGGGCTCCGGACGATCGGGGTGGCGGTCGAGGGACCGGACGAGGTCCGAGACGAGCAGGCCCGAGAGGACGCTGCCGAGGGAGTCGGCCGACGCCTCGTCCCACACCCGGCCGAGCGACGGGTCGTCGAGGACGTAGCGCGGTAGGGCGACGCGGAGCACCTGGCTGGCGGGGATGACGACGTACGAGCCGTGGTCGAGCACGACGAGTCCCGGGAGCCCGGCGGTGGCCAGGATCCGCAGGGCCTCGACCGCGCTGTCACCCATGCCCAGCACGCGGCACTGGCGGGCGAGGTCGCGGGCGCGCATGCGTGCAGTGTGCCCGTTCGACACCTGCCGCGCAGGTGTCCGTGCGCGAGTTGCTGCCCGACACGCGCATCCCGCGTCGCTAGAACCGGGGGTTCGGGCAGCAGCTCGCGGAGGGGGAGGGCTGGGCAGGTCAGCGGGGGTCGGCGAGGGCTCGTAGCGTCACGGGCTCGTCGGGGGTGCGGTGCACGAGGAACTCGACCCGGTCGCAGCGGAAGACGTCGCGCGCGAACTCGAGCACCGTGCCGTCCGCCTCGCTCGCCGTGCGTTCGACGCGCATGAGCGGCGAGCCGGGGTCGACGCCGAGCAGCGGGGCCGTCTCGCCGTCGGCGAGGATCGCCTGCAGCCGCTCCTGAGCGGCGACCGGAGCACGGCCGTAGTGCTTGCGCAGCACGGCGTACAGCGATCCGGACAGCGAGTGGTCGAGGAGGCCGGGCACAAGCCGGGCGGGGAACCACGACGTCTCCACGGCGACCGGCAGACGGTTCGCGGAACGCACGCGCGTGATCTCGACAGCCTGCGAGCGCCCGCTGAGGCCGAGTGCGGCCGCGACGTCGGTCGGCGGGACAGATCGCCGGGCGAGGAGCACCCGGGCGCCGGCCCGTCGGCCGGCGCGCTGGAGCTGGTCGGTCAGACCGGTGAGGTGGGTGAGGTCGACCTCGACCCGCGGCTCGGCGACGAAGGCACCTCCCGCGCGGCCGGGGACGCGGACCAGGTCGCCGGTGGACTCCAGCTCGGCGAGCGCCTGGCGCAGGGTCATCCGGCTGACGGCGAGCCGCTCGGCGAGGTCACGCTCGCCCGGGAGCCGGTCACCGGGCGCGAGCTCGCCCCGCGCGATGCCGTTGCGCAGCCAGGTGGCGATCTGGACGTGCGCCGGGTCGGCAGAACCCCGGTCGATCGCGAGAGGGGAGGTAGGCAGCCCTCGATCCATGGCTGCCTACCTCCCCTCGTGCGTGCGGTGCTACCGGGCTACGGCGACGGCGGGGAGTCGTGCTCGCCGGTGAGGTAGCCGTGGTGCTCGTGCTCGAGCTTGATCTCGTCGGCCGCAGAGACGCCGGCCGGCAGCTCGATCGTCGTCTTCGGCCCGGTGAACCACTTCTTCGCCGAGACGTGCCAACCGATCCACAGTGCGATGAGCGCGAGGCCGACCACGATTGGGGTGTAGTTGAGGTACTTCCACTCGAACTCGGGGTTCCACGGGACCGCAAATGGTGAGCCTGGCATGAGAGCCGCGACGGAAGTCACGGCGATCTCGATCAGGGCGATGGGCGCCATCCACTTGTACTTGTTGCCCAGCGTCCAGCCACCGGGCTGGAACTTGGTCCTGTCGTCGCCCGCCCTCCAACGAAGGTAGATCGGGATGGCGAAGGCGAGGTAGAGCCCGATGACGCCGATCGTCACGACTGCGTAGAACGCGATCGGGACTGGGGCGCCGTTGATGTCGACCTCGATGAGCGCCGGCCAGGTGATGGCGAGGGCGATGACAACGGTGAGGATGACCCCGTTGATCGGCACCTTGCTCGGGCTGAGCTTGGCCCACAGCGACGCAGCGGGGACGGCGCCATCACGGCTGAACGCGTACAGCATTCGGGTCGCGCTCGTCATGCACGCCACGGTGCAGAACAGCTGCCCCAGTGCTGAGATCAGCAGGACGGTGCCGGCCATGTTGGCATCGAGGGCCTGACCGAAGATGACGGCGACACCGCCTCCTCCAGCGGTTACCTCGTCGACGTTCTGCACCGCGAACAGGAAGGAGAGGAGAACGATCCAGCCGCCGATGACGGAGTAGAAGATCGAGCGCCAGATGCCCTTGGCGGCGTTGTTTGCGGCGCCGTGGGTCTCCTCCGACAAGTGTGCGGAAGCGTCGTATCCGGTGATGGTGTACTGCGTGAGGATGAATCCGAGAGGCAGGATGTAGAAGAGGAATCCGACCCCTGACGTGGCTCCTTCGAAGAAGCCGGTGTTGTTGACCAGCGTCGTGAAGACGTCCGACACGCTCTGGTGGCTGTCGGGCGCGAAGATCAGGATCAGCACGACGATCGTCGCACCGAGGACGTGCCACCACACGGAGACGCTGTTGACCAGCGCGAGGAGGTGGCTGCTGAAGATGTTCAGGGCACCCGCGACGAGCAGTATGACGACGAACATGATGAACACGCGCTGCAGCGAGTAGCCCTCGGCCCAGCTCTCGGAGAAGGACATAAACGCCAGGTCGAGGAATGTGGCGCAACCGTAGGCGACCGATGCAACGATGGCCAGCAGTCCGATGAGGTTGAGCCACCCCGTGTAGTACCCGGCCTTGGCCCCGCCCAGCTTGGACGCCCACCAGTAGATGCCGCCCGAGGTCGGGAAGGCGGACACCAGCTCGGCCATGCAGAAGCCGATCACCAGGATCAGCAGGCCGATGATCGGCCACCCCCACGCGATCGCTGCCGGACCGCCGTTGTTCCAACCCACGCCGAACGTGGTGAAGCAGCCGGCCAGGATCGAGATGATGGAGAACGAGATGGCGAAGTTCTGGAACCCGGACCAGCTGCGGTTCAGCTCCTGCTTGTAGCCCAGTTCGGCGAGCTTCTGCTCGTCGGCGTCGAGCTTGCTTATGTCGACCACTGTCCCCTCCTTCGGGAACCCCTCACGGGATGAGTGCGGCGGCGCCGCGGCCTTGATCGGAAGTGTGTCGGCACGCGATCTGCGCCGACACGCGACACGCACAACGAAACACGCACGAAATTCGTCGTCGTGGCAACGGATTCAGTCGGTTCGGCGCACCTCCTCCAGCAGGCGGCCGAAGTCCGGGCCGTCGAACTCCACGAGCGCGCGCTCGTACTTCTCCATGCCCCACGACCAGAAGTCGAAGTCCAGATCGCTCGTCCCGTCCTGGATCGAGGCCCACAGCATCCAGCCGTACTTGCTCATCAGGCCCCACAGCCGAGCGCGTGCGGTGAGCGAGACCGAGGGACTGCCGGCGTACGCCGCGACGAGGCGCTCGAGATCGTCCGGGGTGCCGGCGGCCTCGCTCCACAGGTTGCCGATCTCGAAGAACGGGTCGTTGTTGCCGGAGTACTCGTAGTCGATGAGCCAGAGCCGGTCACCGGTGTCGAGCACGTTCGCGGCGAGCAGGTCGTTGTTGCACGGGACCGTCGCCTGCGGTCGCGCCGCGAAGGCGTCGGCGATCGCCGCGACGTGCGGTGCGAAGTCGAGATACCGGTCGGGGAGCCGGAAGCCGCGCTCCATCACGAGTGCGAGGTACTGCGGCTGGAGCACGCAGCATGTCGAAGTCGTTGACGAAGCGCGGACCGGCGTGCAGCTGCCGGCACGCGGCGGCGATGCGCGGTGAGTTGGCGGGCGCGAGGACGTCGTCGTTGCCCCACGTCGCGCCGTCGACGAACCGCACGACCAGCACGCTGACCCCGGGAGCGAAGGCGATCACGTCCGGTGCCGCACCCGACGCAGCCGCGGCGCACGGAGTTCGCGTGCTCGACGTCGCGATCGATGGCCAGCAGCGCGCTCTCCGGTGAGGAGAGCCGTGCGACGTAGGCGCCGTCGGACATCGTCACCTTGAGGTTGCGGTTGGTGAGCCCGCCGGAGAGGTCGGCGACGTCGAGGTGCCCCGCCAGCTCCGGGCACGGCGTCCACCCGGGCCAGGAGGCGCGCGTCGATCGTCTGCGACATGACGCCGTGCACCTCGACCCTCCCGACGTGAACCGCGCGACGGCGGTCCCCCTGCGGCTGTCCACGTCGACCTGTGCCCGCGCCGACGCGCTACCTCCGACCGGTCTGAGGTAGCGGCACGGAGCGTAGACCGGTGGACCCCCCTCTGGAAGGCTTTCGGTCTAGACCGATCCTTGATCGCGTCTCGCTTCCCTTCCTGACCGGGAAAGCGGCAGGGTAGGGGCTCCACGCGAAGGGACGATCCATGTCAGAGCACGCCGCTCACGGCACCCCGCTGTCAGTCGAGCACCTCAAGGCCGATGTGGGTGGCGGTCGCGTCGACACCGTCATCGTCGCGATCACGGACATGCAGGGTCGGCTGCAGGGTAAGCGCGTACACGCGCCGTACTTCGTCGAGCACGTGCTCCCGCACGGCACCGAGGGCTGCAACTACCTGCTGGCGGTCGACGTCGACATGAACACGGTCGACGGCTACGCGATGTCGAGCTGGCACTCCGGCTACGGCGACTTCGTGATGGCTCACGACCTCGACACCCTGCGCCGCGTGCCGTGGCACCCCGGCACCGTCATGGTGCAGGCCGACGTCCACTGGCTCGACGGCCGCGACGTCGTGGCGTCACCGCGCCAGGTGCTCAAGCGCCAGCTCGCGCGCCTCGCCGGCGCCGGCATGGAGGCCTTCGTCGGGACCGAGCTCGAGTTCATCCTGTTCAACGACACCTACGAGGACGCGTGGCGGCGCGGCTACCGCGACATGAACCCGTCGAACCTCTACAACGTCGACTACTCCATCATCGGCACCTCGCGCGTGGAGCCCCTGCTGCGCGCGCATCCGGCTCGAGATGGCCGGCGCGGGACTGCAGGTGGAGAGCGCCAAGGGCGAGTGCAACTTCGGCCAGCACGAGATCGCGTTCCTCTACGAGGACGCGCTCACGACCTGCGACAACCATGTGGTCTACAAGACCGGTGCGAAGGAGATCGCGGCGCAGGAGGGCTACGCGCTGACCTTCATGGCGAAGTACGACGAGCGGGAGGGCAACTCCTGCCACATCCACCTCTCGTTCCGCGGGGTCGACGGCTCGCTGGTGATGGCCGACAAGGCCGACGAGAAGCACGGCATGTCCGACGTCGGACGCTCGTTCATCGCGGGTCAGCTGGCGCACCTGCGGGAGCTGTCGCTGCTTTCGCGCCCAACATCAACTCCTACAAGCGGTTCGCCCCCGGCTCGTTCGCGCCGACCTCGATCGAGTGGGGCCGCGACAACCGCACGTGCGCGCTGCGCCTCGTCGGCCGCGGGGCCGGGCTGCGGATGGAGAACCGGGTGCCCGGCGGCGACGTGCAACCCCTACCTCGCGGTGGCGGGCATGGTCGCCGCCGGCCTCGACGGCATCGAGAAGGGGCTCGAGCTGCGCGAGGCGTACCCCGGCAACGCCTACGCAGTCCGACGGCGACAAGGTGCCGTGGCGCCTCGGGGACGCGGTCGACCTCTGGGAGCGCTCGGAGTGGGTGGCCGAGACCTTCGGCGAGGAGGTCCAGCAGCACTACACGAACATGGGCCGCATCGAGCTCGAGGCCTTCGCCCGCACCGTCACCGACTGGGAGCGCTACCGAGGCTTCGAGCGCCTCTAGCGCCGTCGCTGCCTTGATCACCGCTCTAAGGAAGAACAAGGGAGTTCAACTAGCACTTCTGGCCCGCAACTCGTGATCTTGTGAGAGGGATCCTGACCGTGACCGCCCTGCACGACGTCGTCAACCCCGCCACCGAGCAGCTCGTCACCTCGGTCCCGTCGCTCACCGTCGAGGAGACCGACGCCGCCATCGCGCGGTCGCGCCGCGCGTTCGCGTCGTGGCGGCACGTCTCGCCCGGGCGACCGCGCCCGGCTGCTGCGTCGCTTCTCCGCGGTCGTCGACGACCACCTCGAGGAGCTCGCGCAGCTCGAGGTGCGCAACGCCGGTCACACGATCGGCAACGCCCGGTGGGAGGCGGGCAACGTCCGCGACGTGCTGGCCTACTACTCCGGCGCGCCCGAGCGCCTGCTCGGTCACCAGATCCCCGTGCCGGGCGGCGTCGACATCACCTTCCACGAGCCCCTCGGCGTCGTCGGCGTCATCGTGCCGTGGAACTTCCCGATGCCCATCGCGGGCTGGGGGTTCGCGCCGGCGCTCGCGGCCGGCAACACGGTGGTGCTCAAGCCGGCCGAGCTCACGCCGCTCACCGCGATGCGGCTCGGCGAGCTCGCGCTCGAGGCCGGCCTCCCCGAGGACGTGTTCCAGGTGCTCACCGGCCAGGGCTCGGTCATCGGCGAGCGGTTCGTCACGTCCGAGGACGTCGCGAAGGTGGTCTTCACCGGCTCCACCGAGGTGGGGATCCACGTCGCCGAGGGGTGCGCCCGGCAGGTCAAGCCGGTCACGCTCGAGCTCGGCGGCAAGAGCGCCAACGTCGTGTTCGCCGACGCCGACCTCGCGAAGGCTGCCGCGTCGGCGCCGTACGCCGTGTTCGACAACGCCGGCCAGGACTGCTGCGCCCGGTCGCGCATCCTGGTGCAGCGCACGGTGATGGACGAGTTCCTCGCGCTGCTCGAGCCCGCGGTGCTCGGGGATGCGCGTCGAGGACCCGCTCGCTCGACACCGCCGAGATGGGGCCGCTGATCAGTGCGAGGACACCGGGAGCGCGTCGCGGCGTACATCACCGACGACACGAACGTGGTCATCCGCGGCACCGTGCCCGACGGCGTCGGCTTCTGGTACCCGCCGACCGTCGTCGTCCCGTCGTCGGCGGACGACGCGGTGTGGCGCGAGGAGGTGTTCGGCCCGGTCGTCGCCGTGATGCCGTTCGACGACGAGGCCGACGCGATCCGCCTCGCCAACGACTCCGAGTTCGGGCTCTCCGGCTCGATCTTGACGCGCGACGTCGGGCGCGCCCTGCGCGTGAGCCGCGGGATCGACAGCGGCAACCTGTCGGTCAACTCGCACTCGTCGGTGCGCTACTGGACGCCGTTCGGCGGCTTCAAGAAGTCCGGCCTGGGCCGGGAGCTCGGACCGGACGCCCTGCACGCGTTCACCGAGGTCAAGAACGTGTTCATCTCAACGGAAGGCTGACCACCGTGGACCGGTTCACCGATCGCACCGCCGTCATCACCGGCGGAGCAGGTGGCATCGGACGCGCGACGGCGCACCGCCTCGCCTCCGAGGGCGCGCAGCGTCGTCGTCGTCGACATGAACCCCGACGCCGGCGACGCCGTGGCGCAGGAGGTCGGCGGCATCGCCGTCGCAGGCCGACGTCACGGACGCCGCCGACGTCGCCCGCATGTTCCAGACCGCGTACGACGAGTACGGCTCGATCGACGTCTCGTTCCACAACGCCGGCATCTCGCCGCCGGACGACGACTCGATCCTCACGACGGGCATCGAGGCGTGGGACCGGGTGCAGCGGGTCAACCTCACGTCGGTCTACCTCTGCTGCAAGGAGGTCATCCCCTACATGCAGCGGCAGGGCAAGGGCTCGATCATCAACACCGCGTCGTTCGTCGCCACGATGGGTGCGGCGACATCGCAGATCTCCTACACCGCCTCGAAGGGTGGCGTGCTCGCGATGAGCCGCGAGCTCGGTGTGCAGTTCGCCCGCGAGGGCATCCGCGTCAACGCGCTCTCGCCCGGGCCGGTCAACACGCCGCTGCTGCAGCGAGCTGTTCGCGAAGGATCCGGAGCGCGCCGCGCGCCGCCTCGTGCACATCCCCTTCGGCCGCTTCGCCGAGCCGAGCGAGATCGCCGCGGCCGTGGCGTTCCTCGCCAGCGACGACTCGTCGTTCATCACCGCGAGCAACTTCCTCGTCGACGGCGGCATCTCGGGCGCCTACGTCACGCCGCTGTAGCCCTCGCCGTACGTCGACCCGCGCCGGAACCGGTCCGCGGGACGTCGGTTCGCCGCGCGTGGGAGGGTGACGCCGTGACGCGCATCGACCTCGACCAGCGGTGGATGATCATGGGCCACCTCAACGGCGGCTACCTCGCGGCCGTGATGGGCGACGCGGCGTCGGGCGCCCTCGACGGTGCGCCGCCGCTCACGATCAGCACGCACTTCCTGGCCCCGGCGCGCGGTGGTGGCCCGGCCGACGTCGACGTCGCGGTCCTGCGCCGTGGTCGCCTCTCGACCGCCCGCGTCACGCTGAGCCGCGACGAACAGCGTGCTCGTGGAGGGCATCGTGACGGCGGGCGTCGAGCCACCCGGCGGCGGGACGCTCGAGCACGCTCCCGCTCCGGACATCGCGGCGTGGGACGACTGCGCCGACTCCGGCGCGGCCGCTGGCCGGAGACGGGATGGACCTGCTGCGCTTCCTCGAGCTTCGCCTCGAGCCCGGTGCCGGCGCGGCGATCAGCGGGGGCCCCGCGCTCGACCGCGCGGCCATGCGCGGCTGGCTGGCCTATCGCGACGGCAGCCCGGCCGACCTGTTCCTCGCGATGGCCGCCTGGGACACGCTGCCACCGGCGCCGTGGGCGGCGCACGTGTGGGGCCCGCTGCCGACCGTGAGCTGCCCAGGTCGTGCTGTTCCCGGGCGAGCTCGTCGGGCCGCTGCTGGTCGAGGCGCGCTGCGACACGTTGCGCGACGGCATCGCGGACGAGACCTCACGCGTGTGGGACGCGACGGGCCGGCTCGTCGCCTCCGCCCGGCAGACCGCGCTCCTGCGCGCGACCTGACACGACGACGCGCCAGCGGGCTGCCGTCCGTCAGGACACGACGTCGGCGCTGCGGCGCGCGGCGGCGACGAGAGCCTCGAAGAGCCGGCGGTCGTCGCTCATCTCGGGGTGCCACTGGACGCCGAGGACGAACGCGGCGTCGCGGTCCTCGCACACCTCGACGGTGCCGTCCTCGGCGTACCCGGTGACGCTGAGGCTGCCGGCGTCGGCGACGGACTGGTGGTGGCTGGAGTTCACGGTGGACTCGGTGGACTGCGAGGATGCGTGAGATGAGGGAGCCGGGGGAGAAGGTCGCGGAGTGCTCGTTGAACGTCCCCGGCGCCGCGCGGTGCGTCGTGCCGTATCCGGCCGACGGCAGGTCCTGGATGAGGTGGCCGCCGCTCTCCACCGCCATCACCTGCATCCCGCGGCAGATGCCGAGGACCGGGAGCCCGCGTTCGCGCGCCGCACGGTAGAGCGCGCGCTCGGTGCGGTCCCGGTCGTGCCGCGGCCGGTCCGTGGTCTCGTGCGGCTCGGCGCCGTAGTCGGCCGGGTTGACGTCGGCGCCGCCAGCCAGGACGAGCGCCGTCGAGCCGGTCCATCACGGCGCCGATGCTCTCCGGGTCCGCCACCGGAGGGAGCACGACGGTCGCCGCTCCCGAGTCCTCGAGCGCCTCCACGTACGCGCGGTGCAGCAGCACGGCGTCGACGTCCCACGCGCCCCACGTCGCGCGCTCGCCGTAGCAGGAGACTCCGATCACCGGTCGCATGCGCCCATGATCCCCGACCTACGCCGCGGCCGCGACCACCTCGCCGTCGCGGTCGGCGCGAATCCAGGCTCGAGTCCCGGCGCGCAGGAGTCTCGCCGAGCGACGCGCTTCGGCGGTGGTTCGCGCAGGGACTCGGGCAGACTCGTGGCCGTGCCGTCACTGTCGCGGTTCGTCGAGGTGGCGCCCGAGGTGTACGTCGCGCACTCGCGTCGCTGGGCCGAGACGTCCACGGTGATCCTCGACGGGCACGGTGGGGCGCTCGTGATCGATCCGGCATTCGACGCCGACGAGCTCGCAGCGGTCCCGGCCGACCTCGCCGCGCTCGGCGTCCGGTGCGTCGCAGGGCTCGCGACCCACATGCACTACGACCACGTGCTGTGGCACCCGGACCTCGGCGACGTGCCGCGATGGTCGAGCCCCGGAACGGTGCGCGAGACGCTCGAGAACCGCCAGGGCGTCGTCGGACCGCTCGTGGGCGACCTGCCGGACGAGCTCGTGGAGCTCGCCGCGCGCCTCACGCCGTACGACGGCGAGCTGCTCGAATGGACCGGCCCGACGATCCGCCTGCACGTCCACGACGCGCACGCACCGCACCACCTCGCGCTCGAGGTGATCGAGCTCGGCGTCCTCCTCGCGGGCGACATGCTCAGCGACGTCGAGCTGCCGATGCCCGCGGACGACGACGTCGACCTCGTGACGTACCGCACCGGCCTGGTGTCCCTCGAGCCGGTCGTACGCCGGTCGCGCCTCCTGATCCCCGGCCACGGCTCGGTCAGCGATCACCCGGCCGACCGGTTCGACGCCGACCTCCGCTACCTCGACGACGTCGAGTCACGCGGCGCCAGCGAGGACTCCCGGATCGAGCTCCCCGACATGTCGGCCCTGCACGCGGCCAACCTGCTGCGGGCCGGTCGCGACAGCTGAGGCACGGACCGGGTGACGCTCAGGGCGCCGCGACCCACGCCCTGACCGGGCGTCCACCGAGCGTTCCGCTGAAGGTGGCGCGGGCTCCACGCGCCCGGCTGTCCCACCCGCTGACCAGGTTCCCCGTGAGCGCCGACCGCGCAACGAGCGTCCCTCCCGACGTCGTGCCGAAGGTGCGCAGCCGGGCCACGACCCGGTGCGTGTACCGGTTCCACGTGACCGTCCCGGACACCGCGAGGTCGCGCACGAGGCGGTAGCGATCGAGGGTGAACGTGACGACCTCGTCGCCGTCGGACGACCAGTGGCCGCCACGCAGCCCGACGCCGGAGACCTCATAAGTCTGGTACCAGCGGTCGACGAGGTCCGCGACCGTCTCCGCGGTCGTGCGCACGGCGCGGAGCCGCGGGGTCGACGTCGTCGATCCGGGGAGGGCGCGGGCGGCCGGCGCATCCGCGTTGACCCGACGGAACGCGGGCGCCGCTCGGATCGGGGGGACCGCGGCGGCGCACGAGCGGACGGCGGCCGGCGTCGGGAGGATCGGCCGAGCGACGAAGGAGCGGAGGATCCGGACGGCGCAGGTGTCGGTGTCCCCGTACGCCGTCACGTGGAAGGAGTTCGCGACGACGACGTGCTGCGATCGCGGCCACTGGCGCGCGACCTGGGCGCCTTCGGCCGGCGTCGTGATCGAGTCGAGCTCGCCCGACAGGACGAGGACCGGGACGCTGGACGGGTAGCGGCCACCCGGCGGACGGATCGGTCCCTGGGCGTACGCCGCCGGCGCGGCAGGCCACGAGAGGCACCAGTCGAGAGCCTGCCAGTCACTGGCCAGGTACTCGCCGATCGTGAACGGGCCGTAGGTCGACGGTGCCGTGGCGACGCGCTGCCGGACGGCGGCGACGTACTGCCGGTGACGGACGGCCGGCGGCTGGCGCATGTCGTAGAGCTGCGGGTAGTCCTGGCAGGTCACGGCGGCGTCGAGACCCTCGCTGTAGTCGACCGGGTCGTCCACCCCGCCGCCCGGGTAGTAGACCTCCGCGAGCAGCCGCAGCAGCGGGGCGGAGTCCCGGTACCAGAACCAGGCGCGGACGGCCGCGTCGAGCTCGCGGTAGGTGACCGGGCCGTAGGTCGCGTTGAACGCCAGGTAGGTCAGGGCCGAGGCGTCGAGGGTCACCGCGTGGCGCTTGAGGTCGCCGCCCATGACACGACCGCTGATGGGTCGGGACCGGATCACCTTGAGCAGTGCGGCGATGCGGCCGGTGGTGCGCAGCCCGAGCGCTGCGCAGGCGGGCGTCCGGGCGCACACCTTGTCGAAGGACGAGCGCATCGCGGGTCCCTGCGTCGGGTACCACGCGGTCTCGCCGTACGTGGGGTACGCCGAGTCGAGGGCGAGGCTGCGGACCTTCGACGGATGGCGGGCGGCGAACACCTGCGTGAAGAACGTGCCGTAGGAGTCGCCGTACACGTCGACCTTGCCGAGGCCGAGCGCGGCGATGACGGCCGCGAGGTCGTCTGCCGACAGCGCCGTCCCGTAGAGGTGAGCATGGGGGCCGAGTCGCGCCGCGCACCGCGCGGCTGCTGATCGGTACGACGTCTCCAGGACCTGCAGCTCGGGGCAGTCGATCGGTTCGGACAACCCGGTGCCGCGCTGGTCGACGAGCAGCATGTTGCGGCGCTCGAGCAGCGGGCCGTACATCGCGGAGTAGCTCCACCCCGATGAGGTCGTGGCATAGCCCGGACCACCCTCGTGCGGCACCACCGTGCCGACCGCTGCCTTGCTCGTGTCGGTCGCGGGCACGAACGCGAACCCGACGTCGAACGTCCCGGGCACGGCGCCTGTGGGGTCCCACGGGCGGGGCAGGGTGCCGCAGAGCGCGCCGTCGACGATGTCGCAGGGAGTGAGGTCCAGCGACCCGACGCGTACCACCGCCGACGGAACGGCGAGCACCGGCGCCGATGCCTGTCCGGGGGTGGTCCCGCTCGCGCTGACAGGGGGCAGCAGGGCGATCACCGACACGGCGGCGACCAGTCCGATCCAGAGCCGACTGCGCACCATGGGGAGAACGAGAGCACAGCGGTCCCGACCGCGGGTCTGGCTCCCGCGCGTCGTGATGGTCCTGAGACGTTGAGGGAGGTGCGCGGGGGCGCCGCGGATGTGCGTTTGTGCCGGACATCCGGTCGAACGGTAGGTCAACCTTGTGGGCATTCGGACGTCCTATCCCCTGACATCCGAACCAGGGAGCCGCCATGAGGGGCAACGACGACGCGTGGGGTGCTGCAGACGCCCCGCAGTCGCCACGCGCGGCGGTCACCTTCCTCTTCCACCACCACTACCGACGCCTCGTCGGGCTCGCCGCCCTGATGGTCGACGACCGCGCGAGCGCCGAGGAGGTGGTCCAGGACGCCTTCGAGTCGCTGTACCGGAGCTGGGGCAGGCTGCGCGATCCGCAAGCCGCCCTGGCGTACCTCAACCGCAGCGTCGTGAACGGGTCCCGGTCCCGGGTGCGACGCCGCATCACTGAACGGACGTATGCGTTCCCCGACGCCGGCACCGCTCCCTCGGCCGAGAGCGACGGCGTCTACCGCAGCCAGCGCGCCGAGCTCATGGCAGCGGTACGCACCCTCCCGCAACGTCAGCGCGAGGTGATCGTGCTGCGCTACTTCCTCGACCTCTCCGAGGAGCAGATCGCCGACTGGCTCGGTGTCAGCAAGGGCTCGGTGAAGCGCCACGCCTTCCGGGCCACCGCCACCCTGCAGAAGCGCATGGAGGCCTGGGCATGAACACGTTCGAGTCCACCCTCACAGCGGTCCTGCGGGACGAAGCGCAGGAGCTGACCATGTCGATCGACCAGAACCGAGCAGCGGAAGAGCTGCACTCGCGCCTCGACGACATCGAGGTCTCCCGCCGCCGCTGGTACGTCGGCGTCGGGGCCGGGGTGGCTGCAGCCGTGGCGCTGATCGTCTTCCTCGGGGTGATCGCCAAGCCCGTGGCGCAGGCTCCGCCCGCGGATCCAGGCCCATCGGCCAGCGCCACCGGCTCGGGCTCCAGCTACGCGACGTCGGAGTTCCGGGCGCCGTTCTCGGTCGCCATTCCCGACTGGATTGCCACGCGGGCGGCCGTGACCTCGGAGTCGACGGAGCACGTGACGTGGTCGGTCTGCAGCGGCGGCTCGTGCACCCGACAGGTTGTCGTCCGGTACCGGTGGCTCGTGCCCCCGACCGACACGGCGCCTGGTCGTCTCATGCTCGGTTACGACGACTACGTCGCCTATCTGCGCTCGCTGGAGGCCTCAGGCGACATCTCGCTCTCGGATGTCGCGAGCACCACCGTGGACGGCCGGAGCGCGACCGTCATGACGCTCCTGCCCTCGGCGTCGTTCGCGGGCGAGCTGGGCTGCGAGACCGGTGGTTGGCAGGTCGATGACTGCTGGCGCCCGGCAGCGTCCACCCCGGTGCGGGTTGCTGTCATCCAGCACGAGGATTACCCCCTGGTGGCGCGGGTCGAGACACCGGCCGGCAACCCCGACGCCGACGCGGCGGCTCAGTTCGACGGGGTGCTCGCCTCGATCCGGTTCACCGCTGCACCGGCCGACGCGATCGTCGGCAGGTGGCAGACCTCGTTCACCCGCTCCCAGGTGCGGGATGTCCTGACGAGTGCGGGTCTCGGTTCCACCGTCGATCGGGTCCTCAAGGAGTTCCCGGGAACCGGCGATCCCCTCACCTGGCAGCTGTGGGTCGACCGCGGCATCTACGAGCTGTACCGCGTCGACGGGTCGACGGCCAACCAGTACGACTTCCAGCGCTATTCGCTGGACGGACGGCGATTGACGGCAGACCCGCAGAACCGCGACAAGACGCGCGTCGTCTTCGACGTGAACCGGGACGGCGCCACGCTCGGGCTCACCCTGGTCTCGGACAGCACGCCGGACCTGGCGCCAGGAGTTCCGGACGAGGCGATGCAACGGGCGCTGTACACGACCGCGACCTGGACGCGCATGTCGTGACGCCCGACCAGGGGGGCGCGTCACACGAGGGACCCGGCACCACGGGGGGTGCCGGGTCCCTCGTCAGGCCCCGGCACGAGAGGGGACCCGCGTGCGGGGAACAACATCCGGCGTGGCACGGTTGATGCGCGAAGAAGCCCGTCCTGCGTGGACGCGCGCCCGAACCCCGATCGAGGAGAACGACCGTGCACCTGCCGCCCCTGGTGGAGCCCGCTGCGGAGCTCACCATCGACGAGGTGCGCCGCTACAGCCGCCACCTCATCATCCCGGACGTGGGGATGGACGGTCAGAAGCGACTCAAGAACGCCAAGGTGCTCTGCGTGGGTGCGGGCGGCCTCGGCAGCCCGGCCCTCATGTACCTCGCCGCGGCCGGTGTCGGGACGCTCGGCATCGTCGAGTTCGACACGGTCGACGAGTCGAACCTGCAGCGGCAGATCATCCACGGCCAGAGCGACATCGGCCGCTCGAAGGCTGAGTCGGCACGCGACACCGTGCGGGAGATCAACCCCTACGTCAACGTCATCGTGCACGACACCCGCCTCGACAACGACAACGTGCTCGAGATCTTCGGCGGCTACGACCTCATCGTCGACGGCACCGACAACTTCGCCACGCGCTACATGGTCAACGACGCCGCCGTCCTGCTGGGCAAGCCGTACGTGTGGGGCTCGATCTACCGCTTCGAGGGCCAGGCGTCGGTGTTCTGGGACCAGTACGGCCCGAACTACCGCGACCTGTACCCCGAGCCCCCGCCCCCCGGCATGGTCCCGTCGTGCGCCGAGGGCGGCGTGCTCGGCGTCCTCTGCGCCTCGATCGGCTCGATCATGGTCACCGAGGCGATCAAGCTCATCACCGGCATCGGCGACACGCTGCTCGGCCGGCTGATGATCTACGACGCCCTCGAGATGACCTACCGCCAGGTGAAGATCCGCAAGGACCCGAACGCCGAGGCGATCACCGGCCTCATCGACTACGACGCGTTCTGCGGCTCGATCTCCGAGGAGGCGGCCGACGCGGCCGTCAACTCGACGATCTCGGTCAAGCAGCTCAAGGAGATGCTCGACGAGCGGGAGGGCGGCGAGCGCGACTTCGTCCTCATCGACGTCCGCGAGCCCGGCGAGTTCGAGATCGTCAGCATCCCCGGCGCGATCCTCATCCCCAAGGGCGAGTTCCTCAACGGGACGGCGCTCGGCCAGCTCCCGCAGGACAAGCAGGTCGTCCTGCACTGCAAGGTGGGCAGCCGCTCGGCCGAGGTCCTCGCCGTGGTCAAGGGAGCCGGCTTCGCCGACGCCATCCACGTCGGCGGCGGCGTCATCGCCTGGGTCAACCAGATCGAACCCACCAAGCCCGTCTACTAACCCGCCCCACCCGTGAAGGCCGGCCCCCCAGGGGTCGGGCCTTCACGCATGCCCGCACTCAACACCCGCCGAACCCCAGACAACCCGCGCACCCGAGGCAGAGCGCTGCACTACGCCGAAGCCAAAGGGGCGAACGAGCAAGCGACCGCCCCCGAAGGGGCGTCACCCGATCGATCTGGCGGCGCCGAAGGCGTCGCCCCGCCCCGACGCGGAGGCGGCGCCGACGCTGTCGCGCGAAGCGCGACAGCGTGGAGGCGAAGGAAACCAGCAACCCGCGCACCCGAGGCAGAGCGCCGCACTACGCCAAAGCCAAAGGGGCCGAACGGCCAGTGACCGCCCCGAAGGGGCGTCACCCGATCGATCTGGCGGCGCCGAAGGCGTGCCCCGCCCCGACGCGGAGGCGGCGCCGACGCTGTCGCGCGGAGCGCGACAGCTTGGAGGCGAAGAATTACAGCGACCCCACCCGCTGCAACCAGTTGAAGCTCCAGTACCCCGGCAGCGTGGGAGCCAGAACGTCAGCAGCCGGAACAACAGCGTGGCCGACACGGCGACGCCGGAGTCGATGCCGGCGGCCGTGAGACCGAAGACGTAGGCGGCCTCGACCGCGCCGAGACCGCCCGGGGTGGGCGCGGCCTGGCCGAGGGTGGAGCCGGCGAGGTAGACCAGGGCGATGGCGGCGAAGTTGGCGCTCCCGGCGCCGAACGCCTCGCAGCACGCGATCATGCAGAGCGCGAACGCGCCGTTGAGCAGGATGATCCCGCCGACGCCCTCGACGATCTTCCAGGGCCGCTGGGCCACGGTGACGAGGCGTGGCCCGACCTCGGCGAGGATCGGCCGCACCCGGTTGGAGATGATCTTCCGCACCGGCCCGAGCAGCAGCAGCAGGGCCAGGACCACCACGACGACGATGGCGCCGATCACGGCCGCGCGGGGCGGGGTGAGGTCGAACTCGGCCGACGAGCCGGCGAGGAACGCGGTGAGGAACAGCAGCCCGATGTGCACCACGAAGGCGAAGACCTGCGAGACGCCGACGCTGGCCGCGGCGAGGGCCGGATGCAGCCCCGACTTCTGCAGGTAGCGCACGTTGACCGCGACCGCGCCGACGGTGGGCGGCGAGACGAGCGTGGCGAACCCGGCAGCGAGCTGAGCCGCGAAAGTCCTGATGTGCGAGAGCTTCTCGGGCACGAAGCCGGACAGTGACAGCGACGCACCCACGAACGTGAGGAACGCGAGGCCGAGCGCCACCGCGGCCCAGCGCCAGTCCGCGGACCGGACCAGCCCGATGAGGTCGACCTGCGCGAGCTGCGTGAGCAGGACGTACGCCGCGATGGACCCCGCGACGATCGTGAGCAGGGTGCGCGGCTTGATGCGGCGGAGCTCGAGCTGCTCGGTCTCGGCGGCCGACGGCCGGAGCGCCACCAGCTCGTCGCGCAGCGCCACCAGCAGCTCCTTGTTGCGGCGCATGCGACGGCGGGTGTCAGGGGAGAGCGCGACGAGCTGCAGCGCGGGCAGCGCACGCACCAGCCGGTCCGCGCCGATGATGCGTGCCCCCGACGCCACGGCGCGGGGTGCGTCCGTCATCAGCGCGGTGGTGCACAGCAGCTCGGCGAGGTCGAGGCGCTCCTGGACGTCGCTCGCGGCGATCGAGCCGTGCTGCATGCCGGCGAGCCACGTGGTGCCGTCGGGCGCCTTGATGATCTGCTCGGGCGAGAGCGAGCGGTGCACGATGCGGTCGTCGTGCAGCGTGCGGACCGCGCGGAACGCGCCGTCGAGGTCGGAGTCGGTGATCGAGGAGGGCTCGAGCTCGGACCAGGTCGAGCCCGCGATGTGGTCGTAGGCGAGCAGCGTGGAGTCGGGCCCCACCTCGAGCGCGGCCCGCAGCCGTGGCACGGCGCCGCCGGCCGAGATCGCGGCGTACGACATCAGGGCCGAGTGCTCGATCTGCGCCCGCATCGAGAACCCGCCGGGGTTCGCCGGGTCGGTGCGCAGCCGCAGCTGCCGCCACCCGGCGGAGGCGAGGCCCGCACCTTCGAGGTCCCGGTCGAACACCAGGATCCGCAGGCGCTCGCCGTCGCGGGTGTGCGCCGAGTACTGGCGGCCGCGCGCCGTGTTCTTGTTGGCCCGCAGCAGGGTGAGCGGCAGGCCCGCGCGGTCGAGGGTGTCGGCGACCTGGATCCCGGTCGGCCGCGTCGTGGGCGTGCCGAGGGAGTAGCGGGTGGCGAGCCCGATCGCCCAGCCGAACAGCAGCGAGAGGACGATCACGGTGAACGTCGTGCTGCCCGACGACAGCGGGACCACGGCCACGGCCACCACGGTGACGACGGCGAACGCGCCCCACCTCGCGCGACCGAGCAGGCGAGCGACCGTGATGAACGCGACGAGCCCGGCGATGAGCGGGTTGAGGACGAGACGCCCCTCGCCGTCGCTGGGTCCGGTGATCGCGACGATGAGCTGGTCGGACCCGAACGTCGACACCAGCACGGAGATGCCGAGCGCGAGTGCGATGGCGATGACCAGCGCACCGATCGCGTCGACCAGCTGCCGGCCACGGCGTCGGAAGAGGAGGTCGACGGCTGCCGCGACGGGCAGCGCCAGCAGCCCGAGGCCGCCGATGATGTTGAGCGCGACGAGCAGGATCGAGGGGAGCGACCCGCTGACCTCGACGATGTCCTGCTCGATCCCGGACGTGGTGCCGGTGAGGAAGTACGACACCCCGATCGTGACCGCGAAGGCGAGGATCGACGCTGCGAGGCGCAGGAGGTCGGCCGGGCGCCGGACCCGGCGCGGGATGACGCCGTCCTCGATCACCAGGGTCCCGTGCCCGCCGTCGTCGAAGACGGGCTGAGCGGGATGCGACACGCGGAAGATCGTCGCATCCCCGGGGCCCTCCGGCGCGCAGGCGGGGCAGGATGCCGCACGTGACGTCCGACTCCCGTGCTCGTGGAGGCAGGGCGACCTCGCGCGGCCGCGACCCGGCGGCGGGGCTGCCCACGCCGTACGCCGAGTCCGTCCTCGACCTCGTCGAGCGCATCCCGCCCGGCCGCGCGATGGCCTACGGCGACGTCGCGGCGGCGCTCGGTGCGGGCGGTCCGCGCACGGTCGGCACCGTGATGGCGCGGTTCGGGTCTGGCGTGCCGTGGCACCGTGTCGTGCGCGCGGACGGGACCCCGGCGGCCGGTCACGAGGCCGAGGCGCTGCGCCGGCACCGGCGCGAGGGCACGCCGCTGACCCCGTCCGGGACCCGGGTCGACCTGGCCGCCGCACGCTGGTGGCCCGACGCGACGTGATGTCGGCGGCTCGTGGTGGGATCGACCCATGACGTCCTCGCCCGGATCCGCGGTCGCCGCCGCGGGGGTCGAGGCCACGAGCGCCGGCTCGCCCCGCCTGGTGCTGCGGGCGCGACCCCGTCCTGGCCGTCTCCGCGCCCCCGCTCGACCCGGAGCAGCGGCGTGTGGTGGCGCACCGGCGCGGCCCGCTCCTCGTCCTGGCCGGTCCCGGGACCGGCAAGACCGCCACCCTCGTCGAGGCGATGGTCGAGCGGCTGCAGGGCGACGACCCGCTGCGTCCGGACCAGGTGCTGGGCCTCACGTTCGGCCGCAAGGCGGCACAGGAGTGGCGGGACCGCGTCACCGCGCGCATCGGGGGCGGCGTCGTCCCGGCCGTGAGCACGTTCCACTCGTTCGCCTACTCCCTCGTCCGCGAGCACTCCGACCCGATGGCCTACGCCGACCCGCTCCGCCTGCTCTCCGGCCCGGAGCAGGAGCTGCGCCTGCGGGAGCTGCTCACCCACTCGGTGCGCGACGGCAGGCTCGACTGGCCGCAGGAGCTCGCGGCCGCCCTCGGCACCCGCGGGCTTGCTGCGGAGGTGCGCGCGGTCGTGGCCCGGGCGCGCGCGCTCGGCCTCGACCCGGCGGACCTCCAGGCGCTCGCGCCGCGCGCCGCTGAGCTGGGACCCGCCTGGTACGCCGTCGGTCAGTTCCTGGGGGAATACCTCGACGTCCTCGACTCCGAGGGCGTCACGGACTACACCGAGGTGGTGCACCGGGCCTCGCTCCTCGCGCACGACCCGCCGGTCCAGGCCGGGCTGCGGGCCCGCTACCGCGCCGTGTTCGTCGACGAGTACCAGGACACCGATCCGGCGCAGGTGCGCCTGCTGCGCGGGCTGGTCGGCGCCGACACCACCTTCGTCGTCGTCGGCGACCCGGACCAGTCGATCTACGCCTTCCGGGGCGCCGACCCCGGCGGCATCCTGTCGTTCCGCGACTCGTTCCCGGCTCCGGACGGCGGTCCCGCTCCCACGGTCGTGCTGCGCACCACGCGGCGGTTCGGTCCGGTGATCAGCACGGCCGCTGCGCGCGTGCTGCGGACGGCCTCGCTCGCGCCGCTGCCGGCTGAGCTCGTGCGGGCCCACCGGTCCCCGACCTGCGAGGGCGCCCCGTTCGGTGCCGGGACGCTCGAGGTCCGCACCTTCGACTCCGAGTCGGCCGAGGCGGCTCACATCGCCGACACGCTGCGGCGCGCCCACCTCGAGCGCGGCGTCGGGTGGGACGAGATGGCGGTGCTCGTCCGCAGCGGGCGTCGCTCGGTGCCCGCCCTTCGCCGCGCGCTCAGCGCGGCCGGCGTGCCCGTCGAGGTGGCCGCCGACGAGCTGCCGCTTCAGGACGAGCCCGCGGTCGCGCCGCTGATCACCATGCTCGCCGCCGTCGTCGACCCGTCCGCCCTCGACGAGGGCACCACGACCCGCCTCCTGCTCTCCCCGCTGGCCGACGCCGACCCCGCGGACCTTCGCCGCCTCGGCCGGGCCCTGCGCCGGCTGGAGCGGGAGGCGGACCCCACCGCGCGCCCCACGCCGTCGGCGACCCTGCTCCACGACCTCGTCGAGGCGGTCGCCGGGGATCCCGACACCCGGCTCCCTCTCCCGACCTCGTCCTCGTCGCGCGACGCCCGGGCCGCGCACGCCCTCACCGCGGTCCGCCGGCTCGGCCGGCTCCTGCACGCGGCCCGGGCGGCCGTGGCCGAGCAGCGCGGCGCCGAGGAGGTGCTGTGGTCGATCTGGCACGGCACCGCCGCTCGCGGCGGGTCCGGGTGGCCGCAGCGGCTGGAGGCGGCGGCCCTGCGCGGTGGCGAGGGCGGCCGTCGCGCCGACTCCGACCTCGACAGCGTGCTCGCGCTCTTCGCCGCGGCCGAGCGCGTGGAGGAGCGCTACTCCGGGCTCCGCGGCGTCGCCAACTTCCTCGCCGAGCTGCGCGAGCAGCAGATCCCGGCCGACACCCTGGCCGAGCGGGGTGTGCGCGGGCCCTCGGTCCGGCTCCTCACCGCGCACCGGGCCAAGGGCTTGCAGTGGCGGCTCGTGGTGGTCGCCTCGGTGCAGGAGGGCGTCTGGCCCGACATCCGGCGTCGCGGGTCGCTGCTGCAGGCCGACCGGCTCGAGCGCAGCGGGCTCGTGCCCGCGCCTCCCGCCGCCGCGGTCCTCGCCGAGGAGCGCCGGCTCTTCTACGTCGCCTGCACCCGCGCGCAGGAGCTGCTGCTCGTCACCGCGGTCCGCTCGGTGCTCGACGACGGGCCGCAGCCGTCGCGGTTCCTCGACGACCTCGCCGGGCGGGTGCTCGACGAGCGCGACCACGTCGCCGGGCGGCCCGCCCGGCCGCTGTCCGTGCCCGGCCTGGTCGCCCAGCTGCGGTGCACCGCGGTCGACCCGGCACGCCCGCAGGCGCTGCGCGACGCCGCTGCGCGCCGGCTGGCGGTGCTCGCCCACGCGTCGGCCGACGACGGCCACCGGCTGGTCGCCGGCGCGCACCCGGACCGCTGGTGGGGGCTGCGCGAGGCCACCGCGTCGGAGGTCGCCGTGCGGCCCGAGCTCGAGCCGCTGTCGTTCTCCGGCAGCCAGCTCTCGACGCTCACCCGGTGCCCGCTGCAGTGGTTCCTCGGCCACGAGACCCACGCCGACGTCGCCCGCACCACGGCGCTGGGGTTCGGCTCGATCCTCCACGTGATCGCGGACCACGTGGCGCGCGAGGAGCTGCCCGCCGATCCGGTCGTGCTCGAGGAGCGCATCGACCAGGTCTGGGGTGAGCTCGGCTTCGAGGCCGTGTGGCAGTCGCGCGCCGAGCGGGCGGCGGCCACCGACGCGCTGCGCCGCTTCCTCACCTGGCACTCCACCCGCCCCGAGCGGACCTTCGTCGCGAGCGAGCACGAGTTCGACGTCACGGTCGAGGTCGGCGCCCACGGCGTGCGCCTGCGCGGGTCGTTCGACCGTGTCGAGCTGGACCCCGACGGCGCGGTGCGCATCGCGGACCTCAAGACGGGGAAGTCCAAGGTGGCCACCGAGCAGCTGCCGCAGCACCCGCAGCTCGGCATCTACCAGGTCGCGGTCCGTGAGGGCGCGCTCGACACCCTGCCGGAGGCGCTGCGTGCGACGGTCGCGCTGCCCGACGTCGGCGCGACCCCGTCCGTCGGCGGGGCCGAGCTCGTCCAGCTCCGGCTCGGCCGCAACGAGACCCCGGACGTCCAGGCCCAGCCCCCGATCGGCGACGGCGTCACCTGGGTCGACGTCGCGCTCGAGGACGCCGACCAGCACATCCGCACCGAGTCGTTCCCGGCGCGACCCGGCGACTCGTGCCGGTTCTGCGTGTTCCGCCGCGCCTGCCCGGCCTCGGACGAGGGCCGGGAGGTCCTGCCGTGACCCAGCAGTCGCTGTTCGACCCGGGGCTGCCGCCCGAGTTCGGGCCGTCGGACCTCGCCACCCTCTTCGGCTTCCCGTTCAGCCAGGAGCAGCTCGACGCGATCACCGCCCCCCTCGAGCCCTACGTCGTCGTCGCGGGCGCCGGCTCCGGCAAGACCACGGTCATGACCGCGCGGGTCGTCTGGCTCGTCGCGACGGGGCTCGTCTCGCCCGAGCAGGTGCTCGGGCTCACGTTCACCACCAAGGCGGCCGGCCAGCTCTCGGCCCGGGTCCGCCGGGCGCTTCAGCAGCTGTCGGACCGCGAGCGCGGCGTGCCGCTGCACGAGGTCGGCGAGCCGGTCGTCTCCACCTACCACGCGTTCGCCGGGCGGCTGCTGGCCGAGCACGGCCTGCGGATCGGCGTCGAGCCGGGCAGCCGGTTGCTCACGGAGGCGGCGTCGGTGGGGCTCGCGCACCGCGTGGTCACGCGGACCTCGCGCGACCTCGCGCCGCTCGGCCTCGCGGTGGCCACCGTGGTGGAGTACCTGCGCGACCTCGACTCCGAGCTCGCCGAGCACTGCCTCGACCCGGCGGAGATGCGCGCCTTCGACCGCGACGTGGTGGCGGAGGTCGGCGCGGAGGGCAAGCCGTCCGCGGCCGCGAAGAAGATGCGCGAGACCGCCCTGCGCCGGATCGAGATCGCGCACCTCGTCGACGAGTTCCGCGAGGCGCGACGCCTGCGCGACCTCGTCGACTTCTCCGACCAGATGCGGTTCGGGGCGCGGCTCGCCGAGAGCAGCCCCGACGTCGGCGTCGCGCTGCGCGCCCAGTTCCCGGTCGTGCTCCTCGACGAGTACCAGGACACCTCGGTGTCCCAGCGCCGCCTGCTCACCGGGCTGTTCGGCGGCGGCCACGCGGTCACCGCGGTGGGCGACCCGCTGCAGGCCATCTACGGCTGGCGCGGGGCGAGCGTCGCCAACATCGACGACTTCCCGCAGCACTTCCCCCGTCCGGACTCTTCGGCGTCGCCCGTCCTGCGGCTGTCCGAGAACCGGCGCTCCGGCACCCGGATCCTCACCGCCGCCAACGATCTCGCCGCGCCGCTGCGCGTCCGCCACCCGCAGGTGGCGCCGTTGGTCTCGCCGCAGGCGGCCAAGGGCGCGGGCGGGATCCGGGTCGCGCTGCACGAGACCTACGCCGAGGAGATGGACTGGGTCGGCGATCGGGTCCGCGAGGTGGTCGACTCTGGTCGGGTGAGGCCGGGCGGGGTCGCCGTCCTCGTCCGTGCCTCCGCCGACTTCCCGGCGCTGGTGCGCGCCTTCACCGACCGCGGGCTCGCCGTCGAGGTCGTGGGTCTCGACGGCATGCTGTCGATGCCGGAGGTGGCCGAGGTGGTCGCCACCCTCGACGTCCTCAACGACTCCACCGCCAACCCCTCCCTCGTGCGCCTCCTGACCGGCCCCCGCTGGCGCATCGGCGTCCGCGACCTCGCCCTGCTGGGGCAGCGGGCCGCGCACCTCGCGGGCTGGCAAGGCCGCCTCGAGGACGCCGACGTCGATCAGCAGCTCGACGCCGCCGTGGCCGGGGTCGATCCGGCCGACGTCGTGTCGCTTCTCGACGCGCTCGACGATCCCGGCGAGCTCGACTACGACCCGGAGGCGACCCGCCGATTCGCCGCGCTGGCCGCCGAGATCCGCTCGCTGCGGCGCAGCGTCGGCGACCCGCTCCCCGAGCTCGTGCACCGGGTCGTCACCGTGACCGGTCTCGACGTCGAGATGGCGTCCTCGCCCGAGCTCCTCGTGCTGCACCGTGCGGAGGGTCTCGCGTCGTTCGTGGACCTCGTCGCCGGGTTCGCCGACGCCGAGGGTGAGTCGAGCGTCGGTGCGTTCCTGGCGTGGCTCGCGATGGCCGCGCGCTTCGACCAGGTGCCCGAGCTCGACCGGCCGCCCTCGCCCGACGCCGTCCAGCTCATGACCGTCCACCGCTCCAAGGGCCTGGAGTGGCCCGTCGTGGTGCTGCCCTCGCTCACCGCGCGGGTCTTCCCGCCCGTACGGGGGATCTCGCGCTGGACGTCGGCGTGCAACGCCGTCCCCTACCCGCTGCGCGGCGACTCCGGGTCGCTGCCGGTGCTGCCCGGCCTGACCGCCAAGGACGACAAGGCGTTCGTCGCCGCGTGCAAGGACCACGACGCCCACGAGGAGCTCCGGCTGGTCTACGTCGCCGTGACGCGCGCGGAGCAGCTGGTGATCGCGAGCGGGTCGTGGTGGGGCCCGTCCCAGCTCCGGCACCGCGGTCCGTCGCCCTACCTCGCCGCCCTCCGCGACCAGTGCATCGGCGGGGCCGGCGACGTCGACACCTGGGCCGATCAGCCGGACGACGACGCCACGAACCCGGTCCTCGGCGACGTCGTCGACATCCCGTGGCCGCCGCGCCCGGACGCCGACTCCCGCGACCGGCGGCGCGCGGCCGCCGCCTCGGTCCTCGCCCACCCGCACCTCACGGTGGAGGACCTGCGTGCCGAGCACGCGGCGCCGACGCTCGAGGATGACCCGCCGTCGCCGCTGCTCGGCCTGGGTCCGGCCGATCTCGCCGTGGTCCGCGGCTGGGACGACGACATCGCCCTGCTGCTCGAGGAGCGCCTGGCCGAGCGCTCCGCCACGCGCGTCGTGCCGCTGCCGTCGTCCCTCTCGGCCTCGGACCTCGTGCGCCTCGCGTCGGACCCGGACCTGTTCACCCGGCGGCTGGCGCGGCCCGTCCCGAGCGCGCCGGCCACCGCCGCCCGTCGCGGCACGCGCTTCCACGCCTGGGTCGAGGCGCACTACGGCGTCCGGCCCGCTGCTCGAGCCCGACGACCTGCCGGGAGCCGCGGACTCCGAGATCGACTCCGACTCCACCCTCGCCGCGATGCAGCAGGCGTTCCTGGCCTCGCCGTACGCCGACCGGAGCCCGCTGGGGGTGGAGGTGCCGTTCTCCCTCGTGCTCGCGGGTCGCGTCGTGCCCGGGCGGATCGACGCCGTGTTCGCCTCGGATGGGCCCGACGGCTCGACCCGCTACGAGGTCGTCGACTGGAAGACGTCGAAGGCGCACGACTCCGATCCGCTGCAGCTCGCCATCTACCGCGTGGCGTACGCCGAGCTGGCCGGTGTCCCGGTCGACCACGTCGACGCCGCGTTCCTCTACGTCCGCGACGGGGTGGCCGTGCGCCCCGACCACCTGGTCGACCGTGCGGCGCTCGAGGCCCTCCTTGCGGAGGGTCCGGTGTCGGGCGAGGTGCCTACAGCGCGCCGATGATGTCCTGGACGCGGTCCTTGGCGTCGCCGAAGAGCATCGCGGAGTTCTCGCGGAAGAACAGCGGGTTCTGCACGCCGGCGTAGCCGGTGGCCATCGAGCGCTTGAAGATGATGACGTGGTCGGCGTCCCACACCTTGAGGACGGGCATGCCGGCGATGGGGCTGGTGGGGTCGTCCTCGGCGGCGGGGTTGACGGTGTCGTTGGCGCCGATGACGAGCACGACGTCGGTGTCGGGGAAGTCGTCGTTGATCTCGTCCATCTCGAGGACGATGTCGTAGGGCACCTTGGCCTCGGCGAGGAGCACGTTCATGTGCCCGGGCAGGCGTCCGGCGACGGGGTGGATGCCGAAGCGGACGTTGGTGCCGTTCGCGCGGAGCTTGCGGGTGAGCTCGGCGACGCCGTACTGCGCCTGCGCGACGGCCATGCCGTAGCCGGGCGTGATGACGACGGAGCGGGCGCTGCCGAGGAGCTCGGCGGCCTGGTCGGCGGTGACCTCGCGGTGCTCGCCGTAGTCCTTGTCCTCGCCCGGGCCGGCCTCGATGCCGAAGCCGCCGGCGATGACGGAGATGAACGACCGGTTCATCGCCTTGCACATGATGTAGGACAGGTAGGCACCGGAGGAGCCGACGAGGGCGCCGGTGATGATGAGCAGGTCGTTCTCGAGCAGGAAGCCCGAGGCCGCGGCGGCCCAGCCGGAGTAGCTGTTGAGCATCGACACCACGACGGGCATGTCGCCGCCGCCGATGGAGGCGACGAGGTGCCAGCCGAGCAGCAGCGCGATCACGGTGACGACGACGAGCAGCCACAGCTGCGGGGTGATGCAGAACCAGACGGTGAGCGCGGCGAACGCGACGAGGGCGCCGACGTTGAGGATGTTCTTGCCGGGCAGCATGAGCGGGGCGGAGGAGATCCGCGCGGACAGCTTGAGGAACGCGACGATCGAGCCGGTGAAGGTGACGGCGCCGATGAACACGCCGATGAACACCTCGGCGTGGTGGATGCCCAGGGTGCCCTGCGCGGTGAGCAGCGCCGCCTCGGCCGGGTCGGCGCCGCCCTCGACGAGCAGGTAGCCGTTCCAGCCGACGAGGACCGCGGCGAGACCGACGAAGGAGTGCAGCATCGCGATGAGCTCGGGCATGCCGGTCATCTCGACGACGCGGGCGCGCCAGAGCCCGATCGCGGCGCCGACGACCATCGCGACGCCGATGAGGACCAGGCCGAGGTTGGAGACGTCGCGGGTGATCGCCAGGGCGATGGTGGCGACCAGGGCGATGGCCATGCCGGCCATGCCGTAGGTGTTGCCGGTCTTCGACGGTCTCGTGCCGGGACAGTCCGGCCAGGGCCAGGATGAACAGCAGCGCAGCGACGAGGTAGGCCGCCTGTGCGGCGGATGCGACGGTCATGTGCGGCTCAGCTCCTGGAGAACATGGAGAGCATGCGACGGGTCACGGCGAAGCCGCCGAACACGTTGATGCTGGCGAGCAGGATGGCCACGAACGACAGCGTGGTGATCGCGGTGTCGCCGTGCCCGATCTGCAGGAGCGCCCCGACCACGATGATGCCGGAGATCGCGTTGGTCACCGACATGAGCGGGGTGTGCAGCGCGTGGTGCACGTTGCCGATCACGTAGTAGCCGATGACGATCGCGAGCGCGAACACCGTGAGGTGCACCCGCAGCGCGGCGGGGGCCGCGGCCACGAGCAGCAGCAGCAGCCCGGCGCTGAGCCCGACCGTGGCGAAGCGGCGACCCGGTGAGGGCGGCGGCTTCTCGGCCTTGACGACCGTCGCTGCCGGCGGCCGCGGCGGCCGGGGCGGCCGACACCTGCACGGCGGGTGGCGGCCAGGCTCACCTCGCCGTCGCGGGCCACGGTGATGCCGCGCTGCACGACGTCGTCCCAGTCGAGCACCAGGACGCCGTCCTTGGCCGGCGTCATCAGCTTCATCAGGTTGACCAGGTTCGTGCCGTAGAGCTGCGAGGCCTGCGCGGCCAGGCGCCCGGCGAGGTCGGTGTAGCCGATGATCGTGACGCCGTTGGCGGTGCGTCACGACCTGCTCGGCCACGGTGCCCTCGACGTTGCCGCCGTTGGACGCCGCCATGTCGACGATCACGCTGCCCGGCTTCATGCTCGCCACCATCTCCGCGGTGATCAGCCGCGGAGCCGGCCGCCCCGGGATCAGCGCGGTGGTGATGATGATGTCGACGTCGGGCACCCGCGCGGCGTACAGCGCCGCGGCTCGCGCGTTGTAGTCGTCGCACATCTCCTTCGCGTAGCCGGTCGCGGAGACCTCGACGTCGGCCGCCTCCACCGCGAGGTACTCCCCACCGAGCGAGACGACCTGGTCGGCGACCTCGGGCCGCGGGTCGGTCGCGTACACGATCGCGCCCATCCCGCCCGCGGTGCCGATCGCCGCGAGCCCCGCCACCCCGACACCGGCCACGAGCACCTTGGCCGGCGGGACCTTGCCCGCCGCGGTGATCTGGCCGGTGAAGAAGCGGCCGAACACGTTGGCGGCCTCGATCACCGCGCGGTAGCCCGCGATGTTCGCCATCGAGGACAGCACGTCGAGGGACTGGGCCCGCGAGATCCGCGGCACGGCATCCATCGCGAACGCCGTGATGCGGCGGCGGGCGAGGTCGGTGAGCAGATCGGGGTTCAGCGCCGGGCTGATCAGGCAGACCAGCGTGGTGCCCGCGCGCAGCCCGTCGAGCTGCTCGGCCGACGGCGCGTTGACCCCGAAGACGACGTCAGCCGCGTCGGCCGCACCGATCGTGGCCCCGGCTCCGGCGTACGCCTCGTCGGAGAACGCCGAGGCGACGCCCGCACCCGGCTCCACGACGACGGCGTACCCGAGTGCCACCAGCGCCGCAACGGTCGTGGGAGTGGCCGCGACCCGCGTCTCCGCCGGGCGTGCCTCCCGCAGGACTCCGATGATCACGCTGTGCCTCCTTCGCGCCGTCGCGCCGAGACCTGCGACGGGTTCGACCTGAGCAGCACGAGTGCTGTGTCCGTGATCGGAGGCTAGCCGCTGCCCCTCCCCGGGCAGCCCCGGGGTGCGCCTTCCCGGCTGCCTGCTTGATCACACCCGCGTCAGCGTGCCTGCGCGCGGACCGGCCTCTCCAGGTCGAGGTCGACGGTCACGGCGGCGTGGTCGCTCACCGGGAGCAGGTGCACGCGTGGGGTCGCCCCGGCGAGCTGGAGCGGGGTGAGGCCGTCGGCGAGGACGTGGTCGAGCTGCACCCGGGGCCGCATCGAGGGATAGGTCGCCGCGCGGACCAGGGGGGCCCACCCGGTGACGCGCGCGGGGATGCGCCCGGGCAGGTTGAGGTCGCCGAGGAGCACGAGCGGGCGCGGGAGGCCGGCGAGCCAGATGCGCAGCTGCCGCAGCTGCCGGACGTTGTGGCCGGGCACGAACGAGAGGTGCGCGGTCGCGACGGTGAAGGGGCCGTTCGGACCCTGGATCACCGCGGCGATCGCCGCGCGCGGCTCGTCGGCCACCCGGACGAACCGGGGTCGCGGGTCTCCCGGGACGAGCAGCGGAAGGCTCCACCGCGAGGGATCGAACCGGGTCGTGCGCCACTCGAGCACCGGCAGCCGGGACACCATCCCGACGCCGTACAGCGGACCGGTCGGCCGCCCGGGGCCGTCCTCGCCGCCGTCGTGCTCGGCCGTCGCGTGCTGCCACCCCGGCTCGCCCGGCGTTCCCGCGACCGCGGGGGCGAAACGCCAGTGAGGTGCGGCCATCGCGTCCGCGACCACGCGCACCTGGTGTGCGTGGGAGCTGCGGGGCTGGTCGACGTCGACCTCCTGCAGGCCGAGCACGTCCGCATCGAGGGCCGCCGCGGCGTCGCGCAACGGCTGGTCGTCGGTGACGATCGGCTGCCCGCCCGTCGCCCCGGAGCCATCCGCGCTCCGGCCGCGGCGCCGCCCCGATCACGGCCATCCCGTGCAGCAGGTTGTAGGTCCCCACCCGAACGGCCATGAAGTTGGACCGCAGTTTTCCCGATACTCCTGAGGAGGGCGCGCGAGAGCGCCCTCGCCGCTGAGCGTTGCCGGACATCGTCCCTGATCCGGCCCGACGGTGGAGCGGAGGAGCGCTGCCCTCAGTGGCCTTCGAGGGCGAGCTCTTCGACGGGCTTGGGGCGCTCGCCGGAGCGCTTGCGCATCCACTCGCGCGCGGGCTCCTCGATGAAGCGCCACATGAGCCAGGCGACGACGACGGCCCCGACGACGAGACCCACGAAGGCGACGGCGTACAGCGGGCCGCCGGTGATGCCGAGCGCCTTCATGACCGCGCGCCACAGGCCGTACCAGACCGTGTGCGTCATGTAGAGCGAGAACGAGATGTAGCCGCCGAGGATCAGGCGCTCGGTCGAGAGGAAGCGCGACGGGCCGCGCGAGGTCAGCGCGAGCGAGCCGATCCACAGGATGAGGAGCGGTACGAGGGAGAGGTGGTAGCGCGGCGGAAGGTCGGCCGCGTTCGGCGTGTCCGGCAGGTCGCTGACGGTCCACTGCAGCGCGGGCAGGTTCCCGAGCACCATCGCCAGCACGACGATGAGCACCGGCAGCGCGACCGACAGCGTGGTGGCGAGCCGCTCCACCCGCGGCCGCGGACCGGACGGGGTGGCGGACCACAGCCGCAGCACGACGAGGTACGTGAGCCCCCCGGCGGTGAACTCGGTGAGGATCCGGATCGTCGAGCCCCAGCCGGAGATGTAGTACGGGTCGCCGAGGTACTGGACGCCGTACCAGAGCAGCGGGAGCAGCACGACGACCCACGCGATGCACAGGAAGCGCAGCCGGAGCCGCTCGTGGAACCGGAACAGCGCCAGCACGAGCAGCGGGAAGAGCAGGTAGGCCAGCCACTCCATCGAGAGCGACCACGCCGGGTAGTTCCAGCCGCGCTGCGGGCTCGGCCCCCACTCGTGGACGAGGAGCACCTGCTTGAGGTAGTCGACCGGGTTGAGCCAGTCGCGGCTGCCGGCGTCGGACGACCCGAACCTCGACTGCGCGAGCACCGCGAGCCCGGCCACGTTGAGCATCACGAAGTGCACGGGATAGATGCGCGCGAGCCGCAGCCAGAGGAAGTGCCGCGACCGCTGCCACGTGACCCCCGGCCCCATCTTCGTGAGGTAGGTGTGCGTGAGGATGAAGCCCGAGAGGGCGAAGAACAGGTCGACGCCGAGCCGCCCCACCCGCAGGAACTCGTGCAGCACCGGCACGAGCAGCCCGAGCGTCGCGAGCGGCACCTGGAAGTGGTAGAGCATCACCCACGCCGCGGCGACGAAGCGCACACCGGTCAGCTGCCCGATGAACCGCTGCATCCCGTGTCGCTCCGCTCCCGTGCCGCGTCGGTGCGTCCCGCTCGGACGGCGTCGAGCATCTGCCACGGGCCTCGCGGCCCCCGGACTCCCCGCGCCGGGGCGGGCGCCGCGCGCCCGTCGAGGGTCGTAGGGTCGGCGGCGTGACCTCTCCCGCACCGGACGACGCCGTCCGCACCTTCGATCTCCGTAGCGCCGTCCGAGCGCCGAGTTCGTCGACGAGCTCAGCGAGTGGCTCCGCATCCCCAGCATCAGCGCCGACCCGGACTACACCGACGAGGTCTCCCGAAGCGCCGACTGGCTCGCGCAGCGGCTGCTCCGCGCGGGCTTCCCCACCGTGGAGATCTGGCCGACCGACGGGCTTCCCGCCGTCTTCGCCGAGTGGCCGAGCGACGACCCGCACGCGCCGACCGTCGTGCTCTACGGGCACCACGACGTGCAGCCCGTCGACCCGGTCGAGCTCTGGGAGACGTCGCCGTTCGAGCCGCTGGTGCGTGCGACGGCGTACGGCGAGGAGCTCGTCGGTCGCGGCGCGATCGACGACAAGGGGCAGGTGTTCTTCCACGTGCTCGGCCTCGCCGCGCACCTCGCGACCACCGGCCGCACGTCGCCCGCGGTCAACCTCAAGGTGGTCGTGGAGGGCGAGGAGGAGTCGGGCTCGGTGCACTTCGCCGACCTGCTGCGCGCGCACCGCGACCGGCTCGAGCTGCGACGTCGTCGTGGTGAGCGACACCGGTGTCTACGGCCGCGACGCGATCTCGGTGTGCGTCGGCATGCGCGGGATGATCGAGGTGCAGCTCGACGTGCGCGGCCCGCGGGCGACCTGCACTCCGGGTCGTTCGGCGGCGCGGTGCCCAACCCCGTGACCGTGCTCGCGCGCATCGTCGCGCGGCTGCACGACGAGAACGGCCACATCACGCTGCCCGGCTACTACGACAACGTCATCCCGCTCACCGACCGCGAGCGCGAGCTGCTCGCGCGGCTGCCGTTCGACGAGGCGACCTGGCTGTCGACGCGCAGTCGACCGGCGACGCACGGCGAGGCCGGCTTCACCACGCTCGAGCGGATCTGGGCCCGGCCGACCGCGGAGGTCAACGGCTGTGGGGCGGCTACACCGGCCCGGGCGGCAAGACGATCATCCCGAGCGAGGCGCACGTGAAGCTGTCGTTCCGCCTCGTGGCCGGGCAGCACCCGTCCGAGGTGCGCCCCGCGGTCGAGGCGTGGCTCGAGCTGCTGCACGCCGAGGGCACCATCCCCGCGGGCATCGAGGTGACCCCGAGGTTCGAGCGCCACGGGGTCCGCCCGTGCCTCACCCCGCTCGACCACCCCGCGCTGCAGAGCGTCACCCGGGCGATGGCCCGCGCGTTCGGGACCGAGGTGCTCTACACCCGCGAGGGCGGCAGCGGGCCGCGAGGCGGATCTCGCCGAGATCCTCGAGGCGCCGGTGGTGTTCCTCGGCGTCGGCCTGCCCGACGACCGCATCCACGCGCCCAACGAGAAGGCCGACGTCGAGTTCCTGCTGCGCGGCGCCGAGGCGGCGGCGTACCTCTGGACGACCTCGCCGCCACCTGGGTGCGCTGATCTCGTGCCGGACAAGGGATTGCTGGCCTCGCTCACCCTGGCGCGCGGCGCTCGACCGTGCCGCCGAGCGACGCGAGGACACCGCGTGGTTCGACGTCGCGTGGGAGTCCGCGGCCGCCCGCGTCGTCCTCGCGCACCGCGGCAAGCTCTGCGTGCGCGACGCGGTCCGCGCGCGACAGGGCGTCGAGCTCGCGCTCGTGCTCGTCGCGCCCGACGTGGCGGCGTACGACGGGGTGCGGGTGCTGCTCGCGGTGGAGGCGCGACGACGTCTACGTCGCGCTCGTGGTCGACGGCAGCGGACGAGCCGTGGGACGCCCGGACGGGTACGACGTGGGAGCGGCCTGCGCGAGGTCGGCGCGGCGCTCGGCGACCGCGACGCCGGCCTGCTCGTCGATGGCCGTCGCGCTCGCGAACTGGCACGCCGGGCACCCGCGCTGCCCGCGGTGCGGCGCCCCGACCGCGCCCTCGCAGGCCGGCTGGTCGCGCACCTGCCCGGAGGACTCGAGCCAGCACTTCCCGCGCTCGGACCCGGCCGTGATCGTGCTGATCACCGACGACGACGACCGCGCGCTGCTCGGCCGGCGCGGCGAGTGGCCCGAGGGCCGTTACTCCACGCTCGCGGGCTTCGTCGAGGCCGGCGAGTCGGCCGAGATGGCCGTCCGCCGGGAGATGCTCGAGGAGGCCGGCGTCGACGTCGACCGGCTCGACTACCTCGGCTCGCAGCCGTGGCCGTTCCCGGCCAGCCTCATGCTCGGCTACCGCGCGCGCCTCGCGCCCGGCTCCGGCGTCGCGACGCCGGACGGGGTCGAGATCACCGAGCTCCGGTGGTTCACCCGCGACGAGCTGCGGGAGGTCAGCGCCGCAGGCAGCGTGGCCGTGCCGCCGTCGATCTCGATCGCGCGGCGGCTCATCGAGCACTGGTACGGCGGCGAGCTCCCCGGCGCGTGGTAGCCGCGCCCGGGCGCACGCTGGGCGCGCGCCCGGGCGAACGACGCGGGTGCGCTCAGCCCATCGGCGCGCAGCTGGGCGAGAGCCGGACGCTGTTGCCGGACGGGTCGCGGAAGCCGGAGTCGATGCCGTACGGCTGCTCGGTCGGCTTCTCGGTGAACTCGACGCCGCGGCCGACAGCTCCTCGTAGGACTTCTGGCAGTCCTCGGTGGTGAGGAAGACCGTGCCGGCGAAGCCCTTCGCCATGAGGTTCGCGACCTGGTCGCGGGTGGCCTCGTCGATCACCGGCGGGCCGGGGATGGCCATGAGCACGATCGGCGAGTCGTCCTGGCCCGGCGGCCCGACGGTCAGCCAGCGGAAGTTGCCGAGCTCGGGGACGGTGACGTCCTCGCGGACCTCGAAGCCGACCTTCGTCGGTCCAGAAGGCGAGCGCCTCGTCCTGGTCGTGCACCCAGAGCTGGGCGGTGGCGATGCTGATCATCGTGGTGTCCTCCTGACGTGTCGACAGCGGATGCGTCGATGCGACCGAACCTAGGCCGGGTCGGTCGGCCGCGTCTTCTCCGAACGTGCTGTTCGCCGGGCGGCCGTAGGCGCGCAGCACGCACGCCGGGATCCGCGCCAGGCGCGGCCGCCGGCGGGAACGACGCCCGGTAGGCGGTCGGGCGACATGCCGTAGGCCGCGGTGAAGCTCGAGGTGAACGAGCCGACGCTGGTCAGCCCGACCCACATGCAGATGTCGGCGACCGAGCAGTCGGTGCCGCGCAGCAGCGACGCGGCCCGCTCCAGCCGGCGGGTGAGCAGGTAGGAGTGCGGCGACTCGCCGAACGCGCGGCGGAACTCGCGGCTGAAGTGCGCCCGCGACAGGCACGCCGCGGCCGCGCCAGGTCGTCGACGCGTGAGCGGCTCGGGGTAGCGCGCGTCGGCGAGGTCCCGGGCGCGCATGAGGTGGCGCACCCGCGGCGTCGTCGTCGTGCTCATCCGTCGAGGGTAGGCGGGAGCACCGACGGGCCGTGGGGCCGCGGCTCGGGCGGCAGGTCCGGACGGGCGAGCGTGCGGGCGTAGCGGACCTCCGGGGCGTCCTGGTACGCCGAGGGCATCCGCTCGCCCGTGCGGGCGAAGCCGCACCGCTCGTAGAACGCGATCCCTCCCGCGTTGCCCTCGAGGACCCACAGGGTCACGTGCGCCGTACCCGCGTTCGGCCAGCTCGTCGAGCGTCGCGTGCATGAGCGCGCGGCCCACCCCGGAGCGCCAGCACGACGGGTCGACGTACAGCGCGTAGACCTCACCGCGGTGCGGCACGGGGACCTCGCGGCGCTCGGTCCCGAACGTGGCGAACCCGACGACGACATCGGCCACGACGGCCACCAGCGTGCTGCTCCCGGACATCCCCGCGAGACGCCCGGCCCACGTCTCGAGCCGGTCGGCGTCGGTGAGCGGGTCGAGCACGTGAGCGGGGAGCAGACCGGCGTACCCGGCCTGCCAGGAGCGCGCCCGGACGAGCGAGACCGCGGCGTGGTCGTGCGGCTCGGCCGGGCGGATCGTCGTCTCGCTCGTCGCCATCGCCGCCCTCCCGTGAGGGGGATTATGCCCAGCCCTCCCGACGCGCGGGACGGGGTTCCGCCGTTCCCCGAGACCGTGGTGGCGAGGCACCGGCTCGTCCCGGGCTGGGCCCTGGGTGCCCGGGACCCGCTCGTCCATGGGCTAGCGTCACCGCCGTCATGGAACTCGTCCTCGCCGCCGCGACCGTCGTCACGCCGGAGCGCGTGCTGCGCCCGGGCTGGGTCAGCGTCGCGGGGGACCGCATCGTCGACGTGGGCGAGGGGCTTCCGCCCGGCGACGCCCATGAGGACCTCGGCGATGCCGTCCTCGTCGCGGGCTTCGTCGACGTGCACTGCCACGGCGGTGGCGGGCACTCGTTCGGTCTGGATCCGGTGGCGTCCGCCGCCGCTGCCCACCGGCACCTGCAGCACGGGACGACCACCGTCCTGGCCTCGCTCGTCAGCGGACCCACCGAACGACTGCAGCGCGAGATCCGCGCGCTCGCGCCGCTCGTCGACGAGGGCGTGCTCGCCGGCGTCCATCTCGAGGGCCCCTGGCTCGCGCTGACGCAGTGCGGCGCCCACGACCCGGAGCAGCTGAGAGCGCCTGAGCCGGAGGAGGTCTCGGCTCTCCTGTCGCACCCGGCCGTGCGCATGGTCACGCTCGCACCCGAGCTCCCGGGCGCGCTCGAGGCGATCCGCCGCATCGGGGGAGCGGGGGCGGTCGCGGCCATCGGGCACACCGACGCCGACCACGCGACCACCCGCGCCGCGGTCGCGGCCGGGGCGCGGCACGCGACCCACCTCTTCAACGCGATGCGCCCGCTGCGCCATCGCGACCCCGGCCCCGTCCTGGCCCTGCTCGAGGACGACGCCGTGACCCTCGAGCTCATCCGCGACGGCGTCCACCTCGACCCGGCGCTGTGCGCCTGGCTCGACTCCACGCTGCGGCCCGACCGCGCGGTCGCGGTCACCGACGCGATGGCCGCGGCCGGCGAGGCCGACGGGAGCTACCGGCTCGGCGCGCTCGACGTCGACGTCGTGCACGGGGTCGCGCGGGTCGCGGGGACCGACACGATCGCCGGGAGCACCGCCACGATGGACCGGCTGTTCCGGTCCGTGGCGGGTCCCGCGCCGTCGGACGACTCGCTCCTGCGAGCCGGGCGGCAGACGTCGACGAACCCCGCCCGGGCGCTCGGCCTGACCGACGTGGGCGGTCTCGAGGCGGGTCGCCGTGCCGACGCCGTGGTCCTCGACCCCGCGTCCTGCACCGTCCGCCGGGTGCTGCGCGCGGGGTCGTGGGTGGCCACGGGTCCCGTCGTGGCGACGTGAGCGCCCTCCGGGTCACGACTCGGTAAACCTCGCGAGCGCGGCTTGACCCGGGTTGGTTAGTAAACTTTACTAACCCGCATGGCCACCCGATCCCCCCGCCGTCTCCAGCAGGACAGCGCCGTGCTGCCCGCCGACGGCCGCCGGCAGAACCTGTCGCTGGTGCTGCAGGCGCTGTACACGGGCGGACCGATGAGCCGGGCCGACCTCGCGCGCCGCCTCCAGCTCACCAAGGTCACGGTGTCCGACCTCGTCGGCGCGCTGCTCGAGCGCGGCCAGCTCCTCGAGCTCGGGCCGTCCGAGGTCGTGCGTCCGGGCAAGCCCGCGACGCTCGTCGACGTCAACCGGACCGGGCTCCAGGTGATCGGCGTGGACCTCACCGCGCACGAGGCGCTCCGCGCGGCCGTCCTCGACCTCGACGGCAACGTGCTCGACCGCTGCGAGCGCCCGCTCACCGGCTCCTCCACCGGCGAGGACGTGCTCGCCGACGTGCTCGCCCTCGTCGCCGACGCCGTCTCCCGTGCGACCGCGCCGCTGCTCGGCATCGGGGTCGGGACGCCGGGCGTCGTCGGCCCGGACGGCGACGTCCTCACCGCCCCGAACCTCGGCTGGTCCGACGTCGCGCTGCGCAGCCTGCTCGCCGCGGCGACCGGTCTCCCCGTGCTCGTGTGCAACGACGCCGACGCCGCGGTCCACGCCGAGTACACGCTCGGCGACGGCGGCGACGACATGATCCTCGTCAAGATCGGCCTGGGCGTCGGCTGCGGCCTCATCGTCGCCGGTCAGCGCGTGCGCGGCGCCCACTCCGCCGCCGGCGAGATCGGCCACGTCACGGTCGGCACCGACGGCGGCGAGGTCTGCGGCTGCGGCAACACCGGCTGCCTGGAGACCTGGCTGTCGGCGCCCCGGCTGCAGAAGGCGCTGGCCGACAGCGCCCCCGACGCCGATCGCGGCGCTGCGCGCCGCCGGCGAGCGCCTCGCCATCGCGCTGGCGCCGGTCGTGGCCGCGCTCGACCTCTCCGAGGTCGTGCTGAGCGGCCCCCACGAGCTTGTCGACGGCCCGCTGCTCGCGGCCGTCGACGAGACCCTCCGTCGGCGGATGCTGGCACGCAACGCGTCCTCGCTCGAGGTCCGCATGGCAGCCGACTCCGACGACATCGTCCTGCGCGGAGCGGCCGTCCTGGTCCTCTCGACCAATGGGGGGTGGCCTGAAATCCAACGGCAGCAACGCCTCGCACCGATCCCGGCCGCACCCGCGGCGACCACGACCCGAAACGGATGACTCTGCATGAAGAAGTACCTCGGCCTCGCCGCGGCCACCGCCGCGGCACTCGTGCTGACCGCGTGCGGCAGCGGAACGAGCGGCGACACCGCTGGTTCGGCAACGCCGTCCTCGACCGCTGACAACGCCAACCGCTCGATCACCCTGTGGCTCGCGGGTGGCGACACCCCCGACGAGCTCCGCGACCTACCTGAAGACCGCGTTCAAGGCGAAGACGGGCGCGACGCTCGTCGTCGAGGAGCAGTCGTGGGGCGACCTGCTGACCAAGCTCACCACCTCGCTGCCCGACGCCGAGAACACTCCGGACGTCGTCGAGCTCGGCAACACGCAGGCACCGACCTTCACCAACGTCGGCGCGTTCTCCGACGTCAGCGACATGTACGAGGAGCTCGGCGGCGCCAAGCTGCTGCCCTCCTTCGTCGAGGCGGGCGAGCGTCGACGGCAAGCAGTTCGCGCTGCCGTACTACTTCGGTTCGCGCTACATGTTCATGCGCAAGGACGTGTGGAGCGAGGCCGGTGTGACCCAGCCGAAGACGCTCGACGAGTTCAACGCCGCCGTCGCCACCATCGCGGAGAAGAACCCGCGCGACATCAAGAACTTCTCCGGCTTCTTCATCGGTGGCCAGGACTGGCGCAACGGCATCTCGTGGATCTTCGCCAACGGCGGCGACCTCGCGAAGAAGCAGGACGGCCAGTGGGTCTCGACGCTCAGCGACGAGAACAGCCTCAAGGGGCTGGCCCAGCTCCAGGCGATCTACAAGGCCGCGTCGAAGGCCCCGGCCGACGCCAAGGACCAGTCGCCGTGGCTCTACATCAACGACACCGACGCCGTGACCGACGCCAGCGGCGCCGTGACCGGCAAGACGTCGCTCGCCGCCGCCACGATCATGGCGCCGGGCTGGGCGCACTGGTCGATCGGTGACCTCAAGACCGTCGACGGCAAGGCCACCCGCGTGTGGAACCCCGCGACGTTCGGGACGATCGTGCTGCCGGGCAACGACGGCAAGCCGGCCCCGGTCTTCGCCGGCGGCTCGAACATCGGCATCTCCGCCACGAGCAAGAACCAGGACCTGTCTCGCGAGCTGATGCGCATCATCTTCTCGGCGGAGTACCAGCAGAAGCTCGGCGGTGCGGGTCTCGGCCCGGCCAACAGCGACTACGTCAGCTCTCTCGGCGACGACGAGTTCGCGAAGGCGCTCATCGCGTCGGCGTCGAACTCGAAGCTCACCCCGGCCGCGCCGGGCTGGGCAGCCGTCGAGTCCGCGCAGCTGCATGGAGGAGTTCTTCGGCAAGATCCGTGACGCGGCCGACCTGTCGGCGCTCGCCACGGAGTACGACGCCAAGATCACTCCGCTGCTCAACCAGAAGTGACGACGACCGTGGCGGCCGGGACCCAGCTCGGTCCCGGCCGCCGCGGCGCGCAGACGGATGCGCCGCGCGACGGCAGCGTGGGAGGAGGGACGCACGGCGTGAGACAGCAACGCCGTCGACCGTCGCGTACCGCTCCTGCTCGTGGTCCCGACGCTCGTGATCCTGGTCGCCGCGCTCGGCTACCCGATCGGCTGGCAGCTGGTCACCAGCTTCCGCAAGTACGGCCTGCGCCAGCAGTTCGGCCAGCCGGCCGAGTGGGTGGGCCTCGAGAACTACCGCACCCTCGTCACCGACCCGGCGCTGTGGGCCGTGGTGACGCGCTCGATCGCGTTCTGCGTCGTCGTGGCCGTTCCTCACGGTGGTCGATCGGCGGGCTCCTGGCGCTGCTCATGCAGCGGGTCGGCCGCGTCGTCCGGATCGTGCTCCAGGTCGTCGCTGCTGCTCGCCTGGGCGATGCCGGTCGTCGCCGCGATGACGGTCTGGATCTGGATCGTCGACTGGCGCCGCGGCCTGCTCAACTGGCTGCTGGTACGCGTCGGCGTCGACGGCGCCGAGGGCCACAACTGGCTCGCCGAGCCGCTGTCGTTCTTCGTCGTCGCGGGAGTCATCGTCGTGTGGATGAGCGTGCCCTTCGTGGCGCTGAGCATCTACGCCGGGCTCACGCAGGTCTCGTCCGAGGTGCTCGAGGCCGCGCAGCTCGACGGCGCGTCGGGGTGGCAGCGGCTGCGCTACGTGGTGCTGCCGCTCATCGCCCCGGTGATCTCGATCGTCCTTCTGCTGCAGCTCATCTGGGACCTGCGCGTGTTCACCCAGATCAAGATGCTGCAGGACGCCGGTGGCGTGGCGAACGAGACCAACCTGCTCGGCACGTTCATCTACCAGCTCGGCACAGGGAAGGGCGACTTCGGGATGTCGAGCGCCGTCAGCGTCGTGATGCTGCTGCTCACCGTCGCCCTCAGCTGGTACTACGTCCGCTCGCTCATGAAGGAGGAGGCGGCGTGAGGTCGCACAGGTCGCACAGGTCGCGCGGCACGGTGGTCTACTCCGTCGTCGCCGTCGTCGTCGCGCTGGTCTGGGCGTTCCCGGTCTACTGGATGCTGAACTCGGCGCTGCTGCCCAACGTCCGGCTGCAGTCCACGAACCCGAGCTTCCTGCCCACCGGCGGATCGCTCGACAACTTCTCGCGCCGTGCTGAGCGACCCGGGCTTCGCGCGGGCGCTCGCGGTGTCGCTCGCCGTGACGACCATCGCCGTGGTCGCCGCGATCGGCATCGCGTTCCTCGGGTCCCTCGCCGTGAGCCGGTTCCGGTTCCGCGGCCGGCTCTCCTTCGTGCTGGCGCTGCTGCTGATCCAGATGCTGCCCGCCGAGGGGCTGTTCATCGCGCAGTACAAGATGATGTCGTCGGTCGGACAGCTCAACAGCATCGTCGGCCTGTCCGTCCTGTACGCCGCCGCCGTGATCCCGTTCACGATCTGGATGCTGCGCGGCTTCGTGGCAGGCGTGCCGATCGAGCTCGAGGAGGCGGCGATGGTGGACGGGCTCTCCCGCACGCGCGCCTTCCTCAAGATCACCTTCCCGCTGCTCGCGCCCGGCCTGGTCGCGTCCGCCGTCTACGCGTTCCTCCAGGCGTGGAACGAGTTCACCGTCGCCCTCGTGACGATGACCGAGGAGCAGTCGCGCACCCTGCCGCTGTGGCTGCGCGGGTTCGTCCAGGCGAGCGCGACGCGCGAGACCGACTGGGGCCAGGTCATGGCGGCCTCCGCGCTCGTCGCGGTGCCCGTGATCGTCTTCTTCATGATCGTGCAGGGCCGCATGAGCAGCGGTCTCGTGGGCGGGGCGGTGAAGGGCTAGGTGGTCTCCTCCGTCGACGTCCGCGGCCTCGCGCTGCGAACGCTCATGCCGGGCTTCCCCGGAACCTCGGTGCCGTCGTGGCTCGACTCCGCGCTCGCGGACGGCCTCGGCTCGGTCTGCCTGTACGGCTCCAACGTCGTGGACCGCGAGCAGCTGCGCGGGCTGTGCGCGGACCTGCGCGCCCGCTCGTCGCGGGTCGTCCTCGCGGTGGACGAGGAGGGCGGCGACGTCACGCGCCTGCACTACCGGACCGGGTCGCCGTACCCGGGCAACGCGGTCCTCGGCCGGCTCGACGAGGTCGACCTGACCCGGGCGAGCGCGGCGACGATCGGCGCGGACCTCGTCGAGGTCGGCGTCGACCTCGACCTGGCTCCCGTGGTCGACGTCAACTCGTCCGCGTCGAACCCCGTCATCGGGACGCGCAGCTTCGGCGCCGAGGCTGATCTGGTGGCGCGGCACGGCGTCGCGTGGGTGGAGGGGTTGCAGTCCACTGGCGTGGCGGCCTGCGCTAAGCACTTCCCTGGCCACGGGGACACGACCGACGACTCGCACCGCACCCTGCCCGTCGTGACGGCGCCGGCCGAGGTCCTGCGCTCGCGCGAGCTCGCGCCGTTCGCGGCGGCCGTCCGGGCCGGCGTGGCGTGCGTGATGACGGCGGCCGTCGTCGTCCCGGCGCTCGATCCGGTCAACCCGGCCACGTTCTCGGCCACGCCTGCTGCAGGACGTGCTGCGCGGCGAGCTCGGTTTCCGCGGCGTGATCGTCACCGATGCGCTCGACATGGCCGGTGCGAGCCAGGACACCGGGATCCCGGAGGCCGCCGTGCGCGCGCTGGTCGCCGGGTGCGACCTGCTCTGCCTGGGGTCGGACACGGGGGAGGCGCTGTTCGCCGAGATCGTGGAGTCGATCGTGTCGGCGGTGGCCGGCGGCCGCCTCGGTCTCGGCCGGCTGCGCGCGGCCGCTGACGCGGTCGATGCACTCGCCGCTCGGCGCCCGTCGGCGCCCCTCGCCGTCGCTCCCCACCCCGTTGCCGAGCTCCCGGTGGGGCGCGCGTTCGCGCTGTCCGACTCGGCGCGCCGGTGGCTGGCGGGCGTCGGTCGGGTCGCGGTCGTCCAGGTCGAGTCGAGGAGCAACGACGCCGTGGGATCGGTCCCGTGGGGACCGGCCTCGCTCGGTCTCGCGGAGGACGCAGCTGGCTGCGTCGTCCGCCTCGCGAGTCGCCGTGGTCGGTCGCGACCTCGAGCCCGGGTCACCCCGCGTGGGCGGTGGCCGAGGGCCATCGCGCGGCGGGGCGTGACGTCGTCGTCGTCGAGTGCGGCTGGCCCCGCGGCGGGGCCGACATCGTCGCCTTCGGGGGCTCACCCGTCGTCGCCCGCGCCCTCGTGTCGGTGCTCACCGGGTCGGAGGTGGCGGCATGAGGCTCGGCGTGGACATCGGCGGGACGAAGACCGCCGCCGTCGTCCTGGGTGGCGACGGGTCGGTGCTCGCGCTGGCGACGACGCCGTCGGGACGCGGTGCCGCCGACGTCGTGGCCCAGGCGGTGCGGGTCGCACGCCTCGCGATGGCGGAGGCGGGTGGTGCGGCGGCGGTGACGTCCGCGGGCGCGTGCATCCCCGGCCTCGTCGACCCCGTGCTCGGCACCGTGCGGCACGCCGTGAACCTCGACGTCGACACCCTCGCCCTCGCCGACGAGCTCGGCACCGCGCTCGACATGGCGGTCGCCGTCGAGAACGACGTGAAGGCGGCGGCGCTCGGCGCGCACCACCTCAGCGGCCTCGGCGTCGAGTCGACGCTCGCCTACCTCAACCTCGGCACCGGGCTCGCCGCTGCCGTGGTCCACGCGGGCGAGGTCGTGCGCGGCGTCGACGGGGTCGCGGGGGAGATCGGGCACCTCCCGGTGGGCGGCGACGTCGTGTGCGCCTGCGGCCAGACCGGCTGCCTGGAGACCCTCGCCTCCGGCTCCGCCCTCCAGCGGCTGTGGCCGGCCGCGGCCGAGAACGGCTGGGACCTGCTGGGGTCGGCCGCGCGCGGCGACGCCGACGCGGTGCTCGCCCTCGAGTCGCTGTGCCGCGGCGTCGCCCTGGCCGTGCAGGTTCTCGTGCTCGCCGCGGGGGCGCACCGGGTCGTGATGGGCGGCGGCCTGACGGCCCTCGGCGACCCCTTGCTGGACGGCATCCGGGCCGAGCTGCGGGAGCGGTCGGAGCGCTCGCCGTTCCTCGCCTCGCTCGACCTTCCCGAGCGCGTCACGTTCCTGGCGTCCGACGTGCCGGTGGCGGCGATCGGTGCCGCCCGGCTGGCGTCCGCCGCACCGTCGGTGGCGCCCGGGGGTGCGCCGTGGAGGTCCTGATCGCACCCACGCCCGACGACGTCGCGTCGCTCGCGGCGGAGGTGGTCGTGGGCGGTCTGCCGGGGGACCGTCCGCCGGTGCTCGGGCTCGCGACCGGCTCGTCACCGCTGGGGCTGTACCGGCGGCTCGGCGAGGAGGCGGCCGCGGGGCGGGTGCGACTGGCCGACGCCTCGGGCGTGGCCCTCGACGAGTACGTCGGGCTGCCGGCCGGCCACCCGGAGTCCTACCGCTCGGTGCTCGAGCGCGAGGTCTGCGACGTCGTGGGACTGGGTCGCGAGCGGCTGCACGTGCCCGATGGCTCCGGGCGTGATCTCGCGTCACTGCGCTCGGCGGCGCTCGCCTACGACCAGTTGATCGAGACGCTCGGCGGGGTCGACGTCCAGATCCTCGGGATCGGGGTCAACGGTCACCTCGGCTTCAACGAGCCCGGGTCGGCGCTGCGCTCGCGGACCCGGGTCAAACGGCTCTCCGAGCGCACCCGCACCGACAACGCCCGGTTCTTCGCCGACGTCGCCGACGTGCCCACGCACTGCATCACGCAGGGGCTCGGCACGATCCTCGAGGCGCGTCGGCTGGTGCTCGTCGCGACCGGCGCGACGAAGGCGGCCGCGATCGCGGCGGCGCTCGAGGGTCCGCTGACGGCGTCGTGCCCGGCGTCGGTGCTGCAGTGGCATGCCGACGCGGTGGTGGTGCTGGACGAGGCCGCTGCTGCGCAGCTGCGCAACCGGTCCTACTACGACGAGTCCGCCGCCGGTCTCACCGTCCGACCCTGACGCGGCGATGGACGCCGCCCTGGGGTCGTACGCCGACGTGGCGCCGTCCGGCGCGGTGGGCGGTGCCCGGTCACGCGAGACCTCGCGTGGGGAGCGTTCAGTGGTTTCGAAGCCGTCCCCCGCGACGGTCAGGCGGCGCTGAGCGAGTCGACCTTCGCCTTGACGTCCTTGATGCTGGGGTTGGTGGCCGCCGAACCGTCCGCGAACAGCACGGTCGGCACGGTCTGGTTGCCGCCGTTGACCCGCTCGACGAAGGCCGCCGCCTCGGGGTCGAGCTCGATGTCGACCTCGGTGAACGTGATGCCCTCGCGGCCCATCTGGGCCTTCAGCCGCGAGCAGTATCCGCACCAGGTCGTGCTGTACATCGTGACCGCCATCGCGGATCGGGCTCCTTCGAGGTCGTCGTACGCCGTGGTCGCTGCGGACCGGGTCACCAGAGCGTGCCCCGGTAGTACCACTCTCAACCATCTTGCCCCACGGCCTTGTTCCCCTCCATCCTCCCGGCCGCACGCCCCCCACGCCCGCCAGGCCGCGAGTTACTGCCCGAAACCCCGGTTTCGCAGGCCCGAAATGGGGGTCTCGGGCAGTAACTCGAGGAGCGGGGATCGGGCGGTGGGAGGTGTCCGAGCGGGCTGAGAGGATGGCGGCGTGACGGCCACCCCCGACCCCGGCGCCCCGGCGTCCGAGGTCTCGGCACCCCGCTCCGTGGGGCGGCCGGCCAGCGCCGACGCCGTGCTCGAGGCCCTCGACCCCGAGCAGCGCGAGGTCGCCACCGCGCTCTCCGGCCCGGTGGTGGTGCTGGCCGGCGCCGGCACCGGCAAGACCCGGGCGATCACCCACCGGATCGCCTACGCCGTCCTCACCGGCCAGCACGACCCCCGGCGCAGCCTCGCCGTCACCTTCACCGCCCGCGCCGCGGGCGAGATGCGCCAGCGGCTCGCCGAGCTCGGGGTCGAGGGCGTCTCGGCCCGCACCTTCCACTCGGCCGCGCTGCGGCAGCTGCGCTACTTCTGGCCGCGCGTCGTCGGCGGCGCACCTCCCGAGATCCTGCCCACCAAGGCGCGCCTCCTCGGCCCGGTCCTGCGCCGGGCCGGCTTCGGCGACCCGAGCCTGGCGCGCGACGTCGCCGGCGAGATCGAGTGGGCCAAGGCCAGCCAGGTGGTGGCGGCGGACTACGCCGCGGCCGCCACCGCCGTGCGCCGCGAACCGCCGGGCGGCCTCACGCACGCCAACGTCGCCGACCTCTACCGCGCCTACGACGACCGCAAGACGGAGGAGGGCCTCATCGACTTCGAGGACGTCCTCCTCCTCACGGTCGGGATGCTCGACACGCGGCCCGACATCAGCGACGAGATCCGCAGCGCCTACCGCTGGTTCACCGTCGACGAGTACCAGGACGTCAACCCGCTGCAGCAGCGGCTCCTCGACCTCTGGCTCGGCGAGCGCGACGACCTCTGCGTCGTCGGCGACGCGAGCCAGACGATCTACACGTTCACCGGTGCGAGCTCCGGCTACCTCGTCGACTTCCGCGCCCGCTTCCCGCACGCCACCGAGGTGCGCCTGGTGCGCTCCTACCGCTCCACGCCGCAGATCATCGGACTCGCCAACCGCGTCCTCGCCAGCGCCACCGGCCCGGAGGCCGGCCTCCGCCTCGAGCTGCGCGCCACCCGCGCCGACGGCCCCGAGCCGTCGGTCCGGTCCTACGACGACGAGCCCGCGGAGGCCGCGGGCACCGCCAAGGCGATCGCCGCGCTCATCGCGGCCGGCACGCCCGCTCGCGAGATCGCGGTGCTCTACCGCATCAACGCGCAGTCCGAGGCGGTCGAGGAGGCGCTCGGGCGAGCTCGGCATCCCCTACGTCCTGAGGGGCGAGTCGGCGTTCTTCGAGCGCGGCGAGGTGCGCGAGGCGGTCACCCGGATCCGCGGCGCCGCCCGCGGAGGGGAGGGCAGCGGCGATCTCGGTGCCGACGTGCGCAGCGTCCTGTCGGCGATGAACTGGTCCGAGCAGCCCCCGAGCGGCACCGGCGCCGTGCGCGACCGCTGGGAGAACCTGCTGCGCCTCGTCACCCTCGCCGACGACGTCGCCCGCGCCCGCCCGGAGGCCACGCTCTCGGACCTGGTCGACGACCTCGCCCAGCGCGCGGCCACGCAGTCCGCCCCCGCCGCCGACGGCGTCACCCTGGCCACCGTGCACGCGGCGAAGGGTCTCGAGTGGGACGCCGTGTTCGTCGTCGGTCTCGTCGCAGGCACCTTCCCGATCCAGTACGCCGACACTCCTGCTCGCCTCGAGGAGGAGCGCCGGCTCTTCTACGTCGCCTGCACCCGTGCGCGTCGGCAGCTGGCGCTGTCGTGGGCGCGCAGCCGCTCCGGGCGTGGTCGTCGCGACCGCAGCCCGTTCCTGGACTCCGCGTTCGGAGCCGCGGCTCCCGACGGCGCGGCGGGCGGCATCGTGCGGGGGAGCGGATCGAAGGCGGCGTCCGAGCGTGGCCGGCGTCGCGGACCGGCCACCTGTCGCACCTGCGGCAACGCGCTGGTCACCGGCGCCGAGTCGGCACGCGGGCGGTGCCGCACCTGCCCCGCCGACCTACGACGAGGAGCTGCTCGGCCGGCTCAAGGCCTGGCGCACCGACGAGGCGGCGCGCCGGTCGGTGCCGGCCTACGTCGTGTTCACCGACGCCACCCTCGAGAGCGTGGCCACCGAGCTTCCGGCGGATATCCGTGCGCTCGTAGGGATTCCGGGGATCGGCGCGCGCAAGCTGGAGGCCTACGCCGTGGCCGTTCTCGCCCTCGTCCGCGGCGAGGACCCTCCCGCGGGAGCCGACGACCCCGCCTGATCGAGGAGGTCCCCGTCGCGCCCGATCCGTGCCCGATTCGCGGCGGATTCGGCGCCCGGATGCCCGTCCGAGGCAACGAAATGATCACGACCTGAGCAACTCGCCGGAAAACCTCGTTGCACACCCCGGGGCGGGTGCGTAACCTCGCTCGTGCGCACGAGGGCCGTGCGGCTCGAGCAGGACCGAGGAGGTGGACCGCGATGACCAGCATCTACACCGACGCTGTGGCGTCCGCGGCTGCCCTGGTGCTGCCCGCCCTCGCCATCGCCGCCGCGACCGTCGTCGCGGCCACGCGTGCGTCTGCCCTCCGCGTCCCGGCCGTCTCGGCCCGTCAGGCGAACTCCGCCCACATGACCGATCTCGTGGTCCGTGGCTGGTTCGGCTTCGGCGGCACCACTCCGTCGGTCAAGCGCACCAGCGGCACGTCGTACGACCCGCAGTCTCGAGGATCCACCGGGTGACACCCTCACCCCAGGCTCTCCTCGAGGCCGCGGATCCCGATACCGGGAACCGCGGCCTTCGTCTTTGTCCCGGACCAGCGACCCGGCCCCAGGCGATGCACCACCGCACCACCCGCTCCGGCCTCGCGGCCGGCGCACCGCACCACCACCGGCTCGGGATCACGACTGTGTCGGTGCCCAGCACGACCCTTGTCCTGCACGACATCGAGGACCGCGGAGAACCCGCGGGACGTGAAGGAGGTGACCGCACGATGAGCGTCCTGACCACGGACCTGACCCACACCCTCGGATCACAGGCCGCGTCGACCGACTGGGTCGACACCAGCACGCCGTGTCGGTCGTACGACGCGGAGCTGTGGTTCGCCGAGCGCCCCGACGACGTCGCGCTCGCTCAGACCCTGTGCGGAGACTGCGCCCTGCGCGCGGCCTGCCTCGCCGGTGCTCTCGAGCGTCGCGAGCCGTGGGGTGTCTGGGGTGGAGAGCTGTTCGAGCGTGGAGCCGTCGTGGCGCGCAAGCGTCGTCCCGGCCGTCCGCGCAAGGACGACCACCTCGACCGGCGCGCCGCCGAGGACGCCCTCGCCCAGCGGATGGCCGAGCTCGCCAGCGAGCTCGCCGCTGCCGGTGACGACGACCTCGACGACGAGCTCGCCGACGTCTGCGCCATCCCGGCGCAGCGTGGCGGTGCCGCCGCATGACCGCACGTACGCAGCACGACGCCCCGGCGTCGCGCTCCCTCCCCGCCCTCGAGGCGGATCACGCACTCGGGACGCCGCTCACCGCGACGCCCACCTCGACCCTGGAGTCCGACATGCATCTCATCCCTGAGCAGATGGCCCGAAACCATCTCGAGAACCGCTTCGCGGAGGCGGACCGATGCGCGCATCCGGCGCATCGCGCTCGCCGCTCGCCGGGCGGAAGCGGCCGAGCGCCGCGCCCGACTGGCACGTGAGGCGGCCGTCCTGGCCGCACGCGAGGCCGCTCACGCCGCCGCCCGGTAACCCGGTGCGGACGGCAGACGGGCGGGTGACCCACCTCGAGGGTCACCCGCCCGTCGGCGTTCCTGGGGCAGGATCGTCCCGTGACGCACCCTGACCGCGCCGCGCTCGACTCGGCGGTCGCCGCCCTGCACCACCGCGGAGCTGGCCCCGATCGTCGACCTCGTCGCGTGGCCCGACCCGGACGCCGGCCGCGACGGCGCCGGCCGCCCGCTCGCGGTCCTCGTCGCGGACCACGGCGGCGTCGCCCGGCTCGACGCCGAGCACCCCGACGGCCTCGGCCTCAGCGGTCGCCACCCGCTGCCGAGCACCGACCCGCTCGCGTTCCTGCCGCACGCCCTCGAGGCCGGCGACCCCTCGCCGGACCACGACCGCAACGCCTACCCGCTGCCGTGGCCGCGCCTGGCGTCGTTCTTCGCCGACCCGCGCAGCCCCGACGTCGCGATCGTGCACACCGGCGCGCACTTCTTCCCCGAGCAGGGCGGGCACCACGGCGAGCACGGGTCGCTCGGCGTCATCCAGTCGCGGGCACCCTTCGTGCTGTCCGGCGCGGGGGTCCGGCGCCGCGGCGTGCTGCTCGACCACGCCCGGCTCGTCGACGTGATGCCGACCCTGGCCTGGGTCGCGGGCGTCGAGCGTGCGGAGCTCGACGGCCTCGACGGCGTCGTGCGCGACGATCTCGTCGAGCGGGGCGCGACGTACGTGATCGGTCTGCTCTGGGACGGCGGCCACTCCGGCTCGATGCTCGAGCTCGCGTCGCGCGGCGAGCTGCCGAACCTGGCTCGCCTGCTCGAGCGCGGCTGCGCGCTGGCCGGCGGTGCCGTCGCGGAGTTCCCGAGCCTCACCCTCGTCAACCACACGAGCATGCTCACCGGAGTCGGGCCGGGCCGCCACGGCGTCGTCGGCAACGTCGTACTGGGACCGGGCCGAGGGGCGGCGGGTCGTGCCCAACGACGCGGCCACCTGGCACCTGACCGGCGAGCTCTACCGCGACGGCGTCACGACGCTGTTCGAGGCGGTGAGCGCGGCTCGGCCGGGTGTGCGCACCGCGAGCGTCAACGAGATGACCGAACGCGGGTCCTGGGCGTCGACGTTCGCCCTGGTCCGGGCGGCCCTGGCGTCGGGTGAGGCGGCCGACCCGGGCGAGGCGGGGAGCACCGAGTCGCGCGACTTCGCCACCACCATCCGCGCGCTGCTGCCCGACCCGCTCGCCTCCGACCTGGTGACCCACGCGCGGTGCGCCGAGGACGACGACTACGCCTTCTACTCCGCGATCGACCTGCTCGGCCTCTCCACGATGGTGGGGCTGTTCTCCGTCGCCGATCCGGTCGAGCGGCCGGCGGTCACGTGGTGGTCGCAGTACACGACCGACGCGGCGCACCACGCCGGCGGTCCGCGCTCGGGCATCGCGCTCGACGGGCTGCGCGACTGCGACGCGCGCCTCGGGGCGCTGCTCGACCATCTCGACGAGCGCGGGATCCTCGACGACACGCTGATCCTGCTCACGGCCGACCACGGGTTCGAGGGTGCCGACGAGTCGGTGCTCGGGTCGTGGACGCCCGGCGCTGTCCGCTGCCCTCGACCCGCTCGGGGTCCCGTGGCGCGACGAGGGATCCGGCTTCCTCTACCTGGGAGATGTACCCGCATGACGGTGCTGGTCTGCGCGCGCTGCGGCACGTCGCTCGACGCCGACGCCGACGAGCAGAGCGGGATGGCCGCGCTCGCCTGGGTGTCGTCGTGGGAGAACGGCCGCGACCTGCGCTACTGCCCGTCCTGCGCGCGCGACAACCTGCGCAGCATCGAGGGCAAGCTCGACGCCGAGTTCTGGTGAGGCCTCGCGCCGCCGTCCGTCAGCAGGGCTGGACGGCAGGCGGCGCCGGCGGCTCGCGGTGACCGGTGCGCTCGGCGCCGACACCGGCGATCACCACGAGCACCACCCCGACGAGCTGGAGCGCCCCCGGCACCTGCGCGAGCAGCAGGATCCCCCACCCCGTGGCGATCGCGGGTTCGAGGGCCATCAGCGTGCCGAACGCCGCGGTGGTGAGGCGGCGCAGCGCGAGCGAGCTCGAGGGCGAACGGGATCACCGGCAGCAGCACGGCGAGACCGACCGCCTGGGCCAGCACGAGCGGCGTGATGTGCCCCCAGGCCTGCGGGATGCCCACCACCGACGCCGCGAGCGCCGCGACCGGGATCGTGATCGCGAGCCCATCGAGGCCGCTGAACCGGTCACCGATCACCTGGGTCAGCAGGATGTACGCCGCCCAGCACGCCGCCGCGACCGCGGCGAAGGCGACTCCGAGCAGGTCGACCTCGCCGGTCCAGGGCTCGGTGAGGGCGACCACGCCGGCGAGCGCGAGCGCCGGCCACACGAGCGAGCGCCGGCTGTGCGCGCGCACCACCGCGACGCCGAGCGGGCCGAGGAACTCGATCGCCACGGCGGTGCCGAGCGGGATGCGCTCGAGCGCGGAGAGGAACGCGAGGGTCATGACACCGGTGATGACGCCGAGCGCGATCGGCACGCGCAGCTCGTGCCGCGAGTAGTCCGCGAACCGCGGGCGGGCGATCGCGAGGAAGATCGCGCCGCCGGCCACGAGGCGCAGCCACGCCGTACCGCCGGCTCCGACGTCGTCGAACAGCCGGGTCGAGAGCGCAGCGCCGAGCTGCACCGACAGCGATCGCGACGACGGCCAGCGACCAGGCAGGGCACGCGATCCGTCACGCGCGCAGCATCGTCAGGCAGCGCCGTAGCGCCGTACTCCGACCCGGACTCGCGCAGGGTCAGGTCGGCGAAGGAGGGGAGCCAGCGCTCGAGCTCGCCGCGCATCGGCACGGTGGCGTCCATCTGCGAGAGGACGCCGATGCCGCCGAGCCACACCCGGTGGATGAGCATGTACTCGGCGGCAGGTTGATCTTGAAGCCGAGCGAGAAGTCCGGGTTGCGCGGGTCGCTCAGCCGGGTGAAGTGGCTGCGCATCCAGTCGCGCGAGAAGTGGAACTCCTCGTGCTCGGCGGGCTCGGCGAACGGGGCGAGCGCGGCGAAGAACGCCTCGGCGTCGATGTCGACGCCGGGCTTGATGAAGCCCTCGGCGCGCAGGCCCTCGACCACGCGACTCGGCGTCGCCGAGGCACGCGATGCGCAGCAGCTGCCCCATCGCCGGCGGCGGGCCGTCGGGCAGCCGCGCCACCGCGCCGAAGTCGAGGACGCCGAGCTTGCCGTCGGGCATGACGCGGTAGTTGCCGGGGTGCGGGTCGGCGTGCAGCAGGCCGGCGCGGATCGGGACCGGACATGAGGAAGCGCAGGTAGAGCGTGCCGTAGTGGTCGCGCTCCTCCTGCGTGCCGTTCGGCGATGATCGTGGAGAGCGAGGAGCCCTCGAGCCACTCCGAGATCACCACGGTCGGCGCCGCCGCGAGCACGTGCGGGACGACGAACTCGTCGTCGCCCTCGTAGGCCGCGGCGAACTGTGCGCTGCGACTGCGACTCGGTGAGGTAGTCGAGCTCCTCGGCCGCGCGCGCCTTGAGCTCGGCGAGCAGCGGCTTGATGTCGAGTCCCGGGCGACGAGCGAGGCGAACATCCGCGCCATCCGCGACACCTGGTTGAGGTCGCCCATGAGCGCCTTGCCCGCGCCGGGGTACTGGATCTTGACGGCGACGTCGCGGCCGTCGTGCCACACCGCCTTGTGCACCTGGCCGATCGACGCCGCGGCCGCGGGGATGTCGTCGAACTCGGTGAACCGGTCGCGCCAGTCGGTCGCCGAGCGCCTCGGCGAGCACGCTGTGCACGGTCGTCGGCCGGCATCGGCGGTGCCGCGTCCTGCAGCTTCGTGAGGGTGGCGCGGTAGGGCGCGAGGAGCTCCTCGGGCAGCGCCACCTCGAAGATGCTCATGGCCTGGCCGAACTTCATCGCGCCGCCCTTGAGCTCGCCCAGGGTCTTGAAGACCTGCTCGGCGGTGCGCTGCTGGATCTCGCTCGCGACGGCCTCGGCGGGCTTGCCGCCGACCTGCTTGCCGAAGCCCAGCGCGGTGCGCCCGGCGTACCCGATGGGCAGCGCGGCGAGGCGGGCGCCGCGGGTCACGGCGCGGCGGGGGAGGTCGGTCACCCGGCCATTGTGTCGGTGTTCTCGGCCCCACCCGCACCCGCAGAGCGGGTGACGGACCAGCGCGAGCCGACGCCCGAGCACGTCGGGCGTCCGGAACTCCACCTGCGCGTCGAGGGTGACGGGGGTCGTGACGCCGGGGCGAGTCCACCAGCTGGAGCGCCTGGGCGACGGCGAAGGCGCCCGCGGCCGCGGCGAGCACGCCGCTGTGCGCGCGGGCGACGGGGTGCCCGAGGCGCACCTGGTCGGTGATCGCCCGCCACGCGGGGTCCTCGTCGCGCTGCCGGAGGTCGAGGCACCACAGGCAGGCGCTCGCGCCCGGGACGCACGAGCGGCCCGACTCGTGCGGCATCGGCCGCCACGGCCACCGCGAGGTGCGGGCACGCCGTCGCCGAGCAGGTCGTCGGCCAGCTCGGGATCGGTCCACGGCAGGTCGATGTCGGCGGCCGAGCAGACGATCGCGAGCGCGGGTCGCTTCGTGCGCATGCCGAGCGACGTCGGGTGCGCGCCCTGCCGCCGCACGCCCTCGGCGATCTCCCCGCGCCACGACACGTCCTGCTCGTGGGGTCCGACCGGCGTGAGGTCGCCGAGTCCCACCGTGCGGTCCGGGCCCTGCAGCGCGACCGTGCCGACGCCGGCCGCGGCGAGGCCGAGCGCGATGTGGGCGGCCGCGCGGTCGGTGCCGCGCACCACCACCGCCGACCGCGCCCGCCGGGCGAGCAGCCGCAGGGCCGTCGTGGTGCTCGACGATGCGAGCGCGTGCGCGGCCAGGTCGGCGGAGAGGCGCTCCCGCCTGCCGCGTGAGAGCGTCGCGACCGGGCCGGGGTCGTCGTCGAGGAGCCCACGCTCGTGGAGCGTGTCGAGGACCTCCTCGAGCTCGGGCGCCACGCGCAGGATCTCGTGGCGACCGGTGAGGCCGTCGAGGTGCATGAGCGCGGACGCGGCGACGTCGGACAGCCGCTCGATCACCACCGCCCGCGCCGGGTCGACGCCGATCTGGACGGCGGTCCGGCTGCGGCGGAGGAACGGGAGCCCGCTGCGGGTCAGCGGCAGGTGGCGGGACATGGGCGAGATCGTGCGGCGCGACCCCTGTGCATCGCCGCAGCGATCCACAGCCGGGATCGGTTACGGGGCAGGGACCGGTCAGACGACGCCGCAGTGCTCGAGGTAGAGCAGGGCGAGCGCGCGCGTGGCAGTGCGCAGGTCGTCGACCGCGACGAGCTCGTCGGGGGCGTGCGCGTCGCGAGTGTCGCCCGGTCCGTACTGCAGCGTGGGCATCTGCGGGGCGAGCAGGCGCAGGTCGCTGCCGTAGGGGGCGCCGTAGACCTCGAGCGGGCGGGCGCCGGGCGCGGCGAGAGCGTGGGCGCGGCGTACGGAGTCGACGAGGCCGACGTCGTCGCTGCGCCCGGGCGCGAACTGTCCGCCCCACCACTCGACGACCACCGGGTGGTCGCGCAGGAACTCGTCGTGCGCGCAGGCGACGGCGACCGCCGCCTCGAGCGCGGCGCGCGCCTCGTCCGGGCTCTCGCCGAGGGCGACGCCGAGGCGTCCCTCCGCCACGAGCAGGTCCGGCACGGTCGAGGCCCAGTCGCCGGCGTGCACCGTGCCGATGGAGAGCGGGTAGGCGAGCGGCCAGCGCGCCATGAGCGGGTCGACGTCGGCGTTGCGCCGGGCCTCGAGCGCGCCGAGCGCCTCGAGCACGACGAGGAACTTCTCGATCGCGCTGACCCCCTCGGTGCGGCGGGAGGCGTGGATCGCCTGGCCGGGCACCCGCAGGCGGAAGGTGAGCGCGCCGCCGTTCGCGGGGACGACGTCGAGGTCGGTCGGCTCGGGGATGACGCACGCGTCGGCCGTCACGCGATGCCGCAGCAGGCCGAACGTGCCGACCCCGCCGTCCTCCTCGCCCACCACCGGGGCGATCGTCAGGTCGCCCGCGAGGCGCAGACCGCAGGCGCGCACCGCGCGGGCAGCGGCGATGGCTGCGACGAGCCCGGCCTTCATGTCGCACGTGCCGCGACCGAGGAGCACCTCGCGCCCGCCGCGCTCCTCGCGTCGCATGCGGAACGGGTCGCCGGACCAGGCGCCGAGGTCGCCGGGCGGCACGACGTCGGTGTGCCCGTTCACCAGCAGGCTCCGCCCGAGCTCCGGGGCGTGCCCCGGGAGCGTGGCCAGCAGCCCCCACGCCTCCTGCCGGTGCACCTCCATCCCGGGGAACGCGGGGTCGGAGGCGAGCCGGTCGAGGTCGAGCGGCCACAGGTCGACGTCGAACCCGTCCCCGGCGAGGAGGTCGGCGAGCACGTGCTGGATCTCGGCCTCGGCCGGACTGCCCCCGATGCTCGGGATCGCGACGAGCTCACCGAGCAGCGCGACGGCGCTCTCGAGCTCGGAGTCGGCTGTGGCGAGGACGGCCGCTGTGATCTCGGCGTCCGACGCGTGCGCCGGGATGACGCCGGGGAGCGGGCCGGGGGAGCCGGCTGCGGGAGTCGCGGGTGGCTCGCTCACCCGCCGACTGTAGGGCGTGCACCGCGGCAGCGCGGGGTCGTGGACCAGCGGTGGGCGGCGACGGCCGGGCGAACGACAGCGCCCCGCTCCGCGAGATCGCGGAACGGGGCGCCGGGAGTCGTGCGGATCAGGCCTTGCCGAGGATCCGGTTGACCTTGGTGTTGCAGACGGGGCAGATGCCCTGCGCCATGCGGCGCCCGTTCTTCTCGACGACGACGCCGGTGAACTCGCGCTTCTCCTTGCACTTCACGCAGTACGCCTCGCCGGTGTAGCTCTCGTCCGCCATGGGGGTCCTCCTCCTGGTGCTGATTCGCGCCCCGCCGGTCGCCGACCCCCCGCTGGGGGTGCCGGGCTCGCCGGAGCACGGGCCACCGGGGTGGCCTGGGCTGGCTCGACAGTACGCGGTTCGTGCTCCCGATCTTCGCAGGCGCGCACGTTCTCCCGCGTGGCCAGGTGTGACGAAAGCCGCAAATCGGGGCAAAACACCGTCGCGGAGTGGGGTTCGACACGCGTCGCTACCGTCGTCGCATGAGCGCCACCGCCTCCGCAGCCCTGCTCCCCGACTCTCCGTACGCCCTCGCGTTCAGCGCCGCGAGCGACCATCTCGAGGTCGCGGCGTACGACGACGGGGTCGTGCTCGTGACCCTCGCGCAGCCCGACCGGCGCAACGCGATGTCGGACCGGATGACCGCCGCCTGGCCCCGCCTGATGGGCACGCTGCGCACGGACGACGCCGTGCGCGCGGTCGTGGTGACCGGCGCCGGCCGGGCGTTCTGCTCGGGCGGCGACCACGGCTGGATCGGCGGCGACCCCGGCGCGTCCGTGGTGGAGCTACGCGACCGGATGCTCGCGCTTCTACCGGGGCTGGCTCTCGATCCGGTCGCTCGAGGTGCCGACGATCGCCGCGGTGAACGGTCCGGCCGTCGGGGCCGGCGCCGCGCTCGCCCTCGCGTGCGACCTGCGCTACGCCGCGGCGTCGGCCCGGTTCTCGGTCCCGTTCTCCGCGCTCGGCCTGCACCCGGGCATGGCCACGACCTGGCTGCTGCCCGAGGTCGTGGGGATGGCCGCCGCGCGCGACCTGCTGCTCACCGGTCGGGTCGCCGACTCCGAGGAGATGCTGCGGCTCGGCATGGTGTCGTCGGTCTCCGGCGACGACGGGTTCGTCGACGGCGTCCTGCACGCCGCCCACGCGATCGCGGCGTCGGCCCCGATCGCCACCCGGCTCGCGAAGGTCGGGCTCGCGGGCGGCGGCCACGCGAGCTTCGACGCGGCGCTGGAGTGGGAGGCGCTCGCGCAGTCGGTCACGCTCGCCACCGACGACCTGCAGGAGGGCCTCACCGCCGCCCGCGAGAAGCGCCCGCCGCGCTTCACCGGCCGCTGACCCGCCGGGCCAGCCGGCTGCTCCGCGAGGACGAGCCAGCTGCTCCGCGAGTAACAGTCGAGATGCACGGAGAACTGGTCTGGTTCACGTGCATCTCGACTGTTACTCGGGGCGGTTCGCGGGGGTCCGCGGTGGGCCGGACATGACGGGAGCCCCCGGGTCTCGCAGCCGGTGTCCGCCTTCCCCTTGCGGACACAGGCCCGTTCTCCCAGGGGCTCCGTCGAAGGAGGAACCTAGGCGCGCGATGAACAACGGTCAACGCAGGGACGTACGCGCCTGTGGACGCACCTGTTGACGACCTGGGGACACCGTGGCGCGCCGCTGTGGACGCCGGGTGGACGACCCTGGGGACACCCCACGCGCGATACCCCATCCCGCAGGTGCTGACCTGCGAGGACGTCGTCCACCGCCTGTGGACGCAAAATTGTGGACGTGCGATCGGCCACAGTGACCGGACTCCGGTGATCCGGACCTCGTCCCGGCGACGCGCGGGTGTCGCGGAGGTGACGCGGGCCGTTGTCGGGGGCGCGTCGTAGGTTGGCCGCGATGAGTCAGCACGTCGTCGACATCCCCGGCCTGCCGGCCGGCGTCGAGGTGCGCCGCAGCACCCGACGCCGCCGCAGCGTGACGGCCTACCGCGAGGGCGGCCGCACGATCGTCGTCGTGCCCGCACGGATGTCGCGGGCCGAGATCTGCCCTACGTCGACGAGCTCGTCGCCCGGCTCGTCGCAGCGCGAGCAGCGGAACCGGCGCACCGACGACGAGCTCGCCGCGCGCGCGCGGCCAGCTCTCCCGGCGCTACCTCGAGGGCCGTGCCGTGCCCGCGTCGGTGCGCTGGGTGACCAACCAGCGCAAGCGGCTGGGGCTCCTGCACGCCGCTCGACTCGCTCGATCCGGCTCAGCGACCGGCTCGTCACCATGCCCGAGCACGTCGTCGACTACGTGCTGCTCCACGAGCTCGTGCACCTGCTCGTGCCCGGCCACGGCGCCGACTTCGAGGCGTGGATGCAGCGCTACCCGCGCCTGCTCGAGGCGCGCGCGTTCCTCGCCGGGGTCGACCACGCCACCGGGCACGGCCTCGACTCCGCGGGCGGGTCCGACGTCGACGACGACGCCGACGCGCAGGATCCGGACGACGCCGACGAGCCGGAGCGCGACCCGCCGCCGATGCCGCGCGCCGCCGCGGCGGCGCTCGCGGAGCCGGCACCGACCCGCACCGCACGGTCGACGTCACCGACGTGCTGAGCCGGCCGCGTCGCACGAGCCACCGCGATCCCGGCGCAGGCGCCGAGCCGCTGTTCTGACCCGGCTGACCCGGCTGACCCGCTGTCGCGCTGGCCGGCTGCTGCCTCAGCGGCCGAGCGCGCTGTCGACGAGACGGCGCAGCGCGTCGTCGGTGCGCTCGGGCAGGGCGTCGACCGGCCACCACGCGCAGGTCGAGCGACTCGTCGCTGCTCACGTGCTCGGCGCCCTCGGGCGCGACGGCGACGTACTGCACGTCGAGGTGCCACGAGCCGCCGTGGCAGCCGACCCGGTGCCGGTCGAGGCGCACCGGGTCCGCCGAGAGCACGAGGCCCGCGATGCCGCTCTCCTCGCCGCGCCTCGCGAGCGCGGCGGCGCGCAGCGAGGCGTCGGCGCGGCTCGCAGTGCCCGCCCAGCTGCAGCCACAGGTCGAACTTCGGGTGCAGCGTCAGCAGCACCGTGCGACGGTCGTGCGAGAGCACGAGGGCGCTGCCGGTGAGGTGGCCGTCGACGCACGCACGCCACATCGCGTCCTCGTGCGTGGCGAGGAAGGCGAGGTAGTCGTCGCGCAGCGCGACCTGGGCCTCGTCCGGCGCGACCCAGACACCGAGGACGCCCACGGCGTCGTCGTGCAGCGAGGCCGCGGACGGTGCCGCTCACGCCGTCGGTGCTGGGCGGCGCCGCCCTCGCCGGGTGCGTCGGGCAGGTCGTCGAGGCCGGAGAGGTCGAGCGGTGCGGACCGGCGGACGAAGGCCTCGATCGCGTCGTCGCCGTCGAGGTCGTCGGGGGTGGGCAGCAGGTCGGGGTGCTCCCACAGCGCGTCGCGCGCCTCGATGCCGCGCGCGGCCGCGCACCGACTCCCACAGCTGCCGCGGCTCGCGCAGGCGGCGGGGGCGCAGCTCGAGGCCGACGAGCGTGGCGAACGTGCGCTCGGCCGGGCCGCCGGTGGCGCGGCGCCGTCGCATGGTCTCGCGCAGCGCGTCGGCCGCGGGCAGGCGACCGGACGACGCCTCGGTGACGACGTCGTCGACCCAGCCCTCGACGAGCGCGAGCAGGGTCTCGAGCCGCGCGAGCGCGGCGAGCTGCTCGGGGGTGTCGTCCGGCACGAAGACGCCCGAGGCGAGGACCTCCTGCATGGCCTCGGGGTTCGCCGGGTCGATGTCGCGCGCGGCCTCCTCGATGCGGGCGCTGGTCGACGTGGATGCCGGCGGCGTAGGCCTCGACCGCCGCGGTGAGCTGCGAGCGCAGCCACGGCACGTGCGACGAAGAGCCGCTGCGACGCGGTCTCGCGCAGCGCGAGGTAGAGGCGCACCTCGTCGAGCGCGACGCCGAGGCCCTCGCCGAACGCCGCGATGTTGCGCGGCAGCAGCGCCGCGCGGCCGTCCTCGGTGAGCGGGATGCCGACGTCGGCGGCGCCGAGCACCTCGCCGGCGAGGGTCGCCGAGGCCCTGGCCGAGCTGCGAGCCGAACATCATCGAGCCCATCTGGCGCGCCATGCCGAGCAGCGGCGCGGCCATCTGCGCGAGCTCGGGCGGCAGGCCCTCGGGCAGCCGACCGGTGGGCAGCATGCCGCTCATCGACTCGTTGACCTCGCTCCGCGACCGGCTCGACGATCGCGCGCCACGACGGGAGGGTCGCCTCGATCCACTCGCTGCGGCTCCACGCGCTGCCGCCCGACGCAGGTGGCCGGGAAGGTGGTGACCGGGTCGAGCCACAGGGTGGCGAGGTCGAGCGCCTGCTCCACCTCGCGCCGCTCGATCGCCGAGACCGACGGGTCGCCCTCCTGCGCGACGACGCTGGCGCGCGGTGTCGCGAGCGAGCGTCCAGTTGACCGCCGAGCCGTCGCCGCCGCCGGACTGCAGCATCTGGCCGAGCTGCTGGAGCGCGGCGCCGAACTGCGCCATGTCGATGGTTGTCGGGTCGAAGCCCCCGGCACCGAACGGGTTCTGCGGCGCGGGCCGGTTCGCGTCGTCGTCGTCGCCGTCGCCCGGGCGGAAGCCGAACGGCACGTTGCCGCTCATGGTCGTACCGCCGCGGCGACGGACTGGGGCAGGATGGACGGCATGCGCGCGGTCATGTCGTCCACGGTAACCACGGGTGGGCGCGCGTGACGACCGCCGACGGGCTCCAGCGGTACGCCTGCGGCGAAACCGCGCAAGCCGCGCGCCGCCGAAGGCCGCCGCCCCCACGGAGGCCCCGGCGCGGAAGCCCCGCACGCGCGCCCCCCGCCGCACCGGCGCCACGATCGCGGTCACCGGCGCGGCGGGGGTCATCGGGCTCGCGCTCGGCCGCGCCTCGCTCGCGCACCGGGCGTCGCGAAGGTGATCGCGATCGACGTGCGCCGGGCCGATCTCGACGGAGCCGACGTGGCGGATCGGCGACGTGCGCGACCCCGTGCTCGCGCAGCGGCTCGCCGGGGCCGACGCCGTGGTGCACCTCGCCGTCGACTGGTCGCTCGAGACCTCGGTCGGCCGAGCGCACCGACGCTCAACGTGCGCGGCACCCAGACCGTGGTGACGGCCGCGGCGGCCGCGGGCGTCTCGCGGGTGGTGCTCGTGACGAGCGCGGCGGTCTACGGCGCGTTCGCCGACAACCCCACGCCGCTCGACGAGGACGCGCCGCTCAACGCGCCGCCGGAGGGCATCCTCGCCGACCTGCTCGAGATCGAGCGCGTCGCCGAGGACGCCCGCCGCGTCCATCCCGGGCTCGCGGTCACCGTGGTGCGTCCGGCCGCCCTCGTCGGGCCGGGGGTCGACACGCTGGTCACCCGCCACTTCGCCTCGCCGCGCCTGCTCTGCATCAAGGACGCCGCGCCGACCTGGCAGTTCTGCCACGTCGACGACCTCGCCTCCGCGCTCGAGTACGCCGCCCTCGGCGAGGTCAGCGGCGCCGTCGACGGTCGGCAGCGACGGCTACCTCGAGCAGCACACGCGTCGAGGACGCTCTCCGGCATGAAGCGCGTCGAGGTGCCTGCGGCCGCTCGCGTTCGCGACCGCCGAGCGGCTGCACCGGGTGGGCGTGACGCCGGCACCGGCGAGCGAGCTGGCCTACGTGATGCACCCGCTCGTGGTGCCGTCGAAGGCGCTGCGCGCGGCCGGCTGGCGGCCCGCGTTCGACAACGAGGCGAACCTGCGCGTGGTGCTCGACAGGTGCGCGGCGACGCACACGATCGCGGGCCGCCGCATCGGCAAGCGCGACGCCACCGTCGCCGGTGCCTCGGCGGCCGGCGCGACGGTCGCGGTGCTCGGCGCCGCCGCCTTCGTGCGCGCCGCGCGTCGCGCGCGTCGCGGCTGACCGCCCGGCCGGTACGGCGTACGGCGACGTCGACCGGACCGCGACGTGGGCCTCGACCAGCGGTCGCGGCCGTCGGTGTCGACCACCCGGCGGGCTGCCGGGACTCGCGCGGTCAGGTGCCGGCCCGCGGAACGTAGGCTGTGGGCATGGAGGTCCTCGGCTGGCTGCTGATCCCGCTCGCAGCACCTGTGCTCGGGCTCGATCTGGGCGGCCTGGCGCAGCCGCGAGCCCAAGCCGGTCGATGCGGAGCAGGGCATGGAGGACATGGCGCGCTTCCGTCAGGCGATGGAGAAGCCGCTGCCGCCGCTGTCGACCCACGGCGGCGCGTCGCGAGGGCGACGATCGACGCCGGGTCCGGCCTCGTGAGCGTCGCCGCCGGCGCCGGTCCTGGCGCGTCGCGGTCGGCGTCGACGGGCGCGGCTGTCTTCGTCGTCGGCGCCGTCGTCCCGATGCCGTTCGTCGAGCTCGGGCCCGGTCCCGACGTTCAACGTCATCGGCGACGAGGACGGCACGCCGATCATCGAGATCAGCGGCACGCCCGACCTTCCCGACCGCCGGCAACCTCGACATGACCACCGTCAACGAGCGCGGCGGACCGCAGACCGGGGATCTACATCGGGCGCGTGCTGGTCGGGGTGGGCCGAAGCGACCATCCGCGTCCTCCCGCGGGAGCGCCTTCTACCCCGAGGACGTGAGCGGCGACGAGGTGAAGGCCGAGAACGTGCGCCAGTTCAGCGACAGCGAGGCCGACGCCATCGCCGCGCGCTGACCTACCTCGACCGCCCGTTCACGCACGCTCGTGGTCGTGTCCGCCGTCACGGACGGGACGCCGGCCGACGGCAAGCTCGAGCCCGGCGACGAGATCCTCACGATCGACGGGAGCCCGATCCGCGAGGTCGAGGACGTCACGAAGGCGATGTGCGAAGGTGACGCCGGGGGACGTCGTGAAGCCGTGGTCGACCGCGGCGGAGGTCCGGACGCCCGTCGAGGTCACCACCGACGACGAACCCGGAGGACCCGTCGCGTGCGTTCCTCGGCATCACCGTCGGGGAGACCTACCGTGCGCCGTTCGCCATCGACTTCTACCTCGACGGCGTCGGCGGTCCGAGCGCCGGCATGATGTTCAGCCTCGGCATCGTCGACAAGCTCACCCCGGGCGAGCTCAACGGCGGGCAGCTACGTCGCGGGCACCGGCACCATCACGCCGGACGGCGTCGTGGGCCCGATCGGCGGCATCGAGCAGAAGCTCGCGGGCGCCCGCAACGCCGGCGCGACGCTCTTCCTGGCGCCGGCGGACAACTGCGCCGAGGTCCTGCAGGCCACGGTCCCCGAGGGGCTCACGGTCGCGCAGCATCACGACGCTGACCGACGCGGTCACGGCCGTCGAGGCCTACGTCGCGGGCCAAGCCCACGCCCTGCACCTGACGACCGCTCGGCGTCACGGTCCCGGCCGGCGCGACCTGGCCCTGGACGGCGTCAGACGAAGGTGGCGGCGAGGGCGTCGGCCAGGCGCGGCACGAGGTCGTGTCGCCGACGAGGACCTCGTCGTCGACGTCGTGCGACCGCAGCCGCAGCGCGCACATCCGGCCGGCCGTCGCGCGTGACGACGACGGCCATGCGCACGTCCTGGCGGTCCGGGTGCGCCGCGGCCGCGGCCTCCAGCGCCTCGGGGTCGTCGTCGACCAGCGACTCCTCGGCCGACGGCGGCAGCACGAGGCGCTCGAGGACGAGCGCGGCGCCGGCGACCTCGTCGGGCCACATCGTGGTGGCGAGCACGCTCGTCGAGCGGCCGGTCGGCGTCGACGAGCTCCTGCTCGATCGGCGTGAGCGACTCCGGGTCCTCGGCCTCCGGCGCCGAGCGCCTCGGCCAGCTCCGGCTCGAGCGCGACCAGCTCGCGCGGTGCGGGCGAGCGCGAACATCCGCGGGTTCTGGTCCCAGCCCTCGGCGGCGACGTGCTTCTCGACCTCGCGGACCAGCTCGACGAGCCGCAGCGCTGCGCTGGGCCGCGGCGATGCCGCGCGCTCGTCGGGCTGCGTCGCCGGGAACGTCTGCCAGGCGCGGATCGTCGGGCAGGTCGGGGCTGGTGGCGTCGGGAGTCACGACGGCGATTGTGCCCTGACGGACCGGGAGGGCAAGGACTTGGACCGCCACGTAGGGTGCTGTTCGTGACGTTCGAATCGCCGACCGGCGGGGGTGGCCGTGGCGGTCGCGCCGTCGTGGCTGACAACCCGCCCCGCCGCAGCCGCACGCTGGTCACCACCCTGGTGGTCCTCGGCGTGCTGGTGCTCGGATTCGCGCTGTTCACCGGCTTCTACACCGACCTGCTGTGGTACCAGTCGGTCGACGCGTCGAGCGTGTTCACCACGCAGCTCGTGACGCGCATCCTGCTGCTGCTCGTGTTCGGCGTCGCTGATGGCGCTCGTCGTCGGCGTCAACATGGGGATCGCCTACCGGCTCCGCCCGGTCTTCCGGCTGATGTCGCCGGAGCAGGCGAGCCTCGAGCGCTACCGCATGGCGCTCGACCCGCTGCGTCGGCTCCTGGTGATCGGCATCCCGTTGCTCATCGGCCTGCTCGCCGGCGTCAGCGCGACGTCGGAGTGGCGCACCTGGCTGCTGTGGCGCAACGCGACGCCCGTTCGGCACGACCGACCCGCCGTTCGGCATGGACGTGTCGTTCTACACCTTCACGCTGCCGTTCCTGCGCTTCCTGCTCGGCTTCGTCTTCGCCGCGGTCGTGCTCGCGCTTCATCGCCGCCGTCGTCGTGCACTACATCTACGGCGGCATCCGGCTGCAGCCGGCCGACGACCGGCTCAGCCGCGCGGCGCAGGCGCACCTCGTCGATGCTCATCGGCATCTTCGTGCTGCTCAAGGCGGTGGCGCTACTGGCTCGACCGCTTCGAGCTCTCGCTGTCGACCGACGACGTCGTCACCGGGCGTCGACCTACAAGGACGTCAACGCGGTCCTCCCGGGCCAGACGATCCTGGTCTTCGTCTCGATCATCTGCGCGGTGCTGTTCTTCGTCAACGCGTTCCGCGAGCGGGTGCACCCTCGCGATCGCGAGCCTCGTGCTGCTCGTCGGCTGCGGCGCTCGTCATCGGCTCGATCTACCCGGCGTTCGTGCAGTCGGTCCAGGTGCAAGCCGACCGAGCTCGTCACGCGAGACGCCGTACATCCAGCACAACATCAACGCCACGCGCGCGTCCTACGACGTCGCCGACGTCGCCGAGGTCGCGCAGTACGCCGGCGAAGGACATCGCCACCGACCGCCGCGATCAAGGCCAGCGCGGGCACGATCGAGAACGTGCGCCTGCTCGACCCGGCGGTCGTGTCGCCGACGTACAAGCCGCTGCAGCCGATCCGCGACTACTACTCGTTCCCCGACTCGCTCGACGTCGACCGCTACCCGATCGAGGGCAAGCAGCGCGGCACCGTCGATCGCGGCGCGCGAGATCAACCTCGCCGGCATCGGCGACAGCCAGCGCAACTGGGCCAACGACCACATCGTCTACACCCACGGCTTCGGCATCGTGGCGGCGTACGACAACACCTCGGACGCCGGGCAAGCCGGCGTTCTTCGAGAGCAACCTGCCGCCCACCGGCCTGCTCGACGTCGCGCAGCCGCGCGATCTACTTCGGCGAGAACTCGCCGGCGTACTCGATCGTCGGCGGCACCCGCCGGACTCGCCGCCGCGCGAGCTCGACTACCCGACGACGCGAGCCCAACGGCCAGGCGAACAACACCTACACCGGCTCGGGCGGCGTCGCCGATCGGCTCGCTCGTTCAACCGGCTGCTGTTCGCGGTGAAGTACCAGGAGCCGAACATCCTGCTGTCGGACCTGGTCAACCCCGAGTCGCGGATCCTCTAGGTCCGCGACCCGCGCGACCGCGTCGAGAAGGTCGCGCCGTGGCTGGAGATCGACGGCGACCCGTACCCGGCCGTCGTCGACGGCAAGGTGCATCTGGATCGTCGACGGCTACACCACGACGAACGCAGTACCCGAACGCGACGCCGACCTCGCTTCGGCGACGCGACCACCGACTCGGTGACCGCAGCGCGCGCAGAACGTCGCCGCGCAGGCGCGCAACCAGGTCAACTACATCCGCAACTCGGTCAAGGCCACGGTCGACGCCTACGACGGCACCGTCACGCTCTACGAGTGGGACACCACCGACCCGGTCCTGCAGACGTGGATGAAGGCGTTCCCCGGCACCGTGAAGCCGCGCGCCTCGATGCCGCAGGGCGTCGCTCGACCACGTGCGCTACCCCGAGGACATCTTCAAGGTGCAGCGCCAGATCTTCGCGAAGTACCACGTGACGGACCCGGTCGGCTTCTACAGCGGCCAGGACTTCTGGAACGTCCCGAACGACCCGACGCAGTCCGACCGCAGTCCACGGCCGCAGCCGCCGTACTACCTGCAGGTGCAGATGCCGGGCAAGACCGTCGCCGGCGTTCTCGCTGACGACGACGTTCGCGCCGCAGAAGCGGCAGACGCTCGCGGCGTTCATGGCGGTCAACTCCGAACCGGGGCCGGACTACGGCAAGATCCGCGTGCTGCAGCTGCCGAGCAACACGACGATCCCCGGCCCGCCGCAGGTGCAGAACAACTTCGAGTCCGACCCGACCGTGTCCTCGCAGCTCTCGCTGCTGCGCCGCGGCGGCTCCGAGGTCGAGCTCGGCAACCTGCTCTCGCTGCCGGTCGCCGGCGGCGTGCTCTACGTCGAGCCGGTCTACATCCGGGCCGCGGGCGTCGACGGCTTCCCGCTGCTGCGGAAGGTGCTCGTCGGCTTCGGCAACAAGGTGGCGTTCCGCGACACCCTCGGGCAGGCGCTCGCCGACGTGTTCGGTGCTGCCGGAGGCGGCACGGTCACGCCGCCGGGCAGCGGCGGCACGGGCGGCACGCCGTCGCCGAGCCCGTCGGCCACCGGGCACCCTGACGGCGGAGCAGCGCCTCGTGGTCGCGATCGCGGAGGCGCAGACGGCGTACGACGACGGCCGGGCCGCGCTCGCCGCGGCGACTTCGCGGCGTACGGCGTCGCGCAGGAGCGGCTCAACCACGGCGCTCGAGGCGGCCGCGGCGGCCGAGGCGGAGCTGGGCTTCCCCGGAGTGACGACGCCGACCGCCGTCGCCGTCCCCCACGCCGTCGCGCGTCGCGGCGGCATCACCTGACGCGTCCGGCAGCGATTTGCCCGGCGTCGCGGCCCCGTCGTAAGGTGGTCGCAGACGTCGGGGCAACCCGATCGCCGCGGGGTGGAGCAGCTCGGTAGCTCGCTGGGCTCATAACCCAGAGGTCGCAGGTTCAAATCCTGCCCCCGCTACTTGAAATCCCTTGTGGGACAAGGCCTCCAGCGATCACTCGCTGGAGGCCTTGATCATTTGCCATCAATTTGCCATCAGAATTCTTCGGCACGAGCACAGATCACTTGGCACGCAAGGACACTCGCCAGTGCCGCTGCGACCGTGCCGGACAGGTGCGGAACGGCTCTGCCTGCGGCCCTGCGGACCGGCTGGCGGCGGTCGTCGCCGACGCGCAGTTCGGGTTGTCTGAGGTCGGTATCCTCGACAGTCACGGGATCGGTGTAGAGGAATGCTACGGCGGCGGTCGGGAATTCCGCGCGCAGGGAACGTCCGCGACGAGCAGGGTCGGTGCGTGCGAGGAAAACTCGGCAGTGGCCGACATCGTTGACCTGATGTATCACGCGTGAGACACTCCGAGCATGACTGAAGTGAGTGTTCGCGACCTGCGAAACCATGGCGGTGACGTCCTCGACTCCGTGCTACGCGGGGAGCGGGTGACGGTGACCCGAGCCGGCAAGCCTGTTGCGGAGCTGCGCCCGGTGGCCGCGTCCGGTACGCCGTCGACAGTGGTCATCGACCGCTGGGCCACGATCCCCGTGCTCGATCTCGAGGCTCTGAGGGCTGACATCGACGCGGTGCTGGATCCGGCACTGTGAGCGAGCACGAGGTCGGGCTGCTCGACACCAGCGTCGTGATCAGCCTGGGAGGGATCACAGACTCGGCCGATCTCCCGTCGCGATGCTTCGTCTCCGCGATCACCCTCGCCGAACTGTCCGTCGGCCCGCTGGTGGCCCGGAACGACGCAGACCGAATCGCTCGGCAGAGCGTGCTCCAGCAAGTGGAAGCCGACTTCGACCCGATCCCGTTCGACGCTGCCGCCGCGCGCGCGTTCGGTCGCGTCGCCGCGCAGCTGCGCGCGTCGGGACGCAAGACCAGCGCACGTGCCTACGACGCTCTCATCGCCGCAACCGCCGTGGCCCACGGGTTTCCGCTCTACACCCGCAACCCGGACGACTTCGCCGGCATCGAGGCGCTGACGGTCGTGACAGTCGGAGACGCCTCGCGCTGACCGCCGACTGCCTCATCGCGTACGGATGGCACGTCGACGGCAACCGTGTTCCAACCCAGGGGCTCCGCCAGTTCACCTCGGAGGCTCTGAACGTGCTCAGCAACATGAACGCCTTCGTTTCCACTCGCCGCCTCCATCGCAGGGAGACGCCGACCGCCGCAGGACGAGCCTGGGCGCGGGCCGACCTTCAACGCGCCTGACCGACCGACGGTTTCGATCAGTGGACAGAATCCGGTCACCGAGGTGTCCTCACGAGCCTAGACAACCGGCCCAGCCTTTCGGACGTCTCAGGACTGTCCGGACGGTGCACCAGGCGCATGCCACCGGGGAGGTCTTCGCCAGTTCTGGCACGTCGACATGCTCGGTGGGGGCCAGTAACGCCCGGGGTGCCGCCTCCCCGAGTTGGGGGAACATCGCGCACTTGCCCTCCGACGGGAGGACGATCACCGCTCGATCGGAGCCCCTCACATCGGCCAGCTGGCGAAGGTGGTGGCCGTCGGTGACCCTGTCCTGCGAGCCCACTGCGTGGGAGCGGGCTGAGACGCCACTCAGAACGCCCGCTCCGGATTGCGCCCACCTGAGCCCGAGGACGTTCAGCCGCGATCGGAGACTGCGAACTCTGCGGTCGGCTGGCTGATGAGAAACAACAAAGGGGCCGTCGGGATCTTGATGAGCTTCCCGATGTGCAGGACGGTGGTGGGCCATTCGCCGCGGCGGACGAGGTCGTAGGCGAGGGATCGGCCGATGCCGAGGACCTTGGCGGCGGTGGGGACGTCGAGGAGGGCGGGGAGGGCGGCGAGCTCGTCTCGGGTCATGGTCGGGTGCTCCATTTCACTGTTGTCCGACAGCGGGATCTGGTGAGTGCTCTCATCTGGAGGTGTGCACGACACGCCCACAACACCGAGGTGTTGAGGCAACGGTTCGGTGACGATGCCGGATCGGTCGTCCGCAGGTGTCCGGCGGCTCTCGTTCCGTGCCGGCGTGGAGCTCAGATGCCGCGGTAGTGGTCAGGTCCGCGGCTGTGGCGCGGGCTGCTCTGGCTGACTCTCGTCGGCGTGTTCGGGGTTCGTGGCCGGGCGGCGGCGCGGGCTGCGATACGTGCGGCTTGTGCTTCGACGACGGGCCGAGGGTCGTGGTCCCCGGTGTGCGGGTTCGGGTCGCGCAGCTCGGAGTCGGGACGGGTTGCCCAGGCGTCGTAGCGGTCCTGGCGGTCGCGGTCTGCCTGGGTGGCGCGGGTGGTGGTGTCGGTGTCGACGACCCGGGCGAGGCGGGTCACGACCTTCTCGGCTGTCTCGAGCTGGCTGAGGGTGCCGGTGACGAAGTCTTGGCTGCGGGTGATGGCGGTGGTGAGCTCGGCGCGGCGTTTGCGTCCGAAGATCCCGGTGTGGGCGAGCTCGGCTTCGAGCTCCCGCATCCTGGCCGCTGCTTGCTGCAGGCGTTGCTGGGCGTGGTCGCGGTCGACGCGGGCGCGGTCGAGGTCGCCCTGGTGGTTGAGGTGCTCGCGCGGGATCTCCTCCGGCTGGGCGTGCTGCCTCCTGCCGCGCCCACGCGACCTCGCGGGCGGCTGCGACCGGCGGGTCGAGCAGGGCGTGCGCGGCGCGTTCGCGGCCGCTGGTCGCGTCACGCGCGGGCGAGCTGGGTGAGCGCGGCGTCGATGTCGGGCAGCGCGAGCTGGGTCGAGGGTTGCCGCCGGTCTGGCGGTGTCGCCGGGACGGGTTGCCGTCGGGCTGGCGCCAGCCCGGTGACAACCTCGCTCGTGGTGGCGGGTGTTGGGGTGTGCCGGTGGGGTCCGGCGTCGCCTTCGGGTGCGTCGGGGGTGGTGTGGACGTGGTTCTCTAGCGTCCGCGGGACATCGCGACGTAGAGGTGCTCACGGTCGAGCCCGGCGCGGGCCAGGACGATGCCGATGTCGGCGGTGGCGCCTTGGGCGCCGTCGATGGTCGCGGCCCACCCGTACTCCGCGTGCCGCGCCAGGTAGGCGGCGGGCAGGGTGAGGGTGCCGCGGCCGCGCAGGTCCTCCACGACGAGGCCGCCGCCGGGGCCGGCGGCGAGGACGCGGAACCGGTCGCCGTTGCGCAGGCGTCCGCCGCCGATCGGTGATGGTGGTGGTCGTTCTTCTTCGCGAGCAGGACGTCCCCGGCCCGCCAGCGACCGCTGCTCGGCCTGGCCACGGGTGCGGGGGCGACGGGAGGTGATCACGGCGAGGTCGGGTCCGGTGATCGCGCCGGTCGCGATCGCGACGGCGCGGGCGCGGGCGTTGAGCGCGTTGACGTCGGTCCAGGCCCGCGCCAGCATCAGCACATCCGCGCCCTGATCGGTGCTGTGCGCCAGCGGTCGAAGACCGCGTCCGCGGCGTCCTCGCTCGAGGCCGCGGGGTGGATCCGGCCGTGCTCGGCGTAGGCGTCCAGGACGCCCGGGTCGCCGTCGCGCAGCCGCAGGGTCGCGGCGGCTTCCCACGCGTTGGTGAAGCGGTGCAGTTCGGTGAGGTCGATGCGGCGGGTCGCCAGCTCGTGGGTGAGGTGTTCGAACATGCCGCCGGGGGCGTTGACCGCGCCGATCTGGGCGGGGTCCCCGACCAGCACCAGCCGCGCCTTGGCTGCGGCGGCGCAGGCGGTGAGCTGGTCGAGGTCGGCGGTGGACAGCATCGAGGCCTCGTCGACCACGATCACCGCCCGGTAGGACAGCTGGTCCGGGTCGCCGAGGTGGAACCGTTCCCCGATCGTGGCGGGCTTGCACGGCGAGCCACCGGGCCACGGTCTGACCCCTGCGCCCCGGTCGCCGCCGCGAGCTCCGCCGCGGCCCGGGCCGAGGGTGCGAGCGCGGTGACGTCAGGGCAGCCGCGGTCCACCCACCGGGCGACCGCGGTCGCGAGCGTGGTGGTCTTCCCCGCACCGGCGGGGGCGGTCAGCACGGTGACCAGGTCCCGGGAGGCGACCAGGTGCACCGCCGCCGGCTCGCTGCTCCACGCTGCAGGCGGCGCCGGGGCCGGTGTAGAACGCGGCCAGGGTGTCGGGGTCGAGGCGTTCGTGCGGGCGGAACCCACCCGCTGACCGCCCGCTCGATGATCCGCGCCTCCATCTCCACCAGCTCCGCGGAGGCGTAGCGGTCGTCCGAGGCGCGTGCGGTCTGCCCCGACGGGTCCGTGCCCAGCGCAACGGCGCCGGTCGACTGCCGGCGTGTCCAGGGTGCGAGTCGGTGAGCGCCTCCGCGCCACGGCGCCGCGTCCGCGCCGATCTCGGGGAGCCGGGGTCCCCGGTGGTGGGGATCCTCGCGGCGATCGCGACGGTGAGGTCCGCCCGCGACCAGATCGCCTTCGACCGCCCGACCGCGGTCACGGCATCCCTGGCCACCGTCTCCTCCCACCCTGGCCCGACGGCACGCGGGCGAACCGGGCGCGGCATGGTTCACGGCGTGGAGTGAGCCGGTCGCCGTGTCCGCCGCGAACCCGAGTGCCGCGGCCTGGGCGACCCACCGGGCGCGCACGGTCACCCTCGGCGACGGGGGCGTCCTTGGCCGGCCGGGTGGCGAGAGCACCGCGGTCTTGATGATCCGCGCCCGCTCCGCCGCGGACACCGGGCGACCCAAGGCCGTCTTCGGCGTCGGCGATCGTCGGGACCGCGTCGGCCAGCACCGCGGTCGTCCGGGTCGACCACGCGGACAGCAGCTGCTCGGGGACGCCGGCGATCTCGGCCTGCCCGTGCTCGGACACCGGCCCGAACGACACCGGCAACCGCGCGGACAGCTCCGCGCGCAGGGCGGCCTGGTAGATCACGCCCGCGGCCTTCTTGTGGTGGAAGATCTCGTGCCCGTCCAACGTCCGCCACGCCCCATCGACGCAGCGGACCTTGTTCACCACCAGGGCGTGGGTGTGCAGCTGCGGATCCCCGGTCCGCGAAGTCCGATGGTCGAACAACGCGGCCGCGAACCCAGCCGAGGCGACCTGCTCGACACCGTCACGGCCACGCCGCGACAGTGACGCATGGCGCTCCAAGTAGCCGAGCGCTGCGTTGACCGCGGCGTCATGCGCCGCCATCGATCGCCTCATCGTCCGGGCGTCACCCAGCGCCCACAGGGTGCTCACCGACTTCGGTGCCGAGAACGTCAGGTCATACCCCGTCACCGCATCCGCGCGCCACGCCGACCCCAGCGCGGCACCTGTCGTCGGGGACAACGCGCGACCGAACAGCGCCTCGAGCTCACGCTCCTGCACCTCGGCACCTGCCGTGAGGCCGAGCTGCGCGAGGCCAGACCCATGCCAGCGGCCAGGGGTGTCACCGTGCTCGGCGTAGTACTCGCACGCACCACCCGCGACGGTGCGCTGGTAGTACCGCCACGAGGACCGGCCGATCTTCGCACTGGACAACACGAAACATCACAACCCGGAAAACCGTTGAGCCACAATGGAATCAGGGCCAGACGGTACTCGCCGCCGATGCACATGTCTGCTTCGATTCTTGGCAGGTGGCTGTCGCGAATCGTGGATGACGAACAGGTCGCGACGGGGTGGCTCGCAGTGGATACCGGCGGACCGACGTGGACGATGAGCCTGGTCGACGGGGCTCGCAAACGTTGGTTCGACGTTCGCGCGTGTCGTCCATCGCCTCGGACGAATCGTCAGGCGATCGAGGCGCCGCGCGCCAAGCGAACAAGTGCCGCGCCGCTGTCACGGCGTGAACCCGCGCGCGGGCTCGAGCGAGGTCCTCAGTCGGCTGAGACCGCAGGAGGTTCAGTCGTGGGTTAGGACGAGTCAACGCTCGTCAACGCCTCCGTGCGGATGATGAACGTCAACCGTCAACGGAAATGCCACGGATGGAGATGTGTCGGGCCCTTCCGCGCCTCGCGCCGAGCGGGCTGGGCGGACAGCGGTGGCGGGCTCCGATCCCGCGTTCTCGGGACGCAGACAGGGGTTCGGTGTCGCACCGCGACTTGGTATGGCCAGGACATCGGCCGCGACGAGGTCGGCGGCCGCTAGACCCTCGCATCTACTACGTGAAACCGGCGCGTGCACGAGCGTTCTCGCAGCGTCCACGATCCGTCGACTGTAAGAGAGCCCCGACGTGGTGCAGATCGGCATTCGTCAGGACCGCGCGGTAGATCTTGGACGACAACCCCGTCCTGAACCGGTTCGGTACCGGGATCGTGTCGTCGCCGGATCTTCGTCTTCGCCCCATCGGGGGCGACGAACTCCCTTTCAAGCAGGGTGAGATCCGCCGAGTCCCTAGCTGCCCGTATTTTGTAGTCGCCCTCGCTCTCGCTCTCGCCAGGCCGACCTGGGGGCAGAGTGACCGTCGCCGCAGGGATGGCGGAGACTGCGCCGACCATCCCGGGAGCTCGACCACCTGATCCCGTGGTCGAAGGGCGGCAGTGACGCATCCACGAACCTGCGGCTCCTGTGCCAGCACTGCAACGAATCCCGCCAGGCCCGCTTCGAGGAGTACGACGACGTCTACCTCTTGCCGATCGCTTGGGACTGCCAGGATGATGTCGGACGCGACAACCGATGGCTGAGGACGCCTTCCCCAATCTTGCCGGGCCGACAGGGCTCCTCACGGGCCAGATCCACGGCGAGTCCAGGCCGGCGGGCAACCACGCGCACGAGGCCCTCTCGCCTCGGCTTTGGTTCGTATCCGAGGACGTGATCGATGTAGAGCGGTTCGCGGGAACCGCAAAAGGCTTCGCCGCGCTTCCTGCCGTTGGCCTGTGTTAGCGTCCGCCCGCCGGCGCGGTCCTGACCGGTGGGGGAGTTCGACGTTCGGGGGTGCGGCGTGAGCCGTGGTCGTGTTCTGCAGTCCTGGTTGCGTGCGGGCGTGGTCCGTCCGGTGGTGGCGGTGGTGTGCGCCGGGCTTGCAGTCGCCCTGTTGTCGGCGGCGGGACCGGGCGGGTTGCCGTCGGCGGTGGCTGCGGAGACGTCGGCGGTGGCGAAGGTGACCGATCGACCGGATGTGCAGACCGCGATGGCGGCGGCGCGTGGGCAGGGTTCCCGCGTCGAGGCGTTGTCGGAGCGGACGGCGGAGTCCTCGACGTGGGCGAACCCGGATGGGTCGCTCTACACCGAGTTCGCGATGGCCCCGATCCGGGTGCAGGGTGTGGACGGTGGGTGGCAGGACGTCGATCTGACCCTGGTCGAGCGTGATGGGGTGATCGGTCCGAAGGTGTCTCCGGTGCCGTTCTCCCTGGGCGGTGCGGGATCGACCGCGGTGGCCAGCGGGGCGCTCGGTGCGGGTGTCGCTGAGGTCGGCTGGGTGCGGGCGTTGCCCGAGCCGGTGCTGTCGGGGACGACCGCGACCTACCCGGAGGTGCAGCCCGGCGTGGATCTGCTGGTGCAGGCGTTGCGGACCGGGTTCGAGGTCAGCTTCGTGGTGAAGTCCCGCCCGAGCGCGCCGTTGTCGTTGCCGTTGAGTCTGACGTTGAACGGGTTGACGGCCAGCCAGTCCGCGGACGGGTCGGTGTCGTTGACGGACACCCGCGGCCGTGAGGCCGGCCGTGGTGGGACGCCGTGGATGTACGGGTCGGAGAAGGTGCCGGGCACGACCGTGCCAGCGGAGCAGGACAAGGTGGCGTCGGTGCTGTCCGGGGCGAAGCCGGGCCAGCTCAGCGATCTCGCCGACACCACGGCCGTGTCAGGGTCGACGACGACGCGGACCTGGCAGCTGAGCCCGGACCCGGCATTCCTGGCCGACCCGACGGTGGAGTTCCCGGTGACGGTGGACCCGGCGTACACGTTCACCGTGTCCTCGGACACGTATGTGAAGTCGGACGTGTCGACGAGCCAGTACGCCGCGGTGAAGCTGTTCATCGGGATGAACGGCGCGGGCGCGAAGGCACGGACCTACCTGCACGTGGACTCGATCCCGTCGGTGCTGGTCGGCAAGTACGTCGACTCGGCGAGCCTGCAGCTCTACAACTCCTACTCCTCGACCTGCACCACTTCGCTGGCGCCGGCGTATCTGTGGCGGGTGTACCCGTGGACGTCGCAGACCGTCTGGTCGACCCAGCCGGGCACGATCGATGTGCAGTCGACGTCGTACTTCACCCACGCCGGCCCCGGTGGGGGGTGCGGCGGCGCGGCGTATGACAACCTCGACATCACCGCGGTGATGCGCGGCTGGGCCGCCGGGACGGTGTCCACCCGCGACTTCGCGGTCACCTCGACCGAGGCGAGCACGTACGGGTGGAAGGAGTTCCACTCGGTCGACCACGGCAGCTACCCGCCGCGGTTCGCGGTCACCTACTGGGACTACCCGGCCACCCCGGCCAAGCCGGAGATCGCCCCGGCCGGGTTCGTCACCGACACGTTCCGCACCAACCAGTCCCAGCCGATCCTCTCCGCGCGGGTGACCAGCCCGTCGGGGAACCTGGTGCAGGCCCGGTTCGAGGCCTACCAGGGTTCGACGAAGGTGTGGACCGGCAACGGGAACACCGTGACGTCAGGGTCGGTGTCCAAGGTGACGATCCCGGCGGACTCGGGCCTGGCGCTGAACACGTCCTACGTGCTGCGGGTGTGGGCGGTGACCGGCGGTGCGACCTCGAAGGCGTGGTCGGACTACATCCGGTTCACCATCGACCAGACCGCCCCGACCGCGCCGACCGTGGCCTCGAGCGACTACCCGACCGGCCAGTTCGCCACCACCCTGGCACCGGGGGTGTTCACCTTCGGCGGGTCCTCGAGTGACGTGGACCGGTTCAGCTACCGATTCGACTCCGGCCCGATCACCACGGTCGAGAAGACCGCCACGAGCACCCCGGTCACCATCGCCCCGCCGGGCGGGTGGCGCACCCTGAACGTCCGCGCGCTCGACGCCGCCGGGAACACCTCCGGGTGGACGAGCTACACCTTCGGCGCGACCGGGATGACCGCCCCGAACGAGCAGGCCACCACGCTGCGCTTCCTGACCCTCGACGCCGCCGCACCGACGGGGGAGACCGGGGTCACCTTCCAGTACCGGCGCAGCACCACCGATCCATGGACGACCATCCCGGCCGGCGACGTCACCGTGGCCGGCAACCCGGTCCTGGCCTGGCCGGTCGCGACCGTGTCCGGCTCCTCACAGGTCAGCGCCCCGGGTCAGCTGGTGTGGGACATGCTCGACACCCTCGACGCGGACGGCCCGGTCTACCTACAGGCGGTCTTCACCGGCGCCACCTCCCCGACCACCGCCAACCAGAGCCTGGCCACCCTCGACCAGAACGCCTACGGCCTCTCCTTCGCCGCCACCGACACCGTCGCAGGCTCGGTATCGCTGCAGACCGGCAACCTCGCCGTCGCCGGGTCGGACGCCGAGGTGGCCAGCTTCGGCGGCGGCCTCGCGGTCTCGCGCACCTTCAACTCCCGCCAACCCGCCCTCAGCCCAGCCGACGGATCCGCCGCGATCTTCGGCCCGGGCTGGACCACCACGTTGGACTCCGAGCAGTCCGACTGGGCCAAAGCCGAGGACCTCGGCGCCCAGGTCCGGCTCACCGACGCCGACGGCGGCCAGTGGTACTTCATCCGCTCCGGCACCAGCTACCTGCCCGTGGGCGACGCCGCGCTGGAGGGATACGAGCTGAGCGCCACCGGGGCGAGCAAGAACTACACGTTCACCCTCACCGACCTCGACGGCGGCACCGTCACCATCGAGGAGGTGACCTCGTCGTGGCCCGGTACACCGTCCGCCGCCACCCCGCAGCCCTACCGGGTCACCGCCACCCAGCAGGCCGGCGTCACCGGAACCTCCAGCTACGCCTACAACACCGACGGTACCCCGCAGATGCTCTTCGCCCCCACCTCCGGGGTGACCTGCACGCCGACGAGCATCGTGGCGGGCTGCCGGGCGCTGGCCTTCACCTACGTCGACGCCGACCCCGGCACCGCGGTGGCGACCCGCCTGTCCAAGGTGACGCTCAAGACCACCACCACGAACGGGTCTGCGCTGGCCACCGACCTCGTCTGCTACACCTACGACGCCACCGCCGACTACCGGCTCCAGCAGGCCTGGGACCCCCGCGTCGGTGGCAGCGCCGGCTGGGCCACCACCTGCGGCACCCCCGTGCAGGCCGTCACCTACGGCTACGACACCGCGGGGCGGGTCTCCAGCGTCACCCCGCCCGGCTTGGCCGCGGTCAGCATCGCCTATGACGGCAACGGCCGATTCGACTCATCCAGCCGCACCCACAACGCCACCCACGGCGGCGCCACCCTGACCACCACGGTCAAGTACGACGTGTCCATCGCCGCCACGTCCGGCGGCGACGACTCCCACCCCGACCTGTCCAACTCCCGGGTCGCGGCGTGGGGGCAGGTCAGCGTCCCGGTCGCCGCGGCCGCCGTGTTCGGCCCCGGCGACACCGTCTCGAGCACGGACCTGCGCGACGCCACCGTCCACGCGTGGACCGGCGACGGGCGGATCACCAACACCGCCGTCTACGTCGGCACGGGGCAGGACGGCTGGCGCAGCGACGCGACCGACTACGACACCCGCGGCAACACCATCCGGTCGTTGTCGGTGGGCAACCGGGACCGCGCGCTCAACCCGGCAACCTACACGGAGCAGCTCACCGACCTCGGCCTCACCGGTGCGACCGGCGCGGAGATCGCTGCAGCGCTGAGTTCCGTCTCGGTGTACGCGGAGGACGGGATCGACGTCACCGACCTCTACGGCCCCGCGCACCGCGTCGCGCTACCGGACGGGTCGACCGCGGTCGGCCGCGCGCACGACCAGACCGAGTACGGCAGCATCGACTACCCCACCGTCTCGCCCACCACCTGGACCGTCGACGGACCGATGCACTCCCCGATCCGCACCACCCGCGGGGCGTCACTGTCGCTGTCCGCGGTCACCCTCGACGAGACCGACGTCATCGAGACCCGCATCGCCTACGGCCTGTCCGGCACCGACCACCCCGGCTGGGACCTGCGCACTCCGATGGCCACCACGGTGGAGAACGGCACCACCGACATCACCACCCAGACCCGCTTCGACGCCAACGGCAACACCATCGAGCAGCGCCAGCCCACCGCCGCGGGAACCACCAGCAGCCCCGGCACCAGGGTCACCCAGTACTACACGACCGGCGCGCACAACCCGGCGACATGCACCTCCACCGTCTGGTTCGGGCAGGTCTGCACGACCAGCCCCGGAGCCCAGCCCGGCGTCAGCGGCCTTCCCAGCCTGGTGACCACCAGCTACACCTACGACGCGCTGCTGCGCGCGACCACCCTCACCGAGACCGTCGCCCCGGCCGGCGGCGGGACCAGCACCCGCACCACCACCACGGCCTACCGCAACGGTGGCGCATCCCCGCAGCCCGACACCGTCACGATTAGCGGCGGCGTCGGTCAGACCGTCCCGGTCACCAGCTACGACTACGACTCCCCGACTGGCTTGCAGACCACCCAGGCCGCGAACGGGCAGACCCAGACGACCGGCTACGACGACTTCGGCCAGGCGATCTCGTTCGCCGACGCCACCGGAGCCATCACCCGATCCACGAACGACTCCCGCGACCGGGTCGCGACGGTGACCTGGACCAAGACCGACGGCACGACCACCCTCGCTAGCCAGGAGTTCACCTACACCAGCCCGACCGGCAGCGACCGCCGTGGCCTCCTCGCCTCGGTAACCGACTCCGACCTCGGGCAAGTCACCGCGACCTACGACGTCTCCGGCGCCCTGACCTCCCAGGAACTCGCGTCGGGGATGCAACAGACATTCGGCTACGACACGACCGGCGATGCGGTCACCACTCAATGGCTCGACAGTGCCGATGCGGTACTAGTCGGCGACGCACAGGTCTCCGACATCCACGGCCGCTGGCGCCAGCAGGTCCTCGCCGGGTCCCACCCCGGCTGGACCGAACGCGCCTACGCCTACGACCCGCCGGTCGCCTCACGACCGTGCAGGAGGACCGCGGAACCGGGTGCGTCACCCGTGCATACACGTGGGACACCAACTCAAACCGCACCGCAGCCATCGCCTACCCCGCGGCCTCCGACGGAAGCTGCTCCACGATCACCACGGCGCCGTGGTCGCAGACGCTGGCCTACGACAGTGCGGATCGGCTCCAGGCAAGCGGCGTCGCGGCCGGCGCGGTGTATGACGCGTGGGGCCGTGTCACCACCCAGCCCCCGGCGCTAACCGCCACGCCCGGCTCCGGCCATGCGATCATCGGTCATTACACCAACGATCTGGTGCACAGCCTCACGCAGGCAGGGGTAACGCGGACCTGGGGCCTCGATCCCACCCAACGGCTGGCCAGCCAGGCCATCACCGGCTCGACGAACGGATCGCTGGTCAACCACTACACCGACGGACAATCCGACTCACCGGTCTGGACCGCCGACACCGACGCGGTCGGGGCGGCCACTACCCGCCGCTACATCTCCGGAATGGCCGGGTTCCTCGCTGAAGCGGTCACCACCAGCGGCGGTACCGAGATTGCAATCCAACTGACGGGCCTTCACGGCGACGTCCTGCGCACCACCAGCCCCTCCGCCAGCGAATCCCCCGACGGCTCGGCCGTCGACGCTGATGAGTTCGGCGTGCTCCGCGACACTGCCGGCGGCACCGCCCCCGGCCCCCGGTACGGCTGGCTCGGCGGCAAACAACGCCCCGCCGACACCGGCACCGCCGGACTCACATTCATGGGCGTTCGCCTCTACGCACCCTGCTCGGCCGGTTCCCAACCACCGACCCGGTATACGGCGGCAACGCGAACGCCTACACCTACCCACCCAATCCCATCAACGGTTTCGACCTGGACGGCGGGCAGCGGCCCCCATCGAGAGGGGAAGCCGCGTCGTGAACATCAAGATCCCCCGCAACGTCGTATCCCAGATCCGCAAGACACATTGGCCCTGTGGATCTCGGCGCGGCTGTTACGCCGGAGGATCGACCGGCGGCAGGGAGGGTCTTGTCGCCGCGTGTCGAACCACTAACAGCGGGCGGTCTCAAGCGGCTGTTGCACCGAGGGCCTCGTTGAGGGCCTGTTGGGGAGTCTTCCATCCCAGGGTCTCGCGGGGTCGGGTGTTGAGCTTGAGGGCGACCTCGTCGCAGTCGGCTTGGGTCAGGGCGCGCATGTCGCAGCCCTTGGGCCAGTACTGGCGGAGCAGGCCGTTGGTGTTCTCGTTGCTGCCGCGCTGCCAGGGTGAGTGCGGGTCGGCGAAGAAGATGTCGATGCCGGCGTCGATCGCGATCGTGGCGTGCTCGGCCATCTCCTTGCCCTGGTCCCAGGTCAGCGTCTTGCGGATCTGGTCGGGCAGCGAGGCGATCATCGGGGTCAGCACCTCGCGGAGGTCGATCGCCTTGTGGGTGTCGGGCAACGGCGCGAGCAGCACGAACCGGGTCGTGCGCTCGACCAGGGTGATGACCGCGCCCTTGCCGACCCCGCCGAGCACCAGATCGCCTTCCCAGTGCCCCGGCACGGCCCGGTCCTTCGCCTCGGCGGGTCGGGCGCTGATCGGAACCATCCCGGTCAGCTTCCCGCGAGTCTCAGCACGGCCCTGGGGCTTGCGCGCGGTCCGGCCGGTCCGCAGATGCGCGGTCAGCTCACGACGCAGCTCACCGCGGGTCTGGACGAACAGCGACTGGTAGATCGTCTCGTGGCTCACCCGCATACCGTCGTCGTCGGGATACAACCTCGGCAACATCGCCGAGATCTGCTGCGGGGACCAGTCCGCCCCCAGGAACCCCTCGACCACGATCGCGAGCTCCCCGACGAGCTTGCCCGGCTTGGGTCGCCGAGCGTTCCACCGGGCCCGAGACTGAGCCACGGACGCCCGATAGATCGGCCGTCGACCCGGGCCACGCTCGCCCACCGCCTTGCGTTGCGGAACCCGTGAGCGACGCTCACCGGCCCCACGATTGATCTCTCGGACCACCGTCGTCCGATGCTTCCCGAGAGCCGACGCGATCTGCGGAACGGTCAACCCATCCCGCAGCCCACGCTCGATGACGCCCCGGTCGTACTCAGTCAGCCGCGCACCCGCCATGACACCCTCCCAGCCGGTATCGCACCATCGCGGTGCAACTACCGATTGAGACCGCCGCGGCTTCGGGACCTGGACGGCGGGGTTTTCCGCTGCACTCGGGAGCACATCTCTCGGTCAGAAGTTCCTGCTTAAGATCGTTGGAAAGGTGGCGGCCCGGGCTGTGCCCGTCTTGGGTTGGGGCTTGATGGCCTGGGATGGCATCTGCACTCTTGTTGGGGCGTGATGAGGTTGCCAAGACTGATCCGGGTCGTGACAGTGCTGGCTGCGGTATACGGCGCCGTCTTCCTCGCGATTCAGATCGGAGGATGGGGTCCGCAAGCGATTCATGAGAACGGGGCATGGCGGAACGTCACTGTCGCGCTGTTCTACCTGAGCTGCGTAGAGATGCTGCTCAGCATCCCTCTCGAGCGATGGGCAACACGGCATCAGGGGACCGCGCCGACAAGCGACGAGTGAGGTCGGCCTTCAGCCGAGCCCACAGTTCCGCCCCATGTCGACGCTGTGCCGGCTGCAAGCGTGATCACCCTGAACGGCGAAACGGCAGCGCAGCCCACCACGGACTTCATGCTTTCAGCGACTGACCTGAGCGTTGCGAACGCTACAGATCATCATCTCGAGTGGGTGCGTGACCGTTGTCGGACTCACGATGGACTGTCGGGTGACGAAGTCGATGACGCTCGGCTGTCGATCGCGACGTGTCCGGTCGGTCAGACGTCAGCAACGACCACGCCGGCGGGGATCCTCGAGAGCGGCGGCGTCGACAGTGCCGATCGCGTGTTGACGGCGTCAACAGCCGGACCCAGCGGGACCCGATCAGTTCCGACGGAACCCGACGGGTCGTGCTCGCTGCCAACGGGATCCGACGGGTTCCGACGGGTCGGACGAGTTCGATTCCCGCCACCTCCACCCTTTAGGCCTCTGACCTGCGGAAACGCTCCAAGAGGAGGCGGGAGTCAGTACCCACTCCTCTTCCCTTGGGGGAGTGGGGAAATCGCGGTCGGCCTGTCACTCGACGTGATGGCGCCGGCCGCGTTCCTGAGCCTTTTCGCAGGTCACGGGCGAGGGAGTCGTGTTGACGGCGTCAACGCGACTCCGCGGAGTGACGTGTCGCGCGATAGTCGGACGCTCGTCGTGCAACAAGCGTGCGATAGTCGGACGTCAATCGCATCAACCAGTGCGTTCCAGGCTGCCTCGGTTTGGTCTCGTGCTCACCCTCGTGGCAACCGGACTGGAGTGGGGTGAGGCGACCGCGCTGACGCCGGCGAACCTCAGCCTCGCGACACGGCCGGCGACGATTCGCGTCACCAAGGCGTGGAAGCGCGACGCGCACCGGGCCTGGGACCTCGGACCGCCGAAGACTCGACGGGCGCGCCGCACGATCGCGTTGCCCAACGATCTCATCGATGTTCTGCTCCGCGTCGTCGCGATGAAGGCTCCCCACGAGCTGCTGTTCGCCAACTCCTTCGGCAACCAGTTGTCGTCGTCCCGGTTCTGGACGAGTACGGGGACTCCGGCGCTCGAAGCCGCGTGCAACCCGCGCCGGGCAGACGGCACGCGGGACCCGATTGCTGCGCGCCACACGAAGCGTCTGCGGACCACGATCTCCGGCACACGCATTTGGCGGACCCGTCCGTGCGCGCTCGTGCCTGGTCCTAGGCGCTGGCGCGTTACGCATCAGAGCGGCGCGACGAGCACCGCGTTCGATGGATCGACGTCGGAGGCCCAAGCCAGAGTCGGGAGCTCAGCGCCGCTCAGTCCGGCTAGCGCGAGCGCGGCCTGGCCGGAGAGGTGTGCAGACTTGATCGACTGCCCGTTGGCTACGGCGGCGTAGAACTGGGCGGCGTAGCTGATGGCGTCGCCGTCATCGATGGAATCAGCCATGCCGATAGCGAACGGGCACGTGTCGATGACGAGGGCGTCGATCTGCGCAGCCGACTTGCAGGAGTTCAGGACGACGAGCAGCGGAGGGTCGTCAGTTGCACGAACTGCCTGGGAGAAGGCCTCAGCCGTGACGACGATCCCGTCGTGGGGCGCATCGACTTCGTTCTCGAACTCAATGAGTTGCTCGTTGCTATGGCCCGAGAAGTGGACGACGTGCGGCCGAAACCTCGTGATTCCGTCGAGGAGGTCCTGGGTCGTGGCCGCTGGCCTCACGTCGAGTTCGATCTGGTCTCGAAGCAGAGCCGACTCGACCGCAGCGCGGATTCGCTTCTGCTCGCGGCCGACCCGCAGCCCGCCGTCCGCGGACGCTCCAAGGATCAGAACACGGAGCTTCTCGCGCTTCGGCGCCGGGAAGCGACGTGAGATCTGATCAACATTGGACTCGGCACGCGAGATGCGCGACTCCAGCGCTGACCGCTCTGCCACCGCCTTCCGCTCGGCCTTCTTCTGCTCTTGTGCACGCTTGCGTTCGACTGCCCCGAACTCGGACTGTTCGGCCTTCGTCACCTTTGCCTGAAGCGTGACTTCCTCGCGCAGGTAGCCAGCAGCCCTCGTCGACCATCGGTTGGCCTCGGTACCGGCACTTGCGGCTTCGCGCTCCTTGCGCTGGGCCTCGTTGACCTTGCTCCGGGCCGTTGAGGCGCTGCTCGTGTTCATCGCCGCCGCTCGCGCCTTGACAGCGTCAGTGCGCTTGTTGGACTCCTTGATGCGGTACTCGCCGGCCTTCCTCTCGGCGTCGATACGCTGCTTGCGTTTCCGGTCCAACTGGCCGCGGTACATGCTGGAACTCACCTCCCGACTCCCTCCCTAGACGTTCTCCGGTGACACAAATCAGTGGATTCCGAGAGGCGGATCTTGGTCTTGTAGCCGCGGCCGGCCGATTGCAGCCAGACCTCATTCGCCCGCGGGCGTGATGCTGCCACACGTCTCGGCGACTCGTTCACGTTGAGTGACGGGTTGGTGTCGTTCCGTGTGTTAGCGTCCGCTCGCCGGCGGTCCTGACCGGTGGGGGAGTTCGACGTTCGGGGGTGCGGCGTGAGCCGTGGTCGTGTTCTGCAGTCCTGGTTGCGTGCGGGCATGGTCCGTCCGGTGGTGGCGGTGGTGTGCGCTGGGCTGGCAGTCGCCTTGTTGTCGGCGGCGGGACCGGGCGGGTTGCCGTCGGCGGTGGCTGCGGATAAGCCGGCGGTGGCGACGGTGACTGATCGACCGGACGTGCAGACCGCGATGGCGGCGGCGCGGGCGCAGGGCTCCCGGGTGGAGGCGTTGTCGGAGCGGACGGCGGAGTCCTCGACATGGGCGAACCCGGATGGGTCGCTCTACACCGAGTTCGCGATGGCCCCGATCCGGGTTCGGGCCGCGGACGGGTCGTGGGCCGATGTGGACCTGACGTTGGTGAACCGGGGCGGGGTGCTCGGGCCGAAGGTGTCTCCGGTGCCGTTCGCGTTGGGTGGGGCGGGGTCGACGGTGGTGGCCAGCGAGGTCCTGCCGACGGGCACGGTCGAGGTGGGCTGGGATGCCAAGTTGCCGGCTCCGGTGCTGTCCGGGGACCGGGCGACCTACCGCGAGGTGCGTCCCGGGGTCGATCTGGTGGTGCAGGCGCTGCGGTCGGGGTTCGAGGTCAGCTTCGTGGTCAAGTCCCGCCCGGCCGCACCGTTGTCGCTGCCGCTGGGGTTGACGCTGAAGGGCCTCTCGGCCACCGAGCAGTCCGACGGCTCGCTGCACCTGCTGGATCGCGACGGCCAGCAGGTCGGGCGGGTGGGGCGCCGTGGATGTTCGGGGCGGGCACCGCAGCGGGGAGCACCCAGGCGGAGGATCACGCGGTGGTGGACTCGTCGCTGTCGGCGGCGCGGGCCGGCGCGTTGAGCCCGCTGGCTGGGGGCGGGTCGGGCACCGGTGCGGTGACGACCCGGACCTGGGAGCTGTCCCCGGACGCTGGGTTCCTGGCCGATCCGGCGGTGGAGTACCCGGTGGTGGTGGATCCGGCGTACACGTTCACGCTGTCCTCGGACAGCTATGTGCGCTCGGACCTGTCGACCTCGCAGTACAACGCGACCCGGCTCTACATCGGGATGGACGGCGCCTCGCGTAAGGCCCGCACCTATCTGCACCTTGATGCGATCCCGTCGGTGCTGGTCGGTAAGTACATCGACTCGGCGAGCCTGCAGCTGTTCAACTCCTACTCCGCGACGTGCACCACCTCGCTGGCTCCGGCGTATCTGTGGCGGGTCTATCCGTGGACCTCGCAGACGGTGTGGTCGAACCAGCCGGCGTCGATCGATGTGCAGTCCACGTCGTATTTCACCCACGCCGGCCCGGGTGGGGCGTGCGGGGGCGCTGGCTATGACAACCTCGACCTGACCGCGGTGATCCGGGGGTGGGCGGCCGGCACGGTGTCCACCCGGGACTTCGCGGTCACCTCGACCGAGGCGAGCACGTATGGGTGGAAGGAGTTCTACTCCGTCGACGCCGGCACGAACCCGCCCCGGTTCGCGGTGACCTCGTGGGACTACCCCACGACGCCGGGCAAGCCGTCGATCGCGCCGGCCGGGTTCGTCACCGACACGTTCCGCACCAACCAGTCCCAGCCGACGCTGTCGGCGAAGGTGACCAGCCCGTCGGGGAACCTGGTCCAGGCCCGGTTCCAGGTCTATCAGGGCTCCACCCTGAAGTGGACCGGTAGCGGGAACACGGTCACCTCCGGGTCGGTGTCGAAGGCGGTCATCCCGGCCGGTTCGGGGCTGCTGCCGAACACGTCCTACGTGCTGCGGGTCTGGGCGGTCACCGGTGGCGCGGTCTCCGCGACGTGGTCGGACTACATCCGGTTCACCATCGACCAGACCGCCCCGACCGCGCCGACCGTTGCCTCGACCGACTACCCGGCCGGGCAGTTCGCCGCCACCCTGACCCCGGGCGTGTTCACCCTCGGCGGGTCCTCCTCCGACGTCGACCGGTTGAGCTACCGCTTCGACTCGGGCCCGATCACCACCATCACCAAGACCGGCGCGTCCACCCCGACCACGATCACGCCCCCAGGGGGCTGGCGCACGCTGAACGTGCGCGCACTGGACGCGGCCGGTAACACCTCCCCCTGGACCGGGTACACCTTCGGCACCACCGGGGTCAGCTCCCCGAGCGAGGGCGCCAAGACGCTGCGCTACCTCACCCTCGACGCGCTCGCCCCGACCGGGGAGACCGCGGTCCGGTTCCAGTACCAGCGCGCCGGCGACCCGACGTGGACCGACATCCCGCCCGGCGACCTCACCCAAGCCGGCAACCCGGTGATGGGCTGGCCGGTCGCGACCGTCGCGGGCGCCTCGCAGGTCAGCGCCCCCGCGCAGCTGGTGTGGGACGCGTTCGCCACCCTCGGCACCGACACTCCGGTCAGCGTCCGCGCGGTCTTCACCGGCGCTACCGCCCCGACCACGACCAACAACCCGACAGCGTCGGTGGATCCGGACGCCTACGGCCTGATGTATGCCAGCACCGACGTCGGCGTCGGATCCGTGTCGCTGCAGACCGGCAACCTCGCCGTGTCCGGGTCGGATGCGTCGGTGGCCAGCTTCGGCGGCGGCCTCGCGGTGTCGCGGACCTTCAACTCCCGCCAGCCCGCCCTGGCACCCGCGACCGGGCCGGCGATCTTCGGCCCGGGCTGGACGACCACAATTGCTTCCGAGCAGTCCGACTGGGCCAAGGCCGAGGACCTCGGCACCCAGGTCCGGCTGACCGATTCCCAGGGCGGGCTGTGGTACTTCGCCAAGAACGGCACCAGCTATGCCCCCGTCACGGACGCCGCCCTCGAGGGCTACACCCTCTCGGCGACCGGGACCAGCAAGAACTACACGTTCACGCTGCGCGACCTCGGCGGTGGCAGCGTCACCTTCAACGCCGCCGACCCGGCCTGGCCCGGCACCCCCGGCACGGCAACACCGCAGCCCTACCTGGTCGCCTCGACCCAGCAGGCCGGCGTGACCGGGTCCTCCAGCTACGCCTACAACGGCGACGGCACCCCCGCGATGCTGTACGCGCCCACCCGCCCGGGGGTCTCCTGCACCGCGGGGAGCATCGACGCGGGCTGCCGCGCCCTCGCGTTCGGCTACACCGACGCCGACCCCGGCGCCCCGGTCGCGACCCGGCTGGCCAAGGTGACGCTCAAGACCACCACCACGACCGGGACCGCGGTCTCCACCGATCTCGCGTGCTACACATATGACGCGACCGCGGCTACCGCCTCCAGCAGGTCTGGGACCCTCGCCTCGGCGGGTCCGCCGGCTGGGCCAGCACCTGCGGCACCCCGGTCCAGGCACTGACCTACGGCTACGACGCCGCCGGGCGCATCACCACCCTCACTCCGCCCGGGCTCACCCCGACCACGGTCACCTACGACGGGTCCGGCCGCTTCGACACCACCACCCGCACCCACACCGGCGCCAACGGCGCGACCCTGACCACGACCGTGAGGTACGGCGTCAGCATCGCCGCCACCAGCAGCGGCGACGACTCCCACCCCGATCCGTCACCCGCCCGCATCAGCGGCTGGGGACAGTCGAGCATCCCGGTCGCGGCCGCCGCCGTGTTCGGCCCCGGCGACACCGTGTCCGACACCGACCTGCGCGACGGGACCGTCTACGCGTGGGACTCCGACGGGCGGAACACCAACACCGTCGTGTACTCCGGCGCGGGGCAGGACGGCTGGCGCAGCGACGCCACCGACTACGACACCCGCGGCAACACCATCCGCACCCTGTCCGTGGCCAACCGCGACCGGGCACTGAACCCGACCGGCTACCTCGACGAGCTCACCGACCTCGGCCTGGCCGGCGCCAGCGGCGCGAGATCGCCGACGCGCTGGACGACCGCACCGCCTACGCCAGCGACGGCATCGACGTCACAGACGTTCGGCCCCGCGCACCGCGTCGCGCTGCCGGGCGTCCTCGACCGCGATCGCCCGCGCGCACGAGCACACCGAATACGGCAGCACCGACTACACCCCACGGTAACCCGATCGACTGGACCACCGGCGCCCCGCTGCACGTCGCGACCCGCACCAGCCGCGGCGCCTCGCTGTCCCTGTCCGCGGTCACCGTCGATGAGACCGACCTCATCGAGACCCGGCTCGGCTACGGCCTGTCCGGCACCGACCACCTCGGCTGGGACCTGCGGACCCCGATGGCCACCACCATCGAGAACGGCGCCACCGACATCACCACCCAGACCCGCTACGACGCCAACGGCAACACCATCGAGCAGCGCCAACCCTCCGCTGCCGGAACCACCACCAACCCCGGCACCCGGCTCACCACCTACTACGCCGCCGGCCAGGTCCCGGGCGAGCACAACGAGGCGGCGTGCCGCAGCGACGCCTGGTACGGGCAGGTCTGCACCATCGCCCCCGGCGCCCAACCGACCACCAGCGGACTGCCCGGGCTACCGGTCACCCGCTACGCCTACGACGCACTGCTGCGCCCGGTCACCGTCACCGAGACCGTCACCCCCACCGGGGGCGGCACCTCGGTCCGCACCAGCACCAGCAGCTACCGAACGCCGGCGCGTCCCCGCAGCTCGCCGCCACCGCCATGAGCGGCGGGCTCGGGCAGCCGTGCCAGCCACCACCTACGGCTACGACCACCGCCACCGGCCTGCCCACCACCGTGAGCACAACCGCCGGCACCCAGACCACCAGCTACGACGACTTCGGCCAGGTCACCACCTACACCGACGCCACCGGCGCCAAAACCCTCACCGACCGCGACGACACCCTGGACCGCGTCGAGAAGGTCACCTGGACCCAGGCCAACGGCACCACCACCCTCGGCACCCAGACCTACACCTACCTCGATGACAGCACCGGGGACCACCGCGGCCAGCTCGCCACCATCGACGACTCCGGCCTCGGCGTCATCACCGCTACCTACCACCCCGCCACCGGGCAGCTCGACCGCCCAGACCCTGGCCGGCGGGCTCGCTCAGACCTTCACCACCGACACCACCGGGGACACCACCTCGACCACCTGGGCCAAAGCCGGCGCCGTGTTCCTGTCGGACTCCCAGTACTCCGACATCCACGGCCGCTGGCGCAGCGAAACCGTCGGCGGAGCCGGCGCCCCCACTGGTCGACCCGCACCTACGGCTACGACGCCCCCGGGCGCCTCACCACCGTCCAGGAGACCCGGACCGAGGGCTGCTCGACCCGCACCTACGCCCTGGACCCCAACTCCAACCGCACCGCCACCGCCAGCTACCCAGCCGCCGCCGACGGGACCTGCACCACCGCCACCACCCCCAGCACCCAGACAACCCTGAGCTACGACAACGCCGACCGCCTGCTCGCCACCGGCACCGCGACCGGCACCAGCTACGACGCCTGGGGACGGACCACCACCCTGCCCGCCGCCCTCACCGCCACCCCGAGCGCGGGGAACGCCACCGCCACCTACTTCGCGAACGACCTTGTCCGCAGCCTCGCCCAAGGACCCGTCACCCGGACTTGGACCGTCGACCCCGGGCAACGCCTCGCCGCGATGACCAGCACCGGGGCCGGGGCCACCGCGCTGACCAACCACTACAGCGACGGCTCCACCGACTCACCGACCTGGACCCTCGACACCGCCGCCGACGCCACCACCACCACGCGGCGCTACATCACCGGACTCGCCGGGCTCCTCGCCGAGGCCGCCACCGGCGGCACCACCACGACGACCATGCAACTCACCGGGTTGCACGGCGACGTGCTCCGCACCACCAACCCCACCGCCAGCGACGCCCCCGACGGACCCAGCACCGACGCCGACGAATTCGGCGTTGTCCACGACACCAACAGCGCTACCACCCCCGGACCCCGCTACGGATGGCTCGGCGGCAAACAACGCACCAGTCGACACCGGCACCACCGGCCTCACCCTTATGGGCGTCCGCCTCTACGCACCGGCAGTGGGGAGGTTCGCGTCCACCGACCCCGTGACCGGAGGGAACGCGAACGCGTACACCTACCCGGCGGACCCAGTCGGACAGACGGATCTCGATGGGCGGCGTTGTGGGTACAGAAGCACGCCAACCAGTGCCAGCATCTACGGGCGCTCCGGTGGCGTCGGCGGAAAGTGTCGCAATACCGAGCTCATTCATCATCAGGCGTTGGACCAGGAAGTGCGTCGCCAACGCGATCACTGCGGGTTACGCCGGGGCATGTCCCATGTTCTTTCACCCAGCGTCCAAGCGACAACTGATACGGCGGTTCTGCAGCGTCATCTCGAGTCTCCCGTTCGCCGTACTAGGTTTGGCGGGATACCACGTGGGCGCGATCCCGCGTTTCCTCAGGCGGGCCATCGGGGTGTCGGGCTACGCTACGGCAGCGCTGAGCGTTGCCTGCGGCGTCTATTCGATCTTCGATTAGAGGAGCAGGTGATGCAGCAACCGAATGTCCGCGTCCGACGGCTCGTGCGCTATTTGGGGCTGTCCTGTGGCGCCGTTGTCGCACTTCTTTACGCGACCGGTCGATCCTCCAGTACCTGGTTCTGGCTGCCGTGGGTCGTGTTTCTTCTATTCGGCGCGCTCACGGCTACATGGCATCTACGTGAGAGCGACGACACCCCGAGGCGCCGCAACGATCCGCCTGACTGACGGATGGACGCCGGTGACGTTCTAGTGCCCTGTCCGGCCCCGGGTTTCGGTCCAGTTCACTTGATAATCCTTGGTTCCAAGAGAGGAACGGTGTGGGACTGCGCTCCGCAGTTCCGTGTTGACAGCGTCAACAGTCGGACCCGACGCGACCCGTTAGGTCCCGACGGAACGCGACGGGTTGTGCTCGCAACCGACGGGTCCCGACGGGTCTCGACGGGTCGGCCGAGTTCGATTCCCGCCACCTCCACTCACCCCTGTTCACGAAAGAAGCCCCTGCCATCGGAGGGGCTTCTTCGTCGGCGGGTCGCCCAGGTGGCGGGAATCGGGAGGAGCGACCACGAGGACCTCGCGGCCGGCGCGGAGCGCCGCTCCCGAGGTCCTCGTCCCACTACGACGGATCCCGCCACCTCCACCCCTGTTAGGCCTCTGACCTGCGGAAACGCTCTCAAGAGGAGGCGGGAGTCAGTCCCGACTCCTCCTCCTTTGGGGGAGTGGGGCTTTCGGGCGTTCGTACATCACTCGGCGTGGAGTGCTCGGGCCCGGCCCCGAGCACTGGTGCTAGGGCTGCGACATGAGACCGGGACACGTCGTCCACCCGTCCCAAGCCGAAGCGCTCGACGGCCTTGTCGGCCACAGCCAGGTCGCGGACACGTTCGCTGACTTCGGCGTGCGAACTCAGTGGTCTCCTCCAGGGACTCGCCCTTCGCTACCGAGGTAAGCGCCAAGGCCACCAGCATGGGCGGCTGGCTCGCGACGCCCCCGACCGCTGGCTTCGGTGGTGCGACCGCGCGCCGCGCCACCAGGCGCATCTCGGGCGTGGCCCTCATCGAGTGGTGAGTGTTGGGCATGCTCGATGTCCGGGCATGGGTCTGGCCGGGCGGGTATGATCTGGTCCCTCGGCCCCGGTGCTTCTCCCCCGTAGGTCGCCGGGGCCGACCCAATTGCTCGGCCTGCCCTGACTGTCGTAAGCCGCCTCATCGGTCGACGTGCATGGAACCGCACGCTCGCTCGAGCGAGCTGAGACCCGGGATCGGTTACCCCGCCGCGCGGCCCGGGAGCTTCCTCTGAATTGAGGATCGTTGCCCCTCGATTGGCTCCAGGCGGCTACTGCATGTGTGAGCTGAGACAGGGTCGGGGCCGCTGGGCACGTCCGTCACGATGACTCGTCACGGTGGGCAGAACTCACTGGAGCTTCCAGGTTGGCGGGCCGTCGGCCGGGGTCTTTCGCAACGTGGCTGCTGCCGACTGGCATGCTGGTGGCGCGGTTGTGGTGTCGGGTTTTGAGGGTGTGGTGCAGCGCTGGAGTTCGGACGGTCATTCCCTTGATGTGACTGTGTCCGAGGCCGGGGTGGAGGTGCCGGCGGTCCGTGTTGTGCCGGACTCGGTGTTGTGGGCGCGGGCGGTGGTCGGTGACGGGGATGCGTTCGCGGCACTGTATGACCGGCACGCGCGTCGGGTGGCGTGGTTCCTGGCTCGTCGGGTCGGGGCTGCGGCGGCGGAGGATCTGCTGGCCGAGGTGTTCCTTCAGGCGTGGCGTCAACGCGATCGGATCGTGGTCGAGGAGTCCGCCGGGTTGTTCCCTTGGCTGATCGGGGTGGCACGGAATCTGGTGTTGGTGGCGCAGCGACGCTCGGACCGGGACTCGCGGTTGGAGGAGCGGTTGCCGTTGCCGCCGGACGAGCCGGATCTGGCTGAGGTGGTGGCTGACCGGGATGAGACGGCGTATCTGACGGTGTTGGCGCGTCGGGCGTTGGAGTCGTTGGGTGATGAGGACCGCAGGGTCCTCGAGTTGTGTGTGCTGGCCGAGCTGACCCCGGCGGAGGTGGCGCCGATGTTGGGGCAGCCGGCCTCGACGGTCCGGTCTCGGTTGACCCGGGCCCGGCGCCGGTTGGCCACCGCGTATGACGGGTTGAGCGGGGCTGGGGGTGAGGGCGGTGAGTGAGGTGTTCGAACCGCTGAGCGACGCGGAGCGGCTGCTCCCGTCCACCGCCGTGCCGGAGCTGACGGTGGAGCGGATGGCCGAGGACCGTGCCCGGCTGATCGCCCAGGTGGCCGCGGACGTGCCGACCGGTGCCGTGGCTGGGTCGGTCGTGCCGATCACGGCTGCGCGGCGGGACGCGCGCGGGCGGCGACGCCGGGTGATGGGTGCGGTGCTCGCGGGGTTCGTCCTGACGGCTGCGGGTGGTGGACTTGCAGCCGCTTTCCTGGGCCGGGCCGCCCCGTCGGAGGAGGTGGTGGTGCGCTGCTTCGCGGTGGCGACGACGGCGTTCGACGACGAGTCGCTGTTCCTCGACGCGGGGGTGGGCAGCCCGCCGGGTGGCCCGGCGGTGTCGGCGGCGCAGGCGGCGTTGGCGGTGTGCGGGGGGATGTGGTCGCGGGGCGAGGTGCTGGCGCATCCGCCCTACAAGCCGACCGTCCCGCCGGACCCCGAGACGGCACCGCAGGGCGAGGTTCCCGCCCTGCATGCCTGTGTGCTGCCGGCCGGCTATGTCGGGGTGTTCCCCGGGCGGGCCGGGACGTGCGGCGCGCTGGGGTTGCCGGAGTCCTCGATCAGCGGCGGGTGATGTGACTGGGCTCACAGCCCAGGGGGTGCAGCGCGGCTGCGGGGGGCGTCATTCCTGAGGTGACGTGATGGTCTGCGGGAAAGGATCCCTCCGGTGTTGGGTGCTTCGCGACTGCTGGTGGTATCGGTGTGCGCGGCGGTGATGCTCACGGTCGCGGTGACGCCCGCGCAGGCGGTGACCGTTGCGGGGGGTGCGCTCCCGTACTGCAACCGGGACCTGGACACCGGCGTCGAGACGTGCGCGTCCTCGGAGTCGGGCCTGCGGGTGGCGTTGGCCGAGTCCGCGGGGCCGACGTCGTATGCGGCGGCGACGTCGTATGTGTTGGCCCGGCTCTATGACGACATCAACCGGACGGGCGTGTACTACAGCCTGACCGGGTCGGCGCCGTGTGACACCAGCGCCGATCTGGATCTGGAGCTGGCGAACATCGGGTCGACCTGGAATGACCGGGTGAGCTCGTTCCAGGGCTATTACGACTGCCAGATCCGGGTCTATGCCGACGCGAGCTTCGGTGGGTCCAGCTACGGCGCCTACACCTACACCGACTACGTCGGCGCCGCGATGAATGACCTGACTACCTCGGTCCGCTTGTACTGACTCGACCACGCCGACGCGAGGCTTGTCGGCGGTCTGCGCCGCTCGGGGTCCCTGGCGCACGGGGGAGGCCAGGGACCCCTACCTGAGAGATGACACGTATGCGAACGGGGGAACTGGGATGCGGTTCGTGACAGGGTCCACCGCCAGCGGGGCGGCGAGCTGGTGGCTCTATGGCGGCAATGGCGAGATGGTCGCGTGGGCCGGGGAGACCTTCGCCAGCGCCGCGAACGCGAAGCGCGCGGCGCAGGCGTTCAAGGACGGTGCCGCCACGGCCCGCTACGAGGTGTACCTCGATGCCGGCGGGGGGTGGCGGTGGCGGGCCTGGCGGTCCAGCGACAAGGTCGCGTCCTCGGGCGAGTCGTTCTCCAGCCAGGACGCGGCGGCCAGGGCCGCTGCCAACGTCCGAGCCGAGGCCGGTACCGCCACCGGACCCTGAGCACACCCCAGTCCCGCCCGCTCGCCTGTCCGCGCTCTTCGTTCGCTCAATCTCGGGGGTAGTTGTGCACGGTCGCACCGGTGTCCTGGTCCGCGGTTCGCTCCGCTCGGTGCTCGCGGTTCCCGTGACCGTGGTCTCGGCCGCGCTGGTACTGGGCCTGATGTCGGCGCTCCCGGTGCAGGCCGCGCCCGCGCCGAGCACCGTCCCGACCCCAGCGGCGGTCCAGGAACCGGTGGTGACGCAGCGGCAGGACGCGGTGCTGGCGCAGATGGCCGCTCGGGCGCAGGGCTCCCGGGTCGAGGTGGCCGGGGAGCGGAGCGAGGCGCGACGGGTGTGGGCCAACCCTGACGGGTCGTTCACGGCGGAGGTGTATGCCGGGCCGAACTGGACGCGGGACGCGACCGGTGACTGGGTCGAGATCGACACCACCCTGATCCGGGACGCCACCGGCCGGGTGGTGCCGCGGGCCGCCGGGGTGCAGGTCGTGCTCGCCGGTGCCGCCACGCCCGCCCCGGCGTCGGGGGTGGCCGGGGTCGCTGAGGTCGCGGTGGCCCGCTCCGCGTTGGACGGGTACGCCGATGCCCGCCTCGACCCCGAGGCGCCCGCGCCGGTGTCGCAGACGGCCGGGCCGGACCCGGTGTCGGTGACGGTCGGTTTCGCCGGTGCCCTCCCCGAGCCGACGCTGTCAGCCAACGAGGCCACCTATCCGGAGGTGGCCCCGGGACGCGATCTGCGGATCCGGGTCCTGCCCAGCGGCGTGCAGACCTTCGTGGACCTGAAGTCCCGCCCCACCGCCCTTCCCGCGGCGGGCCTCGAGGTGGTGGTGCCGCTGTCCGCGAAGGGCCTCACGGTCGCGGAGAGCGCGGACGGCGGTCTCCTGCTCAAGAACGCGAAGACCGGTGAGGTCGTCGGGGCGGCTCCCGCCGCGCGGGTGTGGGACGCGAGCGTGGACCCGGTCTCGGGTGACTCGGCGCACGGCATCGTCGCGGACACCCAGGTCCGCAAGACCGGGTCGGGCTACCAGCTGGTCGTGACCGTCCCGGCCACCTACTTCGACACGCCCGGGCTCACCTACCCGGTGACGGTCGACCCGGCCGCGACCTTGGGTGCCGCCAAGGACACCTACGTGGAGAAGGGGTATGACACCACCGCGTTCGGGTCCGAGCCCGACCTCAAGGTCGGCACCTACGACGCGGGCACCCACGTGGGTCGTTCCTACGTGCAGTTCACGCTGACCTCGGCCGCCAGCTTCGTCGACGCGACCACGGTGGTGGATTCCGCGAAGCTGAAGCTGTGGCTCTACCACTCGGCGTCGTGCACGTCGGCGAGCATGTATTGCGGTTCCTGACCGCCAGCTTCAGCGAGACCACCAGCACCTGGACGAACAAGCCGGCGCAGTCCTCAGCCGTCTACACCGTCTCCGACGCCAAGCGCGAACGACTCGTCGGGTTCGTGCGCGGAGGGGTGGCTGGACACCACCGACCGGCACTGAGGTCAAGAACATCGTGCAGGGCTGGGCCAACAGCGACTACGCGAACAACGGGTTCGCCCTCACCGCGTCGGAGACCGCATCGTCGGGATGGAAGCGGTTCTACTCCAGCGAGTACGCCACCTCATCGCGGCGCCCCTCGCTGGTGCTGAGCTACCACCACGTCCCGAAGACACCGGGCGCCCTGTCGATGGCTGGGCGCAACAGTGCCGGGTGGGTGCGCTCGACCACCCCGTCGCTGTCCACCACGGTCACCGACCTCGACGGCGGCGACGTCGCCGCACAGTTCGGCGTCGCGACCACCAGCACGTTCAGCGCCCTGACCTGGTCGGCCAGCTCGATCGTGACGTCGGGATCCCCGGCCAACGCCACCACGTCCGCCCTGGCGCAGGGAACGCAGTACTACGCCCGGGTCCGCGCCGCGCAGAGCGCACCTGGGCCGAGCACCGAGTACTCCGCCTACTCACCGACCTTGGCGTTCCGGGTCGACAACGTGCCGCCGGCGGTCTCGGTGTTGTGCACCGGGCTGCCCGAGGACGCCTTCACCGACCCAGCGCCGACGTCGAACGTGGCGTGCACCGCGTCGGCCACCGACGCCACATCCGGGGTCTCGACCTTCACCAGCGTCACCCTCGACGGTGGCACCGCCGGGGTGCTGAGCCTGACCGGGACCGGAGCTTCACGGACCTTCAGCCTGGACAAGGCCAAGCTCACCAAGGGCGGCCACGAACTGCTCGTCACGGTGTCCGACACGGCCGGCAACGCCACGGTGCGGCCCTACCGGTTCGGGATCGGCTCGGCCTACCTGTCCATGCCGGCCGATGCCCAGTCCACCAGCTCCGGGTCGATCACCCTGGAGGTCACCGCACCCGCGGGCACCGGCGCCCAGTTCCAGTACTCCACCGACCGCACCTCCTGGACCACCATCCCCGCCGCCAACCTGTCCACCCTCGCCGGTGGCCCGGTCAGCACCCCGGTCGCGTTGACCGCGGACGGGGGCCTGGTCCGGAGCACCCCGGTGAGCTGGGACATGACCTCGGCATTCAGCAACGACGTCGTGGTGTTCGTCCGACCCTGCGTGGTGCCGACGGTGGGCGCCGCCTGCACCCCGTCCACGACCGGTGTCACCACGGTCACGGTGGACCGCTCCGGTGCCGGCGCCGCCGGGACCACCGTCGGCCCGGTGTCGGTGGCCCTGACCACCGGGGCGGCGTCCCTGGGCGCGGTCGACGCCTCGGTCGGTGCGGCCAGTGTCGGGCGCAGCTACAACTCCTTCGCCTCCGACCTGGACGGCCCGTTCGGCAAGGGCTGGACCACCAGCCTGCAGTCCGCGGCCGGCACCGCGTGGACGACGCTGACCGACAACGGTGACAGCGTCCTGCTCTACGCCTCCGAGGGCGGCGACCCGCTCGGGTTCGCCAGCGCCACCGCCGCCACCGGTTGCGTCATGACCTACACACCGCCCGCGGACGCCACCCACCTGACCCTGTGCAAGGTGGACACGACCACGTTCACCCTCACCGAGCTGGACGGCCCGGTCACCGAGTTCACTCAGGTCTCCGGACCCGACTTCACCGTCGCCACCGTCACCGACCCCGACACCGACGAGTCGACCACCTTCGACGCCACCGGTGCCAGCATCACCCGCATCCTCGCGCCGCTACCCCCGGGCGTCGACGCCGGCGACTGCCCGGCCGGCTCCGCCACCGCCTGGGTCGTGGGCTGCGCCGACCTCCTCCTCACCTACAGCTCGGCGCGGGTGGCCGCGGTCACCTGGCGCGGGTTCGAACAGCCCCTGGACGGGTCCAGCCCGATCCTGCGCGACTACGACGTGGCCTGCTACCGCTACGACGCGAACGGGCACCTCACCACCGTGTGGGACCCGCGCGAGAACACCAGCGGCTACGCCACCTGCGGCACCGGCACCGCACCGTCGGGAGCCCTGGTCACCGGCTACGGCTACGACGCCACCACCGGACGACTGACCACGATCACCCCCGCGGGGCTGCGGCCGTGGACTATCAGCTACGGCACCACCACACCGGTGACCGGCAAGGTCACCTCGGTGTCCCGCACCCACGGATCCGGGTTCAACAGCGGCGCCACCGAGACCACCACCATCCAATACGGCGTGACCATCGGCACCGCGAGCTCGAGCAGCGACGACACCCACCCCGACCTCACCGCCAGCGCGGTCGCCGGCTGGTGGCCCCTCGACCCCGGCCAGTACCCCGTCGTCGCACCGGTCACCGCGACAGCCGTGTTCCCTCCCGGCGCGAGCACCTCCAGCCTGAAAGACGCCTCCATCACCGCGATGGACGACCTCGGTCGAGCGGTGATGACCGCAGCCTTCTCCGGCACCGGGCAGACCGGATGGCGCATCAGCACCCAAGTGCTCGACCCCGACACCGGCATGACCGTAGCCACCCTCACCCCCGCGAACAGGGCAGCGGCACTCGACCCGGCCAGCGATACCCGCGTCCTGCTCAACCTGACCGGCACCAGCAGCGAGGCCGCGCAGATGCTCGCCTCCATCACCGTGTCCCAGAACCTCGTCGACGACAACGGCGACGGCCTCGAGAACGGCGACGACATCGCGGACGTGACCGACACCTACGGACCGCTGCACATGATCGACGCCAACGGTGACCCGGTCGCCGCCCGCACCCACACCCACATCAGCTACGGCGACGTCGCCACCGACGCAGCCATTCCATCCGGCGCCGCGGCAGAGACCTCGGCGCGCTGGCACCAACAGCTGACCGTGACCGAGGGTGGCTGGGATCCCGCCACCAGCGCGGACATCGCGGGAACCGTCGACACCGTCCAGTACGCCTACGCCTTCACCGCTGCCGGCGTGCAGAACACCAGCGGATGGGAGTTCTCCACCCCGACCCAGGTCACGACCGTGGTCCCCGGCGGCACCGACATCGTGTCCCGCACCGTCCTGGACTCCGCCACGGGCGCCATGGTCCAGCAGCGTCAGCCCTCAGCCAAGGACGACAACCTGGCCACCCCCACCAACGCGGGCACCCACGTGACCAGCACCTGGACGGTCGGCGCCTACAACGCGAGCACCTGCACCGCGACCGCCTGGTTCGGGCTGCCCTGCAAGGCCGGACCCGCAAGCGGCACCGTCCCCGCAACCACGCAGACTTCCTACGACGTCTTCGCCCGCCCGGTCCGCACGATCGATACCGGCAACTCCGCGACCCGAACCACGCAGGTCACCCACCTGAACAGCGGCCTGTCCACCCGCCCCGCAACCAACACCATCACCGGCGGAGCGAGCGGCGACAAGGCCGTCCCCGACAAGTCCTACGCCTACAACTCCACGACCGGGATACCCACGAGGCATCGCCGGGAGCGGCGGAAGCGCCGTCACCGCAACCACGAGCTACGACGACTTCGGCCGCCCCATCTCCGCCGACGACGGTTACCAGGGCGTCGTCACCGCGGCGTCCGACGACACGACCGGCCACCTGGCCACCATCACCCGCGACCAGAACGGCACCAGCGTCGGCACCAGCACCTACACGTACAACAGCACCACCGAACGACGCGGACTACCGACCAGCGTCACCCACAGCATCGTGGGGACCGTGACCGCGACCTATGACGCCGACGGCGCGGCCATCACCCAGACCAGTCCCATGACCAGCGGCACCCTGACCGCGACCTGGACCCGCGACACTGGGGGGCAACCCACAGAGCTCCAGTGGACTCGCAACGGGGTGAGCGAACCCTGGCTGATCAACACCAACACGGTCGATGCGCACGGCCGCGTCGTCACCGACTTCACCAATCTCTACGCCGTCGGGGGCCGCGAACTCACCTACGCCTACGACGGCGCCGGCAGACTCGTCACCGTCAGCGATGAACGCGCCGCGCAGTGCACCACCCGCACCTACACCTTCGACCAGAACAGCAACCGCACCGCCCTGAACGCCTACGCACCCACCGGCACCGGCGCATGCCAGACCAGCACCCCCAGCTCCACGACGTCGAGCAGCTACACCAGCGCCGACCAGCCCACGGCAAGCGGGCTCACCTACGACGCGTTCGGGCGCACCACTGACCTGCCCGCCGCCATGACGATCGCCCCGACCAGCAGCGCCGTCAGCATCGGATACCACGCCAACGACCTCGTCGCCTCCACAATCCAGACACCCTTCGGCGAAGCCGCTCAGCGCCAGGAATGGACCCTCGACAACAGCCGACAGGCTCGCCTGCCGCCGTGACCGTCCCGTCGCGAGCATCGACGCTAGCGTGTGCGGTTCGACCGTCACGACCGGGGTCACGGACACCACCAACCACTATGTAGGCGGGGGAGACGCGCCATCCTGGACAGTCACCAGGATCGGTTCGAGCACGCCCACACTGACCATCGACCGGTACTTGACAGGACTAGCTGAAGGGCTGTTGGCCACCGTCTCCACTAGCGCGACGACATACGCTCTGGCGAACCTCCACGGCGACGTCCTCATCTCGTCGACTGCCCCCGCCACCCGGGTCTCCGGACGGAGCCGCCGTGGACAATGACGAGTACGGCGTTGTCTATGACACAGCGGGTGGCACGACCACCGGGCCGCGCTTCAACTGGCTCGGCGCTCACCAGCGTGAGGCCACCGCCACGGCCGGCCTGACCCTGATGGAGCCCGTCTCTACAACCCGACTACTGGCCGGTTTCTGTCCGAGGACCCGATCCAGGGTGGTAACGCCAATACCTAATGGTTATCCGGTCGACCCAATCAACTCGACCGACCTGTCTGGCCGCAGCTCCTCCAGCGCAGGGACCCAAGCCACAAGTTGTCCGTGCAGAGTATGGGCGGTAATCGGGTGGAGGAAGGTGTTTCGATGGGTACCGGTCCAATACACGGTGATCACGGGAGGTGGCATCTTCACCGTGATTCACCGAGGCGACATCCGATTCCGGCTGCTCAACTCCAGCTGGCCGTCCGTAGGCCGGATCAAGGCAATATGGCCGGAACAGTCATGGGCGTTCTTCTTGTGGCGCGGATCGGACGATACGTCGCCAGCGTTTCATGTCGCGCTTGGTCAATACAGATGGAACCTCGAGTTGACTTCGAGTCCGGCTGTGCTGTGGACGCGTTCACGCGTTACGGGAGCGCGTCATCCGATGGAGTGTTCTGGATCACCGTCATCGGGTTGAAAGGCTTTTGGGTTGCCGTGTGGGGATGGAAGTACTTCTGATGATGCCAACAAGGATGGTCGTGGCGGCGGCTACGGCCGTTGCGTGCGTGACACTCACATCGTGCGGGGACAGAGTCGAAGACGGAGGGACGAGAGGTTCGCCGATTCAGCCGACATCGACTTCGAGCTGGACGCCCGCGGCGGACCTCCTGGTCGTGGTTGCGTGCCAAGCTGCCCAAGGCGCCGAGGTGTTCGGATCCCCGAACGAGTTGCTGACCTCGACGAGCGGTGAGGCCCTCAACCGACTCGAGCTTCCAAACCTCGTGTCCGGTTTCGGCGACCCGGCTTCTGTACTCCGATTTCCAGCGGACGCCCAGCTGCTAGTCGTCGTGGCGAGCGGCGAGTTCGACGGTCTCGCGTCCCTTAGTCCTGAACCTGGTTCGACGGCTGCATCGCCGGACGCGGTGATGGCAATCTTTGATTCAGCTGGTGAGCTGTGGGTCTTGGACGCGATTGCGATCGTTCAACCTGTCGACAAAGAGCAAGTGGGACTTGGGCGAAGCCCTCGATCTCATGTCGCGGCTGGGTGTCCCACCCACCCGTAGCCTGAACAGAGTCCACCACGTGTCAGGTTTCAGTCGGCCTCGCGCCGACACTGAGGCCCCAGTCGGGTGCTGGGCGTTCGGGATGGTGCGGGCCTATGACCGGTGGTCGAGCTCGGCCTCGATCTCGGCCGCGCGGCGGGCCATTGGCCGGCTGATGCAGCCTTGGCTGAGCCCTGTTGGCGGGCTACTGCGCGTCTGCGCGATGCGGCGTGTCGGAGCGTCGTCTGGTCATCACCGTGCAGCTGAACCATTCCCATGTCTTGAGACCCCGATTCAGAGGTGTTGAACCAGGAGACTCTTCCCCTGTAACCCACTTGGGTCCCGCCAGTTCCGTCCTATTCCAGGACATGGGGGACACCTCGGACCTACGTGTCCGGGTTGGGACCTGCGGAAATGCGTATGAGGACACGGGGTCTTCTCCCCATCCTCCTCGCTTGCAGGGCAACGGTCCTTGCGACCGGCCGGTCACTCGACGTGACGGCGCCGGCCGCGTTGTTGTGCCCTGCGGCAGGTCGTGAGCCGTCGATCGCGCGTTGACGGCGTCTACGCACTCCTCACCGTGATCAGCTCCGCGATAGCCGGGCGCGCGTTGTGTCAAGCAATGTGCGATTTGCGGACAACCTCACTCGGGGGTCGTCGCTACCGCCAGCGCCGCGGAGTTCGACGGTCGGCGCCTGCTCGACCCTGTTGCGCGCACCACGCGGCGCGCCCCGCACGTGTTTACGGGCCTGCAATCCAGCCCTACAGACCTCGAGCAGCCGCCCGTAGGCCGGTAGTGCGTCGGTACAGCCTGGCGTCAAGCTTTCGTTCGCGGATTCTCCGGTCCCGACATCCCTTCTGAGCCCCCGGCTTGACCGGACTCTCAGGAGGAAACGCGATGAGCAATGTGTCAGAACTCCACAAGCCGATTGAGTTCGCAATCGACGGTCGCAGATTCGAGACCACCGAGCCGAAGCAGCTCGCTGTGGACCTGCTTCGGCTCGCGGGCCTGGACCCGAGCCGCTTCGATCTCGGCGAGCTCAAGGGCCAGCGCCCGAGCCCGTGCGGTACAGCGACGAGACCGTCGTCGTGATCCACAACGAAGCTCGCTTCGTCAGCATCCGGCAGCGAGCCGACGTCGCCTGATGAGCGGGTTCCGATGTATTCGGGGTCAGCCTCTTCTGCGCGGCGGGGCGGCTCCCACCATCCTCGACCGTTACGTCACGTACACGGTCGAGGTGGTGGAGGGCCGCTACGCGGGCGAGGTGGTGTCCACCGCGGTCGCGATTGACGAGTTGGCCCGGTGGCCAATCATCCCGCCGCACTGGATCTACCTCCAGACAGTCGGTGACTTTCGCATCCACCAACACTCAGCCGTGCCAGATGCCCGGCTGGATCGGCCATTCACGGCAGATCGTCGGTTGGGGAGACGATGCCGATCCCATCGTCGGTGGTTGGCCCATGTCCGGGGCCGTCATCGGAGAAGCAACATGACCTGTACGCCGTACGTCGGTCGCTATGACGGACCGAACAGCAGCCGTGCCTTCGCGCGCTCCTCGACCGACCAGACGGGCAAGAGGACGTGTGTCTCGCCACGTAACAAGGTGTCCACCGGCTCGTCTCGCTACAACCGCATTGATCACGTCGGTCGGTGGCACCCGAACGAGGCGAACACCATGTGCACGGCAATGCTTCGATCGAGGGTGAATACGTCCTGCGCGTCGCCGCCC